>CAVVDE010000001.1:0-63441 GCA_963746975.1 uncultured Gaiellaceae bacterium
AACGTGCCGGACCAACGCCTTCGTGAGACCCTCGGCGCCGATCTGGAAGGTACTCGAACCGGACGCACCTCGGTCATACTCCTCGCGTGCCATTCGCTGGCGTCGCCGTTATCCCGCTGACCCCTCATGTCGATCGACGAGGAGCGTTCACGGAGCTCTACCGGGGATCGTGGGAGACGGGAGTGACGCCCGTCCAATGGAACGCCGTGCACTCCTCAGCGAACGTCCTACGAGGCGTACACGTCCATCGTCGGCACGCCGACTATCTCACGCTCGTCTCGGGCGCAGCGACGATCGGCCTGCACGATCTGCGTCCGGCCTCACCCACCGAAGGAGAAGGGCGGATCGTCGAGCTCGCGGCAGCGGCGCCGTCAGCGCTCGTCATACCCCAGGGTGTGGCACACGGGTTCTACTTCCATGAGCCGTCGATCCACGTGTACGCGGTCAGTCACGAGTTCGATCCTGCGGACGAGTTGGGCTGCCGCTGGGACGACCCTGCTCTTGGCATCGCCTGGCCCTGCACGGAGCCCGAGATCTCGAACCGCGACGGGAGCCTCGGATCGCTCAACGAGCTTCACGCCGTATGGTCCGAAGTTTTCGTGCCGGCCTGAACTCCGCGAGCGCTCTCCGAGCCCGCCACCAGCGCGTCGCCTGAACTCGATGAAGCTCGGCCTCGACGGCGAGTGAGGTGAGCTTGAGCCGCTCCGCCGCTCTCCTAGCCGCGATTGCGACGAGCTGCGCCAGTTCTTGCTGAAAGTCGGGATCGCACAGACGGCTCTCCCAGAGGCGGAGTTCTGCAACGCGCTCCGCCATCGTCATGTGCGCCCTGAGGGGACTTGGGAATACGAGCGAGGTCAACGTCTCCGATGTTGCGCCTCTGAATCCGGGGAGCGCGACGAACCGACGCCACATATAGATGTCCGTGGGGACATCGGGAGGCGCGGGGCTCCAGCCGACAGGCAAGCGGTCGTACAGCTCACGGGTGTGAGCCACGCCCGTGAGCCCTCCACCGCCGCGACCAGCGAGGAGCACCTGCCGGAATTCCGGCCGGCCGAGATCGAAGGCGTTGTAACGGAGACTCCCGTCCGGCCAGACGTTCACGGGCGCGCCTGTCACGAAGTCGGCCTCCCGAAGCAGTCCCACCACGTGCGCAACATGCGAAGGGAGGAGCAGGTCGTCGTCCGACAGGTAGCAGACGATCGGCGCCGACGACTCGAGCAGCGCAGCATGGCGCAGGAGCTCGCCGTGGCGTTCGCCCTTCACGAGGTCGAAGAAGCGCACGCGTGGGTCCGCGAGAAACGGAGCCAGCGCTTCGCGCGTGACATCCTCCACGCCGTCCCCGACGACCAGGATTTCGACCGACGGGCCGTCCTGCCGGAGCGCGCTGCGGAGCGCGAACGGAAGCAGTTCAGCGTGCTCGTGAGTCGGGATGAGAATCGCTACGTCGGGCATGCGAGTTCTCTCAACGACGCGATCGTCGCAACGGCGGCAGCACCTTCGGCGGCGCTCGATCTCGGAGGCGGGCCGCCACTCAGATGCGCCACGAAGGCTCGAAGCTCGGCGAGGAGCGGAAGCTCGCCCGGGGTCGGAACCCGCTCCGCGCCTCCACCGCGATACACAGTGATGTGCTCGTCCCAACCGTCCTCGAGGACGGCGACGCCGTCGTCGGCATGAAGCTCGATTCGACGCTCAGCTCGGGGCGCTCGTTCCGACACTTCCATGACATGCCACGTATGGGCCCCCTGCAGAACGCCGTGCATCGTCACGAGCCGCTCGCCTTCCCAGGTTCCCACCGCGGCCCGCGGCTGCGGGAGCTCGCCGAACACTTCCAGGAAGATGGACAAATCGTGCGGAGCGAGCACCCACACGGCGTCCTCGGCGTGGCGGTTGCCGGGCTGGACACGCACCGTCCTCAGCCCGCGCACTCGGCCAAGCGCGCCCTCGCGGGCGATCGCAGTGATCCCCAAGACGCCCGGGTGGTAACGCCACTTGTCCATGACGAAGAGCCGCGCACTCGCCGACGTCGCGAGCCGCGTCGCAGCATCCGAGTCGTCGCAGAGCGGCTTCTCCACGAAGACGGGAACGCCGATCTCGAGCGCTTGTCCGATGACCGGTGCGTGCGTCGCGATAGGCGTCGCGACCACGAGCCCACCGACATCGCCTAGCTGGTTGAGATCGTCGACGACATATCTGGCGCCGCCGTCCCGTGCGCGGGTCACGCTCGCGTTCGAGCGCGCCACGACGCCTACCTCACAGCCGAGGAGGCACAGATCGCGAAGGATGTTCACACCCCAACGTCCGCAGCCGACGAGCCCGACTCGCACGGGCGTCGATCATAGAGCGGCGCGATGGCCCGCAAGTAGCCGCGCGCAACGCGTCAGGCCAAAGTCGCGCCGACGCAAGATCCCGGATCACTCCTACGTCCGAGGTGCGAACCCGTACGGCATCGAGGGAGTTGGGCAAATCGAGATGGAGGCGGCGGGAATCGAACCCGCGTCCGCGGTCGCACCGAACAGAGCGTCTACGAGCGTAGTCCGTGCTTGATCTCACCCGCCGGCCGGTTCACGGACGACCAACCGACGGGCCAGCCATCCTGCGTCGTCACACCTCAGGCGATTGGCTCTCCCTTGGTGCCAAGCCCGATAGTTGGCGCCGGATCCCGGGCCTCGGGCCCAACCCGGGTCGACGTCGCCTCACCTAGCTTCGACTAGGCGGCGAGTGCGAGTTCGTTCTTGTTCGCACTTGCTTTGGTGCCGGTTGATTTACGAGGCCAACCGGCGACCTCGGCTCGCAGCTCTGCCGGAGAACCGACCACGTCGAGACCTGATCGCCCCCGTATGTGTGTTAAGGGCAAGAGGATAGCTGCCGATAACCGTGTCGGCCCGGCTGCGGCAAGCGCTGGGAACGGGCCTTGCGCAGGCGGAAACGAGGCGAAAGGACACGGCAGTGGCACTGATGATGGAGGAAAAGTACGACGACCTCGCCGACCTGCGCGAGCGGGCGAAGTCGGAGGTGTCGAAGGTCGTCATCGGCCAGGATCGCACCGTCGAGTTGCTCCTCATCGCAGCCGTCGCGCACGGGCACGTCCTCCTCGAAGGCCCACCCGGGAGCGCGAAGACCCTCCTCGCGCGCGCCGTCGCGCACATGCTCGGCGCCGCGTTCAAGCGCATCCAGTTCACGCCGGACACGACGCCGGTCGAGCTGAACGGACAGAACGTCATTCGCGCGGGCGAGCACCTCTTCATGCCGGGCGCGGTCTTCACGAACGTGCTGCTCGCAGACGAGATCAACCGCACGCCGCCGCGCACCCAGGCCGCGCTCTTCGAGCCCATGGGTGAGCGCCAGGTCACCGTCGACGGCAAGGCGCACAAGCTCCCCGACCCGTTCCTCGTGATCGCGACGCAGAACCCGCACGAGCACGAGGGCGTCTTCCCCCTCCCCGAGGGTCAGCTCGACCGCTTCCTCTTCAAGATCGAGCTCGACTACGCCGACGCCGAGTCGGAGCTCGCGATGCTCAACCTCCCCCACAAGGGCATCGCCCCTGACATGCTCGGCGAGGTTCGCCCGCTGCTGGGCGTCGTCGGCCTCGACAAGGCGCGGCAAGAGCTCGAGCACACCGACGTCCCCGAGTCCGTCGGCCGTTACATCGTGGCGGTCGGCCGGCGCACGCGCGAGATCCCGGGCGTCGAGCTCGGCGTGAGCTCGCGCGCGATGATCCACCTCGTGATGGCATCGAAGGCGAATGCCCGCTTGAACGGACGCGAGAGCGTCACGGTGGAGGACGTCCGCGAGATGGCCCCGTTCGTGCTCCGGCATCGCATCGCCGTGCAGGACGGTACGAACGTGGACACGGTGCTCCTCGACGCGATGGCGGGCGTTCCCGCCGCCGTTCCGCCGCCGATCTCGCCGGTCTCGTAGCAGTCCCTCGGTCGAGGGGTTGACTCCCCCAATAGGGGGCCGGATAGTTCGAGAGGAGGCAACGCGGCTGGGGAGCCGGGTTGGGAGCCTCCTCATACCGCGCTACCATGGGGCGGCCGAGCACCCAGACGGGGAGGAAACGATCGTGGCACTGCTGATGGAGGCGCCGTACGAGAGCCTCATCGACCTGCGCGAACGCGCGAAGGCCGAGATCTCGAAGGTCGTAATCGGGCAGGAGCGCGCAGTCGAGCTGCTGCTCGTCGCCGCACTGGCCCGTGGGCACGTGCTGCTCGAGGGCCCGCCGGGCAGCGCGAAGACGCTTCTCGCGCGCGCCACTGCGCACATGCTGGGAGCGACGTTCAAGCGCATCCAGTTCACGCCGGATACGACGCCCGCCGAGCTTACCGGCGTCAACACGCTTCGCATGGGCGAGCAGGTGTTCTTCCCGGGCTCCGTTTTCACCAACGTGCTTCTCGCCGACGAGATCAACCGGACACCCCCACGCACGCAGGCGGCCCTCCTCGAGGCGATGCAGGAGCGGCAGGTCACGGTCGAGGGGAAGGCGCACAAGCTGCCCGATCCGTTCCTCGTGATCGCAACCCAGAACCCGTACGAGCACCGCGATGTGTTCGAGCTTCCCGAGTCGCAGCTCGACCGCTTCCTCTTCAAGATCGAGCTCGACTACGCGGACGCGCAGAGCGAGTACCAGATGCTCGACCTGCCGCACAAGGGCGTCGCACCGGACATGCTCGGCGAGGTTCGACCGCTGCTCGGCGTGGTAGGTCTCGATCGGGCGCGGGACGAGCTCGACGCGACCGAGCTGCCGGAGGAAGTCGGACGCTACATGGTCGCCCTCGCGCGGCAGAGCCGTGACGTGGCCGGCGTCGAGCTCGGCGTGAGCTCACGCGGGATCATGCACCTCGCGAGCGCGTCGAAGGCGAACGCCCGACTCTCGGGCCGCGAGGAGGTCACCGTCGAGGACGTCCGCGAGATCGCGCCGTACGTCCTGCGCCATCGGATGATCGTCGCGGACGGGCTCAGCACGGACGACGTGCTCCGCACGCTCCTCGAGCAGGTTCCGGCGCCCGAGCGCGCCTATACGCTGCGCTAGCGGCGCAGCCAAGTGTCGGTCGACCAAGGGCCGCCCCGAACGGGCGGCCCTTGACGTCTTGCTCTAGTGCGTCGTCGCCTCCGCCAGCGCCCGTCGCGTGAGGACGCGTACGAGGTGGCGGCGGAAGTCGGAGCTCGCGGCGTGGTCCGAGGGCGGCTCGGTGCCGTCCGCGGCGAGTGCCGACGCGTCTTCGATCGAGGCACCGTCGACGAGGGCCCGCTGAGTAGCTGCCGCGTGGAGCGGCGTGGCTCCCATGTTCGTGAGCGCCACCGACGCTCGCTCGACGGACCCGTTGCCGTGCACGACTGCCGCGACGGCGACCGTCGCCCAGTCCTGAGCGCGGCGGCTCATCTTCGTGTACGACCAGCCCGCGCCTCCGAGCTTCGGGACGCGTACCTCCACGAGCATCTCGTTCGGGGCGAGAGCCGTCTGGAAGACGCCGGTGAAGAACTCCGCCGCCGGAATCGCCCGGTCGCCCTCGGGCCCCCGGGCGACGAGCTCGGCGTCGAGCGCGAGGATCACGGCCGGAAGATCCGACGCCGGGTCACCGTATGCGATCGACCCTCCGATCGTCCCACGATGCCGCACCTGAGGATCCCCGACCTGCCCGGCGGTGAAGGACACGATCGGGCAGTGCTCTCGGAGCGCCGGAGCGGAGGCGACGTCCTTGTGCCGCGTGAGCGCGCCGATGGCGACCCAGTCCCCTTCTTCCTGCACATAGGAGAGGTCGCCGATGCGACCCACGTCGATCAGGAGGGCGGGCCGGGCGAGACGCAGCTTCATCGCCGGCAGCAACGAATGGCCGCCGGCGAGGAGCTTCGCGTCCTCACGCTTGCCGAGGAGCTCGATCGCCTGGTCGGGATGGTCGGCGACGACGTAGTCGAACGGAGCGGGGATCACGACCTCACCTCCTCGATCGCCTTCCACACTCGCTCGGGCGTCGCCGGGAGCCCGACGTCGGTGACGCCGAGGTGCGAGAGAGCGTCGACCACTGCATTGATGACTGCCGGAGCGGCGGCGATCGTGCCCGTCTCCCCCACCCCCTTCACGCCGAGCGGGTTGTCGGCCATCGTCTCCGTGCGGTCGGTCTCGTAGGACGGCACTTCCGCCGCCGACGGGACGAGGTAGGTCGCCATCGTCGTGGTCAGGAGGTTGGCCTCGTCGTCGTAGGCGCCTTCCTCGAAGAGGGCCGCAGCGACGCCCTGTGTCACCCCTCCGTGGACCTGCCCGTCGATGATCTGCGGGTTGACGGGGTTTCCGACGTCGTCGACGGCGACGTAGCGGACGAGCCGCGTGTCGCCGGTCTCCGTATCCACCTCGACCACCGCAGCGTGCGCGCCACCCGGCCACGAGAAGTTCGGCGGGTCGAACACCGCGGTCTCCTCGAGCCCCGGCTCCATCCCGTCCGGAAGATCGTGCGCGGCGTGGGCCGCGAACGCTGCGGCCTGGATCGTCATGTTCCGGTCGGGCGAGCCCTTCACGCCGAACGTTCCGTTCTCGAACTCGAGGTCGTCCTCGGACACCTCGAGCTGGTGCGCGACGATCTTGCGGGCCTTGGCGATCACCTTCTGGCTCGCGTGGAAGGCCGCGATGCCGCCGACGGTCAACGAGCGGCTCCCGTAGGTGTCCATCCCTAGCTGCGAGGACGCCGTGTCGCCGTGGATCACGTCCACGTCGTCGACGCCGACTCCCAGCTGATCGGCGACGATCTGCGCGAAAGTCGTCTCGTGCCCCTGGCCGTGTGGTGACGTGCCCAGGACGACCTGCACGGAGCCGAGGGGCTGGAAGCGAATCGTCGTCGCATCCCAGCCGCCGACCGCGTAGCGGATCGCTCCGAGGATGCGCGACGGCGCAAGGCCGCACATCTCGTTGTACGTCGAGAAGCCGACTCCGATCTGCTTCGCTGCACCGCTCTCGCGTCGAGCCGCCTGATCGGCGCGGATCGAAGCGAGATCGAGATGCTCGAGCAGCTTGTCGAGCGTCGACTCGTAGTCGCCGGAGTCGATCGTGAGCCCCGAGGCCATCGTGTGCGGGAACTCCTTGACGAAGTTCCTGCGCCGAAGCGCGACAGGATCCATCCCGAGCTCGCGGGCGAGCGCGTCCATCGTCCGCTCGAGGACGTAGGTCGCCTCGGGCCGGCCGGCGCCGCGGTACGCATCAGTGGGCGTCGTGTGGGTGAAGACGCCCGTGAACGTCACGCTGTAGTTCGGGATCTCGTACGGCCCCGAGTAGATCCACGCACCGAGTATCGGGATGCCCGGCGTGACGAGCTCGAGGTACGCACCCATCGCGCACCATGCCTCGGACTTCACTGCCGTTATGTCACCGTCCTTCGTCGCCGCGAACGTCAGCTCGTGCACGACGTCGCGGCCGTGGATCGTGCCGACGTAGTTCTCGGCCCGCTCCTCCGTCCATTTGACGGGGCGGCCGAGTCGACGTGCGAGCGCGATTGCGATCGGACCTTCGCCGTACACCTGGATCTTCGAGCCGAAGCCTCCTCCCACGTCGGGCGCGATCACGCGAATCTGCGACTCGGGGATGCCGAGCACCAGCTGCAGGACGAACCGCTGGATGTGCGGCGTCTGCGTGGCGGACCACAGCGTCACGTCGCCGGTCGGCCCGACCTGCGCGAGCACTCCACGAGGCTCGATCGCGTTCGGTATGAGGCGTGGCTGGTAGTAGCGGCGCTTGACCACGACATCCGCGGCGTCGATCGCAGCCTGCACGGCCTCCGTTTCCAGCTTCCACACGTAGCACTCGTTCGTCCCGAGGTCGGAGTGCACGAGCGGGGCACCCTCCTCGAGCGCCTTCTCGACGCCGAAGATCGACGGCAGCGTCTCGTACTCGACGTCGACGAGCTCTGCGGCGTCTTTGGCGAGCGCGCGGCTCTCGGCAACGACGACCGCGACCGGGTCACCCTGGTAGCGCGCCTCGTCGATCGCGACCGGGAAGTGCGGCGGCATCTTGATGTCCTCGGTGACCGGCCATGCGCACGGAAGCGAGCCCTTCCACTCGTCCGCGAGGTCGGCGCCGGAGTACGCAGCGACCACGCCCTCCGCGGCGCGCGCCGCGTCCAGGTTCACGCGCACGATGCGCGCGTGCGGATACGGGCTGCGCACCACGGCCATGTACGCCGTGCCCGGCAGCGTGAGGTTGTCGACGTAGGTCCCGCGCCCGCGGAGGAGCGATGCGTCCTCCTTCCGCTTCACGGACGTGCCCATCACCTTCGGTGCTGTCTCGACCGCGGTCATGACGCCACTCCCGCGGCCGACGCGACCGCTTTCACGATGTTGTGGTACCCGGTGCAGCGGCAGAGGTTGCCCTCGAGCCCCTCGCGAATCGCTGCCTCGTCGGTCGCTGCGCCACTCTCGATGAGACTTACGGCAGCGAGCACCATCCCCGGAGTGCAGTAGCCGCACTGGAGAGCGTGGTGATCGTGGAACGCCTGCTGGACCGGATGGAGCTCGCCGTTGTGCGCCAGCCCCTCGATGGTCGTGATCTCCAGCCCGTCGGCCTGGACGCCGAGCATCGTGCAGGACTTCACCGACTCGCCGTTCACGAGCACGGTGCACGCCCCGCACGAAGAGGTGTCGCAGCCGACGTTCGTTCCCGTGAGACCCAGCCGCTCGCGGAGGACGAACACGAGGAGCTCACGCGGCTCGAGCTCGAGGTCGTGGTGCACGCCGTTCGCGGTCAGCGCGACTCGTCGCATCGGCTCTCCTTTCCCCGTCGACAGTCCTGCGAGCGTACTACGGAGCCGGCCGCCTGTCCGGTTCGCACGGATCAGCGACGGCGCTTGAGCGCGCGCTCGATGTCGCGCTGCGCGTCGCGCTCGGCGACGACGCGGCGCTTGTCGGCGCGCTCGCGGCCGCGTGCGAGCGCGATCTCGACCTTCACCTTCCCATCCTTGAAGTACATGCGCGTCGGAACGAGCGTCAGGCCTTTCTCCCGCACCTTCCCGTAGAGCGAGTCGATCTCGCCGCGGTGCAGGAGGAGCTTGCGATCGCGGTCCGTCTGGTGCCCGAGCGGGCCGCCCTGTGCGTACTCGGAGATCGACGCACCGATGAGCCAGGCCTCGCCGTCACGGATGTCCGCGTACGCCTGGCCGATCTGCACGTATCCGCCACGCGCCGACTTCACCTCGGTGCCGGTGAGAACGACTCCCGCCTCGACGCGCTCGAGCAGGTCGTAGTCGCGCCGCGCGCGGCGGTTCTCGGCGATGAGCTCGGTTCCGGTCGGCTTGGCCACCGGCGGAGTGTATGGAGCGCTACTCGTCGGGCAGCGCAGAGGCGAAGCGCCGAGCGACCTCGCGGAGCATCGCGAGTGCGACGGGGGGCTCGGACTCGATCACGTCGAGCGCCGTGTCGCGCGGTACCGCAAGGCAGCGCATCTCGCTGGCAGCACGCACGCGGGCGTTCCGCCGCCCGCCCGGCGCCAGGAGCGTGAGCTCGCCGAAGAACGTCCCGGCCTCGAGATCGACGGAGCCACCGCGCCACTCGACCCTTGCCGTCCCGTCGAGGATGACGAACATCCCGGAGCCCCGGTCGCCTTCCATCGCGATGATCTGACCGGCGCTGGCGACGAGCTCACCGGACTCGGCGGCCAGCCGCTCGAGAGCGGCGTCGCTGGCGCTCTCGAAGAGCGGGATCGCACGAAGCTCGGCGGCGGTCACGCCGAGTTCATATCACGCGCGCGCCGCGATCCCGGCGCAGCGGTCGCACAGCGGGAACCAGGGCGGACAGGAGCGGCCGCACGATCGGCAGCGCCCGATCGTCGGCGACTCGACCTCGACGCGCAGTCTCGCCACGACGCGTGCCGCCGCTGCCTCCTCGAGCGCGGCGGCGCGCTCGGTAGTGACGCCGCCCACCCCCGGATACTGGAGTGCGAACCAACGCAGGATGCTCGCCTCGCGCCCCGCCCGCTCGGCGTCCTCGAGAGACGCGCCTCTGAGCCGCGCCGAGTCGAGGACGAAGTTGAGCTGCGGCCGAGCGACACGATCACCCGTGATCGCAAGTGCGAGCGTCGCGAGCAACTCGAGGCCGTCCTCGTCCACGGGTGCGTTGACCAGCTTCCAGGTATCGACAAGGGGCAAGCTCCGGCCTCGCTCGGCGAGCCGCCGCTGCACGGCCTGAAGTCGGAGCCTGAGCGGCTGGAGCGACTCGACCGCCAGCCAGCTCTCGTACGCCCACTCGCGTAGCGCAACCCGGTGCCAGGCGACGAGTGCCGCGTCGAGCTGCAGCGGATCCTGCACACCGAGATCGGAGAGCTGCGGCCGGATACGCGCCTCGTCGACTGCGCGGTACCCGAAGTACCCGCCTGGAAGCGGCACGTGTGGCTCGAGCGCGGACTCGACGAGCTCCGGATTCGCGACACCCCAGCCGAGCCCGGTGAGCACGCCGACGTGACCGCGCTCGACGAGCCCGAAGCGCCCGGCGCGGCCGGCGATCTGGGCGAGCTCCCACGGGAGCAGGTCGCGCCGCTCCTCGCCGTCGAACTTCGTCGTCTCGGCGAAGAGGAGCGTCTCGCAGGGAAGGTTCACTCCGTGCCCGAGGACGTCGGTCGCGACGCAGACGTCCGCGGCGCCCGTCAGGAAGCGGTCGATCTCCTCGCGACGGGACGACAGCGGCATTGCGCCGTACAGGACCGCGACACGACTCGGGTGCAGCCGGTTCACCTCGCCCGCGAGGGCCAGAACGGCGCGGCGGCTGAACGCGACGACGACGGTTCCAGGCGTAAGCGAGCGCAGCGTCCGCCCTCCGACGAACTCGAGCGGGAGCTTGCGCTCGAAGACCTTGAGCTCATGTCCCGGAAAGGCGCGGTCGACGAGCGGGAGCGCGTCGAGCGCCCCCAGCACGAGTATCTCGCGGTACTCGCCCGCGAGCATGAGTCGCGTCCAGGCCGAGCCGCGTTCGGTGTCGTCCGCCCACTGAATCTCGTCGAGCACGAGGAGCTCGCCCGACCTCGGCGCCATCTCGACCGTCGAGCAGATGACCGGCGCGTGCTCGTTCACACGCTCCTCACCCGTGACGAGGCCGACGTGCTCGGCACCGATCCAGTCGCCGAGCCGGCGGTGCGCCTCCTGGGCGAGCATCCGCAAAGGACCGGCGTAAACCCCAGCGCGCTTCTCTGCGAGCTCCGTCAGCGCCGCATGCGTCTTCCCGGAGTTCGTCGGGCCGAGGTGGGCGACGACACGCTCGGGCTCGACGCGGCGCGACGGCAGTGTGATCGTGACGCGCTGCTCCGCGGCCTTCACAGCGTGCGCCGGCCGGCGGCGAGCGCGAACGGAGCGGCTCGGCCGCTTCTGGCGACCCTTCGGTGCTCGGCGCCCGTGCATCGGCGCACGGTAGCGGGAGGTACGCGCGACTAGACGCGCAGGAAGCGCCGGAGCGTGAGCCCCGATCCGAGCGCGCCGATCGCGAGCCCGCCCATGAGGAGGATCGCGGCCGTCCACGTGAACGCCATCGCGCGCACGTCCGGGTTGTCCTGGATGTGGCCGAGGATCTGCGGAACCGCAACCTCGCGGCCGAGGAACAGCAAGATCACCGCGGCCAGCGAGCCTGCGAGCCCGGTCAGCACGCCTTCGAGCATGAAGGGACCGCGGACGTACCAGTTCGAGGCTCCGACGAGCTTCATCACCTCGATCTCACGCCGGCGCGCGAAGATCGAGAGGCGGATGGTGTTGGCGATGAGGATGGTCGACGCCATGAGCAGGATGACGACGATGATCCCGAATACGACCTGGATCCCTCGCGCGATCTGGAGGATCCGCTGCGAGACCTCCTTGCCGTAGCGAACCTGATCGACGGCGGGGAGCTTCGCCTTCTGGATGGCGAGTGCGATCAGTTCGGTGTCCTCGCCGCGCTTCGGGACGATGTCGAACGAGGCGGGCAACGGGTTCGACGCGAGGTTCGCGGTGAGCTCGGGATTCCGCTTGTGCATGATCGCGAGCGCCTCGTCCTTCGAGATGAAGTCGACGCCGCCGGGCTTCACCCGTGGATCGGACTCGAT
The DNA here is from genome assembly GCA_963746975.1 of uncultured Gaiellaceae bacterium. Classification (GTDB taxonomy): domain Bacteria; phylum Actinomycetota; class Thermoleophilia; order Gaiellales; family Gaiellaceae; genus GMQP-bins7. Next base: position 12,038 of record CAVVDE010000001.1, read on the forward strand.
CTTCACGCGGAGCGCGTTGATCTGCTTGGTCGTCGCCTGGTCGGCGATGAACACGTGCACGGCCAGCTCACGCTTCTTGTCGTCCGACCACGAGACGAGCCACGTGCCGAGCCCGATGAACACGCCGATGAGAAACATCCCGATCAGCACGGAGAGCGCCGAGGCCACGGTCGTCGACACGTTCGCGCCGATCGACCGCAACGCCTCGGCGAAGAGGATGCGGATGCGCGTCATTCCTCGGCGTACCCCCCGCGACGCTCGTCGCGCACGAGCTTGCCCGCCTCGAGCGCGATCACCCGCTTGCGCATCTTGTCCACCATCTCGCGGTCGTGCGTGACCATGAGGATGGTCGTGCCCGTACGGTTGATGCGGTAGAGGAGCTGCATGATCCCGACCGACGTGTCGGGATCGAGATTCCCGGTCGGCTCGTCGCAGATGAGGAGCGGCGGATGGTTGACCATCGCCCGCGCGATCGAGACGCGCTGCTGCTCGCCGCCGGAGAGCTCCTCCGGACGCGAGTTCATCTTGTGCGCGAGGCCGACGAGATTCATGACCTCGGGCACCTTCTTGCGGATCTCGGAGTTCGGCTGGCCTTGGACGCGCAGCGCGTACCCGATGTTCTCGGCGGCGGTGCGGTTGGGGAGAAGCTTGAAGTCCTGGAACACGCAGCCGAGGTTCCGGCGCAGCAGCGGCACCTTCGATCCCTTGAGGCGGGCGAGATCGCGGCCGCCGACGAGGATCCGCCCGGACGTCGGCTCGACCTCCTTGAGGAGCAGCCGGATCATCGTGGACTTGCCCGAGCCCGACGCGCCGACCACGAAGACGAACTCGCCCTTGTCGATGACGAAGGAGACGCCGTCGAGAGCCGTCACGTGATTCGTCTCGTAGACCTTGCGAACGTCCTCGAGGACGATCATGGAGGCTCCGGTCGACCGTCCGTTGTCGGTCTCCACCGCGGCGGTCGTATCGGGTTCGGCGAGGGCCGTCATCTGCGCTGTATCCATGGCTTCCGTCACCGGGAGTAGATGCTCACGCGGCCCGCTCGGGGCCGCACCGGTTCGTTGGGGCGCTGCAGTGTAGCCGAGGATCTCCCTGCATCTCGGCCTCTAGACGACCTGCCCGGCGGCCTTGGCCAGCAGGTACGCGTGCACGAACCCGTCCAGCCCGCCGTCGAGGACGGACTGGATGTTTCCCACCTCGTAGTCGGTGCGGTGGTCCTTCACCAGCTGGTACGGGTGCAGCACGTACGAGCGGATTTGACTCCCGAAGCCGATGTCCTGCGCCGCGCCCCGCTCGCGGGCGAGCTCGGCCTCGCGCTTCTCCTCCTCGAGCTCGGCGAGGCGCGAGCGGAGGATGCGCATCGCAGTGGCCTTGTTGGACGTCTGCGAGCGCTCGTTCTGACACTGGACGACGATGCCGGTCGGGATATGGGTGATACGCACCGCCGAGTCGGTCTTGTTCACATGCTGCCCACCTGCGCCGCTCGAGCGGTACGTGTCGATGCGAAGATCGGACTCGTCGATCTCGATCGGGGCGTCGTCCGGGAGCAGCGGCGCGACCACCACCTGCGCGAACGCCGTGTGCCTGCGATGGGCGGAGTCGAACGGCGAGAGGCGCACGAGCCGATGGACGCCGCGCTCGGCCCTGAGCGTCCCGTAGGCGTTCTCGCCCTTGACGGCGACGGTGGCGGACTTCAGCCCCGCCTCCTCGCCCGGGCTCGCCTCGAGCACCTCGGTGTCGAAATCACGGTCGGCGGCCCAGCGGAGATACATGCGGAGGAGCATGTCCGCCCAGTCCTGTGCGTCGGTGCCACCCGTCCCCGCGTGGATCTCGAGGACGGCGTCGCCGGCGTCGTATTGCCCCATGAAGAGCGCGTCCTCACGCACGCGCGCGAGCTCGTCCTCGAGTGAGTCCGCCATCTCGGCGATTGCCGCCTCGTCCTCTCCGAGGTCGAGGAACGCCTGCGCGTCCTCGTATTCGGACAGCAGCGACTCGTAGCGCTCGAGTTTGCGCGCGGCCCTTGCCTGCTCGGTCGATATGCGCGCCGCTCGCAATTGGTCGTCCCAGAAGCCCGGCTCGCCCATTTCCGCCTCGAGCTCGGCCCGACGTGTCGCTAGCGCCTCCGGGTCAAAGGTAATCACGGACCCAGGCGAGCTGGGCCCCGATCTCCTGCAGGCGCTCGTCGAGCGGCTTGCCGGCTACCTCGGTCATGGGCCAAGGGTAGCCGCGGGACGCGTCGGACTCAGGTCGAGCAGGCTTTCGCAGCCGCTCCGTGGAGTTGTGCGGGCGCCGGGCGGGCGACGTCGACGATGGACTCGAGGTCGAACAGGTTCGGCGGCTTCTGCTGGTCGTCCAACCACACCACCTTCAAGGGGGTGGCGCCGGACAGAAGTCCGTGAACCGCGTCGACCGCCGTCGAAAGCGCCTCGTGGCACGCGCCGGGACCAATGTGGTCGAGCAGCGCGAGGAGCTCGTACTGCACGGCGTACATCTGGTCGAAGAGCTGGTCCCATGCCGCATGCGTGCACGTCGCGCCCGCATCGTCGCGGGTACCGTCCGGCCCGACGCAGGCGGTGACATGGCTGTCCCACCGCCGTAGCGCGTCGGCCGCAGCGGCCGCCTGGGCGGTGATCGCCTGTCGGTCCCCGTGCGGCAAGGGCGTCGGAGCGGACGTCGCCGTATCGGTGGATGTCTGCAACTCACCGGTCGCCGCGGACGACGTCGCGGGCGGGGCGGGCTGCGTCTCGGTGGGCGGAGGCGACGCGGCGAGGTCCGGCCGGTCGTTGCTGCCATCGCAGCCGACGACAACGACGGCGGCAACGAGACAGAGGACGGCGATCGACCTCACGCCGCCCTCGACGTCATTCGGTCCCGCACGAGCAGGCATCCCGCGAGCCATGCGAGCCCGAAGCACCATCCCGCCAGCACGTCGGTCACATAGTGGACGCCGAGCGCGATGCGCGACAGACCGACGGCGAGACCGGCGACCACGACCACCACCCAGAGCCATATCCGCTCTCGGCGGTCGGGCAGACGTTCCGCCGCGAGGACGGCGATCGCGCCGAGCCCTGCCACGCCTTCGGCCGCGTGACCGCTCGGGAACGAGGACGAGGCGGGGAGAGGGACGGCCGAGCCGAGATCGGGGCGGTCGCGATCGAACGAGGTCTTGAGCAACGAGGTGGCAAGGCTCGTTCCGAGAAGCGCGGCGCCGAGGAACACGAGGTCCACCCACGCTCGTTCCCGCACGAGGACGACCGCCATGGCGACGCCGAGCGCAGTCAAGCCGATCCAGCCGCCGAGCCATGAGAACGGCCGCGCCGCGACCTCGACGATGTGCGGGAGGTCGGTGGCCACCCACTTCGCCGCGTCCGTGTCCACGGATGCGAGCGGCTCGCGGTCGTACCCGATCGCGAGCACGACGAAGCACGCCAACGAGACGACGAGGGTCACCCAGAGTCGCGTGTTCACGCTCGTATCGTCCCGCGCGAACTCGACGACTGTGGCGGCGCAACGCCCTCGGGCGGGAGGCCGGCTTGGCCGGCCGAGAGGCACGCGCCGCTCAGCGGGTCAGAACGATGAAGGAGGGGCTCGTGGGGGAACCACGGGTTCCTCCAAAACTAGGCCCCATGACACCGCTTGAATTTCTTGCCCGACCCGCACCAGCACGGGTCGTTGCGGCCGATGTCCTTGTGCTCGTTGACGACCGGAGCCTGCGCGAACGATCCCGATTCGGGCGGGGCGGCCAGCGCCGTCGCCGCGCCCGCGCTTCCGGCCGCGGCGATGACTTCCGCCCCGGCGGAGGTCTCGTGCTCGTAGTGGAGCGAGCCCTCGCGCGCCTGCATCGGCTCGAGCGCCGGCTCCTCGAGCTCGACCGTGACATGGAACAGCGTGAAGACGACCTCCGAGCGAATGGTCGCCCCGAGCTCCTCGAACATCACGTGCCCCTCGCCGCGGTACTCGACGAGCGGATCCTTCTGCGCGAAGGCGCGGAGGTGCACACCCTCGCGGAGATAGTCCATCGCCTCGAGGTGCTCGCGCCAGCGCTGATCGACGGTCTGGAGAATGATGAAGCGCTCGACCTCGCGCGCGAGCTCCGGCCCGAGCGCCTGCTCGCGCTCGTCGTAGGTCTCGAGCGCGTCCTCGACGAACTCGTCCGTGAGGGCCTGACGATCCGTGACGTTGATCTCCTCGTGCAGCTCCTCGACCGTGATGTCCGTTCCGTAGAGCGACTGCATGGCGGTCACGAGGCCCTCGAGATCCCACTCCTCGGCGTACTCGGCGTCCGCGAACTGTGCGACGGTCGTCTCGACCGTCTCACGGATCCACTCGCGAACCTCGTCGGACAGGTCCTCGCCCTCGAGCACTCGGCGGCGCTGCTCGTAGATGACCATGCGCTGCGTGTTCATGACGTCGTCGTACTTGAGGACGTTCTTGCGTGCGACGAAGTTCTGCTCCTCGACCTTCTTCTGGGCACCTTCGATCTGCTTCGAGAGGATCGACGCCTCCATGGGCTGGTCGTCCGGGATCTTGAAGCGGTTCATGATGTTGTAGATCCGGTCGCCGGCGAACAGGCGCACGAGGTCGTCCTGGCCGGAGAGGTAGAAGCGCGTCTCCCCCGGATCGCCCTGACGGCCCGAGCGGCCGCGGAGCTGGTTGTCGATGCGACGGGCCTCGTGACGCTCGGTGCCGAGCACGTACAGACCGCCGAGCCCGAGCACGCCCTCGCCGAGCTTGATGTCGACGCCGCGGCCGGCCATGTTCGTCGCGATCGTGACCGCGCCGGGCTGGCCCGCGTCCTTGATGATCTCGCCCTCGCGCTCGTGCTCCTTCGCATTCAGGACGTTGTGCGGAATGCCCTTTCGCTTCAGGAGCTCCGAGAGGTACTCGGACGTCTCGACCGCGATCGTTCCGACGAGGACCGGCTGGCCGGCCTCGTGGCGCTCGACGATGTCCTCGAGCACGGCGGCGAACTTCGCCTCGGGCGTCTTGAAGATGTAGTCGTTCTCGTCGAGCCGCGCGACCGGACGGTTCGTCGGGATCTCGACGACGTCCAGGTTGTAGATCTCGACGAACTCCTTCTCCTCGGTCTTCGCGGTCCCGGTCATGCCCGCGAGCTTCTCGTAGAGACGGAAGTAGTTCTGCAGCGTGATCGATGCGAGCGTGACGTTCTCCTCGCGGATCGAGACGCCTTCCTTCGCCTCGATCGCCTGGTGCAGGCCCTCGCTCCAGCGGCGCCCTTCCATGATGCGACCCGTGAACTCGTCGACGATCTTGACCTCGCCCTCCTGCACGACGTAGTCGACGTCCCGCTTGTACAGCGACTCCGCCTTGAGGGCCTGCATGAGGTGGTTGACGAGGCTCACGTTCTTCGGGTCGTAGAGGTTGTCGATGCCGAGCGCGCGCTCGACCTTCTCGATCGTCGACTGCGCCGGCGAGACCGTCTTGAACTTCTCGTCGTAGAGGAAGTCGGCGCCGGAGAGCTCGGTCTCGTCGAGCCCTTTCGCCGTCTTCCTCGTCGCGGGCGCGCCCTCGAGATCGCCGGCGACGCGCGCGAACGCGTAGTACGTCTGCGCCGCGGTCTCCGGCTCGCCCGAGATGATGAGCGGCGTTCGCGCCTCGTCCACGAGGATCGAGTCGACCTCGTCCACGATCGCGTACGCATGGCTGCGCTGGACGACGCCGTCGAGCGAGACCGCCATGTTGTCGCGCAGGTAGTCGAAGCCGAACTCCGAGTTCGTCCCGTACGTCACGTCGCACGCGTACGCCTCGCGACGCTCCGCGAACGGCATGAGATTCTGGACGGAGCCGACCGAGCTGCCCAGCAGCTCGTACACCGGCTTCGTCCACTCTGCGTCGCGCTTGGCCAGATAGTCGTTGACGGTGACGAGGTGGACGCCGCGACCTGCGAGGCCGTTCAGGTACAGCGGCTGGACGGCGACGAAGGTCTTCCCCTCGCCCGTCTTCATCTCGGCGATGTCGCCCTCGTGGAGGACGATCCCGCCCATCAGCTGGACGTCGAAGAGACGGACGCCGATGGTGCGCTTGAACGCCTCGCGCACTGCCGCATAGACCTCGAAGAGCAAGTCCTCGAGCGACTCGCCGTTCTCGACCCGCTGCTTGAAGTCCGCCGTCTTCCCGCGGAGCTCGTCGTCCGTCAGCTTCTCGAAGTCGGGCTCGAGCGTGCCGATGTACTCGGCCTGCTCCTTGAGGCGCTTGAGACGGCGCCCCTCGCCCATTCGCAGGACGCGCTCGAACTTGCCGAACGAGGTGGTGGACACGGGCCTAGGGTACCGACTGGTCTCGGCGATCGAGCCTGCGCGAGACCGCCACCGGATCGTTACCGCCCGTTCACCGTGGCATCACAGACACCCGGATAGCGTCGAGTCGATGGATGCGGCGCAGCTCGACGCGATCCCCCTCTTCGCCGCTCTGACACTCGACCAGAGAGCGTCCGTCGCGCGCATGTGCGAGCAGCTCCAGGTCGAGGCGGGCGAGACGCTCGTCAAAGAAGGCGACTTCGGGTTTGCCGCGTTCGGGATCACCTCGGGTACCGCCGACGTCTCCCAGGACGGGACGATCCTTCGCGCGCTCGGGCCCGGAGACATGTTCGGAGAGATCGCCGTGCTGTCCGGGGGCCGGCGCACGGCGACCGTCGTCGCGACGAGCCCCATGACGCTGGTGACCGTCCTGAACCGGGACATGTGGCGCCTCGAGCGCGAGCACCCCGACATCGCAACGGCACTCCGCAACACGATCACGGAGCGCCTCGAGGCATCGTCCGCCTCGCAGAGCTAGAGCGCCAGGACCGACAGCTCCCAGACGTCGCCGCGGAGGCGATGCGCGTGCGCCGCGTACGCGCCGTGCACCCGCGCCCGCGCGATGCGCGCGAGCGCCTCCGCGCGGGCGGGGTCCGCGGGCAGGTTGTCGATCGCGAGGTCGAGCGCCGCGCCGTTCCACGTGAGCTCGAGCTCGTCGCCGCGCGGGTCCGGGTCGAGTTGTCCGACCGTGATCGAGACCGCGCCGATCGCCCACACCCCGGGGCGTCGAACGGCAAGAGCCCGGTACGGCCGCTCGATGTCGTCCGCGAGCGCTTCCGCGAAGGGTGTCGGATCCACCGCGCCGTCCGACTCGACGACGAACGTCCCGTCGGGGAGCGCGACGAACTCGATCTCGCCACCCGCGACGCCGTCAACTTCAGCGGTCGCGACCGCGTCCCACTCGCGCTGCCTCGGGAGCCCGGTGATGCCGGCCGCAAGCCACTCGCGGCCGGGATCGAGCGGCACCGCCTAGCCCCCGCAAGACCGCGATCCGCTCATGCGGATCCCGGTCGCGTAAGAATCCCTGAAGACGGCCGCTGCGCGGCCGCGGCGACTCCGACTCCCCATCGGCTACGCGGCTTCCTCGCCCGCTGTCTCGCCCTTCGGCTTGCGCGCGACTCGCCTCGGCTCGAGCACTCGCTTGTCGCGGTACCGCTCGATCTGGCGCTCGAGCTTGTCGACGAGTTGGTCGACTGCTGCCTCGTAGGTCGTCGCCGCCTCGCGGGCGACGAGATTCGGCCCCTTCGTGTAGACGACGCCCTCCACCACGTGATCGTCGGGGATGGACGGGTTCCGCTCGCGCGAGAACGTCACCTCGACGACCGTGCCCTCGTACAGTCGGCGCGAGAGCTTGGAGAGGCGCTTCTCCGTATAGGTATGCACCGAGTCCGGGACGGAACCGTTCTGCTTGACCTGGAGCTGCATTGCAGACGCTCCTTTCGAGATCATGGCGATCCAGTCACTCTCAATCTAACGGACGGCTCGCGCGAGAGTCACCACCTGAACCCGACGCGCCCCGGCGCGTCGGCACGCCCGCGCGCAGGCGTCCGCCGTCGCTCCGGAGGTGTAGACGTCGTCGACGATGCAGACGTCCGCCGGCACCGTCGAACGCGAGGTGACGCTGCCACGGACGTTCCGGCGGCGCGCCGCGAGGGACAGCCCTCGCTGACGTGGAAGCGCGTGCGCTCGCTCGAGCACGTCGCAGAGCGGAAGTCGCCATGAATCCGCGAGCTCGGCAGCGAGCGACCGAGCCGGCACGTCGCCGCGATGCCACGCCCGCTCCGGATCGCCCGGGACGGGGACGAGACAGTCGACCGACGGGTACGGGATCACCTCGGCGACGAGCGCCGCCGCGGCGCGCGCCAGGCTCCGCCGCCCGCGCTCCTTCCACGCCCGGACGAGTGCCCGCGCACGAGCGTCGTAGACGATCGCCGACCGCGCAGTCACGAAGGCGAGCCTGCGACCTGCGCACTCGGCACAGCGTCGCACCGGCCATGGACCGGGCGAGCCGCAGCGCTCGCAGACGGGGGGCACGAGCCGGGTCAGTCGGGCCCGGCACTGCGCGCACAGCGCGTCGCCGGGCGAATCGCAGATGGCACAGCGCTCGGGCAGCACGAGGTCGAGCACGCGCACGTCACGAACGTACGCACGCAGCGTTCACACGATCGTGCCGAGTCGGTGACGGTTCTCCGTGTCTAGCCGCCGCCCCCGCCGGGGATCGGCGGGTCGGCAGCGAGTGTCTTCTCCAGCCCGCGCGCGAGTTCGTCGCGCTCGGCCGACGTCAGGCGCCCTGCCGGATGGAGCGGCTTGTACTGGATGGGCGGCATCGACCCGTTCCGCACGGCCTCGACGGCATCCCCCGCGCCCTCGCCCTGCGGCTTGTTCCACTCCGAGAAGTTGAGCGTCTCACGCCCGCCCTTCACGTCGGCATACACGAGCCATGAGATCGGAGCGATGTTGCTGTACCAGGGCCATGTCGTGAGGTTGCTGTGGCAGTCGTAGCAGGCGCCGATCGCGAGCTCCCGCGTCCGCGCGGAGTCCCACTTGACCTCCTGCGTGACGGGTGGATTCTTGTGATCTCGCCCGTACGGGATGATCTGAATGAGGCCGAAGAGGACGACGCCGCCGATCGCGATCCACATGATCCACTTCCGCACGGCTACAGCTTCGACCGGCGCGCGGCGCGAAGCGTCGGTGGATCGGCGGGAACGCAGCGCGGATTTCTACCCATCGCCAAGCGGGTCCGCCGAGACCAGCTCGCGCAGATCGTCCTGCGCCCGCTCGAGGTCGGAAGGCGTCTTGATCGGCGAGAACCGCCCGCGCGGTCCCCGCCGGGGCACCTCGAGGTACTGAGTGGGTACGAGCGCCGATGCCTCGTGGTAGAGCCGCTCCAGCTGCACCGCCGTGCGGCCCTCGACCGCCTTCTCCACGTACAGCCAGGTTAGGTCGTAGTCGACGTCGAGCGCGTCAATATCGAAGATCGCAGTGTTCGTGTTGAAGACCGGGGCGAGCTCCTGGTCGAAGGAGGGTGGGAAGCGGGGCCCCTCGACGAGCTGCAGCTTCCCGTCCACACGAGCCGGGGCGCCGCCCATGTCGCCCTCCTTGCGCGCGACCTCGCACGTGAGCGGCATTCCGCCGAGCAGGTGCGAGCCGACGACGACGGGATCGACACGCGCGCCGAGGTTGTCGACATTCGAGATGGTGACGGTGCGCACGCCTCGCTCACGGAGGGCCGCAAGCGTCCCGGAGCGACGCAGCGCCTGGAACAGGTCGCCGTGCCCTGGTGCGTAGAGCGAGGTATGGCCTTCGTCGTCGCGGAAGAGATCGCCGCCCACCTCGAGCCGGAGCGAGACGAACTGGTTGAAGACGAGCGGATCGCCCAGTTGCTCCTCGGCCACGTGCGCGCGAATCGCCTCGTCAGTCGCGAAGCTCGTCATCAGCGCGACCGGGATCCTGCACTCGAGCCGCTCTTCGAGCACGACCGTCTGGAGGAGCTTCGCCTCGAGGAAGCTCTTCCCGTCGACCGCTGTAAGCACGGCCTTGACGACCCCGCCGAATCGGGTCGCCATGCCTCCGGCGAGCACCACCTGCGCGACCTCGTTCTGCCCGAGAGCCTCCAGCCCGGCGCTGCGCGCGTCGTCGTAGTCCGCGTCGCCCGGGGCCGGGAGCCGCGTGATGTCCTCGGGGGTCGGGGGCTCGATCGAGCCGCGGATCAGGTTCGACTCGGCCGAGAGGTCGTCCGAGGCGACACGCGCCCGGAGCGACCCGAAGAGCGCCTCGTCGAACCCGAACCTGTCGAGCAGAGCGCGTGTCTCGGAGTCGACCGCGATCACGATGCGCTCCTCACCGGAATCGGAAGAGAGGTCGCGTACGGTGCGCGATGAACGCCCGCCTCGGTGACGATCGCCGTGACGAGCGTCGCCGGCGTGACGTCGAACGCGCGGTTTCGTGCTGGGAAGCGCGACGTCACCTCGCGCGGGTCGCGCTCCTCGATCGGGATGTCGCTGCCCGTCCGTGCGCTCGGATCCAGTGTCGAGGTCGGCGCGACGACGTAGAACGGCAGTTCGTGATGCGCGGCGGCGACGGCGAGCGCATAGGTTCCGACCTTGTTCGCCACGTCGCCGTTCGCGGCGATCCGGTCGGCTCCGGTCAGGACGGCGTCCACGTCTCCGGCGGCCATCAGCGAGGCGGCCGCTCCGTCGACGACGACCGAGAACGGGATGCCCAGCGCCTCGAGCTCCCACGCGGTCAGCCGGGCGCCCTGGAGGAGCGGGCGCGTCTCGTCGACCCAGACATGCGCGACGAGCCCAGCATCCCACGCCGCACGCACGGCGCCGAGCGCAGACCCGTAGCCGCCCGTTGCGAGCCCACCGGTGTTGCAGTGCGTGAGGAGCCGAGCGCCGGGAGAAACGAGCGCGACCGCGTGCTCTCCCATCCGCCGGCAGCGCCCGACCTCCTCGACGTGGAGCGCTTTCGCGCGGCCAGGCGTCGGGTCGTCGCGTACTGCGTCGAGCGCCCAGCGCAGGTTCACCGCAGTCGGACGCGACGAGGCGAGCACGTCGTACGCCTCGTCGAGATTCTCGCCGCGAACCGCCGCCAGTGCGAGCCCGTAGGCTGCAGCGACGCCGATAGCGGGAGCGCCGCGGACGGCGAGCGTCCGGATGGCGTCGGCAACCTCGGCCGACGACGCACATCGCAGCTCGACCTCCTCATCCGGCAGGCGCCTCTGATCGAGTACGACCACTGCATCGTCCTCGAGGCGGACGATTCGCTCCGGCGTGAGGTCGTGCGCAGCCATGAGCCCAGCCTACGTAGCGCTCAGCCGAGAACCCGCGCCTTGGCCGGGTCGAACGTGAGCCACTGACGCGCCAGCCCGTCGACGCTCCCGTCCGAGAGGAGCGACCTAAGCGCCTTGTCGACCGGACCGATGAGCGGCGAGCCCTTGGGTAGCGAGATGCCGTACTGCTCACCGGTCTTGATCACGCCCGCGAACGGCCCATAGCGGTCCGGCGCGCGTGCTTTGAGCGTCCCCAGCACGGGCGCGTCGTACACCACGACGTCACAGCGGCCCGTCTGGAGGTTCAGCATCAACGTCGGCACGTTGCCGACCGCGAGCACCGGCCTGGCGGGTGCGATCCTCGTGCGCGCGAGATCGGCCCCGGTCGTCTTCGCGAGAGCGCACACGCGCAGCGTCTTCAGCGCGCGGATGGTCTTCGGGATCGGAGTCAGCGTCTGGGACGTGAGAACACCCTGATCGACCGACATGTACGGGATCGAGAACGCCACCGTCTTCTTTCTGGCGGGCGTGATCGAGATCTCGCCCAGGCCGACGTCGAACGGCTTTGGCCCCGTGCTGTAGAGACGGTCGAAGCGGTTCTGGACGAAGACGGTGTCGCGGAGGCCCATGCGAAGCGCGAGCGCGCGCGCGAGGTCGATCTCGAAACCCTGCGCGTAGACGACCTCGTGGCCCTTCACGACGCCGACCTGGAAACCCTCGCTGGGCATCGCGAGCCCGACCGTGAGCGTGCCGGGAGTCTGGGTCGGAGGCGGACCAGCGGCGCCACTGCCGACGACACCGAGCGCAAGGCCGGCAGCGGCAACGACGAGAAGGAGTCGGGCGGTCATGACTTCGCGATCACCTTGACCGGCATTCCGACACGGGCGAAGTCGTACATCCACTTCGAGTTGACGTACAGCTCCCGCACGCATCCGTGAGACGCCGGGTACGGCGGCACCTCGGCGAGCTCGTGGAAGGCGATCCCGCCGTTGAACGGCACCGCCCACAGCAGCCACTCACGGAACGGGACCGACCACCACTTCGGGATCCTGTCGTAGACCTTGTACGTCCCGGGAGGCGTCGGCGTCGCAGTCGCGCCCGTGGAGACGTGGATCACACGGACGACCTTGTCGTTCTCGATCGCGAGGGCAACCTGCCGGTCGAGCAGCACCTCCGCGCGCCTGCCCGAGCCGCCGCGCGTGAGAGGAGTGGGTCGCTTCACGGTCTGCAGTCGCTTCAGGGTTTGCGGACCGATCTGCCCGTCGCGCTGGAGTCCCTCCCACTTCTGGAACGCCAGCACCGCCGACTGCGTCGTCGGCCCGTCCTGGCCGTCCACGTCCTTCGCCAGGAGGTATCCGAGCTGTACGAGCCGCTGCTGCGCGCTGCGGGTCTGGGCGCTGACCGGCAGCTGCTTCTCGGCAGGCGGCTTGGGAACGGGAACGTTCGGCTTTTCCAGGTAGTCGACCGTGATCGCGCGGCCGGCGAGCGACACACCGGGAAACATCCCGAGTGGGACCCCGCCCTCGACGAGCAGGCGAACCTTCTTCGCGCCTTCCGGCCCGGTCGCCGTGTGCACGACCTGCGACAGTCGCGCGAGCAGGCTCGCCCCGTCCCGACCGAGCGCGAACTTCAGGCTGAGATCGACGGTCGCGAGGCCGTTCGCGACCGTGACGCTGCGGAGCCTCGTGCCGGCGGGGACGTACGTCTCCGCTCCGTCTTTCGTCTCCGCAGACGTCGGTCCCCGCAGGAGCTGGCGGAGCGCGTCGTCCGCGGTTGAGCCGGACCTGGACACGGCGAGCATCTGCTCGCCCTGCAGGAACCAGACCTTCACGGTCGGGGCACCCGCGGCCGAACCTGTGAGAAACGAGAGCCCGCAGACGAGCGCGACCAGTCTCGACGCCCACGCGCGCGCGGACGCGCGCGAGCGTCGGGTCGTCGACGTCGTCTCCGCGGGGGTGCCTCGCACGTGCGCGGCGGAGCCTACGTGCCCTCGTCCCACGAGGCGAGGTACTTCGCCTGCTCCTCCGTCAGCTGGTCGATCGCGATGCCCATCGTCTCGAGCTTGAGCCGGGCGATCTCGTCGTCGATGTCCTTCGGGACGTCGTAGACCTTGCGCTCGAGCGTCGCCGCGTTCTGGATGACCCATTCGGCAGACAGGGCCTGGTTCGCGAAGGACATGTCCATCACGAGTGCGGGATGCCCTTCGGCCGCCGCGAGATTCACGAGGCGCCCCTCTCCGATGAGGTAGAGGCGCCGCCCGTCGGCGAGCGTGAACTCGTCGACGAGGGCGCGGGCCTCCCGGGTCTCGACCGCGAGGTCGCGCAGCGCGCCGAGCTCGATCTCGACGTTGAAGTGACCGGTGTTGGAGAGGATTGCCCCGTCCTTCATCCGCTCCATGTGCGCCCGGGCGATGACGTTCTTGTCACCCGTGGCCGTGCAGAACAGGTCGCCGACGGCGCAGGCGACGTCCATCGGAAGGACCTCGTAGCCGTCCATCGCCGCCTCGAGCGCGCGGAGCGGATCCACCTCGGTCACGATCACGTGGGATCCCATGCCACGGGCTCGCAGCGCGACGCCGCGCCCGGTCCAGCCGTAGCCGGCGACGACGAAGCGCTTGCCGGCGAGGAGGACGTTCGTGGCGCGGATGATCCCGTCGATCGTGGACTGTCCCGTGCCGTAGCGGTTGTCGAAGAGGTGCTTCGTGCGCGCCTCGTTCACCGCGATGACGGGGAAGCCGAGCTTCCCGTCGCGCTCGAGCGCCTTCAAGCGGATGACGCCCGTCGTCGTCTCCTCGGTCCCGGCGATGACGTCGCCGAGCTGCTCGCGGCGAGCCGAGTGGAGAACACCGATGACGTCGGCGCCGTCGTCCATCGTGAGGTGCGGTCGGTGGTCGACGGCTGCCTCGATGTGGCGGTAGTACGTGTCGTTGTCCTCGCCCTTTATCGCGAAGACGCCAACGCCGTACTCCTCGACGAGCGCGGCTGCGACGTCGTCCTGCGTCGACAGGGGGTTGGACGCGCAGAGCACGACGTCCGCGCCGCCCGCACGGAGCGTACGGGCGAGGTTCGCCGTCTCGGTCGTCACGTGCAGGCACGCGGAGATGCGGTGCCCTGCGAGCGGCTGCTCGCGCTCGAAGCGCTCGCGGATCGCAGCGAGCACCGGCATCTGCCGGTCGGCCCACGCGATCCGGCGCACGCCTTCGGGCGCCAGCGCCAGGTCCTTCACGTCGTATCGCTGTGTCGTTGCCATCGATCCTCTCTTCGGTCTCGTCGTCGGGTGTCAGGCTCAGGCGGCGTCGGTCGCGAGCAGGCGCTCGTGCTTGCGCTGCTCCCACTCGACCCACGCCGGGGAGGTCTGCTCGGGCTCCGGGACGGTCGTCCCGGCGAGCCAGGTCTCGACCGCCGCGCGAAGCGTCGGCTCGCGACGCAGTCGGAGCGCGAACTCGAGCTCGACGAGCTCGACGCCGTACCGGGTCCGCAGCTCCGCGAGGGCGTTCAGCTGGTTGAGCTCGCGGATGCCGTACCGGCGATAGCCGGCCGCGCTGCGGGCCGGAACGACGAGCCCCGCCTGCTCGAGGTAGCGGAGCATACGCGGAGACCAGCCGGACCTCCGGCTCGCCTCCCCGATAGTCATCCACGGCTGCACTTCCACAACCCTACCAGAGTCGTGTGAAGGTTGCTACGGGGCCGACGTTCCCTCGCGCCCGTATCGGTCCTCGAGACGAACGACGTCGGAGAGCTGCGCCGTGGAGACCTCGATGACGAGCGTGTCCTCGATCGCCGTGACGCGGTGCACGGTTCGCGGGCGGAAGCGATACGCGTCGCCGGGAGCGATCTCGAACGCCTCGAGGTCGCCACCCACCTCCCCCAGCTCCAGCCGCGCCCGCCCTTCCTGGACGAGCCACGACTCGTCCTTGACCTCGTGGTACTGAAGACTCAGAGACTCTCCGGCGCGGACGAACAGCAGCTTGCCGACGTACTCGTCGGCTTCGGCCCAGACGAGTTCCCAGCCCCACGGCTTCTCGACCTTGCGCGGCGAGACGGCGTACGGGATCACGAGAAGCGCAGCGCCTCGTCAGGGATGTGCTGTCCCGCGCCGATACGCAGCCCGTGGTCGAGGACATTGCGTCCGCCGAGCTTCGCCCCCGGCCCGACGACCGCGAGGTTGCGAAGCTCCGAGCCCTGCCCGAGCTCGGCGTCGTCGCCGACGATCGAACCGACGACGCTCGTTCCGGCCCCGACCCGCGTGCGCGCGCCGATCACGGCATTCTCGACGATGCCACCTTCCCCCAGCCGCGCGCCGGCACCCAGGACCGCGAGGCTCCCGAGCCGCGAACCCCTCTCCACGACCGCACCCGGACCGACGTACACGGGCGGGACGAGCTTCGCGTCGTCATCGACGTCTGCCGTCTCGTCGACCAGCGTGAAGTCGGCTCCGAGCGCGTCGCCGACGGCCGTCTCGAAGACCCGTTCGAGGACGTCGCGGTGCGCCTGCAGGTACGTCTCGGGCGTACCGACGTCCAGCCAGTAGCCGGGGAGGGCGACGCCGTACACGGAGCCCTCGGCCGCCAGCCGGGGAAAGACGTCGCGCTCGATCGAGACCGCGCGGCCGGGCGGGACGAGCTCGAGCGCTTCCGGTTCGAGGACGTAGAGGCCCGCGTTGATGAGGTCGGTGTCGATCTCCTCCGGGCGCGGCTTCTCGAGGAAGGTCTCGACGCGCCCGTCCGCAGCCGTCCGCACGAGCCCGTACCGGCTCGGATCGGCGACCGGCGTCAGCAGGATGGTCGCCTTCGCTCCGGTCGACCGATGGAACGCGACCAGCTCACCGAGATCCGCCTCGCGAAGGGAGTCACCGTTCAGCGCGAAAAAGCTCCCCTCGAGCTCGCGTCCGGCGAAGCCGATCGCGCCGCCGGTCCCGAGTGGCTCGTCCTCGATCGCGTACTCGAGTGCAAGCCCGTCATGTCCGGTGCCGAACGTGCTCTCGATCTGGTCGGGGAGATATCCGCAGGAGATGATCGCGCGCTCGACACCGTGCCGCGCGAGGTGCTCGAACGTGTACGCGAGCAACGGACGGTCGACGAGCGGCAGCATGTCCTTGCGCGTCCGGTCGGTGAGCGGTCGGAGCCTCGTGCCCTGTCCTCCGACCAGGATCACCGCGGGGAGGCTCACGAGGATCCTCGCTCGTGAGCGGGGAGGGGTGCAAAAAAACGAGAGGTTCCCCGCGCTCTCGGGAAGCGTGGGGCACGCGGGGAAAACATGGTTTCCCCCGCGAACGCGAGTCGAACGGCGAGCGTTGTCATACGACGGGACGTCCGATGCCCTCGTAGACGAAGCCGTGCGAGCGCAACTCGTCGGGATCGAAGAGGTTGCGGCCGTCGACGATCACGTTGCCGCGCATCCGCTCCGCAACTTCCGCCCAGTCGAGCTCTCGGAGCTCCGGCCACTCGGTGACGACGACAACCCCGTCCGCGCCGTCGAGCGCCTCGAGCGCGCTCCCGGCGATCACGACGCCGTGCAGATGCGCGGTCCCGTCGGCGACGGGGTCCCAGGCCGTCACCTCGGCGCCCTCGGAGAGCAGCCGCCCCGCGAGGACGAGGCTCGGCGCCTCGCGCATGTCGTCCGTTCCGGGCTTGAACGCGAGGCCGAGCAGCGCGATCCGCTTGCCGCGAAGGGGGCCGAGACGCCGTTCGAGCTTCCCGATCACGCGCCGCTTCTGCAGCTCGTTGACCTCGATGACGGCGTTCAGGAGCTGGAAGTTGTAGCCCGAGTTCGCCGCGAGTTGCTTGAGCGCGAGCGAGTCCTTCGGGAAGCAGGAGCCCCCGTAGCCGATGCCGGCGCGGAGGAACGACGGCCCGATTCGGCGATCGAGGCCGATCCCCTGGGCGACCGTCGTCACGTCGGCGCCGGTCGCCTCGCAGACGTTCGCGATCTCGTTGATGAACGAGATCCGCGTCACGAGAGCAGCGTTCGCAGCGAGCTTGACCATCTCGGCCGACGGCACGTCGCAGCGCACGATCGGCGCGTCGATGCCCTCGTGCAGCTTCGCGATCACGTCACCGTCCGCGACGTCGAATGCGCCGATGACGATCCGGTCGGGCTCCATGAAGTCGCGGACCGCCGTCCCCTCGGCGGTGAACTCCGGATTGGAGACGTAGCCCACGTTCTCGAGCCCACGATCGTCGAGTCGGTGCCTCACGGCACGACCCGTGCCCACCGGGACCGTGCTCTTCATCGCGACGACGATGCGTCGATCCGCCTCCGGCAGCTCGTCGACGACAGTCCACACGGCGGAGAGGTCGGCGTCTCCCGAGTAGGTCGGCGGCGTGCCGACGGCGATGTACACGACGTCCGCACCGGCGACCGCCTCTGTGACGTCGGTCGTGAACGCGAGCCGCTCCCCATTCCGGTGGAGCAGCTCCTCGAGCCCCGGCTCGTGGATCGGCACGTGACCGGCGCGAAGCGCGTCGATCTTCTCCGGGACGATGTCGCGGACGACGATGTCGTGCCCGAGCTGCGCGAAGCACGCGCCCGTGACGAGGCCGACGTACCCCGCGCCGAAGACGGCGACTCTCACCGTGTTACTTCGCCTTCACCGAGCCGAGCGGCTTGAGGCCTTTCGCGATGGCGAGCATGGTCTCGTTCGAGAGCCGGTCGAGCAGCGTGTTGACCACCCAGTAGCTCGCCTTCGGCGTGCGCAGGACCACCATGTGGAGCTTCGGCCCGTTGTAGTAGAGGTCATAGGTGCGTCCGCCGATATGGCGCGTGAGGCTCTTGTCGGCGAGGACGGGTGCGTCCTCCCAGTCCGTCATCTCGACGCCCCAGTACTCGTTCGAGCCCATCCGATACACGAGGCGCACCGCCTTGTGCTTCTCGGACGGATCGATCCAGTACATCCGCGCCGGCTCGGTCGAGTCCGTCCACGAGCTCCGCTCGATGACCGTCGGCACCATCAGCGGGAACGGGACGCGCTTGCGCCGGGCGCGCAACTCGTCGAGTGAGGCGTTCGGCCCGTACGTGACGTTCGGCTTCTCGCGCTTCGGCGTCTGGTCGATCGGAGCCGACGCGAGGCTGCCGTGGAATGTCTGGCCCACCACGACCGTAAGCATCGCGCCGTTCGAGAGCTGCGAGAGCTTGCGCGGCAGCGCCTCGAGCTCCGCCGAGCCGAACAGGTTCGCTACCTTCGTGGCGGCTTCCTGGGCGCCGTGGCGCGACTTGTCGAAGTAGACCTTCGTGCGGAAGTAGTCGAAGGACGGCGCGTTGGCCGGCAGGCCGTTCGGCGGCGTGACGACCTGGTACGAACGCTGGCCCAGCAGATAGCCAGCGGTCGAAGCCGAGCCGGAGACGCCGTTGCCGTTCAGAACGGTGATGCTCGTCTGGCTCGGCGCGGGAGTCCGCGTCTTGACCTTCTCGCCGAGTGCGACAGCGGTGGCCTTCTCCGAGGACTCGACGTCGGGATGCGCGAACGTCGTGACCGCCCTCGTGATGTTCTCCGAGTCGGTCGTCAGCTCCGCGAAGCCCTCGAGCCCCTCGATGCGCGTCTGGAAGACGCGTCCCTTGGGCAGGCCATAGGCGAAGAGCGCGTATGAGAGGACGGTCCTGCCACTGACGTCCGAGCCTCCGCCCTGGGCCACTTCCACGTTGTGCGTGATCGCATTGACCACCTTCGGCAACGCGGTCGGGGCGAAGCTCTGCTGGATCTGCCCCTTGAAGGCCTTCACGAATTGCTGCTGCCGGGCGACGCGGTAGAGGTCGGAGTCCGTGTGCCGGTAGCGGACGTAGTCGAGCGCCTTGCGGCCGTCCAGCTTCTGGTAGCCCGGCTGGAGATTGATCTTCGCGTAGCCGTAGGGCCCGCCCTTGTCGTTGAAGTACCGGCGGTCGACGTCGATCCAGGCGCCGTCGAGGCGGTCGACGATCTGCCGGAAGCCGCGAAAGTTGACCGTTATCAGGTAGTTGATGTCGACTCCGGTGAGAGCGTGCACGGTCTGCAGCGAGCCCTGTGGCCCGCAGTACGAATAGGCCGCGTTGATCTTGTCGAAGAACGGTGTGCGGCCCGGGCAGCGGACCTCGACGCGCATGTCGCGTGGGAAGGAGAGGAGGGAGATCGAGTCGGACTCGGGGTCGGCGCGGACGAGCATCAGCGTGTCCGAGCGACCCGACGTGTTGGGGCCGTCCTCCTTGCGATGGTCGTACCCGATCACGAGCGCGACCGCCGGCTGGCCCGGAAGCGCGACGCTGAGCTGTTTAGCCGCCCGTTTCACCTCGGGCGTCTTGGCAGCGACCGCAGCGACGGACTGGTGGAAATAGAGGTATGCACCGCCTGCCGTCCCGGTCGCGACGACGAGGCACGCGATCCCCAGCCACATCGCGATCGTCCCGAGGAGCGAGGCACGCGAACGCGACGACCGCTCCGGCTGGCGGTAGAGGGTGACGGGCGAGACTGCGCCTGGTGGCAGCACCGCCTTCCCGTTTCCGTTCGGAGCGGCTCCGCGCCCCAGTCCTCGTTTCAGGGTGGTTCGCATGAAGGAGTCGGTTTTACACGTCGCTCCTTTGAGTTCTCAAAGGAGCCGACGAGCGCCTCGACGGGCCGCCCGCCGGCGGAGGATAGCCGAGCGACAGGCCGTGCTTCGGCGTTCTCGGTGCGGATCCCTACGAAGCGCTGCGAAGACGTAACCGGAGCCTCAAGTCGCAACGGCACCGATCGGCACGTCCAGCGTGGCGAGAGCGTCGCCGAGAAACGCGACCTCCTCGAGCGTCCCGGCGGTGATCCGCAGCGCGTCCGGAGCGCCGAACGCGCGCAGCGGCCGAACGATCACGCCGCGGCGGAGGAGCGCATCGTTCACCGCGTCCGCATCCCCGACGCGCACGAAGAGGAAGTTGGCGACCGCCGGTCCGGCAGGCTCGAGCCCGTGGTTGCGCAGCACGTCTCGGAGGAGCGCCATCGACTCCCTGTTCGCGCTTCGCCGTCTCGTGATCTCCGCCTCCTCGTCGAGACTCGCGAGCGCAGCCTCCTGCCCCGCGGACGTCACGTCGAACGCACGGCGCACCTTGCCGATGGCCGTGATCACGTCGGCAGGCCCGATCCCGTAGCCGACGCGCAGCCCTGCGAGCCCGAAGATCTTCGAAAACGTACGGAGGACGAGAACGCGCCTGCCGCTGAGCAGGTACTCGGCGATCCCTTCCGGATAGTCCGCCTCGTCGATGTACTCGAAGTAGGCCTGGTCGAGCACGGTCAGCACGTGCGGCGGGACGCGTTCGAAGTACGCATCGAGCTCGGCGCGCGTGCTGGTCGTCCCGGTCGGGTTGTTCGGCGCTGCGACGAACACCAGCTTCGTCCGTGGCGTGATCGCATCGAGCAACGCCTCGAGATCGATGCGCTCGTCTTCGAGCGGGACACGGACAGGGATTCCGCCGAGCTTCAGGGGATCGAGGACGTAGCTCGGGAACGACGGCCAGCCCGTGACGACCTCGTCGCACGGATCGACACATGCCAGGCAGACGAAGCCGACGACGGCATCGGCGCCGGCGCACACCGTGACCTGCTCGAAGGCGACGCCATGATGCTCGGCGAGCGCAGTCCTCAGGCGCCAGGCACCGCCGTCCGGATAGCGATTGAGCTCGGACGTCGCACGCGCGATCGCCTCCTGGGCAGCCGCGAAGGGCCCGTACGGTCCCTCGTTCGACGCAAGCTTGACGACGCGCTCGAGGCCGAGCTCACGCTGGACGTCCTCGACCGGACGCCCTGGCTCGTACGGTACGAGCCCGTCGAGCGCGGATCGGATCACACCGGCGTCGCCGCCGCCGTCCGAGCTCACGTGGCCGGAACGGGATCCGGTGCGGTGACGTACTCGCCGACGATCTCGGACTCGGTCTCGCTCTCCGGCTCGGAGTCAAGCCCGGCGGCCTCGAGCGAGCGCCGCTTGAGGGCGACGGCGAGCACGGCGGCAAGGATCCCCGCCGAGACGAGGCCGAGCCCCACGTACGCGACGACCCTGAGACCGCTGCGCCGTCGGCGACGGACCCGCTTCTCGATGGCGCGCTTCCTCGCATTCAGCACGAGATACCCGACGAGGGCGTTCTTCCTCGTGAAGATCTTCATGACCCCAGGGTAACGAACACCGCTTACCGACGCCGCGGCGGAAGGTCGATCGCGCGCCCCAGCGCCACCTGCCCGGCGATCTTGAGCCCCTCGCCCAGTGTCGGATGAGCGGCCATCCCGTCCGCAATCGTCTCGATCGTGGACTCCGCGTCGAGCGCGACGACCGCCGCTTCGATGAGGTCGGTCGCATGCGCGCCGACAATGACCACGCCGACCAGCTCGCCATACGTCGACTCGTGAATCGTCTTGACCCACCCGGCCGCCTCGCCGGACATGACCGCCCGCGCGTTCGCCACCCAGGGGAACCGTCCCGTGACGACGTTCTCGGAGCCGTACTTCTCGACCGCTTGCGCCTCGGTCAGGCCGACACCGGCGATCTCGGGGTCGGTGTAGATCGGGCGGGGCACGGCCGCGTCCCCCACGACCGCGTCGTGGCCGGTCGCATTCTCCGCCGCGACCTCGCCCTCGCGGAAGGACGTGTGCGCGAGCTGCCAATAGCCGGCCACATCGCCCGCCGCATAGATGTGCGGAACCGAGGTCCTCCGATGGGCGTCGGTCCCGACGCCCGCCTTCGGGTCGAACGTGACGCCGGCGGCCTCGAGGCCGATCCCGTCCACGAGCGGCGCGCGCCCAACCGACACGAGCATGAGGTCGCACTCGACCGTCTCGCCGTCTCCGAAGTGGACGACGAGCTCCGAGCCAGTGTCGTCGACCCTCGTGCATTGCTTGCCGAGGTGGACGACGATCCCGCGCCGCGCAAACGCCTTCCGGAGCTCGCTCGTCGCGTCGGCGTCCTCCTGCGGGATGAGCGACTCGAGCATCTCGATCATCGTCACCTCGGTCCCGAAGCGCTCGAAGATGGAGGCGAACTCGCAGCCGATGATCCCGCCCCCGAGCACGACGAGTCGTCGCGGCACCTCGGTCTGCGCGAGCAGCCCGGTCGAGTCGACACAGCGGGACGAGTCGAGACCGGGGATCGGCGGCCGGATCGGATACGAGCCGGTCGCGACGATGGCGCTCTTGAAGCTGACGCCGAGCTCGCCCTTGTCGAACGTGATCGAGCGCGCGTCATCGAAGCGGCCGCTGCCCTCGAGCCACGTGACGTTGTTCGCCTTGAACAGCGACGCGACGCCCCCGGTCATCTGCTTCACGACCGCGGCCTTCCACTCGTTCGCCTGCGCGAAGTCGAGCGACGGCTCGCCCGTCACGACGCCGAGCTTCGGGTCGATCTCGCGCGCTGCATGGAGCGCATGCGCAGTCGAGACCCAGGCCTTCGTCGGGATGCAGCCCACGCGAAGGCACGTTCCGCCGAGCTCGGTCTCACGCTCGACACATGCGACACGGGCGCCGAGCTGGGCCGCCCTGATGGCTGCGGTGTACCCGGCCGGCCCGCCGCCCAGGACGGCTACGTCGAATTCCATCGCCGCGATCCTAGCGAGGCAGCGCTACAACTCCCGGCGCATGGTGACGCTCTGCTCGTCGCCGTCGCCGACGACCTGGAAGCCGTGGTGCTCGTAGAACGCAAGGAGCGAAGCGTTGTCTCGGGCGACACTGAGGCTGAGAGCGAGATAGCCGTCGGCGCGGGCTCGGTCGCAGAGGGCGTCGAGCAGCGCATCTCCCACTCCAAGGCCGCGACGGCTCGGCACGACCGCGATCGCGAGCTCGGGCGTCTCCTCGTCCACGAAGCCGTAGCCGGGCTGGTCCTTGCGGAAGAGCCTGTACCAGGCCGCGCCGACCGGGAACGCGTCGTCGACGGCGATGAGCACGGTGTCACCGGGCCTTCCCCAGCCCTTCACGTACCGCGCAGCGGGCCCGGGGCCGTCGCCGGGGCTCCGCTCGCGCCAGTAGTAGGCGTGGTGGAGCATGTCGCGGAGGAACCTGACGTCCTGCCGCCCGCCCCGCCGGATGACCATGCGAAGAGCCTAGAGGCTGATTCCAAGACACGCACCGCCGCCGTGCAGCGGCGGCGCCGCAGGGATTTGCGCGACCGGGAGTCCGTGCGAGCGGACTTCCGGTGTGCGCTAGAGCGCTAGCGCCGGCGTCTCGACGAACGCCTTGACGTCGCGGAGGAACTCGGCGCCTTCGGAGCCGTCGATCGCGCGGTGGTCGCACGTGAGTGTCATCGTCACCATCGGGACGCTCGCGACCGCGCCGTCGACGACCGCCGCGCGATCCTCGATCGACCCGACGGCGAGGATCGCCACCTGGGGCGGGTTGAGGACGGCGACGAACTGCTCGATGCCGTACATCCCGAGGTTCGAGATGGTGAAGGTGCCGCCCTCGAGGTCGGTCAGCTGGAGCTTCCCGTCTCGCGCGCGCGAGACGACGTCGGCGCGGTCGCTCGCGATCTCGAGAACCGACTTTCGGTCCGCATCTCGGATGACCGGGACGACGAGGCCGCTCGGCGCGGCGACTGCGAGCCCGACGTTCGCCGCGGTGAACCGGTGAATCTTTCCGTCGACGAAGTTCGCGTTGACCGGGCGGTGGCGAACGAGCGCCGACGCGACGAGCCGGGTGAGCACGTCGGAGACCGTCGGCTTGGTCTCGCCCTCACGGAGGAGCTCGACCATGCGCTCGCGCGTCGCGACGAGCTCCGTCGCGTCCGCGCTGACTGTGAGCTGGAAGACGGGCGCCTGCCATGCCTCCGTGAGGCGGCGCGCGATCGTCTTCCGGGTCGACGTCAGCTCGACGACCTCGAACCCCGGCTCGGCCGCGCCGACGCGCGCAGCGGCAGCCGGGCGAAGCGCCGCCTTCTCGACGTCCTCGGCGATCACGCGACCCTCGGGGCCCGTGCCGACGACCTGGGCGAGGTTCACCCCGCGCTCGCGGGCGATCCTCCGCGCCAGCGGGCTCGCCTTCACGCGCTCGCCCTCCGCGCGCACCGGGGCTCGAGCCAGCTCTGCAGCCGGCTCCTCGGGAGCCTCGACGACCTCCTTCGGCGCCGCTTCCGCCTCCTCCGCCGGGATCGAGTGCTCGGCGGCGGCCGCCGGAGCGCCGCCGTTCCCGCCCTGTGCGTCGGCGAGCAGCGCGGACACGTCCTCGTCCTGCGCGCCGATGATCCCGACGGTCGTCCCGACGTCCACCTCGCCGTCGGCGACGACGATCTTCAGGAGGACGCCGTCGGACTCGGCCTCCACTTCCTGCGTCACCTTGTCCGTGTCGAGCTCGTAGAGCGGCTCGCCCTTGGAGACCGCGTCGCCTTCGGTCTTGAGCCAGCGCACGATCGTCCCCGACTCCATTCCCTGACCTAGCCGCGGGAGCTTGACTTCGCTTGCCACGCCTAGCTCCGGGCCACCGTCCGGCGGATCGCGGCGAGCACGTCGTCGGCGTGCGGCACGACCCACTGCTCCATCGCCGGCGCAAAGGCGAGAGGCGCGAACTTCGCACCGACGCGCTCGATCGGAGCGTCGAGCCAATCGAAGGCGCCGTGCTGGATCACGGCCGTGAGCTCGGCGCCGAAGCCGCCGCGCGTGACCGCCTCGTGAGCCGTGACGCAGCGCGTCGTCTTCTTCACCGACCCGACGATCGTCTCCTCGTCGAGCGGCAGCAGCGTGCGGGGGTCGACCACCTCGACGGAGATGCCCTCCGTCTCCGCCTCGTCCGCCGCCTTCAGCGCCTCGTGGACGAGGCGACCGGTCGCCACGACGGTCACGTCGTCGCCCTCGCGGTGGATACGCGCCTTGCCGAGCGGGATCGGCTCGAGCTCGTCCGGCACCTCGCCCTTGATCGGGTAGAGCGTGCGGTGCTCGAAGAAGACGGTCGGATTGTCGTCGTAGATCGCCGACCAGAGGAGACCGCGGACGTCCTCGGGGGTCGACGCGAAGACGACCTTGAGACCGGGCACGTGGACGAACCACGCCTCGAGCTGCTGCGCGTGCTGCGCGCCCGGAGACCAACCCGCTCCGCCTTGCGTCCGGATCGTGAGCGGAACCTTCACCTGGCCGCCCGACATCGTCCGGTGCTTCGCAGCCTGGTTCACGAGCTGTTCCATCGAGATCGTGAGGAAGTCCTCGTACATGATCTCGACGATCGGGCGCATCCCCTGGATCGCGGCACCGATGCCGCTCCCGACGATCGCCATCTCCGAGATAGGCGTGTTGCGGACTCGGCCCGGGCCGAACTCCTCGAGCAGCCCCTGCGTTACCGCCATCGAGCCGCCCATCTCGGCGATGTCCTCGCCCATGATGAACACGCTGTCGTCCTCGCGCAGAGCGCGACCGAGGGCGTCGCGAACCGCCTCGCGATACGTGAGCTCAGGCATAGACGTACTTGAGGGCGTCTTCCGGGGCCGGGTCGGTTCCGGCTTTCGCAAATTCGACCGCCGCGTCGACTTCCGCGGTCACCTCGGCGTCGATCGCGTCGAGCTCGTCCTCCGTCAGCTCGAGGCGCGCGGCCAGAAGCTGGATCGGATCCTTCGTCTCGCGCTCCTCCCTCAGGGCTTCCTTGTCCCGGTAGACCTGGGGATCGCCGACGAAGTGGCCGGTGAGGCGATGGGTGCGCAGATGCAGCAGGACGGGCCCCTTGCCCGAGAGCGCATGCTCGCGCGAGGCGAGCGTCGCGAGGTAGACGGCCTCGACGTCCTGGCCGTCGGCCTCGATGAGCTTCATGCCGAACGCGACGGCTCGCTTCCCGAGCTCGTCGACCGGGAGCGGGAGCTGCTGGCTCGCAGGGGTCGACTCCGCCCACCCGTTGTTCTCGAGGACGAAGATCGCCGGCACCTTCCACAACTGAGCGAGGTTCATGGACTCGTGGAACGAGCCGGTGTTCGTCGCGCCGTCACCGAAGAAGGCGACCGCGACACGCTTCTCGCCCCTCATCTGGAAGGCGAGCGCCGCCCCGACGATCCCGGGCAGGCCTCCTCCCACGACGGCATTCGCCCCGAGGTTGCCGACCTCGATGTCGTAGAGGTGCATCGAGCCCCCGTAGCCGCCGCTGCAGCCCTCGACCTTCCCGTAGAGCTCGGCCATGATCCGCTCGACATGCGTGCCCTTCGCTATCGCGTGGCCGTGCGCGCGATGCGTCGACGCGATCACGTCCTCGCGCGTCAGCGCGGCACAGACGCCGGTCGCCGTCGCCTCCTGGCCGATCGCAACGTGCAGGAAGCCGGGTAGCTCACCGGCACGGAAGCGGTCTTCGACTTTCTCCTCGAACCGGCGGATGAGGAGCATCTCGCGGAAGAAGCCGCGAAGGACTTCCTTGGATACCCCTCTCCCCCCGGATTCGACGGGCTCTTCGACGGTCGTCATCGACCGGCCATTATGCTGATCCGCCGATGCGAGCTGCCGACCAGTGGGCCGGGATCGAGGGAAGCCTTCCCGACGACTGGTCGGAGGTGCAGCTGAGATTCGTGCCCGAAGGCTCGGTTGCGGAGGCCGCCGCGGTGCTCGGCCCGCTGCAGCCAGGACGGGTGGGCGACGTGCTGAGGCTGCACATCCAGCGCGCCGACGGAGGCGTCGAGCGCGCACGCAACATCTTCAGGCGCCTCGACGGCAGGCGGATCTGGGGCACGCTCGAGCTCATCGGCGCGATCGAGGACGTGGTTCCGATCGACGTGACCGTGGAGCCGCCGACGGCCGCGACGGCCTCGCTCGCGGAGCAGTGGGACACGGCGCTCGCCGAGCTCCCGCCGGACTGGAGCGACATCCTCTGCATCCTCAGGCTCGACTCGAGCGACCACCTTCCCCGTGCGGCGCTCCTCGGCGCGCCGATGAATCCGTCGCGCGTCATGGGCGAGATCGCGCTTCAGTTCCGGGCGTCCGGGAAGCAGGGGTACGGCGTGTCGCCGCAGATGGCGCGTCGCTGCTTCGAGCGCATGGACGCGGAGGGCATCACGGGAACCATCGCCGTCGTCCAGAGTCTCTCGGACACGGAGAACGCCGTGACGCAGGGCCCGGTCTGGCGGCTCGCGGGCCGCTCCGTCTAACGCACGATCTTCGCTGACCCCTTCATGCCCAGGAGGGCGTGCGGGTCGCACAGGAAGCGGAAGGTGCCGGCCCGCGTGAGCTTGACCTTCCACGTCTGCGTCCCCGTGTAGGTCAGCGGGCTCGTCCTGCGGTTGAACCCCGGCGCGACGACGTGTGCGTTGTGAATGCGGCCACGATCGCGGACGGTCACGGTGTACGTCCCGAGCTTCATCGTCTTCACCGTCTTGCCCGTGGACGTCTTGAGCGTGATCACCTGGGCGGGCCCGGTGGTCAGGACGAGCTTCGTCCCGGGTGTCACCGGTCCCGCCGCCGGTGGCGTCGGGGATGTCGACGGAGGAGGTGTCGAGGGCGTGTTACCCACGGTGAACGCCCCGCGCATCGACGACGCGTGGGCGTCACAGAGGAACGTGTAGCTGCCGTCCGTGAACGCCACGGTCCATGTCGCTTCGCCCGTGAACTCGATGCCCGTCGTCTCGTTCACGCCCGGTCCCTGGAGGTGGAAGTTGTGAAAGTCCGAGAGGTCCTTCACCTGGATCTCATACCTGCCTGGATCCAGGCTCTTGACCGGATAGCCCCCCGCGTCGTAGAGCGAGATCGTGAACTCGGGACCGACCGTGCCGAACAGCGTGACCTCCTGGGTCGATCGAGCCGACCCCCCGGAGGCGGTGAGCAGCCCGACACAGGCCAGGACCACGACCGCGATCGCAACGCGAGCCATGACCGTTCCTACGCCGACGAGCGTCGATCGGATTCCTTGTCGAGCCCCCGTTCCTGTCCGACCGGAACTGGCGCAGTGCGGTCGCATCGGCAATCCGATCGGGTTCCGACGGCGAACAGTCGTTCAGGTCAACAGATCGGGAGGCCCGATGAGCAAACGAACGCTGGGAATAGGAGCGGTTGTCGTCGCCCTGTTTGTCGCCGGTGTGTGGTCGGGAATGGGCAACGCTCGCCGACTCGGCCCCGACGCCGCTACCACGGCGCTGAAAGGGACGCTCGCGGCGGGGAACGAGGTTCCGAAGCCGACGGGCGCAAAGGCGGGCGCCGGAGGCAGCTTCGCGGCGGGGCTGACGAGGAAGGCAACCGGCGGGACGCTCGCCTGGCGCCTCACGTTCCACGGACTGACCGGCAAGGCCATCGCTGCCCACGTCCACTTCGGGAAGCGGGGCAAGGCTGGACCGATAGCGGTCGCACTGTGCGGGCCGTGCCGTTCGGGACAACGCGGCTCGGCGAAGCTCAACGCGCGCACGGTCTCGGCACTCCTGGGAGGCGGTGCGTACGTGAACGTGCACACGCCGAAGAACCCGGCCGGCGAGATCAGAGGGCAGATCAAGAAGGGTGGGCAGGCGGTCGTCCCGCCGACGACCACGACCACCGATACGACCACCACGACGACAACCCCTTACCCGCCGTATCCGTAGCCTCTCCTCCTCCAACGCAGCACAGCCGGCCGCCGTGTAGGCGACCGGCTGTGTCAGCGGAGTCTCACGAGCGAAGCTCGGCGGCGAAGCGCTCTCCGAGCGCGGCGACGATGCGGTCCCGTACCTCCGTTGCCTCCTCCTCGGTGAGCGTGCGCTCGGGCGACTGGAATGCGAGGTGGATCGCGACGGACTTGCGACCCGCTCCCACCTGCTCGCCTCGGTAGACGTCGAAAACCCGTGCCTCGCGCAGCAGCTCACCGGCCGCCGCGTGTGCGGCATCGACGAGGGCGCCGACCTCGACGTCCTCGTCGACGGCGACGGCGATGTCCTGCAGCGTTGCGGGATACGTGAGGACGTCCTCGTAGACGATGAGATCCGGCACGGCGTCGAACAGCGTCGCGAGATCGAGCTCGAAGGCGCCCCACGTCCTTTCGAGCAGCGTCGGATGCAGCTCTCCGAGCCAGCCGGCCTCGGTGACCGCCGCCTTCCCGGGGTGCAGCAGCTCGTGGCTTCCGCGCTCCACCCGGAGTTCGAGGGCGAGCGCGTCGTAGAGCGTCTCGAGAATGCCCTTCACCACGTCATAGCCGCCCTGCACGACCCCGGCGACGCGCCAGCGCTCCTCCGGGAGCCGCTCGCCGGACGGCAGGTAGATCCGCGCGATCTCGAAGAGCGCGACGTGCTCCGCGCCGGCGTCGATCCCCGTGCGGGCCGCATCGAGTAGCCCAGGGACGATCGTCGTTCGCAGGATCGCCTGGTCGGACGTCATCGGGCTCGGCAGCCGGATCGCGTCCGGATTCGGATCCGAGCCGGCGAGGCTCCACGTATACGCCTCCGACAGGCCGGCACCGGCCAGCGTGTCCTCGACGACCCTGCGAAGGCGCTGCTCCTTCGTCAGCCGCCCGCGGACATGCCGCCGCAACGGCATCGTGAGCGGGACGCGATCGAGGACGGGTCGCGCGATCTCCTCGACCAGGTCGATCTCCCGGGTGACGTCGCGAGCACGCCAGGTCGGGACGGTCACGTCCCAGTCGTTCCCGACGTCGAAGCCGAATCCGGTCAGCGTCGCGCGCTGCTCGTCGGGCGCGATCTCGAGCCCGATCACCTTCGACGCTCGTTCGGGTCGGAGGTGGACGACTGGTCGCTCCGGAAGTCCGGCGTGGACGTCCGCGTGCCCGGTCACGCGCGCTCCCGCGAGGTCGACGAGCATGCGGCTCGCGAGCACGGCGGCCGGCTCGGCGAGGTACGGATCGACGCCCTTCTCCCAGCGATTGGATCCAGCCGTGCGCAGCCCGAGGCGCTCGGACGAGCGAAGGATGCCGAGCGGCTCGAAGTTGGCCGCCTCCAGCAGCACCTCGGTCGTGTCGTCGGTGACCTCGCTGTCCTCGCCGCCCATGATCGCCGCGAGAGCCACCGCCCGCTCGCCGTCGGTGATGAGCAGGTCGTCGGTCTCGAGTCGGCGAAGCGTCCCGTCCAGGGTCCGGACCTCCTCCCCCGCACGTGCGTGCCGCACGGCGATGCGGCCGCCGGACAGCTTCGAGCGATCGAACGCGTGGAGCGGGCTCCCCCAGACGTGCATGACGTAATTGGTCACGTCGACGACGTTCGAGATCGACCGCATCTCGGCGAGGAAGAGGCGCGAGCGGAGCCACTGCGGCGAGGGGCCGATGGAGACGTCCCGGAAAGCGCGCGCGATGTAGCGAGGGCAGGCGCCGAAGTCGTCGATCGTCACGTCGACGTCTTCCGGGTCGACGACAGCCGGATCCTCCGGCGCCGGCGGATGGAGCTCGCCGCCGAGGAGCGCAGCGACCTCGCGAGCGAGACCCACCATCGACAGCAGGTCGACGCGGTTCACCGTGGGCGTCACGTCGAGCACCCGATCGCGAATCGGGAGCACGTCGACGAGCGGCGTTCCCGGCTCGTGCCCGTCCGGCAGCACCATGATCCCCGCGTGATCGTCCCCGAGGCCGACCTCGTCCTCGGCGAGGATCATCCCCCGCGACGCCTGGCCCCGTAGCTCGCGCTCGTCGAGAGGCTCGTCGAAGATCGGCAGGCACGCACCCGGCAGCGCGACCGCGACCGTGGCGCCCGCCTCGAAGTTCCACGCGCCACAGACGATCTGCCGCGCGTCTCCCTCCCCCACGTCGACCTGGCAGAGCCTCAGCCGGTCCGCGTTCGGATGCGGGACGACCTCGAGGACCCGGCCTACGAGGAACCGGCCGACGTTGCCATCCACGTCCGGCACGCCGACGTCGATCACGCGCTCGACCTCGAGCGCCGAGATGGCGAGCCGATGCGCGATCTCCTCGACGGTCGCATCGACAGTGACGTACTCGCGGAGCCAGGAGAGCGGCGCTCTCATCGGAACTGGCCCAGGAGCCGCGGGTCGTTGCGCCAGAGCTCGCGGAGGTCGGGAATCCCGTGCCGGAGCACGGCGATCCGCTCGAGGCCCCATCCGAATGCGAAGCCCGTGTAGCGCTCGGCGTCGTAGCCGACGAACTCGAAGAGGTTCGGGTCGACCATGCCGGACCCGCCGACCTCGATCCAGCCGGAGTGCCGGCACACGGGGCAGCCCGAACCGTCGCAGATGTGACACGAGACGAGCGCCTCGACGGACGGCTCGGTGAACGGGAAGTGATGCGTGACGAAACGGCTACGCCGGCTCTCGCCGAACAGCGCCTTCAGGAGGTAGTCGAGCGTCCCTTCGAGATCGCCGAGCGTGATGCCCTCGTCGACGACGAGCCCCTCGACCTGGTGGAACGTCGGCGTGTGCGTGGCATCGGGCGTGTCGCGGCGATAGACCCGACCCAGCGACACGATGTAGACGGGGGGATCCTGGGACTCCATCGTCCGGATCTGTGACGGGGACGTCTCCGTCCTTAGAACCGTCTCGTCGTCGAGGAACAGCGTCTGCAGCGGCGACCGCGTGGGGTGCCCCGGCGGGAAGTTGAGCGCGTCGAAGTTGTAGGTGGTCGTCTCGACCTCGCGCCCGTCGACGATCGTGTACCCGAGCCCGAGGAAGATGTCCTCGACCTCTCGGCGGATCTGCGTGATCAGGTGGAGGTGGCCACGATGGACCACCGTGCCCGGCATGGTCACGTCGACCCGCTCCTCGTCGAGCCGGCGGTCGAGCTCGACACGCGCGAGCGCTTGCTCGCGCGTGTCGATGGCGGTCTCGAGCTTCTCGCGGAGCGCGTTCAGCGCCATGCCCGTCTCGCGGTCGCGGACCTCGCGGAGCGCCAGCTTCAGCTCGCTCTTGCGGCCGAGGTAGTCGACGCGGACCTGCTCGATCTCGTCGACCGTCGCGGCCGCCTCGGCAGCTGCGAGCGCGGCGTTCTCGAGTACCTGGGCGTCCACGGGAGCGCCGAGGTTACCAACGCCTTCGCGCGGCTTCGTCAGCGATCCGAGGGCGCCACAGGCCCCACCCGAAGCGCACCGACGTAGACACCGAGCAGGACGAGTGGCCCGCCGAGGAGGAGACCGACGCCGACGGGCTCGTCATCGAGCCAGACGGACAGCAGGATGCTCACGATGGGGCTGAGCAGGAACGAGTAGGACACCCTGGAAGCGGTCCAGCGTCCGAGGACGAACAGGTAGAGCAGGAACACCCCGACCGAGCCGAGGGTGACGAGGTAGACGAGAGCCGCCCAGGTCGAGGTGTCATCGGGGAGAACGAACGACTCTCCGACGACGGCCGCGCCGATGAGCAATGCGGCCGCGCCGGCGGTCATCCCGACCGCGTTCATCGTCACCGGATGCACCGGCGGGAGGACACGGACGAGGACGGTCGACTCCGCAAAGCAGAGCGCTCCCCCGAGGCCGGCGAGCACGGACAGGATGGGAAGCGACTCCTCGAGCGAAGCGCTCGTCATGATCGCCACTCCGACGACCGCCGTCAGCGCGCCGACGAGCGAATGGACACGGAGCGGCTCCTCCCCCTGAGCCGCTGCGAGCATCACCGTGAGAAGCGGGACGAGCGCGAGGAGAATCTGACCGAACCCCGCGTGCAGGTCGACGAACGCGTAGTACATGAGCGCGAACGTCGCTCCGAACTGAACCAGGCCCCACAGGATCGCCCCGGCCAGAGCGCGACCGCGCGGCACCGGGAGCCGGAGGACGAGCACGAGGCCGAGGAAGATCGCGGCCGCGAGCGCAAAGCGAATACCCGCGCCCCAGAGCGGGTCGAGCCCACGATTCGAGAACCGCACCGCAACTGCGTTGCCGCCTGCGAGCGCCGCACCGACGAGGAACGCGGCGAGCGTGACTCGTTCGTCGCCGGCGCCACCCACTACCCGAACCCTACGGCGACCGGGAGCCTGCTTGAATCGCCATCGTCGTGACGTATCCGGAACGGTTCGCAGCGGAGTACGAGCGCTGGGCGGCCGCGCGCAGACGGGCATGACGCTCTACGACGAGATCGCCTCGATCTACGACCCGTGGAGCCGCTCGGTCACGGAGGACGTGGAGTTCTACGTCGAGCAGGCGCTCGCCACCGGCGGACCGGTGGTCGAGCTCGCGGTCGGCACCGGAAGGATCGCGATCCCGATGGCCCGCGCTGGGATCGACGTGATCGGCGTCGACTCGTCTCCGGGCATGCTCGCGGTCGCGCGTGCCGTGGGCGAGGAAGCAGGAGTCGCAGCGCGGCTCGACCTCCGCGTCGGCGATCTCCGCGAGCCCCCCGTGCCCGAGCGCGTCCCGCTCGTTTGCTGTCCGTTCCGCACGCTGCTGCACATGGAGACGGAGGACGAGAAGCTGCGCGCGCTGCGAGCGGCGCATGACCTGCTCGAGCCGCACGGACGCTTCGTCTTCGACGTCTTCGCTCCGAGCCGTGAGGACATCGAGGAGACGGACGGCCGCTGGCTCGAGCGCGAGCCGGGGATCTTCGAGCGCGCCGACTGGGACGAGGAGTCGAGAACGCTCTCGCTCTCGGTGCGCTCGGACGGTGCGGCGACGACGTTCGGGCTGCACTGGCTCTCCGCTCCGGAGTGGCTCGGGCTGCTCGACGAGGCCGACCTCGACGTCGAAGCGCTGTACGGCTGGTTCGACCGGCGACCGTACGACGGCGAGGAGGACATGGTCTTCGTCACGCGCCGCCGCTAGAGTCGAGCCTGTGATCTGGGTCATCGTGATCATCGTCCTGCTCGTCCTGCTGGCGCTCGTCGCCGTCGGGCTGTACAACCGCCTCGTCCGGTACCGGAACGCCGTCGACAACGCGTGGGCGCAGGTCGAGGTGCAGCTCAAGCGGCGCTGGGATCTGATCCCGAACCTCGTGGAGTCGGTGAAGGGCTATGCGGCACACGAGCGCGAGACCTTCGAGGCCGTCACGAACGCGCGTACCACAGCCCAGCGGGCGCAGGGACCGGCCGAAGCGGCGCAGGCCGAGGGCATCCTGAGCCAGGCGCTCGGTCGGCTCTTCGCGGTCGCCGAGGCCTATCCGCAGCTGAGAGCGACCGAGAACTTCCAGCAGCTCCAAGCGCAGCTCGCCGACACGGAGAACAAGGTCGCGGTGAGCCGTCAGGTCTACAACGACACGGTGCTGACGTACCACAACGCCATCCAGACGTTCCCTGGCAGTCTGCTCGCCGGGCCGTTCGGCTTCACGAAACGCGAGTTCTTCGAGGTCGAGGACGAAGGCCAGCGAGAAGCTCCGAGAGTCGACTTCGGCACCTCGCAGCCTCCGCCACCGGCGGCCGACGCAGGATCACCGACGACCCCTGAAGCCGGCTCCTAGCGAGGCGTAGGTGCAGTACCGCACGGAGCCTGCGGGCCTCGGGCTTCGGCGTCTCCGGCTCCTCATCGCCTGCGCCGTCGTGGTACTCGGCGCTCTCGCGCTTCCGGCCGCCGCCGCGGCTGACGACTTCTCGCTGGTCTCCGCCGACGTCGCGGTCGACGTCCAGGACGACGGCTCGCTGGGGGTGAGCGAGCGGATCGAGGTCGCGTTCTCGGGCGACTTCCACTTCGGCTACCGCGACATCCCGCTGCGCCAGGGCGAGTCGCTGATCAAGCCGTCGGTGGCCGAGCGCGGCCTCGCTTTCACGCGCGGGTCGAACACCGCCCTCGCGCCGGGCACGCCGGGTACCTTCGGCGTCGAGCGGCGAGGCGACACGATGCGGATCGTCTGGTACTTCGACGCGAGCGATCAGACGCGAGCGTTCACCGTCTCGTACACGCTCCGCGGTGTCGCCGTCGCGTACGACGACGTCGTGGACGTCAACCTCAAGGTGTGGGGCGACCAGTGGGCCGAGCCACTCGACCGCCTGGTCGGAGTCGAGACCGCGCCCGGGAAGATCCTCCGCGGATGGGGTAAGCCCGTCTGGGTGCGCGGTGACGTCGAGCTCGTCGGCACCCGCGCGACCCTGCGGGCCGTCTCGATCCCCTCGCACCAGTTCGTCGAGCTGCGGACTCTGATCGCCCGCTCGGCGTTCTCGTCGACCGAGGGGATGAAGGTCCGCCGGGGGACCGCGCTCAAGCGGATCGTCGACGAGGAGCTCGCGGACGCCCAGCGCTACCAGCGCGATCGCGACCGGATCGACTCGCTCAAGGCGCATCCGTTGCGAACCGGCCTCGTCCTCCTCGGGCTCGCCACGATCCCCGCGCTGCTCGTGATCGCGCTCGTGTTCTGGTTCATGGGGCGGGAGCACCGGACTGGCTACGACCGGGAGTACGAGCAGGAGCCGCCGACGGACACCGAGCCTGCGCTTGTCCCGACTCTTCTTCGCCAGGGAGGCGAGGCCGGCTCCTTCGAGTTCACGGCGACGCTCTTCGACCTCATCAGGCGAGGCGTCTACAAGGCATCGCCGACGACCACGGAGCGGTCGATCTGGGGCGGGTTGCGCCACGAGAAGATCTCCGACCTCGAGGTCACGGCGGGCGACGATCACGAGCTCCGCGCCTGGGAGCGCGACGTCGCGAACGTGGTCGACGGTGTTCTCGACGGCGGGAGCGAGCGGCTCTCTCACTTCCGGGACGAGATCGAGGACGACCGCGAGTCGATGAGCAAGCGCTTCACCGCGTTCAAGGAGCACGTGTCGGGCGAGACGGCGCGCCTCGGCTGGTTCCGCTCCACGGGTGCGATCCCGCTCGTCGCCGCCGTGGCTCTGTTCGCGATCGCGGGCGGCCTGCTCGTGTTCTTGGCGGTGCGCGAGTGGCGGCCCGTCTATCCGCGGTACTCGGATGTCGTCCTGGTCGGGGTCGGTGCCTGTCTGATCGCGAATGCGGCTCTCTGCCTCGGCACGCTCGTCTTCAACCGCCGTGCCTGGCGGCGTCGCACGGCGTCCGGGGAGCAGGAGGCAGAGCGCTGGGAGGCGTTCCGCCGCTACCTCTCCGACTTCCCGCGGCTGCAGGAGGCGCCGCCCGCGACGCTCGCGCTGTGGGAGCGCTACCTCGTCTACGGCATCGCGTTCGGCATCGCGGAGCGCGTGCTGCAGGGGGCCCAGCTGCACATGCCCGAGGCGCTGCACGAGGCGAGCTCGATCTACTGGATCTCTCCGCACGGCGACCTGGGCTCGGGCGCGACGAGCCTCTCGATCGGCGATCTCGCTTCCGGGTTCGGGAGCGCCCTCGCGCCGCCGAACTCCGGCGCGGGCGGTGGCGGAGGGGGCTTCTCCGGAGGCGGGGGCGGCGGCGGCGGGGGCGGCGGAGGCGGCTTTGGCTAGGGTGGCCGCGACCGAACCGGCCATCTTGCGCAGTGCCCCACGCGTGGGCACTCTGACTCTGTGCTCACGGACGACGCGATCCAGGTGATCATCGAAGCGTTGTTCGATATTCGGACCGAGCTGCGATGGATACGCGCTCTTCTGGAGGACGAGGATGGCGAGGAAGGAAACGAGGCGGAGGATTCGTGAGGAAGTGCGCGCCGACCAGGCGCGCTATGACGACGTCACGCGTCGAATGATCGAGGTGATCGAGCGTTATCGCCGTAAGGCTGAGGTAGGCAAGCGACGCCAAAGCTCGTAGAGCGCGATCGCGCCGGCCGCAGCGACGTTCAACGACTCGGCGTCGCCGGGAGTCGGGATCGAAACCTTGTGACACTGTGTCACCAGCTCTTCCGGCAGGCCCTCCCGCTCGGAGCCGAGGAGAAACGCGAGGGGCGGCTCGAGCGGGGCGGTGACGATCGGCTCGCCGTCGTGGGCGACGAGGGCAACCTTCCTCGCGGGCAACTCGTCCCAACCAACCAGCGGCACGCGGAAGATCGCTCCGGCCGACGCGCGCAGCGCGCGCGGGGCGAGCGGATCCGCGCACTCCGGCGAGAGCGAGACTCCCGCACCGAACGCGTCGGCCGTACGCAGGAGCGTGCCGACGTTCCCCGGGTCGGAGATCTGCCAGAGCCCGAGCACGACGTCGCGCTCTCCGGTAGGCAGATCGGCGCTTCGGTACACGCCGATCACACGCGGCGGCGTGCCCGAGCGTGGATACCTCGCCGAGCAGCTCCGGCAGGACGCTCTCGCCCGCGACGAGAAGCTCGACCGGCTCGATTCCCGCCCCCGCGGCAGCCTCGACCAGATCCTCGCTCTCGACGGCGAAGAGCCCGGATTCGACGCGATGCTTCCGCGCAGAGAGAAGCTTCCGGACGAGCCGGAGCTTCTCGTTCTGGCGGGACTCGATCAGGCCGCTGACGCTTCGGCAGACGCGAGCGCGGCCTTCGCGCGCTCCGCGACCGCTGCGAACGCCTGCGGGTCGCTCACGGCGATGTCGGCGAGCGACTTGCGGTCGAGCTCGATGCCGGCCTTCCGAACGCCTTCCATGAAGCGGTTGTACGACAGGCCGTTCTCGCGGGCGGCGGCGTTGATGCGGATGATCCACAGCGACCGGAACGTTCGCTTCTTCGCCTTGCGGTCGCGGTAGGCGTAGACGAGCGAGTGCTCGACCTGCTCCTTCGCGAAGCGATAGCTCGACTTCTTCCTGCCGTAGTAGCCCTTGGCCTGGTCGAGGACCTTCGCGCGCTTCTTGCGCGCGTGGACGGCACGCTTGACCCTCGGCATCTCAACCGCCTCTCAGGAGCTTCTTGACACTCTTCACGTCGCTCTCTGCGACGTCGTACATCTTTCGGAAGCCGCGCCTACGCTTCGACGACTTCTTCTCGAGGTTGTGGCTCCTCATCCCGTGACGGCGCAGGAGCTTCCCCGTCCCCGTCACCTTGAAGCGCTTCTTGGCGCCCTTCCCTGTCTTCATCTTTGGCATCCGTCTTCACTCCCACGTTCTTGTTCGGGGCGAGCACCATGACCATGTTGCGGCCGTCCAGAAGAGGCTGCTGCTCGATCGCACCGAGCTCCTTCACGTCCTCGGCGAGACGGATCAGCAGGTCACGCCCACGCTCCGGATGCAGCGTCTCGCGTCCCCGGAACATGATCGTGACCTTGACCTTCGCCCGCTGGCCGAGAAAGCGCACGACGTGCCCTTTCTTGGTCTCGTAGTCGTGTACCCCGATCTTGGGTCTGAGCTTTATCTCCTTGATCTGGATCTGCTGCTGGTGCTTGCGGGCCTGCTTCGCGCGCTGGTCCTGCTCGTAGCGGTACTTCGAGTAGTCCATGACCCGCGCCACGGGCGGATCCGCACCGGCCGCGACCTCCACGAGGTCGAGGCCCTTGCCGTACGCGAACTCGAGCGCTTCCTTCGTCTGGAGGATTCCGACTTGCCCCCCGTTCTCGTCGACGAGTCGCACGCTCTGCGCGCGGATCTCCTCGTTGATTCGCTCGTCCCGTTTGCGCGGTACCTGCCGGTCGAGATCCGGCCTACGGCGGCGTGGTCTCAAAGGCCCTTCATCAAGCTCTCAGCTTCCTCCTTGTAAACGACAAGAACCGCTGCAGGCAGCGGCTCGTCACTCACTCCAACCGGCTCGGTTGAACCTCCGCGAGTCATGCCCGGGAGGTGAGGAAGCGATGAGCTCCTGCTTGCAGGCTCGGGATGCTAGCACCTAGCCAGGGTCTGCCTCACTCGCCAGCTCGCGAAACCGGTCCACGAGCTCGTCGAGCGAAAGCGTCGACTGGTCGCCGCCGCGCTCGCGCACGGCGAGCGAGTCGTCCGACTCGCGGTCGCCGTAGACGACGGCGAACGGGATCTTGTCGAGCTCCGCGTCGCGGATCCTCTTTCCGAGCGTCTCGTCGCGATCGTCGATCTCGACGCGATAGTCGCCGAGCCGTGCGCGCAGCTGTCGCGCCGCGTCGCGGTGGCTCTCGCCGACGGGAATGACGCGCACCTGCACCGGAGCCAACCAGAACGGGAAGGCGCCGCCGTAGTGCTCGATCAGGATCCCCAGGAAGCGCTCGAGCGACCCGAGCAGGGCGCGGTGGACGACGACCGGCGTGTGCTCACGGTTGTCCGCGCCCATGTAGGTGAGCCCGAACTGCCTGGGCATCTGGTAGTCGAGCTGGATCGTCCCCATCTGCCAGCTACGGCCGAGCACGTCGGTCATGTGCAGGTCGATCTTCGGCCCGTAGAACGTTCCTTCTCCCGGTGAGATCTCGTACTCGAGGCCGTGCCGCTCGAGCGCGGCCTCGAGCGCGCCCTCCGCGCGGTCCCATTGCTCGTCCGTACCGAGGCGGTTCTCCGGACGCGTCGAGAGCTCGGCCCGCGGCGTCACCCCGAACCGCTCGTACAGGTAGGTCGCGAAATCGATCATCCCGTCGATCTCGTCCTGGATCTGATCCTCCGTTACGAAGACGTGCGCGTCGTCCTGGGTGATGTGCTTCACGCGCAGGAGCCCGTGGAGCGTTCCGCCTCGCTCGTCGCGGTGGAGCGTCGAGGACTCCGCGTAGCGGATCGGCAGGTCGCGGTACGAGCGCAGCTTCGAGCCGAAGAGGAGCATGTGGCCCGGGCAGTTCATCGGCTTCAGGGCCAGCGGCTCCTCGCCCTCGTGGCTCGAGACGAAGAACATGTTCTCGCGGTAGTTCTCGTAGTGGCCCGAGGTTATGTAGGTCTGGAGGTCGTAGAGCAGCGGCGTCTTCACCTCGACGTACCCGCGGCGGCGGTTCTCGCGCCGGCGGAGATCCTCGAGCGAGTTCCAGAGCACCATCCCTCGCGGGTGCCAGAAGGGCGAGCCCGGTGAGTTCTCTGCCAGATGGAAGAGGTCGAGCTGGACGCCGAGCTTGCGATGGTCGCGGGTGCGCGCTTCCTCCAGCCGCTCCAGGTGCGCGTCGAGATCGGCCTGGGAGTAGAAGGCCGTGCCGTAGATCCGTGTCAGCTGGGTGTTCTTCTCGTCGCCACGCCAGTACGCACCGGCGAGGCCCGTGAGCTTGACCGCCTTGATCGGCTTCGCATTCTGGAGATGCGGCCCGCGGCAGAGATCCGTGAAGTCGCCCTGCGCGTAGAGCGAGATCGCCCCTTCGGCGTCGCGCGCGAGCTCGACCTTGTACGGCTGCGACTCCGCCTCGAACCGGGCGATCGCCTCCTCACGGCTCAGCTCCTCGCGTGTCCACTCGCGCCCTTCGGCGATCTCGCGCCGCATCTCCTCCTCGATCGCCTCGAGGTCGGCCTCCGAAATGGGCTCCGGGAACTCGAAGTCGTAGTAGAAGCCGTCCTCGATCGGCGGGCCGATCGCGATCTTCACGCCCGGGTGGAGACGCATGACGGCCTCTGCGAGCAGATGCGCGGTCGAGTGGCGGAGGACGTAGAGCGCTTCGGGATCCTCGGTGTCGCGCGTCGTGAGGAACTGGACGCGTTCGCCGTCCTCGAGCGGAAGCCGGAGATCGCGCACGGAGCCGTTCACACGTGCGAGGACGGCTTGCTCGGCGAGCTTCGGCCCGATGGCGCGCGCGGCGTCCAGGCCGGTCGCGCCGTCGGCGAGCTCGAGCTCGGAGGAGTCGGGAAGGACGATCTTCATGGAGCGGTGAGGATAGACCTGGATACTTCTGGGTGGGATGCGTACCCGCACGTGGGTGGCCGTCGCCTTCGCGCCGCTTCTCCTCCTCGTCGTGCTCCTCGCCCGACCGACGATCGACGAGTCGTGGGAGAACCACCCCGCCCACTTCTGGCTGGTGCTCGGCGCGGCCATCGCCGCGACCGCGATGGGATTCAGCGTGACGACGGCCGCCCGTCGGCGCCGGGACGCACGGCTCGTCCTCATCTCGCTGGCCTTCGTGGTGAGTGCGGCATTCCTCGGGCTCCACGCGCTCGCCACGCCGGGCGTGCTCCTCGGGCCGAATGCCGGCTTCGAGCTGGCCACGCCGTTCGGTCTCCTGTTCGCCGCCGCCTTCGCCGCGGCGGCGTCACTGGAGCTCCGCCCCGCGCAGGCGAGCATCGTCCTGCGGTCCACTCCTGGGCTCCTCGGCCTGGTCGCCGCGCTCGCCGCCGCCTGGGCGGTCGTCTCGCTCGCCGAGCTACCGCCCCTTAACGACCCGCTCGCTGCGGAGCGGCTCGACGGCTGGCAGCTCGTCCTCGCCGCCCTGGGCGTCGCCCTCTACGGCGTCGCCGCCGTCGGCTTCTTCCGCCTGCACCGACGGCGGCAGGAGCGGTTCGTGCTCGCCTTCGCGGTCGCGTTCGTCCTCCTCGCAGAAGCGATGGTCGTGATCGCGTGGGCGAGGAACTGGCAGGTCTCCTGGTGGGAGTGGCACGTGCTGATGGTCACGTCCTTCTTCCTCATCGCCTTCCTCGCGCGCGCCGAGTGGCACGAGGAGCGGTTCAGTGCCCTCTATCTCGACGAGACGCTTGCAGGTGTCCGCGAGGTGAGCGTCGTCATCGCCGACCTGGCCGGGTACACGGCGTTCACGGAGCGCCACGGGTCCGACGAGGTCGCAGCGATGCTGAACGCGTACTACGGGCGGCTCATCCCGCTGATGGAGCGCAGCGGCGGCGAGGTCCACCAGATCGTCGGTGACGAGCTGATGGTGATCTTCGGGAAGGACACGGCGACGTCCGAGCATGCGCTCGACGCGGCCCGCGCGGCACTCGCCCTGCAGTGCGTCGCGAAGCGCACGGCCGCCGATCATCCGGACTGGCCGCAGTTCCGGGTCGGCGTGTCGAGCGGCGAGGTGCACGCCGGTCTCGTCGGGGCCGCGCGAGGGCATCGCAAGCACGGCATCGTCGGAGACGTCGTGAACCTGGCGGCCCGGCTCCAGGCGGCGGCACCGGTCGGGTCCGTGCTGATCGGCGAGGAGACGTTCCGGGCGCTCGGCTCACGCGCAACCGTCGAGCCCGTCCCGCCGATGGCGGTGAAGGGAAAGCGCGAGCCCGTGCGGTCGTACCTCCTGCTCGGGCTCGAGCGAGAGGATCGCGGAGACGTCCGCGACCGGTCGTAGCGCACCGTGCTCGTACACTCAGGTCGATGAGCGACGGCGCCGCCGAGCCAGCTGGACCCGTCGGGCGGCTCGCGCGGAAGCCGGTCGACCACGTAACCGGCGTCGTCCGGGGCGTGCTGCGCGCGCTTCCTCGCGCTGTCGAGGACATGTTCGCCGACCGCTGCACCCAGTACGCAGCGGCCATTGCGTACCGCGTGCTGTTTTCCCTCTTCCCGCTGACCATCGCGTTCGTCTCGATCTTCGGGCTCGTGCTCCAGGACGACGAGGTCCGACAGAAGGTCATCAACGAGCTGATCGACCTCCTGCCGGTCTCGAGCTCGGGCCAGGACACCGTCCAGCGCTCGATCGAGCAGATCGCCTCGCCGTTGTCGGCGATCGGGCTCATTTCGCTCGTCGCGCTGCTGTGGGGCGCCTCGGGGATGATGGCGTCGATCCGGCTCGGGCTCGAGGCGGCGATGAAGGTGGAGCGTGGGCGGCCCGCGGTGCGGGCGAAGCTCATCGACTTCGTGCTCATCGCCGCGGCGGGGGTGCTGGTGCTCGTGATCGTCGGCCTCTCCGCGTTCGGCGCATTCTTCAGCGAGCTCGCCGTCCGCTTCACCGACTGGCTCGGAGTGCGGGCTCCTTCCGGCCTCTTTCTCCGTGACGGCTTCCAGCTCGTCGCGATCTTCGTGACCGTGCTCCTCCTCTACCGGTTCGTCCCGGCGAGAAAGCTGCGGCGCCGTGGCGCAATCGCCGGAGCGATCCTCACGGCGGTGGGCATCTGGGGCGCCACGAAGGTGCTCGCGATCATCTTCGCCGACTACTCACGCTACAACCTCATCTACGGGTCGCTCGCCGGCGTGATGACGTTCCTCTTCTTCGTCTACGTCGTCGCCTGGATCCTCTTGCTCGGCGCCGAGTTCGCGTACGCCTGGTCTCAGCCGGCCGGTCCGCCGGGACCACCCGTGCGAGCACAGCTCGTCGGCGTCGTCCGCGGCCTCTTCGTCCACCAGGCCGACGGGCGGGAGAGGCCTACCGAAGAGCCGGCTCGTCGACCGTGAGCGTCTTCGCGTCGGCGTCGAGCGTGCAGGTGACGCCGAGCGGGAGAGCGGCGAGATGCTTCGTGTGCCCGAGCGGAAGGCCGTAGATCACCGGGACGCCGAGCGGTTCGAGCCGCTCCTCGAGGACGTCCTCGATCGTGCGCGAGCGAGCCCAGTCGGACACGGGCCGTAGGTCGCCGTAGTCCGACTTCTCGAACTGGCTCACGACCACGCCGACGACCTGCTGGAGCTTGCCCGCGTGCGCGAGCTGCACGAGCTGTCCGTCGAGGTAGTACGGAGGCGTGTGCGTGTCCTCGATGAACAGGATCGCCCCGTCGAGCTCGATCTCCCACGGTGTACCCATCGTCTGCATGAGCAGCCAGAGGCACCCGCCGACGAGCGGGGCCGTCACGCGACCGCCGTGGATGGTCCGTACCCAGGGATCGTCGGGGTCGCGTGGTACCTCCCCCGCTCCGCCCGTCCGCAGGACGTCGAGGAGGCGCTCCTTCGAGAACGGCGTGGTGTCGGTCGCACCGACGCCCATCAGCCCGTTGCCGTAGATCGTCGCGATCCCGGCCCTTTGCCGGATCGCTACGTGGAGGGCGGTGATGTCCGAGTAGCCGACGAGCGGCTTCGGGTTCGCGGCGATGAGGTCGAAGTCGAGATACGGAATCGCCTGCGCCGAGCCGAACCCGCCCTGCATGGCCTGCACGACGTCGATCTCGGGATCGGCGAAGAGCGCGTTCAGGTCCTCCCCGCGCCGACTCGCATCGCCCGCGACGTAGTCGTCCCGGTCCCAGACGCCCGGCGCGAGCTTGACCCGGTAGCCGCGCGCCTCCCACCACTCGATCCCACGGAGCACGTCCGAGCGGCTGTCGTACGGGCTCGCAGCCGCGGCCACGCCGATCGTGCCGCCCTCGGGGAGCGGCTTGCCGAAGCGTGTCGCCGCGATCACGAGCAGACGCGAACCGTCTGCACGGCCTGACCCTCGCGTCCACGCACGTCCGACGCGACCGCCGTGAGGACGTGCGCGCCCTTGCGCTTGCGCCCGGACCACGTCAGCTCGTACAGCCCCGCGGTGTTCTTCTGCACCCGGCCGATCTGACGCTGTCCGTCGAAGAAGCCGACCGACGAGATCTGGACGTTGTCGTTCGCGACCACGAGGAGCTTCTGCCGGGCGGCTACGCAGCGCGCCTTCTCCGGCGTGATCCACGTGACCGTCGGTCGCGGCACGGCTTCCGCTCGGAGCCCGGCGAACCGCGTGTTCGGGAACGGGCTCTGGGACTCCGTGTTGATGTTCTTCGCCTCCTGGT
Organism: uncultured Gaiellaceae bacterium; assembly: GCA_963746975.1. Classification (GTDB taxonomy): domain Bacteria; phylum Actinomycetota; class Thermoleophilia; order Gaiellales; family Gaiellaceae; genus GMQP-bins7. The sequence goes on from CAVVDE010000001.1 coordinate 56,130, forward strand.
AGTCGGAGACGACGAGCTGCATGAACTGCGTCCCCGGCTCGAGCGGGAGCGCCTCCTTCGGGACCGCGAACGCTGCGATGCCCGTCGCCGGGTCGTAGCAAAGTCGCCCTCACGGTGGTCTGCCGCTTGGACGGCCCGAACACGAGCTGCATCGACGCCGGGTCGACGCCGGACTTCGCATCCGCCACCCTGGCCACGATCGTCGGCCGCCCGCTCGAGAGCTTCTTCGTGAGGATCTTCACGGTCGGCGGCTTGACGTCGTTGACCCACGAGCGCAGCGTGTACTTCCCGGCTAGCGACCTGCCCGTGAAGAGGTCGCGACCCGAGTCGACGGACACGTAGTACTTGCCGGGCGGCAAGAAAACGCCGCCGGACGCCCCGATCGAGTAGAGGAAGTCCGGAAGGGAGCCGTTCACGTTGACCGGGATGCCCGCGTACCCGAGGACGTCGTTCTCGTCGAGCGAGCCCATGAACCAGGGATGGATCGGCTGGTTGGAGCTCAGCTGCGCCGTGATCGAGGCGTCGAGCTTCGGGGCCGGCTTCACGACGACGACACCCGCGTTGACGGCCTGCTTCGTGATCGTCAGCGAGTAGATCTTCTCCTTGCCGTCGTCGTTCACGGACGGGTCGACGCCGAAGATTCCGAGGATCGAGAAGGGCGAGGTCGGCCAGCGGTAGGCCCGGGCACGGTCGTCGCCGCTACGCGTGTCGCCGGACTGCAACGTCTTGAGCGGCGTGACGGTCGCGGCGGTCAGCGACGAGCGCGAGACCGAGAAGGCGTACGGGATCCGCCGCGCGTCGCTTCCCCGCCGGAGCACCACGAAGCCGAAGTCGTCGCCCTGTACCGCGCCGGCGGAGGCCTGTGCCGTGATCTGCATGACGGCGGTGCCGCCCGGCGCGAGCGTGACCGGGGCGGCCGCGACCGTCGCCCCCGCTGACGCGACCTGAGGATGCACCTCGGCGATCCACGTACCCTCGCCGCCACCCGCATCCGCAAGTGCCACCGAGATCGACTTCGAGTTCGCACCCCCGCCCGCGACGAGGTAGCCGAAGGAGAGCGACTGCGGGTCGGTGAAGACGAGCGGCCTGTCGGCCGTCCCGACGTTCACGAGCCCCGCTCCCTCGACGAGGACCGATGCCTCCTCGGTCAGGGACGTGTTCCCCCACGCAGGACCGGCGGTCGACATGAGCGCCGACTTCATCTGCTGCGGCGTCCACGAGGGATGTCGCTGCGTCAGCAACGCCGCGGCACCGGAGACGTGCGGCGCGGAGAAGCTCGTCCCGTCGAGGACCGCGAACTGATCGCCGGCGAACTCCGGGAGCGTCGAAGAGAGGACCTGTGCGCCCGGCGCCGTGACGTCTGGCTTGAGCGCGTGCCCGAAGGGGGTGAGACCCGACGACGTGAAGCTCGTCGGCACGCCGGCCCAGGTGGTCGGCACCTCCGTGATGTCGCGACTGAAGCGAACGCTCACCGCCCCTCCGCTCCCGGCGGCGGCCGTGCGAATCCTCGAGCCGTCGAGGTCGGAGACCGTGCCGCCGGACAGCGCGGTGATGAAGGGGAACGTCGGGTCGCCGGGCCGGTTCTCCGCGATGACGATGCCGATCGCACCGGCCGCGCGGGCGTTCGAAGCCTTCGTGCCGTACGGGCAGCCACCGCGGCTGACGAGCGCGATCGCTCCGCTCATCGACCCTCCGGGTGCCGCGTCGCAGAGCTGACGGCTCACGCCGGCGATCGAGCCGACGTCGAGGAGCCGCTGATTCGCGGAGATCCACGACGGGGGGATCGTGTCAGAGGGCGCGAAGGGCATCCGCGGGAGCCCGCTCGGGGAGACGACCTGCATGGACGGGCCGAACACGTGCGCGTTCGCGACCGCGCCGACGCTGATGGCGTCCGGCGCCGTCGCGGGCGACCCGGCCGTCCCGAGCCCGAAGAAGTCGCGGTCGTTCCCTGCGGAGATCACGGGCACGACCCCGGCCCGCACGACGTTCGTGACCGCCGGGATCAGGATGTCCGTCCGCGGGTCGGCCTGCGGCCCGCCTCCCGAGAAGTTGATCACGTCCATGCCGTCGCGCACGGCAGCCTCGAATGCGGCGACGATCTCGGGGCTGTTCGCCGAGCAACAGCCTCCGAAGGGCGCCGGCGAGGGCACGTTGAACACGCGGTAGTTGCCGATGTACGCGCGCGGCGCGACGCCCTCGATGTCTTTCACAGCAGGATGGCAGCCGCCGTTCGCCTCGCTGCAGAAGCCCGTCTGCCCGGCCTCCACGTCGGTCTTGACCCCCGCGATCACACCGGCGACGAACGTCCCGTGGAACGACCGGTCGCGGTCGAGCGGCGCGCTGTTCGCGCCGGGGCCTGCGAAGCCCTTCGCCACGATCACCTTCGGCGTCGTCGACCCCGAGGTTCCCTTGGGGAATCCCGGCGGGTACGAGAAGCCGGTCGGATCGAGGAACGGGTGCTCCTGGTCGACGCCGTCGTCGACGACGGCCACCTTCACGCCGTCACCCCGGGCGCCGGTCAGCGCGGAGAACTGCGGCGCGCCGATCACCGACGGGCCGCGGTTGAGATCGAGGTGGTACGAGAGGCTCGGGTAGACACGCGTGGCGATCCCGCTCGACACGAGCGCAGGCAGGCGGCTGTACGGAACGCTCACGGCGAAGCCGTTGACGAGAACCTGGTACCGCCGCGAGACGACGGCCGACGGAATCAGGTCGTGGACACGCGCGATCGCCCTCGTCTGCTCGGCCTCGAGCGTGCTCACGTACGAGCGCGAGAACGCCGTGTGCATGTTGAGCTTCCGCTTGACGCCGAGGCCCGCGAAGCCACGCGCGTACGTCGCAGCTGCGAGCGGCGGGTCGGCGAGCGTCATGATCACCCGTACCCGGTTTCCCCGGTCGCGCTCGAAGGCCGAGAGATCGGGCGCGGGCCGGACCTTCAGCAGCGCCTGCTCGACGACGCTGCGCGGCGTCCGGTCGATCGATCCGGCCGCCGTCCCGGCGGACGTGACGACTGCGAGGAGTGAGACGAGGAGCGCTAGGCGGCGCACCGGCGGCGGAGCTAGCGGACCTTCCCGGTGTAGCCCTGCGACGCCTTCAGCCCCTCGAAGACGACGGCCACCGATCCGCGGAAGGTCTTGCCCTTCGCGCTAGCCGGGATGTTCCACGTGCAGGTCGCCGCCCCGCCCTGCACCCGCTGCACACTCGCCTTGAGCCGGACGCTACCGACGCGCCCTATGCACGTCGCGCGCCCGTTCTGCACGACCGCCCCCGTGTCCGAACGCGCGGCGACGAGCCTCAGCGTGAACGAGCGTCCGGCGACGGGTCGGGCCGGCGTCGGCTTGAGGCTCCGCACGACGAGGGTCGGCTTCGTGACCAGGAGCTGGTACGTGTAGAAGCCGATCGTCGGCGCGAAGTCGCGCTTGCAGGCCGAACAGTCGATCGCGCCGGTCGTCGGGTCGAACACGATGCCCGAGACGGCCGTGACGTCGAAGTTGAGCTTCCGCGTGTTGCCGAGATCCGAGGCGTTGATCTTGATCGTCGCGCCACTCGCCCACGACGAGTTGAGGGATGCCTGCGTCGAGCTGAGCGTGTAGTCCGATCCGTCCCACTTGAACAGCAGGACCTCGCCCTGGATGAGCTGGATGATGTAGTCGGCGCCGAGGCTCTCGGGATCTCCCGTCGCCTGATTCGCATCGCTGTCCAGGAACATCACGACCGCGACGTCGGACGAGTACTGCACACGGTTCGGGATGCTGATCTTGAAGGTGATCGTCGCGGCATCGTCGTTCGACACCGTGATCGTCGTGATGTCGGGCGCAGCGGGATCCTCCCCGGACGAATCCTGGTACGTCGTCGAATTGGCCGCAGGTGCCTTCGGCGCGTTCGGTGTCGCCAACGCGCCCGATGCCAGGAACGGCACGGCAACGACGGCGAGCGCGATCGCGAGTGCCTGCCCTGGGCGTGTCAACGGTCGCACGTAGCGCGTCAGGGTAATGACGGCTCGCGCGCGCCGCAACTACGAGCCGAAGGTGATCACGCTCCGGATGCCGTCCTGCGCCTCCATTAGCTCGAAGCCGCGGTTGACCTCCTCGAGCGTGAGGCGGTGGCTCAGCAGGGAGTCGACGTCGATCTCACCTGCGAGCCAGCGGTCGACGAGCTGCGGAACCTGCGTGCGGCCCTTGACGCCGCCGAACGACGAGCCGGTCACGCGTCGTCCCGTGATGAGGAACCGCGGGACGATTTCGAGCGTCTCGCCCTTGCCGGCTACGCCGACCATCGTCGCGAGCCCCCACGCCTCTCGCGCAGCCTCGACGGCCTGTCTCATCACCTGCACGTTGCCGGTCGCCTCGAACGTGTAGTCGGCGCCGAAGCCGCCGGTCTCGGAGCGAATCCAGTCGACGACGTCGTCGCCGGCGATGCGCGTATCGGTCGCGCCGTGATGGCGCGCGCTCGCGAGGCGGTCCTCGGAAAGATCGACCGCGACGATCCTGCCAACCCCCGCGAGGCGGCAGCCGATCACGGCGCCGAGGCCGACCAGCCCGCAGCCGAACACAGCGCACGTCGAGCCCGGTTGGACGTCGGCGGTGTAGAGCGCCGCGCCGATCCCGGTCGCGAGCCCGCACGCGAACGGCGCGCAGCCCTCGAGCGACGCGTCGGGTGACACCCTGGCCAGCGCGATCTCGGGCATCACCGTGTATTCGGCGAACGTCGACGTGCCCATGAAGTGGCGCATCGGCTCGCCGTGGCGAGAGAGACGCGTCGTGCCGTCCGGGAGGTAGCCGAGCCCCTGCTGGTCGCGGATCGCCGTGCAGCGGTTGGTGCGGCCGCTGAGACAGTGGACGCACTTCCCGCATTCGGGCGCGAAGAGCGTGATGACGTGGTCGCCGGTCTCCACGAGCGTCACACCCGGTCCGACGCGCTCCACGAGACCCGCCCCCTCGTGTCCGAGCACGCAGGGTGCGTACCCGGTCGGATCCGCTCCGGACGCCGCGTACAGATCCGTGTGGCACACACCGCACGCCGCGAGCCTGACGAGCACCTCGCCCTCCTTCGGCTCGGCGAGGTCGAGCTCCTGGACGACGAGCGGTCGGCCGAACTCCTCGAGCACGGCGGCGCGGATCCTCATACGACTCCTCTCGACGGCATCGGCGAGCCGCGATTATCCGTCAGGGCGGCGCGCATGCGGCAGGAGCCCGAGCACGGTCGAGCTTCCCTTCCCCCGAATACCGGCCGGCGTGAGCGGATATGCAGAATGGGCGCGTGAGCGCCGACATCGACGAGCTGCGTCGACTACGCCGGGCGCGCGACCGGATGGACCGCGAGTACGCGCAGCCACTCGACGTCCCTGCGCTCGCCCGTACCGCGCTGATGTCTCCGGCGCACTTCAGCCGGCGCTTCCGGGAGGCCTACTCCGAGACGCCGTACTCCTATCTCATGACCCGGCGCATCGAGCGTGCGAAGGCGCTGCTCCGCCGCGGCGACCTGAGCGTGACGGACGTCTGCTTCGCAGTCGGCTGCACGAGCCTCGGCTCGTTCTCGGCGCGATTCACCGAGATCGTCGGCGAGACGCCGTCCGCGTACCGCACACGCAGCCACGACGAGCTGCGCGTCGTGCCCCCCTGTCAGGCGATGGTGATGACCCGGCCGCGCAGGCGCGAGAGCGAAGGCGCGCAGAAGAGAGCAGTTTCGGAGAAGCATCCGGCGCCCGCACCGGCCTAGCATCGGTGCCATGACCACTTCACTCAGCACCGTGCACATCCTCGTCGACGACCCCGACGCCGCCCTCGCCTTCTACCGCGACACCCTCGGCCTGACGGTGCGCTTCGAGGTCGCCAACGACGGCTACCGCTGGATCACCCTCGGCTCCGACACCCAACCGGAGATCGGGATCGTGCTGTCGCAGCCGCACGCGGGCCGCTCCCAGGAGGACGGTGACGCCCTCGCCGCGCTGCTCGCCAAGGGTGAGATGTACCCGGTCCATTTCCGCACCGACGACCTCGACGCGACCTTCGAGAAGATCGCTGCCGCGCCGGGCGTCGAAGTCCTCTCGGAGCCGGCCAGCCAGCCCTGGGGCGTCCGCGACGCCGCGGTGCGCGACCCCGCGGGCAACCGGCTCCGCATCGAGCAGGGATAAGACCGGATCGTTGCGTAGCGCTAGCGAACAGGTCGCGAGGCCAGCAGTCCTTGCGCTTGACGTGGTCGTCGCGATCAGAACTCGAGGAGAGAGAACATGGCCGAGATGAAAGCTGCAAAGAAGGGATTCACGACCGAGGAACAAGCCGCGATGAAGGCGCGCGCCAAAGAGCTGAAGGCGGAAGCGCGCGCGAACAAGAACAGGTCGGAGGGGGAACGCGACGTGCTTGCCGCAATCGCCGCGATGAAGGGACACGATCGCGCCATGGCCAAGCGGCTCCACGCGATCGTCCAAGCCAGCGCGCCGGATCTCTGGCCCAAGACCTGGTACGGGATGCCCGCGTACGCCAAGGACGGCAAGGTCGTCTGTTTCTTCAAGAGCGCGGAGAAGTTCAATTCGAGATACGCGACGTTCGGCTTCGAAGAAGCAGCGAACCTCGACGACGGCGCGATCTGGCCGGTCGCCTTCGCGCTGAAGGAGTTGAACGCCGCCGACGAGGCGAGGATCGCCGCGCTCGTGAAGAAGGCGGTGAGCTGAGAGAGCGCGCGCCGAGAGCGACCGAGCCCGCCACGATGGGAGCCGGTCGAGAGCGCGGGCATCCGCCTCCCTCGAGTGGCGAAGGTCTACGCTCCCACGGTGAGCAGAAGCTCAGCAGCGTGGCTTCTATCTGCCCTCCTGCTCGGAGGATGCGGTGGGGCCTCGTCCGGTAACGGCGATGCCGAGAAGCAGATAACCGCTCCCGCCTACAACGGATATCCCGCGATCACCATCCCCGCCACCACGGGAACGCCGGCACAGTGCCGGCGCGAGGCGCAAGCCTTCTCGCGTGAGGCGGTGGCGTTTCTCGCCCCCTTCCCGTCGGACTCCGACACCCACCTGGTGATCGCGCGGCTCCAGTTCTTCGAGTTCAAGGCGCATCGCTGCGACGTTGCGATGCTGCGCACGGCGCTCTCGCACCGAACGACGGCGAAACAACGACGAGCCATCGTCTCGCGGATCGAATTCGCCTTTCTCGGCGACACCGGGCCCGAACTCACGGCGTCGTAGGCGGGAGTGGGCGGTACCAGGCTCGAACCAAGCTCCCCCACTCCGGACACCGATGGACACGAGTGGTCAATGCGGACGCATCCCACTCCAGCACAGGGGTTGCGGCCGGTCAGCGTATGACAGGAGTGGACA
>CAVVDE010000002.1:0-156763 GCA_963746975.1 uncultured Gaiellaceae bacterium
AAGGCCGCTCGAACCCGAATAAGGCTCAAGAGACATTCCCGCACACTCGCGCACGCCGCTCAGGCCTTCCTTGGGCTGTCTAGGTCGCCGCTAAGGGCGACGACGTATCGGTTGCTCGTCGGATCGACCAGACGGCAACGCCGAGGGTCCACAGCATCATGACTACAACCCAGATGCGCTGCTCCGTGCCGGGCGAGTCCCCGGAGACGAGAGCGAACGTGACGACTGTCGCCCCTGCGGCCAGGAGTGAGGCGATGCCACCTGCTCGCCGTCCTCGTCGAAGCGACGCGAATCGAAATGCGGTCATCGCGACGACAGGAGTAATCGAACCGATCACCGCGCCTTCGTGAATGTACCCGCGCGTGTTCTCGAGATCGGTGCTCTGCCGGTTGCCCACTCCGCAAAACGCAGCGCCTTCTATGCATCTCATCCGCGCAAACGAGGCGATGATGTACCCAACACCTGCAAGGAGTAGCGCAATAGCGGCTGTGCGTGAGAACGGCCTGACAAGGGCCGACGTCAGCGCGATGCAAAGCCAACAGAGCCGAGCGCAAGCATCCCGAGCCACGGCCGCTCGGCCCCGACCGACGCCAGCGCACTGATGTAGTCGCGGCTGTGTGAGTAGCTCGGGTTCGACGAGCCCGCAACGATCACGGCCACCCAAAAGAAGGCAAGGAGCAGCACGACGCCGATGGCAGCTGTCCTGGGGGCCATCTGCCGGTAAAGAGAACACGCTACGAAAGGAAATGCAAGCTCGCGGCCTGCCACTCCCCGCGCAACTTGCATTCCCGTCAAGGGACATTCCCGCACGCTGGCACACCACAGGTTGCTATCGCCTGCGGGAGCGAGAAGTGCCCAGCCCGCGGTGACACGCAGCAGTCGAGGACGGGCTAGCCTGCCTGTCCCATTGGCGGGAGTGACCACGTGAAGACCAGGACCGTCGAAACCGCGGAGCGCGGCCGATCGCCCCTCGGAGCTCGTATCCGTTTCCTCATGGACGGACCGCACGGCAACATGATCCACTCGACCGTGCCGCCAGGGATGGTTGGCCGCGCCTGCCACTTCCGGACCATCGACGAGTATTGGTACGTCCTCTCGGGCGAGGGAGAGATCTGGCGCAGCGCGCCGGACGGCCATGAGAGCATCACCCGGCTCATCCCAGGCGTGTGTGTCGACATCCCGCTCGGCACGGCCTTTCAGTACCGCTGCACCGGGAACGTGCCCCTTGTCTTCACCTGCACGGCCCTGCCGCCGTGGCCTGGCGACGACGAGGCCGTCATCGTGGACGGGCCTTGGGTACCCCGTGTGGACCCGGAGCCCGGGGGCCAGCGCTCGGATTAGCCTTTCGGCCCGCGTGACCGGCCGGCCCCGACTGCTCAAGGAACATTCCCGAACGCTGGCGTACACCGGCGTCTTCCATGACGGCCTCGCTTCGACGCTCGGAGCTAGCCAGGAAGCAGGCTAGGTCACCGCGGCAGCGGGTTCGGGCCGGTGGCGGTGACCAGCCGCTGCGGCACCCAGTCGTCAACGTGGACGAAGCCCTCGAAGCGCCCTTCCTCGTCCTCGACGACGTCGAAGAATGAGCGCCGGTAGAACTTCACGTGGGTGAAGTCCTCGAACAGCACGTAGATCGGCTCGACATCGGGACTCTGGAACTGCTGCCCAGTCAGCGCAGCCCGATGCACTCGTGAGAACTCGTCGAACTCCTCACCGATGACGACGCCGAGGTGCTCGAGGCCCATCCGGTAGACGCGCTGGTGAACGGGCGGGATGAGCTCGATGTGCGAGACCGGAGTTCCGTCCAGGACATGGAGCGGCTCGGCGAGCACGATCAAGGAGATTGGACGCCCGTTCCAGAAGTTCTCGCGGTTCGCACTCGCATGGCGCTCGAGAAGCGTCCGCTGGTGGACGTACAGCTCCCAATCGGCGACGCGGACGGCGAGGTGGCTGAGCGGGTACGGCGCGATGTCGATGCCGCGGGCATCGAGGCGGTCGCGCTGCATCGTCGCGAAGGCTCGATAGTCGCCGATGATCTCGGCGATCGGATCAGTCGTCGCCACGTCCTCGCCATCGTACGACAGTCAGGTAGCCGGCTCTCAAGCGCGACGCTCCTGAGGGGAGCGCTCGGCCCCGGCATCGGATCCAGTCGTACTCGTCAAGGAACATTCCCGCACGCTGGGACAGGCGGGAGCGCCCTCGCTTGAGCGCTACGCGATCTCGACCACGATCGTCGCGATCCCGAGCGCCATCTGGCAATGGGGCAAACTGTGCCCGCGCTGCGGTCACAATCCGGCGGAAATTGTCATATAAGCGGCATGCAGGACAAGAAGCACCGGTCGGACACCGAGCTCCTAGTCGCGGCGCGCACAAGCTCCGAGCCGTTCGCGGTCTTCTACGAGCGGCACTTCGCCTCAGTGCTCGCTTTCTTTCGCCGGCGCGTCCCCGGGCCCGAGGAAGCGTTCGATCTTGCTGCAGAGACCTTTGCAGCCGCACTCGCGTCCCTGTCTCGCTTTGAGCCGGGACCAGCGCCGCCGCAGGCATGGTTGTTTGCGATCGCGCGCCACAAGTTGAGCGAGGCCCGGCGCAGCGGTTGTATTCAGGACGAAGCGCGGCGGGCGCTCTCGATGCAGCCGATCCAGTTGGATGACGAGGCGATCGAGATGCTCGAGACGACGGCAGAGACTCCGGCGATCGAGCTCCTCGAGACGCTCGCTCCCGAGCAGCGCGAGGCGGTCAAGGCTCACCACCTCGAGGAGCGCGACTACGCGGAAATCGCAGCCGAGGTTCGCTGCTCAGAGAGTGTCATTCGCAAGCGCGTGAGCCGGGGTCTGGCTGCGCTCCATGCCCAACTTCAGCAAGGAGAGAGCTGATGACTGATCCAGTCAATGATTTGAAGCGAGAGCTTCTAGCCGCTGCTGAGCGCCAGCAGCGGCATGCGGCTCTCGGTAGCGCAGGCGAGGCCAAGAAGAGCCGCCCCCGATGGCTCAAGCCCTCCCATGTGGGGCACGGCCGTCGTCGCCTCATCGCACTCGCTGCGGCGGCGTTGGTCGTCGTAGTGGGAGCCGCCTCCGCGTTCGGCACCGCGCACATCCTCTCCGACGGCAGGGCGTCGAGAACCGTGGACGGCGTCCGCTTCTCGTTCAGCCCGCGGGGCTGGGCTCCCGGCCCGGGCCGCATCAGGGGCACGTTTCGCCCCAGCGTCTTCATCAGCAAGAGCACAAGTGACGGCCAGGCGGCAGAGGCCATTCTCTTCTGGGCGGGCTTCCACGGTGGCGACGCGACCCCCTGCGCGAAGCTCCTGAGCTCGGCCACTCGTGGTTCGATCGCCGATCTCGCGGTGGCGGTGGCGAAGGCACCGGGGACCAAGGTCGTTCATGGCCCTACGCGCGTTACCGTCGGCGGACGCCCAGCACAACACGTCGTGCTCACCGTTCGCGACGACGTTGGTTGCGACCCGGGATTCTTCTTTGCCTGGCAGCCTCGCGGGCCGCACGGCGAGTGCGGGGGTGAGTGCTGGCTCGAGTCTGGAGTTGGCGACACGATCAGGCTGTGGATCGTCGATGTGGGCGGGAAGCAGCTGTTCCTTGAAGCCGAGACCAAGGATCAGGGCCGCGATCTCTCCTATGAGATCTCAAGGATCGTGCGATCGATTCGCTTCGACTAAACCGCGCTGCCGACGGTCGTGCGTTTCGCTCCTTCAGGGCGTGTCCGTCTCCGAATGACCGCCACCCTCGCCAAGGGACATTCCCGAACACTGGCGCACGCCGAGGTTGTCTCACCAGAACGTGCGCACTAGGGTCGAGCCGTCGTGCGGCGCGATCTCGACGACAGGAGGCACCGATGGCGCACGATCAGGCTCGGATACGCGAGTTCGCCCGCAGCTACACCGACGCGTGGTGCAGCCACGACCCCACGAGGGTCGCCGATCACTTCGTGAGCGGCGGGACGATCGCGATCAACGGCGGCGAGCCGACCGAGGTCACGGAGGTCGCGCGTTCGTTCATCGACGCGTTCCCGGACATTCAGGTGTTCATGGACGACGTCGTCTTCAACGACGAGACGGTCGAGTATCACTGGACGTTCACGGGCACGAACACAGGGCCGGGCGGTACCGGACAGGCCGTGCGGATCACCGGCTCCGAGGAGTGGACGTTCGGAGACGATGGCCTCGTCGCCGTGTCGCGCGGCAGTTACGACCAGGACGAATACGACCGCCAGCTCGAGCACGGCGCGCCTGACGCGTAGCCGCCTTCGTCCCTCGGCGCAGTCAGTTCAAGAGACATTCCCGCACGCTCGCGCACCAGACGTTCGCATCGCCGGGGCGATCGCCCGTGCTGCGCGATAGCCCTGATGCTGAACCGCGGCGACGGATCTACCCTGGGGACACGAACAGGAGGCCGTGAGTGCCGCATGTCGTGGGTGAGATCGTGATCAACCGGCCCGTCGAGCAGGTGTTCGACTTCATTGCCGACGAGCGGAACGAGCCTCGGTTCAATCCGAAGATGCTCACGGTTGAAAAGGTCACACCCGGCCCGGTGGGAAAGGGAACCCGGTTCCGCACGCGGGTCAAGACGCGGCAGCAGACCGCGGAGATGAGTGTGGAGTTCACCGCGTACGACAGACCCAGGCGACTCACGTCAGTCAGCAAGTTGTCGAATATGGAGATCGAGGGGACGCTGACGTTCGACCCCGTTCCCGAGGGAACGCGCATGCGGTGGTCATGGGATCTCGCTCCCCGTGGAATCCTCAGGCTGGCGACGCCGGTCATCGGCCTCATAGGGCGGCGTGAAGAGCGGACGATCTGGACGAGCCTGAAGCATCTTCTCGAACAGGACGCGCCGCTCGAGCGACATTCCTGAACACTCGGGCAGGCGACCGTCACATAGCCCGATCTTCGTTGGTTCAGTCGGTGAGTGTGAACGCCGGCACCACGACTTCGCCGACGCAGGCACTCGTGTTCAGGCTTTTCGTGGTGCCAAGTTCGACGAAGTTCGCCAGCATCGCGTCGCACCCGCCGTCCCAGCCGAAGTCGTGCCCTTGGTGCGGTAGCACGACGGTGCGGCTGTCGGGGAAGTGTCGCTTCAGGTCTGAGAGGTTCGTGAAAGGATCCTGCGGATCTGCGCCGCCCACGAGCGCGAGCACCGGCACGGGGCTAGATATGGGGAGCGTCCAGAACGAGCGCGGCTCGGCGCGCTTCGGCACGGGGCTGCACTCCTGCCGGAACGCCGCCATGTGCGTCGTCGCGTAGCTGTCGAAGTCCGTGCCCCACGGCCCCCGCGCAGCGAGCCCGACCCAAGGCTCGCTGCACCAGATTGACGAGCCCATGAGGTTGAGGTCGCCGATGTCGAGATCCCCCGAGCCTGCCTGCTCGAGGGGCCGGTAGTCGCCCTTGGCGGCGCGGCTGACGACGAGCGGGATCGAGACGGCCGTGTTCACGTCGCGCAGCATCTTGTGCACGACGGAGGCGAACCGGTCGCCTGTCATGCCGCGAACCGGGTGGGCGTTCCACGCCTCCACGAGTTCACCGAACTGGCGCTCCCAGTGCGGGAACGCTTTCCCGCACGGGGCTTGCGAGGCGCAGAACTGCGCGAGCTGGTCGAGCGCGCGCTGGGCGTTGACGGCGTAGCGGGCGAAGAAGGGGACGTCGAGCGCGGACGCACCGGAGAGGATGAGCGTGCGCACCGAGGAGGGATGGAGCTTCAGGTAGACCTGCGCCGCCGTTGCCCCGTAGGAGCCGCCGTATAGGTCGAGCTGCCGGTAGCCGAGCGCCGCCCGCACCGCGTCCAGGTCGTCCATCGCCATCCGCGTCCCGTACTGGGTCACGTCGCCGCCGTGCGCCGGTTTCGATCCCCCGGTGCCGCGCTGGTCGACGAGCAGGAGGTCGCGAGTCGTCCTCAGCACGCTCGACTGCCAGCCCCCGGCGAGCGCCTGCTCGGTGGCGGCGTCTCCCGGCCCCCCGGCGAGCCAGGTAATCGCGTCTTCTCGGGCCGGCTCCACTAACGCGGGCAAGACGACGACGTTGAGCGCGATCGTGCGCCCATTCGGCTCCGCCCGGTTCTCGGGCACGACGAAGGTGCCGCAGCGGGCGTCGATCCCCTGCACGACGCACGGCTCTGGCGGCCACGAGTACTGCGTCTCGCCCGAAAAGAAGGCTCGGTTGATGCCGACGCCGATGCCAGCGACGGCCACCAGGCCGACCAGAAGCAAGAAGAACCAGCGCCGCGGCCAGTGAGTCCTATGTGGCAGCGGGTGCGCGCCCGTCGACATGCGCAGAACCTCCACCGAAACCCTCCGGCAACTCACGCCATGCGCCATCAGGGGGCGCACCGATCTCTGATCAGGGGGCGAACGGATATCTCAGCCGGCTCTTGGAGCGCTGTTGTTCGAGCGACATTCGCGCGCACTCGGGCAGCCGGCGTGACTTCGCTCGACCTCAGATCGCATAACCCGGAGGTCGCAGGTTCAAATCCTGCCCCCGCTATTGGGAAAGCCCCGGAAACGGGGCTTTTCTGTTCTCTTGGTGTGATCGCCGCGGCAAACTTTTCCCCAACTATTGCCTTTGGCTGACGCAATGTGTCCGCACTTGCCGGTCGTGCGGGCTTTTCAAGCAGAAGCACGCTCGCACACGTGGCCGTGACCTCGCCAGGCTCGGGTAGATCAGGAGGTGGCTTCCGCGTCGGCAGCTCATGGTCTAGCCTCGGATCTCGTGCAGACATGCACGAACTGCGGTCGGGAAAGCGAGGGCGACTTCCGCTTCTGCCCGTACTGCGCGGCGCCGCTCGAGAGCGCCGTGTCCCCCCACGAGCAGCGCAAGACGGTCACGGTCCTGTTCTGCGACGTGACGGGTTCGACCGCGCTGGGCGAGTCGACGGACCCGGAAGCGTTGCGAGCCATGCTCGCGCGCTACTTCGAACGGATGAAGGGCATCGTCGAGGGCCACGGCGGCACGGTCGAGAAGTTCATCGGCGACGCAGTAATGGCTGTGTTCGGCGTACCCGTCCTACACGAAGACGATGCACTTCGCGCCTGCCGGGCGGCAGTAGAGATGCGGAACGCCTTCGCCGACCTCGGAATATCCGGGCGGATCGGACTCACCACGGGCGAGGTCGTAACCGGCACTTCCGAACGCCTTGCGACGGGTGATGCCGTCAACGTCGCGGCCCGCCTCGAACAGGCCGCTGCATCAGGAGAGGTGCTGATCGGCGCAGCGACCCTCGCACTCGTGCGGGACGCAGTACACGCCGAACCGGTGGAACCGCTAACGCTCAAAGGGAAGAGCGAGCCAGTTCCCGCATTCCGGCTGCTCTCGGCGCACGGAGAGCTCGCGCGAAGCTTCACGACCCCGATGGTCGGTCGCGAGACCGAGCTGAGGCGCCTTCGAGACGCGTTCGCCCAAGCGGTTCACGACCGCACATGCCAGCTCTTCACCGTGCTCGGGTCGGCAGGCGTGGGGAAGACCCGGCTCGCGGCGGAATTCCTCGCTGCAATCGATGCTCGCGTCGTGCGAGGGCGGTGCCTGTCGTACGGAGAAGGGATCACGTATTGGCCCGTGGTCGAGATCGTGAAGCAGCTCGAGGCGCTTCCAGAAGGCGATGCTGCCGCGCCGCTCCGGTCGTTGCTCGGAGAGACCGAGCTGGCGACCTCCGCAGAGGAGATCGCCTGGGGCTTTCGCAAGTTGGTCGAACAGCAGGCGCAGGATCGTCCGATCGTCTGCATGTTCGACGACCTGCACTGGGCCGCGGAGACGCTGCTCGACCTCGTTGAGCACGTCGCCGAGTTCTCTCGGGACGCGCCCGTTCTCGTCCTGTGCTTGGCGCGGCCTGAGCTGCTTGAGAAGCGGCCTGCCTGGGGCGGCGGCAAGTGGAATGCCACGACAGTGCTGCTCGAGCCGCTCGATTCCGCCGAGACCGAGTCGTTGCTGGACGCGCTCGGTGGCGTCGAGCCCGGTCTGCGTGAACGTATCGCCGTGACCGCTGAGGGGAATCCGCTCTATCTCGAAGAGATGCTCGCACTCGTACGAGCTTCAGGGGACGACGAGGTCAGCGTGCCCCCGAACATCCAGGCGCTGCTGGCGGCTCGACTCGACCAGCTCGACCCCGCCGAGCGGGCGGTCCTCGAGCGCGGCTCGGTCGAGGGTCACGTGTTCCACGAGAGCGCTGTCCGGGCACTCGCCAACGGCGAGCCCCAGATGCCTCGGCTCTTGGCGCTCGTGCGCAAGCAGCTCGTTCGCCCGGACAAGCCCCAATTCGCAGGGGAGGACGCGTACCGCTTCCGCCATCTCCTCATCCGCGACGCCGCCTATGACGCGCTGCCGAAAGCCGTACGCGCCGACCTGCACGTGCGCTTTGCCGGCTGGCTCGAGGAGCGCGGGCTCGATCTCGTCGAGCTCGACGAGATTCTCGGCCACCATCTCGAGCAGGCCGCCCGGTACAAAACAGAGCTCGAGCAGCCGGATACGGCCCTCGCCGAGCGCGCTGCCGAACGTCTCGCCGCTGCGGGCCGCCGCGCACTCGGTCGCGGCGACAATCGAGCTGCAGCCTCCCTGCTCGAGCGCGCGCTGGAGTTGACCAGGCCACTCCGGCTCGACATTCACCTCGAGGTCGATCTCGCTGACGCGCACGTGACCGACCCGCGCACCGCTGCCCGCATCGCGGCACGCGCAGCCGAACGGGCCTCGACCCTCGACGACGCGGCCGCTGGACTCCTCGGCCGTGTCGTCTCGGCGCGCTATCGCCTCGAGTTCGAGGACGCGGCGAACGAGCTCGACGCGCTCGCCCATGAGGCGGTACCCGTGCTCGAACGGGGGCACGACGACGCTGGCCTTGCCCACGTTTGGACCGCGCTCGGGGAGCTCGCCCATCACCGAGGCTTCTGGGACGAGCTAACTCGAAACCGTGAGCGCGCGCTGGAGCATGCGCGGAGTGCCGGCCAGCCCACGCAGACGGCTGGGCCGCTGGCCGCGTACCACTTCGTGCTCGGCTCGGAACCGGCGGACGCGCTCCTGGGCAAACTGAAGGAGCTGCTACCAAGCGTCTCGCATCCCGGTCTCGTGCTGAACGAGGCGCGGCTGCTTGCCATGCTCGATCGACCTGCGGAGGCACGGTCACTCGCGCTTCAGGGGAGTGAGAGACTGCGCGAGCTCACGGGCGAGGAGGGTGGGGAGAACTACCTGGCGGACATCGCGACCGTGGCCGGCGACGACAATGCGGCTGCGGACTACCTACGCGTCTTCTGCGACCGGCTGGAAGCGCATCACCGCCTCAACAACCTCTCGACGTACGCACCGATGCTCGGCCGTACCCTGTGCACGCTCGGACGTTACGACGAAGCGGAACCGCTCGCTGAGCGAGGGCGGACTCTCGGGCACGAGCAAGACCTCGTCACGCAGGCGCTGTGGCGCCAGACGCAGGCGCGTGTCCTCGCGCATCGCGGCAGGAGCAGCGAGGCCGAGGCGCTCGCACGTGCAGCGGTGGCGGTCACCGAAAGGACCAACGGGCTCAACTACCAGGGCGACGCGCTCTGTGACCTTGCCGAGGTCCTGACTGCCGATGGGCGAGCTGACGAAGCTTCCGCCGCGTTGGAACAGGCGCTCGACTGCTACGAGCGAAAGCGCAACGTCGCAATGGCGCGTCGTGTGCGAGAGCAGCTCGGAGCGACGCAGCCGGCATAGCCACTACCTGCTCTCACGCGACATTCCCGCACACTCGCGCAGCCGAGCGTGCTCTGCTCAGAACCTAGATCGCACAACCCGTAGGGTCACGGGTTCAAGTCCTGCCCAGCTACTGCAAGCTAGCCTTCACTCACTGATCGAATCGCAGGAGGGTGAACCATGGACGCGGGCGTGGGAGACAGGATCGTCGTCGAGTCGGAGCGGGCTGCTCAGTCGGGGCAGGCGGGCGTCATTGAGGAGGTTCTGGCGCAGAATCCGCCGCGCTTCCGCGTCCGCTGGGACGACGGCCGCACAAGCATCTTCGCTCCCTCGGCAGGTGTCGCGAGCATCGAGCGGCGCAAGAGAGAGCGCGTAAAGGCCTGACCGGCGCGGGTGCCGCGCAGCACAAACTCGCGTGGATGGCGGACTACTCGTGGATCTTGTTCCGCGAGTCGAAGTAACCCGCGGGATCAAATACCGTGAGCAGTTCTCTCACGCTAAGCGCATGCCGCTTGCGGGAGCCCGATGAATGGGGGACAGGGAGATGGAGACACTGACGCAAATGAAATGCGTCGCGTGCAGCAAGGACGTACCGACCGTGACGGATGCGGAGATCGCTCAACTTCAGCCTCAAGTCGCTCAGTGGGAAATCCTGGAGCTCGATGGAATCAGACGCCTGCGACGCATCTTCTCGTTCGACGACTTTGCGCAGGCGTTGGAATTCACAAACAAGGTAGGAGTGCTCGCAGAAGAAGAGGGTCATCACCCTGCGCTGCTGACCGAATGGGGCAGGACGACCGTCACATGGTGGACGCACAAGATCAGGGGGCTGCATCGCAACGATTTCGTCATGGCGGCGAAGACGGACGTTCTGTACCGGCCACAAGTAGTCCGCGTGTAGGAGGCTAATGTGGCTCCCGGTCACATCGAGGCCGTAGTCTTGACGTGCTTGACACTCGCTAGCGCGCGTTGAACAACTGCTCCAAGGCGCCGCCTGTGGAACCTCAGATCGCATAACCCGGAGGTCGCAGGTTCAAATCCTGCCCCCGCTACTGGAAAAGCCCCGGAAGCGGGTCTTTTCTGTTCTCACAGCGGCGATCGGCCGGCGGGACTTTTGCCCTGACGGATGCGATGCCGGCCCAAATCAGGGGTCATGCGCGTTGCTTCAAGCGAGAGCACGCTCGCACGAGTCAGCGCGACCTCACCGGAGGTGTCGCATCATGTTCGCCTTGCCAGCGATCATCGCTCACCGCCGAGAACGTTCAACTCCTCTGCGCCCGCCACAACATCGCCAAGCGGGATCGGATCGTGTAGGCGTGTTCCCGGGGCGATGACGCGGTCCCTATCGTTAGTTCCTGACAGGCTACGGGAGCTGTGCAAGCCACCTTTCCGCCGTGCGGTGGCGAACCCCCGCAATACGGTCGTGGTTTCGGCCAGAACTGTGACCCCGACCGCGGGCGCTCGTGCTATCGCGCGGTTCGCACCGGCTCGAGTTCCGCGAGGCCGCGGAGATCGACACACATAATCCGCCGGACTTCGACGAGGACCATCAGGATGGCCGTGCAGCTACGACAGCGCACGACCGTCCCCGGCGCCTCGACGTAGACCATCGCCTCCGCGACAGGACCGCGCGCACCGCAGCTCGCGCAAGCGCCCATTGCGGTCGTCATCTCCATCCCGAAGACCTCGAGAAGCCGACCGGCGATCGCGTTCCCGTCGAGGGCATCCATCACGTGCCTCCCGTTGCGCCGAACCGCTCGGTCTTGACGCGCTCAGGCCGGTATCCGAGGTCTACGAGTTCGCGCGCCACCGTCTCGACGAAGCTCGTCGGGCCGCAGACGAACGTGTGCGGACTCTCCTCGGGCGGCCACGCGACCTCCCTGAGCAGCGCGGCGTCGACGCGCCTTGCGTAGCCGTCCCAGCCCGGCGGCTGCGCTCGCGTCAGCGTGTAGACGACTTCCACCCCGTCGATCGCCTCGTCGAGCTCCGTCCTGTAGATGACCTCGTCCAGGGAGCGAGACGAGTACAGGAGCCTGATCGGCACGTCGCTCCCGCTGCGGTCACGGTGCCTCAGCATCGAGCGCAGCGGAACGACGCCCGAGCCGCCGGCGACGAGCAGGAGCGGTCCCCCGTCCTCGGGGCCCCAGACGAAGTAGCCGCCGAGTGGCCCGCGCACCTCGAAAGCGTCCCCGACGCGGATCTCGCCGACAAGGTAGGAGGAGACCTCTCCGTCCTCGAGGCGCTCGACGGTGATCGCCGCGGGCTCACCGGGAGCGGACGCGATCGAGTACTCGCGCTCCGCGCGGTAGCCGTCCTCCGCGGTGAGCCGGATGTCGAGGTGCTGACCCGCTCGGTGCTCCGACCACTCGGGGACGTCGAGCACGATCGTGTGCACGCGGGCAGTCTCGCGGACGATCTCGGCGACCGACGCGAGCTGCCAGCTCAGTCGCCCGCGAACCGCTGCTCCAACCATGGATCGCCGTACGCGTGGTAGCCGTAGGTCTCCCAGAAGCCGGGTTCGTCATCGTCGCGCAGTTCGAGTCCCCGAACCCACTTCGCGCTCTTCCAGAGATACAGGTGAGGCACGAGCAGTCGCGCCGGCCCACCGTGCTCGAGCTCGAGCGGTTCGTCGTCGTAGGCGAACGCGATCCAGGCCTTCCCGTCCGTGATGTCCTCGAGCGGGAGGTTCGTCGTGTAGCCGCCGTCGCAGAACGCGAGAACGTACGGGAAGTCGTGCTCGACCTCGGCGAGAAGCGTGTCGACGGAGACGCCTGCCCAGGTCGTGTCGAGCTTCGACCAGCGGGTGACGCAGTGGATGTCCACCGTCACCGTTTCGCTCGGCAGCGCGCGGAACTCGTCCCAACTCCACGATTTCCGCTCGTCGCCGGCCACGATCGAGAACGTCCAGTCCTCGATGCGGGTGTGCGGCGTGGGACCCGCAGAGAGCACCGGGAAGTCGTCGGTCACATACTGGCCGGGCGGGACGCGGCCCGGGTCGGCCTCCTCCCGCCGGCGCCCGTGAAACCCCCGCGACACGAAGCTCATATCCGATCTCCTCTCAAGCTTGAAACGTAACTGGTCGCGCCGGGCCGTCTACCGCACGAGCGCTCCACCGGGGCGTACGACGAGCCAATCGCCTCCGAACTCGCTTACGCCCTGGCAGAGGATCTGTCCGGGCTTGTTGTCGCCGACGTAGAAGTAGAGCGGTCGACCCGCGTACGTGAGCTGACGCCGGCCGTCGGCTCGACGGATCGTTCCGAGAAGTGCCGACTCGACGCCGCGTCCGGCGTGGGGCGTCCCCTGCACGAGATACGGCGGCCACGCGGCGGCACATGCTCCCATGCAGACGCTGCGCCGCTTGGGGTCGGCCGTGAAGGCGTAGAGGGCAAAGCCGCGGCCGTCGAACAGCACACGGCCGTACTTCGAGGCGTGCGCCGTGACCATGGGGCCGCTCGAGCTCGGCTTCGTCTCGGCGGAGCCTGCGAAGGCCAACGAGGCACAGACGAAGACGACCACTGCCAACAGCGTCATCGGGAGCGCCCGCGGCCCGCTGGCGGGCGACTGCGTTTGCGCGTTCATACTGCGGCTTCCGCCCGGATCGAGTGGAGTCAAGCTGGGCATCTCGCTCCTTTCAGTCGAACGCGCGCCGTTGGCGACCTCGCGTCAGTGACGACATCCAGTGGAACGCGGGCTCCTAAGCGCGGCCTGACGCTCGCCTGAGCGGCGCAGTCGAAACGAGATCGACGAAGTTCTGGGACCCAGGTTCTACACTCGACTGCGTGCAAGCGGCGACGGTGTCGGACGAGGCTCAGGTCGTCGCCGCGCTCCGGGCGCACGACGAAGCGGCCTTCGTGGACCTGGTGCGCGGCTACCACGCGGCGCTCCTCAGGGTGGCGCGGATCTACGTCCCCAGCCCCGCGGTCGCCGAGGAGGTCGTCCAGGAGACGTGGGTCGGCGTGCTCCGCGGCATCGACGGCTTCGAGGGGCGCTCGTCCCTGAGAACGTGGATCTTCCGCATCCTCACAAACGTCGCGCAAACCAGGGCCAAGCGAGAGGGACGTCACATACCCTTCTCGGCTCTCGACCAGCCGGGGCGCGTGCCCGAGCCCGCCGTCGACGCCGATCGGTTTCTCGGGCCCGACGATCCACAATGGCCCGGAGGCTGGACCGTCGCGCCGGCGAGATGGAGCCCCGACGACCGCCTCGTCGCGAAGGAGACGCGTGAGGTCGTGTCGCAAGCCATCGAACGGCTGCCGCCCAATCAGCGAGCGGTGATCAGCCTCCGTGACGTCGAGGGATGGGGCTCGGACGAGGTTTGTAACGTTCTCGGGCTCAGCGAGTCCAACCAGAGAGTGTTATTGCACCGAGCACGATCGAAGGTACGGACGGCGCTGGAGCGCTATTTCCAGGGGGAGGGGCGATGAGCGAGCCGGCTCATCTCTCCTGCCAGGAGTTCGTCGAGCTGGTCACGGACTATTTCGAGCAGGCGATGCCTCCCGCTGAGCGCGAGCGCTTCGATGCGCATCTCGCCGTCTGTGAACCTTGCACGCGCTATCTCGAGCAGATGGAGCAGACGATTCGCACGGTCGGCCAGCTTTCGCCCGAGGATCTGAGCCAGGAGGCGGAGAGCACCCTTCTCGAGGCGTTCCGGGGCTGGAAGTCGACGTGACCGCGAGCCTGAGCGTGCTCGGCGCGACTCAGGCACCGCACAGGACGGGAACAGCCTGGCACGTGACGATGGGCTCGACGTGAACGGAGCGAGAACAGAGGTGCGCATGCCGGAGCACGCGATCGCTGGAACGCCGAGCCGCATGCGCGTGCTCTCGGTGAACGTCGGCCTTCCTCGCGAGGTGCTGTGGCGAGGCAAGTCCATCACGACGGGCATCTATAAAGAGCCCGTCGCCGGACCGGTTCGCGTGCGCACGCTCAGTCTCCACGGCGACCGGCAAGCGGACCTCCGTGTCCACGGGGGTCGAGACAAGGCCGTCTACGCCTATCCCTCTGAGTTCTACGAGCTCTGGCGGCAGGAGCGGCCGGACCTCGCGTTCCCGTTCGGGCAGTTCGGGGAGAACGTGACGATCGAGGGCCTGGTCGACGACGAGGTCAACGTCGGCGACCGCCTTCGCATGGGAACGGCCGAAGTGGTCGTGACCCAGCCGCGGTTTCCCTGCTTCAAGCTCGGCATCAAGATGGGGCGCGACGAGTTCGTCACGGACTTCCTCGACCGCCGCCTCTACGGCTTCTACCTCTCCGTCGCTCGCGAGGGCGAGGTGCGGACCGGCGACCCCATTGTCATGCTCCACCGTCACCCGAGCGGCTTCGGCGTCACGGAGGTTGCACGGCTCTATGCCGACGACCGAGCCGACGTGGACGGGCTTCGCCAGGCGGTCGAGCTGGATGTGCTCCCCGACAGCTGGCGCGAGTACTTTCGGCGCCGGCTCGAGCGGCTCGGAGCGACACCCGCTCGCCGCTGATCGACGCTACGTCTCGCGCAGCGCACGGAAGAACGCGGCGACATCGGGCCAACGGGTTCGTGTGAGCCGCTCGCGGCGCTCGTCCAGGACATCGTCAGGCACCGCCAAGCGGAACGGCACGGACGGGCGAGGGATGTTCTGGCGCATGGTCACGATGGCGCGTCGCCCGGTCCTGTGACCTCGAGGTCGAGCCAGACACGGTCGCGGAGCTCGATCCCGTCGATCCGGATGTCGGCCGGATAACCCGCGTCTGTCGTGAAGACGTTCCGCTCGACGCTGCGCAGGCGGAATCCGCAGCGCTGGTAGAAGCGCGAATTTCCGACGTCTGCGGCGGCGGTCGCCACCTCGAGCAGCGTGCAGTTGCGTGCTCGTGCCCGCGACACGGCGGCCTCGACCAGGCGACGGCCGATCCCGCGCCGGCGATGGGTTGCAGCGACCGCCATGTTCTTGATCTCCGCGCGCGCCGGTTCGCGGCCGTCGACGAGCTGAAGGTGTCCGACGACGCTCTCGTCCTCGATCGCGACGAGCACCTCGCCGTCGCAGAGGTACGAGTCGAGCGCCGCGGGCGAGTCCTCGGCAAGCGCGAAGAGCGGTCGCAGGTCCTGGCGCGACCCCGTGTGGAGCTCGATGCGTCGCCGCTCGACGCTCTCCGTCCCGGCGGCCCACTCCGACCACCGGACGATCCCACCGTCGGCATCGGGTTCCGAATCGAGCATCGCCAGGTACTCGAGGAGGTGCCCGTCCGGGTCGCGAAAGTAGACGGCCGCAGCCGGCATCCACGCGATGACGCTCGGCTCGTCGGTCTCCGTTCCGAAGAACGAGAGCGGGATGACGCCCAGCGAGCGAAGGCGCCCGCACGCCGCCATGACGTCCGCCGCCGAGGCTGCGAAGGCGACATGTAGCGAGAGCCCTATGGGCGCCGAGCCGAGCGACCAGAGACCGAGCAGCCCGTCACCCGGTCGCGGAATCCAGAAGAACGCAGCGCCGCGTTCCGGCAGCTCGAGCGCGAGGGGAAGGCCGACGACGTCGCGATAGAAGGCCACGGAACGCGTGAGGTCGCTGACCGTCAGGTGCGTCTCGAAGAGACCCTGGATCGGGAGGGGTGTCCCGTTCCTCTGGCTCATGCGCGGGCCGGCGCGCCGTGCGCGGTCGGCTGCAATGCGAGTGGAAGGTGCGCGAAGGGGTGGTGGAAGGCGTCGAGCGCATCCGCGCCCGGAACGACGAATGCGAGCCTCTCGTCCGAGGCCGGATGCCATACCTCGACGCTCGTGCTGTCGTCCACGGGCGACCAGTAGAGCGTCACCTCGATGTCTCCGCTGACGCGGTGCGCCAGCTCCTGTCGCGCATTTCGGGTCGGGACAGCGGCCATCGTGCGCTCCTAGGGCAGCTTGGCCGCGATGACGTCGACGAGCTCGATCGTCGGGGACTCGGCGAGCAACTCCGCTGCCTTCTCACCGAGGGCCGCCGCAACGGCACCTTCGAGGTGCGCCTGCCTACCCGCCTCGTCGGGAAAGACGTCGACGATGGCGAACGACGTCGCGCCCGCCCTGATCGCGAACCACGCGACGGTGGCCGGCTCTGCTCGAACGAGCGGCAGCGCCCCCTCGAGGAACGCGGCGACCTCTTCCTCCTGGCCAACCTTCGCCTCGAGCCTGACCATGAGACCGGTAGTGACCATGCGAGTGCTCCTTCCGTGCGTGGAATCTTTGTGGGTCGAGCCTCGCAGCTCAGCCTGTTCGCGACCTGAGCTGCCGCTCAGCCGTCGACTGCAGCGCGATGCTCACTGCGATCGCGGACGAGTGCGAACAGGTGGACGTGCGCGCCGACCTCGAATGCCCAAATGACGATCTCGGTCGGCACGCAGGCCCCCGCTTTCGTACGGCACGTGAGCGTGATCGTAGAGGCGAAGCCGTCGCGAATGGCTCTCTCGACCACGTCCTCGAGTTGCGGAAGCTCTCCCGGATGGATGCTCGAGACGGGCGTCTCGAGGAGCTCCGCGCGTGTATATCCGAGCATGCTGCAGGCGGCCGCGTTGGCGGAGACGAAGCGATCGCCGAGCGGGTCGAGGATGAGGGCAGCGTCTGCCACCTCCTCGACGAGGAGCTCGAAGTGCGGGTGCTCGCTCGCCACGCGGCCGCCCGTCGGACTCCGCGCCGGGCCTACGCCTGCAGCACGCCGTCGACGTAGAGGTCGACCTTGTCGGTGTAGAAGCTCACGAGCCCCGCGACCTTCTGGCTCTCCGGGAGCGGGGTGCGGTACGACCAGGCGATGTCCGGGACGACCGTATCGCCGAGGTGCAGCGACCAGTACTCGGCGTCGCCCTTGTAGGGGCAGTGCGTCACGCTTTCGCTCGGCTCGAGCAGCTCCATGCGGACGTGTGTCTTCGGCACGTAGTAGCGAACGGGAAGGTTCGTCTCGAAGAGCAGCGTCGGCTTCGCCGTCTCGGCGACCGTCACGCCGTCGACCTCGATTCGGACGTGGCGCGAGCTCGGAAGGATGTCCACGCGCGTGTAGGGGTCGCGCGGGTGTGTGAACACCTGCTCGTCCTCTTCGAACCATGCGTCCAGCGCGTGCCAGTCGAGGCGGATTGCGTCACGGAGATCCTCGAAGGGCGAATTCGTGTAGCGGAGCGCCGCACCAGCGGCCTCCTTGTCCCCCGCCCGGATCGTGAAGGTCTCGCCGTCGCCCCGGCTCGGCGAGTGCTCGATGCCACCGTCCGGCGAGAGGCGGTCGGCGCGAACGTCGGAGGCGGGGAAGTAGTACGTGGGGTAGGCCGGCTTCTCCCACACGAGCAGAGGCCGGGTCGTGTCGGCGACGAGCTCGCCGCCGAGGTAGGCCCGGATCCTCTTCGTCCCGCGCTCGACGCGGACGCGTCCGCGCACCTGGATCGTTCCTCTCTCTGTAGTCCTCATGTCGGTTCTCCTCGTTTCGGTGACCGGATGGCGCACAGCGTGCGCCCGGCGGCTGTCTGGAAGCTGTGCGGCCGCTCAGTGCGCCGCTGTCGGCTTTCTGTGCTCGCTCCGGTCGATGACGAGGGCGAGCAGATGCGACGCACCGCTCCCGTCGAACGCGTGAAGTGACATTTCGATCGGCAGGCAGCTTCCGGACCGGGTCCGGCACGTGAGGACGACTGTCGTCCCGTGGCCGTCGCGAAGGACGCCGCCGACGAAGTCCTGGAGTTGAGGGAGCTCGCCCGGGTGGATGGACGAGATGGGCGTCTCGAGCACGTCGTTCCGGTCGAGGCCGAGCAGAACACAGCCGGCCGGATTCACCGCCAGGAAGCGATCCTCGCTCGGGTCGAGGATAAAGGCAGCATCCCGTGCCCGCTCGAAGAGGTCCTCGAACGGGTGGGCGGCACCAGGGCTCACGCGCGTCCGTCCCCCGCGGACCCAGGGAGCCGGAGGCTCGGCGGCTCCACTTCGCCGTCGCTCAGTCGGTCGCGGAAGATCCGCCGCCGTGCCGGTGAGAGGCTGTAGTACAGAACCGCGCGAACGAGGTCGTAGCGGAAGCGGAAGCCGTTCGCCTCGACGCGCAGGATGCGACGTTCGCACAGCCGCTCGAGCTGCTCCGTGAGCTCGGCCACGTCCGTCTCGAGCATGGCTGCGAGAGGCTCCGGGTCGAACGGGGGGGTGAGCACGGAGGCAGCGAGGAGGATCCGGTAGACGGAGGTTCCCTCGGCGCGGAGCTGGCCGAGGAGCGTCTCCGTGAGCGAGGTCGACAGCTCCAGGCGCTTGCCGCTCGCGAGCGCATCCGTGACGAATCGCGGATTGCCGCCCGTCGTCTCGTGGAGTCGCGGGACTCCGAGTGGCGCGAGCTCCTCCGCGGTGAGCGGACACAGCACGATCTCCGTCGTCGGTCGGAGCCGCCGGACCGAGTGCTCGGGAGGTGCCTGCACGGTCCTGAAGGTCGTGACGATCGCGCCGGGCACGGCGGCGCAGCGATGCAGCAGGTAGTCGAGAGCGGCGATGGTGCTCTCGTCGGCCGCGTGCACGTCGTCGATGAGGAGCGCGATCGGCGCGTGCTCGGAGATCACCCGCACGAGCGCCTCCAGCGCCTCCACCTCCGAGTACCGATCCGACCGGCCGAGCGCGAGCTCCGGGAAGATGCGCCCGAGCGCCGGCATCCGGTCGCCGTCGGCCTCGATACCGGCGTCGCGAAGCGCTGCCGCGAGAGGCACGTAGGGGAGGTGCTGCTCGAGCGGTGAGCACTGCGCCCGGCCCAGCCGGGCGCCGGTGAAGAAGGCGGCAGCCTCCTCGAGCAGCCGGGTCTTTCCGAGTCCCGCGTCGCCCTCGATCTGAACGAGGCCGAATGCACCGTCAAGGGCCTGTTGCGCAGCCCGCCCCAGCGCCTCCAGCTCCGTCTGCCGGCCGATCACTCCGTGGGAGGAGCGGCCGTTCCGGCTCTCGCCGCGTGTGATCGGGCGCGGCAGGAGCAACGTTGCGTCCTCCTGGCGGAGAATGGCCGCCTCGAGCGCGCGCGTCTCCGGTGTGGGCTCGAGTCCGAGCTCATCGGCCAGCAAGGCGCGAAGCGCGCGATACCTGCCAAGGGCATCGTGCTGGTGCCCGAGTGCGTACTGGGCGAGCATCGCCGTTCGGTGCGCGCGCTCGCTGAAGCGGTCGAGAGTCGCGGCTGCCTCGCTGTGCGCGAGGGCGTCGAGAAGGTCACGCTCCGCGAGTGCCGCGTCGGCGGCCTCGAGCTGTGCCCCGAGGACCCGGCCTTGATAGCTGCCTCGGAGATCGTCCGCCCAGCGAGCATACGGCTCGTCCTCGAGCACATCGCCGCGCGCCAGCGCAAGCGCCTGCTTCAGGCTCCGCCGGGCCTGGCGAGTCGGCTCGTGCGACGAGCGCTCGAGAAGCTCGTCGAACCGGTCGAGATCGAGCTCGACGAGATCGGTCGCGAAGCGGTACGCCTCCTGTTCGGTCACGACGAGCTCGCGCGCGCGGTCGCGATCGGAGACGAGCTGGCGTCGGAGCACGGAGACGAACGTCTGGATCGACGCGGCGACGTCCTTCGGCCGTCGCTCTGCCCAGAGGAGCTCGGCGATCCGCTCGGTCGGGACGTGGTGGCCGCGCGCTGCCAGCAGGATCTCGAGGACCTGCTTCGGACGAGCTCCCCCGAGGTCGCTCGGGCCGAGCTTCAGGTCGCCGTCCTGGATCTCGAGCGCCCCGAACATCCGGATCACGAGCCGACTCCTCTGCTCGCGTTCGCGCGGCAACTCTCTTCGGTCGCTCTCCGATCTCCACGTGTCCGCGGCACGCTCCGCTCCTGCCGAAGTCGCAGCAGCGGCAAGGAACGGAGAGACGACGTCGTGGGCATCGACGCCTGACGAGATTCCCATGACATGTCAGTGCTCCGACCGCGGCGTTCGTTACACGCGATCCCGAGTGAGATCGCAGTCAGGTCCTGCTGAGCGCGCCTTCCTACGGTCGTGCTCGTCCACCAGCACGACGAAAGGAGATCCAATGCACGTGCTTTCGAAGCGTTGGCTGCTGGGAGCGGCCACGCTCGTCGGCGTCGCTGCCGCGATCGCCGTAGCCATGGGTACAGAGGCAATTGCCGGCTCGACCGCAACCCCCGCATCCGCGAAGGGACTCGGTCCGCTGACTGGGCTTCTCCCCCGCGATCACCTGACCGAGGAGAGCGCCATCCAGGTCGATCTGACGAAGGAGTCGGTGCGGTTGCCGCTTTACAGGGGCAAGGCAAACGGGAAGACGGTGTGGTACGTCCTGCTCGACGCGTCCGACTCTGGGATCGCCCACGACCTCGGCGTCAACTACGCGCCGAAGCTCGGCAACCTCTCGATCGGCTGCCCGGACTGCGTCCAGACCGTGACGCTCGAGTCACCGACGCCCGCCCAGAACAAGTTCGGGCAGGCCGTCGTCGACTTCCAGGGTGCGCCGGACTTCAGCCCGACCCGGATCGCCGAGCCCGGCCCGACCGGCTTCCCGCTCGCGAAGTTCGAGCCGGGCGCCGTCGCCGGCCCCGGCTACAGCCCGTTCATTCGCATCGAGGGCTCGCCGACCGTCTACAGCGCGCCGATCGTCGCGACCGGGGACGGGCCGTTCGACGTCGAGCACCACACGAACACGGGCGACCGCGTTCTCGGCGTCCACATCGCGGGCGCGTCGGCTCCCGGGCAGTTCGCGGAGTCCTGGGTCGACCTGCTGTTCGTGAAGGGCTTCGACGCGGGTGAGCCGATCGTCTACATCTCGACGGACGCCGGCCAGCCGCTCACCGCCGTCCTCGAGCGTTCGACCTACGTCCCGGCGCTCGATCAGGCGGCGTACAACGGCGGCGACGACTTCCTCGGATCCGCCCGCGAGCGCCTCTTCGGGTTCGTCAACGGCCAGGTCGGCGCGGACAACAAGGACTCGCAGGGGTTCGTCCACCTCATCCGGGACGGCCATGCGTCCGAGGACGCGAGCGCCGGCAACACGGCCCTGATCGACGCGCTACGCAACGGCGGCGACCTGCTGAACGTCTTCGGGGACTTCCCGACGCTGGAGGACGCGCGGCATGCCGAGGCGTACAGCCCGCTCTGGGACGCTCAGCTGGGCCTCTGGACGGACAAGGCGGTCCAGCAGGGCGTGAACACGCGCCAGATCGACGAGGTGCAGGTCTTCAACCTCGCAGCGACGCGCCCTGACCTCCTGACCGGGATCGACCCGGGCACGGGTCAGCCGGCGCCGTACGGCTCGGTCGGGGTGGACATCAACTGCGCGGTCATCGGGTTCACCGACAAGGCCCCGACCGCGAACCTCGCAGAGCCGGTCTCCAACTCGCAGTTCCCGCCCCGCTAGGGCGGCTACGAGCCGGCGGGCCCTTCCTCCTGGCCCGCCGGCTCATCGGATTTCGAATGCCGACGAAAGGAGCTCACCATGAAACGACTCGTTCTCGCACTCGTCCTCTTGACCGCAGTTGTAGGCTATCGGCGTCGGCTCGGCCCAGACGGCTACCACCCGCGCCGACACGGTCGCCACGGGGACGTCCTCGCTCGGCCGCATCCTCGTCGACGGCCAGGGTCGAACGCTGTACCTCTTCGAGAAGGACCGGGGAGGCCGCAGCGCATGTGCCGGCGTGTGTGCGGCCTACTGGCCGCCGCTGCTCACTCGAGGCAAGCCACGTGCCGCCGCTGGAGCGAAGCAGTCCCTGCTCGGCGTCAGCCGCCGCGCGGACGGGCGCTCGCAGGTGACGTATGCCGGCCATCCGCTCTACCGCTTCGCGCAGGACACGAAGCGGGGCCAGACTGCGGGCCAGGACTTGCAGCTCTTCGGCGCAGGCTGGTACGTGCTGTCGCCGAGGGGTGTGAAGATCGACGAGGGTTGAGTGGCGGACGTCACCGCCCACCACCCAGCCGGAACCTCGGGCGCCGAGACGATCCTGGCGATCTCCGGAAGCCTGAGGCGTGGCTCGACCAACAGCGCCGCTCTTCGTGCCGCCGCCCGCGCGGCGGCACGGGGCGGCATCTCGGTCGATGTCACTCGAGCGATTTCCGGGCTTCCGGCCTTCGACCCCGACCTCGACGAGCGTCCGCCCGATCGGGCATTGCGATTCCGGAAGGCCTGTGAGGAGGCCGGGGGAGTCCTGGTCGCCGTTCCCGAGTACACCTTCGGCATCCCCGGCGCGTTCAAGAATGCGCTCGACTGGCTCGTCGGGAGCGGCTCGCTCTACCGCAAACCGGTCACGGTCCTGAGGATCTCCTCGTCGGAGCGGGGCGTCCACGTGGGCCCCGCGCTCGACCTCGCGCTCCGTGCGCATGGCGCCGACGTCCGCCACCGGTCGGTTCCGATCTCGCGTCGCGACCTCGACGCACGCGGAGAGGTGAGCGACCCACAGCTCGTCGCTCGGCTGCGCGCCGTCGTCGGCGAGCTGGGCGCGGCGTCCTCTTCGGTGCGCGGCGCTCAGACGCCGCTGAGCGAGCGCTGAGGCTCGGAGGCGATAACCGAGTGGCGGCGTGATGGAAGCCGCGCACCAGTCGTCAATCGTCGAAGGAGCTAGCGATGGCCACAGCAGTCCAGCAGTACGTCGGAACGTACGACATCGACCCCAGCCACTCGAGCGTCCAGTTCGCGGTCAGCCATCAAGGTGTCTCGACCTTCCGGGCGACCTTCGCAGACGTCGAGGGACGGCTGACGGTCGAGGGAGACGATTTCGCGCTCGAAGGACGCGTGCGTGTCGAGTCGGTGTCGATCGGCGAGCCGCCCGAGTTCCGCGAGCACGTCGTGCGCGGCACCGACTTCTTCGATGCCGACATGTATCCGCTGATCACCTTCAACGCGACCGACGTCGCGTTGGAGGAGGACGGAACGGCGGTCGTGTCGGGCGAGCTCGAGATCCGAGGGATCTCGCGCCAGGTGTCCGCCTCGGGGGTCCATCAGAGCCCACGCGAGGATCCGTTCGGGTCGACGCGCGCGGGCCTGGAGCTGCGAACGACGGTCGACCGTCGCAGGTGGGGAATGAACTGGCAGCTGCCGCTGCCCGACGGCACCCACGCCGTCGGCTGGAACGTCGAGATCACCGTCGCGCTCGAGTTCGTCAGGGCCGACTGATGCGCGTGCTTGCCATCAGCGGCAGCCTCCGGCGCGGGTCCTACAATCGCGCACTTCTCGATGCCGCGCGGGCCGAGCTCCCCCTGGACGTCGAGTTCGTCGTGTGGAACGGCCTCGTCGACATTCCTCCGTACAACGAGGATCGAGACGGCTCGCCGCCGGCCGCGGTCGCGGAGCTGAAGAGCGAGATCGCGCGCTCGGACGCCGTTCTCTTCGCGACGCCCGAGTACAACGCATCCGTGCCGGGCGCGCTCAAGAATGCGCTCGACTGGGTGTCCCGTCCCTTTGCGACGAACGTCCTGCGGCGCAAGCCGGTCGCCGTGATCGGGGCGAGCCAGGGGCTGTTCGGCGCGACCTGGGCGCAGGCGGACCTGCGCAAGGTCCTCGCGTCGATGGGTGCGGAGGTCGTCGACGCCGAGCTCGCCGTCGGTAGGGCGCACGAGGCCTTCACCGACGACGGGCGGCTGGCCGATCCCCAGCTCGCGGATGCCCTCGGAGCCGTGGTCGACCAGCTCGTCCGCCCGGCGGTCGCGCGAGCGGCATGACCGGCTCGATCACCTACGGCGACGGGGAGTCGTTCCTGCTCAAGCTGCTGCACTTCGCGGGCTGGAAGCTCCAGGTCCGAAGAGGCGACTCGACGACGATTCGTGCGATGCGCGACGACGTCGCAGTCGAGGCCACCGAGCGGACGTTCGGAGGCGCGGCAGGAGTCGTGTTCGCGCGGGCAATGAGCTCGGCCCGGAGCGAGTGAGAGTCCTCGGCTGAGGAGATCGTCCGCCTGTGCTCACGGATTCCGACCTCTACGCCCGTGGCGCGGCCACGCTCGTCGCCTCATGGGAGGAATACGCGCGCGGTGCGTCCAGGGCATGGGTCGAGCGCTCGCACAGCGTCGCGGTCGCTGTGTTCCCGGAGAGTCCCGAGCGCTCGGTCTACAACAACGCGCTCATCGAGCGAGGTCTCGAAGAGGACGAGCGCGTCGACGCCGTGAACCTCGCGGAGGCCGTCTACGCGACGGCCGGGATCGAACGCTTCGCGGTCTGGGTGCACGAGAGCGAGGAGGCGCTACGCCGTGTTCTCGTGTCACGCGGCTACACACTCGATACCGCGACGCGTGCGATGGGGATGAACCTCGACGCCATCCGGCAACCGCGGCCGGACGTCGATCTCGGGTCGCCGAACTGGGCCGAGTACCTTCGGCTCCTCGACCTCCCGTCCTCCTTCCTCGCCGGTGCCGACCCCGCTGCCTACGACGTCAAGACCGGGCGCCTCGACCGGGAGAACGTCGCGATCGCGATGGCGTTCGATCACGCCGGCGACTGCGGCATCTACAACGTCGGGACCGTGGAGCACGCGCGGCGACGCGGGCTCGGCACGGCTCTGACGGCGCTGCACATACATGACGCGCTCGCCCGCGGCTGCCGGACGGCGAGCCTGCAATCGACCGCGATGGCCGAGCGCATCTACGCCACCCTGGGCTTCCGAGATCTCGGTCGGTTCATGGAGTTCGCGCCGCCGTCGGGCCGGCGGTAGACACACCCTGAGGCGCGGTCGCGCTGGGCTTAACCGGCCTAGAGGTCGAGGACGACGTTGTCGTGTGGCTGCGAGCAGCAGATGAGTACGCTGCCGTCCGCGGGGGGCTCGACCGGGTCGGGGTCGTAGTCGACGGTGCCGGCGATGAGAGTGGTCTCGCAGTTGTGGCAGACGCCGGTGCGGCAGGACCAGCGCACGGGCACGTCGCACGCTTCGGCGAGTTCCAGGAGGCTGGTGTAGTCACCGCTCCAGGGGATGGCGAGATTGCTGCGGGCGAACTCGATTGTCGGGCCGTTTCCGGGTGGGCCGGTGGGTGGGTGTGGCGTCCGTGCCGGTATTGACGCGATACCGGGCGTGAGACCCGGAGCGGGTCCGAATGGCTCGGTGTGAATGCGTGAGGCGTCGAGGCCGAGCGCGGCCAGGCCGGCACTGATTTCCTCCATGAACGGTGTCGGCCCGCAGAGGTACGCCTCGGCGTTTCGCGGTGGCTCGAGCTCAGCGACCAGCGTTGCGGTGAGGCGGCCGGCGCTGTCGAAGCCGCAGCCTTCGAGATCATTCGGATCGGGGCGGCTGTAGTACACATGGGGGCGAACGTTCGGGAGCGAAGCGAAGAGTGTCCGGGCCTCGGCGGCGAAGGAGTGGTCGCGGCCGCTGCGCGCGCCGTGCAGCCACCAGATCTCTCGTTCGGCGTGCTCGGCCGCCAGGGCGTGAAGCATGGCGAGGACAGGGGTGGCGCCGATGCCGGCGCTGATCAGGAGCACGGGAGCATGCGTTCGGTCGAGGATGAAGGTGCCGCGGGGCGCTGCGATGTCGAGCTGGTCGCCGACGCCGAGCCGGGTGTGCAGATAGCCGCTGGCGGTGCCGTCGTGTTCGCGTTTGACGGTGATGCGGTAGTAGCCGGCATCCGGCGGGCCCGAGAGGGAGTAGTTCCGGAGCACCGACCTCTGCTCCTTATCGGGTTGGATCCGAAGCGTGAGGTACTGGCCGGGCCGCGCCGCAGGAAGCGGTAGGCCGTTGGGGTCGTCGAAGCGTATCGAGATCACGGAGTCGCTCTCGCGCGCGATTCCGGTGACGGTCAGTCGGCGGAATCCGGGCCATGCCGGGGGCGGGCTGGCTGCCGTCAGGCCGGCGTTGCCACCGCCGGGTTCCCCCTCCAGCAGGGCGCGGAATGACGCTTGCCAGCCAGGGCTGAGGGCCGGAATTCGGAGCGCGCGGAGGAGCTGCTGGCGCGGATGCCCGGGGAGGTAGAGGAGCGCGTTCACCTCGGCGACGGTCATCTGTTCCGGGCCGGAGGCGAGCTTGCGGATGTCGTCGCCAGCTTGTACCTCTCCTTCTTGGAGCACGCGGAAGTAGAAGCCGGGGCGGCGGTGTGAGACGAGCAGGGCCGGGATGCGAGGGTCGTTCATCCGGATCCCGACGCGGTAGCAGGTGACCCTGGGTTGCGTGACTTCGAAGACCGCGGTGCCGATCTGGTGGCGGTCTCCGATGCAGACCTCGTCGTCGCTCAATCCCTCGATCGTGAAGTTCTCGCCGAACTGGCCGTAGGCGAAGTCGCTTCGTCCGAGCTCGCGTTCCCAGTAGCGGTAAGAGTCGACCTGGTAGACGAACACGGCGCGCTGCTCTCCGCCGTGCCCTGCCAGATCGCCCTGACCGTCACCGTCGACGTTGAGCGTGCGCACGCGGCGAGGGCCGGTGACAGGGTCCTTGAAGACGCCGGTGAAGACGGTCTTCCCTTGCCACGGCACATCCTTCGGCATGCCGACGTTGACCGCCAGCAGGGTGCCGACCACATGCGCTTCGGGTTGCCGCTCGGCTTGTGCCGATCCCGAGTTCATGCTCACGCCTCTGCCGAGGTCGCGGGCTCGACAAGCTGGATGCCGCCGATCTCGTTGACGCTAGCGTCTCCCTCGCCGATCCGGTAGTCGTGGGTGGGCCGGGGTAGGCGATTGGGGTGCGTGGATGCGCGCGGGGCCGATCTCCCACTCGCCCTTTGGCAGGCGCGGAAGGAGAGCCTGGCTGGAAGCTCGCGCAGACGAAGCGGCCTGAGCGACGGGGAGAGGTCGCGGGCGAGGCCCTCAGACGGCATTTCAGCGTCGGGCGGAGCCTAGATGACGATCTCGGCGTCGGGCATGAGCAGAGGCGCGAAAAACACCAGAGCTCTTGGCCGCCGCTCGGGAATGGACGCGGGTCGCCCGGTGTCCTTTGCACAGGAGAGGCCAATCTCTCGAAAGGAGACCACCATGAACCCAACTCAGCCCACCAGCTCCTCGCGACGACCACATGGTTCAGGCGCAGATGCACGCCATGGCGGCGGAGATAGCGAGAGGAACGTACTCATCGTCGCCCTTGACGCTGTGGTTCCAGCGGAGGCGACCGACGCCGAAGTCCTAGTCATCGCCCCGGCGCTGAACTCCTGGCTCCGGCGCTGGGTGTCTGATGAAGACACGGCTCGCCGCCGGGCAGAAGAGCGGCTCGCCAGGTACGTCGACCATCTCAAACGATGCGGTGTCCACGCGAGAGGTCGCGTGGGGGACTCCGATCCGCTGCAGGCGATCGCGGACGCATTGCCGATGTTTGCTGCAGACGAGATCGTCATCGCGAGCGAGTCCGAGCGCTCAACCCGGCTGGCCGACGAGCTCGTAGCTCGCGCAAAGAACCGTTTCGCGCTCCCGATTGTGCGCGCCGAAAAGCCACTCACATGTGCGGCGTAACTCAACTACGCCACCGCGCTCGTCACATTCGTCCAGGAACCCACTTGGCGTGGGAATAGAGACCGCGTCGTCGGTGTCTCTCACCGGTAAGAGGTCAACCACCCGAAAGAAGGAGTTGGAGATGAAGCGCAAGATCACTCTGTTCACTGCGACGGCCGCACTGTCCGGGGCCGCTCTCGTCGCCGCTGTTTTCGGTGACACCAGCACAGCCTCGCGCCTGCCGACGCCGAGAGCAGCCGTCGTCGCCCTCAGGGAGACGGCGCTCGGCAACGTTCTGGTCGACGCACGCGGCCGAACGCTGTATCTGTTCGAGAAGGACAAGTCCGGCAGGAGTGCTTGCACCGGCGCCTGCGCTGCGTACTGGCCGCCGCTACTCAGCCCCGCTAGAGCTCGTCCCGGAAAGGGCGTTCGAGCCGCCTTGCTGGGCATGACCAAGCGGACCGACGGCAGGCGACAGGTGACATACGCAGGCCACCCCCTCTACACGTTCACCGGCGACAAGAAGGCAGGCCAGACGACCGGAGAAGGCCTTGTGAACTTCGGCGCCGCCTGGGATGTCCTCGCCGCGAGCGGCCGCGCGGTTGAGCCGACCGCCTCGGATCCCGGCAATGACGGCGGGTACGGCGGGTACGGCGGGTATGGAGGTTACGGCTCAGGCAGTTGAGCCAGAGTCCGGGGAGGGGTTGATGTTCTGCCCCTCCCCGGATTAGATCTGGCCGAGCCGCGCTGTGCCCTCAGCTGATCTCACCTGACCTGAGGCGCAGGAACTGTGCGAAATTGGACCCGGTTGACCTAGAAGGCAACGGCGCATAAGCCGGAGGTCGCGGGTTCAAATCCCGCCCCCGCTACTCCAAAAGCCCCGGAAACGGGGCTTTTCCGGTCTCTGGGCGGCTATGAGCGTGGAGAACTCTTGCCCAATTCTTGCCTTCACGTTATCGGCGCCGTCCTCTCTCCTCTCGGATCCTCCAGGAAGAGGCCCCTCCAGGCCACAACCCGAGCAAGAACCTCGTGGGACATTGTCTGGCCTGCAGATCAGATCGCTCGCAGTGGCCTGGGTTGGTGTTTAGTTGCGGATACGACCAGGGCGAAGCGGGCGGGCATGCGCACTCACCTTCTCGAGTGCCCGGGTGAGCGACTTGACGTCGGCGTCCGTCAGGTGCCGCGAGAAGTGTCGTTCGATTCCATCGCGGTGATAGCGGCGGGCCTCTTCCATCGTCTCGGTGCCCTTCGCGGTCAGGACGACGAGGATCGAGCGGCGATCGTGCTTGGGGCGAACGCGACGAACGAGTCCTTCCTCTTCCATGCGGTCGACGACACGAGTGAAGCCACTCTTGCTGTACAGGATCCGCTCTGCGAGCTCGTTCATGCGGATACCACCGGGCGACTCCTCGAGATGGACGAGGACGTCGTACCAGCGCTGCGGGATGCCCACCGCCTGCTCGAGCTCTGCATCTAGCACGTCCCCCAGCGCAAGCGCGCTCTCGAAGAAGAGGCGCCAGCAGCGAAGGCGCTCGGGCGAGGGGCTTGACATGGTTGGTTCCATCCGAGATAGTCCTCTCTGCAACTGTTCTCGTATAGACAGTTGTAGAGGATACCACCGGCGGGGAAAGGAAGTGGGCGATGAGCACCATCTCAGCGCAGCGAGCAGAGCTCGGATACGGGCTCGAGGAGAACGAGGGCGAGGCGATCTGGCTGCTGGGCATGTTGCAAACGATCAAGATCGGCCGCGACGACACGGCCGGCGAGTACGGGCTGGTTGAGGTCGTCGTGCCCGAGAACGTCGGCCCTCCCTGGCACGTTCATGCCGAGGAGGACGAGTGGTTCTACGTCCTCGAGGGCGCTCTCACCGTCTGGGTCGCCGACACCCGGCTCTCCTTGAAGGCCGGCGGGTTCGCGTTCGGCCCCAAAGGGGTGCCGCACACCTTCTACGCCGAGGCAGGCGGAGCGAAAGCGCTGGTCGGCTTCGCGCCGATGCAGTTCGAGGGATTCCAGCGCGACGTCGGTGAGCCCGCTCCCGAGCGCGTCCTCCCCCCGCCGATGGAGGGCCCGCCGGACATGGCGAGGCTCGCGGCGATCGCCCTGCGAAACGGGTTCGAGATCCTCGGCCCTCCGGGCCCGCCTCCCGGCCACTGACCACCACCCCCAGCCACGCGCGCCCGCTCACACATCGGCGGGCCGAGACAGGAGATGAACATGACGACCCTCCCGTATACCGTTCTCGCACCAGACGAAGGGCTCCGGCTCGAGTCCGGCCCCGGCCGTGACCTCATCTTCAAGGTCACCGGTGAAGACACGGGTGGCGCGTTCGACTACTTCATCGTCGAGGTCGCACCGAAAGGCGGCCCGCCCCTGCATGTCCATCACAAGCAGGAGGAGACGATTCACGCCCTGAAAGGTCGCTACAAGATCCAGATCGGTGACGAGACGTTCCACATCGAGGAGGGCGGCTTCGCCTATCTCCCCTCTGGTGTCCCGCACGCCTTCCTCAACCTGACCGACGAGCCGGGTGCAGTCATCGTCGTCTACACCCCCGGCGGCGGCCACAAGTTCTACGAAGAACTCGGCCCGGCCACCCGCAACGGCACCGCCGACCGGACGGCCATCGCAGCGATCTTCGAGAAGTACGACATGACGCTGCTCGGACCGCCGCTCAGCATCGACTGAACGCCGGACGAGGTTCACAAACGTACGGTGGCCCGGACTTGGTTCGCTGACACGAAAATACGGTCGCGGAACCGGACGAAAGCGTGATCCGGTCATCGATTCAAGCGAAGGCACGCTCGCACATGCCGTTGGGGCCCGGCCTGGCGGTGCGAGAGATGTGTCCGGAACGTCAGGAATGTGCCCCGAACGATCTGTCCGGGATGTCCCGGGAATGAACACCCCGCGAACGGGCGGAACCTTTGGCCAAGCTTTTGCCCACCTGAGCTGACCTCAACTCACCGCAGCCGATCGAGCGTGACGGAACCATGCCGTATTGACCGCAGTTGACCTAGAAAGCAACGTCTCATAACCCGGAGGTCGCGGGTTCAAATCCCGCCCCCGCTACTGGAAAAGCCCCGGAAACGGGGCTTTTTCGTTCTCACGGCGGCGATCAGCCGGCAGAACTTTTGCCCAACTCTTGCCTTGACGGATGCGATGCCGGCCCAAATCAGGGTCATGCGAGTTGCTTCAAGGGAGAGCACGCTCGCACAGGCCAGTCTCCAACGCACGCTTCAGAGTCGTCGAAGCCAGTCGTCTCTGCAAAGGGTGTACACCGTCATCGGCTCGCCTGACCGCCCCCGTCCCGTACTGCGGACGGCGAATCCGAGCTTGGCCGCCACGCGGCGAGATGGTTCGTTCTGCCCGTCCTCGATATAGGCCGTAATCGTCTGAACGTCGGTGCGGCTCCAGAGATCATCGATCGCCGCTTCCATCGCCTCAGTCGCTATCCCTTCGTTCCGCCGCTCCTCGGTCACCCACCAGCCCGCCTCGACTTCATCCGCCGCGATGCCCTCGATCCCCTCACCGGCAAACCGCAGCTCGGCGCAGCCGAGAAAGCTGTCGTGACGCTTGTCCCGGATTGCCCACGGCCCGAAGCCGTGCTCCTGCCACTGCGGCTCGGCGGCGCGAGTGTCACGCAAAGCGTCCTCGGCATTCCTCGATGCACGGGCATGCTCGGCTTCATCGAGCCCCGTCAGGGGGAGGAGGCTCAGTCGCCCTGTCCGGAGAACGATTCCGCCCTGCTCCGACTCCACGCGGCCACCCCCGTAGTCTCCCTGCACGCTCGCCAGTATGGCGGGCCGCTCAGGGGTCATTCCAGAACACTGGCGCATCTGAGCGGACTCTCCCTCACTGGGTCCGGGCGTTGCTTCCGGCGGTTGCGTCCGCGTCCCGGACGGTCAAGGATGCTCAGCGTGGATCGACCGCAGACTCAGTTCGCCTGGCGAGACGACGCGGCTCTCGCGTATCAAATGCTCGGCGAGGGCTCGCCGGCGCTGCTCTACCTCCAAGGCTGGCCTTCGAACGTCGAGCTCAACTGGGATCACCCGGCGATGGCTCGCTTCCTCCGTGGCCTCGCCCGTTCCCGTCGGCTCGTCGTGACGGATCCACGAGGAAGCGGATGCTCCGAGCGCGCCACACCACACGACATATGGCCACTCGAAACGATCATGGAAGACGCCATCGTGGTGCTGGATGCCGCCGAAATCGAGCGACCCGCGATCTTCGCGAGACATCATCTCGGGTTGGTGGCCTGCATGTTCGCCGCCACCTATCCCGAGCGAACGACGGGGCTGATTCTCAACCAGACGACCGCGAACTTCCTGTGGTCGGAAGAGACACCCTGGGAATCCAACGAAGAATGGTGGCAGCGCTACGAGGACGACGAGATCAGGAACTGGGGGCGGAGATCACAGTCCAACGATGTGGTCGCCGCTAGGGATCCGTCCGTAGCCGACGACCGCTCGTACCTCGATTGGTGGCATCGCTACACGCTCCTCTCGGAGGCGCCGGGGTCGACCCTCGCCCACGTGAGGAAATACATCCATGCCGACGTCCGCTCGATCCTTCCGTCGATCCATGTCCCGACACTCGTACTCCGCCGAGCTGACGCCGCGGTGGACTCGTACGGCCAGTCGGCGCTTTTTCTCGCCGAGCGGATCCCGGGCGCCAGGCTTTGCGATCTCCCAGGGCGTGACAGATCGCCCTGGGTCGGCGACCAGGAGCCTGTGCTGCGCGTGATCGACGAGTTCCTCGGCGATGCCCGACGCGAGGCTGACGAGCTCGAGCGCGTGCTCGCGACCGTCCTTTTTACCGACATTGTCGGCTCAACCGAGAAGGCCGCCGAGCTGGGCGACAGCGCGTGGCGCACGCTCGTTGAGCGCCATCATGCGAGTGTCCGTGCGCTCCTCGCACGCTTCCGCGGACAGGAGGTAGACACGGCCGGCGACGGGTTCTTCGCGACGTTTGACGGTCCGGCGCGTGCCATCCGGTGCGCGCAGGCGATCCTCAAGGACGTCCACACACTCGGCATTGAGGTCCGCGCCGGGCTCCACACCGGCGAGTGCGAGACGATCGACGGTAAGGTCGGCGGCATTGCCGTGAACATCGGAGCTCGCGTCGGTGCGCTGGCCGGCCGTTCCGAAGTACTCGTTTCCCACACCGTGAAGGACCTGGTCGTCGGCTCGGGTCTGGGGTTCGAGGATCGGGGTGAGCACGAGCTGAAGGGACTTCCGGATCGCTGGCGGCTCTACCGCGTGCTTTCCTGAGGATCGTCAGTCGCAGCCCTGGGGTCTGGCCCTAGGGACATTCCCGCACACTGGGGCATGAGAGCGGATGCCCCCTTGAAACCCGCCTGACGAGGGAGGCCGCCGATCTCGAGGGTGGTGGGTAGCGGCTGGCATCCGGAGATCCGGACGCCAGCCGGCCACACTCGAACTACGAGTTTCGATACTGGACGACTAACCCTTCGCGTACTGGCTGTAGCCGCCGAAGTCGACGGCAATGCACGGCTCGTCTCCTACGACCCACGCATCGTGCCCAGGGGCGATCGAGACGACGTCGCCGGGGCCTATCTCGCCCTCTGTCCCGTCGTCCATACGGACGCCCATGCGCCCCGAGATGCAGTACATGAGATGAGGAGCCTGGCAGCTATCGGTCTTGGCGATCTGCTTCAGGTCGTTCGACCACTTCCAGCCAGGCTCGAAGGTTCCGTACAGGACCGGGTGACCGGCAAGGTCGATGACGTCAGCGTGTCCGTTGGCGGCAAACTGCCGAACTTCTTCAGGCGAGCCTACGTTCTTGATCGTGAGGCTTCCCATGTGTTCCTCCACTTCCACAAGCACCCCTGCGAATGGGAGTGCACCACGGCAACGATACGACAATCCACCGGCGCAGAGCAGCGGGTCGGCGTGGCGTCAAGGCCGCTCGAACCCGAATCAGGCTCAAGAGACATTCCCGCACACTCGGGCAGGCGAGCGAGTCTGATCGTCAGAAACCAGTTGCTGAGCGCGGGCCGCCTCCCTGGGGACGCGAAGCGGCGAAGAGGTATCGATTGACGCTAAAGAAGTAGCGCCCTCGGTGCTCAAGCTCTGCGAGGTCGTTCAGCCATTCGCTTGCCTCGTCTTCTGAGACGCCTCCGCGCCCGGGCACGAATGCGGCGATGAGCGGGGCGATGTTGTAGCTGAAGGTCGTGGCGTCGTACGCCGTGTTGAGTATCGGGACGATCCGGATTTCTCTGACCTCGAATCCGGCCGCGCGGAGGCGGGGTGCGAGCGAGCGCGGAAGGTAGGGGTCTGCGCAGGTGCTCGTTCCACGCGGCCGCGATCCGAGCAGCGCGGCGGCGATCCGTGGCTGCCCAGACGAGCGAGTCCCAGTCGGTGTCGACGATCACGAGTCGTCCGCCGGGTCGCAGGACGCGGACGAGTTGATGGAGCGCGGCGTCCGGCTCGGCGAGGTACTCCATGACCTGCGTCGAGACAGCGGCATCGAAGACCGCGTCTGCAAACGCAAGCGCGGTCGCGTCGCCCTCCAAGATGTCGACCCGGTCGCCGAGTCCGGCGGCCGCGATCCGCTTCGAGGCGATCGAGTTCATCTCAGAGCTGATGTCCACCGCGACGATCCGGCCGGTTGCACCGACCTCCTGTGCGAGCTCACAGGCGAGGAACCCGGGGCCCGAACCGAGGTCCAGGATCGATTCGCCTGCTGATGCTCGAAGCGACCGTCGCAACTCTTCGCGCTGAACGATCATGTCGGTCGTCGCGTACGCCTGCTCGAGCTGCGCGGCTGCCTTGTTGTCGTACAGCATCCCGGCCATCACCGAATCCTCGGGGCGCGCCCGATGAAGCGCAAGGCCGCCTTCTACAGGCGCGGGCTCAATGTTCGCTCCGGCATGACCTCGAGGGACATTCCTGCACACTCGCGCGCGGGAGGCCGACCTACCTGGCGGAATCGAGCTCCGTCGTTTCGTGCAGGGCTATGCGAGACCTCGTGCCGCCCACGCGTGCGCTGTCAGCAGGAACGGTGCGGTAGGGAGCTTCGCGCGGCAGCGTTCCCGGAGCTCGGCTTGTAGTACAGGGTCGAGCCCGGCGACATAGCCTCCGGCGGGTCCGACGCCGAACGTGAGCGGCTCCCACCATTCCTCGAAGCTTGAATGCTCGACGCGGATCGAGTGAGTCGCCTCCTCGATCTCCACCAGCCCGGCAGCGTCGAACAACTCCGCGAGATGCCCTTCGCGAACGCCTGCGAGGTGGGACTCGTCGACGAGGTCGGGGTCGAGCTCGCGCGCTGCATCCCAGAGCATGCTGACCGGGCCTCGGCCGCCGGCGTAGTCCCATACCGATGCCGCCACGACACCGCCTTTCCGGGTCACACGCACCATCTCGGCCACTCCAGCCGTGGGGTCCTCCATGAGAAGGACCACCAGTTGCGCCAGGGTCGCGTCGAACTCCGCGTCCTGGAACGGCAACTGCTCGGCGGCTGCGCGCCGCACGTCCACGCCAGGATGACGCTCCTCCACCGCGGCCACGAAAGGCTCCGATGGATCGACGGCAGAAACGGCTGCCGCACCGAGTCGTTTGACCAACTCAGCGGTCAATGCACCCGGGCCGCATCCGACGTCGAGCACTCGTTGACCCGCCGAGACCGTCGCGAAATCGGCGAGCTGAGGCGCAAGCAGTAGCGAGTACCTGCCCATGTAGCTGTCGTACGCGCTGGGGTCAACGGTGAAGCTCACCGGCTGGACGCTAACGCCCATGACGCTTGTCCCATCGCCAAGGGACATTCCCGCACACTCGGGCAGCTGAGGTACCTCTCGCTCGCGAGCGAAGAGTTCGCGCCGCAACGCGCACTTCGCGTCGGCAAGTTGCCGAGCCGCGTCTAGGAAAGGTCGACGGCGAAGAGCCTGTGGGAACCCTCGATCCCCTTCAGCTCCACGTCGCGACTCTCGAGGAACTCGATGTCCGA
Organism: uncultured Gaiellaceae bacterium; assembly: GCA_963746975.1. Classification (GTDB taxonomy): domain Bacteria; phylum Actinomycetota; class Thermoleophilia; order Gaiellales; family Gaiellaceae; genus GMQP-bins7. The sequence continues at coordinate 35,858 of CAVVDE010000002.1, forward strand.
GTCCGACACGAGTTCGTGCACGATGTTGGACACGAGCACCTCTCCTCCCAGCGCGTGGCTGGCAACCCGAGCAGCGTAGTTCACCGTCGTCCCGAAGAATCGGTCCGCCTCGTGCAACGCGTCGCCGGTGTGGATGCCGATCCGCACCCGGATCGGAGGCGACGCATCTGCGAAGTCACGCCGAACCGCCGCTTGGATGTCCTTCGCACAAGAAACCGCCCGCCGAGCGCTCCCAAATGCAAGTAATGCTCCGTCGCCCTGTGTCTCGACGACCGTGCCTCCATGTGCTTCGGCGCACTCTCGGACCGCTTCGTGATGTCGACGCACCGTCTCCATCCACGCTTTGTCACCCAGACGTGCAGTGAGCACGGTGGAGTCCACGACATCCGTGAAAACGAGGGTCACGGTGCCGTCCGCGGCGGTGCTCTCCGAAAGATCGGGTCGTTCGAGCTGGAGCGTCTTCTCGAGCTGCTCGAGGGTGAGAGTGAGCTGCATGCCGAGTATCTCCACGTTTGCGTTCCCCGGCAGCGACCAGTGGATTTGGACGATCTTCCACTCGCCGTGCTCGAGGTGGAGGACATACGTCGCGCGCAGCTCGGAAAGCATTCCGTCGCCCTCGGGCCTCCCGAGCGTGATCATCATCCCCGCCCAACCGACGGTGCCCTCCTCCCAGGCCTCGATCTCACCCCAGTCGAGCGGGAAACCGCCGGACTCTTCGACCTGGCGCCTCCAGACAGCCCGCTCCGGGGTGTGCCACCACTCGCCAGGGTCGGTTCCGATTGCGAGCAGTCCGGGCCGCTCAGAGACCCGCGCTAACACCGCATCGGCGTCTCCGTCCCTATTGGCGACGAGCCATCGGTGGACGACGCGCCGGATCTCCTCAGAGGGCTCCACGCGGCGGAGTGTCTCAGACGAGGTCTGGGCGCCGCACTCGCCGCGGGCGCCAGGTCTGGCCCCTCCGCGTCGGGCCTGACCGTCAAGAGACATTCCCGCACGCTGGGGCACAGCAGAGACACCGCCCTGCGAACCTTGACCTCCACTCCGCTTGACTGAGACGATCGTCAACGGTCATGCCGATGAGCAGCAGCGACGCTTCACCTCTTGCGGATACAGAGGTTCACTTCTTCCGTTCCGAGCATGCAGGCGACGAGTTCAAGATCGTCGTGGGTCACTGCGGTTCATCTGAGTCCGCTTCTCCCGTGCCTCTCGTTATCGGAGACACGTGGATGCATTTCGGGATCGCAGTGGAGGTCGTCAGGCTCCTGAGACTCACAGAAGTCGTCCCGCCGCTACTTGTCGTCGGTGTCGGCTACCGCACGGCGGACCTGGGCGAGACGTTCCGGCTTCGGCATCGCGACTTCACGCCGACGATTGCTCGCCTCGGTGACGGCGCCGATGCAGCCATGCCGAGTGGGGCTGATCGCTTTCTCGGGTTCCTCACCGACGAGCTGAAGCCGTGGGTGCAAGAGCGATATGCCGTCGCCTTCGATGACTCGATGTTCTTCGGGGACTCGCGCGGCGGACTGTTCGCCACATACGTTCTCCTGACGGAGCCCTCAACCTTCAGGCGCTACGGAATCGGAAGCCCGTCGCTCTATCCAGACCCAGGTGCGAAGTCGATGTTTGACCAAGAGGTCGCGTACGCGCAGACGCACGACGACCTTCCGGCGAAGGTGTCCTTCACGGTCGGCGGCTACGAGACTCCAGACGGCTTCAGGCGCCGCTTGGAGCAACTGGCTCCCGACCATCGAGCCAGGATGGAAGCCGAGCCGGGCGATTGGGCTGAGGACTATGTCGGCGATACAGAGCGCATGGTGGCGACGCTACGCGGTCGCGCGTATCCGAATCTCGAAATCGAGCACGAGATCCTCCCCGGCGAATACCACGAGACGGCGGTTCCGACCAACCTCTCGCGTTCGCTGCGCTACCTCTTCGACGCGCCTCGTTAGTACCTGCTGCTCAAGGAACATTTCTGATCACTGGCCCAGCCGAGCGTGACTTCGCCCGACCTCAGATCGCATAACCCGGAGGTCGCAGGTTCAAATCCTGCGGGCCAAACTGGAACACGGCGATCGGCTGGCACGACTGTTGCTCAACTTTCAGGCGAGTCGCGGTTAGCTGAGCACCGGCGCGCTACCGCCGGCTGGCTGAACGTGGCCGGACGTCGCCGTCTGCTCCGGGGCCGCGGGCCTGCTCTCGTATCGTGGGTACGTGAAGCGCCTCTTCCTGCTTCGTCATGCGAAGTCGGCCTGGGACGATCCAACGCTCCGTGACCGCGACCGCCCGCTCGCACCCCGCGGGCGAAAGGCTGCGAACCGCGTGGCGCGCTGGGCGAAGAAGCACGCAGTCAACCCGCAGCTAGTCGTCTGCTCCAGCGCAGTTCGCGCGCAGCAGACGCTGCAGCGAGTGCTTCCCTCCCTCGGCGAGCCAGAAGTGTGGTTCGAGGTCACTCTCTACGCAGCCGCGGCCGAAACACCGCTCGCCCGCATCCGGACCCTTCCCGACGAAGTTGACGAGGTGATGCTCGTTGGACACAACCCCGGCCTGATGGACGTGCTGCTGCTCGCTGCCCCGGGCAAGCTCCGAGAGCGCGCGAGCGTGAATGTCCCGGCGGGGGCGCTTGCGGTGCTCGAGGCGGACGTCGTACGCTGGGCCGACGTTGCTCCCGGCGAGGCCCGGCTGACGGAGTTTGTCGTGCCACGCGAGCTCAAGTAGTCCCGCCGGCCAAGCCTGAGACAGCGCACACACAGCGCCCGACTCCCCATCGGGCGGCGCGGGAGACCGCCAGACTGGAGGGGTGTCCATGAGGCTTCCGAACACGGAGCAAACCTCCCGCCCTTGGCGCATCCACGAGCTCACCCAGGACTTCCGGCTCGAGGACGTGTGGGCACTGCCGACGCCGGGCGCTGTGGACGACTTCCGTCGGCTTGTGCACCTGATCGCCTCGGGCGACCCGTCGCGCGGCTCCTCGCGCTCGGTGCGCATGCTCTGGGCGATCCGGTGGAAGGTCGGCGAGCTGCTCGGATGGGACAGCCCGGCTGCCGGGTCCGGGGCGCCGACGCTGCGCGACCGGTTGCCTGCGGATCTGCGCGCCAGACCCTCCGGCCCTGACTTCGCCGCACTCCCCTTCACCTCGCTCTACCTGCTCGACGACGAGTGGGCTGCGGAGATCGCCAATCGGACCATGCGCGGCGTGATGCACGTCGGCTGGGTCCCGGACGGGACGGGCGGTTACCGCGGTCAGTTGGCGGTCTACGTGAAGCCGAACGGACTGCTCGGAACCGGCTACATGGCTGCGATCAAGCCATTCCGGCACTTGATCGTGTACCCGCAGATGCTGCGGCAAATCGGCCGGGCCTGGCGCCCGGGCACAAGCTGACGACGCGGCTTAGGGCATCAGCCCTCGGCATCCCTAGGTCCACCGTCCACGAGGATCACCCCGCCGTGATAACTCAAGAGGCTACTCGAAGGTGCGTGCGAAGCCGACGCTGCGCGTGTGCGCGTCGCGTTTGACCTCTGATGCGATCGCCGCGTCGAGGGCCTCGGCGGGCTTAGCCAACCGATCCCTCCATTTGCAGCTGGATCAGCCGGTTCAACTCGACTGCGTACTCGAGCGGCAACTCTTTCGTGATCGGCTCGATGAACCCGGACACGATCATCGCGCTCGCTTCAGCCTCGGAGAGCCCGCGGCTCATGAGGTAGAAGAGCTGCTCCTCGCCGATCTTGGAGACCGTCGCCTCGTGGCCGAGGTCGACTTCCGACTCGTCCACCTGGATGTACGGGTAGGTGTCCGAGCGCGACTCCTCGTCGAGGATGAGCGCGTCGCAGACGACCTTCGACTTGGAGCCGACGGCGCCCTTCGCCACCTGCAGGAGCCCGCGGTAGCCGGCGCGGCCGCCGTCCTTCGAGATCGACTTCGACGTGATGATCGATGTCGTGTGCGGAGCGACGTGCACGACCTTGCCGCCCGCGTCCTGGTGCTGGCCCTTGCCGCCGAAGGCGATCGAGAGCACCTCGCCGTGCGCACGCTCGCCCATCAGCCAGATCGCCGGGTACTTCATGGTCACTTTCGACCCGAGGTTCCCGTCGACCCATTCCATCGTCGCGTCCTCGTACGCGACGGCCCGCTTCGTGACGAGGTTGTAGACGTTGTTCGACCAGTTCTGGATCGTCGTGTACCGACAGCGACCCCCGCGCCTAACGATGATCTCGACGACCGCCGAGTGCAGTGAGTCCGACGAGTAGATCGGGGCGGTGCAGCCCTCGACGTAGTGCACGTACGCGTCCTCGTCGACGATGATCAGCGTGCGCTCGAACTGGCCCATGTTCTCCGCGTTGATGCGGAAATAGGCCTGCAGCGGCATCTCAATGCTCACACCGGGCGGCACGTAGATGAACGACCCACCCGACCAGACCGCCGAGTTGAGCGCCGCGAACTTGTTGTCGTTCTGCGGGATGATCGTCCCCATGTACTGCTTGACGATGTGCTCGTGCTCGCGCAGCGCTGTGTCCATGTCCAGGAAGATCACGCCCTTTGCCTCGAGATCTGCCTGGAGCTTGTGGTAGACGACCTCGGACTCGTACTGGGCGCCAACCCCGGCGAGGTACTTCTTCTCAGCTTCGGGGATGCCGAGCTTGTCCCACGTGTCGAGGATCTCGGAAGGTAGGTCTTCCCACCGATCGGCCTGCTTCTCGGTGGGCTTGATGTAGTAGTAGATGTTCTCGAAGTCGATCCCTGAGAGATCCGCACCCCAGTTGGGCATCGGCCGCGCGAAGAAGTAGTCGAGCGACTTGTGCCGGAACTGGCGCATCCACTCGGGCTCTGCCTTGTGCTCCGAGATGGCCTCGACGACCTCGTGCGAGATGCCCCTCCCGGACTTGAAGAAGTAGTCCTTGTCGGCGTCCGGATTCGAGAACCCGTACTTGTAGTCGGAGCGGATGCCACGGACGACGTCGGTCTCACTCACGGCCACGCGAGTCACCTCCAAGCGACTGACAGGTTCGTTCCGGGCGGGACGTCGAACTCGAAGATGCGACGGAGCCTTCCGACACCTCGCTCTCGAGCAGGAATCGGATCGCCAGCGGGCCGATCCTGATCTCATCGCTCCTGCTCGTCACCATGGGTACTCCTCCTTGGCCATCCCTCTGCCCAGAGGGAGGGGGCGACCGTCCGGCCGCCCCTACCTTCTCGCAGCGGCGGCGACTAGCTGGGTTGCACGCCGATCTGCTTCATGAGCGTCAGCGAGTCGAAGTACTGGCGACTCGACTTGATCTTGTTTCCTTCGAAGGTGTCGAAGACGGCGCCGGGCGTCTCCATAGCCTTGCCCGAAGCCGGGATCGTCCCTTCTGCGGTCGTCAGCGGGCCGGTATGAGTGCCCCTCCAGGTCACCTCGAGGGCCGCCTTGTTGCCGCTGGCAACCGAGCTCGTCACGGTACCGACGACGTCCGGAAACGCCGTCTTCCAGCCCTTGAACAGCTCGACGATCTTTTCCGGGCCTTCGACCTTGCGCTCGGTTCCGAACTCCTCGTAACGGGCGTCGGAGGCGAGGGTTCCTCGCAGGAGCTCCCAGTCGCCCTTGTTGAAGGCATCGATCTGCTCGCGTGCGAGCTTGACCATCTCGTCGGACTTCTGGACCTCGGTAAGGATCGCGGTCATGTCCGTGCTCCTTCGCTCTTATCAGGACAGGAGAGTCCGAACGAACTCCCTGTTGCGCCGAGGTCGGTACGACAGTCGAAGAGCAACGTGCGAAGCCTCGACGGCTTCAAAGACAACCAACGCGCGGATTCACCATAGCTGCGATACCAAGGCGCCGTGTTGCGTCGCCCGAAGACATCGCTCGACGACCCGGGCCGGCTAGGCCGCTATGCAGCTAATCGATCATAGAACGACTTTGCCCACATGCAGCATTGGGACCTGACAGCAGCGAACGAGGGAAGCAGAACGGGTCCACGAGTCCTCTTCTCGACCCCTGAAGCACGTGGCGTTGTGATGGACCTTGCGCAGGACGAGGAGATGGGAGACCACCAGGTTCGCGAGCGAGCGCTGGTCCACATCCTGCGGGGGAGCGTGACGTGCATGAGTGGAGCCGACACCGCGACCTGCGCGGAGGGCACGCTCACCGTCTTCGAGCCGGGTGAGCCTCATACGCTGCGCGCGCTGCAGCCGACGCGGCTGCTCCTCGTCCTTGCCCCCTGGCCGGCAGAGGGGCACTACAACGACGCGGGTGGCGATGACCCGCACGAGCTCCCCGTTCACGCAACGCAGCGTCCTCTGGGCGACAGTCCCTCGTAGCCGACGCAATCCAGGCCGAGCTCGCAGCAGCCTGTCCGATCGAGCAATAGCCACCCGACACCTCGGGTCGCTATTCCTCAACGACCACGGTGCGCCCTTCGGCCTGCGCGACCGCGTCCGCAACCGACTCGGCCGCCTCTCGGCTGGCGTAATCCTCGATCACGCCCACCTCTCGAAACGTAACAGCCATGTCTGATCCGGTTGATCCGGGGCGGAGTGCCCTCTGAGCCGCTCGGTTCCAAGCCAAGATCTGCTATCTACCCACTTAAATTTTGTGATAGCATTGGTAGTCAACCGAATAGGAGCTGAGGTCTATGACCACTCTCGTCCGCTTTCGCGAGCCGCTACGGAACGTCGCCATGACTGGCGAGTTCGAGCGGCTGATCCAGACCCTCTTCGAATCGCCCGCCCGCGCCGCCGCTCTCTCCAACCACGCCTGGACCCCTCCGCTTGACGTCTGGGAGACCGAGGGTGAGCTCGTGTACGCGTTCGACCTCCCCGGCATACCGGAGGAGAAGATCGACGTCGAGCTCGAGGACAGCACCCTCACCGTCAGCGGCTCGCGTGAGCGCACCGAGATGGAGGATGGGCGCCTCTTCCGCTACGAGCGCCCGTTTGGAGAGTTCACGCGCTCGGTCGCTCTGCCCGAGGGGACTGCCGACGTCGAGGCCCGGGCGCACTACGCCAACGGCGTGCTCGAAGTCCATGTCGAGAAGCGCGAACAGTCCAAGCCGCGCCAGATCCCGGTCACGACGACCGTCGAGGGCGCTTCCACCGACTAGCCTCCACCGCCCAAGTCCTACGAGAGACGGCCTGAAGGCCGCCTCTCGTAGCCAGCGAAACCGTCTTACGCAACCGTATTCCGCGCGGCTGTCGCGAACGACGTACGCACGGGTCCTGAGTGCGTCGCGCGGAGCTTCTCTCGGAGTTCGCCACCGGCGAGTCGCGAGAGGGATCGCAAAGAGGTGCTTCTAAGGAGGTTCTTCATGAATCTGAAGCCGCTTGGTGACCGCTTGATCGTCGAGGTTCTCGAGGAGGAGGAGTTGACGGTTGGCGGCATCGTCCTGCCTGACACGGCGAAGGAAAAGCCGCAGCGCGGCAAAGTCCTCGCGGTCGGCCCCGGCGCCCGTAAGCAGGAGACGGGGGAATACATCCAGATGGAGGTCGTCGAGGGCGACGAGGTGATCTTCTCCAAGTACGGCGGCAGCGAGATCAAGATCGGCGCCGACGAGGTTCTGATCTTGCGCGAGTCAGATGTACTCGCGAAGGCCGTACATACAGGTGGCAAGCGCAAACGCACGCTCAGCGGTGCCACCGCTTAGCTCGGATCAATCAGGAGGAAGACATGCCTCACAAAGAGCTCAAGTTCAATGAGGATGCGCGCCGCTCGCTCGAGCGCGGCGTCAACATCCTTGCCGACGCGGTCAAGGTCACCCTTGGCCCCAAGGGACGCTACGTCGTCCTCGACAAGAAGTACGGCGCTCCCACGATCACGAACGACGGCGTCACCATCGCGCGCGAAATCGAGGTCGAGGACGTCTTCGAAAACCAGGGCGTTCAGCTTGTGCGCGAGGTCGCGACGTCGACGAACGACGTCGCCGGTGACGGCACCACCACCGCGACCGTCCTCGCCCAGGCCATCGTCCGCGAGGGCTTGAAGAATGTGGCTGCTGGAACGAACCCGATGGCGCTCAAGCGCGGGATCGAGCGGGCTGTCGACGCGGTGGTCGAGGACCTCGAGTCGCAGTCCAAGGACGTCTCGGGCAGGGAGGATATCGCGCGCGTGGCCACCATCTCTGCGCGCGAGCGCGAGATCGGGGATGTGATCGCCGATGCGATCGAGAAGGTGGGCAAGGACGGCGTCGTGAACGTCGAGGAGGGCCAGACCTTCGGTCTCGAGCTCGAGTTCACGGAGGGCATGCAGTTCGACAAGGGCTACCTGAGCCCGTACATGATCACTGACGCCGAGCGCATGGAAGCCGTGCTCGACGATCCGTTCATCCTGGTCGCGAACCAGAAGATCGGCGCGGTCAAAGACGTCCTGCCGGTGCTCGAGCAGGTGATCCAGGCCGGCAAGCCGCTGCTGATCGTGGCCGAAGACGTCGAGGGCGAGTCGCTCGCGACGATCGTCGTCAACAAGCTGCGCGGCACCTTTACGGCGGTCGCGGTCAAGGCCCCGGGTTTCGGCGACCGCCGCAAGCGGATGCTCGAGGACATCGCCATCCTCACCGGTGGCGAGGTCATCACCGAGGAGCTCGGCCTCAAGCTCGAGAACACGAAGCTCTCGCAGCTCGGCCACGCTCGCAGGGTCGTCATCGACAAGGACTCGACGACCATCATCGACGGTGCCGGCGACCCCGACGCGATCAAAGCCCGCATCAAGCAGCTGAAAGCCGAGATCGACGACACCGACTCCGACTTCGACCGCGAGAAGCTCCAGGAGCGTCTCGCGAAGCTGGCCGGCGGCGTGGCGGTCGTCAAGGTCGGCGCGGCGACCGAGACCGAGCTAAAGGAGAAGAAGCATCGCGTCGAGGATGCGCTCCAGGCCACTCGGGCGGCGCTCGAGGAGGGCATCGTCCCGGGCGGCGGTGTCGCATTGCTGAGCGCGGCTGGGTCGATCAAGCTGGACGACTTCGGCGATCCGGACGAGCGGACGGGCGCGCAGATCATCGTCCGCGCGCTTGAGGAGCCGCTCCGCCAGCTTGCCTACAACGCGGGACTCGAAGGCTCGGTCGTCGTCGCCAAGGTCCGCACGGCCGCCAAGGGCCAGGGCCTGAATGTCGACACAAACGAAATCGAAGACCTAGTGAAGGCGGGAATCATCGACCCGACCATGGTCACGCGCTCGGCGCTGCAGAACGCCGCGTCGATCGCGAAGAATCTCCTCATGACCGAGGCGATCGTCGCCGAGCCGCCCGAAAAAGCCGGAGCCGGCGTCGGCGGCGGCATGGGGGACATGGGCGGAATGATGTAAGGCAAGCGGCCAGGAAGCTCAATCGATGTCCGCGACGCGTCGGCAGGGAGGGAGGCGCCATCTCGGGGTGATGCCGCTCATCAACTCCGGGTCCGCCCAGCGAGGTCGCAGAATCGATCGCGGTTTCGGACGGAAGCGTGATCCGTTCATCAACCCAAGCGAAGGCACGCTCGCACATGCCGTTGGGGCCGGCGTGGCGGTGCCAGCCCGAGATGTGTCCGGAACATCAGGGATGTGTCCGGAACGATCTGTCATGGATGTCCCGGGATGAACACCCTCGATCGGGCGGAACCTTTGGCCAAGCTCTTGCCCACCTGAGCTGACCTCAGCTCACCTCAGCCGATCGAGCGCGACGGAACCATGCCGTATTGACCCCAGTTGACCGAGAAAGCAACGTCTCATAACCCGGAGGTCGCGGGTTCAAATCCCGCCCCCGCTACTGGAAAAGCCCCGGAAACGGGGCTTTTTTGTTCTCACAGCGGCGATCAGCCGGCAGAACTTTTGCCCAACTTTTGCCTTGAGCGATGCGATGCCGGCCCCAATCAGGGGTCATGCGAGTTGCTTCAAGCGAGAGCACGCTCGCACACAACGGAGACCCGTCGCCTGCGGATCTACGCTTTCGAATCGCACGGCGATGTCTTAGCCTCAGCGCGTGCTCATCTGCACGAGCTGCGGGCGCGAGAACCCGGCTGACGCTCGCTTCTGCACGGACTGTTGCGCCGCGCTCGCGACGACGGCACCGGAGCGTGAGCCGCGACGTCGCGCTACTCGACCATCAAGCCGAACGTCGCGAAGGCCTAACCCTCGCCATCGAGCGTCGCGGCCCTCGCAGAATGTCGGTCTTGCCCACCTGCGAGAACCGAGCCAGTGGTTTCTTCGGCGGGCACCATCTCCACTTCCGCCGCCGTAGTCGACAAAGGCTCTTCCTGCGGCTCTGCCTCCTTCGCCTGCGTGCGCTCTTCAAGCAGTTCGAGTGTCCGCATCGTGTTCGCGCGAATCTCCTCGATGCCGCCCATCATTCGCTTCGGCGGGAAGTCCTCAGGCATGTGCTCGAACATCCCCTGGCACGCCGCCAGCATTCGCGCGTGCAGCTTCGGTGCGAGTACCCGTGCAGCAACCAGGACGCCGCCAATAACCGCAGCGCTAATCGCAATCTTTCGCATCTTCGATCGCCTCCTTAGCCCCAGGACGCAAGGGGGCAAGTCCCTCTATGCGTGACCGTGGCGAATGTGATGCCGACGCGGCGCGCGCCGCGCGGATAAGTGGTGATGCCGAGCCATACGTAGTTCGGGCGGAACCGGATGGCCGACGTCGCGCGATACGACCTCCACATGGCGATTCAAACTGAGTCACCGCTCCTCGCGAACGCGGCCGAGACAGCCAGGCTCCTGGGCTGCTCACCACGAATGCCGCGAGCGGCAGGTACACGAGCAGGCCGCTTAGGTCGGGCATCAGCCCGGCGTCGCACGCCGCAGCGGTGGAAGCTAGAGCAGCACGTACACGGCTCCACGAAGGAGAACCGTCCGCACGAACCGCTCACCGGGGGAGCTTCCGTGACGGGCCAGACCACCACGGCTGGACTCCCCCCAGAGCGGACGTTCTGATCGCTAAGACGTTGCGACGGCCGGGTGTATTCCCGCCTGCGGGGGAGGCGGGCAAGCAGGGCAAGTTCTGGTGTCCGCTGGCGTCCTGTTGGGCGCGTTGAGGAGGGGCCGGAGCGACTCATTCACGCGGGTTTGTCCGCTCCCTCAGACGGGTGCCATCCGCGCCTCCGCGGACGGGAGTTCAGACCTGCTTGGGCACGTTGCCGCTCAGCGTGAAGACGACCCGCATCGCCTTGTGACCGAAGTCGGCAGTCGGGCCGAACATGCACGGGCAGCCGCCATCAATCACAGCGATGTCGTGCTCGCGGCCGTAGGCGGCTGCGGGCTCGGAGACGCTCCCCGCGCCGGGTCCGCGGTGCATCCACACGTGCTTGACTCCGAGCTCGGCGCACTCGCGCATCGTCTCCTCGGCGATCTCCGGCCGAGTTCCGATCACTACCGCCTCGACGCCGCCCGGAATTGAGCGCAGGTCGTGGTAGGAGCGGTCGCCCTCGACCTCGTGCGCGTTCGGGTTGACGGCGAACACCTCGTATCCACGCTCCCGCAGGCGCTTGTAGACGACGTTGCTTCCGTGGTTGCCGGGCGTCCGAGAGACGCCCGTGACTGCCACGCGCTTGTGGCCGAGGAACTCGGCGGCAGCGTCCTTGATCGCTGTCATCGGATGCTCCTTTCTCTGATGCGTTCAGACCGGTACGGCACTTCGGTCGAGCGCGCAATCAGTGCTTCGACCTCGTTCGCGGCGGCGACGGCCCCGCCGGCTGCGACGAAGGCGGCAGCGATCCGCTCGGCGCCGGGCCGGAACTCGATCGCGCGGCGCACCGCGGCCCGCAGCCGCTCGGGCGTCAGTTTCCTGACCGAGAGCCGAACGCCCGCGTGGGCGACTTCTACACGACGGGCGACCTCCGGTTGGTCGCGCCCGAAGGGCACCGCCACGACGGGGACACCATGGGCGAGTGCCTTCTGCGTGATGCCCATTCCCGCGTGGCAGACGACGCAGGCAGCTCGCTCGAGCAGCGGCGCATGGGGGAGGAAGCGCTCGAGGCGAACGTTGGCCGGCGCGTCTAGTCCCGAAGGATCGACATCTGCGGTCGTCACGACGATGTCGAAGGGCTCGCCCTCGAATGCGGAGCACACGGACTCCACAAGAAGACGGTCATTCTGGAACAGCGTCGAGCAGGTGACGAGCACGAGCGGCCGCCGCACGCGATCGAGCCACGCCGGTGGATCGGCAGGCGGCTCCCACAGACCGGGGCCGACGAGCCTCACCTTCGCCGGCCAGTCCGACCGCGGGTACTCGAACGGCTCCGCCGTGTACGCGAGTACGACCGAGGCCGCCAGGTAGACGTCCTCGATCGTCTGCACGGGCGCGAGCCCGAGCTCCGCGCGCAGCGGGTTCACGTACGAGGCGATGAGCCGCTCGAGTGTCCCGAGCGTGAGCCGCCTGGCCAGGCGATCGCGGATCCGGCCCACGCGGTCGTTTCGAGGCGCAAGTCCGAGCCCGAAAGGCGGCGCGTCTCGCGAGCGCAGCGGCACCGGGGAGACGATCGAGAACGCCCAGGGAAGACCCGAGCGCTCCGCCGTAACGGCGGCTCCCCAGGCGCCCTCGTCGACGAAGAGAACGTCGGGTCGCTCGGACTCGATCGCCTGCGCCATGTCCTCGAGCTGGAACGGAGCGCGCTCGCCGAACTGACCGAGACCTCTGTTCAGGGCACCGAAGCGGGTTCGAGCTCGCCAATCGTCGGGTGTAAAGCGCTCGATCTCGGCTCGCAACGGCTCGACCTCGAGGCCGAGCGAGCGCAGTCGCTCTACGTCGTCGATCCCGCAACGAACCGCGACGCGATGGCCGCGGCGGGCGAGCTCCTCCAGCGTCGAAACGAGCGGATAGAGGCGCCCGGGTACCGCGTCGACATAGGCGAGGACGACGGCCACCGCCAGCCGCTTCCTACGCCGCGACCGGCGTCTGCTCAGTCTCAGTGGGCGTCCGCTCGGCCTCCAGCAGCTCGAGGATTCGCTCGCTGTTTGTCCGGATCGCAGTGATGTTCCGGAACATCCACTTGGGCGGGGCGTCCTCGGGCATTCGCTCGATCATCTTCTCGAAGTCGAAGCCGTGACAGCTCGACGCGAAGCGCTTGGCGAGGAACGCACCGCCGATCGCGAGCCCGGCGCCGATCAGAACCTTCTTCATTCTTCACACCTCCCAGTTGTGCGAGATCAGACGACTGCCGTTTCCTCTGTCAATGCGCGACGAGCGGATGCGCGGGCGTCATCGCATGTCGAAGCGTCGCCCCTGCCCAGAGCACAACGATGAGGATCGTCAGCGCGGCGAGTGTCCACTGTGTGGCAGCCACGATCGCGACGATGCCGACGACGAGCGCGGCGGCACCCAGGACTCCGAGCAGCACGATGGGTGCGGACGTGAGCCTCTCGCCCTGGACCCTCGCCGCGAGCGGGCAACCCACGAAGCCGATCACGAGCATCGTGACCGCAGCCCAGCGGTTGCTCCCCAGGTACCACCAGCCCTGGACGTTCGCCACGTAGACGAGCACCGCCAGTGCGGCGACCAGCGTCCCAGCGAGATCCTTCCGCGTGAGCGTCTCGGTAGGCACAAATCATCACCTCCTTCCGAGCCAAGACGAGCATCGCGCGGCGGATGTCTGCTGCCATCCGGGAATGCGCGGATGGCCAGCCGGAGGATGGCGCGGAGCATGATGACGATCCTCCTCGTCCCAACCGCGACCGTCCCCCGACGACCGAGCTGGAGCGCACTTGCGCCCCCTTTTCGGGCTCGTCATTCGACGCCAATGGCCGCACAGGCTCCCGCAACCGATGCGAGCCCGCATGTCTACTGGCTGGGCGCTTGGGCGGAGATCAGGCAGCGTTTCCGCCGAGGCATCAGGACATGTTGAGAGACACGGGTACGCCCAGTTGGATCAGGTATGTCGACGTTTTCGGGTAGTAGCGACGGGTACTCACGTAACAGGAAGTCACGATCGGAGGCACGATGTTTGGCCGGACCAGACAGAGTCGTAGAGAGAAACTGAGAGACGCTCTTAGAGAGGCCGTCGTTTATACGGACGACCTCGTGCAGGACAAACGGCTGCGATCGCACGTCCGCTCGGCCGTCGATCACGGCGCGTTGGCGACCAAGAGGCTTCACCACGACGGGAACTTCAATTCGCGCCTAGCTGCAGACAAGAAGCTGCGCAAGCACTTGCAGGCGCTGCTTGACGACATCGAGCGCGTGGGCGACCGCGTGCGGCGCAAGCGAAGCCATCGCGTACGGAACGCGCTCTGATCGTGGCTGGAAGCGGAGCGGTCGTAGAGAGGTGCTGGCTCGTAGATGGGTCGTGGATCGTGGGTCGAACGCCACGTGGCGTAACAGCGCAAACGCATCGAGTACTCACGTGTAGGCCGTTCGTAGCGCGCGATCTCGAGAGGGTCAGGAAAGCCCGCGAGGAAGCGAGCCGCCGCCGTCGGTCGCAGCCCGGGAGCGCGCGCAGCTACGCGCGTGACCTAACCTCGTCGCGAGATGGCCGTGAGGATCGACGACGTCCGCGATCTGACGGCGGGCTTGCCGCGGTCGTACGAGGTCTTCGTCAGGGGCCGGATCAAGTTCCGCGTTGACGCATCGTGTATCTGGCCTTCTCGCTGACGAGACGCGTATAGGCTTCGCCTTCCCGAAGGAGGAGCGCGAAGCTGCGCTCGAGACGTACCCGGACAAGTTTCTGCGCCCGAAGCCGTCCGACATGCGCTACGGACACCGACAGAGAATCGATGTTGTGGGCGCTCGACGAGGCACCGACCGACGGCCTGGCCCGAACTGCGTGGGGTGCTGCTACGCGAGCACGAGTGGCGACGTCGGAAAGGACTCGTCTAGTCAAGGTCGTACCCCTGGCCGGTCGTGCCGATTGCCAACGAAGAGTTCGAATCGCTGCTCGATCAGGTCCGAGACCTGCATCGAATCGCGGATGAGGTCACCCGTGAACGCGCGAGGATCCACGAGAACGTTCGCGCTCGTTTGAGCTGGGACCGCAGCCCACCCGTGCTTCCGCCAGAACAGCGGGCGGTCGCCGATGAGGTTGTGGAGGTGCTCGCGAAACCGCGACTCTCGTCCACGCAATCTCTGAAGCTTCAGCGCGCCTTCTTCGGCAGGTAGCTCGAGTGGCGGGTGCGCGAGGGACTCGTCTTACCGTCGCCGAGCTTTCCCTGTTTGTCCTGCCTGGGGGTCGGCCGCACCTTGCGTCCTGGAAGTGGGAAGAGCATCTCAACCGTCGTGCCGTTTTCTGACGCCGTGAACGTACAGCCGTCCGTCAACCGCGTCATGAATGCGACACCGAAACCGCCCTCGTCTATG
Organism: uncultured Gaiellaceae bacterium; assembly: GCA_963746975.1. Classification (GTDB taxonomy): domain Bacteria; phylum Actinomycetota; class Thermoleophilia; order Gaiellales; family Gaiellaceae; genus GMQP-bins7. Next base: position 51,082 of record CAVVDE010000002.1, read on the forward strand.
CGCTCCGATGGGGGAACTCTGCCGCTTCCATGGTCTGTAACGACCACTGCAAGTTCGCCGCCGGCTTCCTGCGCGCTTACCTCGACCAGGCCCGGCTCGCCTTCTGGGTAGGCGTGCCTCACCGCGTTGGTAACAGCTTCGCCAACGCAGAACTTCACGGCGTAGACCTGCATGCTCGAGAGACCAGCCTCACTCGCAATGCTCCCGGCAATGTCGCGAAGCGGGCGGACGCAGTCGGGTCGTGCATCGGCACTCACGTGCAGCGTGGTCGGCATCGAACTACCTCCGATTTAGGCTTTCCCCGCTCCCCGCACGGCGAAACAAGGGCAGCGCATTCCGGCAACCACCCGGCCCCGCGTTTACCACCTCCCTCGAACGGGGTAGCGACTTCCATTCTCTGCTCCTGGGAGGTTTGGAGATGACATGGATCATCGTGGGGGTCGTGGTTGTTGTACTGGCATTCGTGTTGGTGTTCAGGCGGGCGTGGAAGTGACTCCCGCCGCAGCCACTCGTCAAGGACATGCGGGTCGGTGCCTCGCCGAGCTTCGTGCGGTGCTCATGCGCGAGAATGAGTGGCGCGTGCGTGAGGGGTTCGTCTAGTCAGGCCCGACGCGAAACTTTCTACCCAACTTTCTACCCAACTGAGGTGATCTCGGGGCACCTAGCGTGACCTCGCATGGCTCAACCGTGCGGTATGGACGTGAGCGCACCCGCATCGGACGATCTCATAACCCGGAGGTCGCGGGTTCAAATCCCGCCCCCGCTACTAAGGAAAGCTCCGGAACGTGGCTTTCCTGTTTCTTTGGAGCGGTGCAACGACGGCCCACTGCGTGGACTCCTGCACGCACTACGGCCAGATCGCTCGCGGCGCGGCAGCCATACGACCGCCTTGCAATTCGCTCGCTCGCATGCAATGGATACCGGGCACGTCAGGTCAGGCGCGGCGCTGGAGGGTCGGCCCGCAAACCGGCAAACCCGGGGGGAACAAAGTCTTCCGGGGGTCGACGGAGAGGTTGCCGCGCCTGCCCCCCATTCACAAGCGGTAGTCCGCTCGATGGGCTAGGCCAACGGCCACTTGCTCTCTGCCTCTCGGTGACTTCCCGGATGGCGGCGGCATGCGTGTCGTCAATGCTCGCTTCGCGGGCCGAGTACGGCCTGCGGCCGGTTCCCCCTATCAACCCCAACCGACTGCATTTCCCTCCACCGTGCCCGGCTCGCGCTCAGGTCCCGGCGTTCAGCGATTCCGCGGATGCGAGGTCAGGCGGAAACGCGCTGAGATAGGTGCATGACCATTTTCTTCGCAACCGTGACCATCTTGCTGGCGCTGCTGGTCATCGTCCTCGTCATGAGGAAGCGGCGGACCTAGCGTTCGGCCGGGCTTCCGGCTGCCCAAGCCGCTTGCGGTTCCAAGAAGGGAGGGGCAATGACCGTCGCCCCAACATCAGTTCGGCCCCGACGAGAACACCACCCGTCCCGGTGGGTGCTGGTCGGGATCCTTGCCTTCCTTCTAGGCGGCCTTGTGGTCGCGTTGCTCTATCAGTTCGACGTGTTCGGAAGCTCGTCCACCTCAGGCATCGAGGGATCAGGCGTACCCGCGATGCAGACTCGCGGTGTGGCCGCGTTCAAGAGCGTCGAGCTCGCCGGGGGCAACAACGTCGTGATTCACGTCGGCGAGAAGCAGTCGGTCGTCGTCAAAGCCGACGACAATCTCCTGAACCGCGTCACGACCAACGTGAAATCAGGCACGCTCGTCATCGGGAACACTCCCGGTAGCCTCACGGCCAAGAGCCCGATGAGCGTCGAGGTCAACGTCCCGTCGCTCAGCGACGTAACCCTCGCAGGCGGCGGCAACATCGTCGTCAATGGCATCGAGACGGAGAGCCTGACGGTGACCTTGTCGGGCGGTGGCAACCTGACTGGGAGCGGGACCGCGACATCGCTTGATGTCTCACTCACCGGCTCGGGAAATGCGTGGTTCACACAGCTTGTCGCCAGGGACGTGCACGCTGTCGTCAGTGGCTCGGGAAACATCTACGTCACTGCGACCAAGAGCCTCGACGCCTCGGTCCCCGGATCGGGCACGATCGTCTACTCGGGGAATCCGCAGGACGTGACGAAGAGTGTCACCGGCTCGGGCGCGATTACTGGGACGTAGCAAGGGCGTACTTCAGGTGTGGCCTCGCCTGTGCGGGGCCACACCTCATGTCCGGGGGATCGAAAGCTCGTGCGCGAAGCGTCCAGACACCGTCGCGAGGTCGAACCTGGCCGGCTACCTCCCGTCGGAAGCGGGATCGAGCTCGAGCAGGGCGAGCAGTTCGCCGATCTCGTGCCCGGCCTGGGAAGGGTGTCGCATCTCGCCGTCTCGGTTGATGACGTACCGGCTTCGCCTCCCGACGCGTTCCCGTTGGACGAACCCTGCCTCCAGCAGGTCGGCGACGATCCGCTGAACCGCACGCTCGGTGATCCCCACCGTGTCCGCGACGTCGCGAAGCCGCACGTCCGGATCCCGTGCGATGCAGAGCAGAACCTGCGTGTGGTTCGTCACGAATCGCCAGGGTCTGCTCTGTTCGCTTGACATGTACGAATAGATTGTCGTACGATCTGTTTCGCGTTATATATTTCGCGTCTAGACTGTCACACGACGATATCACGGAGGAGCGGACATGGCCACGGCTCGCGAGGCGGTGCTCGATGTCATCGAGAGCGTGTCGAGAGAGGGCGACGAAACGACGGTCGTGCTGAGGGGCGAACTCGACATTTCGACGATCGGCGATCTTCGGGGTGTTCTCGAAGCGGAGTGCGAGAGGTGTCCGTCCCGTCTCGTCCTCGACTTCGCGCAGGTCGAATTCGTCGACTCCTCGGCTCTTCACCTGCTCGTCGTCACCGAGAGACAGCTTCGCGCCGACGGTGGGGGCGCCCTCCAGGTCGTCCGCACCACCGAGCCCGTGCGGCGCGTCTTCGACATCACGAACCTGACCATGCTCCTCGTCGACGGCACGACCAACGGTCGTCAAGGCGGAACCTGAGCCCGCCGTCCGTAGCGCTCGAGGTCGCCACGGTTGGTGTAGAGGGGCGCCGCCGTCAGATGTCGAGCCGCTGATCCTCGAGATCGAGGTCGCGGCCGACGCGCAGCCACACGTCGTTGTTGATGACTCCCGTGCGGCGGAGCTCGACGAGGGCCTGGCGCTCGGCCTCGAGCAGCTCGCGGCGCAGCCGCTGGTAGTCCTGCGAGCGGCTCTCGATCGAGCCGTCGTCGCCGTCGTCGAGGCGTGCCCGGAAGCGGTTCGTCCGGAATCGGTACGCGCCGCGCACGCGCTCGGCCGTGTCGTCCCGCACCCACTCCTCGTCGACGAGCTCCTCGAGCCGTGCGAGGGCCGCCTCGGCGGCGTGGATACGCGCTTTCGCGTCTTCGCGCTCATCGCGTCCGTCGTCCTCGATACCGAGAAGGCGGATGACGTAGGGGAGGGTCAGGCCCTGGCCGACGAGCGTGACGAGGATGACTGCGAACGTGAGGAACAGGACGAGATCGCGCCCCGGGAACGGCTCGCCCGAGTCCGTCTGCAGCGGAAGCGCGAGTGCCGCCGCCAGGGAGACGGCTCCGCGCATTCCGGACCAGGACAGGAACACGGCTCCGCGCCAGTTCGACACACGCCGCGCGATCCACTTGGGGGCGTGCAGCACGGCGAAGACCCAGGCGAAGCGCAGGACGATGACGGTCAGGCTGACGAGAGCGGCGTAGCCGAGCAGCGTGGCCGCGGAGAAGTCGCCGAGCGCGTCGATCACGACCGGAAGCTGGAGGCCGATCAGCACGAAGAGAAGCGCGTTCAGCAGGTACTGCACGATCTCCCACACCGCGAGCCCCTGCAGGCGAACCTGTGAGGTCGTCAGCTCGGGCGTATGCCACCCGAGGTAGACACCCGCGGTCACCGTCGCAAGGACAGCCGATACACCGGTCAGCTCAGCCGGGATGAAGGCGATGTAACCGGTAAGCAGCGAGATCGTGATCTCGGCGGGCGGGTTGTTCAGGCGACGACGTACCTGGCGGACGATCCAGCCGACGAGGAGGCCGACGCCGATCCCACCACCGGCGACGACGACGAACAGTCCTCCGGTGTAGAGGGTCGAGAACGAGCCCGTCACCACTGCGGCGACGGCGACGCGGTAGAGCACGAGGCCCGTCCCGTCGTTCACGAGGCTCTCGCCCTCGACGATCGTGACGAGCTTGCGTGGGATCCCGAGCCGACGCGCGATCGAGGTGGCGGCGAGGGGGTCGGTCGGCGACACGATCGCGCCGAGCACGAACGCGCTCGCCCAGGAGAGGCCGTCCACGAAGGTGTGCGCGACGACGGCGACGCCGACGGTCGTAACCACGACGAGTCCGACGGCGAGCAGGCCGATCGGCCGTGCGTTCGACCTCAGGTCGCGGAGCGACGTGAAGAAGGCGGCACCGTACAGAAGCGGAGGAAGGACCCCGAAGAACACGAGCTCCGGCTGGAGCTCGAACTCGGGCATGCCGGGGACGAGCCCGATGACGAGCCCGCCCAGCACGAGCAGGATCGAGTACGGGATGTGGAGCGTCGGCGCGGCCGCGAGGAGCGTCGCGACGGCGAGGATCAAGGCGAGCGCGACGATGCCGTCCTGGAGGTCGAGATGCATCAGACGGCAATCATGGCGTCAGGGTGTGCGTCGTCTGAGCGTCGCGGCGCCGAGCACGAGTGCGAGCAGCGTCGACCCGACGACGACCGCGACGTCGAGCCAGAACCGCATGCCCAGCGTCGCGTCCTGGGACGCCCGCTCGAGTGCGTCGAATGCGTAGGTAAGGGGCATCACGTACGAGAGGGCGGCCAGCCACGCCGCCATCTGGTCCTGGTCGACGAAGAGGCCGCAGAGGAGGATCTGCGGGAGAACGAAGGCCGGCATGAACTGGACGGCCTGGAACTCGGTCTGGGCGAACGCACTCACGAAGAGGCCGAACGCCATCCCGAGGATGGCGTTCGCGACCGCGAGAGCGACGATCAGCAACTCCGAGTGCACGGTGTCGAGGCCGAGCAGTCCGAACCCGACGGCCGAGACGACGATCGCCTGAACGGAGGCGACAGCCGCAAAGGCGAGTCCGTAGCCGAGCAGCAGATCGAGCTTCGACAGCGGGGTCGTCAGGAGCCGCTCGAGCGTTCCGGTCGTTCGCTCGCGGAGCATGGTGATCGACGTGACGAGGAACATGCTGATGAGAGGGAAGAGGCCGAGCATCGGGACGCCGACGCTCTGGAACACCTGCTCGTCGTCGACGAACAGCTGATCGACGATGATCATCAGGACGCAGGGGACGACGAGGAGAAGCGCGATCGTGCGTGGATCGCGGCGGAGCTGTCGGAGGACGCGCAGCGCCGTCGCAAGCGTTCGCGAGGGCGTCATCTCGCATCCTCCTCGACGAGCCGGAGGAACGCGGAGTCGAGGTCCGGCGCTCCTGTGCTGCGCAGGAGCTCCTCGGGCTCGAGATCCGCGAGGATGGCGCCGTCGCGCAGCAGGACGAGCCGGTCGCACCGCGCCGCCTCGTCCATCACGTGGCTCGACACGAGCAGGGTCGTGCCCGACTCGGCGAGTGCGTGGAAGAAATCCCAGAGGTCGCGGCGCAGCACCGGGTCGAGGCCGACGGTCGGCTCGTCGAGGACGAGCACGTCCGGGTCGTTGACGAGTGCGGACGCCAGCGAGACCCGGGCACGCTGGCCGCCGGAGAGCCGGCCGACGAGCCGCCCCGACATGTCGCCGAGCCCTACGCGCTCGATGGTCTCGTCCACGCGGCCGGGCGCGGCCCCGAGCACGCGCACGAAATACGCGAGGTTCTCGCGGACGCTGAGGTCGGCGTACACCGAGGGTGCTTGAGTCATGTAGCCCACGCGGTGACGGAGCGCAGCCGAGCCGGCGGGCAACCCGAGCACTTGGATCTCCCCGCTCTTCACGATCTGGACGCCGACGATGGCCCGCAGCAAGGTCGTCTTGCCCGAGCCGCTCGGCCCGAGGAGGCCGGTGACCGCGCCGCGCCGCACGTCGAGCGAGATGCCCGGAAGAACGCGATTGCCGCCCCGCTCGACATCGAGGTTGCTGATGCGGATCGCCGGCGCGTCGGTCTCGGTCACGGGTCGTTTCTATCGCGTTTCGGCCGGGATCTCACGCGCCGGCAGCCTGCGCCGTTACCCTCGCTGAATGACCACGCAGATCACACGGGAGTCCACGGTCGCTCGCCGCACCGCACGCGCGGCGGTCGGCTCCGTCGGAGTCGAGGCGACCGGCCGCGGGCTTCGACGCGTCCGGCTCCCGGGCGAGGCATCTCCGGCGGCCGACACCCACGGACCGGGCGCTGCCGAGAGACACGCAGCCGCGGCCGCTGATCAGATCGCCGAGTACCTGCGCGGAGACCGCGAGTCGTTCGACCTCGCTCTCGACTGGGAGGGAGTCGACGAGACGCATCGTCGGGTGCTCGAGGCCCTCTGCGAGATCGCCCCGTACGGCACGACGGTCACCTACGGAGAGCTCGGCAAGCACGCCGGAGTCGACGATCCACGCGATGTGGGCGTGACGATGGCGCGAAATCCGCTGCCCCTCGTGGTCCCGTGTCATCGCGTCGTCGCAGCGGACGGCCTGGGTGGCTACGGCGGCGGGATCGAGCTCAAGCGCGCGCTCCTCGAGCTCGAAGGCGTTCTTCCTCCGCGGCTCGACCTGGGCGTCTAAGTCGCCGCAGCCTCAGGCCGGGCACGGCGCCGGCCCGATCGCCGCGGCCGCGATGGCTGCGCCGCCCACGAGGAGGACGAACCACAGCGCGGCGATGAGCGCCGCGAGCCTCGGTCGTTCCGCGATGTGCGCGAAGAGTACGGCGATCGCGACGACGATCCAGCCGAACGTCCCGAGGACTCCGACGGTGTCGGCGTAGGCGTCGCCGGCCGTAGCTCCCTGTTCCCCGAGGCCCGTGACACAGCTCCAGTGGACGTCCAACCACTCCGGGATGAGCCAGAGCACGAGGACGCCGGCCAACGGCACGAAGACGACGAGCTCGAGCAAAGACAGCGAGTCGATCGAGAGACGGTGTCGGTGCGTGTTCTCGGGCCTCAGTACGTGCGCCATCTGTCCTCCAGCTCCAAAAGTAGTCCGAAGCCGAGGCTGTCGCGCCGAGGGTTCCGGACGCCATGCGACGAGGTACGAACCAGCTAGGTTGCGCGCGTGGAGGTCGTCGCGCTGGGTCACAGCGGGCTTCGCGTCTCGCGCGTCGGTCTGGGCTGCAACAACTTCGGCAGCCGGATCGACCTCGACGCCACCCGTGCGGTCGTCGACGCGGCGCTCGACGCCGGCGTGACGTTCTTCGATACCGCGGAGATCTACGGCAACGGCGGCGACAGCGAGCGGTTTCTCGGCGAGATCCTCGAGGGCCGACGAGACCGCGTCGTCCTCGCGACGAAGTTCGGCTGGGGTCAGGAGACCGGAAACGGTTCGGCCGAGGCCGTGCGTGCGTCCATCGCAGGCTCGCTCGACCGGTTGCGCACGGACTTCGTCGACCTCTACTACCTCCACAAGCCGGATCCTGCGACCCCCATCGCCGAGACGCTCGGAGCACTCGACGAGCTCGTGAGCGAAGGGAAGGTGCGCGCGATCGGCTGCTCGAACTTCTCCGCGAGCCAGCTGGCAGAAGCGGACCGGGTCGCCCGGGAGAACGGTACGGCTCGATTCGCGGTCCTCCAGAACCACTACAGCCTGCTCCAGCGCGACGACGACGAGGAGGTACTGCCGCTCTGTCGCGAGCTCGGCGTCTCGTACATCCCGTACTTCCCGCTCGCGAGCGGGCTCCTCACGGGGAAGTACCGCCGGGGCGAGCCGGCGCCGGAAGGCACGAGGCTCGCCGGGCGCGAGATCGAGGAGGAGCGGTTCGACAGGGTCGAGGCGTGCGCCGCGTTCGCCGACGAGCGCGGCCGTTCGCTGCACGAGCTCGCAATCTGTGCGCTCGCATCGACTCCGGGCGTGGGCTCGATCATCGCCGGCGCGACGAAGCCCGAGCAGGTACGTGCCAACGTCGCCGCGGCGGACGCATCCTGGCGCCTGAGCGGAGACGAGCTCGCGACGCTCGCCCGTGTCTGAACAGCCGTTTTCCGTCCCGATACCGGGTGGGGCACTGCGAGGTCACGTCGGTGGGGGTGGACCACCGGCACTGCTCCTCCACGGGGGCGCTGCCGTCACGGACTACATGGGTGAATGCGCGACCGAGCTCGACGGCCTGTTCCGGACGATGCGCTATCAGCAGCGCGGCACGCACCCGTCCGACGCCGACCCGCCCTACAGCATCGAGGCGCATGTCGAGGACGCCGTCGCGGTCCTCGACCATTTCGAGATCGAGCGGGCCTGGGCCGTCGGCCACTCCTGGGGCGGGCATCTCGCGTTGCATCTCGCGCTGGGGCACCCGGAGCGACTCAGCGGGCTCGTCTGCATCGCACCGCTCGGCGCGTACAGCGACGTCTTCGCCGAGCAGGAGGCGACCCTTCACGGCGGGCTGACCGAAGCGCAGGTGGCGCGCGTGCGCGAGGTCGAGGAGCGTAGACGTCAGCGGGTGGTCACGGAAGCGGAGCTCGTCGAGCGAATGGCGATCCTGTGGCCTCGCTGGTATGCGGATCCGGACACGGCGGATCCCTCGCCGATCACTCACATCGGGCCCCGGAGCTCGATCGAGGTCAACGCCTCGCTCTCCGAGCACTTCGCCGCCGGGACCCTGGGCCGAGACTTGCCGCGCGTTCGGATGCCTGCTCTGTTCGTCCACGGTGAGCGCGACCCGCTCCCGCTCCGCTCGTCGACGGCGACCGCGGCGCTCGTTCCCGGCGCCGTGGTGACGGTGATCCCGAACTGCGGCCACTTTCCATGGCTCGAGCGTCCCGGCGAGCTTCGTCGAGCCATCGAGGCGTTCCTCGCCGACGTCTGACCTTTCTGCGCGGCGCTCGATCTCCCGTCACCACGGAGTCTCGTCGCGAGGGGGTACAACACCACCGTCGGCGAAAGGAGTGAGAGATGAAGTCGCGAGCGATCGTGGTCGCCGTGATGGCGGTGACCGCGGCGTCGACCGTGGCCGTCGGAGCGCGGGCGAGTGGCGCAAGCAGCGCGTGCGTTCTTCCACGCGGGAGCGAACGGGTCTCGCTCGATCCCTCCGGGTTCACGACGCACATCACGAATCCGTGGTGGCCGATGTCGCCGGGAACGCGCTGGGTGTACAGGGAGACGAATCCCGACGGGACCGTCCAGCGTGACGTGGTCGAGGTGCTGATGAAGACGAAGCTCGTCGCCAACGGCATCCGCGCCCGCGCCGTGAGCGACGTCGCGACGGAGGACGGATCGCCTGTGGAGATCACCGAGGACTGGTACGCGCAGGACCGCTGCGGAAACGTCTGGTATCTCGGCGAGGCGACGACCGAGTACGAGAACGGCAAGCCGACGTCGACCGAAGGCTCGTTCGAGGCAGGCGTCGACGGGGCTCAGCCCGGGGTCATCGTCCCCGCGAAGCCGAGGCCCGGCCTGCGCTTTCGCCAGGAGTACTACCGCGGCCACGCGGAGGACGTCGGCCAGATCTTCAGCCTGCGCGAGCAGGTCGAGGTGCCGTACGGATACTTCGGCCCCGGGAGGGTTCTGCTGAGCCGCGACCTGAATCCGCTCGAGCCCAGAGTGCTCGAGTACAAGTTCTACGCCCGGGGAATCGGGCCGGTGCTCGCCGTCGGCGTCTCTGGGGACACCGACCGTGAGGAGCTCGTGCGCTACACGAAGGGCAGGTAGCCGCTGCTGCTGTTCCGGATCGCCGAGACCTCAGCCGAGGTCTCGGCGACGTCGTCGCGACTCGCCAAGGTCGCCCGGCTCGCGGACTGCCTCGCGAGCGCGACGCCCGACGAAGTCGCCATTGCGGTCGCGTACCTCTCGGGGGAGCTGCCTCAGGGCTCGGTCGGCGTGGGCTGGGCGGCGTTGCGCGACCATCCTCCGGCGGCCGTGCCGCCTGCGACGCTCGAGCTGCTCGAGGTGGATGCCGCTGTCACGCGGCTTCAGGGCATCGGTGGAAAGGGCTCGCAGGCGGCGCGTCGCGAGGAGCTCTCCGCGCTCTTCTCGCGCGCGACCGAGCCGGAGCAGCGGCTGCTTGTGGGGCTCTTCCTCGGCGAGCTTCGGCAGGGGGCGCTCGAGGGCAGCATGGCGGAGGCGGTGGCGAAGGCGGCGCAGGTTCCGGCGGCCTCCGTCCGGAGGGCAGCGATGTTCACGGGCGACCTACCGGGCGTCGCCGAGATCGCAATGCGCGAGGGCGTCGACGGTCTCGAACGGTTCCGGCTGGAGCCGCTCCGGCCGGTGACGCCGATGCTCGCCCAGACCGCGGAGGACGTCGGCGGCGCCCTTGCGAAGCTCGGGCGGGCGAGCGTCGAGTGGAAGCTCGACGGTGCTCGCATCCAGGCTCACCGCGTGGGCGACGAGGTCCGCGTCTTCACCCGGAACCTCGCCGACATCAGCGATCGCGTGCCGGAGATCGTGGAAGCCCTCGGCCGGCTCGACGTCGCCGCGATCGTCCTCGACGGCGAGGCGATCGCGTTACGTGCGGACAGCCGCCCCGAGCCGTTCCAGGTGACGATGAGCCGGTTCGGGACGAGGACGGTCGTCAGCGACAGACCGCTCGCGGCGTTCTTCTTCGACTGCCTGCATCTGGACGGCGAGGACCTCGTCGATGCCCCGGCCCGCGATCGTCTTGCCGCTCTCGCCGACCGGCTTCCGCCGGAGCTCGTCGTCCCGCGCATCGTGACCGACGACTCCCAGGCTGCCCAGGCGTTCCTCGACACGACGCTGGCCCGGGGGCACGAAGGCGTGATGGTGAAGTCGCTCGACGCACCGTACGAGGCGGGCCGCCGAGGCGCCGGCTGGCTGAAGGTCAAGCCTGCGCACACGCTCGATCTGGTCGTCCTCGCAGCCGAGTGGGGCCACGGTCGCCGTCAGGGGAAGCTCTCGAACCTTCACCTCGGCGCGCGCGATCCCGAGAACGATGCCTTCGTGATGCTCGGCAAGACGTTCAAGGGGATGACGGACGAGATGCTCGTGTGGCAGACGGAGCATCTCCTCGGCATCGCGACCGACCGCGACGGACACGTCGTGCATGTGCGTCCGGAGCTCGTCGTCGAGGTCGCGTTCGACGGCGTGCAGACGAGCCCGCGCTACCCCGGAGGAGTCGCGCTGCGCTTCGCGCGCGTCAAGGGCTACCGGCCGGACAAATCCGCAGCGGAGGCCGACACGATCGACACCGTCCGAGCGATCCACGCACGCGCGGAGTAGGCTCGATCCGTCCGCAAGCGACCACTGGGAGGTAGGACATGACGCAGTACGGCACCCTTCGCGCATGGGCGTTCATCGCGACGCTCGTCGGCGTCTTCGGCATGATCGCGGCCTTCATCGGCGCAATCGTGTGGGCGTTCGAGGTCGAGGGCTTCTGGCAGACGCTCGGCGTTCTGTGCATCGGCCTGCCCGTGGCGATCTTCATCGCCACGCTGCCGATCGCGCTCGCACAGGCAATGCGTGCGATCGCCGATGTGGGCGACACGGTGAGCGCGCGGTAGAGGTGGCGGACCGGCGGATCAAGAACTTCGCGACGCCGGATGATCTGCTCCGGCTTCCGAAGATGACGGCGCAGCTCGTCGAGCTCGGCGAGGTGACTTTGAGCAAGCTGACCAACGAGCCGGGATGGCGTTGGTCTGAGCACATTCGACCGAGTGTCGGAGGTGAGTGGTGTCAGGTCCGTCACATGGGCTTCGTGCTCTCCGGGCAGCTCGGGATCCTCTACCCCGACGGCAGGGAGATCGTGTACGGGCCTGACGACGCGTTCGAGATCGCACCCGGCCACGACGGATATACGGTCGGGGACGAGCCCTGCGTCCAGATTCTGTTCGCCGGTAACCGCCCGTTCTTCGACAGCTTCCTCATCGGAAGCGGCAATCGGGTGCTCGCGACGCTCCTCTTCACCGATCTTGTGGGTTCGACGGCGATGGCGTCCGAGCTGGGTGATGCACGCTGGAGAGCGCTCATCTCTGAGCACTTTGTCGGCGCGCGTGCCGAGCTCGAGCGATACCGCGGACGCGAGGTCAAGACGACCGGCGACGGCCTGCTCGCGACTTTCGACAGCCCCGGGCAAGCGCTCCGGTGTGCCGCTGCCATTCAAGGTCTCGCGCGTCGAGACGGGCTCAGGATGCGGGCCGGCGTCCACATTGGCGAGATCGAGCTCGTCGACGACGACATCCGCGGCGTCACCGTGCACGCGGCCTCGAGGGTCATGGCCGCGGCGGGAGCGGACGAGATACTCGTCTCGTCTCTCACGCGCACGATCGCCGAGACGAGCGGGCTTCGTTTCGAGGATCGCGGCACCCACGAGCTCAAGGGACTCGAGGGCGAATGGACGCTGTCGGCCTACGTTTCGGAGCAATGAGCGAGCTGCCCCTCATCCTCGCGGTCGACGAGGACCCCGAGGCACTTCAGAGGATCACCTCGGAGCTCCAGCGGTACTCCCGCGACTACAGCGTCATCTGCGGGCCGTCGACCGAGGCCGCGCTCTCCCAGCTCGAGGCGCTGCGCGATCGCGACGCGGCGGTGGCCGTCGTGCTCGCCGCTCGCGGGACACAGGAGCTCACCGGGGAGGAGCTCCTCTACCGGGTCCACGAGCTTCATCCCCACGCCAAGCGCGCGCTCCTCATCCCCTGGGGCGGCTGGGCGGACGAGGAGACCGCCGACGCCATTCGGAACGCCATGGCGCTCGGCCACATCGACTACTACGCGCTCAAGCCCTGGAGCTCGCCGGACGAGATCTTCCACCGCCTGGTCTCGGAGTTCCTGCAGGAGTGGCGGCGGCAGAACGCTCCCGGCCGCCGCGAGCTCACGGTCGTCGCGGACCCGTGGTCTCCACGCGGATTCGAGCTGCGGAACCTCCTGGCGCGCAACGGTGTGCCGCACGCGTTTCATGCGTGCGACACGACCGAGGGTGCGGCGCTGCTACACGAGTGCGGGCAGCCGGGAGCCGACGTTCCGGTCGTCATCCTCCCCGACGGCTCGGCACTCGTCGATCCCAAGGCCGAGGACCTCGCTCAGCACGGCACCCGCATGCCGACGGAGCTCGAGGACCCGGGCACGTTCGACGTCGTGATCGTCGGTGCCGGGCCGGCGGGTCTCGCCGCCGCCGTGTACGCCTCGTCGGAAGGGTTGAGCGCGCTCGTCGTGGAGGAGGGGTCCATCGGCGGCCAGGCGGGATCGAGCACACGCATCCGGAACTACCTCGGCTTCTCACGTGGGCTGAGCGGTGCCGAGCTCGCACAGCGCGCGTACCAGCAGGCGTGGGTCTTCGGTGCGACGTTCCTCGTCACGCGCGCGGTCGACGACCTGGAGCTCGGCGAGTCGAGGCATGTCGTCACGATCGCCGGAGGCCTGAAGGTGGAGGCTCGGACCATCGTCCTCGCCATGGGCGTCTCGTACAAGCGGCTCCAGGTGCCCGCGCTCGTCCCCCTGGAGGGCGCGGGCGTCTTCTACGGCTCGTCCCCGTCGGAGGCGAGGCAGTTCACGGGCAAGAGCGTCTACATCGTCGGAGGTGCCAACTCGGCCGGCCAGGCTGCAGTCCACCTCTCCCGCTACGCGGGACGCGTCACGCTCCTGTGCCGCAGCGCGCTCGAGAAGAGCATGTCGCGGTACCTCATCGACGAGATCGAGGGCAAGTCGAACGTGTTCGTTCTCGAAGGGACGGAGGTAGTGGACGCCACGGGTGACGGGCGCCTGGAGGCGTTGGCTCTCCGCGTGCCGGGGGGTGAGGAGACGGTTCCGGCGGACGCGCTCTTCATTCTCATCGGCGCCGAGCCGCGAACCGATTGGCTGCCGCCCGAGATCGAGCGCGACGACCGAGGCTTCGTCACGACGGCCGCGGACTACGCGACGAGCGTGCCAGGCGTGTTCGCGATCGGCGACGTGCGGGCCGGGTCGGTCAAGCGGGTCGCGTCGGCGGTCGGCGAGGGGTCGGTCGTGATCCAGCACGTGCACCGCTACCTCGACACGGTGCCGACCCGCGTCTAGCGACACGCCGGCGCCGCCGTGGCGCGCCGCGTTTCAGGCCGCGCTCGACGCGACCGACTCGCCGGAGGCGCTCGACGGGCTCGGGTCGACTCGCCGGTCCGGCCCCGGTCGCCTCTAGCTCGAGAGGTCCTTGCACTCGGGCGAGTTGTCGAGCGCCGTCTTCAGCTCGCCCTTGGCATCCGCATTGTCGATCGTCGTAAGCGCCTGCGAGAAGGCCGTTCCGAGCGTGCTGAGCGACGCCGATATCTTCGAGATCGCGCTCGGGAGGTCGGCGATGCTCGAAACACCCTGCGCGCTGTCCTGGATCGACGCCGACTCGGTGTCGAGCGTGTTGGACAGCGAGTCGACGGCGCTCTTGACCTCCTGACCGGACTGGGTGTCCGGTGCGCCCAGGTCCTTCAGGTCGGAGACGAGCGTGTCGGTCGCGCTGCGCATGTCGTCGGCGGCCGACTGGAGCCCGTCTTGCGAAGGATTCGACGTGACCTCCGACTTCACGTTCTGCAGTTCGTTCTTCCAGTCTGTGATCGCCGTGCAGAACCCGCTCGCCCACTCCGCCGTCGGGTTCGTCTGACTCGAGCTGTCGCTGCCGCCGCCGCAGCCCGCCGCCACCGCGGCGAGAGCGATGACTGCGAGCGCTGCGATCAGAGTTCGGCGCATCGCTCCCAACCTAGCGGGTCCGAACGGCTACGGCTGCGAGCACGGGAACGATCGTCCAGGCGGCGAGCTCGCGGAGCCCTCGGGTCGGCGTCACCCGTTCGTCGGTCGGAGCGACACGCACCGTCGTACCCGATCCGTGCAGCGACGCACGAACGAGAACGGCAGCTCTGCGCGCGTGCCAGCGCGACGTCACGAGGATCACCTCGTCGACCTCGAGCCGCCGGGCAGCCCGTCCGACACCGATCGCGTTGCCGAGTGTCGTTCGAGCCCCTCGGTCGACGAGCTTACGGCGCGCCACCGAGTTCCACGAAGACGCCATGAGGTCGGCCTCGGTGGTCGACACTCCGCCTCGCGCCCAGCCCGAGAAGAGGACGACGTCGTCGGGCGTCACCTCGGCCGCGGCGCGTGCGAGCCGGGCGGCGCACACCGGGTGCAGCTCGGAGGCGGACCCGTCGGAGTAGCCGAGCACGGCTATGAGGCGGCTCATCGCGGCCGTCGCAGCTTGCGCCAGACGCCGTACAGGAGCAGCGTGCTCACGACCGTGAGGACGAGTCGAACGGCCTTGCCGCCGCGGAGCTTGGACTCGCCGCTCGCCCGCTCTCGCATGTGGACCGGGATCTCGACCACCTTCAGCCCGGCTTCGCGCAGGCGCAGCAGCGACTCGACCTCGGGTGCTCCGCTCGTGTAGGGGATTCCGAGGGCCGGCATCGCCAGCCTGTTCGCCGCGTACATGCCGCTCGTCGCGTCGTGGAACGGCGTTCCGAGTGCCGCCCGCATCCCGCGCCGCAGGACCGACGTGCCGAGCCTTCGGCTCCGCGACGGCACGTAGCGGTACTCCTCGTACCCGTCTCCGGTCGCGAATCTCGACCCGACGGCGACGTCCGCGTGCCCGGTCTGGACGATCTCGAGAAGGCGCGCGAGCTCGTCCACCGGGTGCTGGCCGTCCGCGTCGACACGTCCGACGAAGTCGTAGCCGTGCGTCTCTGCGTACGCGTACCCCGCCGCGATGCCCTGTCGCAGCCCGCGGTTCTCGCCGAACGAGAGCACTTCGGCATCGTGCGCTCGTGCGATTGCAGCGGTGCCGTCGGTCGAGCCGTCGTCGACCACGAGGACGTCGCTGTCCGGCAAGCCGGCGTGGAGCTCCTCGAGGACGGCAGCGAGGTTGTCCTCCTCGTTCCAGGCGGGGATGAAGACGAGCGTGTCGCGCACGACCCGACGTTAGTCGAGCAGGAGCAGACCCTGGCTAGATGACGTTGCGCTCGGGGCGCGTCGCCGCTCGGGCGAAGCGCTCCACCGACAGCGCGGCGATGTCGACGAAGGGCTCCCGCTCGAGAACGAGGTCGCGGACGATCTCGCCGATCGCAGGCCCCTGGAGGAAGCCGTGCCCGGAGAAGCCGGTCGCGTAGAGGAACCTGCTGACGTCGGCGGACTCTCCCACGAGCGCGTTGTGGTCCGGCGTCACCTCGTAGTAGCCGGTCCACCCACCGGCGATTCCCATGTCGAGCAGCGACGGGCATCGGCGCTCGGCGACCTCCATGACCCGCTCGAGCCAGGCAGGATCGGTCGGAGCGTCGAGACCCGGCGGCTGGTTCCTGTCCGCCATGCCGAACAGGAGGCCCGGGCCTTCACGGTGGAAGTAGAAGCCCGTCGAGAAGTCGATCGTCAGCGGGGGCCGGTCGGGCAGACCCGGCGTCGGCCCGGTGAAGCCGACCTCGCGGAAGTACGGTTCGACGGGAAGCTCGACCCCGACGAGGCGTGCGATCTCGGGGGACCAGACGCCCGCTGCGCACACGACCGTTCCGGTGTCGATCTCGCCGAGCGTCGTCTCGACCCCGCTGATGTCGCCATCCGCCGTCTCGATGCCGGTGACGGCGCAGCCGGTGAGCACGGTCGCCCCGAGCTCCCGCGCTCCCGAGGCGTAGCCGTGGGTCACGGCCTCCGGGCTCGCGTGGCCGTCGAGCGGGCAGAAGGTCGCGGCGAGCACATCGGCGAGTCCGGCGATCGGGGAGAGGCTCTGTGCCTCTTCGAGCGACACGAACCGGCTCGGCACCCCGAGCTCGTTCTGAAGCGCGACGCTCGCCTCGAAGGCGGCGACGTCCTGCTCGCGGTCGAGCAGGAAGAGGTAGCCGACCTGGCGGAGCTCGATCTCGGCGCCGGGGCGCTCACCGAATCGCGTGAACGCCTCGATGCTGCGCAGCCCGATCGCGATGTTGAGCGGATCGGAGAACTGCGCCCGGATCCCTCCGGCAGCGCGACTGGTCGACCCGCCCGCGAGCTGCCCGCGCTCGAGGAGGCACGCGTCGACGCCCGCCTCCGCGAGGTGGAACGCGATGCTCGTCCCGATGACGCCGCCTCCGACGACCACGACGTCGGCTGCGGCGGGAGGGCTCATTGGCCAGCCTTGGCTGGCCAATGAACGGGGAGGGGTGTGGGGAACCGGGAGGTTCCCCACGCTCTCCGAAAGAAGGGGGTCCGTGGGGGAAACACGGTTTCCCTCACGACCGCGAGCTGAAGGCGAGCGGCAGTCACCGGCGGACGAGGTTCTTGAGGAAGAAGCCGAGGTTCGCCGGCCGCTCGGCCAGCCGTCGCATGAGGTACGGGTACCAGTCGGGGCCGAACGGAGCCGCGACGAGCACCTTGTATCCCTCCGCTGCGATGGAGCGCTGCAGCCCGGGCCGGACGCCGTACAGCATCTGGAACTCGAAGCGATCGCGCGCGATGTCCTCGCGGGCCGCAAATGCCTGCACCTTCCGGATGATCGCCTCGTCGTGCGTCGCGACCGCGATGTACGCGCCTCCGCGCAGCCCTCGCTCGACGAGCTCGACGTACTTCCTGTCGACATCCGCCTTGTCCGGGTACGCCATCGACTCGGGCTCGAGGTAGGCGCCCTTGACGATGCGCAGGTTCGGGGCGCGCGGCAGCAGCCGCTCGAGGTCGTCCATCGTCCGGTAGAGGTACGACTGGAGCACGGTGCCGACGCTGTCGTGCCCGGCGCTGCGCAGACGCTCGTAGATCTCGAGGGTTGCGTCGACGTGGTCGGACTGCTCCATGTCCGTCCGGACGAAGGTCCCGAGCTCGCCCGCTCGTGCGACGAGTCGCGAGACGTTCTCGTACGCGATCTCCTCGTCGAACGACAGGCCGAGATGGGTGAGCTTGAGGGCGACGTTTGCGCACAGCTTCTCGGCGACCAGGCGCTCGATGATCTCCTCGTACTCGCTCGTGACGGTCGCAGCGCCGTCCGCGTCGGGAATCGCCTCGCCGAGAAGCGTCGTGTTCGCGTGGAGGCCGGCGTCGTTCAGTCGGCGGAGCACGGTGACACACGAGTCCAGCGACTCCCCCGCGACGAAGCGCGCCGCACCGAGCCTTGCCCCGTGGCTCTGGACGACGTGCTGGAGCCGCGCGCTCTCGGCGGCATGGAGGATCGCGGCTCTCGGGAGTGTCGAGACGGTTGTCCTGAGGTCGCTCAAGCGGAGCGAGACTACCCGGAGCACGCGCCAGGTTCGCGTCGCTCAGTTGAGGGTGGGATCCGGCGGCATCGCGGCGAGGACGCCGAACGGGCCGCCCTTGCGCCGGAGCACCTCGCTCCACAGCCCCTCGGGGTCGTGCGTGAACACGTCGGCTGCACGCGCGGGCTCGACGATCCACGAGCCGTCCTCGAGCTCGCCGTCCAGCTGCCCGGGGCCCCAGCCGGCGTAGCCGACGTAGACGCGGGCACGGCGCACCTCGCCGATCGTCTCCGGCTCGACCTCGGACGGGAGGAACCCGATCGAGTCCACGAGGAGCGACTCCGCCGCGCTCGCGTCGACGAAGTCAGCCAGAACGACGACGGCGGACGGTTGCACGGGGCCGCCGACGTGAACCGCGCCGAGATCGTCTGCGAGAAGCGCGAGCTCGGGCAGCGCTTCCTCCGCGGGTGTCTCGGACGAGCGGTTCAGCACGACGCCGAGAGCACCCTCCTCCGAGTGCTCGCCGACGAGCACGACTGTGCGCCAGAAGTTCGGGTCCAGGAGGCGCGGCCCCGCAATGAGCAGCTGACCTCGGAGCGACTCCACGGTCGTATCATCGCCGCATGGACGGACTCGGTCGTGAGGTCAGGCTCGTCGCGCGCCCGCAGGGATTCCCGGGCGAGGACCTCTTCGAGATCGCGGATACGCCGATTCCCGACCCGGCCGAGGGCCAGGTGCTCATCCGCAACACGTACTTCTCCGTCGATCCGTACATGCGGCCCCGCATGAACGACGTACGCTCGTACGTGGCGCCGTTCACGCTCGGCGAGGCGATGACGGGCGGGGCGGTCGGGCGCGTGGCGGTGTCCAGGAACTCCCGCTACGCGGAGGGCGAATGGGTGCTGCACCAGCTCGGCTGGAGGGAGTGGGCGCTGTCCGACGGAGCGACGCTTCGCCGTCTCGATCCGACGCTTGCGCCGGTCTCGACGGCGCTCGGAGTCCTGGGCATGCCCGGCTTCACGGCGTGGTACGGCCTGTTCGTCCTCGGCGAGCCGAAGGAAGGCGAGACCGTCTTCGTCTCGGGAGCCGCCGGCGCCGTCGGCAGCGCGGCTGGCCAGATGGCGCACATCTCAGGCTGTCGGGTGATCGGAAGCGCGGGCTCCAGGGAGAAGGTCACGTGGCTCGAGGAGCTCGGCTTCGACGGCGCGTTCGACTACGACGAGCAGATCCCACGACGCGCGCTGGCCGAGCTCGCGCCCGACGGCATCGACATCTATTTCGACAACGTCGGCGGAGATCACCTCGAAGCGGCCATCGGTGCGCTGCGCAACCACGGGCGGGTCGTCGCGTGCGGCTCGATCTCACGTTACAACGACGCAGAGCCGGCGCCCGGGCCGCGAAACATGTTCCTCGTGGTCACCAAGCGCCTGCGGCTCCAGGGCTACATCATCACCGACCACTTCGACCGCTTCGGCGAGTTCGCGCGAGAGGCCTCGGAGTGGGTGCGCGACGGCCGGCTGCAGTACCGGGAAACGATCGTCGACGGCATCGAGAACGCGCCGAAGGCCTTCCTCGGCCTCCTCCGGGGCGAGAACATCGGGAAGATGCTCGTCAAGGTCGGCCCCGACGCGTGAAGCTCCGCTGTCGGATCTTCGGCCATCGACTGCCTCGGCGGCGGCGGCCGTTCTTCCTCACCGAGCGCTATCAGCGCTGCGAGCGGTGCGGGAAGCGCATCCGCCTGCGCGACCGCTGACAGTGCGTCAGCGAATCGCACCGCATTCGCCGGGTGCTCTGGTATAACTACCTAGCTTGGGGACCCACGACAGCGGCGGAGTGGGGGGGACTGCGCACTGCTCGGCGCAGCGCCGGCCTGACCCAGAAGCAGCTCGCCGAGGAGCTCGGTGTCGAGTCGATCACCGTCTCGCGCTGGGAACGCGGCGTGACGACACCGTCGCTTCCGCGTCTGCGGCGCATCGCGGAGCTCACCGGGACGACGATGAGCGACCTCGTCCGTGCGCCCGACGCCGCGACGGCCCACTCGGTCGAGCTCGCCGCGCTCAGGGAAGAGCTCGCAGAAACACGTGCGATCGTCGATCGGGTCGCCCGGATGCTCGATCAGCTAGCACGGCGTCGAGCTGCTCCAAGCTCCGCGTCAGCGTCGCAAGAGACGTGACGTCGAGCTCGACGAGGTTCTCGATGTGCACTGCGAGGCCGTCTCCGCCCGGGATCGCAAGCAGTCGCTTGAGCCTACCCGCGTAGAAGATCAACGCCTCCACCGGGCGACCCGTCGCCCGGGCTTCGTCGAGATGTTGGCCGTACACCTCGCGTGCGTGCGGGAGGTGGTCCCAGAACACGTGGCCGACGCCGCGGCCGCGTGTGTCGCGAAACGGCTGCGACACGTGGACGATGACGTCGTCCTCGTCGAGGACGACGTAGGCGTCGGGCGCGGAGGATCTCAGGCCGTCGACGCGATGCGCGCTCACTTGCCGCCCTCGATGACGCGCAGTGCGCGCCGGACGATGTCGCGCTGGTCTCCCGAGCCGTACCCGTCGAGGAGCTCGAGCGATTCCTCGAGCGTCTGCGCCAGCGAGCCGAGCGTCAGCGTATCGAGCCGCACGAGCAGCTCCCATTCGAGCTCGAGCCGTCCGTCCGCGGCGGGGACGGCACGTATCCGCGAGACGTTCCCGTCGTAGAACTGGACGAACTCGACCGGCTCGCCCGACCGCCGCGCTGCGTCGTAGTACGGCTTGAAGAGCCGCTCCGAGCCCGGGAAGCAATCCCATATCAGCGCGCCCACGAGCGGCCCGAACTGGCTCTCGGCACTCGGGCCTACCCCGACGATGCGATCCCCCTCGTCGAGCACTACGAACGGCGTCTGCCGCTTCACCGTGACGGCCACGGTGAGGACATCGTAGAACCCGTGGCGGAGGGTGTCGACCTGGAGCGCCTTCGTCTCGCGGGTACGCTCCGACCGTGAGCCGCTCGGTCATCGTCTCGGCCGTTCGCACGCCCTTCGGCAGGTTGGGTGGCGGGCTCGCGTCCCACCAGGCGACCGCGCTCGGATCGATCGCGATTCGGGCCGCCCTCGAGCGCGGCGGTCTGCAGCCCGAGGATGTCGAGTACGTGATCATGGGCCAGGTGCTGCAGGCGGGGGCCGGACAGGCGCCGGCGCGCCAGGCAGCCGTAGGCGCCGGTATCCCGAAGGAGATCCCTGCCGACACGATCAACAAGGTGTGCGCCTCGTCGATTCGCGCGATCGAGATCGCCGACCTCATGATCCGCGCCGGCGGGCACGAGCTCGTCGTGACGGGCGGGATGGAGTCCATGTCGAACGCCCCGTACCTGCTTCCGAAGGCGCGCTTCGGGTACCGCCTCGGAAACGGCGAAGTCGTCGACCACATGGTGTTCGACGGGCTCACGTCGACCTTCGACGGCTTGCACATGGTGGAGCAGGCGTCGCTCGTCTCCCGCGAGCTCGGCATCACGCGCGAAGAGCAGGACGAGTGGGCGTTTCGCTCTCATCAGCGCGCCTCAGCCGCGCAGGACGCGGGTCGCTTCGACGACGAGATCGTGGCGGTGGGGGAAGTCACGGCAGACGAGGGCATCCGCCGCGACACGACCCTCGAGAAGCTGGCCGCGCTTCAGCCCGTCTTCGATCCGGACGGGACGACGACGGCCGGCAACGCACCCGGGGTCAACGACGGTGCCTCGTGCGTCGTCGTCTGCTCGGAGGAGTTCGCCGAGCGGCGCGGTCTCGAGCCGCTCGCGACGATCCTCTCGCAGGGATACGTCGCCGACGACTACGCGTATCTCGCGCGCACCCCGGCGCGCGCCGGCGAGCAGGCACTCGCGAAGGCAGGGAGGACGATCGACGACGTCTCGCGCGTCGAGATCAACGAGGCGTTCTCGTCCGTCGCCAAGAAC
This sequence comes from uncultured Gaiellaceae bacterium, assembly GCA_963746975.1. Lineage (GTDB taxonomy): Bacteria > Actinomycetota > Thermoleophilia > Gaiellales > Gaiellaceae > GMQP-bins7. The sequence goes on from CAVVDE010000002.1 coordinate 73,197, forward strand.
TCGACCCGTATGCTCGGTGCCGACGAGGACGTCGTGAACGTCAACGGCGGCGCCGTCGCCCTCGGCCATCCCATCGGAGCCTCCGGCGGCCGGATCGTGGCCACGATGGTCCACGACCTGCGACGGAGCGGAGGAGGGCTCGGGCTCGCGGCGATCTGCTCCGGCGGCGGGCAGGGCGACGCGCTCCTGATCGAGGTCTGAAGGCGCTCGTCTGCATCGCGATCGCCGCGCTCGCGCTCGCGGGCTCCGCTTCTGCGTGCGTCTGCGCGGACATCCCGCTCTCGAAGAGGCTCGACGAGGCGGATGCCGCGGTGGTCGGCCGCGTCGTCGCCGAGCGCGCCGGCCAGGTCAAGGGTGCGCCCGTGACGCTGCTGACCGTCCAGGTCGATCAGCGCGTGAAGGGCGACGTGGGTCGGACGCTCCAGGTGAGGTCGCCCCGCGGATCCGACTGCGACGTCGACGTCCCGCTGAACAAGGCGATCGGGCTGCTGTTGACACGCGCGCCCGACGGTGCCTGGCTCGCGTCGGCGTGCAGCGTCGTCGAGCCCGGCCCGCTCGTGGCGACGGGAGGCGAGCCGCGGGGCGGCGTCATCAAGGTCGGGATCGGGATCGTCATCCTCGCGCTCGTGCTCCTGTGGGCGCTGCGGCGGCTGCGGAAGGGTGCGAGGCCGGACCTGCCGGGAGCGCCTCGACCCTAGACTCCTCCCGTGACGTTCGAGCACGTTCTCGTGGTTGGCGCCGGGCAGATGGGCGGGGGGATCGCGCAGGTCGTCGCGGCCTCCGGCCGCCGCGTCTCGCTCCAGGACGAGGCGCCGGGAGCGGTGGAGCGAGCGCTGGCCGCCATGGAGAAGAGCCTCGGCAAGCTCGCCGAGAAGGGAGGGCCCGACCCGGCGGAGGTGCTCGCCCGCGTCACTGCCGTCGACGAGCTCGTGGCAGCGGATCTCCTCATCGAGGCGGTCGTCGAGGACGCCGGTGTGAAAGGGGAGATCTTCCGGCGTGCGGACGAGATCTGCCCGCCGGAGGCCATCCTCGCCTCGAACACGTCCTCGATCCCCATCACGTCGCTCGCCGCCGTCACCTCGCGTCCGGAGAAGGTCATCGGGATGCACTTCTTCAACCCCGTTCCAGTGCTGAAGCTCGTCGAGGTCATCCGCGCCGTGCAGACCTCCGACGAGACGGCGGCGGCGATCGTCTCGCTGGCCGGAGACCTGGGGAAGACGCCGGCCGAGGCGAACGACTATCCGGGGTTCGTCTCGAACCGCATCCTCATGCCGTTCGTGAACGAGGCCGCCTATGCGCTCATGGAGGGTGTCGCCGAGGCGGAGGCGATCGACACGATCGCGAAGCTCGGCTTCGCCCATCCGCTGGGGCCGCTGGCGCTCGCCGATCTCATCGGGCTCGACACGTGCGTCGCGATCATGGAGGTGCTCCACGCCGGGCTCGGAGACCAGAAGTACGCTCCGTGCCCGCTCCTCCGGCAGTACGTGGCCGCCGGCCGCCTCGGGCGAAAGGCGGGCCGCGGCTTCTACGACTACGCGTGATGGATCCCCGGCTCGCGGCCGAGCTCGCCGCTCGCGACGGCTCCGACGTCGAGTTCGTCGACGCGATGTACCGGCTCGTGCTCCGCCGCGAGCCCGATCCCGAGGCGCGCGACCGCTCGGTCGCAAAGCTGGCCGACGGCACGCTTTCGCGGGCAACGCTGATCCACGAGCTCGCCTCCAGCGACGAGCACGGGCGCGTTCGCGAGCTCGACGATGCCGTCGCTCTCGGCCTGGGGGCGCGCGCACGCGGAGAGCGGCTCAGCTGGCTGCAGGCGCCGCGCGCGGACGAGCGGGTGGTCGAGATCCCGTGGGTCCTCTCGCGCCTGGACACGGGCCGCGTGCTCGAGGTGGGGTACGCCTTCGCGGAGCGGGCATATCTCGCGGGACTCCTTCGCGCGGGCATCGAGCTCGTGGGCGTCGATCTGGCACCCGCGGAGGTGGAGGGTATGGAGACCGTCGAGGCCGACGTGCGGCAGCTGCCGTTCGCGGACCGCTCGTTCGACCAGGTGCTGCTCGTCTCGACGCTGGAGCACGTGGGTGCCGACAACACGATGTACGGCGTCGGGGGCGAGGGCGACGAAGGCGGCCGGACAGCTGCGCTGCGCGAGCTTCGTCGGGTCTTGCGGCCGAACGGGACCCTCCTCGTGACGGTGCCGCTCGGAGAGCCCGGCGACCACGGTTGGTTCCGTCAGGACGACGTCCGAGGCTGGACGTCCCTCTACACGTCCGCAGGCTGGTTCGTCGAGGACGTCGAGGCGTACGAGCTCGGTGCAGACGGGTGGCGGGCTGCTCCGTCGTTCGACCCAACCGGTGTCCGCTACGGGGAGCGTGGGCCGGCGGCATCTGCCGTGCTCTGTGCCGAGTTGTCGCCGGGGAGGATGCGGCACCTGCTGACGCCGGGCGGAATGCACAAGACGGCTCGTCGACGCGCCGCGCGGGCCTATCGGCGCCTCCGGAGCGTAGCTCGTCGCCCATCCAATGGGCCGCCTGGAGGTTCTCCAGCCGTGGCTCGAGGCCCAGAAGTGGCCATCCGTGCACGGCTTCCGCCGGCAGAACGTGGCCGCCGGTCGTGTCGGGCGAAAGTCGGGCGAGGGCTTTTCCGACTCGTCGTAACAGCTGATACTCAGTGTCGTGGAACTCGCGAGTTCCAGGCTGAGGTCGACCGACGTTCATCGTCTCACGCCCGAAAGGACGATGGTCGTGGTCACGTTCGTGCTCGTCTTCGGCCTGGGTGCGGCGCTCCGTGTCGATACCGACGTGTGGTGGCATCTTCGCGCCGGCGCGTACATCCTCGACCACGGATTCATTCGTAGCGACCCGTTCTCGTTCACCAAGGCCGGTGACCCGTGGATCGATCACAGCTGGGGCGCGCAGCTTGTGTGGTACGCGCTGTGGCGGGTGGGCGGGTACGGCGCGCTCGAGATCGCGACCGGGCTGCTCGCTCTTCTCGGCTCGGTGCTCGTCTACCGGATGTGCATAGGCGGCACGTACCTGCGATGTGCGGTGACCGGACTCGCGGCGCTGACCGCGTCGATCTTCTGGACGCCGCGTCCGCAGATGTTCACGTACGCGTTGACGGCCTTCGTGCTGTACATCCTCTTCCTTCGCCGGCATCGCGACGTCGACGTTCTGTGGCTGCTGCCACCGATCATGCTGGTGTGGGCGAACCTGCACGGCGGCTTCGCCCTCGGCCTGCTGCTCGTGGCCGCGAACGATCGTGGGGGAGCTGCTCGAGTCGTTCGTGCCGCTGGACGACCGCGGTGGCATCGGCCGCCGAGCCGTCCGCAAGCTCGCCGGCGTGGGTGCTGGTGTCGCTTCGCCGCGACTCTCGTCAACCCGTACGGGCCGCGATTGCTCACCGTGCCCTTCGCGACCGCGGGCGGGCGGGCACAGCGGCTGATCGAGGAGTGGGGGCCGCCCGACCTGCGGGTCGCCGAGCTACTGGCCGTTCGCGGCGTTGCTCCTGCTCCTCTTCCTGAGCGTCGGGATGAGCCCGAAACGGCTCGGGTGGACCGACGCCATCCTGTGCACGGGAGCCGCGACGCTCGCGCTGTTCGCTGCCCGAAACGTCTCGTTCTTCGCGGTGGTGGTCGCGCCGGTGACTCGCGTACCACGTGAGTGCGCTCGCGCGCGAGCGCGGGTGGCGCATTCGCGCGCTACAGAGAGCCTCGGCGCCCATCGTCGCCTTCAACGTGGCGATCATCGTGTTAGCGCTAACGATCGTTGGCCAGCGTCTCTCCGACGGGCTTCGCGAGTCGAGCCTCGATCGAGCCGAGCGCGAGGTGCTACCCGTCGACGCGGTGGCCTACCTCCGCGCACATCCACGACGGGGAAACCTCTTCAACGCGTACGACTGGGGCGGTTATCTCATCTACGAGCTGCCCTCGGTTCCGGTCTTCATCGACGGCCGCTCGGATCTCTACGGAGACTTCCTCGCCAGCCCCTACAGCACGATGACCGAGGCGAGCCCGGGGACCGACCGCTTGCTGCTGCGCTACGGGATCCGAACCGCGCTCGTGCGCCGCACGAGCGGTATCGCGAACGAGCTCGCGCGGAGTCCTGATTGGCGCTGGGCGTACTCCGACGACCTCGCAGTCGTCTTCGAGCGTCGCCTGACGACAGCCCTATAGTCCGCGCACGGTGGACTTCGAGCTCACTGCCGACCAGCGAGCCATCCAGTCGCTCACGCGCGAGCTGGCCGAGGCGGAGATCGCGCCGAACGCGGCGGACTGGGACCGCGACCATCGCTTTCCCGACGAGCTGATCCCGAAGCTCGCCGGGCTCGGGCTGATGGGGGTCTGCGTGCCCGAGGAGTACGGGGGCGCAGGCGCGGACTTCCTCTCGTACGTCCTCGTCCTCGAGGAGCTCTCGCGCGCGGACGCCGGGGTCGGCGTGACCGTCGCCGTGCACACGAGCGCGACGACGCTGCCGATCCTCGTGTTCGGCACCGACGAGCAGCGAGCACGTTTCGTACCCCCGCTCGCTCGCGGCGAGCAGCTCGGCGCGTTCGCGCTCACCGAGTCGGGCTCGGGATCCGATGCCGGCTCGCTCCGCACGACCGCCGATCCGGACGGAGACGGCTGGCTGCTGAACGGGTCGAAGCAGTGGATCACGAACGGATCGCGTGCAGGCACGTTCGTGCTGTTCGCGCGGACGGATCCGTCGACGACCGGCGCGCGGGGCGTCTCCTGCTTCGTCCTCGACGCCGACCACGTGCGCGTGACGCGCGAGGAGGAGAAGCTCGGCCTGCACTCGTCGACGACCTCGGATCTCGTCCTCGAGGACTCGCGGGTGGGGAGGGATCGCTTGCTGCACGAGGAGGGCCGAGGCTTTCGCGTGGCGATGGCCACGCTCGACGGCGGGCGCATCGGCATCGCAGCGCAAGCCCTCGGAATCGCGCAGGCTGCGTACGACGTCGCGCGCGCCTACGCGCTCGAGCGCGAGCAGTTCGGACGGCGCATCGGCGACTTCCAGGCGATCCAGTGGAAGCTCGCAGACATGGCGACCGAGATCGACGCCGCTCGTCTGCTGACCTATCGCGCGGCGTGGCTGAAGCAGGAGGGGAGGCCGCACACGGCGGAGGGGGCGAAGGCGAAGCTCTTTGCGTCCGAGATGGCACGGCGTCAGACGGCGGAGGCGATCCAGATCCTCGGCGGCTATGGATACACGCGGGAGTTCCCGGTCGAGCGCTTCTACCGTGACGCCAAGATCACGGAGATCTACGAGGGCACGAGCGAGATCCAGCGGCTCGTCATCGCCCGCCACATCCTCGGGCGTCAGACGCGCGACGAGCCGGTCGCCCAAGAGGCGCACTCGTAAGACGGCCGTGCCACGGGAGCGCGACGAGCCGGTGAGGCTCACGAAGATCTACACGCGTGGCGGCGACGCGGGCGAGACCTCGCTCGGGGACGGGTCGCGCGTCTCGAAGCTCGACGAGCGGATTGCCGCGTACGGGTCCGTCGACGAGCTGAACTCGGCGGTCGGCGTCGTCGTCGCCGGAGGCTGTCCGGCCGAGATCCGCGACGTGCTCGTGCGCGTCCAGAACGAGCTCTTCGATCTGGGTGCCGACCTCTCCGTGCCGCTCGGCCACGACGCGCGGCTGCGCGTGACCCAGGTTCAGATCGATCGCCTCGAGGACGACTGTGACCGCTTCAACGACGAGCTGCCCGACCTGAAGAGCTTCGTGCTTCCCGGTGGCAGCGAGGCTGCGGCGCGTCTCCATGTCGCCCGGACGGTCTGCAGGCGCGCCGAGCGGGAGGCGCTCGTCGCGGCCGGAGCGCACGCGGTCAGCCCACTCGTCCTCGTGTACTTGAATCGCCTCTCCGACCTGCTGTTCATCCTGGCCCGCGCGGCCAACGCGTCGCTCGGCCACGAGGAGCCGCTCTGGAGGCCCGGGGGCTCCTCCTAGCGTTCGTCGCCCGACGCGCGTCAGGCGACAGCGGGCCAGCGCGAACCGAGCCATTCGACGAGCTCGTCCGCGCCGCGCGGGGTCGCGACGTAGAAGCCCTGCGCGTAGTCGCAACCCCACTCGGCCAGCACGCTCCATGCGTTGCGCGTCTCGACTCCCTCGGCGACGACCTCGAGCCCGAGTGCGTGGCCAATGTCGATGATCCCGCGCACGAGAGCGGCATCCGCGGTGCTCTTGCCGAGGCCGTGCACGAAGCCCACGTCGATCTTCACCTCGTCGAGCGGCAGAACGCGGAGCGCGGCGAACGAGGCGGCCCGTCCGGCGTCGTCGAGCGAGAGACGCACGCCGAGGGCGTCGAACTTGGCGAGGGCCTCCTCGTCGACCTGAGTTCCCGCGCCCGGCCCGGCGGGCACGACCTCGAGCGTGACTCGCCGCGATCCCAGCTCGTACGAGCGCAGCATCGAGCCGAGCCCCTCGGCGAACTGCGAGTCGTCGAGGAGCCGGTACGGGATGTTGATGGACACGCCGAGCTCGTGGCCGGCTTTCGACCACAGTTGAGCCGCGCCGAGCGCATCGGCCACGACCAGGAACGTGAGCTCCCGCACGAGCGGCGTCCGCTCCACGTGCGGGACGAAGTCCGCGGGTGGCACGAGACCGCCGTCGGGTAGGACGCGCCGAATCAGCGCCTCGGCGGAGTGCGGCATCCCGGTCCGCAGGTCGATGATCGGCTGGTAGACGACGAGGAGCTCGTTCTGCTCGAGCGCGGTCTCTACGTCCCGGACGACGCTGACGTCGACGCCTCGTCGTAGCACGATGTTCTCGTCGCTCGTGTCGCGCTTCGTCGCGTACATCTGCCCGTCTGCCCGCGCGAGCAGGTCCTCTGCCGTGGCCCCGTCGTCGGGGAAGACCGCCCAACCGATGCTGCCGTCGATCTCGACCGCTGCTCCATCGACCTTGAAGGGCCTGCGCAGCGCGTTGCGGAGGCGTCCGACGAGCGCAGCCGCGCGGTCGTCGCTACCCGTGCCGATCGAGAGCACCACGAACTCGTCGCCGCCGACGCGCGCGACCGTGTCGGCCTCGCGCACGACCGCCTCGAAGCGGCGCGCGAGCGTCTTCAGGACGATGTCGCCTGCGCCGTGCCCTCTCACGTCGTTGACGTCCTTGAACCCGTCGAGATCGATTGCGATGAGCGTGAAGGGCTCACCCGACCGGCGAGAACGGCGAAACGCCTGCTCGATTCGGTCGTCGAGGAGGACGCGGTTCGGGAGCCCCGTGAGCGGATCGCGAAGCGCCTCGGAGTGGGCTCGACCGACCCGGAGATTCAGGAAGACACCGACGGCCGCGGCGACGAAGGCGCACACGACCAGCGTCGCGATGACGTAGTCGGGCGTCTCCTGCAGGAGCGCCGTCGCGAAGCTCGCGACGAGCACGAGCGTCGCCAGGCACAGGGCCCACACGAACGTGCTCCGTAGTTGCCGCCGCCGTAGTTGATTTCCCACTTGCCGCCGTTCTGCCAGCCTGAGGACACCGCAGTTACATCCGACAGTAGTGGCGAGAACGTCCGCGTCCACCCCAGATCGAGGGACGGCCGTCACCCACACGAGGGATCGATCGGGCGGTCGCGCGCGTGGACGGCAGGAAGGCATCCCCCATCGGGGAATCGTGTGTCGTGGACGTCGCCGCAGGACTGGTCGGGCTGATCGTCGGCGTCGCCGTCGGCCCCGTCGCCGACCGCGTCGCGACGAATGCGCCGCGGCACGATCCACTGCTGGGGTCGGTCCCGCGGTCTCCGCGGCTCTGGCTCGTCGCCGCCGGCACTGCGCTCCTCGGCGCCGCGAGCGGCCTCGTCTTCGGGTTCTCGCTCGAGGCTCTCGTCGCAGCGCTCTTCTGCTGGGTCCTCGTCGTCGTCACGCGGACCGACCTCGAGACGAGGCTCATCCCGGACAAGGTCATTCTTCCGACTGCGGTCGTCATTCTCGCGCTGCGGACGATCGACGACCCGAGCCTCGAATGGATCCTGTGCGCGCTCGGCGCCGGGATCGTCCTCTTCCTGATCGTGCTGATCTATCCGCGCGGGCTCGGGATGGGCGACGTCAAGCTCTCTGCCTTCCTCGGCGCCGGGCTCGGTATCTCGGTCATCGTCGCGATGTTCGTCGGCTTCTTCCTCGCATTCGTTCCCGCATTCGTGCTCTTCGTGCGTCAGGGCCGTGCAGCGCGCAAGATGGCCATCCCGCTCGGGCCGTTCCTTGCGCTCGGTGGCGTCGTCGCCCTCTTCTGGGGCGACGCGATCCTCGACTGGTACCGCAGCCTCGGCGCACAGTAAGAAGCCCTGTCAGGGGTACGTGCCGAGGCTCCAGATCAACTGAGCGGCGGCCGATATTCGTTGCATGGAGCGTGCCTCTGCGGCTGCGCGCGTCGTCCGGCCAATCGATGCCGGGCTCCTGGCTGCTGCCGCGAGACGCGCGGGTGACGCGATCGACGGCGACGACGAGCCGGCGCGTCTCATCGACGCCGCGGTCGAGGGCCTCTACGAGGCAGTCGCCGGCGTCATGCCCTCGGTGTTCGTCCTCGAGCACGGACGCCTGTGGCTCGTCGCGCAGCGCGGATACGCGGTCGTTCCCGACGGCTTGACGATCGAGCGCGGCGTCACCGGACGCGCTGTCCGACTCGGTCGCGCGCAGCTCGTCCCCGATGTCACCTCGGATCCCGACTATGTGGCCGCGCTGCCGGGGGTGGTCTCGGAGCTCGCGATTCCGCTTCGGGTGGGACGTACCGTCGTCGGCTTGCTGAACGTCGAAGCGGAGCGTGCTCTGCCCGACGGAGCCGCAGCGGCACTTCGGCCGCTCGCTCGCGTGCTCGCCCCCCTGGCCGAGGCGGTCAGGACGAGTCGCACATTGGATCTCGCCGCTCTCGCGCGTCTCTTCGTCCACCTCGGCAGCCTCCGGGATCCGCGCGACATCGCCGCGCTCGGCGCGGCTTCGCTCCCGAAGGTGCTGCCGGTCGAGGCCAGCCAGCTCGTGGTCTGGGACGAGCTGGGCACGCCGACCGAGCTGGGGGAGTGGCGATCCGACCAGACGACGCAGTCCCCGCTCTCGGCCGGGGAGCTCGAGACCGCGAGGACGCAGACGGACCCGAGCGTCGTCTGCCAGGTGCTCGACCGTCCGGGGCCGAAGGGTCGGCGGGGCACCCAGTCGCTCATTTGGCTGCCGCTCAGGGCGAATGCAGGCGAGATCGGGGCGCTCGTCGGGATCACGCAGAACGCTGCTCGCGTCGACCCGACCGTGTTGGATACGGCCGCGGTGCTCGCCGCGCATGTCGCGGCATCACTCGATGCAGCGTTCGCGCTCCAGCGCGAGCGGTTGAGCGCCGTGACGGATCCGTTGACCCGGATCCTCAACCGGCGCGGCCTCGAGGAGCGGCTCGAGCGCGCGCTCGCCGAGGCACAGGAAAGGCGGCTGCCCTTGAGCCTGCTCGTCATCGATTGCGACGACTTCAAGGAGATCAACGACCGAGCCGGCCACGAGTTCGGAGACGCGCTGCTACGCGAGGTCGCCGACGTCCTCGCCGGAGCGCTGCCGGAGGAGGCCGAGGCCGCCCGCCTCGGCGGCGACGAGTTCGTGGTCATGCTTCCCGGCGCGGGCGCGGATGCGGCCGAGGCGCTCGGCGGGCAGATCCGGACCCTGCTGGCCGACGGGCTCACCGAGGCCGGCTTTCCGCTGAGGATCTCTGCAGGCGTCTCGACCTATCCGTTCGACGGCGCCAAGCCGACGACGTTGCTGCGGGCCGGCGATCAGGCCCTGTACGCCGCCAAGGCGTCCGGCAAGGACAGGATCGCATCGTTCCGCGAGCTCACTGGAGGAGCACGCTCGCTCCCGGCCGGCGAGCCCTCGGCGCTCGACGGGCCGCGCAGAGGAAGGAACGACGGTTCCGGTGCCGTTCTCGCCGATGCGATGGCCGCGGCGCACGCGATCGAGGCGGAGGAGACGATCGCGGGTGTCTGCGAGCGCCTGTGCAAGGCGCTCGTGTTCGTCGTCGGCGCGACGGCGTGCTCGGCCTCGCGCGTGGTCGGGGACTACATCGTCGACGCGACGGAGCACGCGCTCCGGGAGGTCTGGCTCGGCGACGAGGCTGCGTACCGGATCGCCGACTTTCCGCTCACGGCCGAAGTGCTGCGAACGGGCGAGCCGCGCAGCGTCTCGTTCATCGACGGCGACGTGGACCCGTCGGAGGCGTTCATTCTTCGAGATCTCGGCATGAACGCGCTCCTGATGCTGCCGATCAGGGTCTCCGGCCAGCAGTGGGGGCTGATCGAGCTGTACGAGATGCGGATGCGCAGGTTCGGCACGGACGACGTCGCCGTCGCTCAGTTCCTCGTCGCTCAGGCGGAACGGAGGCTGGAGAGCGTCGTGGACGGCGAGGAGAGCACGCCGCGACCGCAGGTCTACGAGCTGCCGCCCGACTCCGGGTCGTCACCGCGTCCGCGCACCAGGTAGGCGCAGCGGCGTGTGTCGTGAGGGAACGGCGACGGGCCGACCCGCGCGACCGTGTACTCGAGCCCGTCGACGTCGAACACGTATCCGGGTGTGAGGGGCGCCGGGTCGATCTCGACGAGTCGGTAGCGCTCGCCGGGTAGGAAGACGAGCTCCACGGGCTCCTCCGACGGCGCTCTCGCCTCGAGGGCCGCCTCCCGCTCGTCGAGCTCTACCCGGAGCTGTGCGAGCTCCTCCTCTTGCGCGGCAAGCGCTCGCTCGCGCCGCTCGACCGCGGCACGCTTGAGCTCGACGGCCCCGAGCTCCTGCCTGCGGCGCGCGATGTCCATCTCCGCCCGGGACAACGCGGTCTCTCGCTCCGAGAGGCTGCTGACGAAGTCGGTCAGCTCCGCTTCGCGAGCCTCGAGGTCGGATGTGCCCAGTCTCAGCATGCGCTCGACGGACGCGCGCGAGTCGCGCAGCAGCTCCTCGCGCCGCTCGAGCTCCGCAATGGTCTCGCGAAGCCGAGCCGCATGCGCGTCGAGCTCGATCCGTCGCTGTGCGAGTAGCTCGTCGAGCTGCTGCTCCGGGCTCGGGCCCTGCTGGAGGACGCGGCGCACGAGACCGCCTCGGCGCGCGTCCTCGTGCTCGTGCTCGTCGGGACTCGTCATCACGGTGTCATCACCAAGTATCGCGGCGCCGGCGGATCGACCCTAAGCCGTCGAGTTCGGAGCGATCCGCCGGCTCGTCGCGACTTCGCCGACGCTCCGGTGACTCCTGCCGTCACTCGGGCGAGGAGGGTAAAGCCATACGCCCAAGAAACCGATATGCCTCGTATGGATGCGCAGGGAGCAAGACTTCTCGCGGCTCGGATCCGCGCCGGCGTCTCGGTCGGCGCCAGGATCGAGCTCGTCGAGGCGCCGCGTGACGACTCCGGCCTGTGCGCCGGCGATCGCGGTGTCGTCGACCAGATCGACGAGCAGGGCCGAGTCGTCGTGACCTGGGATCGCGGATTCGCGAGCGAGATCGACCCGGGCAGCACGGCGATCCAAACACTCGCCGCGTAGGCGCGAGCCGCTCTCTCACGAGAGCGAGACTCGACCCTCACGGAGGCCGAAGTCGGCAGTGACGACGACCGTCTCCGCGCCGCCGAACTCCTTCGGGGCCGCCGGTGCGTACAAGGCACCGATTCCTGCGTCCCGGAACATCGGCGACATGATGATTTCCTTGTGCGGGGGCGATGCGAGCCAGGCGTCGACGATCTCGGTCGCGTCGATGGAAGTCCCTTGGCTCGAGAGCAGAGCCTCGCCGACGGACCACGTTCGCCAGCCGCGGTTCGTGTAGTAGCGCTTGATCCGCTCGCTGAACGCGGTGCCGTCCTCGGAGTCGTGCCCGAAGAAGCCGTAGGCGAGCATCGAGCGCGAGTGGCCGCGCGCGGCTGCACGTAGGCTCGGCGACGAACGGAGCGGCTGCAAGCCCTGCGCGACCCTGACGCGGTTCAACGCCCGCACGACTGCCCCCTCGAGCGACGTTCGACGCTCGACCTTCGCCGATGGCCCGGGCGCGGCGGTCGGAGCCGCAACGAGCACGGCTGTGAGCACGACAGCGACTGCGGCGAGAGATCGCATGCCTGGGAACGAAATCGGCCGTTCCGCCGCCCCTGTCTCTCCCTCGGAAGGGTGAGGGCCGTGTCCGGGCTCGTCGTCGGCCTAGGGCTTCGAGCCGTGGCCGTTGGCGTTGCCCGACGAGCCGCCGTTGCCCGACTGCGCGGGCGATGTCGTCGTCGACTGCGTCGGCTCCGAGGTCGCCGTGCTCGCATCGGTCGTCTGGCTCGCTCGCGTCGACGCGCGCTTCGTCTGTCCAGGGTGCGTCGTGGGCGCGCTCTGAGCCGTCGAAGCTGACCCGTTCGCGCGCTTCGCGCCCGTCACACGCTTCGCGCCTGCAACGCGCTTTCCGTTGTTCGTATGCGTCGACTTCGCACGGCCGACTGCACGCCTCGTACGAGTCGGCGTGTGCGTCGTGGCTGACGTCCTCTTCACCTGGCCGGGTGCCGTGGGCTTACCGCGTGCGACTCCGTTACCCGGAACACTCACGCCGCGCGGAGCGACCTGGCCCAGTCGCTCTCCCGGCTTCGTGGCAGCCGGCGGCGCTTTCTTCGCCGGGTGGCTTTCGAGCTTGGACACGCCTGTCACCGTGACTCCGCCTGCGATCCCCACCGCGGCGACCGCGGCAGCTGCCTTGAGCGCCACACCGCCGGCGAGCAGCCCCCCGCCTGCGGCGGTTCCACCGCTCGCTCCGGCGCCGACTGCGACTGCGCCCGTCCCCGCGACCATGGAGCCGGCTGCTGCAACGGAGCCTGCACCTGCGGCCGCCGGAAGCGTCGCCGCGCTCGCGGTCCCGGCGCCCTCGAGCCCCTTGAAGAGGGCCAAGGAGAGCGGGATCGGGATGAGCATGAGCCCGCGCAGCGCAGTACGGTGGCGTTGCTGCATGCGCGCGAACTGCGCGCAGTCGGGGCACTCGACGAGGTGATCGCGCAACCGCCGTCGTTCCTTCCGGCCGAGCCGTCCGTCGACGGACTTCGAGACCGCGAGCTGCGCCTCGGTGCACGTCAGTTGGTGCTCGAGCTCCTCGGCGAGCGAGCGTCGCGCTCTGAAGAGCAGCGTCTCGAGAGCAGACGTGGTGACGCCGAGGATCTCTGCGATCTCCGTGTACGAGCGCCCCTCGAACTCGCGCAGGACTATCGCCTGGCGTTGCTGGGGCGGAATCTTCGAGAGTGCGGTCAGAAGCTCCCCGACGCTCGGCCCGTCCTGCTCGTCGGCCTCCTGGTGAGCCAGACGCTCGTCCAGCTCGACGAGGCGTGGCCTTGCCTGCTCCTGCCGGAACCGCTGCTTGATCGCGTTGCTCGCAATCGTCAGGAGCCAGTTCGACGGCTTGCGCGGGCTGACGCCCTGCTCGAGCGCGCGATACGCGTTCAGGAACGTCGTCTGCGTAACGTCCTCTGCGTCCGCGTGGTTGCCGAGCACCGCGTACGTGTACCGATAGACGTCCGCACCGTGACGTCGGTAGAGGTCGTCGATCGCACGCGAGGCACGATGGCCTGTCTCGGTGACGGCCATGGTGACACCGTCGTCGCGGCAACCTCTACCCGCAACCCACCTCACGAATTCTTAACACTCGGATTCGCAAGAAGAAGCCGGCGGGCGCGTCTACTCCTGTGCACGACCGAATCCCACGCAGGACGGAGACGAGAACATGCCGAGAACACTCATCGTTGCAGCCGCCCTCCTCATCCTCGCCGTGCCGGCGGCCCTTGCGGCCCCGCCGGCCGACAAGGGCAAGCCCGAAAGCCCGGGCTCGAGCGCCGCGGCGCCGGGACAGTCCGCAGAGAAGAACGCGGCGAAGGCATGCAAGGCCGAGCGCGGCACGACGGCTCAGAGCATCGAGGCGTTCAAGAACACGTACGGCACGAACAAGAACAAGGCGAATGCCTTCGGCAAGTGCGTGTCGATGAAGGCGAAGAAGCTCGAGGCCCAGCAGCAGGAGCAGGAGGCCGAGCAGGCTCGCGACAACGCTGCCAAGAAGTGCAAGGCCGAGCGCGGCACGACGGCTCAGAGCATCGAGGCGTTCAAGAACACGTATGGCACGAACAAGAACAAGGCGAATGCCTTCGGCAAGTGCGTGTCGAAGTTCGCGAAGGCACAGGGCTCGTCCTGAGCTGACGCGCAAGTCCGCAACGGGGCGGCGGCACCGGTTGCGGCGGTAGGGGGAAGAGACGAAGGAGGTCGAGAGGCCTCCTTCGTCGTTTCGAGAAGACGCCGGATACCAGTCGACGCCCCTGTTGAGCCAGCCTATTCTTCGATGATGCTCGGCCGTCTGGTTGGGCGGATCCGTCCAGCTCTCGCCAATCCACGGTGCCCGTCTCGTGCAGCGCTCGTCGGAGTCACGGCGCTTGCGGTCGGGGCCGCCACTCCCGGGTCGGCGAGATCGACCCCGCTGGATCTCGCGACGCCCTCGCCCGGAGGAGTGTTCGTGGTCACCTACTCGCCACAGCGCCTGACGAGCGCGGCTTCGCAGATGCGCTTGCGGTTCACGACGACCGGTCGCGCACAGCCGGGATGGGAGTACTACGTCTACCTGCGGGTCGAGCGGCGAACCGCCAAGAAGCCCCGTTGTGCGAACAGGGCTGCGTCGTGGGTCCCGGGCATGGTCAAACGGGTGCGGCACATCAGCGGCGTGGCCGGGGGGACGTACACGGTCTGGCTTCGCGCGGCCAAGTCGCTGGGCGGTCACTTCTGTTCAGGCCCGTCCATCCTCGACATCGGAACGGCGCCTACCGGGCACGAAGGGCATCGGAGGCGCCTCCTTCGTCGAGTCACTCTGAGGATCCATCCGGCGGGCTGACGCCGGGCGGAGAGAGCGGCGAGCCGGCTAAGCGGTGATCAGGGGCTCCCAGCGCGGGAGCGTCATCTTCAGCGTGGTGGGCCCGCCCGGCTGGCTCTGGAGCTCGAACGTACCGCCGACCATGTGGACGCGCTCGCCGATGCCGACGAGGCCGAGCCGTCCGCGCTGAGCGGCCTTCGCCAGCGCACGCTCGACCTCGAACCCCATGCCGTCGTCGACGATCTGGAGCTCGATTGCGCTCCTGCGTGCCCGTACACGCACCGAGACGTGGGTCGCGCTCGCATGCTCGCGGACGTTTGCAAGAGCCTCCTGGATCGCACGGAACACCGTGATGCGCTGCGCCGAGGAGAGCGAGTCCGGATCGCCGCGGATCTCGAGCTCCGCAGTGACCCCGGTGCGCTCGGCGAACGTGTCGACCTCGCGGTGGAGGATCTCTCCCAGCGGCCGCGAGATGACGCTCTTCGTCTCCAGCGAGTGCGCGATCTCCCGAAGCTGCCGGTCGAGCTCGACCAGGCGCGCCGTGAGGTCGTCGAAGCGCCCGTGCGCCTGCTCGCGATAGTCCTCGAGGATGAACGGGTAGACCTGCTTCTGGAGAAGCTGGACATCGGCGGCCAGCGCGAGGACGTCCTGAATCGGGCCGTCATGCAGGTCGAAGCCGAGTCGCATGAGACGCCGCTCGGACGACGCGATCAGCGTGCGCTCCCGGCTCGCGGAGTGCTCGAGGAGTCGCTCGCGCTCGATGAGGGGACTCAATGCAGCTGCGGTCTCGCTGAGGTATGCGTCGGCGACGCTCTGCTCGACGCCGCCGATCCGCCCCACAACGGCCGCATAGGCCTCGCCGAACCGGAGCACCGGAGCGGCCCGCACTTGCGAGCCGCCGAGGAGCGAGAGGCGCGACCGACCGCGCAGGGTCGCCTTCGCCTCTGCCCGGAGGCGTCGGCTGGGACGTACGTCCGCGCCCAGCGAGAGAAGGCATTCGAGCCCACTCGGCGTCCGCGTCCACAGCGTGACATCGCTGAGCACGTCGAGTCCGAGCAGGAGCCCCAGCTGCAGCTCGATTGCGACGAGCGGGGGCAGCTCGAGGAGACGCGGATTTCCGACCACTTCACGGAAGAGGACGTACCTCGCCGCCGAGAGCGGCAGTGCGCAAGCCTCGGCTATTACGGCGCCTGCGCCGCGGACATCGGCTTCGTCGAGCTCGAGTGCGGCACCGAGCTCCACGATCGCGGTCGACGCGTACCAGACCGACGCCAGGCCGTCACCGACCTCGTCGTCCGCATATCCGGCATGTACGCGCCGAGCGTCGACGAGCACGGACTCGAGGACGGGACGGATCTCTTCCGTGCAGCCTTCGAGGAAATATGCGTGGAGCCGCGCGAGCCGACCCTCGGGACCGCGGTACGCCGGACGCTCCGAGGGCAGAGACCGGGGGAGGGGTGCAGCCCCTTCCGATCCGATGTTGGTACCTGCCTCGGTCATGCGCGAGCTACCGCCTCATCTTCGTGTTTTCCCGCACGAATGCAACTCTCCTGCTCGTTCGCGTCCGCCCCCGCATCCGATTCAGGCTCGACCGGGCGGCGCCGTCGCGGGAAGCCGTTCCGAGAGCAGCCGCTCGACGTCCTCCAGCAGCTCCTCGGTCTCGTTCCAGCGGTCGAAGACACGGACGCCCGATGGGCTCTTCCCTCCCGTGTCTGCGGCGATGATGACCGGCACCTCGGGACGTCGCGAGCGCGTGGCGTTTGCGGTACGGAACGCCTCCGCGACCTGATCCGCGCCGTCCAGGACGGCGATGTCGATGCTCGAGTCGAGGATCGCCTCCGGAAGTCGCTCGGGCGTCGTGAGCTCCTCCACCTCGAGGTCTCTGCCGCCGAGCAGGAATCGCGCGAGCCGTAGGAAACGTGGATCGCTGCTCGCCACCAGCACCCGCGCACGAGGCTCGTCGTCCTCGTCGTCGAACGCGACCGAGCCCTTGTCGGCGCGCAGGTCGGCCGCGCTTCGCGAGGCCCAGGCGACCCGGTCGCCGATCTCGAGGCCACGGCGGCGACACTCACCGGCCGCGAGCTCGACGACTTCGCGCGCTCCGCGGCAGGACACCGTCCGCCACGGGCCGACCTCGTGCTCGATCCGGATGACGACCTGGTCGGCATCGAGGAAGATCGCGTCGATCGGGAACCGCATGAACGCCGTGTGGATGCTCCAGCCCGGGCGCAGGACCATGCCCTCGCCCTGCCGGAGGTACTTGCGGCCGAGCAGTCCTCGCATCCGCCGGTGCGCGCGGTCGGCGACGACCACCCGTTCGCAGACGATCCGACCGTCCTCCCGGCGGAGCGTCAGCGTCGCCATGACTCTCTAGCCGAGCGCGTCGACGATGTTGATGATCATCGGCGTCAGGATCACGATGAAGAGCGCCGGGAAGATGAAGAAGATCAGCGGGAAGAGCATCTTGATCGGCATCTTCTGGGCGCGCTCCTCGGCCATCGCCCTACGCCGCTTGCGCATCTCGACGGAGAGGTTCCGCATCGTGGTCCCGATGGAGACACCGAGTCGCTCGCCCTGCGTGATCGAGCGGACGAAGATCCGCATGTTGCCGCAGTCGGCGCGGCGACCGAGGCTCTCGATCGCCTGACCCACGGAGAGGCCCATGCGCTGCTCCTGGAGCGTGAGGCGCAGTTCCTGGCCGAGCGGGTCGGACATGCTCTCCGACGCGACGCGCATGGATGCGAGGATCCCGAGGCCGGCCTCGATCGTCACGACGAGGAGGTCGATCATGTCGGGCATCTGCTTGTCGATCATGTCCATGCGCTTGCGGCGCTGTAGCTCGACGTAGTACGTCGGGGCGAACCAGCCGCCGACGCCCGCGGCGACGGCAAGGAGGACGGCGAATATGAGCGAGCCGCCCATCGCCGGGATGAGCCACAGGAGCGTGAGCGAGAAGCCGATGGAGCAGATGAGCTGGTAGCCGAGAATCTTGCGCGGCGTCGTGCCGTACATGCCGGCGGCGACGAGCTTCTCCCGGATCTTCGCCTCGCCGAACCGCCCGGAACGCCTGGCCGCCCAGTCGCCGAGGCGACCGGCCATGGAGTCGATGGGGCGTCGATGGCCGGATTCGGCCTCGCCGCCGGTCGTCTCGGCGACGTAGCCGTACGTCTGGATCTGGTCGAGAGTGGCAGACGACCCGCGCGACTTGCTCAGGTTGGCGACGAGGATCATGACTCCCGCCCCGAGGAGGAGCACGCCTGCGACTGCGATCAATCCAATGCCCATGTCACACGTCCAGTTTCGAGATTTGCTTGATCCAGAGCGACCCGATCAGGACCATGAACGCTCCGACGACGAGCGCGATCCTCCCGACGAGCGTGTGGATCATCGGATCGAGGTAGTCGCCGCCCGTGAACGCCAGCGCGAGCAGAACGAAGATCGGCAAGCCGGTCAGGATCCAGCGGGAGATGCGCGCCTGCGCCGTCAGCACCTCGACGAGCCTGCGCAGCTCCATCCGGCCGCGGATGACCTCTGCCACGCGGTCGAGGACCTCGGCCGTGTTGCCGCCTGCCTCGCGCTGCAGCTTCATGACGAGCGCGACCTGCTCGGCGTCGTAGCTCTGCATCCGCCGCGCCATGACCATCAGCGCGTCGTCGAGCGGCACGCCGAGCTGCTCGTCCTGGAGGACACGGCGAAACTCGCCCTTGGAGGGCTCGATCGCGCTGTCGACCATCACGCTGAGCGCTCCCATCGTCGAATGACCGGTGCGCATCGCGCCGGCGAGGACGTCGAGGTTGTCGGCGAGCTGCTCCTCGAAGGCCTTCCGCATCTTCGTGACCCTGCGTGAGACGAGCCACTTCGTGACGAACGGAGCGGCGAGCCCGAGCGAGCAGGCCCCAGAGGTTCTGGAAGACGATCGCGGCTGCGATCGAGGCAACGATGCCTCCGACGATCGTCCACCCTGCGATGGCAAGGGCAGACATCCCGAAGCCACCGAGCTCGACGTCGGACTCGAAGCGCTGCCACCAACGCTGGCCGCCGACCGTGCGCTGTGCGGTGTCCGCCAGGATCTGCGCGACCTCGGCGCGGCGAAGGCGGGATTCCTCTTCGCTCGGGACCGTCACGTACTGCGCCATGCGACGACGCAGCGAGCGGTTGCGCACGTCGATGGCCGAGAAGATCGCGAAGCCGACGAGCGCGAGCACGGCGACGATGACGAAGATCATGAGCCACGGCGACGTGATGGTCTCGTCGATCCAGCTCTTCTCGAAGGTGCCCTGAGGCTCCAGCGCGAGCGTCGGCGTCGTGTACTTCGCCGACGCGGGGGCGAACCCGGCGACCTTGACGAGCACGGCCGCCTTAACCTTCGGCGCCAGCAGTGAGCGGTACGTGACCTCGTATTCGTTCGAGATCTGCTGACCGATTTCCTGGAAGATCGGTGTGAGCTCTGCTGAGTTCGCCGCCTCGGTGTACGTGCCATTCGTCGAGTCAGCGACGGTCTTCAGAGTCTTCGGATTGTAGAAACGTGAGTTCAGTCCGACCGAGATGACGCGTACGTTCGCGTCCTTGAGGGCTTGTTGGGCCTGCGAAAGCGTGGCCTTGCTACCAAGCTCCTGACCGTCCGATAGAAGGACGACAGTCGTGCGCTCGAGCCCCTGGTCTTTCGCCATGCTCGCAGCCTTCTCGAGTGCATCGTAGATATGCGTGCCGTACGCAATCGGAGGGGCCTCGGCAACGGCGTCCGCGAGGGTGTTCGCCTGCGGTCGAGAAGTCCGTGAGCACGTTGACGGACGGGTTGAACGCCACGACAGCCACCGGGAGATCCAGCTTGCGCTGAGCCAAGAACGCACGCGCCGCGTTCATGGCGTCTGCGATCGGCTTGCCCTTCATGCTCTCGGACGCGTCGATGAGGAGAATCGCACCGCTCTTGGAGCCGCCCGGCGGCGCGACGCCGAGGCTCAGGACGGGCTGGCCGTTCTCCGTGACCCCGACGTTCTTCGTCGTCAGTGGCTGCGTCGACGGCAGAGTGACGAGGTACGCCTTGTCCGGGAAGCCGGACGTCGTCGACTCGCTCAGCGTCGGCGCCGCCTAGTGTCTGCTGCTGCTTGGCCTGCTGCGCCTTTTGCTTGGCCTGCTGCGCCTGCGGCTTCGCCTGGCCGAGCGCGAGCGTCGGGCAGAACGAGCGCGGCAAGAGCCGCGCTCGCAATCGTCAGCCGGAGGCCGATCTTCACGCCGTCTCCCGGCGCTCGTCGAGCGAGTGCACGCGCTCGCCGAACATGCTCTGCGGAAGCTCGATGCCGCGCTTGCGGAACTTGTCGAGGAAGACGGGCCGGAGGCCGGTGGGCTGCAGGCCGCCCGTGATCGTGCGGTCGGGTGCGACCGAGTCGATCTGGAACTCGAAGATGTCCTGGAGCTGGATGACGTCCGACTCCATGCGGAGCACCTCGGTGATATTCACCACGCGCCGCGAGCCGTCCTCGAGGCGGTCGATGTGCACGAGCAGGTCGATCGCGGCGGCGATGTGCTGCCGGATCGCGCGGAGCGGCAGGTCGTAGCCGGCCATCATCACCATCGTCTCGATGCGGTGGAGGCCGTCTCGTGGTGTATTCGAGTGCACCGTGGAGAGCGACCCGTCGTGACCCGTGTTCATCGCCTGGAGCATGTCGAGCGCCTCGGCGCCGCGAACCTCGCCGACGATGATGCGGTCGGGCCGCATGCGCAGGGAGTTCCGCACGAGGTCGCGGATCGGGATGTGACCCTCGCCCTCGATGTTCGGCGGGCGGGCCTCGAGACGGAGCACATGGCGCTGGTGGAGCTGGAGCTCAGCCGCGTCCTCGATGGTCACGATCCGCTCGTTGTTCGGGATCGAGGCCGAGAGCGCGTTCAGCAGCGTCGTCTTGCCCGAGCCCGTGCCGCCCGAGACCAGGATGTTGCACTGGGCCTCGATGCAGCGGGACAGGAACTCCACCGACTGCTCGGAGAGCGAGCCGATGTTGATCATGTCCTCCATCGAGAGGCGCCGGCGGCTGAACTTCCGGATCGTGAGGAGCGGGCCCGACAGCGACAGCGGCGCGATGATCGCGTTCACGCGGCTCCCGTCGGGGAGGCGCGCGTCGACCATCGGCGACGACTCGTCGATGCGGCGGCCGATCTGCGACACGATCTTGTTGATGATGCGGCGCAGGTGCGACTCGTCCGTGAAGCGAACGGTCGTCTCGTAGAGCTTGCCGCCGCGCTCGATCCAGACGTCGTCGGGGCCGTTGCACATGACCTCCGTGATCGAGTCGTCCGCGAGCAGGCGCTCGAGCGGGCCGTAGCCGAGGATGTCGTCGAGGATCTCCGACGTCAGCCGCTCGCGATCCTCGCGCGCGATGCCGGGCTCGTCGTTCAGCAGCCGGCGCACGTCCGCGGTGACGCGGTCGCGAAGCTCGTTCGGGTCGACCGAGATGTTGAAGAGCTGCGGGCCGAGCTCCGAGATGACGCTCATGTGGACGCGGTTCTTGAGCTCGGCGAACGGCTCCTGATCTCTGATGGGGCCGCGTTGGTTCGAGATTCGCTCGTGGAGTTCCATGACCTACGCCTTTCGTCCGAAGAGCCGGCGGCGAGAAGATGAGGGCGACGCCGAATCCCCGACCGCGGCCATCGCAGGCACCGAGGCGGGGGCGTGTGCCGTCTCGCCCATGAGCAGGTCGGCCAGGCGGCCGAATGCTTCGGCCGGCTCCGACTGCGGGCGGGCGACGACGATGGGAATGCCCTCGTTGACCGTGCGCGGGATCTCGCGGTCGGAGGGGATGAAGACGTCCGGCGTGCGCCCGAGCACCGCTTCCACGTCCGACTGGCTGATCCCGACGCGGCTGTGCGCGCGGTTGAGCAGCAGGTAGATGTGGTCGGTGTCGTACTTCATGAGCTCGAGCGTCTCGAGGCCGAGCTTCGTGTTCTTGAGTGACAGCGAGTCGAGCATCCCGACCATGACGATGTCGGTCGAATGGTCGATCGACGTGATCACCTCGGCGGTGAAGCCCGGCGGCGTGTCGACGATGACCCAGTCGTAGTTCTGCCGCAGGATCGAGTAGATCTCGCGCAGGAGCTCCGCTCCGACGGCGCTCGCCTGGTCGGGGCGGCGCGGGGCGATGAGTGTGTGGACGCCCGACGAGTGGTGCGCCATGAACGCCTGCAGCTTGTCCCAGTCGAGCGCACCCGGAGACTGGGCGAGGTCGTACACCGTCTTCTCCGGCGGCAGCCCGAGGCAGAGGGCGACGTCGCCGAACTGGAGGTCGAGGTCGATCAGCGCGACCTTCTCGCCGCGCTGCGCGAGGCAGACGGAGAGGTTCGTCGAGCTCAGGGTCTTGCCCGTTCCGCCCTTCGGGCCGAGGATGCAGACGAGGCGGGAGTTCTCGTTGACCGGCGCCTGATCTGCCCCCTGCTTGCGGGCCATGAGCTTGTGGATCTCGAAGCGGATCTGCTCCGGCGTCGCCGGAAGCATGACGATGTCGTCTGCGCCGGCCTCGAACGCGCGCCTGAGGAAGCCGTTGGGCGACCCGTGCCCGAGCACCATGACGTTCAGGTCGGGATTCTGGCGGGCCACACCGTCCAGGAGCAGCAAGGCGCGATCCGAGTAGCCGGCGCAGGCGACGAGCAGCAGATCCGCGACGCCGCCGCGCAGCCACGACATCGCATCCTCCGCGCCCTCGACGACGCCGACGACGGTGAAGTCCTCGCCGCTGGGCAGCGAGTCCTTCACGTCCTCGGCGTCGACGCCGGGCTCGACGGCGAGGAGAGCTTGTACCGGGCGGCTCGGCATCAGATGACCCTCGTTACTCCTTCTACCTCAGCACCGTAGCTGCATTGGCGGTCGACGGCTTCGTCGGCTTGGCGCCGATGACCGGGCGGAGGACGAAGTAGAACTGCGTGTTGTCGGCCGCGTAGGCCCACTTCGACGCGTCGGCCGTCTCGATGCGGAGCACGAGGTTCGAGCCGCCGCTCGGGCCCGGGACAGCCGGGATCGCCAGCACCTTGACGTTGGGATCGAAGAGCTTCACGACGCCCGCGACCGAGGTGTAGATGTCGACCGAATCGCCCGTCTGCAGCTGGGACAGCGAGCCGTGCACGTTGTCGATCGAGATCGAGATCGCGCGCTGCGTGCCCGTGATCTGCGAGTCGACCGAGGTCGTGTCGCTGGCCGCGAAGTCGGTGGACGTGATCTGCTGACCGGGGAAGATGTCGGCGGCTGCCGCGCGCCCCGCGAGGTACGACGGGTCCGCGACTGCACCGACCTCGACCTCCTTGGCCGGAAGCGTGGTTGCCGCATACATTCCGTTGGTCGCCACGATCGAGCCCGGCGTTCCCGTCGGGATCAGCTGCTTGGCGACGAGGACCGGAGTCGGGGCGTTCTCGCCGCTGACCCGGGCCCGATAGCGATCCAGGTAGACCACGAGCAGGATCGCTGCGAGCACGACGGCGCCGATGCCGAGGGCGATCGCCCATCCGCGCGACGACATCCTGCCCGAGACCTTGCCAGTAAAGGTATTCGACATGGTTCCTCTCCTTGCTGCTCCTCAGAGTCCTAGGTCGTACCGTCCATATGTCGGCACGCACGGGGGATTACATGAGTGGGTTTCGACGTGCCGACAACACATCATCCGGGCCGGACGGCAGACCCGCTACTGGTCATTCGACTGAGGACCGGCACGCACGGGTTGAAGCTGAGCTGCGGCTGGCAGACGATGGCCCGTCCGCCGAATGCCCCACCGGGCACGTCCTTGACGAAGTGCCCCCAGATGACGTGATCGCCAGGACTGCTCTGTGGGGGTTCGGCGGATCGATTGGCCGTGCATACGTGTAGACGCCGTTGGAAGCGCTTCCGTCGCTGCACGGGTCGTCGATCGAAGTCGAGGACCCCGGGTGCACCCGTGAGGTGGCCGTACCCGGTGATGTAGAAGCTTCCGATGACCGACGAGCTCCTGCACCTGGTTTCCGTGTACCGGTGAACGAGCCGTACGGCGTAAGGAACAGACGTGACGACGCGTTTGTCCTGGTCGCTGAAGTTCGTCCCGTGTCGTCCGCCGTATGGCGGCTGGGCAGGTGACGCCGTCCCATGCTGAACCCGTGTGTCGTGTCGTTCGTGTTGTTGGCGCGGTGCCAGTAGTTGCGCCCCGGCTGGAACGCGGATCCATCGTCCGCCGGGACAGACGGGGTTCGTCGTTCATGGAAGAACCGGTCGTCGAAGCCCGTGGTGAGCTGGTCGCGATCCGGTCGTTCGCGTCAGTACGCAGTCGAAGGCGACGTTCCAGTCAGGGGAAGGGAGCTGGCTTGGGAAGGCTGAAAAACGTTCCCGGCGTGTCGTCACGCGAACGGGCACCATCCGGTGGACCGGCGGATCGTCGAACTTGTTCCGCGATCGGCGGGCGAATGGCAGCCATCCCGGATTTCATCGGCGACCTGTCCGTGAACAGTGTCCGGATCGCAGTCGACGAGGGCGCGCTGGCTCGGCCCTGACCCAAGCAACAGACCAATCGGCGGCTCGTCCTGGTCGCGAGCCATGCCGCCTGCAGCCCAACGTTCACGACGTAGCAGGGACTCGAACCTGAGGGCTGGCTGGCTGCATCTGCACCGGTTGCGGCGTCCCACCCGAACAACCTGTCAGTGATGTCGGTGTCGCAGCTGGGGTCGATGTCGAGCCTCAGCCACCTGGAGCGGGCCCGTCGATCGACGCTCCCCATGAACGACCGCTGCATAGGCGCACCGAGCACCTCGCGTCCGGAGGAACGTTGTTCCGGTCAATGCTCGTCGCTGTGTAGAACCATCGACATGCGGTGACGAAGTTGTTGCAGTTTCCGCCAGTGAGATTGATGGTGTTCGGACACGCACCTCCAGGGTCACGGCGTTTCCCCATGAATCCACTGGTACGGGCGGATTCTTGGCTGGCGGCGTCGAGAAGTGGGGGTTCCTGTGGCCGTCGGTGTTGCGGTGAGGTCGCACGACGTTCCGTAGTTCGTGCAGTAATCGGTTCCGTCGGCCCGCTCGATGCGGTATCTCACCTGGACGTCGGCGGCGGTCAGCGGGACCGTACGTCGCGGACTGAAGGTTCCCCAGGTCGACCTGGACATTCAGGGTCGGATTGCAGGTGACTCGGGAGCGAGTTCACGTATGGCTCGCACGACGCGTTGGGCCGGAAGTAAACACTGCGGATCTGGGGCGTGCCGGTGCCCGTCGGCGTATTTCCATACGTCCGAATGAACTGCACGCCTTCGACGACGTTCTGCGTGCCCGGCCCTCCGGTTGCGTCCCAGCACGTGACCGTTCGGTTCTGGTTGCAGAACTGATTAACGGTCGTCGCGCCCGGGGGGTTGATCTCGAGGCACGGAGGGATGGCTCCGCTGACGTGCAGGCGGCGCGAAAGGATGAGGCAATGGCGACCCCTGTGACACCCGCGAGCGCGACGCTCGGGACGGACCCGCTCGAAGGGTCGGTCGTCCATTGACCGAGCCCGGCAGGTGCGAACGGGACGCAATACGTAACGCCTGGGATGCACACTTCCCGGAGGTACTGCTTGCCGATGATCTGGCCGTTTTCCTCGTTATAGAAGACGGCCGCCGCGCTCAGCGGTCTTGGAATCCGCACCGCGATGGGCAGCAGACCCGTCACGCCCGCGGCCTCCTCGATTTGGAGACGTGCCTTCCTCTTGATGTCCGGGAAAAGCGGTAGGATGCTGGCTAGCGGGAAGCTATTCGCCTCGGTAGCTTTGACGTCGAGCGTCTTCGCTTCGCACACCGAACCTGCTGGACTCGTCTTGTCGGCCGGGTTGGACCCAGCATCGTCGTCCCAGTACGCGTTCCCGTTGATGACAACATGCACTTTGTCGCCACTAACGCCACCAACCTGTGGGTTGTACGGACTGGTGAACGGCGCCCCAGCGGCAGTTGTGTGCGAACCGAAGTAGTCCCTAGCGACGTCGACGATTCCCGTTCCTTGGGCATTCGATTCGCTATCAGCGCCACAGGGAAAGCCCCAGACCTGTCCACCGGCCAGAGCCGCGGCGTCGACCTTGGTCTGTAGATGCTTCGCGTGCGTGTACCAGTTACCGCCACCGACTACGACCGCGGCGAGCATGAGAAAGACGGGGATCAGGAGTGCGAAGAGGACAACGACCTGGCCACGCTCTCGCCGTGCACGCGCAACACACTGCATCTCGTCCTCCTCATGAGCACACCGGAGCGGACGCGATTCCCGGATATGTCGCATCTCGTTCAAGCCGCATGGTTGTACGCGCCGAGCGTGATCGTCCCGACCTTGAAGATCGGAACGACGGTAAACGGTGCCGCCAACCTCACCGTGATCCAGTCACCGGCGATGGCTGTGGCGCCTCCCGGCCACTCTTGGATTCGAAGCAAACTGTCGCAGTCGGTCGATTGCCGTTCGACAGTGGCTGAGCTTCGAGGTATTCGGCGAGGGTTGGCGTGCACCACGTTGCCGCAGTGCAGTTCACGGCCGCAACCCTTGCCCCCGCGGCGGCGAGTCGTTGCTGATCCTGCCAGAAGCTGACCGCGATATCCGAACTGCACCAATCCCTACGACAGAAGCAGGAACGGAAACAGGATCAGCGCAAACTCAACTGTTGCCTGGCCATGCTCGAGTGTGTTTGCCGCGCGCGGTAGTCCCGAACTGCTGGCGCAAGACGGACCTACGGGAGAGGTTCAACATGAGCCGACCGCCGTGTACTTGGTTGGGGCAGGCTGGCCCGCATCGTTGCCGCGCCTCGCAGGGTGACGCCCGGCCACTTGACCTTGTTCAAGTCGAGGATGTCGAGCGAAAGGAAGTTGATGCGGCACCTCAGCTGCGACGTGACAGGCTCGCCGACCGACGCTCCCACCGGCTGACAGATCGAACGCGACGCCGAACCCGGGAGACCGGCCGCTTCGGTCTCACAGCGGAGGTAATTGACGAGGCTTCGCCCTGAGAGGTTCGGCCGTGTCGTCACACGCGGGTTGCCAGTGCAGGTGAGCGCGGAGGATGGACAGTCCTGGCCACTCATCGACAGCGGCGAATCGAGCGCCCTCATTAGCGATGCGGTTGAGGTCGTGCCAGTTCGCAATGCCTGTGCCAAGCTGAATCACCCCACCGACGAGCACGATCAAGGGGAAGAGGATGAGCGCGAACTCGACCATTGCCTGGCCGCTCTCGCGGTCGCGCTGCGTCCAAAAGCTGACGCAGCCTCGAATCGGCGCGCCGTGACCCCTCGTCTGCGTGATCGAGCCTCAAGTTTCCTCCCTCCCCTGGGGGGCGTGACACTCACCCCATTGTGCAGGCAGATCCCCCTTTCGGAAAGGGGGAGGAGGAAAAGTCCCTCGAAGTGAGTAGGCCGCGCTCCCGTTCAGGGCGCGCGCGAGGGTACTACTGGCTAGGACGGGGAGGGCGGCGCGGGATCGGCTACTCGACGAGCATCGGGATGCAGACGCCGCCGTTCGTGAACGGGCAGAGCTCGTCGTCGGGGATGCCGCCGTTTCGGGCACGACGTACGAGACCCAGTCACCCCACGTCTGGCGCCGGGGTTGGCGGGGACGTCACCCGGGCAGTTCAGGCCGTCGGCGGCGGTGAGGTAGAAGCCGGCGAACCGCCTGACAGGGTAGATCTGGTTGCCGGACGAGCCAAGGCCGATCGTCCGTGATGAAGATCGTCACGAACCGCGGATCTTCACGGGTCTGGCATGGGATCGCCGATGTCGTTCGGCCAGTCGTTGAGCGTCTTGCAGGTCGGGCCGCCGTTCATGGCCCGAAGCGCTCGTCCATCGCCTGCCTGATCTGGCCCGACTTGTCGCCGGTCTCCGTGACGATGCAGTCGTCGCCCGGGAGCGGCCCACGGCGGGACCTGCAGGTTGCCCGTCCCGTAGCCCGCACAGCTTCCGTTCCGCTGGTTCTCGATGTACGGGTTCTGCAGTTGTTGATGAGCTCGTCCCGGAAGGTGACGTTCTTGTCGCAGTCGAGAGCCTGGTTCTGCGAGCCGGCGGAGCTGGCGAAGCGCAGGGCGACCGGCGGGTCGGCGCGTTGGACTCGTCCAGCGGCGGCAAGAGGCCGACCGTGACGTGCAGGCTGGCCGACGAGCGCCTTGTTGATCGAGCCGGCCGCGAGCCCGGTCGTTGTCCGTGGCGGTCAGGTACTGGACCGGGCCCGAGTTCGTGTTCGAGGCGTACGCGGCGACGGTGTTCCCGAAGGAGACGCTCCACTTCTGACCGCCGCAGTAGCGCGCCGCCCTTGTCGGTCTCCCAGGTGATGGTGACGTCGTTGCGGCCCGAGCCCGACCCCGGCGTGAAGCTTCCGAGCCACCTGTCCGACGAACGCCGGGCTACGTACGGTCATCGGGTTGCCGTTGACCCAGGCCTTGGCGCAGAGGGGAAGGGGGATGGGATCGCCGCCGTGATCGGAACTTGATGTGCGCGACACGGCGATCGAGCATCCCGCATCGAGGTTGAAGTAGGCGCTTCGAGAGGTCGGTCGGCGCAGCCGCCCGGAGAGCTCCACTTCCTTGAGCGCCGGCGGCGGGTTGCCATCGCCGCCGGACGCGCCGCCTGAATACGCCCAGATCGTGTAGACGCGGTTGCTCTGTGAGGCTCCACGGCTTGCCGTAGCAGATCGTCTGAATTGGGTTCGCGTTGCAGACGGACGCGAGCGGCCCGCTCGTCGGGAGCGACGAAGGACGGATCGCGCGACGACACGATGACGATGTCATACGTTCCCTGAGACACTGAAGATCCGCCGCCGACGTCTCCCTGGTAGACGTTGAACGCCGAGAGACCGGGAGAGGCTCGCGGCGTTGAGGTTCGCACCCCCGACGATCGTGTCGGTGTCCTCGTTGACGAAGAGCGCGGCCACCTTGTCCGGGAAGACCTCGGGAACGGCCACGGGGAGAGCCCGGTCGAGACCGAGCACTTGTGGATCTCGATCCGCGCCTTCGACTTCGGGCTGGGGATCGCCGGGAGCCACTTGAAGAGCAGCGGGAACTTGTCCTCGGTCGCCTTGACGTCGAGGAACTTGACGGCGCACGGCGTTCGCCGAGCGTGTAGTCGGCCGGGTAGGGGTTCCCCGTCCAGTACGTCGTGCTGTTGAGCACGACGTGCGCGTCCTGGGGATCCTCGAGCTGCCGGTTCTCCGTCGTCGCGTCGCGGTTCGGGTCGCCTGCGTACCTGAGCGCCGCGTCTGACGTGGTCGTTGGTGTCGGTCGGATCCTGGAAACAGCCGGTGAACTCCTGACCGCTCGCGAACGCGCCGGCGTCGACCAGGGTCTGCAGGTGCTTCTTGTGGACGTACCAGTTGCCGATCGTGACCACGATCGAGCCGATGCCGAGGATCATCGGCAGCGCGAGCGCGAAGACGACGACGACCTGGCCGCGCTCTCGCCTGCTCAGCGCGAGGCGCCCGAGTCTCACGTACAGACTCCGGCTTGTCGGCGATGATCTTGGACATCGTCGCCGGCTGCTCGAGTCGCATGGTCGCCTTCGCCGTGAGCGTGATCCCGATCGTGTCCATGAAGAAGAACTTGTACGGCTGCCGCAAGCGGACTCGGACGGGGTCGCCGGCATTGTTGTGCCCGCCGGGTAGCAGATGTCCACGGTGACGCCGTCCTGGAGACCTTGGTGATCGCCATGCACTTGAGCGTGTCCTGGAGCTTCACTCTCGTCCTGGCGACGCCGCTGCATCGCGGCGCTGCGTGCAGGTCGTGTCCGTGCGCTGGCACTCGGGCGGCCAGTTGTTGACCACCGCCCAGCGCGCGCCCTGGTTCGCGATGCGTTTCATGTCGAGCCAGTAGTTGAGCCCGATGCCGAAGTAGATGATCCCCGCGACGAGCGATCAGGAGCGGGAAGAGGATGAGCGCGAACTCGACCATCGCCTGACCGCTCTCGCGGTCGCGGCGCGCATCGGATCGCGCATGGAGTTACGAGTACGCACGGAGCTCCTATCGGAACGTGGGTCGAGCCATGAGCTCTGTCTCCCTCCCCTGGGCGACAGTCGCTCGACTTGTCGTCTCATTGTGCCAACGAGATCCGGATTCCGAAAGGGTGGTTCTTCGAACGTGCTTCAGAAAGACGTATGCGCCGACCCGGTCGAGGGGGTAACCGGGCCGGCGCACACTTTCTGCCGGGGCCGTCCGTGTCAGACGGCCGCGGACTCCGGCGCTCGATCTAGCCGCCGGGCGCGTTCGAGACGCTGCTCGCCGCATCCGAGAACAGGCTGCGAAGGACGTTCCTGCAGGAAGAAGAGCGCGACGATGATGGCGATTGCGAGGAAGCCGAGCAGAATCGCGTACTCGGTCGTCGTCTGGCCATCCTCGCGCTCCCGCAGCTCGATGCACTGCGACCTGCAGTGCGACGAACGGGCGCATCAGGATGTCGGTCATTTGGAGGTTCCTCCTCCGGTCAGAGGGGCACACGGCCCCTGCATGTGACTGGTTGCCCGTCTGACTTCGCTGGGCTCACTCAGGTTCCGTCGGCACGAGGCGCTCCGGCAACCGGCCGAAGGATGGGTTCCCACTAGACCTTCGGCTTCACCGTCGCCACGGTGCCTCCGAGCGCCGTCGAACAAGGCGAACGCGCCGGCCCGGTCGCGGGCCGGCGCTTCGACGCTTGCGTCGTACGCGGGCTTAGCTGCTCGGCGCGTTCGAGACGCTGCTCGCGGCGTCCGAGAACAGGCTGCGAAGGACGTCCCTCAGGAAGAAGAGCGCGATGATGATGGCGATTGCGAGGAAGCCGAGCAGAATCGCGTACTCGGTCGTCGTCTGGCCATCCTCGCGCTCCCGCAGCTCGATGCACTGCGACCTGCAGTGCGACGAACGGGCGCAACAGGATGTCGGTCATTTGGAGGTTCCTCCTCCTGTCCGGGGCGCGCGTCGCACCCCTCGCATGTGACTGCTACCCGGCTGATTCGGCGGGCTGACTCAGAGTCGGATCGACCGACGCTGCGGGCTAACTACCCGAACGGTGGATTCCGACCTAGACCGGACGCGATCGGCGACTCGCCAGCCAACGGGAGCGCCGACCGCCGGGAGTAGCGGCCATCATCAGTGCGATGAGGTCGGCCGCCGACGCCTCCTGGATCGTGGACCGAATCGGCCGTCCGGCGTCGCCGTCGCGGGCGGCCTGCTGACCGTCGCGCTCGTGTTCTTCGCGGTCGTCGTCATGCTCGGGCCATCGCGTTCAGCGCGCACGAGGGCCTCCTCGCGTGGGACGTTCGCTTCGCGTACCTCCCGGCTGCCGACGCCGTGCTCGACGGCCGCTCGCCGTACCCGGCGCTCGACGATCCGATCCTCGAGGACCAGAAGGGGTACGTCTATCCGCCGCAGCTCGTCTTCGTGCTCGTCCCGCTGACACGGCTTCCCTCCGCGTCGCGGCGCTCGTCGCTCGCGGCATGGTCGCGCTCCTCGGGCTGACCCTGTGGCTCCTCGGCATCCGCGACGTCCGCTGCTACGCAGCGGCACTGCTATGGGTGCCGTCGCATGAGCGGCGTACTCCTCTCGAACCTCTCGATACCGCTCGCATTCGCCCTCGCCGTCCTCTGGCGGTACCGCGACGCGCGTGTGGCCGCCGGCGTTCGCGCTCGGCCTGTCGGTCTCGGCGAAGCTGCTCTTCTGGCCGATGTTCGTCTGGATGCTCGCCACGCGGCGGATACGCGCTGCCGCGCTGGCGATCGTGATCGGGCTTGCGGTCACGCTCGCGGCATGGGCGGCGATCGGCTTCGACGGGCTCACCGGCTATCCCGACCTCCTCCGCCGCCTCTCGGAGATCCAGGCCGAGAGCAGCTACTCGTTCGTCGGCATGGCCGCGACCGCTCGGACTTCCGGACAGGTCGGTCAGGCGCTCGACGCTCGTCGTCGGAGGTGGGCTGCTCGTCGGCTGCGTCTCTTCGCGCGTCGGGGGGACGACGCGCGCTCGTTCACGTGCGCCGTCGCCGCGACGCTCGCGCTCAGCCCGATCGTGTGGCTGCACTATCTCGTCGTCCTGCTCGTGCCGCTCGCGATCGCGCGACCGCGTTTCTCGCGATCTGGCTGCTCCCGGTCCTGCTCTGGGTCAGCCCGAAGCCCGGATACGCCGGAGGGCTTGCGACATTCGTTCCGGCGAGTCGCGGCGGCGATCCTGCTCGGTCGTCCTGCTCGCCGGCCGCAGCAGAGCGGCTCGCGCGCAGCGCGGCGGCGACGTGAGCTCCGAACGACGTCCGACGCCGCGCGTCGGCTCCGGGCCGTCGCGCACGTCGCGGGTCGCACGCTGGCGTCGCTCGTGTTCTGCGGCGTGCTGCCCGTGCTCGTTATCGTGACGCTCTTCGTGAGCACGCTCGGCGACGACTCGGTCGCATCGACTTCAGGCAGTTCTACCGCGCGGCGGAGGAGATCCTCCACGGCGAGACCCGTACCCCGACGCGACGGCCGCTCACCGCGTGGGGCGGGCCGTACCCCTATCCGCCGCTTCCCGCTCTCGCTGCCGCGCCGCTCACCGCGCTGTCCGTCCAGAGCGCCGGGCTCCTCGTGATGGCGGCGCTCGTGCTCGTCGCGCTCGCGGTCCTGTTCGTCCTCGGCGTGCGCGACTGGCGCTGCTACGGAGCTCGTCCTGCTCTGGCCGCCGGTCATCTCGGCGATCCAGACGGCAACGTCACGCTCTGGCTCGCGCTGGCTGCTGCGCTCGCCTGGCGCTTTCGCGACCGGCATGTTCGCCGCTGTCGGCGGCCTCGGCGTCACGCTCGCCGTGAAGTTCTTCCTCTGGCCGCTCGTCGTCTGGCTGGCCGCGACGCGGAGGTACGCGAGCGCAGCGCTCGCGCTGCGTCGTCGGCGTGGTGCTGCTCCTCGCCTCGTGGGCAGTCATCGGCTTCGCCGGGCTCGCACGACTACCCGCGATCTGCTCCGCCGGCTCGAGGAGACGTCGGCGACGACTCGTACACGGCGTACATCGTCGGCCTCGACCTCGGCCTGCCGTCCGCCGTCGCGCGCGCGGCTTTGGCTCGGCGTCGGGCTCGGCATTGCTCGTCGGCGTCGTCGTCTCGGCGCGGCGGGGTGACGAGCGGCGCGCGTTCGTCCTCGCGATCGCGGCGTCGCTCGCCCTCACGCCGATCGTCTGGCTCCACTACTTCGCGCTGCTCGTCGTCGTCGTGGCGGTCTCGCGGCCGCGGCTCGGGGTCGTCTGGTTCGTCCCGCTTGCGATGGTCATCACGCCCGGAAGCGGCCATCCGACGCCGTTCGAGACAGCGTGGACGCTCGTCGTAGCGGCGGTCACCGTCGGCCTCGCGCTTCGCGCGTCGCAAGCTGCTCGTCCGGTCGCGTCGAGGCCGCCGAGCGTCGGCCAGTGCGAGCGGTTGCGTCGCTGACCGCGTCGCCGACGTCGCGTCTCCCGCGCGCTCGACGTCATGCAGCTTCGTGTCGCGAGCGCGCGTGGGCGCTCGCGGTCTGGGCGCGATGATCGGTCTGGGCGGTCGCGCTCTTCGCGTCGTGCGCGACGCACTACGCGACTTCCGGCTCGGGCGCTTCGACCTCGGGAACATGGTGCAGGCGGTCTGGAGCACGGCCCACGGCCGCCCGCTCGAGATGACGCACGGCCCGACCGGGGAGCAAGGCCTCCGGCTCGCGGTCCACGTCGACCCGTTCTCGCGCTGCTGGCGCCGCTCTGGATGTCTGGCCCGTCGCCGCTCGCGCTCGCGCTCGTCGCAGATCGTCGGTCGTGGCGCTCGGGTGCGCTGCCCGGTGTTCTGGCTCGGCTCGCCGGCACTCGGCTCGGAGCGGCTCGGCGGCGCTGCTCGCGCTCGCGTACCTCGCGTACCCGTGGGTCGGCGATGAGCGCGTCGGACGCGATCCATCCGGTCACGTTCGCGATCCCGTTCCTGCTCTTCTGCGTCTGGTTCCTCGACACGCGACCGGCTCGTCCCGTTCGCGGTGTGCGCGCTGCTCGACGATGGCGACGGGCGAGCTCGATGGGGCTCCCGATCGCGGCGCTCGGCGATCTGGTACGCGCTCGCCGCGGCCGGCGACGTGCCGGTGGCGCCGTCATCGCTGCTGCGGTGCTCGCGTGGACGCTGGTCGCCGTCTACGTCGTCGTGCCGGCGTTCGCCGGCGGGCCGAGCGTGTTCTACGGCGTTCTACGACCAGCGTCGGCGGCTCGCCGCGGGGTCGTGCTCGAGACGCGTCTTGACCGATCCGCTGGCCGTCGTCTCGGCGCGCTCGTCGAGCGCACGACATCGTCTACCTCGTCTGGCTCGCGGCTCCGCTGCTCTTGCTGTTCGTCCTCTCGCCCGGGCTTGCCGCTGTCGCTCTGCCGCAGCTCCTCGCGAACGTGCTCGTCGGACTTTCGATGCGATGACCGATCCCGCGCTACCACAGCGTCGCGGCGATCGTGCCGTTCCTCTTCGCCGCGACCGTGTTGGGCATCGCGAGGCTCTCGGGCTCGCGACGTGCGCTCGCGGCTGTGCCGGGGTGCTCGTCGTGCTCGGCGACGCTCGCGCTCGTCCTCGGGCCGTGGCCGCGCGCGGTCTGGCTCGAAGCCGCTCGGAGCCGCGGAGGACGCGTCCCCGCCGCACGTCGCCGCGCTCGACCGCGCATCGCGCTCGTTCCCGCGGATGCGCCGGTCGAGCGCGACGAACACGCTCGGGCGCGCATCTCGTCGACGCGGCGCTACGTCGTACTCGCGTCCCGACGCTCGGCCGCGCGGAGTGGGTCGTCGTCGATCGCGAGCGACCCGTGGGTCGCGAGCGCGGGGTCGCCGATCCTCACGAACCATCCCGAGGTCCTCGAGCGCTTCGTGCAACGGCTGCAGCGCGAGCCGGACTGGCGACAGGTCTTCGACGAGGCCGGGGTCGTCGTCTTCCGGAGGGCTGCGCGTGAGCACGACGTGCGGTCTCTCGCGGTCGACGCCGAGCGGCGCCTCGACGCCGCGCTCCGCGATGCGTGCGCGAGCACGCTACGTCCTCGTCGTGTGGGCGGCGATGACCGCGTGGTCGGGCGCGCTGTTCGCGACCGTTCGCGCCGACTACTCGAGCTACCGCCTCGGCCGCTTCGACCTCGGGAACATGATCCAGGCCGTCTGGAGCACCGCGCACGGGCGCGTCGCTCGAGACACACGACGGATCTACGGGCGAGCAGGTCAGCGGCTCGGCAGCCACGTCGATCCCGATCCTCGTCCTGTTCGCGCCGCTCTGGATTCTGGCCCGTCGCCGCTGACGCTCGCGCCGTCCAGATCGTCGTCGTCGCGCTCGGCGCGCTTCCCGTCTTCTGGCTCGCCCGCGCCACCTCGGCTCCGCGCGCTCGCCGTCGTGCTCGCGTTCGCCTACCTCGCCTACCCGTGGCTCGCTGGACGAGCGCTCGATCGCGATCCATCCCGGTGACGTTCGCCATCCCGCTGCTGCTCTTCTGCGTCTGGTTCCTGGACACCGATCGGCTCGTCCCGTTCGCGCGTCTGCGCGGTGCTCGTCGCTGGCGACCGGCGAGCTCATGGGGCTGCCGATCGCGGCCCTCGGGCTCTGGTACGCGTTCGCCCGGGAGGCGGCTGGCCGGGCTCGTGATCGCCGCGCTCGGTCTCGCCTGGACGGCTGGTCGCCCTGCTACGTCGTCGTGCCCGGCGTTCTCGGGCGGCGACGAGCCGCTTCTACGGCTTCTACGACGCGGTCGGCGGATCGCCGCACGGCATCGTCGAAGACCGCGTTCACCGATCCCCTCGCGATCGCTCGGCGCAGCTCTTCGATCCGAACGTCGCTCGTCTTCCTGTCGCGCTCGCGGCTGCCGCTCGCCGGGCTCTTCTTCCTCTCTCCGCGCTGGCGGCCGTCGGCGCTTCCGCAGCTCCTCGCTGAACGCGCTCGCCGACCCCGCCGGTCCGATCGATCCGCGGCAGCACTACCTCGGCGGCGATCGTCCCGTTCCTCTTCGCGGCGACGGTGCTCGGGATCGCGCGACTCCGGCCCGAGGCGCGCTGGCCTGCGGCGATTGCGGTCCTCGGCTCGACGCTCGTCACGTCGGTCGTCGTTCGGCCCGCTGGCCGCGGCTGGCGGGCGACGGCGCCTCTCTGGTACCAGGCAGTCTCTGACGCAGCGCGCACATCGCGGCGCTCGATCGTGCCGTCGCGATCGGTCCCAGCGGGCGTCCCGTGAGCGCCTCGAACCGGGTCGGGCGCGCATCTCTCCGCGCGGCGGTACCTCTACACGGTCCCGTCACGTCGGCAATGCCGAGTGGATCGTGCTCGACCTCGCACGATCCACTGGCTGCCCGACGACGAGCTGCCCGCTCTCGTCGAGCGTCGTCCGGCCGATCTGCGCCGGCTTCGCAGCGCGACTCGAGCGGGATCCGGCCTGGACGGAAGGTCTTCGCCGAGGACGGCGTCGTACGTCTTCCGGCGCGCGGCTGATCAGCCTTGGCGCGGGCGACGATCGTGATCTCGTCGTCGCGGTAGACGACGCGCGCGCCGGGCTCCTTCAGGAAGTCCGCCGTGTGCGACTCGCGCGTCTCGTCGACGATCACGATCCGATAGCCGTCCGCGAACGACTTCCAGTTCGGCCCGTCCTCGAAGTTGTAGTCCTGCAGGCGGTCGAAGAACGCGCGGTCGTAGAGCTCGAAGCGCACGTCGTACCCGACGCGGCCGCGGAGCTCGGGGATCTTGAAGAGCATCCAGTCCGAGAAGCGGTCGGGCGCGAAGACCCGGTCGCCCGGCCGAAGCTCGCTGCGCACGGCCTCGACGGCGGCCCCGCGGCCAGTAGCTCTCGAACCAGGACTCGCTGCGAAGGAACAGCGAGCCGGCGACGGCGAGGAGCGCGACGGTGAGCCCGGCCGCGACCGCGACGTTGAGGCCGCGGCGCGGCTCGCCAGGGCTCTTGCTCTCGAGCTTGTGCCCGATGGCGACCGGGAGGAAGACCATGCACGCGAGCGCGAACCAGACGATCCCGCGGATCGCTTCGAGGCCACCGGCGAACGTGAGCGCGAGGACGAGCATGTCGAAGATCCTCAGTCGTCGGCGACCGAGCCAGACGAGGACGAGCGCGAGCGCCGCGAGGACGTAGAAGAACATCGTGTCGGTGCCCGGCGAAGCCCACCGCCACTCGGTCACCCTCCCTGCGAACGGCGGGTCGACGAGCATCAGGTGGTAGTAGCGCACCGTCGCCGCCGGGCCGTACGGCGTCGACGAGGACGGCGAGCGGGGCGAGGACGATCAGCCCGAGGCTCCGCGCCCAGGTGCGGCCGCGGGTGCGCACGAGCTCGTACGCGCCGAGGAGCATCACGAGGAGCGCACCGAGCGCGACGCTTCCATGGATGTTCGCCCAGAGCGACGAGCAGGGGGAACGCGAGCCAGACGCGTCGCGTCGGGGCGCGCGCCTCGCTCGCGAGGAGCCAGAGGAGCGCCGTGTAGAGCGGAAGCGCGAGCATCTGCGCGCGGATCGACCACGCCCAGGGCGCAGCGACCAGCACCGGCAGGAACATCACCCAGAACGCGCGGGCTCCGGCTCCCAGCGAGCGCGCGGCCGCCGCGGCGATCGAGAACGCGCCGACGACGGACACGCACGTCGCGATCGACAGCAGCGCGAAGCCGCCGAGGCTGTAGACGCCGTACATGAACACCTGCGCGAGCCACTGCTGGTCGGTCCACGTCGCGCCGAGCCCGTAGACGGTCAGCGCGTCGTGGCTCGGGAGGCCGTGGTGGACGACCTCGCGCCCGCTCACGAGGTTCAGCCAGCTGTCGTTGACGACGAGCGCGGGCGGGAAGATGAGGAGGAAGATCAGGCCGAAGCCGGCCAGGAGGACGAAGAGGATGTACTCCTCCTCGACGATCCTCCGGAAGCGGCCGCGCCGGACGGTCGCCGGCTCGAGCTCCGGGTCCGGGCGCCGGTCGTCGCCCGTGAGGTCAGAGCCCGGGGGGCTGACCGTCGACGTCATGCCCTATTCGTCGGCGTAGATGGGGCTTTCCACGAGACCGTGCTGGTACGCGATGCGCGTGGCCTCGGTGCGGTTCTTCACGCCGAGCTTGCGGTAGATGTTCGTGAGGTGGAACTTGACGGTCTGGGGCGCGACCCAGAACTCCTTCGCGATCTCGTCGTTCGAGAGGCCGCGTGCGAGGGCGCCGAGGATCGTGAGCTCGCGCTCGGTCAGTCCGAGCGCCTTCGCGCTCGCGCGCTCGGTCTCCTCGCCTCCGACCGCCGTGTGGACGTTCCCCTCGAGCGCCTGGCGTAGCGTGGCGGGCAGGTCGTCCGGGTTCACGGTCTTGATCACGTAGGCCGAGGCGCCGCGGCGAAGCGCGGACTCCACGAGCTCCGGGTTCGACGAGGCCGAGAGCATCACGACCTTCACGGCGGGATGGCGCGTGCGCAGCTGGTCCAGGCACGCGAGGCCGTCCATGTGCGGCATGCGGACGTCGAGTAGCACGAGGTCCGGATTCGTCTTTCCGACGAGGGGGAGCACTTGTGTGCCCGTCTGGGTCTCGCCGACGATCTCGAAGCCGCCGTCGGCCTCGAGCGCCCGCTTGATGCCGTCCAGGACGAGCCGGTGGTCGTCGGCGATCACGACGCGCACGTCAGGCAGTGTCGCACAGAGCCCCGATGCCGCTTCCGCGCTCACCCGGCAGTGCGATCGGGGAGGCCCCCAAACGGGTCAGCCAGGCCGTTCCTGGCCGTCGGTCCAGACCCTCGTCCGAGGGATTGTCGCTCCCGACAACGGGGGATACCCTGCGGTCCAGAAAGAGATCAGGGCCCATTGCGCTTGAAGCTCGAGGGGGAAGCACACCGGGTTCACATCGAGTTTCGGGGAGCGAAGGGAGACATTGGAGATGGGGCAGGTGGGTACCCTCAGGCGGCTCGCGCGAGCCGCGGTTCTCATGGGAGTTGCGGCCGTGCTCATCGGCGTGCCGTTGGCCGCTTCGGCCAATCCGGATGTGAGCGGATTCGAGCTCGACGGCAACGCAGCGAGCGGCAGCGCGCAGGATTGGAACGGGATCGGCGGTTACCTCGATTTCACCGGCTTCATCGACGACGGAACCGGCGCCAACGACATGGGCTACGGGTCTGGGAGCAACAAGGACACCAACGACGTCAGCACGTGGTCGTGGGCCCAAACCGACGTCACGCCGAACAAGGACGACATCGTCAGCGCGTACGCGTCCGTCTACTCGGAGCAGAACGACCTCGTCCTCTACTTCGGTCAGACCCGTCTCCTCGACAAGAGCGGAGACGCGAACGTCGGCTTCTGGTTCCTCCAGAACCCCGTCGGCCTCGGCTCGAACGGCTCGTTCTCCGGCTCGCACGTGGACGGTGACATCCTCGTCCAGAGCGAGTTCACGAACGGCGGTGACGTCTCCGGCGTCCAGATCTACAAGTGGCAGGGCGGCGGTCTCTCGCTCGTCTCCAACCAGGCCGAGTGCACGGGCGGCAAGCTCGGCACTGCCGACGCCTGCGCGATCGTCAACAAGGGGACGATCTCGACCGACTGGGCGGGGAGCGTCACGGCGCCGTACTTCTTCGAGGGCGGCCTCAATCTGAGCGCGCTCTTCCCGCAGTCGGTCCCATGCTTCTCGAGCTTCCTGACGAACACGCGCACGTCGCAGTCGGAGACCGCGGAGCTCAAGGACTTCGCGTTCGGCGACATCGACACGTGCGGCTCCATCACGGTCAAGAAGGTCACGGCGCCGAGCGGGGCCGGTCCGTTCTCGTT
Organism: uncultured Gaiellaceae bacterium; assembly: GCA_963746975.1. GTDB lineage: Bacteria > Actinomycetota > Thermoleophilia > Gaiellales > Gaiellaceae > GMQP-bins7. The sequence continues at coordinate 112,640 of CAVVDE010000002.1, forward strand.
CACGACGACCGGGACCGGGCTCTCGAACTTCGACCTGAGCGGCGGCGGCGAGAAGGACTTCACGAAGCTGCAGCCGGGTTCGTACGCCGTTACCGAGGGCACGCTGCCGAGCGCTTGGGCGCTCGACAGCCTCTCGTGCACTTCGAGCGGGCCTGGGTCGAGCACGTCGACCTCGGGGGCGACCGCGAACATCACCCTCGGGTTCCTCGGCGACGTGGTCTGCACGTACACGAACAAGCGGCAGCCACAGCTGACGCTCGTGAAGAGCGTCACGAACGACAACGGCGGCTCCGCTGCGGCCTCGGCGTGGACGCTGGCCGCCGCCGGGTCATCCGGCTCGTTCTCGGGGACGGCGAACACGTCGGCGGTCACCTCGAAGACGGTGTCGGCGGGCGTGCAGTACACGCTCTCCGAGTCCGGCGGTCCCGCGGGCTACGACGCCAGCAGCTGGGTTTGCACGGGCGGCGGAAGCTTCTCGGGGCCGGACAAGATCACGCTCGCGATGGGCGACGACGTGACGTGCACGATCACGAACAACGACAAGGCGCCGTCGCTCACGCTCGTGAAGCAGGTCGTGAACGACAACGGCGGCACCGCCGTCGCGGGCGACTTCACGCTCACCGCGTCAGGCCCGACGTCGATCTCGGGTGCGGGTGGCGCGACGAGCGGCTCGTCGTTCTCGGCCGGCACGTACTCGCTGTCCGAGACCCCTCTGGCCGGCTACACGGCGGGCGCCTGGTCGTGCACGGGCTCCGGCTCGCAGAACGGCGCGTCCATCACGCTCGCGCTCGGCCAGTCCGCGACCTGCACGATCGTCAACAACGACCAGCCCGGGACGCTCGTCGTGATCAAGCACGTCGTGAAGGACAACGGCGGGACCGCGAACGCCTCGGCGTGGACGATGAACGTCGCGGGGCCGACGGCTTCCTCCTTCGCCGGCGCGGAGAGCCCGGGCACCTCGAAGCAGGTGAATGCGGGTGCCTACAAGGTCACCGAGTCGGGCGGGCCCGCCGGGTACGCGCTGACGTACTCCGGTGACTGCGACTCCGGCGGCAACGTGACGGTTCCGGTCGGCGGGACGAAGACGTGCACGCTCACGAACGACGACATCGCGGCGACGCTGCACGTCAAGAAGGTCGTCGTCAACGACAACGGTGGCACGAAGCAGGCACAGGACTTCTCGTTCCAGGTGAACGGCGGAGCCGCGCAGGCATTCGAGGCCGACGGCCAGAACGACCTCTCGGTGTCGGCGGGCACGTACAACGTGGTCGAGCCCGCTGTTGCCGGCTACACGACGACGTACCAGGGCTGCACGAGCATCGTGCTCCCGCTGGGCGGCTCGGCGACCTGCACGGTCACGAACAACGACCAGCCGGCGACGCTGCACGTCAAGAAGGTCGTCGTCAACGACAACGGCGGCACGAAGCAGGCGAGCGACTTCTCGTTCCAGCTGAACGGTGGAGCTGCACAGGGCTTCGAGGCCGACGGGCAGAACGACCTGACGGTCAACGCGGGGACGTATGACGTCACCGAGCCGGCAGTCGCGGGGTACGCCACGAGCTACAACGGGTGCGCAGACATCGTGCTCCCGATCGGCGGGTCGGCGACCTGCACGATCACGAACGACGACTCACCGGCGAAGCTGATCGTCATCAAGCACGTCGTCAACGACAACGGCGGAACCGCTGTGTCGGGCGACTTCACGATGACGGTCGACGATGCGGGCTCGAACCCGCCGTCCTTCCCCGGCGCGGAGTCGCCCGGGACGCAGGTCTCCGTCGATCCGGGCTCGTACTCGGTCTCGGAATCCGGGCCGTCGGGCTACCAGATGAGCCAGTCCGCCGACTGCTCGGGCTCGATCGCGCTCGGCGAGACCAAGACGTGCACGGTGACGAACGACGACCAGGCGGGAACGCTGGTCGTGATCAAGCACGTCGTGAACGACAGCGGCGGACAGGCGGCAGCGTCGGCCTGGACGATGAACGTCGCCGGCCCGACGCCGCTCTCGTTCGCGGGTGCCGAGTCCCCGGGCACGTCGAACCCGGTGAACGCGGGTGCCTACAAGGTCACCGAGTCCGGTGGTCCGGCGGGCTACGCGCTCACGTACTCGGGTGCCTGCGATGCCGACGGCGACGTGACGGTGCCGCTCGGACAGACCAGGACCTGCACGCTCACCAACGACGACCAACCCGCGACGCTCGTCGTCGTCAAGCACGTCGTGAACGACAGCGGCGGCACCGCGGTCGCGCAGCTGTGGACGATGAACGTCGACGGGCCGACCGCCGCTCTCGTTCGACGGCGCCGAGTCCCCTGGCAAGTCGAACCCGGTGGACGCCGGCGCGTACAAGGTCACCGAATCCGGTGGACCGGCGGGCTACGCGCTCAGCTACTCGGGTGACTGCGACGAGGACGGCAGCGTCACGCTCGCCCTCGGCGAGACGAAGACCTGCACGCTCACGAACGACGACCAGCCCGCGACGCTGATCGTGAAGAAGGTCGTCGTCAACGACAACGGCGGCACGAAGCAGGCGCAGGACTTCTCGTTCCAGGTGAACGGCGGCCAGGCGCAGGCATTCGAGGCCGACGGCCAGAACGACCTCGTCGTCCCGGCCGGCACGTACAACGTCGTCGAGCCCGCATCGGCCGGCTATACGACGACCTACCAGGGATGCGCGAACATCCTCCTGGCGCTCGGCGGCACCGCGACGTGCACGGTCACGAACAACGACGTGCCGCGCGGTCAGGGCTCGATCAGCGTCTCGAAGTCGGCCGATCCGACGACCCTGAAGGAGCCGGGCGGCGTCGTGACCTACTCGGTCACGATCACGAACACGTCGGCGGACGTGAAGGTGACGGTCACCAACGTCGTGGACGACAAGTTCGGCGACCTCGACGACGACGGCGGCAACGGCTGCTTCGACGTGCCGATCAACATGAACCCCGGCGACAAGGCCAACTGCACGTTCCAGAAGACGATCACGGGCGTCGGCGGCACCTCGCACGTGAACGTCGTCACGGTGTCGGGGCACGACGAGAACGGTCACTCGCTCACGGCGTCCGACGACGCGAAGGTCGACATCACGCCGCGGCTCATCGATCTCGTGATCCAGAAGGACGCGAGCTCGCCGACGCCGCTCGACGGGATCGTGAACTACACGCTGACCGTCACGAACAAGGGCCCGGACACGGCGACGAACGTCCAGCTCGCCGACCCGGCGCCCGCCGGCATCACGTACCTGACGGCGAACACCTCGCAGGGGACGTGCAATGCTGTCGCCGGCGCTCGTCACCTGCAGACCTCGGAACCATCGCGCCCGGCCAGACGGTGACGATCAAGATCACGGCCCGCGCGACGACGGTCGGGTCGCACACGAACACGGCGACGGTGACGGGCAGCGGCGGTCGTGAGACCAACCCTGCCGACAACGTCGACACTGCCGTGACGATCGTTCCGGCACCGCTCAAGCCGCCGGTGGTCAAGCCGACGCCGGCGCCCGCGGTGTGCCTGAGCCTGACCGTCTCGCCGAAGATGATCAAGGCCGACGGCAAGCCGGACAGGGTCACGACGAAGGTGACGGCCGGCACGAAGAAGGTGAAGGGCGCGAAGGTCAGGGTGTCCGGGGCCGGCGTGTCCAAGTCCGCGCGCACGAACGGCAAGGGCGTGGCGACCCTCCGGATCAATCCGAAGAAGCCGGGGATCATCACGGTCGGAGTCGTGGAGTCCAACCAGAAGCTCTGCGGCCCTCAGCGCATCGGGGTCGTGGGGGTGTTCCTCCCGCCGCTCACGGGCTAGCGGGGAGGGGGCGCTACGCAAGAGGCCGAGGAGCGGCTGCGGTCGCTCCTCGGCCAACCAGAACGATCAGGTGAGAGCAGATGCCGACTCGTGAATACACCAGACGTTTCGTGACATTCGCGGCGGCCCTCGTGGTCGTCGTCGCCTCCGCGGTGGCGTTGGCGCCGCTCGCAGGGGCCCGCGTGACGAAGCCGTCGCGAGGTCGACGTCGTCGGCGCGGGGACGATCGCGTGGCGTCAGGTCGGCGTCCTGTCGCGGCCGAAGGCGGGAGCCGCTCGCGTCACCGTCCTGAAGCAGTTCCGTCCGGACTTCCGGCCCCAGTACGTCCTCGCGCTCGACGCCGTGCGCTCGAAGGCGGGGAAGCCGACCTGGTACCGGATCAGCGTGCCGGGCCGGCCCAACGGGCGGACGGGCTGGGTGCGGGCGGGGGCGCTCGAGCTCCATCCCGTCGAGAAGCGACTGATCATCTATCGCGGCGCGCGCAGGTTCGAGTTCTGGGACGGCGCGCGGCTCGTCCGCTCCGGGAAGGTCGCCGTCGGCAAGCCCGGCGCGGAGACGCCGCTCGGCCTCTTCTACGTCACCGACAAGTTCAACCCGGCGATCGACCCGAGCTGGGCGATCCTCGGCGCCTACGCCTTCGAGACGAGCGCGTACTCGAAGCTGACCGACTGGCCCGGCGGAGGCATCGTCGGCGTGCACGGGACGCCGTGGCCGTACCTGCTCGGGCAGGCGGTCTCGCACGGCTGCGTGCGCATGGACGACCGCGACGTCGAGTTCCTGCGCAACCGCGTCCCGCTCGGGACGCCGGTCAAGATCGTCCGCTAGCCGGACGTCGCGACGAACGCGTACGGCAGCACGTCCTCGCTCGCGAGCCTGCGTCCGTAGACGCCCGGCTCCGCAGGCGCCGACGCGAGGTCGCGGACGACGTTGGTGCCGTCCAGGAAGCGGTGCTCCGGCACGAAGGGCCGCCACGAGCCGCCGCCCCCGTATGACACCGAGACGCGCTCGAACCTGAATGCGAACGAGTTGCATGCGCCGATGCCGGCGTTCCAGCTCTCGGCCGTGGCGATCGGCGCCCAGCGTCCGGACGACCCGCGCATGCGGACGGGATCGGTCACTGCCTGTCCGTCGACCCAGACGCGCCACCAGCCCGGCCGGCCGGCCATCTCGAGGACGGCGAAGTCGTGGCTTCGTGCCGTCGCGACGCCTTCCTCGATCGGGATGTACTGGGGCGCTCGCCCTCCACGCGTGATCTCGGCGTAGATCACGGGATCCATGCCCGGCATCGAGGCGATGCCGGCCTGGATCCACGCGTCCTCGCCGTTCAGACCCTGGCCGGGCCCGCCGACTCCGACCCAGCCGGCGACGTGGCCCGCTTCGACGCTCGGCGCCTGCGTCATCGTGATCGTCGCGCGCGCGCCGTGCCCGCGATACGAGGCCTGATGTCCGGCGTACGAATACCCGTCGCTCGTGCCGCTCAGGCACGCTCGACCGGCCGAGGCCTTCGTGGAGGCACCGACGAGCGCGGCGAGGGTCAACGCGCCGACGAGAGCTGCGAGGAGGGGCCGCGCTCGCACGCGTCTGTCGTCGGCGGAGGCTCGGAACGCCTCCCATCCCTCGTTCTTGCGATCAGGTCCGGCTGCGAGCGCCCGCCTACAATTCGGCGCGATGGCGACGACCGAGGACCGCGGCGCGGCCGAGTCGCTCGACGCCTGGCGCGAGAACGTGTACGACCGAGCGCCCGAGCGGACCGACGAGCTCTTCTCGACGATCTCGGGGATCGAGAACGAGCCGCTCTCGACCCCGGAGAACGTCGACGGTCGACTACGCGCCGCGACCTCGGCTACCCGGGCGCGTACCCGTTCACCCGCGGCGTGTACCCGTCGATGTACCGCGGGCGCCTCTGGACGATGCGGCAGTTCGCCGGCTTCGGCACCGCCGAGGAGACGAACGAGCGCTTCCGCTACCTGACGGAGCACGGGCAGACCGGCCTCTCGACCGCCTTCGACATGCCCACGCTCATGGGCTACGACTCGGACCACGCGCGCTCGCTCGGCGAGGTCGGGCGCGAGGGCGTCGCCGTCGACTCGCTCGCCGACATGGAGACGCTCTTCGCGGGCATCCCGCTCGGCGACGTCTCGACCTCGATGACGATCAACTCGCCCGCCGCGATCGTGCTCGCGTACTACGTCTGCGTCGGCGAGCAGCAGGGCGTCGTCGCGCGACAAGCTCCGCGGCACCGCCCAGACGGACATCCTCAAGGAGTACATCGCGCAGAAGGAGTGGATCTTCCCGCCCGAGCCGTCGATGCGGCTCGTCGTGGACATGATCGAGTTCTGCGCGCGGGAGATGCCGCTCTTCCACCCGGTGTCGATCTCCGGGTACCACATCCGCGAAGCGGGCTCGACCGCGGCGCAGGAGCTCGCGTTCACGCTCGCCGACGGCTTCGCCTACGTCGAGGCGGCGATCGAGCGCGGCCTCGGCGTCGACGACTTCGCGCCGCGGCTCTCGTTCTTCTTCAACGCGCACCTCGACTTCTTCGAGGAGATCGCGAAGTACCGCGCCGCCCGGCGGATCTGGGCGCGCGAGCTGCGCGACCGCTACGGCGCGCGCAACGAGCGCTCGCTCCTCATGCGCTTCCACACGCAGACCGCCGGCGTCTCGCTCACGGCGCAGCAGCCGGAGGTCAACATCGTCCGCACAGCACTCGAGGCGCTCGCTGCCGTGCTCGGCGGCACGCAGAGCCTGCATACGAACTCCTTCGACGAGGCGCTCGCGCTCCCGACCGAGGACGCCGTACGCCTCGCGCTCCGCACCCAGCAGGTCATCGCGCACGAGTCGGGCGCGGTCGACACGATCGATCCGCTCGGCGGCTCGTACCACGTCGAGCGCCTCACGAACGAGCTCGAGACGCAGGCGTACGAGTACTTCGAGCGCATCGACCGGCTCGGCGGTGTCGTCCCGGCGATCAAGGAGAACTTCTTCCAGCGCGAGATCGCCGAGGCGTCGTTCCGCTACCAGTCCGAGGTCGAGTCGGGGAAGCGCGTCGTCGTCGGCGTGAACCGCTACGTCCTCGACGACGAGGAGCCGATCCCGATCCTCAAGATCGACCCCGCGCTCGAGCAGAAGCAGATCGACCGCCTGGCCGCGGTCAAGGCGGGCCGCGACTCGGCGATGGTCGAGAGCCGGCTCGCCGCACTGAAGGAGGCGGCCGCGCGGGAGGACGTCAACCTCATGCCGCCGATCATCGACGCGTCACGGGACTACGTGACGCTCGGCGAGATGTGCGACGCGCTCCGCGAGGTGTGGGGCGTGTGGCGCGAGACGCCGGTCTTCTGACGGGCCGCACGAGCGGCGCCGTCCTTGCTCTGAGAATGCCGAACACGTCAGCCGAGACGGCCGCTAGCGTCAGCGCCACGTGAAGGTGCTCGTGACCGGGGGTGCGGGCTTCATCGGCTCGCATGTCGTCGATCGGCTGCTCGCCGACGGGCATGACGGTACGCGTCCTCGACTCGTTGGACGGGCAGGTGCACGACGGCCGACCCGAGTACCTGAGCCCGGAAGCGGAGCTCGTCGTCGGCCGACGTCAGGCGATCGCGAGGCCGTGAGGTCGGCGCTTCAGGGCGTCGATCGAGTCGCGCACCTCGCCGCGGCCGTCGGCGTGGGCCAGTCGATGTACGAGATCGAGCGGTACACGTCGATCAACGCACTCGGTGCCGCAGCGCTGCTCGAGGAGGTCGTCGGCTGTGCGCGACGCGACTCGGCAAGCTCGTCGTCGCGTCGTCGATGTCGATCTACGGCGAAGGGCTGTACCGCTGCGACGTGGAGGGAAGCGAGATCTCGCCGCGCACGCGCTCCGAAGAGCAGCTGCGCGCACGCGACTGGGAGCCCGCGCTGCCCCTCCTGTAACGGGCCGAGCTGCGCGCCGATCCCGACGTCCGAGTCGACGCCGATCACTCCCGACGTCGATCTACGCGATCGGCGAAGCGCGACCACGAGGAGATGGTCCTCGTCACCGGCCGTGCGTACGGCATCCCGGCCACGGCGCTACGGTTCTTCAACGTCTACGGCCCGAGGCAGGCGCTCTCGAACCCGTACACGGGGGTCGCCGCGATCTTCTCCTCGCGCCTGATGAACGGCCGGCCGCCGATCGTCTTCGAGGACGGGCTGCAGAGCCGTGACTTCGTCCACGTCTCGGACATCTCGGCTGCGGTCGTGGGGGCCCTCGAACCGGGTGCCGCCGACGGCGAGGCGCTCAACGTCGGCACCGGGACGTCCGACGTCGGTGCTCCGAGGTGGCCGAGGTGCTCGCACGAGAGCTCGGAGTCGACGATCGAGCCGGAGGTGCGCAACGTCTTCCGCGCCGGTGACATCCGTCACTGCTACGCGGACATCTGCACGAGCGCGCGAGCTGCTCGACTACGCTCCGGCCGTCTCGTTCGACGACGGAATGCGAGAGCTCGTTGGCTGGCTCTCCGAGGCGAGCGCCGTCGACCACGTCGACGAGGCGACGGCCGCCCTCGAGGAGCGCGGCCTCACCATCTAGACGAGCCGTTCGAGAATCTCGCGCCAGCGCTTTCCCAGCACGTCCTCGCTCGCCCTTGCGCGATACGTCCGGAGTCCGCCCGCTCCGATCCGCACGGCGAGCTCGCCGTCGTCGCGGAGCCGTCGTATCGCTGCGGCCAGCGCAGCAGGATCTCCCGCCGGCACGAGAAGCGCATCGACGTCGTCCCGAAGGAGCTCGCGCGATGCGGCCGTGTCCGCCGTGATGAGCGGTGTTCCGCACGCCAGAGCCTCGAAGGCCTTGTTGGGGATCACGCGGCCGGCCTTCTCGGTCGTGCCGAAGATCCCGAGAGCGCAGCCGGCGCTGTGAAGCTCACCGGGGAGGCGGTCATGTGCGATCCAGCCCGCCCACTCGACGTTGGGCGGAAGGTCACTCTCGAGCTTGGACTCGAGCTGGCCGGCTCCCGCGATGCGGAACGGGATCTCCGGTACGAGCCGGGCTGCGTCGAGGATCGTGTCGAGGCCGTGAAGCGGGATCATCTTTCCGTAGAAGAGGCAGCGGAACGTTTCACTCCGGCTCCAGCCGGGGCCGAACGGCGGCTCCTCCGCACCGAGGAAGCAGACCTCGATCTCGAGCGGCGCGATCCCCGCGAGCTCTGCGAAGTACGCGGCGTGGGCCTCGGTGTCTGCGATGACGAGATCCGCGTGACGCATCGCGCGGCGGTCGATCGCCTTCAGGATTCGAGCCGCGGGGCGATCCTGAGACGAAGCGACCTCTGTCGAGGACCATCGAGTCGTAGAGCGACAGGAGCGGGTTGAAGACGACGGGGCGGTCGCCGGCGACCCGTCGTGCACGCGCCATGTCGAAGTGTCCCGGGTAGCCGACGAGCAGCACGTCGAAGTCGACCCTGGGCCGCCGCAGCAGCTGCGCCTCGGCCCCGGCCAGGCGGGCCGCTGAGCCCGTAGACCGATCGCGAACTTGTCCCTTCTGGCCCTCCCAGACGGGCACGTGATGCTCGACGACGTCCACGCCCGCCTTCCGCAGAGCGGAGATCACCTGTGCGTTGCGTGGGTAGTCGCGTTCGTACGTGCCGAAGTAGAGGACGCGCTCTAGCGCACGCCGCCCCGCTCGGCCGCTCGGCGCCTCACCCCGCGTGCCTCGCACGTCGGCCTGGACGACGGTCCACGGAAACGGCTTGCGGACGTCCTGCGCCAGTCCGTACTCGGCGACGAGTGCCTCGAATCCCCGCGGAGACCAGTGGTTGATGTGCCCCGGGGTGTTCCCGAGCGCGCGGACGTCTCGCCGGCCAGGAGGTGGACGACGCGCCAGAGTGGCTCGCGCGGGACGCTCAGGAGGAACGTCCTGCGCGCGACTCGGGTCATCTCGGCAAGAGCGTCTCGTGGACGCTCGAGGTGCTCGAGGACCTCGAGCGCGCAGACACAGTCGAACGAGCCGTCGTCGAACGGCAACTCGTACGCCGACGCGGCGGAGAACGAGAGAGGCCGTCCTTCACGCGATTGCCACTCCGACTCGAAGCGGCGATCGTCGCCGAGATCCACGCCGACCGTCCGTGACGCCGGTCCTGGCGGCGATACGCTCGGTCACGACGCCCTCGCCGCAGCCGACGTCGAGGATCGAGCTCGGGACTCGCCGCGTCGATCGCCTGATCGATCGCGAGCAGGAAGCGGTCGACGAAGCGTCGGGCGCACCGGGTTCTTGGACCCGTACTTGTCGGTGGCGTTGCCCGCTGGCCCGACGAAGTCCGTGGGCTCGGTCTGTACGAACAGCGGCCATGTCCGGCTCAGGCACGCGAACGCAATGCTCAGCGGAGGACCTCGTCGACCAACTGCTCCATGCGCTCGCGCTCGTCATCCGCTCCTCGTGCTGGGACGTGACGAGCTCCGAGAGGAGGCCGAGCGAGACGAACTGGATCCCGACGACGAGCGAGAGCACGCCGAGCGTCAGGAGCGGGCGGCGTCCGATCGCGTGGCCCCAGAGCTTCAGCATCGTGAGGTAGAGGAGGATGACGAAGCCGAGCGCGCCCATGAGCACGCCGACGCCGCCGAACAGATGCAGCGGCCGGTGCCGGTAGCGGCCCATGAAGGTGACGCTGAGGAGGTCGAAGAACCCGCGCAGGTAGCGCTCGGGGCCGTAGCGCGAGCGGCCGTGCTGGCGCGGCTCGGTGGTTCACCGGGATCTCGGCGATGCGAAAGCCGCGATACGCGGCGAGCACGGGGATGAAGCGATGGAGCTCGCCGTACAGCCGCATGCCCTGCAGCACCTCGGCGCGATATGCCTTCAGCCCGCAGTTGACGTCGTGCAGATGCACGCCGGAGATGGCGCCGGTCGTCCAGTTGAAGACGCGGGAGAAGAGTCGTCTAGGAACGGGTCGTTCCGTCGCGTCTTCCAGCCGGAGACGAGGTCGAAGCCCTCGTCGAGCTTCGCGAGCATCTTCGGGATCTCGGCGGGATCGTCCTGGAGGTCGGCATCGATCGTCACGACGAAGTCGCCGCGCGCTTCGAGGAATCCGGCCTGAAGCGCCGCAGCCTTGCCGAAGTTCCGGCGGAGGTGGACCACGACGACGTTCGGCATCTCGTCGTGAAGGCGCGACGAGCACCGAGAGGCTCCCGTCCGTCGAGCCGTCGTCGACGAACACGACCTCGAACTCGTGCTCGAGCGGACTCGAGCGCGCGGGCGATCTCGTCGTACAGCGTCTCGAGCGAATGCTCCTCGTTGAGCAGGGGAACGACGACCGAGATCATCTCGGTGAGGGTATCGGCGGCCCCGGCCGCTGTCTGCAGTCCGATCGGCTAGACCTCGAGCTCGAGCCCGTCGTATGCGAGCTCGAACTCGCCGGGTGTCGGCAGCTCGCGCGGGCGGTGCGTCACGAGAAGCCGCTTGGCGCCCGACGCCTCGAATGCCTCGACGGCCTCGTCCAGGGAGAGGTGCCCACGCGGCTCGCCGTCGAGCTCGCCTCGCAGAAGCGTCGCCTCGCACACGAAGAGATCGGCATCGCGTGCTGACTCGACGAGCTCCGCCGACGGCGCCGAGTCGCCCGAGTAGGCGAGCACCGTTCCGTTCGCCTGCACGCGGAACGCGTAGGTCTCGAGGCGGTAGTGGGGAACGCGGGTCGGCGTGACGGCGAGGTCTCCGATCGCGAACGGCGTGTCGGGCTCGTACTCGGACAGATCGAACGTGCGCTCGAACATGTCCGGGAAGCCGAGCCGCTCGCCGAGACCGGCAAGGAACTCGGCTCCGCCAGGCTGAACCCACAAGGCGGGGCGAGGGACGGGTCGCCTCGCTGCGAGATAGAAGCTGCCCCACACCCACGGGACGAGGTCGCCCCAGTGATCGAGGTGCCAGTGCGTGATCGCGATCGCGTCGACGTCCGGCCACTCGGCGTGCTCGCGCAGCCGGCCGAGGACGCCCGGGCCCGCAGTCGAGCAGCACGCGGCTCCCGTCGGCCTGGAGCATGTACCCGGAGTGCGCGCTTCCCGGGTTCGGCCATGCCGGCGACGAGCCGATGACGGTCAGGCGCACCGCGGTATTCTGCCCATGTGCCGGGCACGATACGAGTGGTTATCGCGAAGCCCGGTCTCGACGGGCACGATCGCGGCGCGAAGATCATCGCGCGAGCCCTGCGGGACGCAGGGATGGAGGTCATCTACACGGGTCTCCACCAGACGCCGGAGCAGATCGTCGAGACCGCGATCCAGGAGGACGCGGACGCGGTCGGCGTGTCGATCCTCTCCGGCGCGCACATGACGCTGGTACCCCGGATCGTCGACGGGCTGCGCGCGAACGGCGCCGACGACGTCCTCGTCGTCGTGGGCGGGACGATCCCGCCGGACGACGCGGACGAGCTCAAGGCGCTCGGCGTGGCCGCGGTGTTCGGGCCGGGGGCGACGACCGGCGAGATCGTCGACTTCCTGCGCGGCGCCGTCGCCGCCTGAGCGGCAAGTCACCGCCGTCAGCCGGTTTGCCGATACTCGTTACCCATGCATGGCGCTCGGCGGGACGAGGGTGCGGAGAGTGCGGTGCGCCGCCCTCGAGTCTCTGCGATCGTGGTCAATCTCGACCAGCGCGACCTGCTGCGCGCATGCCCGGCATCGGTACGAGAGGCATTGCGCATCGTCGGCACCGGACAGGAGCTGATCGTTGTCGACAACGGCTCGCGCGACGAGTCCGTAGCGATGGTACGCGCCGAGTTTCCCGACGCCCGCGTGATCGAGCTCGCTCACAACGCGGGCTTCGCCGGCGGCGTTAGTGCCGGCATCCGCTCGGCGACCGGCGAGTGGATTTTCTGTGTGAACAACGACGCCACGGTTGCTCCCGACGCGATCGTCGAGCTCTTGCGGGTCGCCGAGAGCCGGGGCAAGAGCGTCGGCTCGGTCGCCGCGCTGATGGTTTTCGCGGACCTGCCTGACGTCATCAACTCAGCCGGGATCGAGATCGATCGGCTCGGCGTGGCTTCGGATCGTCTCCTCGGGGAGCCTGTTGAAGCAAGCGAGTCCGAGCCCGTGGACGTCCTCGGAGCGAGCGCAGGGGCCGCGCTGTACAGACGGGCGATGCTCGAGGAGGTCCCGTTCGAGGAGACGTTCTTCGCGTACTACGAAGACGTCGACCTCGCGTGGCGGGCTCGGATGCGCGGCTGGCGCTGCGTGTATGCGCCGCGCGCAGTCGTGAGGCATCACCATTCTGCGACCGCTCGCCACGGGTCGCCGCTGAAGTACTACTGGTCGGGGCGGAATCGTGTCCGTGTGCTCGCACGGAACGCCACGGGCTCGCAGCTTCGCCGCTACGGGCTCGCGATGCTCGCCTTCGATCTCGTCTACGTCGGTTTCGTGCTCATTCGCACCAGGTCTCTCGCGCCAGTCTGGGGACGAGTTGACGGCTTCCGTGCATGGCGCGGCGACTGTCACCGCACGGCGACGGATCGGCGGTCCGTACCGCTTCGGCGGTTCTTGGGAGTTCGCTCCGCGGTCCGCCGATATCGCAGCTGAGGGTGGAGTGAAAGCAGGACTACCGCTCAGGGAACCCTCGACGGTCAACTCGTACGCGGGCCGCCGACAATCGCATTCCAGACGTTGCGCGGGATTGCGCACAGGACCAACAGATCACGAGATACACCGCTGCACCTACCAGAACTGCGAGGAGCCGCGGGATCGATCGGAGCGACCGCAACCGCCGACACGCTGCTGGACCTATTCGTACGTCTGAGCCGACATGTCTGAGTCGTCATCTTGCCGGCAGCGCCCCTTGAGCGGCCGGACCGTCGAACCGAGAGAGTACGATCCCTGGCGCTGCATGAGATCGCCGCTCCGAACCGCGCGGACACGCATTCGCCGCGCCCGGTTTGCGGCGACACCGGTTCATGCGTGGCCCGTCCTCGTGGGAACGAAGGTTGCGCGAACGGTGATTGGGCGACGTGTCGTGAACTGGATCCGGCGACGTTCCTCCGGAGGCGGGCCGATGCCACCGCAAGCGACGGTGGTGCCTGCGAAACGCCGTCGGCCCGGTGGTCGGAACGTCCTCTTCGTGAGTCACTCTGACTTCACCGGCGCGAGCGCATACCACGTGCTCGCGATTGCGGTCGAGCTCGTGCGACTCGGCTGGTCACCCGCGGTAGCGGTGCCAGGAAACCCACGTGGGGTCCGCGATCTCGGGCGCCCGGCCTTTCCCGTAATGTCGTTCCGGGCCGCTCGGCGCGGGCGACTACAGTTCCCTGACGGACGTGGCCCGGGACCTCGTGCATGCGTTCACTCCGCGCCAGCCGGTGAGATCCCTCACGCTCGAGCAGGCAGAAGCGAACTCATGTCCGTACGTCGTCCACCTGGAGGACAACGAGACTGCGATCCAGGCAGCCGTACCGACCCGCTTTGATGCATGCGCCGTGAGAGCTTTCCTCGACGCTGCGGCCGGCGTTACGGTCGTCATCGAACGGCTGCTCGAGCTGAAGCCGGAACACGTTCCGGGGGCGGTCGTATGGCCCGGTTACGATGAGCTGATCGAGCGTCCCGGCCGGGCGCGGGAGAGCATCCGGCGCGACATCGGCCTAGAGGACGGAGACATCGCGATCGTTTACTCGGGCAACGTTCACGAGGTCAACGTGGACGAGGTTCGCAGCCTGTACGAAGCGGTGAGGTCGCTCCGAGTGCGTCGGCCGCGTCTTGTCCTCGTCAAGAGCGGATGGAATCGTGTCCCGAACTCGCTGCTTCCGAGCCTCGGAGAGGGGGTTCGCGATCTTGGCTGGATCAGCCGGCGGCGCGTCTTCGAGCTGCTACGGGCGGCGGACATCCTCGTGCAGCCCGGTTCGCCCGGCGCATTCAACGACTACCGGTTCCCGTCCAAGCTCCCGGAGTTCCTGGCGTCCGGGCGGCCCGTCGTGCTGCCACGCACGAACATCGGACTCCAGCTCGAGAACGGCGTCGAGGCGATGCTCCTCGAGCACGGCGGGAAGGAGGAGATCGCGGAGAAGGTCGGCATGCTGGCCGACGATTCCGAGCTGCGGAGGAGTCTCGGCGATCGCGGTCGCGCGTTCGCGGTCCGCGAGCTGCGCTGGTCGACCAACGTGCGGCGGGTCGCGCGCCTCTACGAAGCGGCGTCGGGCATCTGAGGGCTTAGCCCCGCACGCGTGCACTTCGGGAAATCGCCGCTCGATCACCTCCGCCATCGCTCTCGCCGGGCGAGCGTACGTATAGCGCTCGAGGTCTCTCGGCGGTATGCCTCCGCGAAGCTGCCAGTCGCGCCGGCCGGAGGGCAGCCGCGGTCGCGTCGGCGTCATCCGGCGGTACCGTGATCCGGCATTCGTCTCGCGCATGACGCGCTCCGCCTCGTTCGCCTCGGTGAGCGCAACCACCCGTCGGACCCGCGGCGAGGTATTCGTGGATCTTCCCTCCGGCCTCCGAGCCGAGATCCGTGGCGGAAGCTACTCCCCGAGCTTCATCGAGCCATGCAAACGACCAGAGCAAGCACTCGTGGCGGTCGTACAGGAGGCCTATGTCGCCGGCGTCTCGACCCGCAAGGTCGACCAGTCCGTGGAGGCGCTCGGGCTGTGGATCTCGAGGCCCGAGGTCTCGCGCAACTGCTGGGCTTGGACGAGCAGGTCGATGCGTTTGGCAGCCGGCCCTTGGAAGGCCGCGTCCCCAACCCTTGGCTCGACACCAAGGTGGAGAGGGAGGTGTCCACGAAGGCGGGGTCCATTCCAGTGACACCCATTCGGTCGCCCAGATCCTCGACCGCTTTCGCTGGGCACAACCACGGCAAGCTCAGGCGTTCTCGGCTACCGGACGTAGCGTACGCCGGCCGTGAGTGCCGCTCGCAGTCTGTGTCGCTCATCGGGCCGCAAGAACTGCATGCCCCCAAGCAGGAGTGGAAACGCGATTGCGACGAGAGCAAGCTCGATCGCTACGGTGACCACGGTCGTTTCGGCCAGCATCGTCCCTGCAACGCAGACTGCAGCACCAGCTGCAAAGAGCTTCAGCCATCGGCCGTACTCCCATGGGATCCTGTGGAGGCTCCGGCAATACCAGCCGACCAGAAGGGCGAGGACGGCGAATCCGATGAGGGTGGTCCGACGCAGCAGCCTCGATCCCAAACTCGGGCACGAGGAGAAGGTTCAGGCCGATGTTTATCGCTCCAGCAATCGCCGTGAACACGGGCAGGAGTCGCGTGCGCATGACGTACCACATTGGCTGGCTCAAGACGTTGTAAAGGCCGAAGGCGAGGAAGCCGGCAGCGAGCCAGGGAACGACTCTCGCCGCACCGTGAAACTGGTCGGGCGTCACGATGCGGACAAGGTCACCCCCAAGGACGATGACTCCCACCGTGCCCCACACGAGCCCCGCAACCCACCATGTACCGAGCCGAGCGGCGTGGAACTCGCCGTAGGGCTCCTTGAGTTGCCGAAGCATCGGTGGGGAGAAGGCGCGGGCGAGACCATCCGTGACTAACACCGCGATCCCCGCAACGGCCGCACCGAGCGCATAGACGCCGACCTCCGCTTCAGGGACGAACCGCTCGAGGATGAGCCTGTCCGACACAAAGAGAATCCACCCGAACACCAGGTGTGGGACGAGCGGGAGACTGAATGCCAACGCCGTGGACATGACGCCCCACGAAAACGCCAGCGCGGCTCTGCGGGCCACGAGCACGACGCCGACGATACTCATCGTCACGCTGGTGAAAAGGATGGCCCGAAGAGCTCCCAACGCCCCTTGCTCGAGAAGCACGACGAACGTGACGTTGAAGACCAATGTCGCGATTGCACCCGTCAAGGTCAGCGCGGCAACGCGCCAAGACTCCTCCTGCACGATGAAAATGGCAATGGCAAGCTCGAGGAACAAACCGGCGTATGCGATCCAGACGCCATAACGCAGGTACGGGTCATACCCGATGCCTTGAAAGACATCCAAGACACCGACCGCGCCCAGGAGCTCGAGCGTCACGCCGGCGAGTGCGCCGAACACGAGGAGGAACAGGAGCACCGTGCCGTAGAGCACTTTCCGCTCGTGGACAGTCGCCGCCTCGAAGTACAGGCGCGTGATCGCGCCATTGAGACCCAGACCGAACAGGATTCCGAGGACTATCGCGACGGTTCCGACAACGGCCACGATGCCGTAGTCCGCCGGGGTGAGAAAGTGCGCGTACAGCGGCAGGAGCAGCAGACCAAGCCCACGCGCGAGGGCGTCCGCCCCGACATAAATGGTTGAGCTGGCAGCCAGCCGACGAAGAGCCCAGACCGGCTCGGCCGGATGGCCGGGCTGTGCAGCCGGGGCCGTCACCCTCGTGTGTCCAACGCGGCAGTGAGAGCCGAGTGCAGCGGTGGGACATTACCGACTCGCCTGGATAGCGTCAACTCCGCTATTCACGGAAGACGCTAGCCAGCCGCCGCGAGTCCCACCATCGTCCGGAGCTCCTCCACGGTCAGCCACGTGTCGTTGCGGTCGCTCGAATACGGGCCATATCCTCGCGGAGGATGAATTGCCACGCGCTGCGGCCTCCGCACGCGTGACATGACCCGATTGATCGACCGCGCCTCTTGGGCCAGAGCGCTCCCGAGGCGCATCGGCTTGCCTCGGATGTTGTCGGGGTATGTCGGCAGCGTTTGATCATGCGACGACGGTGGCCCGGCTCGCGCTCGGAAGGCGAGCGTAGCCTCGCCATCGGCTCTCCCACGATCCGCGCTCGCGACTCAAGATGCGAATCGGCACGGACCGAGGGTGTCCGCATGGCGAGCATGTCCTAGCGGTTGCTGATAATCGACTGACACTATTGACGCCGCTCGCATGAGCACATCAAAGAATCGCTACATCGTGGCAGGCCGCCAGCGGTGGAATCGCACCGCCTTCGAGGAGTGCAGCCGTTTGCCGGTACGGTGGGAGCGGTTGTCCTTGAGTGGCGCGCGGATGGGCCTTCCGCGTGATCAGTCGTCCGAACGGGAGCGCGTGCGACCGGTGATCGTGCGTTACGGCATCGGCGGGCGGCACGGCTAGACTCGGCGCCCGACCTTGGTTACCCGACCGATCATGTACTGCCGGCTGCGTGATGCCGGAGACGAAGCCCGACATCTGGTCTTCGACGACGAGGGCGTGTGCAGCGCCTGCCGCTCACTTCGAGCGACGCGCGGAGGTCGACTGGGACACGCGCCGACGCGAGCTCGATCGAGCTGCTCGAGCGCTACCGGTCGCCAGGACGGCGCCACGCTACGACTGCATCGTCGCCGGTCAGCGGCGGCAAGGACTCGACCACGCAGGTGATCCGCATGCTCGAGCTCGGCATGAACCCGCTGTGCGTCACGGCGACGACCGACAAGCTCTCCGACATCGGCCGCCGCAACATCGAGAACATCAAGGCGGCTCGGCGTCGACTACGTCGAGGTCACGCACGAACCCGGTCGTGCGGCGCCGCATCAACCGGCTCGCGCTGTACGCAGGTCGGCGACATCTCGTGGCCCGAGCACGTCACGATCTTCACCATCCCGGTGCGCGTCGCCGTGCAGATGCGGCATCCCGCTCATCGTCTGGGGCGAGAACCCGCAGAACGAGTACGGCGGGCCGGCGGCCGCGGCGACCGGACAACGTGCTCACGCGGCGCTGGCTCGAGGAGTTCGGCGGGCTGCTCGGCCTGCGCGTCAGCGACCTCGTCGGGTCAGGCCGGCATCGAGCCGACGGCACCTCATCGCAGTACACGTACCCGTCCGACGACGACCTCGCCGCGCGTCGGCGTGACCGGGCATCTTCCTCGGCTACTACCTGCCGTGGGACGGCTACCAGAACGCGCTGTTCGCCCAGGCGCACGGCTTCGAGACGTAGCCACACGACCGTCGAGGGCTCGATCGTCAACTACGAGAACCTCGACAACCGCCAGACCGGGATCCACGACTACTTCAAGTTCCTCAAGTACGGCTTCGGCCGCGCGACCGACCTCGCGTGCCATGCACGTCCGCCGCGGCCGCCTCGCGCGCGCCGACGCGCGTGGAGCTCGTGCGCGCCACGACGGCAAGTTCCCGTGGACGTACCTCGGCAAGCCGCTCGAGGAGATCCTCGACGACATCGACATGACGCTCGACGAGTTCGTCGACGGTGTGCGACCGCTTCACCAACAAGCGGCTGTTCGTGTGCGACGCGCCACGGCGAGCTCGTGCGGGACGCGCGACGGCAAGCTCACGAAGATCAACGACGACAACGTCGACGCCTGACCGCGTGAGCGGGTCGCCGGTCAAGACGAGGCCGCCTCGACGCCGGCCGACGACGACCTCGTGATCAGGACGGCTTCAGCCGCGGACGCCGAGCTCCTCTGGCAGTGGGCGAACGACCCGGAGACTCGCCGCTGGTCGTTCGACTCCACTCCGATTCCATGGGAGACGCACGTCGCCTGGCTCGACTCGCGGCTCGCCGATCCCACGACGCGGATCTACATCCTCAGCGCTCGGTGGAGCTTCGAGGGCGGCCGTACGCTTACGAAGCAGGCGGCGGTGCTGTCGCAGTCGTCAGCATCGTCGTCGATCCGGGCGAGCGCGGACGCGGGCTGGGGTACACGTGCCCTTCGCATGACGTGTCGGCAGGCAGCGCTAGGAGCTCGGAGCTGAGACGTGTCGATGCGCTACATCAAGCTGACGAACACGGCCTCGATCGTCGCGTTCGAGCGCGCCGGGTTCGCTTCGGGCCTCGTCCGACGACGCCGATGCGCTGAGAATGGTCTGGCACCCCGAGCACCATGAAGCGCGTCGCAATCGTCGACTACGGCGTCTCGAATCTCGACTCGGTCGCGCGCGCCATCGAAGAGTGCGGCGGGCAGGCCGTTCGTCACCTCCGAGCCCGACCGTTCTCGCCGAGGCCGCCTCGATCGTGCTTGCCCGGTGTCGGCGCGTTCCGCGGTCGGCGATGGAGAACCTCCGGCAGTCGCGGGCTCGACGAGGCGCTCGACGAGCGGTGCGCAACCGCGGGATTCCCGTTGCTCGGGCTCTGCCTCGGGATGCAGCTCCTCGCCGACACGCGGTTCCGAGGGCGGCGACACCGCAGGGCTCGGGTGGATCGACGGGGAGATCGTCCAGCTCGTCCCGCGCGAGCCGAGGCGAACGCGGTGCCGCACATCGGATGGAACGAGGTCGTCGCCCAGACGTGACTCGCCGCTGCTCGCGATCGAGGATCCCGCCGCGCGACTTCTACTTCGTCCACTCGTTCCACTTCCGGCCGCTGACGACGACGGACGTGGTCGCCACAACGCCGTACTGCGGCGGCTTCGTGTCGGTCGTCGCGCGGGAGAACGTCTACGGCGTGCAGTTCCACCCCGAGAAGAGCCAGCGCTCGGGGTTCGCCTGCTCCGGGCTTCCTGGCGCTCTGACGCGATGCTCAAGATCCGCGTCATGCCCACCTGCTGCTACAAGGACTTCGGTCTGGTCAAGGGCGTTCGTTCGACAGCCGCCGCGCGGTCGGCAGCGTCATGCAGGCGGTGAAGGTCTACAACCTCCGCGAGGTCGACGAGCTCGTGTTCCTCGACGTCACGGCGACGCTCGACGGGCCGCGAACCCGACTTCGAGCTGGTCGACGAGCATCGCCGACGAGTGCTTCATGCCGCTGACGGTCGGCGGTGGCATCCGCACGGAGGCGACACGTGAGACGGCTGCTCCGGGTCGGAGCCGACAGGGTGCTCGATCAACACCGCCGCGGTCGAGCATCCGGAGCTCGTGCGCGACGACCGCGGACACGTTCGGAACGCAGTGCATCGCAGTGTCGATCGACGCTCGACGCGTGGGAGACGGGCTACGAGGTGTTCACGCACGCGGGCACGTTTCCGACCGGCCTCGATCCCGTCGATGCTCGCACAGAGTGCGGAGGCGAATGGGCGCGGGAGAGATCCTGATCACGTCGATCGACCGCGACGGCACGATGAGCGGCTACGACCTCGAGCTGCGTCGAGCGCGTTGCGGAGGTGCTGTCCGATTCCTGTGATCGCGTCGGGCGGCGCCGGGACCTACTCAGCACATGGTGGACGTCCTGAAGGCGGGCGCCTCGGCCGTCGCGGCGGCGGCGATGTTTCACTACACGGAGTCCACACCGCTGGAGGCGAAGCGGTTTCTCGGCCGCGAGCGGCATCCCGGTGCGGTTATAGGCTCAGTCTGATGCTTGAGCCGTCTCAGACCGACCTCGAGGGACTCTGGAGCGGCCCGTTCGGGGACGCCTACACAGAGCGAAACGCGACTGCCCCCGAGCGACGAGGCCCCTTCTGGACGCGACTGCTGACGTCGTACCAGCCTCGTAGCGCGCTCGAGGTCGGATGCAATCTCGGTGCGAACCTCCACTGGATCGTCAAGCACGTCGATCGGCGTCTCGTGGTCGGCGTCGACGTGAACGAGGGGGCGCTGGCGCGACTGCGTGAGCACGATCCGCGCATGAATGCCGTCTACGCGTCTGCGTCGAGCCTGCCGTTTCGCGACCGGCGCGTTCGACCTCGTGCTCACCATGGGCGTCCTTATCCACATCTCCTCCGAGGATCTCCCGACCGCGATGTCCGAGATCGTGCGCTGCTCCGACCGGTACGTCCTCTGTGGGGAGTACTTCGCCGAAGACGAGACGCCCGTGGACTATCACGGGGAGACGGGGGCGCTGTTCAAGCGCGACTACGGCGGCCTCTACGTATCGACGTTCCCGGAGTTGCAGCTCGTCGAGAGCGGCTTCTTGGGCCGCGACGAGGGTTGGGACGACGTGACGTGGTGGCTGTTCGAGCGGGCTTGAGCATCGTGGCGATCGTCCAGGCGCGGACCACGTCTTCGCGCTTCCCCGGCAAGGTGCTCGCCGACCTCGGCGGTCAGCCGGTGCTCGCGTGGGTGCTGCGTCGCGCCCAGGCGGCGTCAGTCGACGACGTCGTCGTCGCGACGACGATCAATGCCACCGACGATCCAGTGATCGCGATTGCCGAGCGCGAGGGTGTGCGCTGGTTTCGAGGAGACGAGCGCGACGTCCTCGGCCGCTTCGCCGGAGCGGCTCGAGAGGCGGGGGCTGACGCTGTCGTCCGGCTGACGGCCGACTGCCCGATGCTCGATCCAGAGGTCATCGACCGTGTGATCGACGCGCTCCGGGCTCCTGAAGCCGTTGACTACTCCGCCAATGTGATCAAGAGGACGTTCCCCCAGGGACTCGACGCCGAGGCACTGTTCGTCGACGTCTTGATGCGCACGCATCGGATGGCGATCTCGCCCGAGGCCCGAGAACACGTTACGTGGTTCATTCGTGAGGAGCGTCCCGATCTCTTCGAGCACCGGTCGGTGATCGCCGATACGGACGACTCCGATCTCCAGTGGTCGATCGACCACCCTGAGGATCTCGAGCGGATGAGGGTTCTCTTCGCCTCGCTCGACCTCGCGACGCGTCCGCTTCCGTACCGCGATGTCGTCGTGCACGTCCGGTCCGCCGAGGGCTGACCGAGCACCCGCGTCAAGCTTGTCGCCGACTGAGCAGGTCGATGTGGAAGGCGATGCGAAGTGCGCCGTACCCGTCGACCACGCGCTGCGCACACCTGCCCAACTCGTCGCGCGCAGCCGCGTCGAGGCCGTCGATGGCGGCGACGACAGTCTCCGCGTCCGCCCGCTCGACAAGCACGACAGCTCCCGAAGACGCGAGCCGACGCGCTTGCTCTCGCTGGTTCTCCGCGAGGATCAGCACGAGACTCGGTGTGCCGCACGCAGCCGTCTCGAGCATCGTCTGACCTCCGCCGCAGATCACGAGGTCTGCAGCGAGCTGCTGATCGAACAGCGAAGCAGGGGCTTCGACGACCTGTACCCCGTGCACGGGGCGCGACGGCGGCTGCTGTCCGCAGACAAGCGTCACCTCTGCGTCAGGAAGCCGGATCGCCACGGCCTCGGCGATCGCTGCGCCGATCTCGCTGGATCCGCCTCCACCCGTTGTCACGAGCACACGCCGCAGCGGGTCACGTGCGGTGGCCTTCGGCGGGAGTCCCCAGTAGGACGGGGTGAGTGCCGCGTACCTCGGCCCCGAAAGCAAGGGCGGATCGTCCGAAGGCTCTGCCGCGACGGAAACCACGAGCGGCGAACCAGACCGGATGTCGCCGTCGTCAGAGAAGACGACGACGGGAAGTCCAGTGACGGCGAGCGTCGCTGGGTCGAGCCGATAGCTGTCGACGACCACGACGTCGACGTCGTCCGGAAGGGCCCGGTCGGGCGACCACGGAGTCCACTCCACGCCCTCGCGTGCCCGCGGCGCCGTCGCGCCGTGCGCACGGCATAGCGTCTCGATACCGCGGCACCGAAGTGCGACCCCGACCGCCGAGACACGGCTCAGGTGCCCGAGCCCGTCGTCCGGAGCGGCGTCGGCTACGAGCAGCGCGGTTGCATTCATCGTCGACAGCCTCGTGCTACGACGGCTCGCTCGACCCGATCGGCATGTGGTCCGTGCACGGCGGGGAGTGTGCCAACCGTTGCACCGACTAGCCTGAGTGCATGACCTTCGACGGGAAAGACCGTTCTCGTGACGGGCGGCACCGGCTCGTTCGGCAGCAAGCTCATCGAGGTGCTGCTCGAGCGCCACGACCCGGCGGCGATCCGGGTGTTCAGCCGCGACGAGCTGAAGCAGTCGGAGCTCCGGCGGCGACCTGCGACGACGAGCGACTGCGCTACCTGATCGGCGACGTTCGCGACCTGCCGCGCCTGACGCGGGCGATGCGCGGCGTCGACGTCGTCGTTCACGCCGCCGCGCTCAAGCAGGTTCCTGCCTGCGAGTACAACCCGTTCGAGGCCGTCCAGACGAACGTCGTCGGCGCCGAGAACGTCGTCTCGGCGGCGATCGAGAACGACGTGCCGCTGACCATCGCCCTGAGCTCCGACAAGGCGGTCAACCCGGTCAACCTCTACGGCGCGACGAAGCTCTGCGCCGAGAAGATCGTCACGCAGGGGAACGCCTACGCGGCAGATTCGCCGGCGCGGTTCGCGAGCGTCCGCTACGGCAACGTCGTCGGGAGCCGCGGCAGCGTGATCCCGCTCTTCAAGGCGCAGGCGCCGACGGGCGTGCTCACGATCACCGACGAGCGGATGACGCGCTTCTGGATCACGCTCGAGCAGGCGGTCGACTTCGTGATCGACTGCCTCGGCCGGATGGGCGGCGGCGAGATCTTCGTCCCGAGGATCCCGAGCATGCGCGTCATCGACATCGCCGAGGCGCTCGCCCCCGACGCCGAGCAGCGAGTGATCGGCATTCGCCCGGGCGAGAAGCTGCACGAGGTCCTGCTCACCGAGGACGAGTCGCGGCACTCGCTTCGAGGTCGACAACGGCTACGTCATCCTCCCGGAGCTACGCCTCGTGGCCGCTGCGCGAGGTCGAGGGCGGCAAGCCGCTGTCCGGCCGGCTTTCGCTACTCGAGCGACACAGAACGACCGGTGGCTCGACGTCGACGAGCTCCGAGAGATGGCGGCGAGCGTGAGGGCCGTCTCCTGACGGAGGCGTTCCTCCCGTACGGACGGCAGGAGATCTCCGACGAGGACGTCGACGCGCGTCGTCGAAGCGCTCCGCGCCGAGCTGATCACGCAGGGCCCGCTCGTCGCGCGAGTTCGAGGACGCGATCGCCGACTACCTCGGCGCGCGTCACGTCGGTCGCGTTCGCGAACGGCACCGCAGCTCTGCACGGCGCTGCCTTCGCCGCCGGGCCTCGGTCCGGGCGACGAGGTGATCACCACGCCGCTCAGCTTCGCGGCATCCGCGAACTGCGTCCTCTATCAGGGCGCCCGTCCGCGGTTCGTCGACATCTCGCCCGTCACCTGGAACCTCGACACCAGCGGCTGCGGCTGCGGCTGCCGGCGAGGCGACACGCGCGGTCATCGCGGTGAGCTTCGCGGGCCTTCCCGTCGACCTCGAGCCGCTCGCGCCGCTCCGCGACCGCGTTGTCGTGATCGAGGACGCGCGCCCACGCGCTCGGCGCGCACGGCGAGGTGACGCGATGGTCGGCGGCGCCGGCGGCGCCGACATGACCACGTTCTCGCTTCATCCCGTCAAGGCGATGACGACCGGCGAGGGCGGACTCGTCGTCGACCGAGGACGACGAGCTCGCCGCGGCGGCTGCGGCTCTTTCGCACGCACGGGATCACGAAGGACGGCGTCGACCCGTCGGCGACCGAGGGTGACTGGTACTACGAGATGCAGGCGCTCGGCTTCAACTACCGGATCACCGACTTCCAGTGCGCGCTCGGCCTGAGCCAGCTCGACCGCCTCGACGCGCTCGTCGCGGAGCGCAATCGGGTCGCCGCGCGGTACCGCGAGCTGCTCGCCGACGAGGATCGCGATCGCGCTGCCCCCGCCGGCGGCCGACGGGTCGACTGCACGGCTACCACCTCTTCGTCGTGCGGGTGCTCGCCGGGGCCGGACGCACGGCTTGGCGGTCTTCGACGCGCTCCGCGCAGGCGGGCATCGGCGTCCAGGTCCACTACATCCCGATCTATCGCCATCCGTACTACCGCGACGTCGCTCGGATATCCGCAGGACGAGTGCCCTGCGGCCGAGGAGTACTACGCGGGAGCGATCTCGCTGCCGATGTTTCCCCGGCATGAGCGAAGCCGACGTCGAGCGAGTCGTCAGCGGCGCTGCGCAGGGCGCTGCCGTGACCGCTCGCTCCTCCTGGCTCCGTTCCGGCCCGTCCTCGAGATCGGCGGGCGACGGGTCGGGCCTAGGGCAGCCCGCCTACGTAATCGCCGAGGCAGGCGCCAACCACAACCGCGATCTCGGCCTCGCAAAGGAGCTGATCGACGCAGCGGCGGATGCCGGAGCCGACGCCGTGAAGTTCCAGACCTACACCGGCGCCGACCTCTACTCGTCGAAGACGCCACGCTTCGAGTACCTCAAGGACGACCGGAGCCCGCGCGAGCTGCTCGACGCGATCGCGCTCCCGCGCGACTGGCAGCCGGACCTCGCCGAGCACGCCGCGTCTCGCGCGGATCGCGTTCTTCTCGACGCCGTTCGACCACGATGCCGTCGACAGTCTGGCCGCGCTCGGCGTTCCCGCGATGAAGATCGCGTCGTTCGAGCTCGTCGACCTGCCAGCTGATCGGACACGCTGCCGCGGTCGGGAGTCCCGGTGATCCTCTCGACTGGGATGGCGACGTACGGCGAGATCGAGGACGCGCTGGGCGCGGTCCTGTCTGCGCGGCAACGACCAGGTCGCGCTGCTGCGGTGCGCGTCGCTCTATCCGTCCCCGCCCGAGATCATGAACCTGCGCGCGATGGCGACGATGCGCGGCGGCGTTCGGCGTGCCGGTCGGCCTCTCCGACCACACCACGGGGATCTCCATTCCCGACGGCGGCCGCCGCGCTCGGCGCGGAGCTGATCGAGAAGCACTTCACCCTCGATCGCTCGATGGAAGGCCCCGACCATCCGTTCGCGCTGGAGCCCGATGAGCTCCGCGCGATGGTTCAGGCCGTGAGGGACGTCGAGGCGGCGCTCGGGACGGGCCGTCTCGAAGGGCCGTCGGACGCCGAGTCTGAGGAGATGTACCGGCTTGCGCGGCGGAGCGTCGTGGCGGCGGTCGAACATTTCGGTGGGCACCGTGATCACCGCCGAGATGTTGACGACCAAGCGCCCCGGATTCGGGATCAAGCCGAAGGACGTCGACCTTGCTCGTCGGACGTGTCGCGCGCGTCGACATCGAGGACGACGACGTCATCACCTGGGAGATGGTCTAGCCGGCGCGGGCCGGCCAGGATCGCGGTCGTGCGGAGTTCCAGTGAGGTTGTGACGACGCGACCACAGTTGGAGGCGATCACCGACCTTGCGCGTGACCGACGGCTGATAACGCCCGAGCTGCACATGCAGAACGCGTACTACGGGCACGCGACGGTGCTGAAGACGTTCGCGGGAATCCCGCAGTCGCGACCACTAAAAGTGGCGATCGAGCACGGAGTCGCGCTTGTCTCACAAGTCTGGACCATTGATGCGGAAACCGCGATGCCCGTGTTCCTGTGCGCGAGCGAAGAACGCGCTCGTACCTACTCAGCGCTCTTCCCTGGGACAGAGGCCGTGGCGATCGGGCCAATGATCGAGTACGCGGCGCCGCTCGGCGATCCAAGTCCGGTCCCGGGACGGCTGGTCGCCTTTCCGGCCCATTCGACACACCACATCATCGCGCGATGGGATGCCACCGTCTTCGTGAAACAGCTCCTACATGAATGCGGTCGCTGGGGCGAGGTCGTGGTCTGCCTCTACTGGCGCGACATACTCGCTGGCCGGCATCAACCATTTGAGGCGTCCGGTTTTCGTTGCGTCACCGCTGGTCACATGTACGACCCTGCGTTCCTGCCGCGACTGAGGACGATCATCGAATCGGGGGAGGCCGTGATTACGAACGAAGTTGGCTCGCACGTCCTTTATTCCGTGTACCTGCAGCGGCCGGTACGGATTGTCGCGCAAGACATTCGCTACGTGGCGGCGCCCGAGGTGCTCGAGCGTGATGGAGCCACGTCTCGGCATTGGCAAGAGGAGCCGATTCGGACGATCCGAGAGCTGTTCGAGTCGGACTCATACACACTCACGCAACAGCAGACCGACTTCGTGAGCGGTCTCACCGGACGATCAAGTCGACGATCGCGTTCGGATATGAAGGAAATCCTGATGCGCGCCGAGGAGCGGTACCGCCAACGCCACCCGAGGTGGCAGCGGACGTATCACTGGTTACGGGCTGAAGCCAGGCGAGAGGTCGCGCGTCTCACCGAGAGGAGGCCAAGAGCACTGGGTCGCTGACCGGCAAGCCGTGTCGAAGCGCCGGTGTCGTGACACGATGCCGCGGCCGGCAAACGACGTGCGGTCGCCTCAAGTTGCAGCGGTGGGAGGACGGCACGCGGCGCGCCGCGTAGGCTGCCTCGGCAGCTTCTCGTGCGATTTGCGTGAACGTCCGCGCGCACGCGTAAGCATTGATCCGCTCGGCTTGGTCTGTCATTTGCCGTGCGCTCGTCGGCGGGTAATGGCACCTCGAGTCCTTCGACGATCCGTCCTGCGAAGGCGGTTGCGTCGCCGGTTCGGAAGTAGATCCCACCCGGCGGGGCCTGCTCGAGGTGCACGGCGATGTCGGAGAGTACGATCCGCTTTCGAAGCGCACGCGCGTCTTCGACGACCGAGCTCCACCCTTCGTAGCGCGACGGCTGAACGATGAGCGCCGCTGCTCTGACGAGCTGGACGTAATCGGATCGCGGCACGACACCGAGGACTTGCACGTCTTCTCCAAGTCGATGCCCATCGAGATACCTTCGGACCGACCCGGATCGTCACGAGGTGAGCTCGGCGTACAGGTCCTGATAGCGGCGCGCCTGGTCGACTACGTCGAACCGCTCCACGGCGAGCGAGCGACAGCGCTCACGCATCGCCGCGGCCGAGTCGGCGTCGAGGCCTAGCACCCGATCCACGCCTTCGGCCAGGTCGACGGAGTCGAACGGCTCCGCGAGGTGCCCGGTTGCCCCGGGCTCGATCATGTCGGGCATGCCACCGATGGAGAACGCCACCGTGGGACAGCCACAGGCGGTGGCCTCGAGCACCGTGTTCGCCAGGTTCTCCTGGCGGGAGGGCGCCACGAACACGTCGGCGGCGCGATAAGCGTCGGCGAGAACGGCGTCGTCGTCGATGCGCCCGATCTCGTGCACGGGGACGGGCAGGCGTTCAGCGACAGTACCGCCGAAGACGACGACGTGCACGTCGCGACCACCTGGCACGGGCGACAGGCGCGCCGCGGCGGCCACGAGCTCGGACCAGCCCTTACGTGGGTTCACGCCACCGCGTTGCGCGCCGAACAGCATCACCTTCGCGTCACGGGGCAGGCCGAGCCGCGTCCGCGCCGCCGCGCTGTCTCCGGGTGACCACCGCTCGAGATCCGTCCCGGTGGCGATCAGCTCGACACGACGTCCGGCGAACATCGCACTGGCGCGGGCTGCGTCGACGAGCCACCGGCTAGGGGCGACGACGACCAGTCGGCCGATGCCGCCGTACGCGCGCTGCTTGCGCCGGAACGTGCGCCGATCGAGGTCGAGCGCGCCGCGATCCTCGAAACCCGAGCGCCAGTCGCCATCGTCGTCCGCGTAGTGCTCGACACCCGTGAACGGCCACATGTCGGCCAGCCACCACACGACGGGGAGGTCGCCGACCGCCCGGCGCAGCGCCGCCGGTCGGACGAGGCCACCGTTGATCCAGTGCAGCTGGACTACGTCGGGCCGCAGCGCGCGCACGGCTCGCGCCCGTCCGGTCCCGATCCATGCGAGCGAGAGCTCGTGCTGGCCGGGACGCAGAGCGCGCAGCGGGGCGTAGTCGACTAGCGGTGCAAGTTTGGCCCACCAGCGAGCGACGCGGCGCGGCGAGTCGAGCACGGTCGGGTCGCCGCCCACCTTGGCGGCGACGATCATCCGGGAGTCGGTGCCGAGCTCGCGCAGTACCCGGTGCAGCCGGTAGCCCTCGCGAGCGGCACCCGCGTGCAGGTCGGCGTACGCGAGGTGGACGACGCGGGTCACGACGGGTTTCGAGGTAGTCGACTTCGTCGCGCCGTGCGACCCACGCAGCCCACCGGTCGAGGTCCCCGTTGCGCAGCAGCTCGTCCATCGACGACACCGCCGGTCACAGGTCGTGATCGAGGGGACCGGCACCTCGGGGGCGGGCGTGGAACGATGCCCGGAAGCTCTGCATCCGCCAGCACCCTCGGGCGAACACTGCGTCGGCGTGACGCACGGCGAGTGCGCACTGCGGTTCGCTCAGCGGTCCCGAGATCGTGCACCGCCGCCAACCGGGCGAGGTACTCGCGCCCGGACTGGAGGTCGAGGCCGATCCGAAGTGGCGCCGTCACGCGTGTGCGAGTAGGGGTGATGCCCACTTAGCGTAACGGCTGACGCCGTCTGGGAGAGCGATCGAGGGACGGAAACCGAGGGCTTGTATGCGTTGGAGGTCGGCGCGCCAGCGTCAGGGATCGCCGTCGCGGCCGACACCGCCAAAGTAGATGTGGGAGTTCACGCCGAGCTTCGTCACGACGAGTCTTGCCAGTTCCGCGATGGTTGTTTCGACACCTGACGCAGGCATCAGCCTCGAACCTCGCGCGGTCGACGATGATCTGCGCCGCTGTTACCACGTCGCGCGCGTGGACGAAGTCGCGGCTCTCGCCGCCGGTTCCATGAAGTCGGACAGATACTCGATTCGTGGGACCGCACCCGTGTCGAACTGCGACGGCCTACGTGCGCCAGTGCCCGGGGTAACCACTTATCCAGGACTTGACCACGATCGGCAGCACACGATGACGTCGCCCGAGTTGGAGGCCTGCGAACTTCGCGAGCTCGTAGACGGCGGTGTACGGGATCCAGCGCCGCTGTCCTGTCGTCCAGAGCCATGCGAACTCGCCCTGCGCGTAACGCACGCCCGCCCTCCGGAGCGCGGTCTTCGAATCGCACCGTCGACGTACGAGCGCTCGGCCGAGACGCCCGAGTCGAAGAAGCGCCGCATGGCGCCCACCACCGAGTACACGTGCGAGTGGTAGACGGCGGCGTCCGGCTCGTAGACGATCGCCGTAGCCCGGCTCGAAGGACGCGCCGCGACCACTCCTGGTCCTCGCTCATCACGATGTCGTCCGCGAACGGGAACGCCTCCCACATCGCCCGTGGCATCGCCGAGTTCACGTTCGAGAACAGGGTCGCCTCGAAGGTGAGCTCGTCTCCGCTGCTCGAGCCGCTGGACGCGCGAGCTCCGGCCCGTAGAGGAAGTCGAGGAAGTAGCGCTCGGGCGGGGTCGCGTTCTCGTGCGGGAGCTGGCGCCCGTACACGCCCGCGATCGACTCGTCGCGTCCGAGCGGAGCGGTCAGGCGCGCGAGCCAGGAGTCGTCCGCTGCGTACGCGTCCTGGCTGGTGAAGACGAGCGTGTCGCCGTCGGCGAGCGAGGCGCCGAGGTTCCGCGTGCCGCCCGTGGTGGAACTCGCTCCGCCGGGATCGTGTGCACCCGGGCGCCCAGGCTCTAGCGCGCGCTCTGCGCTGCCGTCCGCGGATCCCGAGTCCACGACGACGACCTCGACGGGCTCCTCGACGCGCTGGCGCGCGATCGCCTCGAGACAGCGCACGAGGTCCGATGCCGCCGTCCTTCACGGGGATGACGACCGAGATCATGGCGCCGAGGTTAGGTCGTCGAGGTCCTGCGTGCCGCGCAGCGGCATCGTGAGCAGCGCGAGGAAGAAGGCGCCGAAGACGATCTGGATCCCGAGGCCGAGCCCCGTCACGAGCAACGCCGTCTCGTACGCGCGACCGAGAGTTCCGAAGCCCGACGCCGCCCATTCCGCGCCGACGAGCACGAGGCCGGCGACGGAGAAGAGAACGAGCGCACCGCCGGCGAGCAGGCCGCGCTCGAGCGTCACTCCGCGTCCGAGTCGCTCGAGGAGCGGATCGCGCTCGCCGATTCGCACGCGCGCATAGGTGCGCGCGAAGACGCCGAGCTGGATCACCTGCGCGCCGATGAGCGTCAGCGCGACGAAGCCGAGCATCGTGTGGATCTGCCAGGTCCGCCCGAAGACGTCCATCGGCCCGGCAGCGAGGCTGAGCATGCCGACGAGCCCGAGCAGCAGCATGAAGCTTCCGGGAACGAGGTACAGCCAGCTCGGGCTGTACAGGAGCATGAAGCGCACGTGGCGCCAGGCGTCGCCGAAGCGGTTGAGCTTGGACTCCCCGACGCGCGGGTAGTAGTCGATCGGCACCTCGCTCACCGACAGTCCGCGCCGGTACGCCTTGAAGACCATCTCGGACGCGAACTCCATGCCGGTCGAGTGGAGGTCGAGCCGCGGGAGTGCGTCTCGCGCCGAGCCGCGCGCATCCCGCAATGGGCGTCGGAGACGCGGACGCCGAACATGACGTTCAGCATCCCGGTGAGGACCGGGTTGCCCGACGAAGCGGTTCAGGAACGGCATCGCGTCGCCGTGGATCGTGCCCTTGAAGCGGGAGCCGAGCACGAGGTCGTTGCCGCGGTTCAGCTCGTCGACGAACGCTCCGAGCTCGGCGAGCGGGTAGGTGTCGTCCGCGTCGCCCATGATCACGTAGTCGCCGCGCGCGGCATCGAGGCCGGCGAGGTATGCGCTGCCGTAGCCGCGGCGTGGCTCGTCGCACGACGATCGCGCCGTTCGCCGCGGCGATCGCAGGCGGACGCATCGGTCGACCCGTTGTCGACGACGACGACCTCGCCCGACTTGCCGGTCCGCCTGATGCCCTCGAACGCCTTGTCGATGACGAGCGCGATCGCCTCCTCCTCGTTCAGGCACGGGATGATCACCGAGATCTCGGGGCGCGCAGGTGCCGCGATCTCGACGCTGGCGGCCACTCTTGGCAGTATCGGCGCCGCGGCGGAGGTGCGGGCTAGCCGAAGGTCCAGGACATGCTCCGAGCGAGGTCAGTGAAGCGGCTTCGGGCGCGGCGCGTCGTGCGGCGAGCGCCGCGGATCTCGCGCGCGTCGACTGCCTGGACGATGGTCTAGGTCGAAACTGGACGATGGTGGTCCACCGAAGC
Organism: uncultured Gaiellaceae bacterium; assembly: GCA_963746975.1. Classification (GTDB taxonomy): domain Bacteria; phylum Actinomycetota; class Thermoleophilia; order Gaiellales; family Gaiellaceae; genus GMQP-bins7. Next base: position 144,936 of record CAVVDE010000002.1, read on the forward strand.
CGTGATCGAGGGCGATCCTTGAGTAAGGCCGGTTCTCCGCCCCGTTCCCATGAGACTGCTCGCGTACATCGACCCAGGCGCCGGAAGCATGATCCTCCAGGCCCTCGCCGGGGGCGTGGCGGGTGTGATGGTGGTCGGCAAGCTCGGCTGGGCCAAGGTGAAGCGGGCGCTTCGATTTGGTCGCAGCGAGCCGCCTGCCGACGAACCTCGTTCTTGAGCCCGGATCGTTCCGGGACTGGGACTCGAGGGTCTTCGTCTCGCGCGACGCCGTCGTCCGTGCGCTGACGGACGCGGGAGTCGCCGACTGGGAGGCGCTCGTCGGCGAGCGATCTGCTTCGGCGAGTTCACGGAGCGCGGCGAGCTCGTCGCGACCGAGCCGGCCGGCCCGGACGTCGTCGCCGAGATCCAGCGCCTCGATCCCGCAGGGCGGCTGGGTCGGCGCGCTCGTCCACGAGCGCATCCCGTTCGTCTCGTACCCGTACGAGTGGCCGTTCTCGATGCTGAAGGATGCGGCGCTGCTGCAGCTTCGACTCGCTGTCGGCGGCGCTCGCCGAGGGGCTGATGCTCAAGGACGCGACGCCGTACAACGTGCAGTGGCGCGGGACGCAGCCGGTGTTCGTGGACGTCGGCTCGTTCGAGCGCGCGCGGGAGGGGAGCCGTGGGCCGGCTACCGGCAGTTCTGCATGCTCTTCCTCTATCCGCTGATGCTCGAGTCGTACCGCGGCGTGCGCGTTCCAGCCGTGGCTGCGCGGGAGCATCGACGGCATCTCGCCGACCGATTTCCGCGCGCTGCTCACGCGCCGCGACACGTTCCGGCGAGGGGTGCTGAAGCACGTCGTCCTGCACGCGAGTCTCGAGGCGCGGTATGCGAATCGCGGCGGCGAGGTCCGCAGCGACCTGAACGAGGCAGGGTTCGATCGACGGCTCGTCGAAGCGAACGTCTCAGCGATGACGAAGCTCGTGACTCGGCTGCAGCAGCGCGCCTCGGCGACCGAGTGGACCGACTATCGGGCGACGTGCAGCTACGACGACGTCGAGGCGGCGCAGAAGGACGAGTTCGTCAGGCGCGTCGTCGAGAGCCGGCGCCGGGGCCTCGTCTGGGACCTCGGCTGCAACGACGGCCGCTACTCGCGCATCGCCGCCTCCGGCGCCGACTGCGTCCTGGCGATCGACTCGGATCGCCACGTCGTCGACGCCCTCTACGCGCGCTGCGGGCGGACGGGAACCGGACGATCCTGCCGCTCGTCGTGGATCTCGTCGAACCCGTCGCCCGCGCTCGGGTGGGGGAACGCGGAGCGCAAGACGCTCGCTCGAGCGCGGCGCGCCGGAGCTCGTCCTCGCGCTCGCGCTCGTCCATCACCTCTCGATCTCGGGCAACGTCCCGCTCCGCGAGGTCGTCGCGCTGGCTGCGCGGCCTCGACTGCGAGGTCGTCGTCGAGTTCCCGGATCGCGAGCGACCCGATGGTCCAGCGCCTGCTCGGCGGGAAGCGCGACGACGCCCATCCGGACTACGCGCGCGAGACCTTCGAGGCGCTGCTCGGTGCGAGCTTCCGAATCGTCGAGTCGCTCGAGCTGCGCGTCCGGCACGCGGACGCTCTACCACGCGGTTCCGGCATGAGCCTCGGCCTTCCCCGGTACCGCGTTCGGTTCCTGCACCTCACCGCGGTCTGGGCCTACGGCGTCAGCCAGCCCGTCTTCTCGCTGATCGGCGGCAACCCCGACCTTCTGATCGAGCGCGACGCGACGCAGGGCGTCCGTTGCGCTCTTCGCCGTACTCATCACCGTCCTGCCGCCGGCGCTCGTCGCCGGGTACGCATGGCTCGCGGGGCGCTTCTCGCAGTGGATCGGGGACGTGCTCTACCTCGTCGGCCTCGGCGCGTTCTTCGCGCCCGCTCGCCGCTCGGCTCGTCAGGCACCTCGACGCGACGCTGGTGCTCTCGGTCGCGCTCGTCGTCGGCTGCCGCCGTCGCGGCCGTCGTCCTCTATGCCCGTGTCACGACCGGCTCGTCTGTTCGTCGGGTACTCGATCGTGCTCCCGATCGTCAGCCTCGTCTGGTTCGTCCACGGCCTCCCCGACCTGGCCGAGAACGCTCAGGCCGCCGGTGGTTCACGTCAAGTCGCCCACTCCGATCGTGTTCATCGAGCTCGACGAGATGGCCGGCAGCGCGCTCATGACCAGGGACGGGCAGGCTCGACGCGGTCCGGTACCCGAACTTCGCGCGACTGGCCAGTGACGGCGTCTGGTACCCGAACGCGACGACCGTGCACGAATGGACCTCCGATGCCGTTCCCTCGATCCTGAGCGGACAGATCGGGAAGCCCTACGGCCTGCCGACCCTGCGGAACCATCCGGACAATCTGTTCACGCTCCTCGGCGGCGCGTACACGCTCGACGTGCACGAGGACGAAGACGCGGATGTGTCCCCAGAACTTCTGCCCGCGTCGCGAACCGTCGATGCTGGGGAACGGCTACGGCCTCTTCGCGGACAGCTTCCCGCTGCTCGTCACCCAGCTCTTCCCGAAGTCGGTGAGCGATCAGGTCGTCCAGATCGCCCACGACATCGACGAGCCGAACGGGCCAACGGCGGTCGCCGGCCTCGCACTCGCTGCTGCACGCGACGGTGCGCGAGAAGCGCGACAACGTCCTGCTGTTCGACCATCTCCTGCTTCCGCACGCGCCGTACAGGTTCTTCCCCTCCGGGCACCCAGTACGACCGCCGGTTCATGGACGGTTGGAACTACGGCGAGACGTGGGACAATGACGCCCTGGCTCACGCTGCAGGGATACCAGCGCTTCCTCCTGCAGGTCGGGTACGTCGACAAGGTGGTCGGGGACGTCATCGCGTACGCTCGAACGAGCGGGCCTCTACGACCGGGCGATGATCGTCGTCATGTCGGATCACGGCGTGAGCTTCCGCGCCGGGCAGGGCCGTCGCCCGCTTACCGGGAACAACCTCGGCGACATCGTCAACAACACGATGTTCGTGAAGTACCCGCACGGCCTGCGCCGCGGGGTCGACTCGCGCCCCGTGAGCACGATCGACGTCCTCCCGACCATCGCCGACGTGCTCGGGATCCGGATTCCGTGGCACGTCGACGGGCTCTCGCTCCTCGGGCCGATTCCGAAGAGTCGAGGGGTCGTCCTCGACAAGCGCGGCAGCGACAGCCCGCGGCGGGTGCCGCTCTCCGTGATGCTCCGCGACCGGGCTGTGACTCTCCGCTTCAAGGCGCAGCAGTTCGGGGAGGGCCACGATTCGCTCTTCCGGATCGGCATGCACAAGACGCTGCTCGGGCGGGACGTCAGCGGCATCACTGAGCGCGTCGTCCACGGTCTCGGTGGGTATCGAGAACCCGAACACCTTCCTCCACGTCCGGCGTGACTCGGGCTTCTCGCCCGCACGGATCTCGGGACACGTGACGTCCGGGAGGCTCGAGGACGGAGTCGAGCTCGCGGTTGCGGTGAACGGACGGGTGCGGGGGCTGACCCGGTGGTTCCGGGACAAGTGGACTCCCGGCACGCAGCGCTTCCGGTCGCTCGTGCCCGAGGACTCGTTTCACCCGGGATCGAACTCGGTCGATGTGTACCTCGTGACCGGATCACGCACGCGACCGTCGCTCGTCGAGATCGGCTCGACTGTGGGAGAGGCGCACGGGTGAGCGACGCCTACGGCTTCCCCGAGCGCCGAGCCGCTCAGCGGCCCCCGGGCGAGGCGCGACCGACGCGTGCGCGGTTGCTCGACGTCGCGCGCAACCCGGCGATCGATCTCGTCGCGGTGGCCGTCGTGGCGCTGACGCTGGGGCTCGTACGCCTTGGCTCCCTCTCCTTCTGGGTGGACGAGGCGTTCACAGCCCGAGCGATGCGCGAGTGGTCGTACTGGCAGTACATCGAGGGCTATCACTGGCTGTACTACTCACTTCTCCGGCCATGGACCGAGCTCGCCGGCACCTCCGAAGTCGCGCTTCGCCTGCCTGCCGTCCTTGGAAGCGCGGCCTCCTGCGTGCTGCTCGTGAGCCTCGGGAGGAGGCTCTTCGACCGTCGGGTCGGGCTCGCTGCCGGCCTGCTGCTCGCGACCAGCCCGTTCATCGTGAAGTGGTCGCAGGAGGCCCGTGGCTACACGCTCGTTCTCGCGGTCAGCCTCGCCGCGATGCTTTTGCTTCTCCGCGCGCTCGAGCGTGGTCGCCGGGTCGACTGGGCGCTGTACGGCCTCGCCCTGTCGGCCGTGTTCGTCTGGCACCCTGTCGCGGGCCTCGTCGTGGTGCCCGCGCACGCCATGCTTGCGTATCAGCGACGCGGGCGTCTGCTGCCCCACGGGCCGATCGCCCTCGCGCTTCTCCTACTGCTTGCGTTCCCCTGGGCCGCCCAGATCGCGATGCGCTCGACCGGGGAGGGGGTCGCGATGAACTGGCTCACGTTCCCGTCGACGCGAACTGCCGTGCAGACCGTCCTGAACGTCTCGGGCGCGGCGGGCCTGGGCCTCGTTCTCGCCGCGATCGGGATCATGGTGCTCGGCCGCGCCGGTCAGCGCAGCATGGCCTGGTGGCTCGCGATCTGGTCCGTGTCGCCGTTCGCCGTTGCGCTTCTCGTATCCACCTTCCGGCCGATCTATCTCGACCGCTACCTGATCGTCGCGGCGCCTGCGTTCGCACTCCTCGGAGGTGTAGCGATCATGGGGGCCGCGCCGAGATGGCGCGTCGTGCTCGTCACGGCCGCTGCGATAGCGACCACCGTGGGTCTCGCGCAGTGGTATTCGCTCGACGCGAGCTGGCGAGGCGAAGATTGGAGGGGCGCCGCTCGGGTGGTTCTCGACCGCCGCGGCGAAGCCGACGCGGTGGTCGTGGTCCCATGGTCTGCGGCGCCCGCCGCGCGTTACTACGGTCTCGATCCCGTAGACGTCGCGAGCGATGACCGCATCTGGGTGCTGACCTGGTCGGAGGCAGGAGACGACATCACCGGTGCAGAGAGGCGTGCGCTCGGGTTCGGCGAGTACGTCCGCGTGGAGAAGCTTCCGTTCGGTCGCCGCGTGTCCGCCCAGTTGTGGGTGAGACCGCGCCACTGATCAGGGCGGCGAGAGCTCGCGGATGTCTACGCCGGTGGAACGAGCCAGACGCTGATCTTGCCGCCGCGCGCGTACTGGTGGAGCACGGTGAGCCGAGCGCCCGGGCGACTCAAGCACGGAACGGCGACCGGCTCGATTGCGTCGATCTGCTCGACGTAGAAGACCGGTCGACGGCGGTTGCAGACGCGGGCGGCTACGTGCTGCTCGTCGAGCTGCTCGATCGGTCTCTCCGTGTAGAAGCCGAGATTCGCCTGGGCGTGGCGCATGTAGGCGAGCACCGGGGTTGCCGGCGATCCGGCGTCGACGACCGCAGCGGTGTCGCGGAGCGCCTCGCGGGGATGTCCCACGACGTCCGGTGCCAGGATCACGAACCTCGCAGCCAGCAGGCCGATGGCAACGAGGCAGATCATCGGCCCCACGACAGCTTTCTTCTCGCCAGCGGACTGGAGCGTCCTCGCAGCGCCCGTGGCGACCACGATGAAGAGCGGCACGAGGAGGTAGCTGAGATAGCGCGGTATCACGTACGCGTCGACGATCCACAGGACAACGACAGTCGCAACGGGCGACGCCAGCAGGGCCGCCGCGGTGAGCCGCTTCCGCAGAAAGGGGCTTCGAGCGCCGACGATCGCGACGACGAGGACGAGCGGGAGCCAGATCACCCCGGCGACGAGAGCGGTTCCGTCGATCCAGAGGAGTGCCGGAATGACCACCTGGTCGATCGGCGCGGTGATAACCCACGGAAAGCCGATTTGAACGCCGTCTTCGAGGTCCGAGAAAGTCTTGATGGCATCGGCGTGCGGGACGTACCAGACCGCGGTCGCGGCGAGCACGATCGCGAGCCCGACGGCCGAGGCACGCCGCGTGCGCTCGTCGAAGAGGAGGACGGCAGCCGTCGCGGTCACGGCAATGCCGACCTGTGGGAGCGTCCACGTGCCTAGCACACCGGCGATCCACATCGTTGCCACGGCCCAGAGACGTCCGGTTCTCAGAGCCTCGAGGGCCGCGACCACGACGATGCTCATGGCGAGGAATGCGAGCCCGTACCCGCGCGCCTGGCGAGAGATGTCGAGGAGCAACGGCGAGACAGTCGCGAGGAAGAGGTAGAGGATTCCCGAGAGCGACCCGAGTCGGACGTGCAGCCACGCTGTCACGAGAGCGACCCCCGCGATGAACGGGACGGCGGAGAAGAGGCGGAACACGATCTCGGAGTCCCCGACGGCATGCGATGCGGCCCAGCAGAGAATCGCCATGAGCTGATGTGTGAGTCCGTGGGTCAGGATCACGCGAAGCCCAGGTCGGACATACCCCTCGACCATCAGGATCTCGTCGGTCCAGAAGCTGTGGCCGAGCGAGTAGAGGCGGGACCAGAGGAGTGCGATGCCGAGGATCGCGTACGAGGACGCCGTCGCGACTCGGCGCCAGTCCACTGTCACGTCACGCGGCAGCGGATGAGTGTGCGCACCACTCTGAGGCCGTCGAACGCCGTCAGCTTCTTGCCCGCCTCGCGGCCGCGCGCCCGGTAGGAGATGGGTACCTCGTGGATTCGCTCGCCCGAGCGCAGCACGCGTGCGGCGATCTCAGGCTCGATGGCGAATCCGCGCTCGCGGAGGCGAAGCGACCGGAAGAGGTCCGTCCGCATCGCCTTGTGGCAGGTCATGACGTCCGAGATCCAGCAGTTGTAGAGCACGTTCGTCGCGAGCGTCACTCCCTTGTTGCCCATGACGTACCAGAAGCTGAACGAGGACTGGGACGTCCACGCCCGCGTCCCGAAGACGACGTGCGCCTCACCCGACACGAGCGGCTCGAGGACGTGGGCGAGATCGGCGGCGCGGTACTCGAGGTCGGCGTCGAGGATCGCGGCGAACTCCTCCGTCGCGTGCTGGAGGGCGGTTCGCACGGCGGCTCCCTTGCCAAGGTTGCGCTCGTGGTACACGACCTTCACGTTCTCCGGCCACTGCTTTGCATGCAGGAGCTCGCGCGTCCCGTCCGTCGATCCGTCGTCGACGATGACGAGCTCACGGGTTGCGACCGGCAGCTCGGCGGAGAGCGCGTCTTCGACCGCAGCCTCGACAGTCGAGCGCTCGTTGAAGACGGGCATGAGGATCGAGAGCCCGGCGCTCATGTGTGTGTGTTCGACCGGGTGGCCCGACGTCCTACGTCACGGCGACTGCCGTGACGCGGCTGAGCATGAGCTCGCCCGGAGCACCCACGATCGCTCCCTGAGTGGCGTTCGCCCTGAGCGTGAATGCGGTGACGGTCGCCGGTTTCTTGAGCTGACGGAGCGTGCCGCCGTGCAGCTGCTCGAACGGCGCGACATCGGTGCCGAGCGGGACCGTGAGCTCGACCTCGCGCGTCTCCATGGGGAGCCAGCGGCCTCCCGGGTACTGACGGACACGATCGATCTCGACGGTCGCGGCTCCGGCGCCTGCCGCGACGAGCTTCCCGTGGAGCGCCAGGCTGAAGACGCTCCCCTCGCGGGCGGCGAACAGCGGCTTCACGGCTCGCTTGAGGTAGCGGAACGGATCGACATCGGCTCCATCGTTCGGATGCACCTCGAAGTGGAGATGCGGGTTGCCGTTCGCGTCGCCGGAGTCGCCGTTCCAGGCGATCTGCTGTCCCGCCGTCACCTTCGCGCCGTTCGGAACCGCGAACGTCACGTTCTTCACGCAGCCGCCCTTGTTGTCGTTTCGGGCCGTGAGGTCGTTGTTCAGGTGGATGTACATGTACGTCGTCCCGCTCCGGCCGTACAGATAGAGCATGCAACCGCCGAGTGACGAGTCCCAGTACTTCACGGTGCCGTCCTCGACCGCAACGACGGGCGCACGCCATGGGTTCTCCATATCGATGCCTGCGTGGCGGCCGTTCGGGCGTGGATCGCCATAGTTGTCCCACAGGTCGGTCCTCGCCACGAGCGGGAAGACGAGGCGCGGTACAGCGCCGCTCTCGTGGCCACTGGCCGTGGTCGGGAACGCCGCGGCAGCGAGGCCTGCGAGAACGAGGAGGACGGCTGTCGTCCGGTGGCGACTCATGGGGGTGCGCTCCGGTGCGTGCTCGAAGGGCCGGACGCTAGCAGCCCTCAGTCCTATCGGCTTGGCAGGTCCGCCTGTTCGGTTGGCCCGTGCCTGCCGATACCGCTTCAAGATGGCGAGCGAGGAGACGTTGGTGCCTTCTTCCAAGCCCAGCGCCACGCGGCGGGCGCTGCCGTTGCTCCTTGCGATCCCGCTGGCGCTCATCCCGATCGGGGCGTATCTGTTCGTGTCCGAAGGCAGTCGCGGAAGCGACATTCCTGTTGCCCCGGGCGCCCCGGGTGGAGTCTTCCACCCGATCGCGGGCACGTTCGTCGCCGATGACACTCGTCTCGGGAGAATGTGGCACCGATGCGCCCTGTCTCGAGCAGGCATTCGGCAACCTCGCGTTTCGCAACGGTCCAAGCCGACCCTGGGTGGTCTACGAGCAGAAGCTCGTCACCGACCCCGCCGTGGAGAAGGACTGCCATCGAATCGCCCACTTCATCGGCTCGGCGTCGCTGGAGCGCTTCCACGGCAACGTCGCGAAGACGTTCGCGCAAGGATCGTCCCTCTGCGTGTCGGGCTACTACCACGGCATCCTCGAGCGCGCATTCCTGGGGATCACGAACAAGGCCGGTCTCGAGCGCAAGGCCAGGGGGTTGTGCCTTGCGGACGGCATCCGCCGGCGAGGGTTTCTCGACTACCAATGCCGTCACGGCCTCGGCCACGGGCTGATGATCCAGAGTGGCTACGACCTGCCCCTGGCTCTGGACATCTGCGCTCGGCTCGGGACGGGGTGGGACCAAAAGGCATGCGCTAGTGGCGCGTTCATGGAGAACATCAACACGGCGTTCGGGTTACAGGTCGTCGTGGCTCGACGACAAGGACCCGCTGTATCCCTGCGCCCGCATGAAGGCGTTCGACCAACGGTCGTGCTACCTGCGCGCGAGCTGGCGGATCCTCGTCCTCTCGGGCGGGTCGTTCGAGAAGACGGCGAGGAGGTGCGCTCGAGCTCCAGACCTGGGCGAAGACCTGTTTCCAGGGATACGGGCGGGACGTCGCAGAGCACGCGCGGTACGTGGTCGCGAAGATCAGACCGCTGTGCAGTCTCGCGGGTGCGGGTGAGGGTGACTGCCTGCGCGGCGCGGCGCGCACGATTGCGAACGCGTCGGGAGCGCCGGGCATCGCGCAGGCACGGCCGCTCTGTTCCCAGGCTCCGGTTCGATACCGGGAGAACTGCTTCGGCGGCATCGGGCTCGTCCTCGGCATGCTCCATCCCACTCGCGTCGCTCGAGAGAAGGCGTGCAGGCGTCTGACCAGCGACTACGCGCGTGGATGCTTGAACGCCGCACAGGACGAGATCGATCCGAGCGGCTCCCGATCCTGGGGCTGAGTGCCTTAATTCACCCCCAGCGTCTTTGAGCAGTACGGCTGACGCACACCGGACCTTCGACCGGTGGAAAGGGGCGCAATCGTCGCCGATACTTCGCGGATGGGAGGATTGGGGCGCGTGGGGACGCGCCGGGTGGCAGTCACGCCCGCAGTCGGGCTGGAGCAATCGCGCGCTTTGCGGGTGGGTGTGCTGGCGACGGTCGCGCTGTCGACCGTCCTCGCTACGGCGGCGCTGATCGCCGGCGTCCGAGATCTCACCTCGCTGGCGCGAGCGAACGCCTCCCTGAATCCCATCGAGCGCGTGTACGGAAACTGGGCGGGTCGCCCAACGCGATTCGCGATCCGCGCACGACCGAGGATCTGGTTCGCCTCATTCCGCCACGCGCGCCTTACGCGATCGTCATCGGGCGACGGTGGGAGCCCGTCAGGAAGGTGCGGTGGACATCGTCCCTCGAGCGCGACTTCCTCCGCTACCACCTGTTCCCACGTCGGGAGGTCGCACGCTCGTCCAAGGCCGATTGGATCCTCTGCCTCGGCTGTGACCCTTCGTCCTTCCCCGGAACCCGGCCGCTTGCCCGTTCGAGCGACGGCATCGTCCTGCTGGAGCGCCAGTGACACGAGAGATCGTCGGTCTGGCGGCGTTCAACGGGCTGATCCTTCTCCTGGGCGGCGCGCTTCTCTGGGCGCTGAATCCGCGCCCGGGACTCGGCCGGCTGGCAGATGTGGGCATCGCGTACATGCTCGGTCTCGCCTTGGTGATCGTCGTGGGGACGGTGGAGATCGCGCTCGGGCTGCGCTTCGACGTCCTTGCGGTGGCGCTGGGGTGCGCTGGGGCGATCGGGGCGACCGTTGCGATCGTCCGTCTTCGTAACCGGCGAGCACCGAGCGGGCCGTCCGATGCGGCGCGCTCCCCATCGTCGACCAGACGTACGCAGTCGGCTGTCGCTCTAACGGTCGGATTCGGGGCGCTCGTGGCGTACCTCGCTGCACTGCTTCTCGCGACGCGCTTGCTGCCCGCTCACGAGTGGGACGGCTGGTGGCTCTGGACCCTGCGCGCGAAGGCGCTCTTCTACAACGGCGACCTGGAAAGTGCCGGCCTTGCTCCAGGCTCTGCGTACGCGGAGCTATCCACCCGGTCTGTCGATCCTCTACGGCGCGGCAATGAAGTCGATGGGGACGGCAGACACGGTGACCCTCCATCTGCAGAACTGGTTCATCGCGGTCGGCTTCTCCGCCGCCCTTGCGGGGGTCCTACTCCGTCTGACAAGAGTCTGGATCGCGATGCCCGCGGTGCTGCTCGTCGTGACGATGCCCGCGCTGCGAGAGCAGGCGCCGCTATTCCACGCGGATGCCCTGATGGCCTACGAGATCGCGATCGCCGCGGTTCTGTTGCTTTCGTTCCTCGAGACCCGGGCGGCGTGGCAGTGCGTCGCGGCGTCGATCCTCCTGGGAGGCGCACTGCTGACGAAGCGGGACGCGCTGCTGTTCGTCGTATGCGTCCTGGTCGCAGGATTCGCCGCAAGCCTGCGGCAGCGGGGGTGGGCGTGGCGCGGCCTTCTGACGGCGTCGCTCGTAACTGCTGCGATCGGTTCGATCTGGTGGATCGCTCAGCCTCGCATTGGCGCAACGACTCCGTCGGGAGGCGCGCAAGCGGCGACTGTGGGACCCGGGCCGCTTCTTCGACGCCCTGCGACTCACGTTGGACACGGCCTTCGATTCGTCCGCGTCGTCGATGGTGCTCTTCCTCGCCGGCCTTGCGCTGGTACTCGCGTGGGTCGCCGGCGCGAAGCGGCCCGTCGTGTTCACGGCCGTCTTCATCGGGCTGTCCCTGGTCGGCATCGCCGCAGCGATAGCGACAGAGCTGAGATTCGACATATCACGCAATCCGATCGCGAGCCCGGTCGATCGCCTCGTCGTCGCACCACTTGTCGTCGCCGGAGCGGTACTGCCCCTCTTGCTCGAGGCCGCGTGGCGCAACGGCTCGAGCGGGCGAGAGAGAGCGTGTTCGAGCGCGTTTCCCGCCGTCGATTCTTCGGTCCCCGGCCGCCCGTCACCGTCCTGGAAGCCGTAGCCGCTGGTAGCGGCGAGGCCGGCGATCGCGATCGCGGACTTGGAGCCGAGCATGCGAGGCCGTAGAAGCGGCTCTCCGTCTGCACGGCGTTGGCTGCTTCGTCGCGGCTGCCCTTCTGCTCGTTCTTCCCGTGGTGGCGATTTCTACTGGCGCCATTCTCGTGATGAGCGCCGAGACGCAGGGCGGAGGCGTTGCAGTCGCAGCAGGGTCCGTGGGCGGCGTCTTCCATCCCGTGGCCGGGAACTTCGCGCCCGACGACACCGTGCTCTCCGGCTGTGGTCACGCGATACAGCTGCCTCG
>CAVVDE010000003.1:0-49794 GCA_963746975.1 uncultured Gaiellaceae bacterium
TCGCCTCGGTGTCCGAACCCGACTGCTGCTGGCGGTCGTTGGGGTCGTCTCCCTGGCTCTCGTCATCGGTGTGACGGCCTTCAACGTGCTCCTCGACCAGCGGTTGGCCGCGAGCGCGACCGCGCTCGCACGAGGGCAGGCGTTGGCCGCGCTCTCCACGCTCGAGGTCGGCGACGGGAAGGTCGTCGCGCCGGTGGCCCGTGACCCTGGAGCCGCGTTGGGAAGCCCCGTATGGATCTTCTCCGGAAGCACTCCGATCGAGACTCCACGCGCACAAGCAGCGGTTGCAGCCGTAGCCGCGCCGCTCGCGGGCGGCTCGGAGCACACTGCGCGAGTCGGAGAGAATATGGTCTGTACGCCGTCCCGGTCGTCGACCACGGGCAGCGGGTCGGTGCGGTCGTGGCAGGAGTATCTCTCGATCCGTACGACGAGACCGCCACGATCGCCTTCATCGGTTCGGTCGCGCTCGCGTTCACGCCGCTCGTCGCGATCTCGCTGCTTACGTGGTGGATTCTCGGCAAGGCGCTCCAACCCGTCTCGCGCATGACGGAAGACGCAGCCGCTTGGAGTGATCACGACCTCGACAAGCGGTTCGATTCGGCGATCCCTACGACGAGCTCACGCAACTCGCGGCGACGCTCGACACTCTGCTGGAGCGTCTTTCAGCCAGTCTCCGCCACGAGCAGCGCTTCACCGCCGAGCTCTCCCACGAGCTGCGAACTCCTCTCGCGAGGATCGTGGCCGAGTCCGAACTCGCTCTCCGCCGGGAGCGCTCCGACGAGGACTACCGCGAGAGCCTCGAGGCGGTCCACCGCAACGCGGAGTACATGACGCGTACCGTGGACGTGCTCGTCGCGGCCGCCCGGCAGGAGGCCGACCCGACCAGGACGGCCATCGATGCTCGCGAGACCGTTCGGGAGGCAGCCGCTTTGGTTCAGGACGAGGCCGATGGCGCGGGAATCGAGATTCACCTCACCATGCCCGCCGAGCCCGTCACCATCGCGATCGAGGACGAACTCCTGGAACGGATCGTCGTGCCCTTGCTCGACAACGCCATCCGATACGGAGCGGGCGCGATCTCGGTCGCGCTCGCCCGCAACGGGACGGTCGCGACCATCGACGTGCAGGACGACGGCATGGGCGTCAGAGCCGACGAGCGCGACCGCATCTTCGAGCCGGGCGTTCGCGGCTCCGCGGCCGGCACAGCGCCCACAGGTGCGGGGCTCGGGCTCGCCCTCGCACGACGACTTGCTCGCAGCGCGGGTGGGAGATCTCCGTCACGGCAGACGAGCGCGGGGGGAAGTTCAGGGTGCGACTACCCGTTGCCCGACAGTGACCTCGACCGTGTCGCACGGAGCAGGGATCGTTGCGAGCGCCGGGCTGAGCACCGCCACGAGAATCGCGAGAGCAGCGGCCGCCGCACCTGCGCCGAGGATGTGAGCGCCAGCCGCGTGTCGCTCGACCGCCTCGACCGCCTCGACCGCCTCGACCGCCTCCACGCCGCTAGCGCCGGCTACGCCGAGCACGAGTAACAGATCGCCCCTCATCGAGATGCGACGGTAGTAGTAGATCCCAATCGGAGCGCGCCGAGCTGCGTTCAGGAGTCACCCGGCAGCATGTGGAGCGTTCAGGCAATCGTCAGGTCGCCGGCCGTAGCGTCGCGGCCCGGGTGAAGGTCGCGATCGTCTCCGACTACTACTACCCGCAACTCGGCGGCATCACCGAGCACGTCCATGGCCAGGCGACCGAGCTCACGCGCCGTGGGCACGAGGTCACGGTCCTGGCGCCCAGACTGGTCGTCACTCCGACAACCGTCGACGGGGCCGACATTCCCGAGCGCACGTTCGAGCTGGTGAACGTCGGCCGCGCGTTCCCGTTCTACGTGAACGGTTCCGAGACGCTTGTCACGCTCGGTCCCGGGTTGCCGTTCGCGCTCGCCGCGAGCTTCGGCGACGGTCCTTCGACGTTGTGCATGTCCACAATCCGCTCGGGGTGATGCTGCCGATCACCGCGATCATGCGCTCCTCCGCACCCGTCACGGTCGGGACGTTCCATAGCGTCGTTCCGGATGGATATCGCCTGCTGCGAACGACCAACAGATCATTCGAACGGGTCTTCCGGCGCCTGGATGCGTCGATCGCGGTGTCCGCCGCTGTGGTCGACTCGCTCAGCCAGTACTTTCCGGCCCACAGGTTCACGACTATCCCGAACGGGATCGACACGGACTTCTTCAGCCCCGCGGCCGAGAGCCTCCCGGAACTGCACGATAGGCGGACGATCGTGTTCGTGGTCGGTTCAACCCGCGAAATGGCGTTAAGCACATGATCGGGGCGTTCGCCGCACTCCGACGCACCAGGGAAGACGCTCGGCTCGTCATCGTCGGCGACGGCCCGCTGAGGCCTCTTGTGCAGCGGATGGTCCCTGCGCGGGGTACGCGACGATGTGGTGTTCGCGGGTCGCGTGAACCGGCTCCGTCCGCGGTATCTCGCAAGCGCAGAGATCCTCTGCACCCCGTGCAGCCTTGCGTCGTTCGGAATGGTGGTGCTCGAAGGAATGAGCGCGGGACTCCCCGTGGTTGCGAGCCGTCTCCCCGGGTTCGAGCTCGTGATGCGCGACGGGATAGACGGCCTCATGGTGAATCGTGCAGACGACGAGGAGGGATTTGCGGCAGCGCTCGACCGACTCCTCGATGATCCGGCCATGGGGCGCCGGATGGGTGCGGCCGGCCGGCGACGGGCGCTGTCCACGTTCTCCTGGCCCGTCGTCGTCGATGCTCTCGAGGCGCTCTACGAAGAGTTGCTCGGCTGCGCACGCCAACCGCGCCTGCGTCCGAGGGCCGCGTGAACAAGGCCCAGACCTGGGTGGCGACGGGAACCGTCGCGCTCGGAGTGGCGTCGGTGGGCGCCTTGATCGATCGGCTGCTCGGGACGAGATGGTTCGGCACCGCAGCGACCTCCGGCGTGGCATGCGCGTATCTCGTAGGCACGTTCTCGCCACGCGCTCGGATCTTCGGTCAGTCGGTCGAGCCAGGGCCGACCGACGGCCTCTTTGCGCTGACGTTCGACGACGGGCCCGACCCCCGCCACACGCTCGAGATCAGTCGCATGCTTTCCCAACGAGGCCATCAAGCGACGTTCTTCGTGCTCGCACGGGCGGTGAGGGCGCACCCGACGACGGCTGCGTCCGTCGTCGGTGACGGCCACGAACTCGCCTGTCATGGCGACGATCACCGTCTGCTCGCGTTCAGCTCGCTGCGCGAGATCCGCCGGCAGATCTCGGTTGCCGAGGATGCGGTCGCCGAGGCCACAGGCTCGAGCCTCACGCCGCTCTTTCGCGCACCTCATGGCGTGCGAAGCCCTTGGCTCGCGCACGTCGTTCGGAGGGCCGGCTATGAGATGTGTGCGTGGGACGGGGCCGTGTTCGATACAGCAGAGCCCGGAATAGACGTAGTGGTGAGTCGCGTCGAGAGCCAGCTGCGGCCAGGAGCCATCGTGCTGCTTCACGACGGTGACGGTTCGGGACGCATGGCTTCTCGTCGGCAAACGGTGGACGCGCTGCCGGCGATACTCGACGCAGCGGAATGCCAGGGCCTCCGATCAGTTGGCCTTCGCGTCCTGCTGGATTCGAAGCTGGCGAGGCGGCACTCGAGCAAGCGGTCTGGATCAGCTCTCGCCCAACGGTTGCTCCACAGGCCGATCACGGAGCCCAATTAGGTCGCTGCGAACCGAGCGACCTTCGGGCATCGTGTGTTCGTGCGCCCCGTGACGCGGAAGGGACGCTTCGCCAGAACGCTCCTCCTTGCGCCCGTCTACGGCATCTATACGCGCCGACTTCGCAACGAGGTACTTCAAGAGCTCGTGCCGCAGCACGTTGCCGTCATCCTCGACGGCAATCGTCGCTGGGCGAACTCGAGCGGACTGGAGCTGCCCGGCGCTGGTCACCGAGCAGGAGCAGACAAGCTCGACGAGCTGATCGACTGGTGTGCGCTGCTGAAGATCGGACAGGTCACGGTCTGGGCGCTCGCGAGCGAAAACATGGCTCGTACCGCCGACGAGCTCGCTGCCTTGCTCGATGTCATCGCGGACAAGCTGGACTTGCTCGCCGCCTTGCATGCGCAGCAGTCGGTTCGGATCCGCGTGTTCGGAAGGCACGCCGCACTGCCAGACCGCCTCCGGCGCTCGATCGAGGCGGTCGAGCGGATGACCGCAGACAACGACGGTCTCCGTCTCAACATCGCACTCGGCTACAGCGGTCGCGACGAGCTGGTGGACGCCGTACGAGCGCTCGTGCGATCGCTTGCCGCGTCCGGATGTCGGTCGACCGATATGCCGGAGAGGATCTCCCCAGACGCGCTCGCGGAGCACCTGTATACGGCGGGGGAGCCGGATCCCGATCTGATCATCCGAACGAGCGGCGAGCAGCGTCTGAGCGGGTTCTTGCCCTGGCAGGGCACCCACAGCGAGCTGTACTTCACCGACGTCTTCTGGCCCGCTTTTCGCGAACTCGACTTCCTACGCGCGATTCGCAGCTACCAGCAGCGGGAGCGCCGATTCGGCCGCTAGCTGTGTCGCGCTAGCGGGGGAAAGCAACCTTCGGCGCGGAGAAGCGCGTCGCCACGAGGAGGAGTGGCGCCGCCGCGAGCCTGATCGAGTGCGCTTCGCCGCGAAGGGCGAGCGCTTTCCTGACGCCCCAGCCGAGTCCGTACTCCTCGCGAAGACGTGACGGAAGCAGTGCTGCGGTCGATAGACGGTGAGCTGGCGCGATGAGTCGTAGCGGCGCTGGCAGGGACGATGCGCGCAAGATCACTTCTGCGACTTCGCGGGCGGGCTCCGTCACGCCGATCTCCGGACTCGCGAGCCGCTCGCTGAAGTAGGCGCGGAAGTCGTGGAGACTCGGCGGGATGACATCCTTCGGCGTTCCGAATATTCGGGCGACCAGTGCCATGTCGCGGTAGTAAGCATCACGCTCATCAGCGGAGAGCCGGTGGACGAAGCGGCAATAGAGCGCGAGCGACGTTTCGACGAGCGTGCCGTGCACCCAGAGCATGAGCTCCGGGTCAGAGGCTGAGTAGGCGGTTCCGGCTGGGAAGGGACCCAGTCGCTCGGTGGTGTGGCCGTGTACTCGGCAGTGGACCGCGTGGACTGCCTCACCTGCACGGTCGGCTTCGACTTCGCTTCCGTAGACGATCAGGTAGAGCGCCCGCAACGTACGGATTAGCCGGCTCCAAAGGTCGTTCCTGTAGTCCGAGTGCTCAGTCACACCCGCGGCGACGAGCGGATGGGCGACCTGGAGGAGCACTGCGGCGCCACCGCCGAGCAGCGGCACAAGCGGCGAGTTGCCGACCTGTCGGATAACGCTCTCGGGCGCGAAGTACCCATCCCGGCTCGCCAAGCGCTCGGCGTGCGACCTCGAGAGCTTCTCTCTCCGCCTCCGGTTCCTCAATCCAGCTATACCGACAGCGTGCCTGAGTGGACACCCATGCTGTCGTCGATTCCATCACGTGGTCGTGCTCGTATCCCGCGACCGGGCTCCAACGTCCGAACACGTCCGGACGCGGAGAGTGACCTCGATCGTCGGGACTAGCCCTCGACCACGAGTTCCTTAGCGGTCCTAGGCCCCGGTCCCCCGCTCCCAGGCCCCGACCCTCCGTCCGGCTGGAGGGGGTGGGTAGGCCGTCGAACCTTCTCTTGCGTGCGCGCGCGTGCGCGCGTAGAAGTCCGCTGGCGCCCTCGACGCCGGGCCCCGCTCCCAGGCCCCGACCCTCCGTCCGGCTGGAGGGGGTGGGTAGGCCGTCGAACCTTCTCTTGCGTGCGCGCGCGTGCGCGCGTAGAAGTCCGCTGGCGCCCTCGACGCCGGGTCCCCCCGCTCCCAGGCCCCGACCCTCCGTCCGGCTGGAGGGGGTGGGTAGGCCGTCGAACCTTCTCTTGCGTCGCGCGCGTGCGCGCGTAGAAGTCCGCTGGCGCCCTCGACGCCGGGTCCCCGCTCCCAGGCCCCGACCCTCCGTCCGGCTGGAGGGGGTGGGTAGGCCGTCGAACCTTCTCTTGCGTGCGCGCGCGTGCGCGCGTAGAAGTCCGCTGGCGCCCTCGACGCCGGGCACGCTCACGGGAGATGCGGCGGCGCGGCAGTTTTTCGGGCGTGGCAACCTCTTCAAGGTTTCGAAGGACTCAAGCCTGACCGCCGTTAGAGACGCATCCGCAAAGTCGGAGTATCTCGACGCACAGACCTGCGGTCTCACGGCCGGCATCTCCTAGACCCTGGCACGGAGTACAACTCAAGAAACGCGGTGCCGCCTCGAGCTCCCGCTCCTCGATCCGCAGGTGGGTCGCGAAGGTCTAACTCTCCCGCCTCGCCAGATCCGTCGCGATCTCCGCGAAGTGCTTGAGCCGGGGCGTGCTTGCAGTGAGGTACCGCCCGAGCCAGCGCAGCGCCGCCTTCTCGTACTTGGGTGACCCCGCGCTCGGCGTAGAGATGGACGAGGTGTAGCGCGTCCTCCAGCGGCAGGTTCAACAGTTCGCGGGCGGCGTCCTCAGTGAGCCACAGTGCTCGGCGCTCGATTGCCCGGCGGAAGCGAACGTTGGCGTGAGGCTGCGCGGTCACGAACGTATGTTCTCATGATGATCTATGTTCGCCGCCTTAGACTTCGGATGATGAGAAGGGTCGCGGCAATCGCCGCGCTCGTGTGCAGCGTCCTCTTCCTCGGGCCATCCGCGCAGGCGATGCATGTGGAATCAGAGTCGTCGTCGAAAAGTTCGGCTGGTCTCGACGCTGACCCGAAACGGCCTCACCGTGGATCGCGCACCGAAGCACGCTGCAAGCAAGGGCGACGTTGTCTGGTTCAGGTCGATACTCCGCAATCAGGTCGCGCAGTTTGGACGACCGGCAGCAGCAATCGTCGGACGCGAGTACGCGGTCTTCACTCTCCTGACTGACAGAACCGCCCGCGTGAGCGTGACGGTGTGGCTTCCTGGCGGCACACTCCGACTCCGCCGAGAAGAAGACATCACCCGTCCCGTACATTCCGCGACAGTCGTTAGCGGCACCGGCGCGTTCACAGGTGCGCGGGGCACCTGTGTGTCCCGCGATGCGCAGGGCGGCCACTCACTCAGCGTGTATCGGCTTCGGATCCCCTAGCTAAGTTCAGCCCGCCCGACTCCAGCTCGCGCTCCTCGAGCCGCAGCTTCGCTGCGATATCCGGCTCGTCGTCGTAACGAGAGGGGGCACCGCATGCCCCTCTCGTACAAGCAACCGCGCCGGTTCTCAGTACATGAGGTGATTGCCGGCTTGCCAGATCTGTTGCTGGCCATCGGTGTGGAGCGTGGGCTGCATCCTCGGCCGCACATCCTGGCTTCCGCCGCGCGAGCTTTGAGCAACGGCAGGGACGGCGAAAACGAGTGCTGCACCGAGAGTGACGATGATGAGTGAGATCTTGCGGGCCATGCTCTGCTCCTTCTGCACTTGGTGGCCTGTTGACCACCTGTCCTGAGGCTAGGGAGCGGAAGCACGGCCTGAAACGAGGGAACCACGTGACTTTGGAAGCTGGGAGCACCTGAGTTGCGGCGCGGTCATCCGGGCCCCGGCGCGTAGATCCTCTGAACTGCTGGCCTAACGCCCCGGACTCACGCCTTCCGCAGGCCAGTTCAGCCCGCTCGCCTCTAGCCCGCGCGCCTCAAACGACGGCCACACTCATCAAGAGATACACGGCTTTGCCCGACCCTAGACTCGCCGCGCAGCAGCTCGGCAGAACGGACTTGGCGACGGAGTCGTCGCTCGTCAGTGGCGTCGGTGCGAAAGCCACCCCCAGCAACGCCGCCAACGGGCGGGATTCGGCCTCGACGCAAGCAGTAACGAGCGCCTCTCGTCCATCTTCGAGCACCACCACGTCACCCGGCTCGACGTTCGGCGCGGGATGCTCGATCAGGCCGAGGTCGTCACCAGTCGTGTCGCGGACGCGGGAGGTCGGCATCGGAGATCCCAGCCTCATGTGTGGCGCGTCCGATCACGAACCGCTCTTTGGGGGGAGCTTCCGTGACGGGCCAGACCACCACGCTAACTCCCCCAGAGCAGACGTTCTGATCGCTAAGACGTTGGGACGGCCGGCCCCATCGCGAGACGCCGCACGATGGGGGTGGGTAGCCCCCGCGTGCGCAGAAGCTCGGCCCCCCTCTCGGACGCAGCGGGGAGGGAGACCCCAAGTAGCCGCAGCCCCTGGGGATCACCCGTTACCGCGCCCGTAACCCGCACCTTAGTGAAGCGCCGTGTCCTTCCGTCTCCTAGCGGCCGGTGCGGGCAGTCTCTTGCCGCCGCCAAGCTGCGAAGAGACCGCCACGCACCGGCCTTGCCTTCCCCCGCCGAGTAGATGCCGCGATCTGGCGGAACTTGCGCCTCATTCGAGGGATTCGTGACTTCTCGCGCAGGTTTCCCCTCCCGAACGCGTCTTGCTAATCACATAGCCGGAATCAGGGGCGGCGAACCATCGGCGGATGCGATCCCGCCCCTCCGGCATCGCCCCTGCCGCAAATGGAAGGAAGGGCACGATGAGCAAGAGGTACGAGATCTACTCAGGACGAAGGGTGGTGTCGACCCAGTTCTCGGTCAGCGCGTCACAGGCTGTTGTCGACTACGTGCGCTCGTACGGCGTCAAGGACGACGAGATCACGCGGCTTGGAGTGGACTGCGTCTCCTGGCGGGGCGCTCAGTTCAAAGCCGTGCTCGTTCCAACAGAACACCAGGCTGGCTAGCGTGGACTTCGCCCACACCGCGGCGATAGCCGCTCAGATGCATGGAGCAACACGTGATGGATCGGACGCTCTCTTCCTCGCGCACGCAATGGATGTTGTTCGAGCGCTCGGGCCTGCCGCGACGCCAGCCACGATGAACACTGCAGTCCTGCATGGCATCCCGGAGAACACCACGTGGACGGTCGAGCATCTTTCAGAATTGGGGGTTGACGCTGTCGTCTGCGAGGCGGTCGACCTTCTGACACGCCGGAGCGGTGAGTCGTACATGGGCTATGTCAGGCGCGTCTCTGACGCACCCGGAGCCGCGGGTGAAACCGCCCGGCAGGTCATGGTCGCCGATCTCAAAGTCAGCTTCGTGCAAACGGACTCGGACGCACTGCGCGAGCGCTACAGGTCGAGCCTTTCGCTGCTGCAAGGCGCCGTCGCAATGTCCGTCGCGTAAGCCCTCGGCAAGTTCCGCCCGCCCACCTCCCGACACACCGGGCCCCGACCAGGCGCCGCCCCGACTAAACGCGTTCAGGGGGTGGGGGTAGGTCCCAAGGCGGCTGGTCAATCGATGACGGGCCTTGCGATGGCGGCTGGCTCGCGCCCGGAGAGGAGCCAGCCTGTCGTCGTGGCGATCAGCGGGACGCCGAGGACGATCACGAAGAGTGAGGGAACGGGGATCCGACCGAGGTAGCCGAGGTCGTCGTGGTACGTCGCGGCTAACGCGAGATATGCCCCGGCGACGCCGAGGAGCGCACCGAGGAGAGCGAGTGCGCCGGCGGTGGACGCCGTCAGCGTACGGCGGGTTCTTCCTGTGGCTCCGGTAGCGGTCAGGGTGCGGAGGTCGCCGGCGCTCTCGCTCCGGATCAGCCCGACGGTCATGGCGAGGATGGCGAGTGCCAGGAGGGCGCCGGCGGCGGTTGCGATGGCGATCGGCGTGGCGAGGGATGTGCTCTCGCGCTGCGTCTCGATCGCGAGGCCGGCCTCGGCGGCGAGTTCGCGGGCGGCGGCGATCTGCTCGCTGGTGAGAGGCCGGCTCGACTCGACGAGCCAACCGCTTGGGATCTGCGTCCAGCCGTGGCGCCGGAGACCATCAGGCGTGACGAATGAGGCCGGTAGGCCGCCGACTTCTCCACCGGAGCCGAGGACTTCCTGACTGTCGATCCGCTCGACGTTCGTGACGGCGAGCTGCTTTCTCGCCCGGATGTCCAGAATAACGAGCTCATTCGTTGGGACGGTCTGGTCGGCGAGGAAGTCCGCGCTCGGATCGATCGTCGCGGGGTCGATTCCGAGGTGCCGGAGCAGAGCAGGCGTGGCGACATAGAGACCCGATCCCAGGGTCCACCTCTTCGGGTCGACTTGCCTTGCGAGACCGACGGTGACGAGGGCCCGGCTGCCGTCTTCGACGATGGGCGGCTCGTCGGATTGGAGGGCCTTCCGAAGCGGGATTACGGTTGCTTGAGCGAGGCCTGCGGCGAGCTGGCGGACGCGCGCAGCACTTCGTGCGAGCTGCGCGGGTGTTTGGATCGGGAGCGGGATGAGCTCCGGGCGCTGCGTCGGACCCGTGTACACGCGAATCTGGCGGTCGGACAGGTTGGGGAGCCCGGCGGCCGCTCGGTCGTCCTCCTGCTTCTCTGCGGCGGCCGCGGTTATAACGACAGCGGCGGCGATGCCGAGGGCGAGGGTGATGGCGGCGAGTGCCGCGCCGGAACGGGCCTGGTAGCGGGCGAGGTCTCGCAGCGCCAAGCGCGTGGCGATGGGAGCGTGCCCGGCGGCCAGGGCAAAGAGGCGGATCGCCAATGGACCCAGCAGCAGAGTGCCGAGGATCGTTGCGACAAGCCCTGCGATGATGAGCGGAGGGCTGTCCCGGTCTGACAGGGCGAGACAGGCGACGCCGACTGCGATCAGCGCTGCGGCCGCGATTGCCGAGTGGCGTGCAGGCCTCGGCTGTGGCGGCCGTCCCGAGAGTGCGAGCAAGACCGGGAGGCGGGCGACCGTTCGCCCAGGCCACCAGGCAGCGGCCGTTGCCCCGACGACAGCTAGGACGACGACCATCGCGATCAGAGCCCAGGGAAGGCTGAGCCGGTGGATGCGATGGTCGACCGCGGACTCGAGGCTCGGGGCGAACACGACCCAGAATGCGAGGCCGGCGAGCGTCCCGAGGAATGCGGCGAGCGTCCCGACGATGGCGCCGTTGGCCAGCAGCACGAGACGGCAGTGCTTCTCTGTGGCGCCGACGGCTGCGAGCATGCCGAGCTGTCGGAGCCGTCGCTGTGCAACGACTGCGAAGCCTGCGGCGGCGACGAGCGACGCAAGGAGGAGGAAGACGGTAGTGACGGAGAAGATGGCCAACGTCTCGGCCGCACCACTGACGTCGCTCCCGCGGGTCATGGAACCCGCGAATGCCGAGCGGGAGCGGTCGCCGAGGGATTGGTAGAAGGAGTCGCTCGATGTCGACCCCACGCCTGCGTCGACGAGCACGTCGACCCGGTCCGGGCTAGCGGACGATGGAGAGACGAGAGCGAACTCGTCGCTGAGCTTTCTCGGGTTCTCAACGATGCCCACGACGGTCCGCCGTCGCCCGTCGAGCGCCAGGCTTGACCCGATCTCGAGCCGCAGAGACTCCGCGACGCCATCGGTGACGGCGACCTGGCTGGGGCCGACCGGGTAGCGGCCGCGACGGAGAGCGAGGAGTTCGCCGCCGAAGGGGCCGCCAGGGACTTGTGATCGGTAATCCACTGTCTCGACGCTGCCGGGGACACGCACCGAGCGGTGGCCGATGACATCGATCGCTCCAAACGACTTCTTCGCGGAGTCGAGACCCGCCTGCAGCATTTGCGGGTCCGAGCTGTCGAACGTCAGCACTTGGTTGGCGGAGCCGAAGTCGCCGTCGTCGGCGGGAACCGCGTTGTGGGCGATCGTGATGCTGCCGATTGCGGCCGCCACCGCGACCGTGAGGAGCGTTACGACCAGGGCTTGCTGGCGCCATTCGCGGCGGAACATGCGCCAGGCCCAGCGGATCACAGCTCGCCGGGCGGCAACGCCGCCATTTCTCGGCCCGCCCAGCACGGACCCGTGAGCGAGTGTGGTCATCGCCGATCCCCGGCGGCGAGCAGTGACTCGGGACCGGGCGGAGCGACCGTCTGGTCGACGACGTGGCCGTCACGGAGGAAGACGACACGGTCCGCCCAGGAGGCAAGGTGCGCCTCGTGGGTCACGACGACACCGGCGACCCCCTGCTGCGTGGAGGCCCGCAACAAGCGCATGACCGACTCGCCGTTCACCGAGTCCAGCGCACCAGTCGGCTCGTCGGCGAGCAGCAGGCCGCGCTCGCCGACGATGGCGCGGGCGATCGCGACCCGCTGGCGCTCGCCGCCCGAAAGCTCGTCCGGATAGCGATCGGCGTGCTCGGCGACGTCGAGCTCTTCCATCGCCCGGAGTCCCGTTTCGTGGGCGGCCTTCGAGGAGACGCCGTCGAGCTCGAGCGGCAGAGTGACGTTCTCGAGTGCCGTCAGCCCTGGGAGCAGATTGAAGTCCTGGAAGACGTAGCCGATCGAGCGGCGGCGCATCTTCGCCCGATCCGAGCGCGAGACGGTCGCCATGTCGACCCCATCCACCAGCACCTGGCCGCTGCTCGCCTCCTCGAGGCTGCCGGCGATCGTCAACAGCGTGCTCTTACCGGAGCCGCTCGGGCCCATGATGGCGACGAGCTCGCCGCGCTCGACGGAAAGGTCGACCGCGCGCAGCGCCTGCACCTCGCTTGGACCCGAGCCGTAAATCTTCGACACCTCGCGCAGTTCCAGTGCGCTTGTCATTGCGAAACCTCCATCGTGCGTGTTGGTTCGAGAGGCACATCGACCGCGGGGGTCGGCGCCGGGGGCGGCAGCTGCTTCAGGCGGACATCGGCGGCGTCAAGCCAGCGGACGATCGCCTCGAGGCGGAACAGCTCGGCGTCGGCAACGAGTGCCAACGGCACGTCGTTCTCGGCCGCAGCCGCCTTGACCTGGGTGTAGCGCTGCATGACTTCGATCGCATGCCTGCGGTGTACCTGCAAGATCTCGAAAACGTCGATCCCCGGAACTTGGAGGGCCACCAGGACCTTGATCACGAGCTCGTCACGTGGGGGAGGGACGAGCTCAGGTGGCGTGCGAAGCCAGTCGCCGAGTTCGTGGGCGCCCGCGGAGGTGATCCGGTAGCGCTTCTGCGAGCGCTCCCCCGCCTCGTCGGTCTCCACGAGCCCGTCTCGCTCGAGGCGCTGCAGCGTCGTGTACACCTGCCCGACGTTGAGCGGCCAGACCTCGCCCGTCCGCGACTCGAACTCGTTCTGCAGCCGCAGGCCGTACTTCGGCCCCTCACTCAGCAGGGCAAGGAGAGCATGCGGAACGCTCATAAATGGCTCTCAATGGCGAACATACTGAGTATGTATACCAGGTATAGACGCCCGAACGCAAGTCCTGTTGAGCTCGTCAAGTCACCGGTAAGCAAGCCTTCAGCTGCCCTCGGAAGCGCGAGGGGATAGGGGTGCTGGCAAGGGCACGAACACCGGCATGCATGGTCGGAGGTCGCGCGGAAACCTTGATGAGGCAAACGCCTCTCAGAGGCGTGTCAGACCGATGTCAGATCTTGCCGGCTCACGCGACTTCGGCGAGTGCTCGTGCGACGGTCGCACGAGCCTCGGGCTCCCAACGCTTGACCTCTGAGAGCAGAGCCTCTTCACCGTCATCGACGAACGCCTGGATCGCCTGCGCGTACGAGATCGCGAAGATGAACTTCATCTCACTCCAGCTGAGGGCTTCGACCTCGGCGACCGTGCTAGGCATCCGCGGCTCAGCGACGTCCGCCTCGCCGACTCGCCCGAGTCCCTCGCGAAGCAGAGTCTCCACTGCCTTGATCCGAGCACCATGATCAGGAACTGAGATCTCTTGACGGAAGCTCTTGCCACACTCGGGGCAAGTACAAGTCGCCCATGACTGCCGGCTCGTGCTCGTCGCCGCCTCGAGCAGGACACGCCGGATCGTCTCGACTTCCTCCGCAGCGGTGAGGGCGAGTGCGGGCCGGACAGCGGATGGGCGATCAGAGGCGTGCGATCTAATCTCGAGCCGCTCGGATTCCGCATCCACGGGACTCCGCTGGCGGGCGCTTCGCCTCTTCGCATGGTCGCCGCTCAGGACCGCATCCCGCCCAAGTTCGGCTGCGAGTCGCGTGTGATGCTCGCAAAGGTCTCCGGCGGTCGGGACAGACCGGCACTCGCTGCCATCCCGAAGCCTCGCGGCGCAAAGCGGAGTCGCGGTGCTGATGGGCGAAGTGTGACACCTCAGGCGATCGGGGTGCCGCACCCAAAGAATCGCCTTCGTGTAGCGATTGACACGGCGTCTACGAAGTGCGAGGCTCGCCGCAATCCGAAACCGAGATGGCGACGACCAGGGCAGGCGAGAGGGGAAACATCCGATGCGCACGCCAATCGCTGTCGCAGTTCTTGCGAGTATTGCTGGGTCTGCCTCGATTGCGGCTGGTCTGGCCGCAACTCCCTCCAAGTCGCTGTCCACCGCCTCCCAGCTCGACCTCCGCACCCGTCTCAACATCGTGCTCGACAACGCCGGACCGTGCCCGCCTGGCTCCCCGGCCTCACTCGTTTGTCCTGCAGGAACGGGGGAGGGTGTGGTGACCGGTCTTGGCGCGGTGACAGAGACGTACACGGTGCTGCTGCACCGCGGGCCGCCGTTCTGCCCCGAGGGCACCACCAAGCGTCTCGGCTACCCGGCACGGTGGGTCATCGCGAACAAAGGCGAGATCCACTTCGCAGTCGCAGAGTCAGCGCAGTGCTACGAGCAATTCGACTTGGGAACGGCGACGCTCGCGTTCACGGTCACCGGTGGCACGGGGATCTACGCTGGCGCGTCAGGAGGCGGCACGGTCTCGCACGTCGCCTCCCCGTTGAGCGACGGAAAGTTCGGCGGTGTCCAAGAGTGGAACGGCACGCTGACTGTGCCAGGCTTCGACTTCGACTTGACGGCCCCGACGTTCACGGGGGTGGCCAACAAGACGGCGAAGGCGCGTAAGGGCGCGAAAAGCGTGCGGGTGACGTACCACGTCACGGCACGCGATTCCGTGGATGGCGCTGTTGCCGCGTCGTGCACGCCGAGGTCGGGAAGCCGGTTCAAGGTTGGCCGGACACTCGTGACGTGTTCAGCTTCAGATACGAGTGCGAACTCCGGCACGGCGACGTTTCGGGTGACGGTTAGACCCGCTCGATAGCCCCGCCAGCGCCGCGACCAGGCCCCCGTCCCGAAAAGTCGGTCGAGGGGGAGAGTGGTACCGTCGGCCACATGCGGTGGTTCGCGATCGCCGCCCTCAGCCTCGTTGCGCTGCTCGCTGCGGTGAGTCCAGCTGCGCCTCAGCCAGCAAGCTCGTCGGCCTGGATGACTTTCAGCACTGACGAAGTGCGTATCCAGCATCCTCCGAACTGGCATGCGACCGCACGACCGCTGACGCCCGTCAGTTCGCCTCGACAACTCATGGCCGTTGCGTCGTTCCCGTTCCCGGCTGACACACGTCCCAACGGTTGCCGACCAACAGGAACCCTCGCGAGGAAGCAACCCTCGGGCGCGGTCATCTTCTTCATCGACTACGGGACGCTCAACCCGAGCCGGAGCGCGTGGCCGGAACGCCCGACCCACTTCAAGCTCGGAGCGTTCGCGAACTACGAGTGCTTCGGACGCAGCTACCAGACTCGGTTCCGCGAAGCTGGACGGCACTTCCAGGTCTTCGTCTCGTTCGGCCGACGAGCCACGCCCTCGACCCGCTCGACGGCGCTTCGCGTCCTCGACACCTTCACAGCGAAGCCGCGCTGATCTCCGGACGCATGCATAGGCACTGGGTTGCCCTCGCTGCGGGTCTGACGCTCCTTTCCACTGCATCAAGTGCTGGCGCGGCAAGCGACCGCTCGTCTTCGCCACCGCCGCTAACCCGCGATGTGCCGCGCTTCGTCAAGCAGGTGTGTGCGTCGGGACGAGCAACGTCACCGATCCGGCTCGTCTGTCCGGCGCTCGTCCCGGTGACGAAGTACCGACCGCAGCCCGGCTCCAGCGGCGTGCTTCTCGGCAACACAAACACTCCACCCCTCAAGCCACCGGCGGATCGGATCTACCTCCTCGGGTTCAACGGAGGCGACAGCGGCCCGACGTACTGGCACTGGGTCGCGGGCATGGGAACTCGCGAAGCGATCCAGTACTGGGTGCTCTCAGATGCTCACAACGAGGTGAAGGGGAAGCCGAAGCGGATCACCACTCTCGTCGTTGACCAGCGCAAGGTCGAGATCTGGCGCTTCCCGATGCACCCAGCTGGAGGCGGCTTGGGTGGGCACGTCGCTGCGATCACGCGCTCAGGCCCGTACTTAGCCATCGCGAGTATCCACGGCTACGACACGGCGAACATCTCGGCGCGAGTGGCCGTGGCGCTTGCGCGAAAGGCGGACGCTCTTCGCTAGGCGGTTGTCGTGAACCGTTTCGTGCTCAGTACAACGCGATGGGGTACCAGACGACGTACACCGCGCCCGACGCAGCTAGCCACCGCCACGGATGCCCGCGACCGTCGATGCCCCCGCATCCAGGCCCCCGCACCTTCCTCGTCCGCAACCAGGCCCCGCGCCTCACATCGAAGTCGAGGGGGTGGGGGTACCCTCGCACGTTCCTATTACGCGTGCCTATTACGCGTGCATGCGCGTGCGCGCGAGGATCGCCACGCACTCAGGCGGTGGACGCGAGGCGCTCGTCACGGCCCGCGTCGAGGCCTAGGATTCGCGGCGTGTCCGGGCAAGCTAGTCGCCGCACGACGCAACACGGCACGAATTGACTTCCACGCGAGGGACAGGCAGGGTGGAGCCGTGCGGCCCGGTCTGGGACCGTCCGGTCCCAGACGTAGGGGCTGCGGATTTATTGGAAGGGGACTTCTTTTGAGACGGATGCTTTGGCTACTTCTGCCTGCGCTTGCGCTGGTAGCGCTCCTCCTGCCCTTTGGGGCGATTGCGGGGCCACCGCCTTGTCAGACAAAGAACGTGCGCACCGGAGTCGAGTACAAGGGTGCGGCTCCGCTAAGTACTGCAATTACGGCAGCGAACGCGGGCGACACGATCAACGTCTGGGGCACCTGCGTCGGCAACTTCGCGGTCGCCAAGAACCTCACACTGAAGGGGCAGGGCAAGAACGCGACGCTCGACGGCAACCAGGCTGGCCGCGTGCTGACGATCAGCAGCGGTACGACGACCATCCGCGACCTGACGATCACCAACGGACAGACGACTGAACTAGGTGGAGGGATTTACGTCGGGAGCGCTGCGGTCCTGAACAACGTTCTCGTGACGGGAAACACCGCCTCAGTGACCTCCATTGGCGGAGGGATCGAGGCCGACCTTGGGTCGAGCCTTACTTTGATCGACTCGACGGTGAGTGGGAACAGTGCAGGCAGCTCGGGTGGCATCGACATGTTCCGAGCGACGGCGAGCCTTACCAACTCAAAGGTCACAGGAAACCACGCGACTCGCACCCCGTCCGCTGCCGGCGACGGGTGCGCCTTCGGTGATCCGGCCGTCGTCTACGCCTGCGCCGGTGGAATTTGGAACTACCAGGGCACACTCGCCCTCACCAACTCCACCGTGAGTGGAAACAGTGCCGCCTATCGGGGCGGAGGGGTCACCGCCTACGTGCGCTTCTTCGCTGACGGCACCACCCCCAGGAGCGGACTGACGATTCTCAGCGGTTCGACTTCAATCGCCTCGAACACTGCGAGCGACAGCGGCGGAGGCATCTACGTCAACAACCCGATCTCCACCGCCGGGTTCGGCGTGCATGCTGCTGATGGAACCGCGACCTACACGGACCCGATCAGCGGTGCGACGCTTCCCGCCTGGAAGGGCTCGGTATCGGGGAACACGCCGGATCAGTGCAGCCCGGCACTGACGATCGGCACCACGAGCTGCGGCTCGTAAGTTAGACGCAAGAGGGCTGGTCTTCGGACCAGCCCTCGCGCCTAGAGGCTTGATGTGAATCAGCCGCCGCATTAGGCGGCGAGTTGTTGTGCAGCATCCCAAGCGTGAGCGGGAGGATGCGCTGCGCGACAAGCTCGGCATTTCAGCAGCTGCGCGATAAGCTCGACGTTCCAGCGACGGCCTGAGAGGAGATCCTGATGCATGCCCTCGTCATACGGGTGACCATCCATAACGCTGACCGCACTCGGGAAGTGCTCAAAAGCCAGGTTGTGCCGCAGGTCTCGGGTGCGCCGGGTTTCAAGACGGGCTACTGGACGTGGTCGACCGGCGGTGAGGCGTTGAACGGACTCTCGATGATCATCTTCGATTCAGAGGAGAGCGCCCGCGCGGCGGGCGATCGGGTTAAAGCGATCGCCAGTGACGCGCCCGACGACGTTACGCTCGATGGTGTCGAGGTCCGAGAGGTCGTCGCCTCGGCCTGAGAAAACTCGGGTTAGCGAGATCGCGGGGAGCCAGGCCTGCGACCTCGTCGCCGACGTGCAGCGTCGCCGCAACTGTCATCGCCGGGCGAGCGGTCAACGAGTGGAGGAAAGGCCCCTAACTCCCGCGTCCCTGCGCAGAACGCGCCGTTTCACATAAACCCTCTAGCTCGCGGCCTCCGAACACGTCGGGACCGAACGGCTCGAACTGGTGAACGTCAGACGAGTCCCTCGCCGTGCCCGCCGCCCGAACTACTTACCGAAGTAGGCCCGCCAGAGCTGACGCGATTGCGCGGTAGAGAGCCGTGGCTTGGTGAGCGCCTCGACGACTTCGTCCGCGAGGTTCCTCTGATCGCGCGGAAGGCTCGCCGGAGTGTTCCAGTTGAGTTGCGATCTGATGCTCTCGTGGACACTCCGCGCCTTCGAGCGGTTCAGTTCGTCCGTACGCCGATGCAGGTCTAGTACCTGCTCGAGCAACGTCTGAAATGGCTCGTTGTCCATTACGCGGCCCTGCGAAGCCACGGCGGGCGGTCCCAGGGTGGGAGGAACCTCCAAGAAAGTCCGCCCGCCGCAGTAGAGACACCCTTACACACTCGACCAGAGCGCGACGACTCACGAGAGAGCGCCCCGGTCAGACGAGTCCCACGCGCACCCGCCACTCGTGCTCGCACTACCCGCCGGTGATACGGCGAAGGCGGCGCAACTCCTAGAGGAGTGCGGTGGGAGGCTGTAGAGCGGCGCCGGGCAGTTACGGCTGAGTGCCGTGGCGATTCGACAACAACCCGATGCTGATCGCGAGCTCGGAGGGCGGCCTGCTGGACAACTTCATGGGCCGCTACAGCGCGAAGGGGATCCCGAACCTCGATCTGCTGAACGGTTCGTTCTCGGGCGACTACTTCGGCGGCGGGCGGGCCGGCCGGACTGTGCGGCCGATCGAGAGGCCGGTGCTTGCGATGGCGTTGCTGCCGCAGCCGGTCGTCCTTGCCGCGCTCGCCGGCAACCATTTCCTCGCGCAGAAGGGGACGCTCTCCCGGTTCATCTTCTGGGTGGCGAAGGAGCTCGCCGGCACGCGCTCCCCGGAGGCGCGCCCGCGGCCAGAAGCTGCGATCGCGGCGTGGGACATCCTCCTGCGCGATCTGCTCTCGATCCCGCCCACGGACGATCCGTACATCATTCGCCCGAGCAGAGAGGCGACCGAGGTGCTGATGGAGTGGCGCCGGGAGGGCGAGGCGCGGCTCCTGACGGAGTCGAACGAGGGGATGCGTTCGTGGCTGGTTCGGTCGAGCGGGCAGCAGCAGCGGCTGGCCGCGCTCATGCACTTCTTCGAGCACGGGGCGTCCGGGATCGTGGAGGAGATCGGCCCCGAGTCGGCGGAGCGGGCAGCGACCCTGATCCGGGCGCTGGAGCCGCACGCGCGACTCGCGTTCGACATGATCGACGAGTCGGGCGTCGTCTCCCGAGCTCGCAGGGTGGTCGAGTGGTCGGCCCGCCGCGGCGGCGCTGACGAGACCAGGCGGGACATTTCGCGCGGGCCGCTTAAGGGGCTGAGCGGGTCCGATCGGGACGAGGTCCTGAAGGAGTTGGAGGGGCGCGGCTGGGTCCGCCTGGAGCGGAAGGAGACGGGTGGCCGGCCCTCCGACATCGTCCAGTTCCATCCCCTCTCGGGTTCTGGTCTGAAGGGACAAAAGGGTCAAAAGGTGACAAAAGGGAGCCAGGAAGGGCTTTTGTCACCTTCTGACTCTTTTGGCACGAGAAACGGGAAGACGGAAGAGGGCGGCGGCGATCTTGCCGAAGAGCTCTTCCGCGAGGCGATGCGGGAGAGGCATGACGACCGCGCTCGACGCCATCAACCGCGAGCCGCAGCTCAACTGGATGTCGGCGCCGGCGCGCGCGCTCCTCGCGGTCGCTCTCGCCGACGGCAGGCCGCTGCGGGTGATCACCGTCGTCGACGACGCCGCGATCCTCGTACACGCCGAGCACGCGATCCGCTGCGAAGGGATCCAACTGCGCGACGCGCTCGACCGTGCACGGATGACGTCGATCGACGAGCCGATGCTGCGCGGGATCGTCAGATTCGCTGCCGCGCTCTCCGACGACTCCGCCGAACTCGACGCGCTCCTGATGGAGCACGGGGCACGGAACGTGCGATCGCTCACCCGCGAGCAGGCCGTCACGGATCGCGATCGAGTTGTTCGCGCGCAAGGAGGCGCCGCGAGGGATCACGTTGGAGCAGCTCGTCGACGCGTTCCCGCAGGACGACGTCGCGCCCGCCGAGCTCGTCGACGACCCCGGCGCCGGCGATGCTCGTCGGTCGCTGCCACGAATGCAACGGCGCCGTCCATGCTGGCGCGGCGACGATCGCGATCGGCTGGCCGGTCAGAAAGCCGGTCTGGAAGACGTTCACGCCCTCCCTCGCACGCACCGACAAGCACGACGCCGCGCTGACGAGAGCGCCAGCGAAGAACTCGAAGCTGCACGCCCTGCTCGCAGGCGAACTGCAGATGCTGTGCTCCCCGTGCGCCATGAACTGGAAGTACGGCGGCATCGCAATGCGGCCGCCGGCGGCGCCGATCGAGGAGGGCACGCTCGAAACCCTCGTTGCCGAACCCACAGCAACCCTTCTGCACGATCCCGAGCCCAGGGCACAGGTGGCCCGGGCTGCGGTTCCCGAGGGCGGCCCTGAGGTCGTCGGCGGCCTGATCGATCGCGAGAAGACGATCACGACCGCGATCAGAGCGCTAGATGTCGACCATCGCCGCCTCGCCGCGGTCAAGTCCGCAGTCGCTTTCGTCAACGACGACGCAGAGTTGCGCTACCGGATCCTCACGATCGCATGGCAGCTCGATCGGCCACTGCGCATCAAGACAGCCACCGAGGACGCAGTTCGCCTCGAAGAACTCGTCGATCTCGCGCTTCGTGGCGGCAGCGTCGAGCGTGCTCTCGAGCGAACATGAACACCAGAGGGGAAATGACCACCGGGCCGCCATCGGCCGCCGAACTGCTCCAGACCCGCGGGGCTCTCCTAACCCGCTCGCATCTCCGTGACCTCGGACTCGGCCGCTCGGCCATCGACGCAATATTCCGACAGTTGCCCGTCATCGTCTTCCCTGGCTCCAGCAGACCGCACGTCCGCGCCGACGACTACCTCCAGCTCGTCCAGCAGTCGACGTATGACGACACCCGCGTTCGCCCGACGTGAGGTGACGCCGTATGATTCCGCCAGCGCTCGAACAAGCGCCCCGACCGGGACCGCGTCAACGGTGCCCGCCGGGACTCGACCGCGACCCCGGGAGGTCACGATCGTGAACAGACACCGTAAACCCGTCGACCCATGCCTAGCGTCTGGGTCCGAACACGCCCGACGCGGACGGCGGCAGGCGCTACCGGGTCGAGTACCGGCTCGGCGGCCGCGAGTCACGGACCGCTACGGCGGCTCGTTCAAGACGCGCCGAGAAGCGCTAGCCCGCAAAGGGTGGATCGGCGGCGAGCTCGCCGCCCTGCGCGTTCCCGACCTGCGACTGCTCGAGCCGAGACGCCGACAGTGCCGACCCTGGCCGAGGCGTCCGAGCGGTGGCGCGAGTCGCGCGATCGACGTGGAGGAGCAGACCGAGGAACATGCACCGCTCGGCGTTCGGGCCGGATCTTCAAGATCGGCCGCGCTCGAGGCCGGCGGATCGACGAGATCACGGTCGACGACGTCGACCGCGCTCGTCGCGGCACTCGCCGCGCACCCGTACAAGCGCGAGACGATCCGCAAGACGCGGACGGCGCTCGCGCAGACGCTCGACCACTACGCGGTCGACCCGAACCCGGCGCGCGACGAGCGGATAAAGCTGCCGAAGGAGCGCAAGCCGCACATCCCGCCGCCGCTCGCCGAGCACGTCGAGCGCGTCGCCAAGACGGTCGCCCGCGAGTACGTGCTGCCGCTGCTCGTGATCGACGAGTGCGGCCCGCGCGTCTCCGAGCTCGAGACCTGCGAGGTCGGCGACCTCGACGAGCACCGCCGCGCGATCCGGGTGCGCTGGACGTTCGAGAAGAACGATCGCTACCGGCACCTCGACCTCCCCGAAGATCTCTTCGCGGCGATCGTCGCGGCGCTGCCGCCTCGCGAGGATCGCGACCTCGAGGAGCCGTTGTTCCCCGGTCTGACCGATGCGCGGCTGCGGATGGCGATCACGAGAGCATGCAAAGCAACCGGCACGCCGCACTTCTCGCCCCACGGACTGCGACGACGACGCGGGTCGCTCCACTACAAGCACACCGGTTCGCTCGCCGAGGTCGCCGAGCTCCTCGGCGACTCGAAGAGGGTCGCGGCCGACCACTACGTGTACGCACTCACCGACTACCGCGAGGTCGACCGATCAATTCCGCTCGCCCGATCACGTGCGTAACGGCGTTTCCGTTTCGAGGACAGCACCGGGGACAGCACCAAATCGCAACGACGACATCAAATCGCAGGTCCGACACGCCATTTCATGCGGTCGGCGGACGCCAAGGAGGCGTGAATGGGCGCACCTGGGATCGAACCAGGGACCTCTCGCGTGTGAAGCGAGCGCTCTCCCGCTGAGCTATGCGCCCGGGCGGCAAAGCGTATCGGAGGCCCTGGTACGGTCAGGCGCATGGCACCCGCGACGCTGACGCCGCCGCGAGAGCGCGCGAGGCGCGGCACGGGATCGGGCCACGGCAGGGCGTGGCGCGTGATCGTGCTGAACGACGATCACAACACGTTTCAGGGTGTTGCGTACGCGCTCTCCAACGTGCTACCCGGCGTGACCTACGACCAGGGGATGTCCCTCGCTGACCGGATTCACAACTCCGGCCAGGCGCTTGTCTGGTCCGGTGAGCGGGAGCCGGCCGAGCTCTACTGGACGCAGTTGCGCGACCTGGGGCTGACCATGGCGCCGCTCGAGCAGTAGCCGGATCTCGCCTCCGAACACCGTGGTAGCGTCCCGCGCGTGCTGCTGGCGCTGACCGGGTATCAGGCTGCGCTGATCGTCGTCGCGTCGTGCTTCATCCTCTTCGCTCTGACCATGGCGCTTCTCATCCCGAGATCGCGCCCTTCGTTCCCCGGCAACCGCCTCGGTCTCTTCCTCGCGGTCTGCGGCGTCTTCTTCGTCGCGCAGATCAGCGCCGTTCTCGTCCTGGCGGAGATCGGCGAGGCCGACCAGCCGGCGAAAGGTGAGACGACCGGCGCCCAGTCGACTCCGCCGCCGACCGAGTCGCAGCCGACCCAGACGACCGAGACAGAGACGACCGCTCAGGGTGACGCTACGGCCGGGAAGGCCGTCTTCACCGGCTCTGCGGGCTGCACGGGATGTCACACGCTCGCCGACGCCAACGCGACCGGCACGGTCGGTCCGAACCTGGACACGCTGAAGCCGACCTACGACGCGGTGGTCAAGCAGGTGACGAACGGTGGGCAGGTCATGCCGCCGTTCAAGGACACGCTCACAGAGCAGCAGATCCAGGACGTCGCGGCGTACGTCTCGTCCGTCACGCAGGGCTGAGCTCCGCCGACACGTCGCTAGGCTGTCGCCTCGTGGAGAGGTGTCCGAGCGGCCGAAGGAGCGCGACTGGAAATCGCGTACGTGCTGAAAGGTGCGTCGCGGGTTCAAATCCCGCCCTCTCCGTTTGATGGCAGGCCGGCGGGTGCTCGTCCTCGGGGCGGGCTCGAGTGGCGAGCACTTCGTCGGCGCGTTACGCCGTCTGGATCGGACCGCCGAGATCACCGTCGTCGAGCGCGAGCTCGCAGGGGGTGAGTGCTCGTACTACGCCTGTCTGCCCACGAAGACGTTGCTGCGGCCCACCGAGGTGGTCGCCTCGGCGCGTCTCGCTCCCGGTGCCGCCGAGGCGCTGACGGCGGAGATCGACGTCGAGCGCGTCCTCTGGTGGCGCGACCAGGTCACGGACGGACGCGATGACTCGTGGCATGCGAACTGGCTCGAGGATCAGGGCGCACGAGTTGATTCGAGGCGACGCGCGAATCGTCCGCCCGGGTGTGGTCGCCGTCGGTGAGCGTGAGCTCGAATTCGACGAGCTCGTCGTCGCAACGGGGTCTCGGCCGGCGGTCCCGTCGATCGACGGCCTCACGGAGGTGCAGTACTGGACGAACAGGGACGCGATCTGGGCGAGCCGTATCCCGGCGAGCCTGGTCGTTCTCGGTGGCGGCGCCGTGGGAGTGGAGCTGGCGCAGTTCTTCAGGCGCATGGGGGCGCAGGTCACGATCGTCGAGCACAACGACCACCTGCTGCCACGACTCGATCCCGATGCGGGTGCGCTCCTTGCCGAGCGATTCGAAGAGGACGGGATCCGTGTACACCTCGACACGCTGGTGAACGGGGTGGAGGCGACGGCGAGCGGCATCCGTGTCCATCGCGCGTCGGGCGAGCCCGTCGAAGCCGAAAGGCTCCTCGTTGCGACCGGCCGGCGCCCCACCGTTGCGGGCATCGGCCTGGAGCAGCTCGGTGTTGAAGTCACCCAACGCGGTGTCACCGTCGACGACCGGCTCCGCGCGGGCGACGGCGTGTGGGCGATCGGCGACGCGGCGGGCGTCGGCCTGTTGACGCATCTCGGCAAGTACCAGGCTCGGGTGGCCGCGGCGAACATCGTCGGGCGTGACGTTCGCGCCGACTACCGGGCGATACCGGCCGCCGTGTTCACGGATCCGCAGGTCGCGAGCGTCGGCCGCATGGGCGGGGACGGCCTCGTCGCGGCTCGGTACGACATCACGGGTGGCCGGCTTTCGACCTACGAGCGCCCGAAGCGGCCCGGCTTCGTGAAGCTGGCTGCCGATCGCGATCGGCGCGTGCTCGTCGGTGCGATCGCCATCGGGCCGGAGGCGGGCGAGTGGCTCGGACAGCTCACGCTCGCCGTCCGTGCCGAGGTTCCGATCGACGTGCTCCTCGACACGATCCAGCCGTATCCGACGTTCTCCGAGGCGATCTTCAGCGCCCTGGTCGAGCTCGACGCGGCGCTCGGCAGCTGAGGCGGTGCCAGAGGGAGATTCCCTCCACCGGATCGCCCGCCGGCTGCAGGTGCTCGTCGGCGAGCGCATCGAGGCCGAGAGCCCGAACCCGCGCGGGCAGGTCACGGGCGTGGCGCGGGCCGTCGACGGACGACGCCTCGAGGAGGTCGAGGCGATCGGGAAGAACCTCGTGCTGCGCTTCGAGGGAGGCGTCGTCGTTCGATCCCACCTCCGCATGAGCGGACGCTGGCGCGTCCAGCGGCGGGACGAGGCGCGGCGCGCCGGATCGCCGTGGCTCGTGCTCCGGGGAGGTGACTGGGAGGCGACCCAGTGGAACGGGCCCGTGCTCGCGCTCGACGCCGCGGCCGTCCGCGAGCTCGGCCCCGATCTGCTCGCGGAGCGAGACCGACATCGCAAGGCGTCGTCGGCCGGCTCCGCGGGATCGACCAGTCGCGCCTCGTGGGCGACGCGCTCGTCGATCAACGCGTCGTCGCGGGGATCGGGAACATGTGGCTCTCGGAGACGCTCTGGCACGTGCGCGTGTCGCCGTGGTCGTCGCTGGCCGAAGTCACAGACGACAAGCTGATCGAGGCACTCGAGTGGGCGCGCGCGGCGATGCTCGCGTCCGTGGACGGCCGTCGCGCGCGGCGCGCCGTCTACCGCCGTGCCGGACGGGGCTGTCCGCGCTGCGGCGAGCCGATTCGTTCGCGCGGGTTGGGAGACGCCAATCGCACCGCCTACTGGTGCCCGACGTGCCAGCCGGGCGCCGAACCGAGCGGAGAGGGAGGGATTCGAACCCTCGACGAGCGGATTACCACCCGTAACGCCTTAGCAGGGCGCCGCCTTCAGCCACTCGGCCACCTCTCCAGAAGTCGCTCAGGATATCGGACGATCTGGCCGGCTCTCGTAGCCGCGGCTCCGGGGGCACGGCTAACCTGTGCGTCCCACGGAGGGGTGCCGGAGCGGTCGAACGGGGCGGTCTCGAAAACCGTTAGGGGTGCAAGCTCCTCGAGGGTTCAAATCCCTCCCCCTCCGTCACATCTCGCTCTCCGCCGGGTGC
This sequence comes from uncultured Gaiellaceae bacterium, assembly GCA_963746975.1. GTDB lineage: Bacteria > Actinomycetota > Thermoleophilia > Gaiellales > Gaiellaceae > GMQP-bins7. Next base: position 26,210 of record CAVVDE010000003.1, read on the forward strand.
TCCCAGCCCCCGATCCGGTGATGAGAATCGCTCGGACGGAACGCGCTTTTCCCTCGAATCAGCGATGTAGCTGACCTCATCGGGGGAGGCTCTTCGCAGCTCCCGCCATACCGTCCGAAGGGTCAACGGCGGCCCCGCCCGAGAGGCGGAGAGGAGACATCGGATGCTGCGGCGCATCTTCAAGAACCCGGACGGGGGGTCCATCTCGAGCATGCTCCTTCCGGGATGCGCCTCGCTCGTGGTTCCGATCCTCGCGGTGACCGCGCTGGAGATTCCGGCGGCGGCGATCGACAAGATCGCGGCACCCGTGCTCGGACGGTCGCACGACGTCGCACGACTGTTCCGGACACCGGTGGCCGAAGGTGGGGACGGCGGTCGGCCGCATGCGCTCGCCTTTGGCGGCACGTTGATCCTTCCGGGTCGTTCCAGCGGAGGCAGCGGGTCGTCGGGCGCCGTCGGGCTGTCGCTGGTCTTGCCTCCGGCTGCGGATCCGACGAGCGGAAAGGTCGCTCCGTGGGCCGACGATTGGGTCGATCCCGCCGGGGACGCGCCCGGCGTCGAGCCTCCGGGAACAGGATCCGATCCCGGTGTGACTCCCGATGGGGGAGAGGACAGCGGCGCTGCTCCGGCAGCGATGGTGGGCAGACGCCGTCCGAATCGCCCCAGAGCCCCGGCGACGGCGGGCCGGCGGATCCGGGCGGCGCTGGCAACCCCGGTGACGAGGGTGCTCCCGCAGGCGATCCTGAAGGCGACCCGGGCGATCCAGGCGGCGACTCCGGTACGAGTGATCCACGCGGTGACGACTCGGGCTCGTCGGATCCCGATCAGTCGGCTCCTTCGCCGCCCGCCGACCCGCCCGAAGGCGGCAGGCAGCGGCAATGCAGGCGGCAACGACGGCGGCGCCGGTGGAACCGGTGCGGACGATGGATCGACGACCGCGCCGGATTCCCCGAGCGGAGGGACGTCCGAGGGCTCGAGCGACTCGACTCCGGGCGGGACGGAAGGCGCGGGCGGCGACGGTGGCAACGACCAGAGCGGCGCCCCCGGCAACTCCGGCTCGACGCCGGGTCACGACGACGGCTCGCCCGGCAACTCGGGTAACGCGCCCGGCCAGAACCAGGGCGACCAGGGCAACGGCGGCAACGACCAGAGCGGCGCCCCCGGCAACTCCGGCTCGACGCCGGGCCACGACGACGGCTCGCCCGGCAACTCGGGTAACGCGCCCGGCCAGAACCAGGGCGACCAGGGCAACGGCGGCAACGACCAGAGCGGCGCCCCCGGCAACTCCGGCTCGACGCCGGGTCACGACGACGGCTCGCCCGGCAACTCGGGTAACGCGCCCGGCCAGAACCAGGGCGACCAGGGCAACGGCGGCAACGGCAACGGCGGCAACGGCCAGAGCGGCGCCCCCGGCAACTCCGGCTACGACGCCGGGTCACGACGACGGCTCGCCGGGGAACTCGGCGAACGCTCCGGGGCACAAGCCCGCAGTGAGATCGCCGTCACGCAAGTCCGCCGGCAGCGCGGCGAGCCTCGGGCAACGGCCGCCACGGCTCGTCCTTCGCGTCGCGCTCTTCTCGGCTCTGACTCTCGGCATAGGCGCCGCGACCCTGCTCGTGTTCATCCGCCAGTTCGAACGGAGCCATGCCGAGCAGACCGCCACGCTCCATGCGAGCGTCGTCGCCGAGGCCGTCGTCGACAAGCTCCGCCCGTCGGATTTGAGCGAGCCGATCTCTGGGAGGCGGTCCGATCAGCTGGACAGGCTCTTCGCCGCACGCGTCCTCGACGACGAGACACTGGCATCGGCAATCGCGGCACCTGACGGAGCCGTCGTCTATACGACGTCGTCGGACGACATCTCTCGTGTCACGTCGAGAGCGCACCTCGGAGAGGCGCTCGCGGGCACGGTTGCCAGCGAGGTCGTGACGGCGAACGTCGACGGAAGGCCCACGAAGGTGTTCCGTGCCTACGCACCATTCCGGCTCGCGAACGGCGCGATCGGCGTCCTCGTCGTCGACAACGACTATGCGCCGATCGCGGCCGCGGCCCGTCGCGCCGCGATCACCGTCGCGGCGGTTCTCGAGCTCGTCCTGCTGTCGCTCTGGCTCTGCCTCTTCCCGATCATGCGCAGCGTCACGCGGCGGATGAAGCGACAGCTGGACACCATCGCGTATCAGGCGCTGCACGACGACCTGACGGGGCTCGCCAACAGGGCCCAGTTCGGTACCAGGCTCGACGAGGCACTCGCCGACGGTAGGGCCCGAGCCGGCACTCGCCGTGTTCTTCATCGACCTCGAGCGGTTCAAGGAGGTCAACGACGCTCTCGGGCACGACGCCGGCAACGAGCTCCTGACGGTCGTCGGGTCGAGGCTCGCCGACGTCGTGGCCGACGACGAGCTCGTTGCGAGGCTGGGCGGAGACGAGTTCGGCGTCATCAGCCAGCGCGCGGCCGACGAGGATGGCGCGCTCTCGCTCGCGGAGCGCCTCCGGACCGCGATCGCGCTGCCGTGCGAGATCTCGGGCGTCTCGCTCGAGGTGCACGGGAGCATCGGAATCGCTCTCGCGCCCGAGCACGGGACGTCACGCGACGAGCTCCTGCGGCGAGCCGACATCGCGATGTACGTCGCGAAGCGTCTCGGCGCACCGCAGGTGTTCTCTCCCGCGCTCGACGACAACTCCCCGCTCCGGCTCGCCGTCACCGGAGAGCTCCGGCGTGCGCTCGAGCTCCGCGAGCTCGTCGTCCTGTATCAGCCCCAGGTCGATCTGCGCGACGGAGTCACACGCGGTGCGGAAGCCCTCGTCCGCTGGCGTCATCCCGAGCGCGGCCTCTTGCCGCCCGACACGTTCCTCGCCGCAGCGGAACAGAGCGGTCTCATGCGGCACGTCACACGTCTCGTGCTCGAGGAGTCGCTCCAGCAGCTGAAGACCTGGCGCAGCACGGGGCTCGAGCTCGACCTCGCGGTCAACGTCTCGGCGCGCGACCTGGCGGACGCACGGTTCCCGGACGAGGTCGCCGAGGCGCTCTCCGATCACGGCGTCGATCCGTCGTGGCTCGAGCTCGAGGTGACGGAGAGCGTGCTCCTCTCGGATCGCCTGCGCGCGACGAGAATGCTCGACCGCCTCGTCGCTCAAGGCATCCGCATCGCGATCGACGACTTCGGGGTCGGCTACTCGTCGCTGGGTCAGCTGAAGACGCTCCCGGCGAACGTGCTGAAGATCGACCGCTCGTTCGTTTCGAGCATGGAGTCCGACCGCAGTGACGAGGCGATCGTCTCGGCGACCATCGAGCTCGCTCACCGCCTCGGACTGGAGGTCGTCGCCGAGGGCATCGAGACGGCTGCACACCTCACGCACCTGCGTTCCGCAGGGTGCGACTTCGGCCAGGGCCACTATCTCGGGCGACCGCTTCCAGGCGACCAGATCGTGGCAACGGCCCACTCGTTGCGCCAGACCTGGGAGCCTGCACCCGACGCAGACGTCGTTCCGCTCCGGCGCGTGGGCTGAGCCCGCGCTACGTCGTCCGCGGTCTCGCGGCGTCCCAGAGGAAGTAGACGAGGAGCCCGACGATCGGGAAGAGGAGGATCAGAAGGATCCAGAGCACTTTGGCGGCCACCCCGAGGTCGTGCCGTTGAATCACCCGGTAGGCGACGACGAGCCAGACGATGATCCAGACGATGACGGCTGCGGTGGCCAGCAGGAACATGCGCGCAGCCTACAAGAGCGCCTAGTCGTGGATCCGGGCGATGAGGTCTTCGCGCCTCAGCACTTTGACCTCGAGCCCGCCGAGGCGGACGTCGTAGCCGGTATCGCGCGGATAGAGCACCTTGTCACCCGCCTCGACGCCCGTCACATCTGCACCCACCGCAGTCACGATTCCGGTGCGACAGGGTGCTGCCTCGGTCGCGGACACCGGCAGAATCAGCCCTGCGCGGGTCTCGGACTCGTCCGCGACGGGCTGAACGACGACGAACTCGTCCAGCGGCTCGAGCGTGGCGTCCACGCTCCTCGACTCCTCGATCACGGGCCTAACTGTACGCCTACAGGCGTCCGGCCTCGACGATCCGTTGCAGGAACTGCTGCGTTCGCGGCTCCCGGGGCGCGCCGAAGATCTCGGCGGGCACGCCCTCCTCGAGGATGACGCCCTCGTCGAGGAAGCAGACGCGATGCGCCACGTCCCGCGCGAACCCCATCTCGTGGGTCGCGATGAGCATCGTCATCCCCTCCTCCGCGAGCTCGCGGATGACCGAGAGCACCTCGGCGACGAGCTCCGGATCGAGCGCGCTCGTCACCTCGTCGAGGAGCAGCAGGCCGGGCTGCATCGCGAGCGCGCGGATGATCGCGACCCGCTGCTGCTGTCCGCCGGAAAGGCGATCCGGGTACTCCTCGCGTTTGTCGGCGAGCCCGAACCGGCGGAGGAGCTCGTCCGCTCGCGCCTCGGCCTCCGCCTTCGGCAGGCCGAGGGCCTTGCGCGGGGCGAGCGTGACGTTCTCGAGCACCGACATGTGCGGGAAGAGGTTGAACGACTGGAAGACGATCCCGATCCCGCGTCGCAGCGCGTTCACGTCGACACCTGGGGCGGTGATCTCGGTTCCGCGCAGCGTGATCCGACCCTCGTCGATCGGCTCGAGCAGGTTGACGCAGCGCAGGAGGGTGGACTTGCCGGAGCCGGACGCGCCGATGAGGCACACGACCTCGTGCTCGGCGAGCTCGAGGTCGATCCCGCGCAGCACCTCGAGCTTGTCGAACGACTTGTGAACTCCCTCGAGCGCGAGAGCTGCGCCGTTCCGGTTCACCGGACTCCGCCCGCGAGCTGACGGCGGCGATCCCGCGCGATCAGCCAGTCGGTGAACCGCGCCAACGGGACGGTGATCGCGATGAACAGGATGGCCGTGCAGATGTACGGCGTGTAGTTGAACGTCGCTGCGACGTCGATCTGCGACTGCCGGAACGCCTCGACGACGCCGAGCAACGCCACGAGCGCCGTGTCCTTCTGGAGCCCGATGAAGTCGTTGAGGAGCGGCGGGATCACGCGGCGCACCGCCTGCGGGAACGACCACGAAGCGGAGCGTTTGGCCGTGGCTGAGCCCGAGCGACCGCGCGGCCGCGGCCTGGCTCGGGTGCACCGACTCGATACCTGCTCGGTACACCTCGGAGACGTACGCGGAGTAGACGAGGACGAGCGCGACCGTGCCCCAGAAGAGGGGGGACACCGGCACGCGCGGAAGTTGGAGCGCGGTCACGCCGAAGCCGAGGATGTAGATGACGAGGATGGTCGGGATCCCGCGGAAGAGGTCTGCGTAGACCGTTGCGAGGGCGCGGAGCGGGAAGAAGACCGGTCCCGGCAAGCCGCGCATGACCGCGAGGACGAGCGCGAAGATCAGGATGAAGACCTCGGCGACAAGGAAGATCTTCACGTTGAGGAGGAACGCCCGCGCGATCTCGGGGAACGAATCCCGGAAGACGGTCGGATCGAAGAAGGCCTGCTTGAAGTCCGGCCAGCCGGGTGCCCTGACGACGAGCGGCCACGAGGAGGCCGATCACGACGATGGTGCTGATGGCCGCGACAGCGACCGCCCGGCGGCCACCGCCGGGCGACGCCGAGCCGAGGATCCGTGAGCCTCTCGCGCCGGTCAGGGCGCTACCGGAGGTCCGGGGCGCCCGCCTTCGCGAGGTACTGCCTCTGGAGCGCCTTCATGGTGCCGTTCGCCCAGAGGCGGTTCAGCGCCCGGTTCACGCACTTGACGAGGGTATTCCCTTTCTCGAACACCATGCCGAAGTGCTCGCGCGGGCCACGCTGGGGGAGCTTGCCGACGATCGTCCCGTGGTCGAGCTGCGCGGCGACCACATAGAACGCGGTCGGCAGGTCGACCACGATCCCGTCGATCTGGCCTGAGTTGAGTCCGGAAATCGCGTCGTTGTTCGAGTCGTAGACGGCGGGACTCTGCGAAGGCTTGATGAAGTCGTTGATGTAGTCGTAGCTCGTGGTTCCCACCTGGGCGCCGAGCTTGTACGGCCGTAGACCGGCCACGGTCTTCACCCGCGAGATCGGTGTGCCTGCGTTCGCCACGACGGCCTGGTTGACGAAGTAGTACGAGTTCGAGAAGGAGACGTTCTTCGCGCGGGCCGGAAGGTACGAGACCTGCGCCATGTAGAAGTCGAACGGCTTCTTCCCCGGACGGAAGGAGTTGTTGAAGGGCACAGCCGACCAGGTGACCTGGCCCTTGGAAAAGCCCAGCTGCTTCGCAACCGCGTACGCGACGGCGGACTCGTAGCCCTTGCCGCTCGCCGGGTTGCTCACCTTCCACGGCTTCTTCTCCGCACCGCCCCACCACGGCGGGTAGGCGGGATTGTCGGTCGCGAGACTGAGCTTTCCGTCTGCGGTGAGGTTGAGGCTGCTCTTGCGCGCAGCCGGGAATCGCGGCGGGAGCCGATGGATCGCCCGTTGCGGCCGCCGCGAGGCCGAGAGCGAGAACCGTGAGACCGACTATCAAAGCACCGACGCGCATCAGATCGACTCCTCCCGCGAGTTGCCTGCCCCAGTTGCGGCGAATGTATCAGCGTGCGAGCTAGCGTCCCGCACATGGCGAGTCCCTTCATCGAGCTCGAGGTGGGGGAGCGCGTCGTCAAGCTGACGAACCCGGACAAGGTGCTCTTTCCGAAAGCGCGCAAGACCAAGCGCGACCTCGCCGAGTACTACATCTCCGTGGGCGAGGGGATCGTTCGAGCGCTGTACGAGCGACCGACGCAGCTGCGGCGCTTCCCGGAGGGCGTGACGGGCGAGGTGATCTACCAGAAGCGCGTCCCGAAGCACCATCCGGACTGGGTCGAGACAGCCCGCGTCACGTTCCCCTCGGGCCGGCACGCCGACGAGCTCTGCGTCACCGAGCTCGCCCAGGTCGTCTGGGCGGCGAACCTCGCGGTCGTCGACTTCCATCCGTGGCCCTCGCGCCGCCGCGACACCGAGCATCCGGACGAGCTTCGGATCGACATCGACCCTCAGCCCGGGACGACCTTCCGCGACGGCAAGAAGGTCGCGGCGGTGGTGCGCGAGGTGCTCGACGAGATCGGCTTCACGGGCTGGCCGAAGACCTCCGGGAACCGCGGCATCCACGTCTTCTGCCGGATCGAGCCGAACTGGGAGTTCCCGGTCGTCCGCCGCGCGGCGCTCGCGTTCGCGCGCGAGGTCGAGCGCCGCCTGCCGAAGAAGGTGACGACCGCGTGGTGGAAGGAGGAGCGCGGCAAGCGCGTCTTCATCGACTACAACCAGAACGCGCGCGATCGCACGGTCGCCTCCGCGTACTCGGTACGCGGGCGGCCGGACGCGACCGTCTCGGCGCCGGTCACCTGGGACGAGCTGCCCGACGTCGAGACCGAGGACTTCTCGATGTCGACGATGCCGAAGCGCTTCGCGAAGCTCGGAGACGTCCACGCCGGCATCGACGAGGCGGTGTGCGACCTTCGCGTCCTCCTCGAGTGGGTCGAGCGCGACGCGACGGAGGGGCTCGGCGAGGCGCCGTACCCTCCGAACTTCCCGAAGATGCCCGGCGAGCCGCCGCGCGTGCAGCCGTCGCGCGCGAAGAAGAGCTAGCCGAGCAGCGAAGCGACCGAGTCGGACGCCTTCACCGGAGGGCGCAGCTCCTGCCAGGTGCACTGCTTCGCGTCCTTGTCGTCGCGGAAGCGGATGAGCTTCGTCCCGTGGCGGAAGCGGTTCGACTGCACCTTGTCGTAGCGCACCTCGACGACGACTTCCGGACGCACGGGCGACTCCTCGAGCTCGCCGCCGCCCCACCGGTTCGGCTCGGAGAACCTCCGCTCGGGAGCGTCCTCGAGCAGCGGGAGGACGCGCTTCGCGATCTCGTCGTGACGCGCAGGCGCGACCGCCGCCGAGCCGACGTAGTCGAGCTCACCGTCGTCGCGATAGAGGCCGAGGAGAAGCGTCGCGATTCGGTCGGGCTTCGACTTCCAGCGCACCCCGACGACGACGCAGTCAGCCGTCTTCTCCGGCTTCACCTTGACGACGCCGTCGCGCGAGCCGGGGAGGTACGGAACGTCTCGACGCTTCGCGATCACGCCGTCGAGGCCGATCGCCTCGAACCGGTCGAGCCAGGAGAGGGCTTCGTCGCGATCCCGCGTTGCGGGCGACAGCTCGAAGCGCTTCGCGCTTCGCTCGAGCCGCGATCGACGTTTGGACAGGGGCTCGTGCCACGCCTCGACGCCCTTCCAGACGAGCACGTCGAAGGCGATGAACCGCGCGGGGATCTCGGCCGACAGCTTGTTCACCCGGCTCTCCGCCGGATGGAGCCGCGTCTGCATCGCGTCGAAGTCGAGGACGCCGTCGCGCTCGATGACGATCTCGCCGTCGAGCGCCGAGAGTGGGGGAAGGAGCTTCTCGAGCGGGCGCAGCTCCGGGAAGTAGCGGAGCAGCGGACGGGCGTTCCGCGACCAGAGGCGCAGCTCGCCCGAGCCGTTCTCGAGGAGCCCGCGGAAGCCGTCCCACTTGGGCTCGTACTGCCACTCGTCCCCCTCCGGGAGGTCGCGGACGAGCTCGGCCTCCATCGGCGGGAACGGGATGGACGGGTGGAGGTCGGCCGGGCGCTCGACCGGCTCGCGGGGGCCGATGCGCGATCGGGCCATGTCCTGAAGCTACTACGCTCTTGCGTTCATGCGCCGCGTCGTCGTCACCGGTCTCGGAGCCGTCACCCCGCTCGGGCTCGACGCGCAGTCGACGTGGGATGCGGCCGTCGCCGGGCGGAGCGGCGTCGACTGGATCCGCTCCTTCGACGCGAGCGACTTCCCGGTGCGCATCGCCTCGGAGGTGAAGGGGTTCGAGCCGGAGGCCGTCGTCGGGCCGAAGGACGCACGGCGACTGGAGCGCAACGTCGTGCTCGCCGTCGCGGCGGCACGCGAGGCGTGGGCGGACGCCGGTGTCGAGGGCGTCGACCCCGCGCGTGCCGGGATCCTCGTCGGCTCTGCGATCGGGGGCGTCGTGGGTGTGCTCGAGCAGGACGAGGTGCGACGCGAGCGCGGCCACAGTCGAGTGTCGCCGTGGTTCCTTCCCAACGTGCTCGTCGACTCCGCGAGCGGGCAGATCGCGATCGACCTCGGGCTCCGCGGGCCGAACTACGCGCCCGTGTCCGCGTGCGCGACGGGGTCACATGCGGTCGGAGAGGGCGCCGAGACGATCCGACGCGGCGACGCCGACGTGATTCTCGCCGGCGGCACGGAGGCGTGCATGCACCCGGTCATCCTCGCCGGCTTCTGCGCGATGCGCGGGCTCGTCGCCGAGGAGGAGGATCCGACCCTCGCGTCGCGTCCGTTCGACGCGACCCGCGCGGGCTTCGTCATGGGCGAGGGGGCCTGCGTGATGGTGCTCGAGGAGCTCGAGCGGGCCGTCGCTCGCGGCGCGCGCATCTACGCCGAGGTGCTCGGCTACGGGACGTCGAACGACGCGCACCACATGGCGCAGCCCGATCCCGAGTCGGTCGGCGTCGCGGAGATGATGCGCGTCGGCGCTGACGCGGTCGGGAGTCGAGCCCGAGCGCGTCGGCTACATCAACGCCCACGGGACGTCGACGCCGCAGGGCGACCTCGCGGAGACGAAGGCGATCAAGACGGTGTTCGGCCAGCACGCGTACGAGCTCGCGGTCTCGTCGACGAAGTCGGTGACCGGGCACTGCTTCGGAGCGGCAGGCGCGGTCGAGGCGATGATGTGCGTCCGCGCGCTGCACGAGGGCGTGCTTCCGCCGACGATCAACTACCGCAACCCGGATCCGGAATGCGACCTCGACTACGTGCCGAACGAGGCGCGGAGCGTGCAGGTCGACGTCGCGCTGTCGAACGCCATGGGCCTCGGCGGGCACAACGCCTGCGTCCTGCTCGGCCGAGCCCCTTCATGAGGCCGACGATCACGAGCCGATAAGATCACTCGCATGAGGGCGTTCGTCTGCGGCAACGATCGTCGGCTCCGTGCTCCTCCTTGCAGGTTGTGGCGGCGGCGAGTCGATCTCGATCAAGACCGCCCGACCCGCCTGTCGGAAAGCCGATGCTACCCGACATCGCGCCGGCACCACCACTCGACCCCCAGATGGCTCGGAAGGGCGGTCGCTGGCTGCTCCGCTTCAGCACGCTTCTCGTCAACATCGGGGACGGCGACTTCGTCCTGCGCGCCACGCGCGTCGTCGGAGACTGGACGGTCTACCAGGACATCCAGTACTCGAAGAGCGGCGGCGAAGGTCTGTGCGCACGCCGGCGACTCTGGTCTGGGGCGGGGACGGCCACAACCACTGGCACGTGCAGCGCGTCGCGATCAACCGCCTGGTCTCCCGTCTGGGCAAGGACGGCCGGCCTGTCCCCGGCGCGAAGGGCTGGCCCGACGCAAAGATCGGCTTCTGCTACTACGACGGGATCCGGCAGGCCGACGACGCGGCGCAGGACGCCGTGTACTCGCGGTACAGCTGCGGCAGCAGCACGAGCGACACCGCGGTTGGGATGGGCCTCTCAGCTGGGGCTGGGGCGACCTCTATCCGTTCATGCTCCCGGGCCAGAGCGTCGACGTCACGGACGTGCCCGACGGCCGCTACCGGCTTACGGGTCGAGGTCGACGACCCGCAGATGGTTCCACGAGACGCGTCGCGACGACAACGTCACCTGGACCGATCTCACGCTCGCGACGACGTCGAGCGGGCGCGGCGAGTGCTTCGCAACGTGAAGCAGGGCCCGTCGATTCCCGACAACCCGTACGTGCATTGACAGCCTGTCGGAAGCGGCCTAAAGTCCTGCCTACGCGACTCGTGGGGAGTCGTACTGGGGAATCCGATCCAGAAGGGGGAGGAATGCGGAAGATTCTGATGCTGCTCGGCGTCGTCGTGGCGCTCGCGATTCCGGCGGCTGCGCTTGCAGCGACGCTGGATACGGGCAAGTTCACCGACTTCATCGACAAGGGCAGCAAGTGCAGCAGGGCGCCTTCTACCACATCGTTCAACCAGGCCCGGATGGTGGGGCGACGGGACGCTCACGGTGGACTTCATCAGGCGCAGCTCCGCGACGGAACGACATCGTGCGCTCGTACCGAGCCCGGGCAACGACCACGCACTACCTCGTGTTCGGCACGCGGCAAGCTCGTGACGGCCGAGGACGACATCTCGGCCGGCAAGCTCGTCATCTCGGGCGTCGTCGTGCAAGAAGTGGCAGCCGGCGGCACGTAGCCGACGTCACGCTGTCGAAGGGGCCCCGCGAGGGCCCCTTCGTCATTGACAGGACGTCCGGCCTCGAGCTCGTCGATCGACGCCAGCACGACGTCGGCGAGTGCGAGCGCGTCGTCGGACGGCGGGTAGCGGCGGTTCGGGATCGCGATCACGCGCATGCCCGCGGCGTGCGCGGCGCGGATCCCGTTCCCCGAGTCCTCGATCGCGGCGCAGCGTTCGGGCGGCACGCCCAGCCGGCGGCCGCCTCGAGGAAGACGTCCGGTGCCGGCTTGCCGCGCGCGACCTCCTCGGACGACACGGTGACCTCGAACGAGTCCGCGAGCCCGGCTTCGTCGAGGACCGCGTCGATCACGCTGCGGTTCGACGACGACGCGAGCGCGAGGCGGAACGACCGTGCGAGCGGAGCACGGCGTCGACGGCGCCGTCGATCAGCGGGAGCTGCTCGGCGTAGCGCTCGAGCATTCGGCGAACGACCTCTCGTCGATCTCCGCCGGCGACTCCTCGAGCCCGATCACGTCGTGCATGTAGCGGGACCACTCCGGCGCGCTCATGCCCATCATGTCCGCCTGCGCGCGCTCGTGCCAGCGGCCGCCGCGCTCGCGAGCGAGGTCTTCGCGCACCTCGTCCCAGACGTGCTCGGAGTCGACGATGACCCCGTCGAGATCGAAGACGACCGCTTCGATCGCGCTCAAGCGCGCGTGACGTTCTCGCGCCCGAGCTCGCGGGCCGAGGTCATGCCCGCGAGGCCGAGCGTGAGGTCGAAGTCGGCGCGGTAGTTGCGGATCACCTCTCGCACGCCTTCCTCGCCGCCGGCGGCGAGCCCCCAGACGTACGGCCGGCCGAGGCCGACGGCCGCGCGCCCCGAGCGCGAGCGCCCGGAAGACGTCCGCGCCGGAGCGGACGCCGCTGTCGACGATGACCGGCACGCGCCCGCCACGGCGTCGAGGACGGCGGGCAGCGCATCCATCGTCGCGATCGCGCCGTCCACCTGCCGTCCGCCGTGATTCGACACGACGATCCCGTCCATCCCGTGCTCGATCGCGGCGTTCGCGTCCGCCGGATGCAGGATCCCCTTGAGGAGGATCGGCAGCCGCGTCCGCTCGCGGAGGAAGGCGAGGTCGTCCCACGACAGCGACGGGCGCGAGTACGTCTCGACGAACCGGCGGACGGCCGCACGCGCGAGGCCCGAGCGGACGGTCGCGAGGCGCGGACCCGGATAGGCGCTCGCCTGGCTCAGGAGCGTCCCGATCGCCGAGAGCGTGATGCGGCCGGTCGGAGGCGATCTCCTGCTCGAGCGTCTCCTGGAGCGCTTCGAGGAAGACGGGATCGCTCGTGTACTGGGCGATGCCCTTGCCCCGGAGAAACGGCAGGTACGCGAGGTCGAGATCGCGGATCCGCCAGCCGAGCATGGTCGTGTCGAGCGTGAGCACGATCGCGCTGCAGCCGCAGCGCTCCGCACGCGAGACGAGGCTCGCGACGAGCGTCGTCGGACGTGCTCCAGTAGAGCTGGAACCAGCGGGGGGCGTCGCCCATCGCGCTCGCGACCTCCTCCATGGGCCGCGAGGCCTGGTTGGAGAAGATGTACGGGATGCCCTCGCCCGCGGCCGCGCGCCCGACCGCGACGTCCGCGTCGCGGTGTGCCATCTCGAGCACGCCGATCGGGCACAGGACGAACGGGCTCGGCAGCCGTGTGCCGAGCACCTCGACGGCCGTGTCGCGCGTCGAGACGTCCCGCAGCATTCGCGGGACGATCCTCCAACGCTCGAACGCCGCGCGGTTCTCGCGCATCGTCTCCTCCGTGCCGGCGCCTCCGGCGACGTACGCGTATCCCTCGGGGGACATCGTCTTGCGCGCCGCCTGCTCGAGGCGGTCGTACGCGACCGGGACGCTCGGATACGCGCCGCGCGCTCCGCCGACGTAGATCTCGAACTGGCGCTCGCGTCCGATCCCGACGGACATGCGAGCACCATAACCGGGTCGCCGCGAGAATCGCAGCCGATGACGAGCTATCCGGCGGCGAAGCGCATCCTCGACGAGTCGATCGCGGTTGTTCTCCTCGTCGTGCTGTCGCCGGTGTTCGCGTTCCTGTTCGTCGCGATGGCGCTGGACATGTCGCTCCGCAGGGGGGATCGCGGCCCGTGGCTCTACCGGGAGCGGCGCATCTCGCGCGGTCGGGAGTTCGATCTCCTGAAGTTCCGGACGCTGCGACGGGAGGCGCTCGCGGGGATGGGCGCCGAGTCGCATGCGCGGATGCTCGAGGCGGACGAGTCGAACCTGACGTGGGCCGGGCGTCGGCTCCTGAAGCCGTGGTACCTCGACGAGCTGCCGCAGCTCTGGAACGTCCTCCGCGGCGACATGAGCCTCGTCGGCCCGCGCCCGTGGCCGCCGTCGATGGTCGCGAACAGGTGGCGAAGGGCCTGACCTATCGCAACGAGTTCGTCGCCGGCTGGACCGGACCGGCGCAGGTGCAGAAGGGCGTCACCGAGCCGGCCGGCTACGCCGAGCTCGACGTCGCGTACGTGGAGCGTTGCCGGGACTCCGCTGGACGATCGTGCGGGGCGACCTCGCGGATCCTCTGGCGAACCGTCGTCGTGATGGCGCGTGGTGAAGGGCTGGAGTTTTAGCGGAGGGAGCCATCCAGGGCACGAACTTTGGCGGAGCGGTCTATGAATCGTGCTGCTCTGTGACTATCCTGTGATGACGAGGGGAAGGGGCAAACCGCGCAAGCGGGACGCCGGGATCTGGGGGAGGACTGGGTTGAGTGCTGTACCGCAGGATGCGATCGCCGTCTCGCACGGCGATCACGTAGCTGCACGAGATCGAACAATCGTGGCCGTCCAATCGCGCGGCGGCGTGGCTGGCTCATGCGGCGGCTGCTTCTCGTCGCCGATCTCATCGGGCTGGTTGTGGCATACGTGGTCGCGCGTGAAGCTCGCGCCGCCGGAGTCGACTCGCGGACCACGTCGGACCGGGTTGGGAGATCGCCCTCTTCGTCGCGAGCTTCCGCTCTGGGTGTTGCTCGCACGGATCTACGGTCTCTACGACCGGGACGAGGAGCGGACCGACCACTCGACTGTCGACGACGTCGTCGGCGTCGTTCAGGTCGTCACCCTCGGGACGTGGGGCTTCCTCGTCATCACCCATGTCCTTGGGCTTCCGTTCCCGAATCTCTCGCGCCTCGTTGTCTTCTGGCTCCTCGCCATCGTGCTCGTGCCACTCCTTCGCGCCGGGGCCCGTGCGATCGGACGCCGGCAGGCCGCGTACGTCCAGAACGTCATCGTCGTCGGCTCGGGTGAAGTCGCGCACATGCTCACCGACAAGGTCGACAAGCACCCCGAGTACGGGCTGCGTGTCATCGGTTACGTCGACCGCGATGACGGCGCCGTGGTCGCCGGCAACGGAAGAAGGGGAAGCCGCTCATCGGAACGACTGACGATCTTCCGTGGCTCGTCCGCGAGCACGCGGTTCATCGCGTGGTGATCGCGTTCTCCACCGACTCGCACGACCAGACGCTCGAGGTCATCCGCTCGATGCAGGACAGCGACGTCCAGATCGACATCGTCCCGCGGATGTTCGAGGTCCTCGGCACCAACGCCCAGCTGCACACGATCGAAGGCGTGCCGCTCGTCGGCCTGCCGGTGCCGCGGCTGTCGGGCTCGTCTCGCTTCCTGAAGCGCTCGCTCGACCTCGAGCGCGGCGACCCTCGGGCTCGTTCTACTGGCTCCCGGTGTTCGCCGTCGTCGCAGTCCTGATCAAGCTGGACTCCGAGGGCCTGTCTTCTTCCGCCAGGTGCGCATGGGCGCCGGAGGCCGCACGTTCCGCGTCTTCAAGTTCCGCACGATGGTCGCCGACGCGGAGGAGCTCAAGTCGAACGTCGCGCATCTCAACATGCACAACGGTGTCGACTCGCGGATGTTCAAGATCCCTGACGATCCGCGGGTCACCCGGTTCGGGAGGTCCCTGCGCCGTGGCGCGATCGACGAGCTCCCGCAGCTCTTCAACGTCATTTCGGGGAACATGTCGATCGTCGGTCCGCGGCCGCTCATCCTCGACGAGGATCAGCACGTCGAGAGCTGGGCTCGCCGGCGGCTCGATCTGAAGCCCGGGATCACCGGGCTCTGGCAGGTGCTCGGCGCGAGCGACATCCCGTTCGACGAGATGACGAAGCTCGACTACCTGTACGTCACGAACTGGTCGCTCCGCGAGGATCTCCGGCTGGTCATGCTGACTCTCCGAGCGCTGACCGCGCGCGCGCGCCGCTTACTAGGCAGAACCCCAACTCGGAGTACGCATTCTCCGGCGCCCGTCGGCGGTTAACATGGACTCCGAAAGGCCCGCTCCAGGGTGGCAGGATGCAGCGCGGTGAACGGGTGGGAAGTGGGTCGAGCGGCGTCGGTGGTCGTCGG
Source organism: uncultured Gaiellaceae bacterium (assembly GCA_963746975.1). Taxonomy (GTDB): domain Bacteria; phylum Actinomycetota; class Thermoleophilia; order Gaiellales; family Gaiellaceae; genus GMQP-bins7. The sequence goes on from CAVVDE010000003.1 coordinate 41,820, forward strand.
CATCGCGCTGGTGCTGGCGGCCGTGGCGGCGCATGCGAGCCGAGGGAATGACACGACGCGCGCGGTCGACGCCGATGCGATAGCGCGCACGGCGCGCGTAAACGTGAGCACGGCCGGCCTCCAGGCCCATGGGTCGAGCTCCGGGGCGGTGTTGAGCGCGAGCGGTCGGTACGTCGCGTTCGTGTCGGGCGCGGCGAATCTGGTTCCGGACGACCGGAACCGCGTGCGCGACGTGTTCGTCCGCGACCTTCGGAGGTCGACCACCTCGCGGGCGAGCATCTCGTCCAGCGGCGCCGAGAGCAACGGGCCGAGTGAGAAGCCGTCGATCAGCGCCGACGGTCGGTTCGTCGTGTTCCCGTCGACCGCCACGAACCTCGTCGCCGCCGATCGCAACGGGTTCCAGGACGTCTTCCTCCGCGATCGCGCCGCGGGAACGACGAGGCGCATCAGCGTCGGGCCGAACGGAGAGGCGAACGGACCGAGCCTCGCCTCGCTCGTCAGCGCCGACGGCCGCGTCGTCGCCTACTCGTCGGAGGCGACGAACCTCGTGGCCGGCGACCGGAACGGCGCCCTCGACGTGTTCCTGACCGACCCAGCAGGTCGCCGGACGAGCCGGGTGAGCATCGGCGCGATCGGCGAGCCCGACGACCGCAGCGAGGCCTCCTCGATCGACACACGCGGGCGGGTCGTCGCATTCCGGTCGTACGCGCCGAACCTCGTCCTCGGCGACTGGAACGACCTGGCCGACGTGTTCGTCCACGACCGCCGGGCCGCCGCGACCGAGCGCGTCAACGTCTCGAGCAGTGGCATCGAGGCCGACGGGGCAACGTTCCGAGGAATGGTGAGCGGCGACGGTCGCTACGTGGGCTTCCGCTCGCGCGCGGACGACCTCGTCCCGGGGGACACAAACGATGCCCTGGACGTCTTCGTCCACGATCGATTCACGGGCGTGACGACCCGAGTCAGCGTTGCGACCGACGGAGCCCAGGCGGACTCCAGCGGCTTCGATCACGGCTCGCGCGCCAGCCTGTTCATGTCGCGCCCGTTCCTGTCGGCGAACGGCCGTTATGCCGCGTTCACGTCGCGCGCCTCGAACCTCGTCGAAGGTGATCGGAACGGGAAGGCCGACGTCTTCGTCCACGACATCTGGACCGGCAGCACGATCCGCGTCAGCCTCACGGCCGACGGAACCGAGGCGAACGGCGACAGCTTCGTCGCCGGGATAAGCGGCGACGGGCGCGAGTTGGCGTTCACGTCTCTTGCCGACAACGTGGTCCCGGGCGACACGAACGGACGGCGGGACGTGTTCGTCGCATGGCTGCGGCGACCGGGGGGCGGAACCTCGCATCGGGCGCACTCCACTGAGCGCGTCGGCTAAGCGGCGAGCGTCGCCCCTTCGCGCGCGGCGCGGCAACTCGCCCGCAGGCACAGGTACGGAACCGTCGCCGCAAGGAAGAGGCCACCGAAGGCCAGCGACAACGCTGCGAAGCCGCCGACCGTGAGTGCAGCTCCACCGACGAGTGAACCGACGAGGTAGCCGATCTGGTTCGTCGACGCGCGGATCGAGCCGACCTCGCGGCTGAGGTCTCCGGCGATCGCGAATCCGTAGACGGTCCCCGCGACGGTTCGGGTCGCTGCGACAAGTGCTGCGAGTGCGAAGAGGAGGGTCGTGATGACCGGGGAGGGCGTGAACGCCCAGGTGAGAGCGACGGCAGCCGAGGCTGCAGGCTCCCTTCGAGCATGGCCCTCCGTGCGCGCGCCGGATTACTCCGGGCTGCGAATTGGTTCCCGGCGAGATACGCGGCCGCGATGAGGGCGAGCAAGACCCCGGTCGTCGCCGTCGAGAGTCCGTACCTCTCGGTGAAGAGCGCACCGCTGAAGACGAGTGTTCCTGCCCAGGCGGAGTTGGCGGCCAGCTCGCCGACGGCCCAGTGGCGCGCATCGCGGCGGCCGAGGATGCCTGCGAGCGAGACGCGGGCACCGGGTATCGGCCGATCCGAGGGTCGGGTTGCGGCTGCCACAGCCGGCGAGGACGGCCGCTGGGAGGGGAAGCGCGAGGAAGGCCAAACGCCAATCGACCTCCGCGACGGCTCCGATGAGGGGCATGCCGACGATCCAGGCGGATGGAGGCCCGGCAAAGGCGTGGGCAACCAGTCTCGAGCGGTTCTCCGGCTCGCTCCATGCCGCCGTTGCGGCGACCCCGGCTGCGATGAGCATCGCGATGCCCGTCCACATCGGTATCTGCGCAAGGCCGAGGAGCTCGAACGTCGGGGCGAACGCACTCGCGAGCGACCCGAGTGCAAGGAGCGCGGCCCCTCCCAGGAGGAGCGCCCGCGGCGAGAACCGAGCGAGCGCGCGACCGGCTGCCAGAGCAACGACGGCTGCGAGCGGCGCGGCGACGAGGCGGAGCTGGCCCGCGCCGGGCGATCGAGATGTCGAACTCTTCGGCAACGTCCGACAGGATCGGTGAGAGGACGAGCACTCCCGACTGGCTCGCGAACATCGCGAGAAAGACAACGGTCGACGGCGAGGCGCGGCGCCATCGCGACGCCTCAGTTCGTTTTGCGGGATACGGGATCGCAGCCACTCGGAAACGATCGCGAACGCCGCTCCCGATGTCCGTGGTGTCGACCGGCCATTCGGGGTTCGGAAAACCGAACCCCCGGCGGGTCGCCACCGGCTGGACAAGTCGACTTGGGCGCGCGAGCATGCGACCTCGACTAGCCGCGTGCACGCAATGGTCACGTGCTTCGCCGTTCTCGGTTACCTCGTTGCGCGCGTCTGAGAACGCCAGGGTGACGTCGTCGCCACGGAAGCCGACGCGGCTGACGAGCTCGGCCAAGGCGATATCAGGCTCTTACGCGCTGAGCGTCGTCGGCGGCCAGTGACGTCTCAGCTTGCTCCGGGTACCGGTGTCTGCTGAGCCGTTGTTGCCGAGTCCGGCGCGAGTGATGCTCCGCCTTCGCGCGCGATCCCGAGGTCACCGATCGCCTGTCCGAGGACGTTCCAGCCCTGCCGATCGTCCTGCGTCTCGGCGAGATAGACCGAGAAGCCGACCGTATGAGCAGCCTGGAGCAGCTTCGCATACGTGGCCGACGTCACCTGGGGGTCGTTGCTGGCGTACGTGCCGATCGTCGGATGCACGGCGTCCGCGGAGAACCACTTCTCGGCTCCCTCGGTGCACGCCTCCGGCGTGACGTAGTCGCCCAGGTCGTTCACGTACGCCTGTGGAAGGAAGTCAAATCCGCCGTCTGCCCACGACTGCCAGTCGATGTCTTCGCGGTCGGCCCGGCAGTAGCTCGAGACGGCCGCAGGCATGTCGGGAAGCTCCGAGCGGAACGCCTCCACGAACTGTTGCGAACGCGCGTAACGGGCGTCGCTGTAGCCCGTGTCGCTCGAGTACTTGTATTCGGCCTCCGCGTCCCCGATATAGAAGTCGAGGGAGTATTGGGTGAGGAGCGTCTGCGCGAGTTGCGCTTCCTGAACGGGCTGCGTGCGGAGGACGCCCCACCCGCCGACTGGCAGCCCGCTCGCCGCGCGGAAGCGCTGAATCCAGTCGCCCTGCACCGGATCGACGGACAGCCCGTCGTGCAGCTGCACCGCCACCCAGCCGAAGCCGTTGTCCTTCAGCTCGCGGCCGAGAATCTCGGGATCGATCCGCATCCTCGTGCCACACGAAGGCTCCTGCGGTCTGCCAGATGCTCGGCGGCGAAGGAGGAGTGGTCGTCGCGGGCGGGACAGTCGTCGTGGGCTCGGGGATCACGGCCGGTGTCGTCGGCTCCGGAGAGGGCATGGACTCCGCTGCCGGCGTCGCGAGATCGCTGCGCCGGAGTGGGTTCGGGCGTCGCTACTGGCGGGGTCACCTTCAGAGGCGTGCACGGAGCGCTCGCCGCGATGACGCTCGCGCGCGGTGAGCGACGACCGTTAGCGTCGACTGCTTCAACGCCGAGCACGTAGCTCAGACCGCACTCGAGCCCGTCGAGCGTGAACTCCCAAGGCGTCGTGGAGGCGACGAAGCGGCCGTTCTTGTAGAGGCGGTAGGAGGCCGCCGTGTCGTCCGGCTCCCAGCTCCAGGACACGCTCGTGGTCGTCGCCGCTACGACACGCAGCCCGGCGGGCGCCGGAGGATGGTCGCCCGAATGCCCGGAACCCAGCGCAGGCATCACGAGCGCTCCGGCGGCGAGCACGATCAGCGTGAACCTAAGGAGCCTCGGGCTCCGAGCGTCGGCGGCGGACAGCATGGTCTGAGGCTTCAGTCGGCGCGACCGGACGCGTTGCGCTCCCGCGGAAGGGGGATCCCTCGTTCGAGTGACTGATCAGCGCGGAGGCGTCTCCTACGATTCCCATCGCCGCCGAGGTGGGTCTCGAAGCGCCCATTGGCCAATGTCACGTGGATCGGTCGTGCCAGCATCTCGACCAGCGCAGCGGGTACCCCGTGATTTGCGACCGGCGGTGCTCCGCTTGCAGCGACGCGTACGCGCGCGTCATCCCAGCCGCACATGCCGGGGGTGCCATGCACGATTGGCGCGCGGGAAGGCATCGGGAGCGGTCTGGCGAACCGCTTCTTGAGCCGATGAGTTCATCCGTGACCCCAATTTGGGAAGGCTACGCCGCGCCTCGACTCCGCGAGGTGGTGAGCCCCGAGCTCGTCTTGGTCGATCCGGAGCTGGCAGCGTCCGCTCGCGCCGGCTCATCAGCAGCGTGCCACCATCTCCGTTAGGAACGGGGAGTACGCGCGAGCTCAGATCGGCGACGGTACCTCGCGGGCGCTGACGGCGCTCTCGAATGCGGCTCTCGCGATGGATGACGAGCGTCGCGCGTCTATGCCTGCACGGCGCTCGTGGCATGTGCTCATCGGCGTGGCCGCAGTGACGATCCTGAGTCTGTTGCTCTTCGATGTGCGAGTTCAGGTCGGCAAGACATCAGCCTCCGCGGAGGCACCTCCGAAACCGCCCGTAGCCGCGCCTGCGCCCCCAAACCGCTTGCCAGTTGCCTCTGCCGCCAAGCGTGTGCAAGCCAAGGGCGAGCACGCCACGACGCCGAGGGCGCGCCGCTTCGCGTGGGCGCCGATCCAGGGCGCATCCGCCTATCACGTGGAGCTCTTTCGACGCAACGTTCGCATCTTCGCCGCGGAGACAAAGCAGCCGCAGTTCGGCGTTCCGGCCCAATGGCAAATGAACGGGAGCCAACACACGCTGAGCGCCGGGGAGTATCGGTGGCTCGTCTGGCCGGTCGTGTCCGGGCGCCGCGCCTCGAGCGCGACCGTCCAGGCGACGCTGACGATCTTGCACTGAATCTTGGCGCGTTTTGGCAACGATCCTCAGGGTCAACGGGGAATGGGCCGATTGCGGCGCCGCGGGAGGTGGTCTGGTTGGGGAGGACTGCGTTGGGTGCTGTATCGCAAAGAGGCGATCGTCGTCGCGGAAGGCTCTTCGCTTGCGGATAGGTTCCAGGGGGATAGCCGGGCCTGACCCAGCCCTTCCCTTGGGGGACTGCGGACGCCGCTATGAGCGCCGGATCCAGAGGGCTGCCCGCCAGAGGCGAAAGGCTTCATGCCGCGTGCTGGATCCGGCCGCGACGAAGGTATCGGCACGCTCCCATCCTGTTACAGCACTCAGGCGGGGGAATCGTCTCAGGGGGCTCGTCGATCGCAATGGGGTCAAGGTTGCCGCGCGCACCGCGCCAGCGGCAATACCCCGATTTGGGAACGCTCTTGGAGGAGAGCCGCCGTCAATACCAATCGCGGGCCATCGCCTCAGGTGCTGCTGTCTCTTCCCCGGTGCCCAAGCATTTCCCGAGTCGCGTGGTCGTCAAGCCGAGGTTCCACTTCTAGGGGACGCACTCTGTGAGTCACCTCGTCCAGGAGACGATCTGTCCAAATTGCGGTCGCGATCTGGCGCAGCTGGCGAGGCGTGAGTCCAGAGTGTTCACCCACCAGTTGACGTACCGCTGGCGCTCGGCGGCCGTCATGCGCACTAGCGCCAATCGCGAACCCTGCGGGCCGATCACGACGTGCCTCGCACAAACGCGAGCATGTACGCGAGCCTGAGCCCCACCATTCCCCGATGCATGTGATCCCCCTGTTAGAAGCGAAGATGTCCCAGCGTCTCGCCGGCATCCACTCCTGTTCCGAAGTACCCGAGGGGTGCCCTCAGAAAACGCAAACCGCCGAGACGTCGAGTTCCAACGTGGCCCGGGGGACGGACGTGACGACCTCCTGTTGGCCCCTCCAGAAGACGAAGGCCTCCCCGTGGTTCCCCGTCGTGGGCCAACGCTCCAGCGCCACGCCCGTCACTTCGCATCTACGTCACCTGGGCCGGGCATGTCAACTCGTTGCGTCACGCCGCCTCGACCAGCGGCAGGAGCTCATCGGGCACGAGTAGCCGCCGCACTAGTGGGGGGCGAGCCAGCCGAGCGGCAGGAGAGTCCGGCACTGGGGAGTGAGGCGGGTCGATACCCTCGCGATTGCCGCCTGCCGGATGAAGCCGGGCCCCACGAGGAGAGCTATGGCACGCCGGCTTCGTCGAGCGGGAATGCGTACTCCTTCCCGTCGTCGAGCATGAGGCGACGTAGCTGGCGTGCGGAAATAGGAGGCCGGCCAGCTCGCGACTCGAGCCCGTCCGCGAGGCGTATAGCGTGGCTGCGGATCCGCCGTCGAGCGCGGATGATCTTCCGCGCCTGTTCCTCGACGATCTCCGACAGGTGTTGTTCACATCACGCCCCTCAGGAGCAGGCGAAGATCAGAGCGTGATGCCGGCGCGCGCGCCGGCTTGGGCTGGCGTCGATCTCGTCGGTCACGCTGATGAGCCCGGTCGCGTTGCGGGCGACGGTGTACGGCGGAGGTCTGTCTGGTCGAAACGTGACCGTCGGCGATTGGGGTCGAGCTGGAGCCCGCACCGGGACGACTAGTGACGCCGCGCACTCATGGATCTTCCCTCCCGGTGGCAAACAGCCCTTGGGCTGCGCGTAGCAACTCCTCGGGCGGGACGTCACGCAGGTGCTGGGCTAGACCCCAGCGGTGCCCGAACGGGTCAATCACCTGGCCGCTTCGTTCACCCAGAAGCTCTCCACGAGCGGGCGGAACACCTCCGCGCCCGCGTCGAGCGCGCGCTGCCAGACCGTGTCGACATCATCCACCAGCAGATGGAGTGCCATGTAGGTGCCGCTCAGCGTCTGAGGCGAGACGATCCCCATCTCCGGGAACTCGTCGGCGAGCATGATGGCCGAGTCGCCGAAGCGAAGCTCGACCGACATCAACCTTCCGTCCGGGACCGGGATCGCAGCCGCTCCTCGGCGCCGAGCACGTTCGTGTACCAGTCGGCCCCTTTCGCTGCGTCACGGACGACGACATGCGGCGTGATGGTGTGCACGTTCACACACACCTCCTCGCTTTAGCGCGTTGGCCGTCGGTGCTCATCGAACGCCTTCCATCCGCACCTTTGCAGCGCGCGCCCGCTCATACGCGATCCGAAACAGCTCGAGCGCGGGCTCGATGCCGTCCGTGCCGTCGAGAGGGACGGAGACCCATCCCGAGTCGGGGAGTGCGCGGTGGGGCAGTGCACGCCCGGCTACGACCAGCTCGTCGCGAACCCTGCGGGGGAAGGCGATGTCGGCATGGCTGTTGCCGTGTAGGTGGCCGAGCTCGCGTCTGCCGACGTGGAACTCGATGCCGCCGAAGCGATGGGCTCCGACCTCGACGTCCGGCCAGGATCCAACGACTGCGCGCAAGCGCGCGCCCGCGCCAGTGTGGGTCTCTTCGAGGGGTTGTTGCGTTTGGGTCATCAGCGCTCCTTCGGTTCGTGGTCGGTTCGCATCGGCAGGTCAGGGAAGGATGAGGTGGCTATCGCCGAACTCGTGCCAGCGATAGCCGCGCTCGAGTGCGGACTCGTAGCTGCGCTCGAGCAAGCCCTCCCCGGCGGCCGCTCGAAGCATTTCGAGGTGTGAGGACTCCGGCTCGTGCAGGCCGGTGAGTAGG
>CAVVDE010000004.1:0-356992 GCA_963746975.1 uncultured Gaiellaceae bacterium
AACGGTGCGACATGCGGCGGTTATTCAGCAACCGCTTCTTCCGTAACCTGAAAGCGCGGACAATCATGCCTTCTGGCTTCGGCCTTGATCAGCCAGGTCGCGAATGACCCAAAGCGGACATTTAAACCCGAATGTGGTTGCCAGCGATCCGATCTTGTCAGTTATTTGCGTGCGCCCATAGCATTGTCGACCGAGTAACGTCCCGACCCCATAATGGCGAATGCTAGAAGTCCGCCCATGATAGCCAGATTTTTTAGAGCTTGTACTTGGTTAGCAGCTCGCGCGCTACCTTCCATTGTCCAGAAGTGGTGCGCAAAGATGATGGTGCAAGCAGTGAATAGGATAAGAGCGACCGCCCCCCAGCGAGTTTTAAGACCAATAAAAACGGAGATCCCCCCGACGACTTCGATTGTGGCAATGATGTAGCCGAGTGTCGTTCGCGTCGTTATCTCACCGAACGCATTCATGAAATTCGTGACGCCGGGGTGATTGGAGACCCAGCGACGTTAAGGAATTTCCCTATGCCGGAAACGATGAAAAGAATTGGAATAGCCACCCTCCCGATCGCATAAGCAATATCAGCCATGATGCTGCTCCCTTGCTGTCGCTGATGTGTCAGTTTGCGTACAAGGTCTCTTGTCAGTCAATGAAACCCATCAAAACCGCAATCGGTCGGTGGTGCTGACCGCTGTTTGGCTCGCGGTATGCGGCGAGGTCCCGTATCAACGCCCGGCAGTCGAGCGTGACGTGAGCATTTGGAGATCGTTCATGCATGCGCGGGCTCCTGAGCAGGCTGGGCGCGCGGATCAATTCCAGTCCTCGGTGGGACTGCAAGGCCGCATACGTGGCCATCGATGCGGTTTGTTCCCATCCCCGCCGAATGGGCAAGTCCCGAACGTGGTGTCGGCGCATTACCGTCGGCGCCAACAGTTTTGCGAGCGTGTCGCTCAATTCCGACCGGTGAAACGGCTTCTGCAACACCGGAAAGACTCGGTAATCGTCTAAGCATCTTGTCTTTGTCAGAGCCCGTCACAAAAACGAAGGTACACTCCGCGGGGCGAGCGCGTCGGCGACGGGGTAGCTCATTTCCCGAGTACCGCCACGATTGCCTCCATCTCGATCATCGCCAGCTCCATATTAAGGAGATCAGCCTGGCGCCCGGTCGATCTATTCCGTCGTTTTGCCGTCGAAGTGTTCGTTGTCGGCCTCCGCGTCGGCGCGGGTATGGTGGACAACGCCGTCCCGATAATTCGGTGGCGCATAGAGCGTATAAAGCTTCAAGGGTGCATTGCCGGTATTGATGATGTTGTGATTGGCGCCAGCCGGGACGACTATCGCAAAGCCCAGCCGGATCGCCGTCCGAACGCCATCGAGAATCGCCTCACCGCTCCCCTCCTCCACGCGAAAGAACTGGTAACTTGTGGACCTCCGCCCCGATCTCCTCCTTGGGCTTTAACGCCATGACGACAAGCTGCATGCTTTGCCGTGTAAAGTACCCGGCGAAACTCGTTATTCTTGACAGCGAGACCCTGGATGTCTTGCACAAAGCCTTTCATAACGACTCCTCTTTTGTTGCCCATTCCGCTCGATGGGTGGCTCTCGAGGTGCACGCGAAGACAACTCATCCGACATCCCGAAGTCAGATCAAAGCCGCCCATGAGAACCAGTACAACAAGGACGATTAGGATGATGCCGATGACACCGACGCCACCGTGGCCGTAACCATAACCGTAGCCGCCAAAGCGGCCACTGATGATCAAGCAAGAAGATGACGAGGATGATTACAAGAAAAAGCCCTAGCGAGATGGGTTTATCTCCGTTTGCTCCCTAAATGAAATTTACTTCTTCTCGGATGGAAATCGAGCCGTGGCTAAAACCAATTAATTTCCGCCAATGGCAGCACCCGCTGTAGGATTGTGCCCACGCAGATCAGCACCACAAGCAATTTGAGAAGATTTGCCAAACGACTATCATTGACGAACTTTTCGATGGCCCAAAAACAAATTGCGCCGACGACGCAAATAATCAGAACCCCAATTAAAGCCGAAAGCATAACAACCCCCTATGCTGGTGGTGGTGAGGAACCGCGAGCTTACTGCCACGGACAATAAGCCACGCATTGGTTTACAACGCCGCCTTCAATCGTTTCTACCTCCTGCCACATCAACTGGCAGCCGTCTTGGTCAGCCCTTCACAATACGGCTCGGGCGCCGAAATGTAAGCGTAGGGATAGTATTCGCTTGAGCCAATTGCGATGGCGCCCAAGGTGCTGATTGCCGAAAAACGTCCACCAGCCGCTGCCATGACGTACGCGGTATCCGCTACGCCACGCCAGTAATTTTGGCCGCGGATGGCAAAACGTGCTGGTCGTCGAGGATCGAGCCCATCATTGGAATGAGTCTCGTCAACGGGCCCGGCCTCACTTTACGCCCGCAAAACTATCAGCTGATGTCGGAGCGCTGCATTCTCTGCCTCAAGCCGGCTCTTCGACTGAATGATGAGGCCAAGACGGCCAGGACGAAGCAGAACAGTCCAACATAGTCCACTGACATTAGGTGATTCCGTCAGCTATTCAATCCGGATGAGGTTTTCGGTAACACAGCCCTCCCCGCAAGCGCGATTTCCAGCCCCAGTAGCAGCGAAAGCCGGCCCGATGCCAGCGAACTACGGTCTCCGGCTCAATGATGACGAGGGCCCGCAGGATTGACGGACACCAGCGGTAAAGCCGGACCAGAAACAATCGATCGAAGTTGGTGAGACGGATCCGCCCCGCGAACCTGCCGCCGTAACACCATCACCTGATGCCGAAGCGCCGCGTTCTCCGCCTCAAGCCGTCTCTTCGACTTGAATGGCACGGCCAAAACGGCAAGGACGAAGCTCAGGACCGCAAACATTGCACCCTGACCTTAGGCGATTCGCTCGCCTAATCAATGCGGACAAGGTTTTCGGTACACACAGGACATCGGTAGCCTCCTCGATGAGCTGTGCTTGAAGCCAGACGCGGCTTACGCGGACCATCGCACCATTGGCGATTTGATCTAAGTCAATGGCAGCAGTTTGGTTAGTGCGTTATTTTTTTCTCGGGTTGACATGGGGTGTGCGAGCCATGGCACTCAAAATTACCGGTGTAAAAGACCGTGACGGTTTCGTCGTCGGCGAAGCAATTGCTGCAATTGAAGGGATGAGCCGACTACCCAGCGCATATCGGCCAGCGGGAAAGATCGCCGATCTAAAAAATATCCTGAGCGAGATTTCGCAGGCCGAAATTACGATCCTTCAAGAAGATGCCGGCGCCGCGTCGATATATTGCTTGGCGTGCCGCCCTAGGTGTCAACATGATATCCCGCACTGGTACTTTTCCAAGCTCGTAATCAGCCGAGTTATGCTTCTCCCTCGTGCTCCAGCTCGGCGGCAGCTTTACGCACGCTGTCGGCCCCAGGTGCTTAGGTTGCCGACGAACGTGCCTGGCCGATAGTGCTCGACGAGGTAGGACGTTGCCTGCTCGGCGTCTCGGGGTGCCATCGCGGCGACCCTACGCCGGAGGATCGCAACGCGAATCGGGTGTTTCCCTACATTCTTGTCTCGTCGCTTTCAGGTCGAGCGCCGATGCGCGCACCGAGCTCTGCTCGGGAGCGGATGCCCAGCTTGCGGTAGACCCGGGCGAGATTCGCCTCGACAGTCTTCGTGCTGACGAAGGCTGCCTTCGCGACCTCTCGGTTGGTGAGACCAGCGGCGGCGAGCTCCGCTACCCGCAACTCCGTCGGCGTGAGCTCGCCGGGGGCGCGACGCCTCGGGCTGACGCGCGCGAGCTCAACTCGCGTGCGCTCGACCCACGCCGGAGCCCCGAGGGCCTCGAAGATCTCGAGCGCCTCGGAGAGCACCGCAAATGCTGCCCGGCGCTGCTTTGTCCGGCGAAGCAACGTGCCCTGCACGAGCAGGTCCCACCCAACTCGAAGGGAAGCCTCGACGCACTCCCACGGTCGAGGCGCTCGAGGGCGGCGAGTGCCTCTTGGAGGTCGCCCTCCGCCGCGAGCACCAGCGCGCGTGCCCGCGGCAGTGCCACGTCGATCCAGAGGCGGGGGAAGCGCCGGCCACGTTCTTCGAGCCTCGTGAGCGCCCCCTTCGCCCGTCCGAGGTCGCCGAGCGCGAGCAGCGACTCGATCTCGAGCGGCTCGCTCCAGTCGAGCAGCGGTTCCGTCACTCCCATCGACTCGTACGACGCCCGCATCCGCGTCAGCGCGTGATCGGCCGCTTCGTAGTCCCCTGCTGTGAACTCGACGAAGCCACGGATCGCCAGCAGGCGTTCGACCCACCAGGTCTGCGCTCCCATGCCCTCGGCCTGTTCCAGAAGCCACAGGAGCGTCGAAGAGGCTCTTTCCAGCCTGCCGCGATGCGCGTCGACGAGCGAGCGCCAGCCGAAAGCCACCGCATGCGCCCTGCCGACGTCGAGGCGCTCCATCAGAGCGCAGCTTCGCTCCGCGAAGTCCTCCGCGAGATCCCAGTTTCCCGCGCGGAGCTCGACTACCGCGCGGTAGGCGAGACGATCACCCCGCATTCTTTCGTCGCCACGCTCGCGAAACCACACATCTTCGAGCTCATGTCGCGCTCGGGCGGCATCGAAGTCGTCCGTGGCCAAGTACCAAAGAATGGGAACGAGCCTGCTTGGACCTGTGACTGACTCCAGATCGAGCCCGCGCTTCAAGAGCTCGAGGCGTGGTTTCCGTCCGAGCAATGCCTCGGCCCAAAATCGGTCGAAGAAGCAAGACCTGATGAGGATCAGCGTCACCGCCCCGGAGCGCCTCGGCTCGCGCGGCAAGCTCGAGAGCCCGTCCCGGGTCCAGCGTGCGCGGAGAAAGACCGACGCGAAGCACACATCGCGCTGAAGCTCGGGGTCGTCCGCAGACTCGGCCAGCGCTCGGTCCATATGTTCGAAGACCCTCTCGACTGCGCCTGCATCCCACTCGATGAAGCCGAGAAGAAGCAACCCCCGCACGCGCGCGGCGGACGTCGGCGAGTCGGCGACGGCCCTTTCGGCGAGCGCCCGGGCGGTCGCGAGATCCCCCGAATCATGCAGCTCAGCGGCTTGGCTCAACGTCCGTCGGACGAGCTCCTCCGCATGATGCGGCGGCGTCAGCCGACGAGACTCGTGGAGCAGCTCGGCCGCGGCATCGTGCGCCCCTCGCATCGCGGCCGTCTTCGCGCCCTCTTCAATGGCGGAGGCGGTGGCCTCGTCGGGGCCGGTCGCGGCAACTGCCAGATGCCTCGCCCGCTCCTCGGCATCACCGGCGACCGATGCCAAGCGACGATGCAGCGCGCGCCGCCGCGAGCCTGAAGCCGCCCCGTAGACCGCCGACGCCAGTAGCGGATGGGTAAAACGAATCGTCTCGCGCTCCGTGCGCAGCACCCCTGCTTCCTCAGCCGCGAGCAGCGCCTCCGGTACGTCCACCGACGATCCTATGGCCGCCTCGACCTTTGCGAGCGTCGGCTTGGGCAGCGCCGACATGACGAGCACGAGCTCCTGCGCCGACGGCGGGAGCTCCGGAAGACGGGACGATGCAAGCTCCTGCAGGCTCGCCGGCACCGGAAGCGGTTCGACGAGGCTGTAGTCGGCGTCTCCGACTGGAAGCACACGGGCGATCTCAAGCGCGAAGAACGGGTTCCCGCCCGATGCTTCGAGGATCCGGATGAGCTTCGGCCGAGGCGGCGCCGTGCCGATCCGGCTCTCGATCAGGTGGTGCAGCGCGCCGAGCGAGAGCGGAGTCGGCACGATGCGCAGCAGACGGTCCTCCGGAAGCGCGCGCTCTAGGTGGAACGAGTTCTCCTCCAGCCCATCCGAGCGCCACGTCAGAAGCAGCCCTGTCTGCGCCGGGAGCCGGCGCGCGGCGAACTCGAGCGCCTGCGCGGATGCGCGGTCGAGCCACTGGACGTCGTCGACGGCGACGACGAGCGGCTCGTCGCAGGCGAGGACGCTGAGAACGCTCACGAATCCGGCCGCCGTCGTGCGCGGATTCGCCCGCTCTTCCACCGGCGCGCGGAGCAGGACCGTCGCCAGCGCACGGGCCTGCGGCGCCGGAATACGGGCCTCCACATCGTCGAACACGCCTCCAACGAGATCGGACAGCGAGACGTACGAAAGTCGCGCCTCGCTTTCTGCCGGTCGCGCGGTGAGCGCCCGGTAGCCGCGGGCCTCGATCTCTCGCAAGGCTTCTGACCACAGCGTCGTCTTGCCGATTCCGGCCTCGCCCTCGATGACGAGAGCCGACGGAGCGCCGGCGAGACCGTCCACGAAACGCTCGACGACACCGAGTTCCGCCTTGCGACCGACTATCTCGTCTACGAGTATGTGTGGTTCATAACGAGGACGGAGCCGAGCTTCAAGGCTTCGACCCGGAGAAGTGTCGAACGAGACTCCTCGCGTCCGCGCATTACGGACGGCAGAAAGCCGATCGCGGGTCGCCGAGCAGCGGTTTCGCCGCCAGATCTCGAGGTTGAGCGCGGCCGCGTACGTCGAGTGGCCGTGGGTGCGAATTGCTTTCCCCTCGCGCGCACGCAGTCAAGACAAGACGCGGTCGATAGTGCTGAGTGGGCCAGCGTCCTCTCGCTTGAGCGCCTCGCGATGTCAGATTCGTGTCAGATCAGGCTGACGATCGTCGCCCATCAGTGACATGCGGCTGAGACGCTAACCGTGCAACCATCGCGTCCCGACCCTGCGCTGACCAACCCTGACCGGTGCCGGACAGAATTTGCAAGCCGGAGGTCACCGGTTCGATCCCGGTACGCTCCATCGAGAAAGGCCCTGCTAGGCGGGGCTTTTCGTTCTCTCGCCAGGCACTGCAACCCACTCAGATCGGCCTCCGGTCAACTGGTTGGTCAACTGACGCGTTACCGAACCCGATGGAAGCCAGCGAGTTCCGCATCTTCTCGCGCTCTTCCGCATCCCTGAACGGGCGTGCGTAGTGCTCGGAGTAGACAGCAGGGCTGTGTCCGGTCATCGCCGCTGCCACGACCACCGGGATCCTTGTGTGCGCTGTGGCAGTCGCCACCGAGCGACGTAGCGTCTGCGCGGTGACATGCCCGAGGCCTGCCCTCTTCGCTGCTCCCAGCACACCGCGTTTGGAGAGACGGTCGCGGCCGAGCGGTCGTCCGGTCAGTGACGTGAAGACGTAGTCCGACTCGTTCCCCAGGCCCTTCGCCTGCTCGTCTCGCAACTGGGCGACGAGCGCGTCGTAGGCGCGATCGAGTATGGCACCTCACGCACCGACGCTCGCGACTTCGGACGCACGCGCCGTGGCCCTTCTAGCTCGCCATCTCCTCCCCCTCGCGAGGTGCTCGGCGGCGGGGGCCTAGTTCTCGGCCTCGCCCGAGGCCGACGAACCCAGATGCTCAAACGGGCTCGACCGCCCGGCTCACGATCCAGGCGTGCTTGCCGACGCGGCGACCCCGGGTGAACCCGTACTGCTGGAAGAGCTCGACCGTCGCGCTGAAGAGGAAGCGGCCCTGTGCCTCGCGACCGGCGGTCACCTCGGGGATGGCCTCGACGAGGCCGCCGCCGAGACCGGCGATCTGGTCGAGTGCCCCTTCCAGGCCTGCCCGGGCGATCCCTTGGCCGCGATGCCTCTTATCGACGAAGATGCAGGTGATCCGCCAATCCGGCAGTGGTGGAGGGTCCTTGTCGTACTCGCGCTTGTGCTTGATGCCCGGGAGCTCCCCAGGGTTCCCGTACTGGCACCAGCCCTGGGCGGCACCGTTCTCGTCCATGACAAGCGCGGCGTGAGCGCGGCCTGTGCGAACGCGATCCTCCTTGGCCTCGCGATAGTTGATTCCCCTCTCTGCGCACTCGGGGTGATAGCCGATGCACCAGCAGCCACCGTAAACCCCGTTGTTGCGCTCGACGAGCTCGGCGAAAGCGTCCCAAGTCGTGGCATCAAGCGGCTTGATCGCGTATTCGCTCATGCGCCCTCCGTTCACCGGCTTTGGCTCAGCTAACGAAGGGAGCCTATGTGGTGCTACTGGCATCGCCGAGCGCTCTCCTCGACCGGACGGGCCACCCTCCCCCTCGCGATGTGCTCAGGCGGTGGGGCCTGCCCCGGGGTACCACTGAACACCAACGTGCGCAACGAGGGAGGTTGACCACCCATTGACCACGACGCGTCGCTGTGAGGCCGACGAGACGCCGCCGAATTCAAGAGAAGTAGAGTGCCGCTACGCGGGCGGGGTCCAGCTCATCTACGAGCGGTGCCGATCTGCGTTCGAGCGAGGAGGGGAATGGCTCCGTCGTCCAGTTCCGCAACTCCAGAAGCCCTCGCCTCCACCTGTCGCGTCCACGTGGTCGGCGCAGGACCTGTGGGTCTTCTGTTGACGGCACTGCTCCAGTCGATGGACGGGTTCTCTGTGCGGCTCTATGAGAAGCGGCACGAGTACACGCGCACCCGGATGGTCCAGCTCGCACCGTACCTCGTTGCGGATTCGGTGGACAGCTACCGCACCGACTACATCGACGGAGACACTGTCGACGCCGTCTTCGAGCCGGCCGAGCTCTATGAGGGCCTCGCCTTCAGGCGATCGATCCCCTCGGACCTGTTGGAGCTTCTTCGCGCCTGGACCCTAGGGTTCTGCCCGCTCAACTCGATCGAGCGCGCGGTGAGCGATCTGATCGATGCGCGTCCGTCGAACGGGGTGCAGCGCACGGCGGCCGTCGTGACGGCCGAGGACGCGATGGCGATGCTCGAGCCGGGAGACATCCTGATCGACTGCACCGGCAGCAGGTCACTCCTCCGAGATCACCTGACGCCCGGCGGGGAGGAGGTCGATGGAGACACGAACACGCTCACGATCCGGCTCGAGTACGCGCTCGTCATCACCTTCCTCTACGGCCAGCCGTACGACTGCAACGAGTACTGCAAGTACTACAAGAACGCCGAGAACCCGCGCTACAAGTTCATTCCCATGGTCCATCGGACGCACTACGACGGCAGCGTCAGCCACGTGACGGGCATCGTCAACATCTCCGCTGACGACTACGAAGCCATGCCGTCCCGATTCGACGGCGAGTGGCTCCGCAGCAATTTTCCGAGCGTGTCTGAGTCGATGGACCGTTTCATCGGCAAGATCAAGGAGGAAACGCACGGCGAGATAATCGGCGACCTCGAGATCGTCCGGATACCTCTTGATCTGTATCGGGCTCGCAATGCGACGAGTCGGCAGTGGCTTGGTGCGGGGCCAAGCGACCACCCCTTCGCCACCTCACCGGTGTTCCTCGCCGGCGATTCGGCCATCGGCTCTCCGTACTTTCAGTCGATCTCGCTCGGATTCGAGTGTGGGATGTATCTGGCGGGACTCATCGCGCAGCGTGAGCTGCCGCTCGGAGAGATGCTCGATCGCTATGAGTTGTACAGCTACAAGCAGTGGCTTCGCGTCTATATGCGCAGCAAGATGATCAAGCACAACAAGGATCTCTTCGAGTCCATAGACGATCCGTTCGCACTCCTCGACAAGCTGCACATCTACTAGCCCCGGATTCCCCAAGTGTGGGAGGGACGATGGATCTCATAGAGCGGCACTTCGCTGCCGAAAACGCCCACGACGTTGCCGCGACCCTTGCGACCTACACCGACGATGTGCTCTGGGATGACGTCGGCAATCCCGCGTGCCCGGTGTACGGCAAGAGCGCGGCGGCCGAAATGTACGGAGGGATCATGGACGCGATTCCCGATATTCACTTGGAGTCGGTGAATCGCTTTGTCTGCGGCGACCATGCTGTCGACGAGTCGATCCTCACCGGTCACGTCCGCGGCGCGTTTCTCGGGATCGACGGCGGCGGAGCGCCGGTTCGCTTCCGGATGCTGCACGTGTTCGACATTCGTGATGGACTGATCAGTCGTGAGCAGGCGTGGTTCGACACTGCAGCCGTCGTGCGCCAATTGGAATCCCACCGAAGTGCTGCGGCCGAGCCAGTCGGCGACTAGCCGTCCGAGGATCCAGAGAAGTCGCCTGATTCAAGGTGAACGAACGAGGAACACATGAGTGAGCAGCGGCCGCCCGACGAGAGCGAGTCGAGAGGTTCGAGATCGTCTACGAACTTCCGCCCTCGGCGCAGGGCACAGACGAGTACGAGCCCAAGGACGGCACGACCGTGCACGGCGATACGAGCGGTGAGTGGATGCTCGACGAGAACGGGGACGTAGAGGGACATCGTCTTCTTCGCCTCTCCGCGTTGGATGGGCTACGGGCGGAAGGCCGAGTAGCGGTACACCCTCCCCCTTGCGATATGCATGGGCGATGGGGCCTGGTCGCTGACAAAGCCGCGCACAGTTCCAAGCTCAAGGCGGATCTCCTCATTAACCGGAGGACGCACGGTGCCCGACGTTCGGGAGACGTTCGGGCCTCTGCAGCGCCCAACCGCAGGTCATTGCGGTCGTAAGGGAGGGAGTCGCAGAGACCCGACCTCGTCGCTTCGAACCCTATTCGGGCCTGAGGTGAGTGCAAGCGGGAGAGGAGCCCAAGAGCGGGCGACGACGCATGTCCTCGCGACCGCCGGTTGTTGTCCGCTCTCGGCCCCTCGTGACGAAAGAGCGTCGCTGCACGCAGTCCGCCACGGCCGGACTTACCCATTCGAGGGTAGAACTTGACCTATTCGGAAGCCGATTCTCCTTTAATGGCTGCCGAACACCATTCGAGTCCGCGAGGCCGTCCGCCCGTGTTCTCAGAGGAGATTCTCGGTCGAGCTTCTGGATACTCGTATGCGCGACGGGTGGGAACCCGACGCGGCGCCCAAGACCTCGTCTACCGCATGTTCGCAGTTGCCGTGCTCGAGCACTATTGCGAGGCGTATCCCGAAAAGGCAGAGACGCTTGGGTGGCTGCTCTGGCCGAAGCGCCGACATGCGCTCCTCACCGAGCTTGGCCGCGTAGCTCATCCGCGCTCCGACACGCAGGGCAACCTGAGATGGAGCCAGGAGGACGTGTCTCGACTTGTGGAGGCAGCTTTCATCTTGGCGGAAGCCACGCCCTCTACGAAGTGCGGAGTGCTGATGATGCGGGACTACCGCCGACGTCAGCGCCGCTCGCGTTCGAGCGACCCCTGATGCGGCGCTGCCCGGCCGGACCCGCAGCAGGTAGACGGCCGGGCGCGCTCGCGTGCGGCGCTGCCCGACCAACCGCAGCAGGTGACGAGCGGATGACCTCGGGCGCCGTCTATCCTGAACGGCGATGCTCCGGATGCTCGCGTGCCTCCTCATGGCCGCAGCCGCTGGGGGCGCGATTGCTCTTCCTGGGTCTGGAGAGTCCAGTGCTTGCCAGCCGACCCAGAGTGACGGCGCTGGGCCCTTCCAACAGAGCGGCCTCTCCGCACCGCGTCGCGCGAAGATCGGTACCGGGCACGTCCTGTATGGACGCGTCCTCGGCACAGACTGCAGACCTGTCGCTGGCGCTCTCGTCGTTCTCTGGCAGGCGGGGCCGAACGGTTACCGGCCGGGCGAGCGCGGCAGCGTTCGCACGGATCACTCAGGGAGATTCCGCTTCGAGGGACCCGTGCCGGCGTCTGAAGGGTATGGCGTACCGCACATCCACATCGCTGTCTTCCACCCTGCCTACGAAGAGCTGGTGACGCGCTACGTCGTCAGGCGCGGTTCAAAGACGGGGCGCATCACCCTCGTGCTGGCACCGCTGCTCTAGGCGGCGCAGTCGCCGCCGAACAGCGCTGCCCCTCATCCTCGCGAGCTTTCCCTGTTTCTTACGCGATTCGCCGGAGGCCTATTGCGCCAACTCAAGGAGGCGCTCGGTGCGTTGGCGCCGAGTCCGGAGCAGCGAGTCACGTCGAGTGCACTCAGCTGATGTGAAATTGGCCTCAAGGATCGCACGCTGCTTGTCCCACTTCGCCCGCTCAGCGCGTGTCATCTGACGAATCAGTAGAGCGCCCGAAGAAACCTGCTCACGGATGTGCTCGAGCTTCGCCTGGCGGTCCGCGGCTGCTCGTTCCTGCACTCTTCCCACCTTCAGAGTCTAGTTGCCGAGGCCGCTAGGGCGAGCGCGGCAATCGGGCAGACGGCAGGTTCGATCGTTTTGTGAGAGCCGGAGGACGAATCCCCCACGCCACTCCGGCTCCCTGTATGGCTGCGGACTCATCTGAGGGGTGAGCCGCAGCCTCCAAGCTGATCCTCTCCATGACATGCCGAGCGTCAGGGGGCCGCCGGCGGCTACCTGAACACCGGGAAGGCTCCCACCGATCGGACCGACCCCGTGGACACGATGGTCCACGACGCCAGTCACAACGTTCAAGCGCAGCAACACGCTCTATCGCGCAAACGCTCACCTGGATCGCGACAAGGACGGGATCGCCTGCGAGAAGGCGTAGGCCCGCCACAGAGTCCGGGCAAGTCGCCCCATAGCCAGACCGACCAGAGAGGTAGTTGTCGGCCACCTCGACGCGGCTTGCCGCGTTTAAGAGCTGGACAACGAAGGACTTGCTCGCCAACATCTCTTCATGCCGTTTGAGCAGTGCGCCGCGCTCCTCCGCAGCGGTAGGCAGTGCCGCTCCGCCGCCGTCACTGACTCCGCGTTCTGCTCGGCCCACGCAACCCTGGTCGAGGAGATCGGTGAAGAGCGAGTGAGAGCCGGTGACCTCCCGCGACGACGACAGAGCACCGTGACCGAGCCGCTCATCGCTGAGGTCGAGACGACTCTCGCGAGCGGGAATGGACATGCCGACCCCGCGCAGGTTCGCCCTCGTCTCGCGGAAGCTGCAGCAGCCTCGCTCGATGACATCTCGTCTGCGCTCCTCGACGCCGCGCTTGGGGCGACGAGGGAGATGTGGGTCACGACGGCCTGTTCAAGCTGCGGCAAGAAGCAGCGAGTCGAGGTCAAGATCCCAGACGTTCGGTCGAGGGTCGCTGCGATCGAGCTTCTTCTTCGCGAGGGTCTCGGGCGACCGCCGCAGGCCGCGGTCTTGGGAGGAATCTGAGTTCATCCACGCGCGCCGCGAGGGCCTTGGTCGCGTTGGCGAGGCGGAGCTTGCCGAGCCGCGGATGCCAACCACCGTCGCCGAGGTCGAAGCCTTGAGTTGGAGTGAGATGAAGTTCATCTTCGCGATCTCGTACGCGCAGGCGATCCGCGCGTTCGTCGACGATGGAGACGAAGCGATCCGCTCCGAGGTCGAGCGGTGGGAGCCGGAAGCTCGCGCCACAGTCGCACGAGCACTCGCCGAAGTCGCGTGAGAGTTATTGGAGATCTGACATCGGTCTGACACGCGCCGACTAGGCGTGTGTGCATCAGGGAATCGCGAGCGACCTCCGACGAAGCGAGTCGGATGTCGTCGATGTGTTCGGGCTACACCCGCCCCCTCCGGGGGAGGCACCCCCGCTCAGCCATCGAGCGCGTGGGGCCCCCTCGCTGGTGCCATCGGACAACGGAAAGCTCCTCACTCGGATGGTGAACCAGGCCGCGGCTTGCGGCCGCAAGGAAGAGAGAGCTAGATCCTGGCAGCGTCGAGCCGAACGGAGATGCGGTATGCGACTTCCATGACATCTCTCGTTTCGCTCGAAGACGGAACCTCGGGAGGTACGGGAGCGTGCCTGTGTGGTCAATGCCTTGACTTGCTCGGACACGTCTCGTTTGATGGACGGCGGGTGCGGTACGACGGATGAACATCGGGCCACAAGCTGACGAGGCCGTGACGTCGCCGAACGGGCGACCCATGATCCAGCTCGAGGGCGTGCGCAAGAGCTTCGGCGACAACCTCGTCCTCGACGGGATCGACCTGAGCGTCGCCCACGGCGAGGTGCTCGTCATCATCGGCCCGAGCGGAAGCGGCAAGAGCACGCTCCTGCGCTGCGTCAACCTCCTTGAGCCAATCCAGGCGGGTCGCATCTTCCTGGAGGGCGAGGAGATCACCGGCAAGGGCGCACCCGTCTCGACGGTTCGCCAGAGAGTCGGGATCGTCTTCCAGCAGTTCAACCTGTTCCCACACCTGACCGCGCTCGACAACCTGACGCTCGCGGCACGACGCATCCGGAAGATGCGGCGGCGTGACGCCGAGACACGAGCGCGGGAACTGCTCGCCATGGTCGGGCTCGAGGAGAAGGCCGAGCAGCACCCCCACCAGCTCTCGGGCGGGCAGCAGCAGCGGGTCGCGATCGCACGGGCCCTGATGATGAACCCGCACGTGATGCTCTTCGACGAGGTCACGTCGGCGCTGGACCCGGAGCTCGTGGGCGAGGTGCTCGTCGTGATGCGCGACCTCGCTCGCACGGGCATGACCATGCTCGTCGTAACCCACGAGATGCACTTCGCTCGCGACGTCGGCGATCGTCTCGTCTTCATGGACGAAGGCAAGATCGTCGAGGAGGGACTGCCGGAAGACATTCTCGACCGACCGCGCAAGGAGCGGACGCAGCGGTTCCTGCGCCGCAGCCTGCAGCTCGCGCACTCGCTGGAGGAGCTCACCATCGACGAAGGAGGGACAGCCGAATGAAACGACTCACCGTAGTCGCGCTCGTAACGGCCATCGCCGGCATCGCGCTCGCGACCTGGGGAGGCGCCGCGTCCGCCCGTGAGGCGGAGCACACGGCCAAGAAGCCGAAGCTTCCCGCGCTGCCGGCCAACATCAAGGAGCGGGGTCGCTTCAACATCGCGGTGAAGTGCGACTCGCCGCCGTTCGGGTACATCGACGTCCGCGGCCGCAACGCCGGCTTCGACGTCGAGATCGCACGCTGGTTCTCGCGGTTCGCGTTCGGCAAGCCGAACCGCGTCAACTTCACCTGCGTGACGACGCCCTCACGCGAGCCGGCACTGACGACCGACCGCGTGGACATGGTCATCGCGACGTTCACCTACACACCCGACCGCGACACGCGGATCGACTTCTCGCGGGCCTACTACAAGGCCACCGGCCGCTTCCTCGTGCCGAACAGCGCGCCGAACGACTTCCTGCCGCAGCTCGCCGGCAAGACGGTCTCGACGACGAGCGGCTCGATCTACGACCGCTGGGTGAAGAACTGCTTCAAGGACACGAAGCTCGTCGTCACGGACAGCTTCACCAATGCCCTGCTCGCATTCCGTGACGGGCGGGCGGACGCGCTCATGTGGGACGACACCGTGCTCGTCGGCATCGCGGCCGCCGACCGCAACCTGAAGCTGACAAACGACACGTTCCTCGCACTGCCGTACGGCATCGGAATCAAGCAGGGCAACACCGCGCTCAAGGCCTGGGTCGACTCGCGGCTCGCGGTCATGAAGAGGCGCGACACGTTCAACACGATCCTGAAGAACAACGTCCCCGCGAGGGTCTTCGCGGGATTCCAGAAGAACATCCTCAGGCCGAACAACAACTTCGGCTACACCCAGGGCGACGCGACGACTCAGTGCCCGTAGCGGGCTCGTCGTACCCGAAGAGAGGAGCGGCCGTTCACGCGGCCGCTCCTCACTCCCTGCGCCGGTGATCCTCGGCCTGCTCGACCCCTCGTTCCTCGGCGACGTCTGGTCGTTCGCCCGGGACAACCGGGACGAGCTCGTCGACGCCCTGCGCCGGACGCTGACGGTCTCGGCCATCGCGATCGCCGGCGCATCGATCATCGGCCTGACTCTCGGCGCCGCCCGCGCGCACCGGATCCCGGTCGTCAGCCAGCTCGCGGCGGTGTACGTCGAGGTGATCCGCAACACGCCAATCCTCGTCCAGATCTTCATGCTCTACTTCGCCCTCCCGCAGATCGGGATCCGGCTCGAGGCGTTCACGGTCGCCTGGCTGGCCGTGATGATCTGGGGCGGCGCGTTCAACACGGAGAACTTCCGCGCTGGCTTCGAGGCCGTGCCGATGCGCTACCGAGAGGCGGGAGCGGCGCTCGGGTTCAAGGGCATCGCCACCTTCGCCAACATCACGTTGCCGATCGGCGGACGCATCGCGCTCCCGTCGTCGATCAACACGTACATCAGCATCGTCAAGAACACGTCGCTGATGTACGTCATCAGCTATCCGGAGATCACCACCGTCGTCCTCCAGATCAACGCGCTCACGCTGCAGACGGTCGAAGCCTTCAGCACGCTCGCGATCTCCTACCTCGTGATCGTCTGGTCGATGTCGGCGCTGATACGAATCCTCGAGCGCCATCTCGCGCTCCCGGAGGAGGCTCGATGAGCACTCCCGACTGGGTCGGGCCCGTCGCCCGCTACGTACTCGAGGTGGGGCTGCGAAACACGCTCAAGCTCTCGGCTATCGCGCTCGTCGGAAGCACGCTGATCGGGGTCACGCTGGGCACGCTGCTCACCATCCGCTTCCTGCCTACGCGCGCGCTCATCCGCCTCTACATCGAGATCTGGCGCGGGCTTCCGATCCTCGTCACCATTTTCATCGTCTACTTCGCGCTCCCCGCGGTGAGCTCGGCGCTCCGATTCGACGCGATTACCGCGGGGGCGATCGCACTCATCCTCTGGGGCAGCGCCCAGGTGGCCGAGACGACGCGGGGGGCCGTCCAGTCGATCCCGCGCGAGCAGCACGAGGCAGCGTCCGCGCTCGGGTTCGGCTGGGTGGGCCGGCATACGTTCGTGATCATGCCGCAGGCTCTTCGCCGGCTGCTCCCGCCACTGGTCGGCCTGCTCGTGAACATCATCCAGAACACGACCATCGTGCAGATCATCGGAGCGCCCGAGCTCCTCGAGTCGGCCGAGCGCCAGGTCGAGCGGCTCACGTTCGAGGGCGAGCAGCACGCGATCGAGATCTATGGCGCGATCATGGTGATCTTCTTCTGCATCTCGTTCCCCCTGACGCGCCTCTCCGCTTACCTCGAGCGGCGACTGGCGTAGGTTCCCGACATAGAGAAGCCGGAGATCACCGAGGTCGTCAACACGCAGATGCCGCTCGGCGCCACGCTCGGCATCCGCATGTTCGGAGGTCCTGACGAGGTGGACGCGACCCTCGAGTGGGCTCCCGGGCTCTGCACCGGGCGGACGAACTCGGGCGGTTTCCGACGCGCGACTGCTGGCTGCTCGCCCCCGCGCACAAGGCGGCTGCATTACCCGCGGAGCGGACTCGCGCGCTGACAAGCCTCATCCCCGTACCGCCCCAGAGGCAGCCAACGGTCGGCGCGAGTCCTCGCCTAGGTCGCCTGAGCATCGTCCAGATTTGACATCCGCCTGACCCACATCCGCAAAGCGTTTGTTCATCGCGGTTTCCGAGCGACCGCCGACCATGCATGCCGGTCATCGACCCTCCCCTCGCGCTGCTGAGGGCAGCCGAGGCACGTGCCGGTGAGCCGTACGGTGAGAACAGGCATTACTGGAAGGGCCATTTCGTCAGCGAGCTCACAGACGAGCTGATCGACGAGCTGCTCGATCGCCTGCTCGCGTTCGGTCGACCACCCGTGCATGTCCTGATCGAGTCGCTACATGGAGCGCCGAAGGCAGCCGATCCGGCTCTTGGGCCGATTGCGTATCGCGATGCGGCATTCAACGTCGCCCAAACCGGCAAGGGCGCCGAACTCGTCTGCGGCGCCCTTGCGTTGAACCGTGGTAGTGCTTAGTCGAGCGGCCGCTTCAGCAACACAACGGGCCAAGCCATGAGGTCGCCGTACTTCAGCGACAAGCCAACCGCTTCCCAGCCCTCTTCTCCGAGCTCGTTCAGCTGCTCGGGGGCGAAGACATCTTCCTCCTTCTTGACGCTCTTCGCCTCCTTGAGCGGCACGACGAGATACTCGAACCGAGTGGTTGAGGCAGTCGGGGCGTCAATCATTGGCGTGGTGACCACAGCTGACACCTCCTTTCCCGTCACTGAAGGTGTCATTCTGCGGCCATCGCCGCATCAGTGAAGACACGTAAGGCCGAGCCCCGTAAGCACCCTCAGTGGGCGAGCGCCGTCAGGCGGAGTGCCCGAGGCGTTCGGCCATGAACGCCGGCCACTCTCCCGCGCACGCACGCGCACGCGCACGCGAGGTGTACCCACCCCCGCCGAGCAACCTCTCGCGATGGGGCCTGGGGCCGGATTGTTCCGTGACTGGCCTGGCTGCGGGCCTCCTCGCGCGCACGCGCGCGCACGCGTACTAGAGGGTGCGAGGAGCACCCACCCCGCTGGACGCTTCAGCCGGGTCGGGGCCTGGTGGCCCGAACGACGTCCACCTGATCGATGCGAGCGTCGGGTTGGAGCCTGCTCCGCGCCTGACGCTTGAGGCTGCGCTATGGCTTCAGCATTCTCAACCGCGAGCACGTCGTAGGCACACAGCGGCGAGATCGATGCCCGGATACACCGGTTGATCGATCAGGCAGCCGAGCCGCTTCGAGACGAGCTCGGGACGAGCGTAGTCTGCAATCCCCAGATATAGACCGTCGCGTTCGAGCCTCGCCGCGAAGGCGGCGGCCGCAGCCTCGCGACGCGGAGTAGCCAAGGTCGCGATGTGCACGAGCCGCTTGCGATCGGCTGACGGAAGGTACGGAGGCAGCAAGGCGAGATAGTCGACCGGATCGATCGCTTGCGACGGGTCTCGGCCCACCTCCGCAATGTCTGAGCGTGCGAGCCGTGCAGACCAGTCGACGGGCTGGCCGCCGGCACTCTGGGGGAGGGGCAGCACTGTGACCTCGATGCCGATCGCCGCGAGCTGGTCTGTCACCCCCTTGACGAAAGTGGGGTCGTAGGGCGCCCCCGCTGCGTCCGTCCCGACGGCAAAGACCGCATGCACGCGCCGCTCGCCCACGAGCCGCCGGGCAGCGCGCCGATGGGCAGTCAGCGAGTGGTCGGCTCCCTCGAACTGGGGAAAGCTTGGCGGAAGCACGCGACTCGTCGGAACTGCAATGCCGTCGCCGCCGAGACCCATGACGAGCGTGCGACGGTCGAGGGCATACGCGACCGCGCGGCGAAGCCGAGCGTTGGCGAACAGCGGCCGCCGTGCGTTGAGCACGAGTCCTACCGTCGCGTTGTCCGACGTCACCCGGTAACGGCCGCGGGCCGCGCGCGCGACCGCTGTGGCCGGCGCGAGGGCGGGCTTGTTCTCGCGCACGTAGTCGACCTTCCCACGCTCGACCTGGGCGACTGCCTTCCCCACATCGACGTTGAACTGGTACACGATCGCGTCCAATCTGCGGGGCCGGGATCCCTGATAGTTCGGGTTGGGCTTCAGGACGACGACGTTGGCGGAACGACTGGCGAGGTAGTAGGGACCGGCCGTGGGAATCGGGTAGGGGAGGCCGTGCGGGACGATGTGAAGGCGGGCGGTGACGGCGCAGAAGAACGGCAGCGCGAGGCGCGCCGGCAGGTCGCCTGCTGGCTTTACGAGTCGGATGACGAGGGTGTCCCCGTGGGCGGAGATCCCGGCGATGTGCGGCGCCCGGCCGGAGTTGTAGGCCCTTGCGCCAACAACGTCCTGGAGCACCGCCCCCTGCCATGGACGCTGCATCCTTGGGGAAAGAAAACGCTCGATCGCGTGGCGGAACGACTCGGCCGTAACGGGTTCGTTCGACGGCGGGGAGAAGCGGTAGCCGTCTCGGATTCGGAACGTGTAGGTGCGCCCGCCGTCGGTGACTTCGGGCCAGGAGACCGCGACCTCAGGGACCAGCCGTCTTCCCGCCGCCCCGGCGGAGTCGGGGTAGTTGAGCAGTTTCGCGCACGTTGCGTACTGGAACTGCACCTGGTACGGATTGAACGCCGTCTGCGTCGCCGCAGGGTCTGTCGAGCTCCAGTCGAGATAGTTCGAGCCGAGCGCCACGTGGAGGATTCGACCCTCTAGACCAGTGGTCACGTCCTGGCCGCTCGCCTGGACGCCGACCGCGATGGCGCCCCTACGCACGGCGACGCTTCGCAGGTCGTGGCCGAGCGCGTACGTTCTCGACTCGTTCGTGGTTGAGTCGACCCTGACCACCGTTCCTGCTTCCCCGTCGGCCGCCCATACCGCTCCGTCCGCATACGTCAAATCGTCCGCGGCCATCGCGAGCTTGATGGGGCCTACCAGGCTCCCGTCCTCGCCGAACTTCCAGATCGCGTGATCAGAGGTAGTCGCACCCCAGACGAAGCCGCCACCGACAGCGATGCTCGAGAAGGCGTTCCCGAAGCTGGCCAGCGCCGGCGTGGCCTCGTTGGTGCGCGGGTCAATTTTCGAGAGCTTCGGGACACCGACATCGGCGATTCCTCCGCTGACCCAAAGCGCGCCGTCACCGAAGGCGAGGCGCTGAGCGCCGCCCTGG
The DNA here is from genome assembly GCA_963746975.1 of uncultured Gaiellaceae bacterium. Classification (GTDB taxonomy): domain Bacteria; phylum Actinomycetota; class Thermoleophilia; order Gaiellales; family Gaiellaceae; genus GMQP-bins7. The sequence goes on from CAVVDE010000004.1 coordinate 20,154, forward strand.
GGTATCAACGTCCGCCGAACGCGGCCGGTGTCGGGGTCGAGTCGTTCGACCCAACTTGGATTCTCGAAGCCCCGAGCGACCCAGACGGAGCCTGCGCCCACCGCGACCTCTCCCGTCGCGTCCTCAACTCCAGGGACATCGGCCTTCGGGAGCCGAATCTGGTGGAGGACCACGGTATGCGCGGGCTCGATCTGCACGAGCGTGGGTGAATTGCAGTCTGTCACCCAGACCGAGCCGAGGCCGGCGGCGAGCCCGCACGGCACCGGGACGCCGGTGTTTAGACGCGCGATGACCGTCCCCGTTACCGCATCGATCTTGCTCAGCTCACCGGTGTCCGAGACGTTCCAGAGGGCACCTTCGCCGAACGCCGTAAACGCCGGGGACGGCACGGCGCGGGCCTGACCGATCACCTCGCCGCTCTTTGCTGCGACAAGGGCGACCGAGTCGGGCTCTGCGAGCGGCTGCGCATGCGAGCTCTGCGTCCCACCGCTCGCGAGTACTACGCCGGCCGCCGCCGCTACGGCGGCGAGCACAAGAGCCAGCGCCGCGAGCAGTGCCGGGCGCCGCTTTCGTGACGCCTGGCCTGCGCGGGCAGGAGCCGGTGCGAGCTCGAGCGAGGGGTCGTGGCGGAGGATCGCCTGCTCGAGGTCCTGGAGTGCCTGTCCCGGCTCGAGACCGAGCTCCGCGACCAATCGCTTCCGCGCGTCGCCGTACACGCGTAGCGCCTCGGCCTGGCGGCCCGACCGGTACAGGGCCAGCATCAGCTGGCCGCGGAGCCTCTCGCGAAGCGGATGTTTGGCCGTGAGCGACTCGAGCTCGGCGACGAGAGCTCGATGGCGTCGGAGGGCGAGGTCGGCGTCGAGTCTCTCCTCGAGCGCCGTCAGGCGAAGCTCCTCGAGGCGTTCGATTTCGTTGCGCGCGAAAGACTCATACGCGAGATCGGCGAGCGCGTCGCCGCGCCAGAGCGCGAGCGCCTCGCGCAGGGAAGACGCTGCCTTATCCGGCTCGCCGGCAGCATTCGCTCGCCGCCCCTCCCCGAGCAGGCGCTCGAAGCGGCGCGCATCGATCTGCTCCGGCTCCACTTCGAGCACGTAGCCACCCGAGCGCGTCACGAGCTGCTCGGCGGGCTCGAGCGTCTTCCGCAGCCGTGACACCTGGTGATCCAGGCTGGGGCCGGCGGTGCCGGGCTGACGGTCGCCCCATATTTCCTCAATCAGGCGGTCACGCGAGATGACCTCGTTCGCGTGCAGGAGAAGGATCGCGAGGAGGGCGCGCTGCTTCGTCCCACCGACGTGGACGGCGCGCTCACCCTCCCGGACCTCGAGCGGCCCGAGAAGCCTGAACTCCATCTCCCTCCTTCCTCGCGGCGGACGCTAGCACCGTCCCGAGAGCGCGATGGGAGCGATTTGGGAGCGGCCCGGGAGGCCCGCGCCGCAACGTCCACGCCTTCAGGTTCGAGGCAACCGGTCTGGAGCCGAAACGAACAGGAGGGACAACATGCTCACCCACATTCGGCGGCGGAGGGTCCTGCTTGCGGCCCTAGCCGGCGCGACGCTGGCCGCCCTCGGGTTGACGGTCACGTCCTCGCACGCCACAGCGGGCGCGAGCCCGCGAGAGCTACTGCAAAGCGCCAAGACGGTCGCACCGCTGCAGGCGGGCATCACGTATCAAGCGAGCTCGTTTCCGATCCCGCTACGCCTCACCCCGACCGACCGTACGTGGCTCGGAGCTCAGCATCTGGCAGGAACCCACGGTCGGCCTGCCTTCGGCCGCGTCGACGCTGCCCACCCCCCAGCCTCGAAGCCGCGTGGGGCAATCGAGATCGAGACCGCGATCGGTCCGACCCCCTCTGTGAACGCCACGATCGCCGACCTCCGTTTTGGAGGATCGAACTCGCCCGAAACGCACATCGGCGGAGTCGAGTTCGACAGGCCGAGCGCGGTCAGGGTCGCCGGCTTCGCAGGCCGGCAGTTCGACGGCCAGGTCTGGGGCAAGTTCGGGCACGCGTTTCGACCATTCAGCCCACACGTTCGCGGGCCGGCGAGCCCTCCCGACACGATCTACCTCGACAAGGGAGAGGCGTTCCGGATGATCGTCCTCAACGTGAGAGGAAAGACCGTGGTGCTTGCCCTCGAGAGCTTCGGTCTTCCTGCGGAACAGTTCCCGGACTTTCTGACGTCCGCAAACCTGCTCTTGAAGACGCTCAGGTTTCCGGCCTCCTAAACGAGCACAGAAGGAGAACCCATGCGCACTCTCATCGTCATCGCAGCTGCCGTCGTAGCCGCTCTCACAGTGGTCGCCGCTGCGAGTCTCACGCTCGCGGCGGACGCACGAGCCGGGACGCCCATTCCGGATCAATCGATCCTACAGCCGCCGCCCCCGCCCGGTGCCGTCTGCCGCGCCGACGGCTCGTATGTCATCTCCGGGTCCACCGCCTGAGTGCGTGGCGATCCTCGCGCGCACGCGCGCGCACGCGTATAGAAGGTGTCACACTTCACCCATCAGCACGATGATTCCGCAGTGCGCCGCAAGGCTTCGTGACGGCAGCACGTGTCGGTCTGTGCCGACCGCAGGAGACCTTTGCGAGCACCACACGCGACTCGCAGCCGAACTTGGACGGGATACGGTCCTGAACGGCGATAACGCGAAGAGGCGAAACGCCCGCCAGCGCTCTCCCGTGGCCGCGGAATCTGAGCGGCTCGACCTCAGATCACACGCCTCCGATCGCCCATCCGCCGTCCGGCCCGCGCTCGCCCTCACCGCCGCGGAGGAGGTCGAGACGATCCGCCGCGTACTCCTTGAGGCTGCGACAAGCACGAGCCGGCAGTCGTGGGCCACATGCGCCTGCCCTGAGTGCGGGAAGGGCTTTCGTCAGGAGATCTCAGTTCCAGATCACGGTGCCCGGATCAAGGCCGTCGAGACATTGCTCCGCGAAGGACTGGGTCGAGTCGGCGAGGCGGAAGTCGCGGAGCCGCGCATTCCAACCACCGTCGCCGAGGTCGAAGCCCTCAGCTGGACTGACATGAAGTTCATCTTCGCGATCTCGTACGCGCAGGCGATTCGGGCGTTCGTCGACGATGGAGACGAAGCGCTCCGCTCCGAGGTCGAGCAGTGGGAGCCGGAAGCTCGCGAGGCAGTGGGTCGAGCACTCGCCGAGGTCGCGTGAGACGCCGCGCAGATCTGACATCGGTCTGACACGCACCGACGAGGCATCGGTTCATCAGGGATTCCGAGCGACCTCCGACGTTGCATGTCGGAGGTCGATCAAGGAGCTCGGCCGCCCCTCGGGGGCACCCCCACCCCGGCAAGACGAGGACGAGAGCCGGGCCCTGCCCCCCGGCCGGTGTACGAAGCACGCGCGGCTAGGCCGCCGAGGCGAGCCGACGCTCGATCGCCCGCCTCGCCCGCTCGATCGGCTCCGTCGTGCGGGCGACGATGAACTGCGCGTTTGCGAGAAACAGGGCGGCCTCGATCTCGAATGCGAGCTGGCCCGCGTCCTCGGCAACGTCGATTGCCTGTTCGGCCTGCGCTTGGCGCACGGCCGCCTCGAGCAACCCGAGCCAGTCGTTCAGGAAGCCCACGAGCGCATCGCGAACCAAGCCTGGGTGCATGTCGACCTCGGCCAGGACTGAGGCGAAGAAGCAACCGCCCGGGAAGGTGTCGACCTCGACGTAGCGCAGAAAGCCGTCCACGAGCCGCTGCAACCGCTCGATCCCCGTGGCGGCGACGGACGCAGGCGCGAGTACCTGCTCGCCGAAAACGGTGCTCGCCGCCTCGATCGTCGCGAGCTGGAGCTCCTCCTTCGAGCCGAAGTGGGCGTATAGCCCGCTCTTGCTCATCCCGACCGCATCAGCGAGACGCGCTATCGAGAGCCCCTCGAGCCCTTCAACGGTTGCGAGACGCGCCGCCTCCTGCAGGATCGCCTGCCTGCTGCGGATTCCATCGCTCCGCTGCGCCCGGAGGCGTCCCGCTCCCCTCTCTTCTGGCGTGTTCATACTTGACAAGTTAGCACGATCGTTCGTATACTTGCGCTTCGCACGACCGATCGTGCTACTTAAAGGGAGGTTCACATGACGACAACTATGGACACCACGCTTGTCGCTGATCTCGCCAGACAGGTTTCGGGATCGGTGCTCGGCCAGCAGGACGAGGGGTACGACACAGCCCGCGCCGTGTACAACGGCCTCGTCGATCGCAAGCCCGCGCTGATCGTCCGTTGCCGCACGACGACGGACGTCGTTGCGGCGCTTGCGTTCGCGCGGCGGGAAGGACTCGAGGTCTCGATCCGCGGCGGCGGGCACAACGTCGCCGGACGCGCTGTGACGGACGGGGGTGTGATGGTCGACCTCGCCGAGATGAAAGGGATCGCGATCGATCCAGACCGTTCCATCGCAACGGCCGAGGGCGGCGTCATCTGGGCGGAGCTGAACACCGCGGCCGCCGAGCACGGGCTCGCCGTGACGGGAGGGGTCATCTCGACGACTGGTATCGCCGGCTATACGCTCGGCGGCGGCCTCGGCTGGCTGATGGCCAAGCACGGGCTGGCCGCGGACAACCTGCTCGCGGTCGAGCTCGTCACGGCCGAGGGCGAGGTGCTCGCCGTCGACGCAACCTCACATCCCGATCTCTTCTGGGCGCTACGCGGCGGCGGGGGGAACTTCGGCGTCGCGACCTCGTTCACGTACAGGCTGCACCCTCTCAAGACGATCGTAGGTGGCCTGGTCGCCCATCCGATCGAGGCGGCGCCCGACCTCCTGCGCTTCTATCGGGAAGCGGTTGCAGACGCCTCGGACGACCTGACCGTGTTCGCCGGGCTCGTGCACGCACCGGACGGCTCCGGCGCCAAGCTCGCCGCGCTCGTCGTCTTCCACACCGGAGACGTCGACGAGGCGGAGCGCGAGCTCGAGCCGTTCAAGACCTGGGGGTCGCCGCTCATGGTCGACGTCGGCCCGATGCCGTACCCAGTGATGAACACGATCCTCGACGCCGGCTACCCGGCGGGAGCACTCAACTACTGGCTCTCGAGTTTCGCGGCCGGTCTCCCTGACGAGCTGATCGACATCGCCGCCAGGCAGTTCTCGACCGTCCCCTCACCGATGACGGCCATGCTGCTCGAGCACTTCCACGGCGCGGTAACACGCGTCGGCGTGACCGAGACCGCGGTGCCGCACCGCGAGGAAGGCTGGAACCTTCTCATCCCGTCGGTCTGGACGGACCCCGCCGAAACCGAAGCGAACATCAGCTGGACTCGCGAGACGTTCGCAGCGCTGCGGCCGCACTTCGGGGCTGGCCGTTGGCTGAACTACCTCGGCGACGACCAGGCAGACGACGCCATCCGCGCGGCCTACGGGCCGAACTACGACCGGCTCAAGGAGATCAAGCGGAAGTACGACCCGGAGAACGTCTTCCACCTCAACCACAACATCGCCCCTAGTCCCATGAAGTAGCGGAGGCGGGGCTTGAAGGACGCGGTCGCTCTCAGCGCCACCATCCCGCTCACGGCAACTCGAGCGGCTCCACACTCCTGTCCTCGGCGCAGCTCAACGCCCACTCGCGGCAGACCGCTTGCACCCGCGGAGTCGGGGAACCGGCAAGCGTCAGGTGCACCTGGTGGACGACGCCCTCGAAGCGTCGACCATACTCCTGGCGGCGCTCTGCAGTGATCGTCATGTCCGCGCCCGCTCCAGCCTGGCGGAGCACATGGGCCAGCCGATCCAGCTCCGCTTGAGTGGCCTCTCGCCCGGCGAGGATGCCGAAGTTGATAACGACGCTTCCGTCCTCGGCGAACGTTATGGGCAACTCGGTGCGATTAGCCATCGGAAATGAGTTTCCCCGGATACCGAGGTGAGTTAACCCCTCGCCTGGGGTAGACGAGCGTCGACCGCGCGTCCATCAGAGGCTGGGACGAGCCACCAGGCCCCGCCTCGAGAAAGACGTTCACGGGGGTGGGAGTACGGTCACTTTCTATTACGCGTGCGCGCGCGTGCGCGCGAGTTGAGTTCGGAGACTCAGGCGAGGCGCGACCAGGGCCCCGGTGTCCCGACGCCTCGCGAGGGGGAGGGTGGTGGTTGGGTGGTGGTTGGGTGGCCGTTACGTCGAGCACCTAACAAGCAGGCACTCGCAGCGGTCTCTGCGTGAGCGTCTGGCCAGCTTAGACTCGGCTGATGTCCGAGTCGTCCCCCGCAGGAGCGACCAAGGACTTCGGGTCGCCGGACGAACGGGGCTCGCGCCACATCTACGTCGTCTTTTCCGGCCTTGTGCTGGTGATGCTGCTGGCGGCACTGGACAGCACATCGTCTCGACTGCGCTCCCGACGATCGTGGGCGAGCTCTCGGACGGCTGGCAGCCGGAGCAGCACCCAGAGCTACGCGAGCTGATCGAGGGCCTTGCCCGCCAGTTCATCGATACCACCCCCGTTGCGCTCCCCCCGCGAACGTCATAGCGCGGACGCCGCGAGTCGGCCCCAACGCCCGAGCACCTCGCGAGGGAGGGATGCATCGAAGCTCCCGCCCTTCAGCGGAGGTCAGTCGAACGGTGTCAAGCAGAAGACGCCGGTACCCGCACCGAGGCGATGAGCTTCCTGGCGGTCGGTAGGAATGCACTTAGCTCCGCTTTTCCCGGCACCTCGATGACGGCCACGAAGAGATGCTCCTTACCTCCGTAGCGAACGTCTGAGAAGTAGAACCGGCTGATCCACTTGCCAGCGATCCCGTAGGGCTCACCCCACTGCGGAAAGAACAGGAAGTTGGCACAGGCTTTCGCTGGACATCCGGGATCGTCGTTGACCGCTCCCTCCGAGACGCCGATGTCGACGACGCGAGCGCGGATCGTGCCGATCTTGCCGCTCCTCGGCTTGGAGACCGTCAGGTTCGGGTTCTTCTGGAGCAAGGCCAGGAGACTCGCGCTCGTTGGCCTGGGCGGGCCTACGCGGTGTGGGTATCCGGGGATCGACGACCTCACCGCATGCACGTCCTCCCAGAAGACCATTCGTGCTTTCTGATTGCTCTTCGGCGAGGCCCAGAACTCGCCGGTGCTGTCTTCCCCGGACAGCCAACCCTTCGCGAACAGGAGCGTCATCTGGCCCGCGAAGAAGTACCTCGTCTGGTACTTCCCGGCCGGCAAGTTCCCCGGTTCAATCAAGTTGCGTGGTAGGCACTGCGGTGCACAGCCGGGAACCTTTGTCGTTCCCGAGTCGTCCGAGTTGGCCACCGTGGCGGTCCCGAGACATACGAGCGCAGCTGTCGCGACGATCAAGAGCCGTTTCATGAAGCGATCCTCCGCTGAGTGGGTTTCGCTTCGGAGGACCGCCCCCTCCAGCCGCAGTGGCGTGACCCTACGAGTTCGTTACCTCGATTACAAGCACTCTCCCCGCAACCAAGCCCCAGCGCCCGATCGCTTTGCGAGGGGGAGGAGTGTGCTTCTACTCTGCCTTCCGTCCATAGCCCATCGAGCGCGGGGAGGCGAAAATGACGAGGTCCTCCACATCCCCGTTCTTGTCGAGCGTCCACTCGCCACTCACATCGCCGTGCACGATCGCCCCGTCCTCGCGCTCGTACTGGTATGTGCCCTCGGCCGAAGACGATGCCCGAGCGCGCCAGGGCATCGTCGCGACCCGCCTGGAGAGGGCTTAGCTCATCTTCCCGATGATCCCCTTCATCTCGCCTTCGTCGAAGGCACGCATCGTTGTTGAGCGGAGGTTGCCGGTCGAGGCAAGCTGAAGGGCGACAGCCGTACCGGTCTCATCGTCGGGAAAGTCCGCGACCGTGACGAGGTCGTAAGGGCCGACCGTCCAGAGAATCGTCTCAATCTTGCCGCCCTTGCTCTCGACGAGCTGTTTGGCAGCTTGGTAGCGGTTGACGGTGTCCTTGGCGTTCGCGACACCCTGATCCGTCCAGTTGTAGAGGGTCACGTACTTGGGCACGTAGCCACCTCCTGTCGTCGCCCCGGCGCACGCCGTAGAACCCAAACGCATAGCCAAAGGCGGTTTCCACCGATGCTACAACCGGGCCCAGGTCGTGATTCAGTAGCCGCTACCGATCTCGGTGCGCGTCTCGTCGCCTACGGGCGAACCTCTCGATCGAGGCCGGGCCGAGCATGAACTTACGCGGCTGCGACGTCGACGCCTGCCGCCTTTGCGATCTTCAGCGCCCGTTCACCCCAACTGACCCGCATTCCTCGGGTAGCGGACGGCGTGTCTTGGGTTACTGGGACCGCCCGGGGCGAATCCCGCGCAGAGCAGGTCTGCTCAGAGGACTTCCCGTCGTCGGGGAGCGGCTCGCCAACGTGTGAGACTGAGCGAGTGCAGGCCGTGACGCGCTATGCGAAGAGCGGTGGTGTGAGCATCGCCTATCAGGTCATCGGCAGCGGACCGATCGACATCGTCCTGATCCCCATCTGGGTCTCGCACCTGGAGTACGCCTGGGAGGAGCCCTCCCTTGCCCGCTTCTATCGTCGACTGTCGTCGTTCTCGCGCCTGATCCTGTTCGACAAGCGCGGCACCGGGCTCTCCGATCGAGTCGCGGACGCCGACCTGCCCACCCTCGAGGAGCGCATAGACGACCTGGGCGCGGTCATGGATGCCGCCGGCTCTGAGCGGGCCGCCATCTTTGGCATGCACGAGGGCGGCGCGATGTCAGCGCTCTTCGCCGCCGCTCACCCGGAGCGCGTTTCCGCGTTGGTGACGTTCGGTATGTTCGCCTCGAGGCTCGAGGCACCGGACTATCCGTGGGGCTGGACACCCGAGCGGCGCCGCGAGTGGCTCGCTGAGATCGAGCGGAACTGGGGCGGCCCTGTCGGGCTCGCAGCTGCGGCGCCGAGCGTCGCCGGCGACGAGCGGTTCGCGCGCTGGTGGTCAACATACCTGCGACTCGGATCCAGCCCGGGGGCCGCACTCACGCTCGCGCGGATGAACTCCGAGATCGATATTCGGAACGTGCTCCCGGCCGTCCGCGTCCCGACGCTCCTGCTCCATCGCACGGACGACCGGCGTGTCGCGGTAGACGAGGCGCGCTGGATCGCCGGCCGGATCCCGAACGCACGGCTCGTCGAGCTCCCGGGGGAGGACCATCTGCCGTGGACCGGCGAACAGGACGCCGTGCTCGACGAGGTGGAGGAGTTCCTGACAGGAGTCCGCAGTGGCCCTGCGCCGGACAGGGTCCTGGCCACCGTCCTCTTCACCGACATCGTCGGCTCGACGGAGCACGCGGTGCGGCTCGGTGACGGCGAATGGCGCGAGCTCGTCGAGCGCCACGACAGCGTCGTGCGGGTCGAGCTCGAACGCTGGCGCGGCCGGGAGCTCGACACCGCCGGCGACGGCTTCCTCGCCGAGTTCGACGGCCCCGCGCGCGCGATTCGGTGCGCGGGAGAGATCATTCCGCGCATCCACGAGCTCGGGCTCGACGTGCGGGCAGGCGTGCACACAGGAGAGGTCGAACGCACGGGGAGCACGCTTCGCGGAATCGCCGTCCACATCGGAGCGCGCGTCGCCGCGAAGGCGGCTCCCGGCGAGATCCTGGTCTCGCAGACCGTCAAGGACCTCGTCGCGGGCTCCGGCCTCGCCTTCAAAGACTGCGGCGAGCACGAGCTCAAAGGCGTTCCGGACTCGTGGCGCCTCTACGCCGTCGTCCCGTGAAGCTGGGCGTATTTCACGCATTTCGCGTGTGTGCACCAGTTTGCACGGCCCACCTCAATGGGGCAACCACACCCGGTTGACAGGACGCTAGCGTGCGCGAGTGTTCGGGAATGTCACCTGAGTGGTGCGGTGTGTTATGGCGGTGTGCTCTCGACGAAGCGCATGAAGCGTTCGTGCGACCAGTCTTGGGGGTAGGTGGTCTGGCGGTCGGCCGACGTCCAGTCGTCCGTATGTGCTCTGAATCTGCGGCGTTCTTCCTCTGACGCTTTCCGCGCCCGCTCTCCCAACGACGCGAGGTCACTTTCGAGACCGAGATGGCGCGCAAGCAGGTAGGCCTCGCGAAGCGGGAAAGAGCCGTGCTGCGCGCTCAACCACTCGTAGATCGCTCGATTAGAGGAGAGCGCTTCGGTAGCTGGTGCGAGCTGGGCTACTGCATCGGCTAGCCAGGTCGCCGCCGTGTCCGCATCAATGCAGTATTGGTTCCCTGTGAATGGCGCTGTGAATGGCGCCTCGGGGGTCTTGAAAGGGGGCGGCGTCACGCGAGCGGCTTGAGCGAACCAAACGGGTGCGTGCCAGCAGACCTGAGTATGAGCCGCAACGAAGTTACGCGTGGGGGGCTTGGATGGATTGAGCTTGTTGACGATCCGCATGAGGTACGGCGCGCACGTTCCCGCCGTGAGCCCCATCTCCAAGATCGGCCACACCGCGACGAGATCCTTGGGTTCGGAGGCAGTCCACGGGCGCGGCTCAGCCTGTTCGCGAGATGCGCCCGAGAAGACGATCTGTCCCCAACACCCATCAGGCGCATGCAAGACGAGACTGGCACCACGCAGCGTCCAACCCCGTTCCGCTTGCACAGAGGCCGCCTCCTTCAAGAGGCGACGGAAAACTGACGGGAGTCGAGGCACCGGACCATCCTTCCAAGACCTGAAGCTCGTATCAGGCGTAGCGACTGCGGATTGCCCGAGCGTGCGGGAATGTCACTTGAGACAGGGCGGGCTAGCTGGCACGCCGAGAGCCGATACCGCTGGCGCGATGATTTCGCGAGGTGAGCGCCCCACCCTCGCCGGCTCCAAGGGCTGCGGCTGTGTGCTACCGCTCATAATCGGATCGTGGAGTCGAGCGACATCGTCGCCGAGCTGTGGCGCCGGATTCAGGCGAGGGACTGGGATGCAGTCGGTGAGCTGCTGGCCGAGGACTTCGTCCTCGAATGGCCGAACGCGCGGATCCGTATACGCGGCCGCACGAACTTCGTCGAGTTCAACCGCAGCTATCCGGAAGGCTGGTCGATCGAGGTGCTCCGGATCGTTGCCGAGGGAAACACAGCGGTCTCGGAAGTGCGGGTGCCGCACCCCACGGTTGGCCCCCACTACGCACTGTCATTCCTCGAAGTCGAGGGCGGCGAGCTGACGCGTGGCCGTGAATACTGGGTCGAGGAGCGCTACGAGAAACCAGCCCCTGAGCGTGCTCGCTGGTTCGAGCCGATGTGACGATCAGGCGGCGGGAGAGGGTCACTCGCGTGCCACAGTGTTCAGGAATGTCCCTTGAGCTTCGGCTATCTCAGGCCCGCCAGCTCAGCGGGTTCCCTGATGCCCCCGACAGCCGAAATCGCCGATGCTGGCCTCGAGAGGAGAACTGTGGTTCGGTCGGTTGTCGTTGGGTACGGGACGAAGCGTGGGTCGACGCGGGAGGTCGCCGAGGCGGTTGCGGCGGTACTGCGCGAGCGTGACTTTGCGGTCGAGTTGTTGCCGGCGCGGGAGATCAAGGATGTGCGTCGCTACGACGGGGTTGTGCTGGGTGGAGCGCTCTACCGGGGGCGATGGCATCGGGACGCACGCCGATTGCTCAAGCGGCACCGAGGGGCGCTGGCGAATAAACCGGTCGCCGTCTTCGGCATGGGGCCGCGCAGGCACGAACAAGAAGCTTTTGACCGGTCACGGAACCAGCTCGAGCGCGCGCTTGCGAAGGTGCCGGAGGTCAAACCCGTATCGGCTGAGACCTTCGGCGGCGTCGACCGGGAGAGGCGGCTCGATGTGCGCGACTGGGGCGCGATCCGTGCCTGGGCCGCGGAGGTCGCCAGTGCGTTCGACGCTGCTTCGGCTCAAGAGCCGTCCACCGACAGAAGCTGAGAGGGGCCGGGAGGAGATCAATGTCGCCTCGAGTCGGGCGAGCTGTTCTTGTGTGGAGCGCGATGGGGTTTCCACTCACTCAGCGTGTGATCAGACGCTTTGGCTTTCGGGGCGCCCTGGTCGTCGAGGCGGCGTGCGGTGGATTGCTGGCACGAGACGCGGCCATGATTGCCGCCGGGGTGCCCCGCCGGCTGCGCCGCGGTGCGGCCGTCCTGCTCTGGCTCGAGGCGGCGGCGGGGGCGGCGGCCGTGCTGACCGGTTTGCGTCTGCTATTCGATGCCACTGCCCGGGAACGCGCAGTCGAGGCACGCCCCGATCGCCTCGAGACCGCCCGCCGAGCAGCGATCGGAGCGCTTTTCACGTTGCACACGATCCGTTTCCGAATCTACCTACAGCCCGGTCAGGGCCTGCGGCAACCGCGCCACACCCCGCCGTCAGCGTCGTGAACGCCTGAGCGTCCGTCGGGCGGACCGTCGCCTGACCGAGTGTGCGCGAATGTTCCCTGAACCACCCCGAGTGCGTTTATGCCTCCGGCGAGAGCGGGCCGCGATAGCCGACCTGGTCGGGGAGCGGCGTGTACGGAAAGTTGGCGTTGACGGCGCGCGCCGATGCGTTGCGCTCGTCGTTCCCCGTGCGTAGCTCGCTGAGGCCGTTGTCGAGCGCCCACGCGATCTGGGCTGCCTTGAGGGCCTTGGCGATCCCTCGCCCGCGCCAGGTACGGCGGACGCCGAGCATCGCGTGGGCGGCGTGTCCCGCGGCACGGCTCATCCAGGTGAGCTGACCGTACCCGACGACTTCGCCGTCTCGAAGGGCGACGAACGTCGCCTCGGGGATGTACCTGGGCCCGACAAGCGCGCGCGCCGAGAACTCTTCGAAGGAGCCGGGACTCACCGGAACGTCGCCGTCTGCGTGGATGTCGGCCATCGCCTCCTTTGCCGTCTCCCACACGCCTTGGGCCAGCTCCGGCCGTTCAGCGAGAGTTGTCATCTCGATCTCCTCCGGCAGTTCCAAGGTCGGGCGCGGGCAGCCGTCTAGGACGAGGCGCAGGCTGCGGATACGACTGGTGACCACGAAGCCGCGGTGCTCGGCGAAGTCGGAACCGCCGGGGTCATCCGCGTAGCCCCACGACGCGAGTTCCGACTTGCCGAGCGAGCGTGCGTGCGCCGATACCTCCCTGTAGAGGGCCGTCCCGACGCTTTGGCGTCTCGCAGCCGGAAGGACGCAGTTGACCGCGAACGCTGCGGCGTCCTCCTCCCTGCCAGGAAGAAGGCTGCACGCGGCTGCACCAACCGGCTCGCCATCAAGGAGCGCGAGCCAGTCGCGGAACATCGGCGTGCTGGCTCGGGAGTGCTCGATCATCTCGGCCTCGGCCACGATCCAGCGCCAGACCTCCGTTCGGATCTGCGCCGCTGCAGCCGTGTTCGTACTGCCCGCGACCAACTCAATCACCCGGCGAACGTAGTGCGCATTCTGACAAGCGTCAAGGCTGCGACCGCGCGAGGCTCGCTCCATCGAGACACGGCCCGAGGAACAGCACGGATCCGTGCCCGAGTGTGCGGGAATGTCCCTTGGCGATGGGACAAGCGTCATGGGCGTTAGCGTCCAGCCGGTGAGCTTCACCGTCGACCCCAGCGCGTACGACAGCTACATGGGCAGGTACTCGCTACTGCTTGCGCCTCAGCTCGCCGATTTCGCGACGGTCTCGGCGGGTCAACGAGTGCTCGACGTCGGATGCGGCCCGGGTGCATTGACCGCTGAGTTGGTCAAACGACTCGGTGCGGCAGCCGTTTCTGCCGTCGATCCATCGGAGCCTTTCGTGGCCGCGGTGGAGGAGCGTCATCCTGGCGTGGACGTGCGGCGCGCAGCCGCCGAGCAGTTGCCGTTCCAGGACGCGGAGTTCGACGCGACCCTGGCGCAACTGGTGGTCCTTCTCATGGAGGACCCCACGGCTGGAGTGGCCGAGATGGTGCGTGTGACCCGGAAAGGCGGTGTCGTGGCGGCATCGGTATGGGACTACGCCGGCGGCCGAGGCCCGGTCAGCATGCTCTGGGATGCAGCGCGCGAGCTCGACCCCGACCTCGTCGACGAGTCCCACCTCGCAGGCGTTCGCGAAGGGCATCTCGCGGAGTTGTTCGACGCTGCCGGGCTGGTGGAGATCGAGGAGGCGACTCACTCGATCCGCGTCGAGCATTCAAGCTTCGAGGAATGGTGGGAGCCGCTCACGTTCGGCGTCGGACCCGCCGGAGGCTATGTCGCCGGGCTCGACCCGGCACTACGAGCTCAGCTCCGGGAACGCTGCCGCGCGAAGCTCCCTACCGCACCGTTCCTACTCACAGCGCACGCCTGGGCTGCACGAGGGCTCGCGTAGTCCTGCGCTCAGATCGCGCTGGTGACCGCATCGCCAGTCCCCTTCGAGGGGACTGAATCGAAGCCGACCGCGCGCATCCGTCATGACCAATCCCGTGTCGAAAGGAGTCGTGTACTCGAAGAACCTGGAGCAGTCGCGTGGCCAGTGATACGCAGTCAGCGTGCCACGGCGCCTCACCCGGGACAGCCCGGTCAACGGCATGGCGGCGATCTACGTGGTGAACCGTGACGGTTCCCATCTCCGGGAGGTTCTCCGCTACCGGCTCTTCGAGATCTTCTCCTACGGACTGACGTGGTCTGCCGACGGTCGAACGATCGCGTTCGAGACGTCACCGAACCGTGCGTGCACAGGAATCTCGCTGATCAACCTCAAGAGCCGCGCGGTGCGCCCTCTAATCCCGTGCGAGAAGCAGAAGGACTCGGCGCGCTCCCCGGCCTGGCAGCCGGACACCAGTGCTCACCAACCCTGAACGCCGCAGCGCGGCGCTCCACAGTACGCGCAGGCGGCTTCTGCGCTGACTAGAGCGTTGCCCAACTGAAGGCGAGCCGCGGCTCCAGCACGTCGCGGAGATCGCGACGGAGCTTGCGCGGCGGCTTGGCGACGACTGAAGGGGCGTCTTTACCGGACAGCCCGCCGAGGGAAAGGCGGGCTGTCTTGGATCCATCGAGTCTCAATGCGGGAGGGTGCTCTCGATGGTCGGCACCCACTCTGTGGACTCGGCCCACGCGCAACATCGGGGCGAACTACGGATCGCTGCCAAGCGAACCCGCGAAAACGCCGACCGGTTCATCGAGGAGGTCGTAGTCGACGATCCCGACCTCGCGAGCTACCTGCGGATCGAGGAGCGGGAGCTCGAGGCGGGGGGCTCTCAGACCGCGTACAGGATGAGAACGGCGGCCGTCGCCAGGACGGTCGCGGCGACGAACGCGATCTCGCTACGGCGATCGCGAAGCCCACTCACCAGGTAGGCGATGAAGATCCACAGCGGGGCGAACTGGCTGAAGAAGTCCAGTTCCACGTCGATCACGTTCTTCGCGATAACAGCCTCGACGAGGAGGCAGGCAGCGGCAACAAGAGCCACCGTGATCAGCGGATGGCGAATCTCGTCGCGCCACGAAACCCTGCTAGGCGACCAGTTCAGTGCACGCATGAAGACGCACCTCCACTTCCATCATCCATCCCTGCGCTGCGGTTGGTATCCGCTGAAAGCCGCTGACTCTCTACGCCGTCGTCGACGACGCCCTCTCGCCCGACTTCCCGCTGGGTGATGCCGTCGACACCTTCATCCGCCGCGAGGACGCTGAGTGCTTCATCGAGGAGGTTCGCGGCCATGACCCGGAACTTGCGAGCAGCCTGCGGATCGAGAGCGGGAGCCCGGACAGGCGGGCTGAACTAGGCGGTCGCACGCTATCGACGTCTGCACGTCTCGCAGCGGAGCTTGCAGACCTTCTCCAAGGAGCTGGACGACGGCTCAAGGGTCGGGGCACAGGAGGCATTCGAAAGGCGCCGAAGGGAACTTGCGCGGCCCGGTCGGCTCTTGGCGTCCTCGTTCTTCCCCTCTCCCCTGAGGGCGAGGATTGGGTTGCCGGCCTGGCCGCGACAACCTGGGTCAGCAGCGCTCGCTAGGTCAGGAATGGAACGCTGATGCGGCTCAGGTGCGCGGTCGCTGCACGCGACGCGGCCGGGCGGCTCGCCATGACCACGCACGAGGGTCGGCTCCTTGAGGCAGGTCGCTCGTCGTCGGGTCGGTCGTAGGGATCCAGTACAGCGTGATGCGTCCCGGCATCGGCTTGTGCAACCGCCGGAGGCCTCGAAACGGATCGCGGAGGTACGTGGCGAGACGGATCACACCGAGAACAGCGTCAGAGATCGTGGTGATCGCGGCAACGATCGTCACGCCGACGAAGGTACTCGTGACTGCGGACGCCGCTGGAACGCGCGAGCTACCTGCGGATCGAGGAGCGCGCGCTCGAGGCGGGCGGGCTAGCCCCACCCGGCCCGAGCTACGAGACCGTCAGGATGGTGCTGAACGTGGAGGTGGTACCCGCCGGGCCACCGATCACATCCTGCGGGAAGAAAGAAGCTCGTCGTGATCGCGTGATCTCCAGGTGCAAGCGGAGGACGAACCGCCCGAAAGACCCAGCGTGTGTGGGCACGGTTCACGGCGAGGCTCGAGGCTAGCCGCGAGTTGCGGCACCCGGCGCGTGTAGCGTGGCCGCGTGGCCGAGCGTGTCCTGACGCTCCGCGAGCTGAATCGCGCGACGCTCGCACGGCAGCTTCTCCTCGAGCGCAAGCGCCTTTCACCCGTGAAGGTGATCGAACACCTTGTCGGGATGCAGGCGCAGTGGCCGTCCGCACCGTACGTCGGAATCTGGACGCGGACGACGAGCTTCCGGCGCGGCACTCTCGAACGTGAACTCGCGAAGGGCTCCGTCCTGAAGGCGAACCTCATGCGGCAGACGCTGCACCTCGTCACGCGCCGCGACTACGGGCTGCTCCGCGCTGCCTTCAGCGAGTCGGGCCACCCGGATCAGTGGCCGAACTCGATCAAGGTCGCTCCGTCCGTGCGAGCGCTCGCCGAGCGCGGGCCCGTGACGATGGCGGAAGGGCTCGAGCTGCTCGAGCGCGAGCACGGGCTGACCGGGATCACGGCTCGGCGCGTCTGGCACGGCGGACGGCAGCGTGCCCACGTCCTCCACCACCACGAGACGGCGCTCTGGGGAGCGCGCCCGGACGGTCGCTTCGTCGCGATCGAGGAGCCCGAGCCGGTCGAGCCCGTCGAGGCGCGAGCAGAGATGCTCGAGCGCTACCTCGCGGCCTTCGGGCCTGCCTCGCGCAAGGACATGGACAAGTGGAGCATGATGCGCCAGCCTGCGATCAAGGCCGCGCTCGCGCGCCTCGAGCTGCGCCGCTTCCGGGACGAGCGGGGACTCGAGCTCCTCGACGTCGAGCGCGCTCCGCTGCCGGATCCCGATACGCCCGCTCCCGTCCGCTTCCTCCCGAAGTGGGACAACGTCCTGCTCGCGTTCGCCGACCGGACGCGTGTGCTCCCGGAGGAGTACCGCAGGACGGTGATCGGGTCGAACGGCGACGTCGCGCAGACGTTCCTCGTCGACGGCCTCGTTGCCGGGATGTGGAGCGTCGAGAAGGGTCGCGTCGTCCTCGAGCCGTTGGCGCGGCTCTCCCGATCGGTGCGCCGCGAGGTCGAGGACGAGGCCGAGCGGCTGGAGGCGTTCGTCGTCGCCTGAGCTCGACTAGCGCTCGTTCGGAGGCACCCGGCGCCAGGCCACGTACTCGCGCGAGCAGATCGACGAGCTCGTCGCGCGCTTGCGGGACGACCTCAGCTCCGGCCGGTGACCGAGGCGCTCGAGTGTTTATCAGCTCTCTACGCATCCCTCCTGTGACCGCTCGACGCCCACCCCGTGCCTACCTCGACTCCGAAAAGATCCCCATTTGCAGGGGTGTCCGAATCCCGTATGGGCCTTTTCGGGTGTTGAAAAGAGGAAGACCCGCCTTCCTCGGCGGGCCTTCCTCTCGATCTTGAATGGGCCTTCATCCCGGGCTCGCCAGCGGCAAGCCGAGGAAGCTCCTAGGGGAACGGAGGGAAGGTCAGCGGGAGTGCCTCCTGTGTACACAGCACCCGAGACGGCCGCGCACTCGAAGTAAATCCCCGAGTCGACGAAGGGTGTCACGTCCCCTGCTGCCTGAGCGGCTTTTAGGCCAGCCAAGGTGAGGATCCGGTGGTTCGACGCATGATTTTGCACGCCCTGCGCGGTGAAGAACGTGAGCCACACGTGCCATGCGACGTCGTAGTCACCGTCCGGCGTCTTGCTTCCCGGCACGCCCACCAGGTGGTCATGGCCCTTTATGCCGGCAATCTGCGCATGGTCGCAGTTGTACATAAGCGATGCGTTAAAGGCGCGAGATTTACCGCTGGCAAGAATTACGGCGAGTGGCGAGTCGCCTGGGCTCTAGGTCATCGTCGATGGCGCTCGAAGCCGATCGAGTCCGCGCAGGATGCTGCCATGCTTCGCTAGCCGCACGCGCTCATTACTTAGGAGCCTGAGTTCCCGCATCTCTGTGTTGCTCAACGACGACCAGCCGTGGAAAAGGGTCGTCATGCGCGCGTCGCGACAGTCCGTTGCATCCCGAAGCTGGTCACGGTCGAGTGTCGTCAGGTTCTCCGGAAGATGTTTGATCGCGACGACGCGCTCTACGGTGCGCCCGTACCGTGCGGCACCTTGCTGGGACAAGCTACGAGTGACCTGCATCGAGGCCTCGCTTTCCGCCGCCCTTGGCGCAATGGCCAGGCGGTCAGAGCGGAAAAGAGGCTGTGGGTAACTCCATGGTAGCTGTCGTTTGATCGCCCCGATTTCGCCCGGAGTCGAGGCCAGCAATACAAACCCCTGCATATCGTAGGGGCGGTCGCGACCAAGACATACCGCTGGCGGGACCTATTCCGTCGCGATTGGGACGCCTGCTTCGCACGCAGCGCTCGCTTTTCCCCAGCGGACGACCCACGTGTTCCCATCGCGCTCAGCCTCGATGAGCCCGTTGCGACGGAGTCGTCGTAGCGAGGCCGAGACGTCCGAGACGGTGCCGAGCCCGAGGTCGGGATCGTATGGCGCGATAGAAACGGGACGTCAACGCTCTGGTGAGTGCGGACTCGTTGTGGATTGCCGGCGCTGACGGCAGATGTGGCGACACGTCTGGAGCGAGTCAGAATCGCTGACCCATGCGCATTCGTGCCTCCCCCGCCGCTGCCGCGCTCGGCGATGTCCTGCGGAACCCGTCAATAAGGCGGATCGAGCTCTCGTGGACGGCGGGGATGGCCGCCGACTGGGCGTTCCTCGTGGTGTTGCTCGTCTTCGCGTACGACGCGGGCGGGGCGCTTGCCGTCGGCATTCTCAGCGCTGTTCGCATCGTCCCGTCGATCGTGGCGGCGCCATTCGCGGCGACGCTCGTCGAGCGCTACCGGGGCGACCGCGTTCTCACTGCGATCAACATCGTCCGCTGTGCCGGGGCGGTGCTGACCGCGCTCGCGATCGGCACAAACCTGCCCGTCGCCCTCGTGTATGTGCTCGCGGCGGTCGTCGCAGGTGCCGGCTCGCTCGTGCGGCCGATCCAGAATGCGCTACTTCCTGCGTTCGCGCAGACGCCGAGAGAGCTTGTTGCCGCGAATGTCGCGTCGAGCACCGGCGAGGGGATCGGCACCTTCGTCGGCCCGCTCCTTGCCGGCGTGGTCGTGGCCGGGACCAGCTCGGTTGCCGCGAGCCTGCTCGTCGCCGTGACGTTCGCGGGGGCGGCCGCAGCCGTGACCGGCATCCGCTTTGAACGGGCGGCGGACGCGCGGGGAGGGGTTGGCACCGACCGAGCCACGCGCTTTCGCATCGCCGACGCTCCTCGGGTTCTTCGCCGCTACCCGGGGGCGAGCCTCGTTGCAGGCGACTTCGTCGCACAGACCTTTGTCCGTGGCCTGCTCGTAACGCTTATCGTCGTCTCAGCGATCGAGCTCCTCGGGATGGGTGATACGGGAGTCGGCCTGCTGAACGCCGCCATCGGGCTCGGTGGGCTCGCGGGTGCCCTCGGCGCTCTCGGCCTCAGAGGTGGGTCTGGGCTGGCGCGTGTCTTCGTCGTCGCGCTCGCTGGGTGGGGCCTGCCCCTGATGCTCATCGGGGCGTGGCCGGCTGCAGAACTGGCTCTCGTTGCGCTCCTTGTCACCGGAGCAAGCAACGCTGTGCTCGACGTGTCGGGCTTCACACTCGTCCAGCGCGCGGTGCGAAACGAGGATCGAGTGACGATGTTCGGTGTGATGGAGGGGCTCTTCGGTATCGGTCTCCTCGTCGGCAGCCTCGTCGGGCCGGTGCTCGTCGAACTCCTCGGCGCCCGCGGCGGCCTCGCAGTTGCGGGCGCAATCCTGCCGATCCTTGCCCTGATCACTCGGCGGCCGATAGCGAAGCGCACGCGCCCATCGCCTCTCTCGGAAGGACAGTTGGCACTCCTTCGTCGCAACCCGCTCTTCGCTCCGCTGCCACTGACGGCTCTCGACCGGCTGGCTGAGAGCCTCGAGGCGGTCTCGTATGCCAAGAGCGAGGTTGTCATGCGGCAGGGCGAATACGGGGACAAGTATGTGCTGATCGAAGAAGGTGAGGTCGACGTGAGTTCCGACGGCCGTTCCCTCGGCACGTGCGGTCCGGGAGATGGCGTCGGAGAGATCGCGCTCCTTCGGCGAGTACCACGTACGGCAACGGTCATAGCGCGAACACACGTCGAGGGATACGCGATCGATTCGGCTGACTTCCTGACCGCGGTGGCGGGCCCGGCCGCAGCCGCCACAGCCGAAGCCCTCGTGTCGAGCCGACTTGAGCGCTCGAAGGTGCGCTGATCTGTCGCATGGGCTCGGAGTCGGGTCGACGGGGTCGCGATTCTGCGACCGCAAACGCGCCTTTGGGCTCCGTGGAGTCCTGCCGAGCTCGCGAGCGCTACCAGTCGCCCTGGAGTGGCTCTCGCGTGTCCTGGAACACAGCTGGTCCTGCGAGAGAGGCCACTTCACTGCGCGAGTGTGCGGGAATGTCCCTTGAGGACGTAGCGAATGGCTCAGCCGGCGATCGTCCAGCTGAGGCCGGCGTCGGTGCTTCTCGCAATTCGGGCCGGGTATCCATCGATTGCCGCGTAGATCGTCGTCGGGCGCGCGGGGTCGACCGCGAGTCCGCCCGCCGTGCCCGAGAGTGAGCGCGTCGAGAGTGCTCGAGTCCAGGTGTCTCCCCCGTTCGTCGTCTTGTAGATGCCGCCTGGCGCGGTGATGACGCGCTTCTCGTAGGTGGGGTACAGGGCGGCATATACGGTGCCTGACCGGTGCGGGTCGACCGTGAGCGCGCTGACGACCTGGTGCGGGAGGCCCTGCGTGATCGGCTGCCAGCTCGCGCCGGCGTCGGTCGTCCGGACGAGGGTGCGTCCGATCGACGCGTACACAGTGGTCGGATGTTGGGGGTCGACCGCAAGTGCGCTGCCCCAGCCGTCCGCTTGCGTGAAGACCGAGTTGGGACCGCCGGTCGCTCGCCAGGTCTTGCCGGCGTCGGTCGACTTGTAGATCGAGCTGTCTGAAGTGTTTACGTTGAAGCCAATCGCGTAGATCGACTCTGGGCGTGTGGGGGCGATCGCGAGCGCAGAGATGGCGCCCCAGGTGTAGTGCGGCTTGAGCACGGCCTTCCAGCTATGGCCACCGTCGATGCTCTTGCGCACGGCATCTGCGCCCGAGTAGACGATGTTCGTGTTGGCGGGGTCGACCGCGATGGTGGTTACCCAGCCGTTGCCGCGGTTGTAGTGCGGAGTGCCCGGCGTGCCGAATGGCTGCTTCACGCAATACCGCCTCGCACCCGCTGGGCGATAGCAGGCGCGCTGGCCTCGTGGCGGAAACAGCCCGCGGTTCCAGGGGCGCCAGCTGCGCCCGCCGTCGACCGTCTTGTAGACGGCGACCTGGGTGCCCGCATAGAGCGTTCCCGGATGCTGCGGATCGGCGGCCAGCGACAGCACGTCTCCCGTCCAGCCAGCGCCTCTCGTTGCCGTCGCCTGCCAGTGCGCTCCGCCATCGGTCGTCTTGTAGACATGGCCAATCGTGGTGTCGTGGGGGTGGCTGACCGTCAAGACGTACACGATCTCCGGCCTGCGCGGGTCGAAGGCGAAAGCCTGCGGGGAACCGGCACCCGACGGGAGTGCCGCAAGCGGCGGCGATTGCGCATATGCGGCCGGGCTGTGCGCGTCACGAGCGCGAGCAGGCGTCGCGGCTCCGGCGCCACCGCCGCCACGTCCGCCGAAGCCGATGAACGCGACGAGCGCGACAGCGGCGACGAGGAGAGCGGCCGCGCCGTACCGCCTTCGTCGGCGGCGCGCGCGCTGCCTCGCCTCCTCGATCAGTGCCTCGACGAGCGCCTCGAACTCGCCGTGCGTGACAGGGTCGCTCGAGCGAGGCGGACGCGGAGGTGCGGTGACGCTCACGCGTGCATTTCTGTCACAGTGGCGCTACTATGACTAGCATCATGCTCGATGTCAAGGTGGACAGGCAGGATCCGACCGATCTCTACGAGCAGGTCGCAGGCGAGATCCGTCGCGCGATCGCAGAAGGCGAGGCCAAGCCGGGTGAGCGCCTTCCTCCCGCCAAGGACCTCGCAGCCGTCCTCGGCGTCAACACGAACACCGTGCTGCGGGCACTGCGGGTTCTGCGTGACGAGGGACTGCTCGAGTTCCGTCGCGGCCGTGGCATCTCCGTCGCCGGCACGCCCGAGCGAGGTGCGGTGATCGCCCGCGCAAGGGAGCTCGTGGCCTTCGCCCGAGTCCAGGGCTATCAGCCGGACGAGCTCGTCAAGATCATCGAGGAGATTGGCTAGCCCTTCGAGCGCGTGCGGGTAGCAGGACGGCTGGCTGCCGAGCGCGGGGAAGAAAGGTCAGCGCTCGTCAGGAACGCCCGCCGCTTTCTCTCGCGCGCACGCGCGCGCACGCGGTTATAGAAGGTGTGACGACCCCTACCCCACCCCCTGATCGCGTTAGGCGGGCCGGGGCCTGAATGCGGGGGCGTAAGCGGGCGTGAGGCGTCTGCCGAAGACTTCGGCAGTCGACTCAGTGTCAGCCCGCCGCGATGAGGACGACGAAGAGAGCAAGTCCGAGAAGGGGGGCATATCTGACGAGGCGCAGCGCCATCCGAGTCTCCTCTCTGCCTAGGACAGTTGATCGAGCACGAGGACGAGTGCTGCAACGCTTCCCGCGAGCACGACGAGAGCAAATGCCGCGACGCCTCCCGCAACCAGCCTGAGCCGTCGAGGAGCAAATCGCCAAGCCAGAGCGAGCAGCCCTCGCTTGCCGAGCTTGGGGCTGACGAGCCAGAGCGCCAAGACGGTGAACGCGGTCAAGAGCCAGCGCGCCGGACGAAACTCGACGAAAGTCCACTCGCCGGCGACACGTCTCTGTCTACTTGCCTCTCTGGTGGCGATGTCTCGATGCTGGCGATCGTTGGGCTGTACCGGGTTGGACGCGGGCATCTGCACCACGATAGCCGGCGCCCTAGACCTGAGAGGGACCGCTTAGCCGAGGATCCCGGCGCCTGCCGGGGCTTGGTACCGCCACAGCCCACTACGCCGATGCGCTACTTGCCGAGCGCCGCGATGAACCCCATGAGGATGAACCCGGCTCCGATCCCGATGACGAACCAAGCGAAGAAATCGTCGAGGAGGATTCCGAGACCCACGCCGACGAGGATCCCGCCGATTAAGGCGGGCCCGCCGTAGGCGTAGCCACGTCCTGGGTCTCGTCTCGGTCGCGCTGTGTTCATCGCACGTCAGTTCCTGACCGAGATTATTCCTCTGCCCGGATCTACGGGGCGGAACGCGAGTTGACCAGCAGTTGACCTGCCTCCTCGACCCAGTGTTCATGCCCGATCCCAGCTGACCCTCTACTCATGAAGTAGGAGGTCACTCCGGTACCCACCCCCTACCCCCTCGTGAAGCCTCGGCCGCCGGGGCCCGCTCTCGGGGCTGGCTGGCTGCGAGCGGCGAGCGGGGCTCATCCTCACGCGCACGCGCGCGCACGCGAGATCGAGCACCCGGCGCCGAACCTCGAGCCCGGTGACGGTAAACACGCCACGGTGAATCCATTCCTCGCTTGACGCCGTACGACGACACATGCAGGCGCGGTACGTCAACGGGCTCACCATCCAGCCGCTTCGGAACGGAGATATCGACACGATCTGCGCCCTCTTCGCGCGGCTCGGCGGTCGATCGCGCGAGCAGCGATTTTGCGGTGCAAAGCCACGGCTGTCGGACAGCGAGCTCGCCGCTCTGGCGCGCGTCGACGACGAGCGTCACGCACTCGTCGGCTACGTGGTCGGCGACTCCGATCCTGCGGCGATCGCACGGCTCGTCCGTGATGGCACCCGAGCCGAGGTGGCGTTCGCGGTCGCGGACGTGTATCAGGGCCGCGGCATTGGATCCACTCTCGGGCGCGAGCTCGCCGCCGACGCGCGCGCAGCCGGAATCAGAGAGCTCGTTGCGACGGTATGCGGTGACAACGCCCGGATCGTCTCGCTCCTGAAGCGCCTCGGCCCCTCCGTGGAGATGAGCTGGAGCGGACGCGAGCGGGAGTTCGTAGTCGGCCTCGCGTAACCAGCGAGGTGCCCAGCCGGTGGGGCCTACTCCGAGGCGTCCGACCCGTGGGGCCTTGGTCGCCGGGCGGACTGTGCGAGTAGGAGTCAGCCCAACCAAACCGATCAGCCACACGTGGCGCATGTACCGGGTTAC
This sequence comes from uncultured Gaiellaceae bacterium, assembly GCA_963746975.1. Classification (GTDB taxonomy): domain Bacteria; phylum Actinomycetota; class Thermoleophilia; order Gaiellales; family Gaiellaceae; genus GMQP-bins7. Next base: position 44,568 of record CAVVDE010000004.1, read on the forward strand.
AAGGCCGTCGAATCGAAATCCGAAGGGAGCGAATATGAACCCGAACAAGGCGTTGTGGGAGAAGGGCGACTTCACCCGTATAGCGGAGGGCATGCGCGAAAGCGGCGAGGCGCTCGTGGCGGACATCGGGATCGAACCCGATATGCAAGTTCTCGATCTCGGTTCTGGCGACGGCACGACCGCCATCCCTGCTGCGAGGCAAGGAGCCGACGTACTCGGCGTCGACATCGCGACGCAACCTCGTCGAAGCCGGGAACCGCAGGGCGGAGGCGGAAGGCCTCGCGAACGTCCGGTTCCAGGAGGGCGACGCTTCGTACCTCGAAGGTCTCAGCGAGGATTCGTTCGAGACGACCGTGAGCATCTTCGGCGCAATGTTCGCCCCCAAGCCAGGAGACGTTGCCAAGGAGATGGTGCGCGTGACGCGCCCGGGAGGCCGGATCGTCATGGGCAACTGGATTCCGAACGACCCGACGCTCGTGGCGCAGATCCTCAAGATCAGTTCGGCCTATTCGCCGCCGCCGCCAGAAGGGTTCGTCAGTCCGATGACGTGGGGCGTTGAGCAGGAGGTCACCGAACGGTTCACGGCGGCGGGCGTCCCGTCCACGAACATCGCGTTCCGAAGGGACACCTATCGCTTCGAGTACTCCATCGCACCCGCCAGGGTCGTAGGCGAGTTTCGCGACTACTACGGGCCGACGATGAACGCATTCGCCGCGGCCGGGGAGAACGGACGAACCGCTGATCTGGAATCTGAACTCGTCTCACTGTTCGAGGCACAGAACGAGAGTGGGGACGAGAACGCGACCTCGATTCCTGCGACGTTCCTCCGCGTCACCGTCTCTCTGTAGCCGTCAGAAGGTTCGGCCTTGGGCCTCGCCGCTCGGAGAAGCGTCGAGGCCCATCGGCACTACTTCCTAGACGGCCCTCTGAGTGGACTTCTTCCCGTCATCGGAGGGGTTCCACGCCTCGCCCCGGCCTTCTTAGAAGCCATCTCTCCGTCCGGAAGCGCGGTGGGTGCCGTTTCTGGATGCGATCGCGCCTGAGCGGCGGGGCCTTCGGACTCCAGTGAGAAGGGGCGCACAGCCCATGGCTGTGCGCCCCTAGAGCTCAGACCGAAGCGACGACGCTCACGCTCTTCGCCTGCGGACCCTTCGGGCCCTGCTCGACTTCGTACTCCACCTTCGCACCCTCAGCGAGGCTCTTGAACCCCTCGCCACCGATCGCGCTGTGGTGGACAAAAACGTCCTTGCTCCCGTCGTCCGGCGACACGAAGCCGTAGCCCTTGTCGTCGTTGAACCACTTCACCGTTCCAGTCGGCATAACTCCACCTCCCCTCGCTTGCTCATGAACGCGCAGCGGAAGAGGCATTAGCCGAAACCGGTACTCGCTCTGACTGCTGTGGTCGTCGCGACACTAGCAACGCGCCGAACACGATCTGAGCCGGGCTGCCCGAGTTCCAGACCTGGGGCCGGAGTCGCAGAGACCGAGCTAGTGTCGGTGCGCGGTAGTGTGTCGCGCCATGCCGAAGGAGATCGTCAGCACCGACGACGCCCCGAAAGGGCTCGCCGGGTACAGCCAAGCCGTGAAGGCCAACGGCCTCGTCTTCGTCTCGGGTCAGGGTCCTTTCGATCCGGCGACAGGAGACGTCGTCGGCGAGACGATCCAGGAACAGACGCGCCAGTGTCTGCGAAACGTAGAGGCGATCCTGAAGGCGGCCGGGAGCTCGATCGACAGCGTGGTGCAGGCCACCTTCATCCTCGACGATGAGTCCGATTTCCAGGGAATGAACGAGGAGTGGGGCCGCTGGTTCCTCGACCAACCGCCAGCTCGGCAGGGGGCGCAACTTCCCATCCGCCCTAAGGGGATGCGAATCTCGATCGCTGCGATCGCTACGACCTCGTAGCGCGCTTCGAGCCACAAGATGAAATTCACCGAGCCGGTGGCGCTTTTGTCCACTCAGACCCGCTGACCTTCCGCTTCCGCGTACGAGCCGTCGGGCGGAGCTTCGACCTACTCGCGCTCCGTGCTCGGTGCGTGGAGGAACCTATGGGCGAGACCCGACCCGGTCAAGCTCGCACCTGATCGGATTAGCGCAGTTTGCGCTCTTCTTTCGCCAGAACGTCTGCACCGGGACGCGTCTCGAGTGGCGAGAGCGCTGTCCGCGAGCCGTCGCGGGTGTCAGATTCATGTCAGATCACGCTGACTATCGTCGCCCGCCCCGGACACACGGCTGAGTCGCAAGCCGCGCAACCAACACGTCCCGACGCGCCCTGACCACGGCTGATCGGGGCCGGACAGAATTTGCAAGCCGGAGGTCACCGGTTCGATCCCGGTACGCTCCACTCGAAAAAGCGCTGCAAATCGGCGATATCGCTTGCCGCCGGTGGACGACTAGGCGACCGTGCGGTTACCGGGTTCTTCGTTCGCGAGCTCGTCCATCGCCTCGGCTCGGTTGCCGAGCTCGCGGAGTGCGGCGATCGCCTCGTGGTTCCGGAAGTAGGCACCGGCTTCGACCGCGTCGACGAGCTCCTGAGCCTTGCGCGTGTCGAGCACATCTCGAGTGACGGTCAAGACGGACGCCACGGCAAACGCGAGCGCGAACGCGAACGCACCGATTAGGACGGTGCGAGGCCGCATCATTCGCCCTCTCATCTTTCCCTCCCTTACCTAGCTAATGCTTGACCCTATGCGAGGTCGGGGCTAGTTGGAATCGGCGCTTTCTACGCAGGCGCTCGAGTAACGAGAAGGCGGCAGCGGCCTACTGCGGCGGCAGCGGCAGCGGCAGCTCGAGCTGCGCCTCCTCGCGGACGATCTGAACGATGCGCGGGTGCGAGAGGTTCGCAGCCTCGCCGATGTCGCGATAGCTCTCGCCAGCCTCCCTCGCTTGCAGGATCGCCTCGCGGAACTCGAGCTTCACCCGCTCGAGCTTCTTGGCGGTGGTCCGAGCGACGCCGGGCATTAAAACGGGTTCGCGATACGCGCACCCCGGTGGGCGGAGGACACGCAGCACATCGCCGCAGAGCGCCCGGCCGTCTCGCCTTAGGAGTCGTGGGAGCACTCATCCATTCCATTCGTGGCCGTGGTTTCCCACATCACGGTAGAGCGCCTCGATGTTGTTGCCATCCGGGTCGAACAAGAACGCGGCGTAGTACCCAGGCCCATAGTCGCGCAGGCCTGGTGAACCGTTGGAGGTGAAGCCCGCGTCGATGCCAGCCTGGTGAAAGGCGTCGACCTCGTCGCGAGACTTGGCGACGAAGCAGAGATGCAACCCCGTAGTGGCAGGACGACGGTCAACGACGCTGACCCGCGTGAAGTCCGTCCTGCGCTCGTCCTCGGTGTCTTCCAACCAGGAAGGGATGCCGAGCGGCGTCAGGACGGTCGCGTAGAAGCGGACGCTCTCGTCGTAGTCGCTCGCATGGAGTTCGACGTGATCAACGACGTGCTGCAGCCAGTCCCATTCGTCGACGGACACGGCAGCGATCCTGCCACACGTCTCCCGGACGACGGCTTACGTCGTGCTCCGCCCGCTCGCACTCGCCATCGGGCGAACGCTCGCGGCGCTGACCGACCGCGCAGCAGGTGACGGCCGGGCGCGCTCGCGTCTCGCCGCGGGTTCCTAGCCGCGACAAGTCTCACCCAACCGAGGTCTCGGCTCGCGTCAGGCCGATGCTCAAGCTTGCGCAGGCGACTCCGGTACGCGAGCGTTGTCCCGAGAAGCCATTCTCGACAGCTCAGGGCGTTCCCGTCATCGTCTCGGCCGTGATCGTCTACGCCGTCGTCGATGATGCCCTCTCGCCCGGCTTCCCGCCCGGAGTAGAGCTCGAGGTGTTCATCCGACGCGAGGACGCCGAGCGCTTCGTAGAGGAAGTGCGCGGCGACGACCCCGAGCTCGCGGGCTACCTGCGGATCGAGGAGCGGGAACTGGAGGCGGGCGGGCTGCTAACTGAGCGATGCGCAGGTCTCGGTGTACGTCTCGGCAAGTGCGCTGTAGTCGCTGTTGTCAGAACTCGGGCCTGCTCCAGCTTGAGCGGTGTAGGTGCAACGAGCCGTGTGCGTGATCGTGACGCTGTATGCAGCCGGTCTGGTACCAGAGGCAACCTCAATGAAGAATCCGCATCGGTAGTACGGCCCCGAATTGCTGGTGCCGACCTCGAGAGGCAAACCGTTCGGGACGAGATGTATGTGCGCCGCAGCCAAGTGGCGAGACTTCTTCAACGCGCGATTAGGGGTGCGGTTGCAGATGATCTTGGCTGCATCTAGGAGCGGAAGTTCCGGTCCTGCTGCACGCACGGCAATCGCGGTTCTCAGAAGACCCGACTTGCCGCAGCTAACAACGATCGGCCAGCGCCCCGCTTGCGTGCTCACATCGACCTTCCAACGCCAGGTGATTCGCCCGCCAACCCTCCGAGGGAGTGCGTGAGCACGAGGTTTGCTTGCAACTCGTGCGGAGCAGCCCGTCCGAGGAGTCACGTTCACGGTGAGCCTGGCGCTCTCACCTGCCGTAACGGGCGAGGTTATGACGATGCGCTTGACGACAGCAGAGGCGACACTCGTGAAGAGAACTACGGTCACGAGCGCGACGATTGGCAGTCCGACAAGCCGCGGGCGCACGGCCTTGAGTCTACGGCGACTGGTTGCTGCTCAAGGATCCACTGCACTCGTCCACCTGTACGCCAGAGCGCGGGTCACCGAAGTACGAGAGGGCGGTGCTCTCGAGCGGTACCTGACGGAACCGGCAGACAGACTGAGCCCGACCGCGGTTCCTGCCGCGTTGCCCGGCCGCCGAACCCGCCGCGCATGGGTCAAGCGGCTCGAAGCTCCCCTGTTCTTGTGCTGTTAGCGTGGTCGGAATGGAGCGCTGGCATCTGCCTTCCATCGAGGCCAGCGGGGCGCGTGAGCCTCGTGTCCTCTTCTCGCAGCCCGAGTTCCGCGGCGTCGTCCTCGACCTGAACAAGGGCGACGAGCTGGGCGAGCACCGGCTGTATGAGCGCTCCTTCATCCACGTCGTGTCGGGGAGGCTCGGGGTGAGTGGCGATCAGGAGATCGAGTGCGAGGCGGGGACGCTCCTCAGCTTCGCCGCGAAGGAGACGCGCAGCGTGCGGGCGCTCGAACCGTCGCGCATTCTGCTCGTTCTCGCGCCCTGGCCGGGCGAGGGCCACTTCCCCGGCGACCGAGAGGTCGACCCACAGCGGATCGCGACGAAGAGCGCCGAGCCGCCACTCGACTGAACTCGCATGTTGCGACTGAGCCGAGGCCGATCACCCGACACTGAGGTCAAGTGCCTATTTACCGCGTACACGACACGACCGGAGACGACCTCGGCTTCCTCGAGCACCCCGCCCCGAACGTCGAGCCGGGAGATGTGGTTATGCCCCCCGACGGGCGCGAGGCGCTCGTCACCGCTCGGGTTGAGGCCGAGCCGGGACCGCTTACGGCGCTGCTCGAGGTGGCTATCGCGCCGACGCCGCTGACGAGCGACGACTCGATCGCGAGTTCGACCTCGCGAGCTACCTGCGGATCGAGGAGCGGGAGCGCGAGGCAGGCGGGGGTGAATTGGGCGTCCCGCCCAGGTCCCGTTGCCCCGGACGGGAGCAGGTGCCGTCCCGCTCGTCTGTCGGTATGTGCTCCTCCTCAGCGACGTGTTCGGGTAGCGGCACGAGTCTTGGCAGCGTTTACCTTTGCCTTAGGTGCGCAGGTCTTCAGCAGCCTGGCTTCTGTCTGTCCTCGTGCTCGGAGGATGCGGGGGGTCGTCATCCAGTGACGGCAGAGCCGAGAAGCAGATTACGGTTCCCGCGTACAGCGGGTTTCCCGCGATCGTTCTCGCTGTCACTACGGGAACGCCGGCACAGTGCCGGCGCGAGGCGCAAGTCTTCTCTCAGGCGGCGGTGTCCTTCCGCGCCCCGTTTCCCTCGGACTCGGACGTCTACCTAGAGCTCGCGCATCTCCAGTTCCTCGAGTTCAAGGCCCATCGTTGCGACGTTACGATCCTGCGCAAGGCCCTCTCTCGCCGCTTAACCGCGAAACAGCGGCGGGCCATCGTCGAGCGGGTCGAATTCAGTTTCCTGGGCGAGACCGGGCGCGAACTCACGGCTCCGTAGGTCGGCTGGCACCGCTCTGCGTCCTCGGCATCGAGTTCGAGGTGTTCGTCCGCCGCGAGGACGCCGAGCGGTTCATCGAGGAGACTTAGACTCCTGGAGCTTCGTCGCGGACGGCACTGCCTGATGGGACAATCGCGAGCGCGGAGGGCGCACACCAGGCTGCAAATCGGACGACGTTCTTCATCGATTGCCCGCGAGACTACGCAGCCTGATCCTTGTAACACTCTTGGTCACGGCGTCCAGGCCGGAGCCGAGTCGTAGGCGCGCGTCCGAATGACCCTGTGCGCTTCATGCCCATCGGCGTTCATCGTCCATATGTCTTCGTCTTGCATGAACGCGATCCACCGCCCATCCGGTGACCAGTCGGGGTCGTACTCAGATCCGTGACCGTGCGTCAGCCTCCGCAGCGCAGCGCCATCGGCGTTCATGACATCGATGTCCCCGTTGCGGTCAAACGCGATCAGACGGCCGTCAGGAGACCAGTCAGGCGAATAGTCACTCGGATGGGCTGATCGAGTCAGCCTCTGTGGATTGCTTCGTCCGTCAGCGAACGTGACCCAGATCTGGTAGCCGTGCGACCGTCAGGCGACCAGTCAGGATTGGGGTAGCACCCGCTCGATGTCAGCTCATACCTGGTCAGTGTCCGCTCATGACTGCCGTTGGAATTCATCACGCTTAACGCGCACTTGCCGAACCTCCCGCGGACGAACGCGATTCTTCGTCCGTCGGGCGACCAGGCCGGTTGGTCGCCTGCGGTCGAGAGCCGTTCGAGATTTCCGCCGCGCGCATCCATCACTCAGAGTCCCTCCCACCGTGATATGGGGAAGACATATGCGTACCTGTCAAATGCGATCTTGGCTCCGTCAGGCGACCACGCCGGATTGTCCTCGGAGACGTCGGGTGTGAGGGGCAGGAGTTTGAATGCGTGACGCGCACACTCTCCCGATGCGCTTTGGTCTCGTTGTGCTTCTTGTTGCCGCGTTCTTCGCGGTCGTCGCGTCGGATTCGCTCGCCATCCGATTCGCGGACACGCCTTGCGTGGAGTCTGGGACTGCGCGCGTCTGCCCGGCAGGCGTGGTTGGAAGTCCGTATCTCCTTCGGCTCAACGGAGAAGGCGGGTGCGGTCCCGCGCTTCCGTACCAATACAGAGTCCTGAACGGGTCCTTGCCACCTGGCCTTGCACTCGACAACGATGGGCTGCTCCACGGCACACCAGCTGCGGCGGGCACCTGGTCCTTCTGGGTCGAGTTGAGCGACGAGGACCCACCCTCGGCCGCGTGGTGCAGGCCAGTGAAGTCGGAGCGCGAGTTCATCGTGACGGTCGCGGCTCAACCAGCGACTGTGGGGTCGGCCTATGCGGTACAGGTCAGCGCCGACGGGGTCGGCACATTGGCGTGGTTGGTCGCCTCAGGAACGCTTCCACCGGGCCTCGTACTGAGTCCAACCTCCGGTCTGATCGCTGGCACGCCGGCGGTCACCGGCACGTTCGCGTTCAAGCTCTCGGCGACGGACACTCGCGGCGTCACGGCCAATGTGGACCTCACGATCCAGGTGTATCCGCGGCTGGTGTTCGCGACGAAGCGACTCGCTCCCGCCAGGGTTGGACGGTCTTACATGGCCACCGTTAGGGCAAGTGGCAGCGTCTTGCCCGTGACATTCACCGCGCTTTCGGGCCGGCTCCCCACCGGGATGCGTCTCAACACGAAGACTGGGGTGCTCAGCGGCAAGCCGCATAAGTCCGGCACGTACCGAGTCACGATCGAGGCACAGGACGGCTTGCGAAGGACGGCGAAGCAGACCTACGTCCTCACAGTGCGGCCACTCGCACCCCGGCGAGCCTGAACACGACGAGAAGCGACCGATCCGGACCGGGCCACTGTTCGCGAAGTACGACGGCGTCGGTTCGCTTGACGAGAATTCTCAGCACGAGCGCGACAAGGATCGCGTCGTCGGCCTGACCGGCGACCGGCGCTCCGAGTGGGGCCTGCTTGCCGGTGGGCGCGAGGCGCTCGCGACTCAGCGCCTAGGTACGGTGACGAGCGTCGTGAAGGACGCGATCTACGTGCTGGGTGGACTCGTAGTTGTGGTCTTCTTCATCGTGCGCCAACGGAGGAGCGATCGATTCCGAGAACGCACGCTCCTCTTTCCACTTGCTCTGGGAATCTACGGCCTCGTCTTGTTGACCGACACGACGAAGCACCACACGCTCTCTGTTGCCTCGGCCGTACTGCTGCTTATGAGTGCGGCGGCGTCCATCGGCTTCGGCGTGATTCGCGGACGAACCATTGAGCTGTTCGTACAAGGCGGCGAGTTGTGGGAGCGAGCTTCGTGGGTCACGATCGGAGCGGGCTGGGGTGGCCTCGTCGTCACCAGGATCGTGCTGATCGGTGTGGCGGCTGCGATCGGCGCGAAGGTTGCTGCATCACCGACGACTATCCCGCTCATGTTGGCGATCACCCTCGGCGCACAGATGGTCGTCGTGGGACAACGTGCCAGGTCGATGGGGGTGCCCATCGCACCGTCTCGAAGAGCGCCGAGAGGGTCGCGTCGGAGACGATCCGGCCGGTCACGAGACGACAGCAGCCGGTGAGGGTTGAAGGCGTGCCCACCTACCGCCTCCACGACGCGACCGGCAACGACCTCGGACTGATCGAGCACCCCACGCCGAACGTCGAGCCGGGGGATGTAGTCGTGCCCGACGAGAGGGAGGCGCTGGTGACGGCTCGCGTCGAGGCCGAGCCTGGCCCGCTGGCGGCGCTGCGTGAAGTGGCTATCGCGCCGACGCCGCTCACGAGCGCGGCGAGAGGCGTAGGTCAAACGCTGTGCGCGACTGGGTGGCGCGGCTCGTAGAGCATGATGTCGTCCGCCCCCGGAACGTTCAGCATCACTGTGAACCCGTAGTCCTGCTTGTCGACGGGCCCGGTGAACTCAGCGCCTCTCGCCTCGAGTTCCGCCATCGTTCCAACGAGGTCGTCACACATCAGCGAGATGGAGTGGTGCCGAGGGTTGTCGTAGGTGACACCGTCATGGGTCTGATGCGTGGGATGCACGCCGAGTTCGCTTGGGCCGCTCTTGAAGATGAGCCAACCCGGCACGTCCGGCTCCTCAACGAATGCCCACCCAAGTACGTCGCGGAGAAACGACCGCGTGGCTTCCGGGTCGTCCGAGTAGATGAGGAGATGGACGGCTGTGATCACCGTGCCCGATCCTAGGAGAACCGGTAGACGCACGCGTCTAACTGCCAGGCCGGGCTTGCCACGTGAGAAAGGATCTCGTTCTTGAGCTAAGGACTGCGCGTAACTCGAAGTACCCGGAGCTTGCCGCTGCCCGACGAGACGAAGTAGTGCCACATGCTTACGCCGAACCCTCGAGACGACCCGGGGGCGCTTGTTCGGTTGCAGTACATGAGTGGCCCGACTTCGTGGTGATGCGGGTCGTGTCGATACATACTGCAACTCAGGTCGATCGCCACGCTCGGATGCCCGAGTGCGGGAACGTCGCCTGAGCGTGTCTTGCCGTTTGCGAACGCATGGCCGCAGATCCATAAGTCCGAGTCAGTCGAGGACATCTTCCGAAAACCGCAGCAGTTTCCCTCCCGCGCCATCCACGATCCAAAGCGCACCGAACGCATCGATCACTCCCCGAGGGTCGACACCATCTGGGAGCGCGAGACGCTCTGCCGGCTCGGCCGAGCCGGCGTCAAGGCGGACGAGCTCGGGGATTGCGTCCGGGGCATCTGGGTCAAGCGGGGTTAGCGCCGTCCAAGCCCGTGCGCCCACGACTGTTGCACCTGCGCCATATCCGCCGAGTTCGACGGTCCTAATGACCTCGTTGGTGGTTGGATCCAGGGCGGTTGCCGATGGGAGTTCACCGCAGCTCGTGATCCATACGGCGTCATCGGTCAGCGCGAAGTCTCCACACGCGAGAGCTTCCGTCGAAAGCGGGATCTTCGCCTGCCGCTCGTTCGTCGCGGGATCGATGCGGAACACGGAGTTCACGTTTGACACACCGACCCAGATGCTTCCGAGCCCACTTGCAATGCCCTGAGGCCCGCTGTTTGCCCTGTAGCCCGTGCGAACGGTTGCTTCCACTTGATCGGTCTTGGCGCTGACTCGCGTGACGGAGCCGCCGTGATGGTTCGCCGTCCACACGGATCCGCCGTCGACAACCACTCCCTCGGGGCTCGCCCCGACCTTCGTTTGCGCCACAACCTCGTTCGAGTCTCCATCCACACGGCGTAACACGCTGAACTGGAACTCGGGAACCCACACGGTCGTCTTGTCGGCGGCGATGCTGTACGCCGGATCCGAGATGTACTTGCTCGAGCTCGTGTTCACGGTTGCGACGACGGTGTTCGTTGTTGGATCGATACGGAGCAGCCCCTTCGGTGTGGACACCCATAGAGCCTTCGCAGTCGCAGCGATCCCGCCTGCATCGGTTCCGATCGCGATGGACGTCTCGGGCTCAATGGCTTGCGGCTCGCTGCCGCCCCCACCGCAGCCAGCCAGTGACAGGCCGAAGAGCGCACTTGCTGACAACGCGAGCACACGTCGCATTAGCGGTGTCCAATTGCCGCGACCGAATGGTCGTGAGCACACGTCAACACTGGAACTCGAGGATCGCTCCATTTACAGCAACTCGCCTTCTGCCCGCCAGGTGTCGCGCGATCATCTCAGCCGCAAGTGCGCTGTCAAGGCGTTGGCCGTCCGATGAACCAGCCCGGAAGAGTCATCAGCTGCCTGCCCGAGTGTGCGGGAATGTCCCTTGAGCCGCGACGAGCCAGTGGGCACGGAGGCGTCGGTAACTAGGATCGCTCGAGAGCAACGACGATGTGCGTGCCACCGTCGAGAGCTCCCGGCTCGCGACAGGCCTGGATCTCGATCTCGAGGAAGCGTTCGTCCCACGCATCGTTGCGGGCGGAGAGGAAGTTCGCAGCCGATGCGGCGATGACCCGACAAGGGTGTCGTCCGAGCAACTGCTCGAGGCTGCTCCAGCGATACAGGCGAAGGACGTGGCCCTTGTTTAGTTCGCCGTCGAGATCTCCTGTCTCGAAGACGTCGGCGACAGCACGCTGCCATCCGAACTCATCGACGAGTCCTGAGAGCTGTTCGAAGAAGGCGCGTGCCGTGCCGAGCAGCGACATGACGGTGAGCAGGACTCTCCCACCTTGCTTCGTCACACGCAAGAGCTCGGCGAGAGCGCGATCGCCTTCGCCGAGGACATAGCTCAGCGGGCCGCCGAAGCAGACCACCGCGTCGAACGAACCGTCCGGGAATCTGCCAAGGTCGGTGATGTCTAAAAGCTCGCGTGACTCAATCGAGTCCTCTATGGAGGCGGTCTTCTCGGCATGCAGCTCGAGTTGAGCCGGCGAGATGTCACCGACCACTACTCGCGCCCCGATCCGAGCAAGCTCCAGCGTGAAGCGCCCAGGCCCCGCCCCGGCATCCAGCACACGATCGCCATCGCGAATGTGCTCGCGGAGAAGCCGCAGGTGCACCTCGAGTCCTACGCGGTCCATGGCGGTGACGTCGAAGCGCTCCCACTCGCGCACGCCGTACTCGTTGTAGAAGCGTGCGATGTGCTCGGGGTCGTACGGAACGCCGGACATTGCGGCGAGCATATGGCTCCCACTCATCAGGAGACGCACCGGTCGTCTGCGCCAGTGTTCAGGAATGACGCCTGAACCCAAGGATGAGACGGCGAACAACTGGTCGCGTTAGGCGGGCCGGGCCTGGATGCGGGGGGGCGCCGCAATCAGCGAAACGACGACTCGTACTCGCTGTATGGAACCTGACCGGTCGGGCTCGCCTTGAGCGCCTGCACCACGTTGGCGGGGATCGGCGTCCACCGCGCGGGCATATACGCCGCCAGTTTGGGGTTCAGCGTGTAGACCGCCACGAAGTTGACGATCCAGATGGAGGGCGCCATCGACATTCCCACGGTTGCGCTCCTGCCACTCTTCTGGTTGGGAACAAGCTGATCGACGCCCGACTGCTGCTGGGACTTGTTGCCGTAGACGACTTCAGAGGTATAGGCCGACTGGTAGAGCATCCGAAGCGAATCCTGGGCGCCGTTCTGCCTGCACCACGCGCCCAAGTACCCGCCCGGCGCAAGGACGACGTTCACCTTCCTCGTCGGTGCGTCCGTGTTCGCGAGGCTCATGAGCACCCCGGCGGGGTTCACGAACAGCCCGTAGCTGCTCAGCACGGTGGGCGTCACCTTGCCGTCGACGTTGGCGTAGAGGGGCCTACCCGTCGTGTTCGTGAAGATGCGAACGCTTGCGTCGACGAGTTCCGCGTCTTTCTTATCGCCGCCGACCCCCTTGCCGCTGATGAAGAGCGCGTACTGCTTGGCTGTGAACGCGTGTGCCCTGTTGAGCCCGAGCTTGCGTGCGATCCGATCCGCCGCTTTGGAGCCAAGGGGCCGGTTGATCTGGCGGGCGCTGGTGGCCTCAGTGGGCGCGTACTGCTGATACTTCGGCGTTCCGGCATACGGTTGAGAAAACCCGGTGGCGGGGGTGGCTGCCTGCGCAACGACGTGAGATCCCACGAGCGATGCGGAGAGCACCGCCCCCACGGCCATTGCCGTGACGAAGGTGAGCCTGCGACTCACCGGTCTGGATCAGCCGAGATTCGGGCAGTGCTGTTCACGGCTCTTCACCCCTCCCTTGGCACTTCGGCGCCGGACCGTACCAGCGGCCGCTCGTCGACAGCGCCCGCCACTCTCCCTCGCGCGCAGCGCGCGCACGCGATAGAAGGTGTGCCGCTCCCCCACCCCCGTCGACGTGCTCAGGGGGTCGGGCTTGGTCGCCGCGGGGATCGGTTCGGGCGGGGCTTGGTCGCCGGGGCCGGACGCTACCGTTTGGCCGTGTCCCGAAATGACGAGCTTGAGCGTTACCGAGCCGCCCTCCGGCGACGGCTCAACACTGAGTTCGTCGAGCGATGGGGAGTCTGCGAGCGGGGCCACGTTCTGACGGATCTGAACCGCGACAGGCAGGGACGCTGCTGGTGCTGCACACGCGCACACGAGCGAGCGTTCGAGACTCCGGAACCTGGGGTCGTGTGGTCACCAAGCCAGGGTTGGTCGTAGCCCGGCGCGTGCAGCTCCTCGGAGGCACACGTACGCGTACTCGAGGGGTGCGACGCACCAGGGGCCGAGGCGGGGAATCCATCCGGCCTGGTGTCGACGCGGTGTCTCAGCATTCGACCTCGTATCCCTGAGAGGCCGCGTACTCCGCGGCGACGCGCTTCGGCACGCACATCACCCAGGCACCTTCGACGAGGTCACGCATCTCGTCGGCGTCGATGGCGGCCAAGCGCACGTGTACCCAGTTGAAGCGCATGTCCGACTCGCTCGGCAGCGAGAACTTGTGCGGCTCGGATTCGACGAGCGCCTCGCGCAGCTCCTTCGAGAAGCCGAAGCCCATCGTCTCCTCGTCGTGGGAGAAGGCCAGGTAGACGATCCGGCCGACCCTGAACTTCACGCGCCCGCGCACGACCGCCTCGTAGCTGCGTGGAAGGATCAGCGCGAGCTCGCGCACATCGTCGAGTGTCACCGGCACGTCGGCCTCAGGGTACGGGCACAGGTGTCACACCTTCGTTGTTCATCGTTCCCGCACGTCGGCGCGCCGCCCCCTGCGCGTGGCGGCAGTAAGGGCGAGCGTTCCCCTCGCAAAGAGAAAGGAGAGCCGGGGCGATCGCGCAGCCCCGGCTTGCCGGTTGGAGTGCATGGCAAGGAGCGGGTCGACGGTTCGAGTCCGTCAGAGGGGCTTGGCGGATCCCGCGTGACTGCTGCGTAGCGGGATCGCCGGTCGTGGGGCGTGTCGAGACCCCTCTATGGAACGATCTGGAACGGCATCCTCTCTCGTGATCCACGTCCACGGCGTAGGTCTCCACCACCCCGACAGGACCTTTGCGAACCACGGGGTCACGCCTTCGACCAATGACGACGCGACCTTAACGAGAAGCTTTCCGGGGCTGGAGCTACCCTGTGGCAGCTCGATCTCGGATATCGACGGCGTCTTACGCCCTCTCTATCCACACACTGGATCAGGAGGGTGCGATGGAGGCTGTTGGGAAGATCGCGTTTGAGAACGGCGGGGAGTTCATCCACGACACGCGTCGCGAGGTTGAGGACTACCTGTCCCGCGGACGTACGCGCCTCAATGGTTCCATTCGGCTCTATGCGAAGGCCCCGATCGCGGTCGGGCTGCTCGCCGGCTCGTGGGGCTTCCTCGTCTTCGGTCACCCGGGCATCGCCGGTGGGTTGCTAGCCCTCGCCGGCCTGCTGGTCGGTACGGCGTTGATCGCATTCTGCGTCCAGCACGACGCGAACCACGGCGCCTACTTCCGCAGCCGTCGGTGGAACCACCTCGTCGGCTGGTCAGCCGATGCGGTTCTCGGCTTCTCGAGCTATGCCTGGCGCGTCAAGCACAACGTTGCGCACCACACGTATACGAACGTGGACGGGTACGACGACGACATCACGCAGGTTCCGCTCGCCCGCTTCACCCCGACCCAGACGCCGCGGCCCTGGTACCGGTACCAGCACCTCTACATCTGGCCCCTCTACCTGTTGATGGGCCTCCGCTGGCAGACGGTCGGAGACATCGCGGCGTTCGCGCGCGGTCGAGTCGGGAGGAGCACGCTGCACTTTCCTCGGGGCTGGAACCTCGCGGGACTCATCGCCGGCAAGGCGGTGTTCGTGTGCTGGGCGCTCGCGATCCCGATGCTCGTCTACCCGTGGTGGGTGGTGGTCGTGGGCTACGCGGTCTTCGCGATGCTGACGAGCCTCATCATGGCGACGACGTTCCAGCTCGCCCACTGCGTCGAGGAAGCGTCGTTCGTCTCCGTCGAGGAACTACGGAGCGCTCCGCGGTCATGGGTCGTGCACGAGGTCGAGACGACGGTCGACTTCTGCCCCCATAATCGCGTGCTCACGTGGGCGCTTGGCGGGCTCAACTTCCAGATCGAGCACCATCTCTTCCCACGCGTCCCTCATACGCATTATCCGGCGATCGCCCGGATCGTCCGGCGCAACTGCGAGTTGCACGGCGTTCGCTACGCCGCGCAGCCATCCATCCGCGCCGCTCTACGATCCCATGTCGTTCATCTACGCACGATGGGCAGGCTCGGTGTGCCCGTCGATATCGAGATGGGCTGAGCGCGCAGCGCACCGCAGCGCCGCGCCTCGCTCATCGCGCTGCGATTGTCCTCCAGCCCGATCGCTTGCGCGGAAGCACGTTCGACCAGCGCCGATAATCCGGCCCATGGCTCTCCGGAGACTGACGGCGACACTCGCAACTCTTGTCCTCTTCGGAACTGGAGCTGCGGCGGCGGCTCTTGCCGACGACCCGCCCATAACGACCGAGCCAACGACGAGCGCACCTACCACCACGACCGCGCCGACAACATCGGCAACGACGAGCACGGCAGCGGCGACCACGACGGGCACGGAGACGACGACTATCCCTGCTGAGACCACGACGACGACCGCGGCGCCAACCTCGACGACTACCGCCGCGTCACCGCCTCGGAGGGCCACTCGGACTCACGCTCTACCTCATGGGGCGAGCGCGTCCGATGCGTCGTCCGGGAACGTGCGACCGGCGCGTCGGCTTCGTAAGAAGCATCGGCACCGCATCTCGAGGCCGCTCAGGGTCACACCGCCGCTCGGTCAGGGGAGCTATGTCTTCCCGGTCGTCGGTGTCTCGGGCTACGGAGATTCCTACGGCGCGTTCCGAGGCGATGTTCGCGGCAAATGGCACCATGGCGACGACATCTTCGCGCCGCTGGGCTCCCCGGTCGTGGCGGTCGCGAATGGAACGATCAACCGCGTCGGCTGGCACAAGGTCGGCGGCTGGAGGCTCTGGGTGCGGAGCGCGGCTGCCGACGAGTTCTACTACGCGCATCTCTCCGGCTATGCCCCGAGGGTGTTTCACACGAGGCACGTAAGAGCCGGCGACGTACTCGGCTTCGTTGGAAACACCGGTGATGCCTTTGGCGGTGTGCCGCACCTCCATTTCGAGGTTCACCCGCATCAGCTGCTCCGCCGGAGATACGACGGCGCGGTCGATCCCACCAAGTATCTCGACAGCTGGCTGCACGTGCGTTCCGTTCACGCACCGTTCCCGGTGCACCCGCGACTTCCGAGGCACCCAAGTCTCCGCAGAGAAGCTCGCGAGGTATTCCGTCAACTTCTCGTGGCGCGACACTTGATCGAGCGACCCACTACGCCGATCGAGCAGCGGGAGGGAGTCCGCCCAGCGAGCCGCAGTTCGCGCTCGACGCCACAGCTCCTCGCGCTGCGCGAAGAACCGGCGATACCGGCGGTGAGTGCCGGAGGCGGCACGCCCACGGTTCCTCTGCTCGTCGGCCTGCTCGTCATCGCCGCTTTCGTGGCGACGCCGCTTCTTACGACGATGGTGCTAGGGCGTGTCGTGCGCAGGATCTCTTAGGTCTCGTAGACCGCCGACCGGCAGGCACGGTCACATCGCCACGTGAGCTGGTCGCCCGGCGGCGAGGCTTCCAGCAAGCTCGAGGCGTTCATCCGCCGCGAGGACGCTGAGCGGTTCATCGAGGAGGTACGCCGTGACGATCCCGAGGTCGCGAGATCGTTGCGGATCGAGGAGCGGGAGCTCGAGGCGGGCGCGCGGAACTGAATGTGCCGGGCCTTCGCGCGTCACTCGCGGCGCGGCTCATGGTCGGCGCGCTAGCGTCTTGCATCCCGAGAGGAGGAAGAGGTGCCCCTACCCGGCCAGGCGCTTGGACGTTACGGAAGTCAGAGCGTGGACAAGCCAGAGGAGTGGTCGAACGTCCTCGTCGGTATCCCGCTCTTCTCAACCCTCAACCAACGACAACTCCGCAAGGTCGCCGCGACCGCCCGCATCGTTCGTTTTCACGACGGGACGATCATCATGAAGGCGGGAGACCCCGGCGACTCCTTGCACATCCTCCTCGACGGCACTGTGACGGTACGACGTCGCGGAATGCCGAGTCTCATCCGAGAGCAGGGCAGCTTCTTCGGAGAGATCGCTCTTCTCGACGGTGGTCCGCGCACGGCGACCGTCCTCGCCAATGGGCCGGTCACGACGCTCGCGATCACACGTTCCCGCTTCCTCAAGCTCCTCCGCGATCAGCCTGCGATCGCCGTTGCAATGGTTGGGGAACTTGCAGGGCGACTCCGGGCTACCGAAGTGGGCTGATCAGCGTCTTCGTGCTACCGGGAGCGTCTGACGGTGACGTTGAACTTCGCCGTGCCGGCGTTCGCACTCGTGTCCGACGCGATACAGGTCACGAGCGTCCGGCCGACTTTGAACCGCGTGCCTGACTTCGGAGTGCACGATGCTGGAACGTCGCCGTCGACGACATCGTGTGCCGTGACCTTGTACGTCACGCGCGCACTCTTGGCGCCCTTGCGAGCGCGCACCGTCTTCGGCGTCGCGCCGACGAACGTCGGAGGAGTGAGGTCGAACTCCACGCCGGGAGCGACGACCGTTCCGATCCACGTCTCCGTGCCGACGCCGCCGCTGAGTGCGCGCTCGACACGTCCGCTTCCCGATGCACCCTCGTAGCTTCCGGTGCCGCCGGTGATCGTGAAGTCCTGCGGCATGTTGTGGACCGGCTCGATATCGATGCACTGCGCTCCGTCGGTCAGGGCGAAGCGAAGCTCACCTCTTCCCGCGACGATCAGGCGACCCGTGGTTGCAAGCGGCTTGCCGACGTTCGCAGGACACGTCGGCGGTCCGATCCGAAACGCCCAGTCGTAGCTTTCGGTCACGCTCCCGAGTCCGGGCGCCATGCCTTTCCCTCCCCGGGTGAAGCACGCGTCTGCGTCGGCCCACGCGGCCGGACAGCTGATGGGATCGGATGTCGCGGCGAGCGTCGCTCGGAGCGTCAGGTTCCCCGCGCTGAGTGCCGACGGGGATGCAGCGACTGCGCCCCCGACCACCCCTGCGGCAGCCGCGAGCGCCGCCACCGCCGTGAGTGCGAAACGTGGTTTCTTGATGAACACGGGCTTCCTCACTCCTCCCACTCGCGTCGCCTGTCAGGGAACCGGCTGGAACCCCTTGACCGGGTTTGGCGGCAAGTACGGGTCACTCGGCACGTACGGCGCCACAAGCGAGACCAAGAGTGCACCGCCTCCGAGAAATCGCTTGTTCTTGCGCTGTGAAGTCGTCACATCCCCCCCTCCTTTCCCGCAAGACTCGAGCCAAGACTCGTCGTCTCGCTACCACCATCTCCGCGGCTCAGAACGATTCCCGTGCCGATGATGTTCGGAGGACCGAGTTCGAGGAATACGACGATCGTCGTATCCTGCGCGCATGGCTCGATTGTCGGGGTCGGATTATCGGAAGGCGCTCGACGTCCTGGCCCAAGCGGCTGATGTCGACGGTTCGAACCCGTTCCCGGAGCCCGTGCTCGAAGCTCTTCGACGGCTCGTGCCGTGCGACGTCGTCACCTACCACATGCGTGCCGTGGGTGGGATGCCCGCGATCGCACGCGTCGGTGACTGGCGCAGCGAGTGGACGCCGGAGTTGCGTGCGATCGATGCTCGCACCTGGGATCAGGACGGCCTCGTCCCTTCGAGCGCCGCGCGCAAGATCTCGGATCTCCTCTCCCGGCGCCAGTGGCACCGGCTCGAGCTTTACCAGGACGCATCGCGTCCTCTCGGCATCGAGCACATGATGCGTCTGTGGCTCGATCCCGAAGGGGAGGACGGAGCACGCCTGGAGTTCGATCGGGAAACGCGCGATTTCGGCGAGCGCGATCGCACGGCGCTCGACCTCCTTCGGCCCTATCTCGATCGGTTCAGACGGCGAGCCAGGCGTCGCGGCAGCGCAGAATGGCGTGGCTCGGACGCGCTCACGCCAAGGGAGCGAGAGGTGCTCGAACTCGTCGCAGAGGGCAGAACGAACGACCAGATCGGGAAGCTGCTTTGGATCTCACCGGGAACCGTCCGCAAGCACCTCGAGAACGCCTACGAGAAGCTTGGCGTCCATACACGGACTGGCGCAGTCGCGGCGCTTCGCGCGTCGACGGGACGATCCGACGAGTAGCTGGACACGCAGCAGCCGTGCGCGCGCTGTACGACTGCTGCTTCTTCTCGTAGTCACTCCAAGGGACATTCCCGCACGCTGGGGCACGGCACGGATGCGTCGCCTGTGAAGCTGCGAAGAGCTAGCCGACGTCTTCGATGATCTCCACGAGCTCGTCCAGCCGGTATCCCTGATGGCGCGCGAACTCGACGAGTTCCTTGGCGCGGGCGATGACCGCCCCTCGCTCGGGCGTGCCGGCAACCGAGATCCCAAGGCCGCGCCGGAACTCCAACAGCCCCTCGTCGCGAAGCACACGAAGCGCCCGCAGCACCGTGTTCGTGTTGACGCCGAGAACGGCGGCGAGGTCCTTGGCTGGGGGAAGGCGCTCTCCGGGCTTCGCCTCGCCGTCTGCGATCGCGCGCCGGATCTCACCGGCGACCTGCTCGTAGAGATCGGTGGGGTCTCGCCTGTCTACCTTGACATCGAGCATGGTGCTAGTCATAGTAGCTCGACTGTGACAGGAGTGCAGGCGTGAGCGTCATCGCCCCTCCCGAGGCTCCGCGCCCCCCGCTCGTCGAGGAGCTTCCGTATGACGACGCGCAAGAGGCGCTGATCGAGGAAGCGCGCCAGCGGACGCGGCGGCGAAGAAGAAGATGCGCCGGGGGAGCCTTCCTCATCGCGGCAGGGATCGGTTCCGCCGCCTTCATCTTCGGTGGCAGCGGTGGCCCCGCCGCCATCTCCTCGCCCGCCAGCGGATCGGGAGCATCAGGTAGAGGGCAAGCTCCTCGTCCCGCGCCTCGCGTCCGCAACGGACCGCTGACTGTCATCGACGGCGACGGAATCCTCGCTGTCAGCAGCCACGGAAAGAGGCACCGCCTCTTTCGCTGCCAGGAGGACCGGGGTCCCCGCTTCTGCACCATCATCGAGAGCGTCGCCTGGTCACCGACGGGTGACAAGCTTCTCTTCAGCGCGACGACGGTCTCCATCGGGACCCCCTACCAGGGAATGCACGTCCTCGATCTCGCAAGCGGGAAAACGCGGCCTGCTGGCGGAGAAGGATTCTCACTTTCGTTGTCACGGGACGGGCGCATCGCGCTCGTCGTGCCGGCGTTACCAGGCCCGTTTGGGCTGGTGGGTTCGATCGAGATCAGACGGATCGTCGGTTCGCACGTCACAGACAAGTGGCTCGACACCGGAACGGACGGACACGACTCCTCGCCCTCCTGGTCACCCGACGGAAGGCAACTCGTGTTTGCCACTCGCAAGAACGGAGAGTCGACGATCTCGATCATCGACGCCGACGGCTCTCATCGGCACCTTCTTGCTAGGCACGCCTCCTCGCCCGCGTGGTCTCCCGCCGGCGGCGTGATCGCCTACGAATCGGCCTGCGGCGTCAAGTTGGTAACCCCGAGCGGACGGGATGCCGCGCCCGGAAGGCGCTCGGGCTGCCATAGCCTCGGGATCCGCGGTAGGCCTGTCTGGTCGCCCGATGGCAGCCGGATCGCGATCTCCACACGGATCAGGCAGTTCATGGGGGGCTACGGCATCGAGGTTATGGGTAGGGACGGGCGCTACCGGAGCACCGCGGCTGCCACGAGCTCGAATGCGCTCGGACTCGGTGCGCCGATTGCCTGGCAGCCGATCCCACGAACTCGGTAAGGGACCGCCGCCTCCTCGTCAAGCGACATTCCCACACTCGGGCACGCGAGTGTCCTCTCGCTCGAGAGCGACATCGGAGGCTTCCGCCATCGTTCAAGAAGAATTCACCGAGCCGGTGGCGCTTTCGTCCACTCGACCCGATGATCTTCCGCTTCCGCGTAGAACCGTCGGGCTGAGCTTCGACCTACTCGCGCTCCGTGCTCGGTGCGTTGAGGAACCTATGGGCGAGAGTCGACTCGGTCAAGCCCGCAGCTGCTCGGATTAGCGCAGTTTGCGCTCTTCTTCGAGCCGGAGCGTCCGCGCCCGGATGTGTCCCAGGTGACGCGACGGTGTCCCCCAGCCGTCGCTCGTGTCAGATTCGTGTCAGATCACGCTGACCACCGCTGCCCGTCCCGTGAGAAGCGGTGTTAGGCAACCCCGAGCGCCTGTGTGATCCTGCCGATCGCAGCAGTCTCCTCGTCCTTCACGCCACCCTTCGCCTCCGCTACCGCCGTCGCAACGTCGAGCACCAGCCCACGGTAGGCGTCGAGTTCGTCCGGGGCCTTGGCGCCGAGCACTGCCACCGCCGCACCTAGAGCATTCATCGTCCCCTCCACGACTTCCTTCGGTGACGCGACGAGCCCAAAGCCGGTGCCATGTGTCCCGGATAGCTCGCGGACGAGCTGGCTCTCGCTCTCGCGATGCGCCGCGAGTTGCTTCGCAACCGCGCTCGCCTCACCGAAGCTGTCGGTGAAATCGCGATGAGCTGTGGAGACGAGCAAGCCTGCGCCCGTGACGCCTTGCTGCAGGTTCTTCCACTCTTCCTCGGTGAAGTCCGCCTTGCCTGCCATGTGTCCTCCTTCGATGGGTGTGAGTGCCGTCGAGTCAAGTCTGATACCCAGCCGAGGCGCGGCCACAACTCGGTCCAGACGATTCTCACCCTTTCTCGCGAGGCGATCGGGCGGTGGGGCTGATCGCGGCCACCGCCTCCGGCGTAGTGCACGCTTTCGGGGGTGTCACCGACACGAGCGCGTTCCTACGCTTGGGTGACGCTGCCTGAGGAGGAGCCACGTCTTCGCCCCTGCCCTCGCTCGACGACGAGATCGCTGTCTCCGACGGTGATCTCAGATCCGCCCACCCCTCACGGACACAACACCGTCTTCTCACGCGGCGCAAGGCTCCGGTCTCCGGCCTTCGGCCCACGGTTCGTTTCGCAATCGCGTTCGCGTTGACGCTCGCGTGGGTCGCGTTCAGCGTCTGGGTATCCGAGCCATGGAGAGACGAGCTCGAGGTTGCAATCGGCCCGGTAATGGGTTGGGTCATCCCGCTCTTCCTCGCCTACATCCCTGGCCTCGTCATCGGCTTCATGATCTTCACACTCCTGATCACGCGCTACCGGGAACTCCCGCTCGATCCGCCCGAGGGCGACTGGCCCGACGGGGAATGGCCGTCGGTGACGATCGTCGTGGCGGCGTGGAACGAGAGCAAGGCGATCGTGCGCACGCTCGAGCACATCGCCCAGCTCTCTTATGCAGGTCGGGTGGAGGTCATCGTCGCCGACAACAACTCGACGGACGACACCGCGCCGCTCGCAGACGAGGCGGCTGAGCGCCTTGGACTCGACTACCGACGTGTCTTCGAGACGAAGCAAGGCAAGCACCACGCACTGAACACCGCCCTCGCCGCCGTGACGACGCCGCTCGTGGTGACAGTCGATGCCGACACGCACCTCCAACGGCAGTCGCTCACGCGACTCGTGGTCCGCGTTACCAGCGCACCGCAGGGGCAGCACGTCTGCGCGTGCGCGGCCGCGCTCGTCGCTGAGAACCCAACGGCGACCTTCGTCACCCGCATGCAGCAGTGGGACTACCGGCTCGGGATCAACGGCGTGAAGCGCATGCAGGCGGCGTACAACACTGCGCTAGTGGCTCAGGGAGCGTTCTCGGCCTACTGGACGAGCGACCTGCGTGCCGTGGGCGGCTGGCCGGATGCGATCGGCGAGGACATCGTGCTCACGTGGTCGATGCTCGGGACGCGTGGACTCGTGCAGTACGAGCCTGTCGCGCTCGGATTCACGGTCGTCCCGGAGCGCCTCGATCGCCTCCTGAGCCAGCGCTCTCGCTGGGCACGCGGGATGCTGGAAGGCCTTCGGACGCATCCACCGCCGAAGCAGCCTCGTGTGCTCGCGAAGCTGGTCGCGGGGATCGACTACCTCGTCCCGTGCCTCGACATCGGGGTCATCTTCTTCTGGGTGCCGGGAGTCATCCTCTTCCTCTTCGGCTACCCGCTGATCTTCGGGTGGTGGTCGATGCTCCTTCTTCCCATCACTCTCGCCGTCTTCGGCTTCTTGCAACGCTGGCAGGCACGCCACGTCTTTCGCACGCTCGACATCGAGCCGCAGTCGGACAAGCGCGGCTTCCTCGGCTACCTGCTCGCCTACCAGGTGCTGACCTCCGCAGCCGCGCTACGCGGCTACGCGCAGTACTTCGTCGGATCGAGTCGCCGCTGGAAGTAGTGCACGTCGAGACGCGGGTCGTCCGGACCGTGCAACCCACCGCATTCGTACGCGATCAACGCACGGCCGCCGCACCGCCTCACGAGAGCGTCGTTGTAGGCTCACGTCATGTTCGGCTTCGTCGCACGGACAAAGTCCGTGAAGCAGCGAACACGGTCGCTCGTACGGCTGAACCTGGAGCTCGCGAAGCTCGAGGCGAAGAAGAAGGCAACGGCGCTCGGCGTCGCGGCGGGGCTGGCGCTCCTCGCTGTGGTTCTCGTCGTCTATGCGATCGGCTTCGCCTTCGCAGCGGCGGCGGCAGGCATCAGCGAAGCGCTCCCCCTGTGGCTGTCACTACTTATCGTCTCTGGACTGATCTTGCTCTTGGCTGCGATTGCGGGATTCCTGGCCGTTCGCTTCGCCAGGAAGGCCTCTCCTCCCCAGCCAGAGCAAGCGATCGAGGAGGCAGAGCGCACCGTAGAGGCGCTTCGGAGCCATGTCTGAGCGCACCGTCGAGGAGATCCGCACGGAGATCGATACCGAACGGCAGCGCCTCAACGAGGATCTCACGGCGCTGCAATCGGAGATCCGATCGCTTGCAGTGCTGGTCGCAGCCGGTCTCGTCGTAGTCGCGCTCGTGACGTGGCGCAGAGGGTCGCGGAAAGGCGTCGCGACGGTATGGAAGCTCGTCCGGTAGGGCGACGGATCCTGGCCCGGATCGCAAGGAGGCCGGTGACGGAGTGGTCAACTCACCGGTCAACCGCTCTGGTCGCAGGTCGTGTCATCGCGCCTCATCGAGCCGAGGATTCATGCGGTGTCTAGCCGCGCAGCCGGAGTCGACCTCGCGCCGCGAAGGACCTCGAGCAGATGGCCGGCATGAACGCGGACGTCCACCAGCAGATCGACTGGTTGGACTGGCTGCGGCGCTGGGACGCCCAGCAAGAGGGCTACGTTCCCGAGCGAGAAGCGCGCTTCGCGGCGATGTTCGATGCGCTGGCCGAGTTGCTGCCCACATCGTTCGTGGCGTTGGACCTCGCCTGCGGGCCGGGTTCGATGAGTCAGCGGTTGCTCGCCCGCTTTCCCGACGCACAAGCGATCGCGGTCGACATCGATCCGGTAATGCTGGCCATCGGACGGGGCTCGCTCGACACGATCGATGGCCGCCTGCGCTGGATCGAAGCCGATCTGGCGTCGGCCGACTGGCTAGAGGCGCTGCGCGACACTCGGATAGACGCTGTGCTCAGTACAACCGCGCTGCATTGGCTGGAGCCGGAACCGTTGCGCCGGCTCTACGACGACCTCGCTCGCTTGCTGCGGCCCGGCGGTCTGTTCCTCAACGGCGACAACATGGCCTTCAGTGCAGCGTCGCCGACCCTGGCGCGCCTGAGCCAGCGGGTCCTCGACGAGCAGTGGACGGACGCCGCCTTCGCCGCACGCGGCGTCGAGACGGCGGAGCAATGGTGGGATGCGTTGACCTTGGAGCCTGGGTTCGCGCCGCTGCTGACCAAGCGGGCAGAGCGCTTCGCCGCCAAGAGGCGGCAGGAGTCACCGCCCGGATTCGACTTCCACGTGGCGGCCCTGCGCGACGCCGGCTTCCGCGAGGTGGGAACCATCTGGCAGGTGCTCTCCAGTCGCGTGCTGCTGGCCGTGCGTTAGCGAGGCGCTCGGCGACGAAAGCCGGCTCTCCCGCTCAACGATCAGGCCCTGTTCTTTGTCGACGATGCCCGGCTAACCCAGCGTCTTCAGAGCACGCCCGAGTGCCTGGCCCCCAGCGAGCACGGGCTCGAAGAGGTCGCCGTACCGTCCGACGCGCTCGAGCGCCTCGCGCATCCCGAAGCGGCGCGGCGTCAGGTCTTCTGTCAGCTCGTCCCAGCGAAGCGGCGTCGACACCGGCGCACCCGGCTTCGGCCGCACCGAGTAGACCGAGGCGATCGTCTTCCCGCGCGCGTTCTGACGGTGGTCGACGAGGACCCCTTCCCGCTTGCGCTTCAGCCATTCGGTCGTGACCAGCCCTGGGTGGCGCGCCTCGAGCCCACGCGCCACGCGCTCCGCGAACGCGTAGGTCTGCTCGTAGGTCGCCCGGCGCGCGATCGGGACGAGCACGTGAATCCCGTCGGCGCCGCTCGTCTTGACGTAGGACTCGAGTCCTACCCGGTCCAGCTCCTCGCGGATCAGATGGGCGACTCGGATCGCGAGCGCGAAGCCGCGGTCCGGCGGGTCGAGGTCGAAGAGCACGAAGTCCGGCCGATGCGGCTTGTCCACGCGCGAGTACCAGGCGTTCATGTCGATGCAGTTCATCTGCACCATCCAGAGCACTGCCTCCGGCGAGTTGACGAGCGGGAAGTCGACGAGCCGCGATCCGCCCTCGCGCGGGTGGGTGCGGTACGTGCGTGTCGGGATCCAGGAGGGCATCCCCTTCGGCGCTTGCTTCTGGAAGTAGACGTCCCCGCCCACCCCGTACGGAGAGCGCTTCATCGTGAACGGACGGTTGCGGAGGTGCGGGACGAGCACGGGCGCGATCGCGCCGTAGTACTCGAAGAGGTCCCGCTTCGTGATCCCCTCGTCGGGAAAGAGCACACGGTCCGGGCTGGAAAGGCGAACGGACCGCGGCTCCACGCTGCGGGTTTTACACGGCCGGTTGGACGCAAGGCTCGTCGCCGCCAAGGAGACAGCTCTTTCACGCGCTCACGATCGTCGGTGTTGCCACCCAGTACGTTGCGATCGCGCTCCTCGTCATTCATGTCGAGAACGTCCGGCTAGCGGGAGGGGTTCGATCCGGGGCACCCGCGTGTCGCTTCTCGTCGGCGCTTCGTGACAGAGTGCGCCGTTGACTCCGCTCGCTCTCGACGACTGGATCGCCACCGCACTCGTCTTCGGCCCCGCATTGACCACCGTAGTGCTCGAGCACCGCAGGTTCCGCGACGACCTGGGACGCCACAGCGGTGATCCGACCTATCGCGCGCTCCAGGCCTGGCAGATCTCGGCGCTCGTCGTCGGGATCGCCGCGGCGAAATGGGCTCCCGGAGCAGCACTACCCGGGAGCGCGTGGCTGTGGGTCGCGGTCGGGTGCACGGTCGAGCTGGTCGGCATCGCTCTGCGCGTATGGGCCATCCGCACGCTCGGGAAGCAATTCACTCGACACCTCGAAGTGGGTGAGGAGCACCGCCTCGTCGACGACGGGCCCTACCGGCACCTCCGCCACCCGTCGTACACGGGCGCAATCCTCATGTACACCGGCGTCGGTATCGGACTAGGGAACGCGCTCAGCATGCTCGCCTTCGCGCTCCTGCCGACGGTCGGGTACGTCCAGCGGATCCCGCACGAGGAAGCGCTCCTACGAAGCGGGCTCGGTGGTGCATACGACGACTACGCCCGGCGCACGCATCGTCTCGTTCCGGGCCTCTGGTAGCCCGGCGAAGCTGTCCCGAACCTAGCCCGAGTACTCGAGGCCGGCCTCGACGAGCGGGCTGCGACCCCACGCGAAGGTCGTCTCGTACCAGCCGGTCATCGGCGTGAGCGTGGTCCCGTACCGGGATGAGTGCACGAGCCAGCCGTTCCCGATGTAGATGCCCATGTGCCCGATCTGGCTCGGCTTCGAGCGCGGACCATTCGAGCCGAAGAAGACGACGTCGCCGGGTGCGAGCGCCTCACGGCTCACCCGCTTCGACGGATCAACCTCTCCGCTCATAGCATAGGTCGTCCTCCCGACCAGGACGCGACTGAGGCCGGGAGCTCCCAGGAACGGCTTCGTCTTGTATACCCGCCACACGAAGCCGGAGCAGTCGAAGCCGCCGGGGAGCTCCTTGCCCAAGAGCTCCTGCGGCTTCTCGGACGTCCCAGCCCAGACGTATGGCGATCCGACGAACCTGAGCGCGCGGTCGAGGACGACCTGCTGCCACTCCGAGAGCGGCGGGAGGGAGAACGTCTCAGCGGCCGTCCGAGCCGACTCGAGTTGCACGTCGGAGAGCGAGAGGTAGGTCGCGATGCTGTACGCCGCCTCCGCCCGAGTGATCGGATCGGTGACCTCGAGCTCGAGGTCGTCCTCCTCCCGCGGATGGTTGATCCGGAAGCCGAGCAGTCGCGCCACGGTCTCCGTTCCGAGCCAGGGACGTGGTGTGAGGCCTGCGTTCACGGCGGCTGTGCGGATTGCCCGCGCCGATGGTCGAAGTCCTGCGAGCGTGACGAGACGGGCGTCGAACTCCCGCACGGAGACGGCAGCGTCGGGATCATCGACCGAGATCGCGCCGCCGAGGCTCGAGACCACGACAGCGAGCTCCGACGCGTTGAGTGGGTCGCTCGGTCGAAACGCCTCCACCGACGGGCCCATGAGCCCGGCTGCGACGACGGCCTCGATCTCGGACGAGGCGAACTGCGAGCGCGTGCTCGGAGCACCCGACGCGGTTCCGGCGCCCGCGAGAAGCCCGAGAGCGATCATGACGGCGGCAATGCGGCGGCGCATGGAACTCATATCGGCGCCGCGCGCGAGATCCAAAGCCTCAGGACGGGGTGATCGCTAGGCTCCGCGCGGGATGAGCACGGCTAACGAGACCCGGTTTCAGGATGCACTGCCGGCGACGTGGCTGGCGGCGCGCATGGCAGTGGATCCCGCATACATCGACGCCATGCGACGGGCGGGCGAGCTGATCGCGGTCAGGGACCCGGGATCGAGCGAGTGGCGGTACCCGGCCTGGCAGTTCGACCGCGGCAAGCCACGCGGCAGCGTCGCGCGGATAGTGGCGGCCGCCCGATCGGTCGGGATCGACGACGCGAAGCTGTACGACCTCCTCACCGCTCCTCTCGGGCTACGGGAAAGCGGCCGAAGACTCGTCGATCTGCTCCGGGAAGGCCGTGACGACGAGGTCGTCGCGGCAGTTCGCGCCGCCGGTTAGGCGGAGATCGCGGCTGCTGAACGCACGACGGCCACGTCGCCACTGACCGTCTTCACGCGGAGCGGGACGACCGAGCCGCCCTCATCCTCCGCAGCCGCTCCGTCCTCCAGACCGAGCTCGGATTCGAGGTCGCCGGACACCGATGCGGCGTCGATCCAGACTCGCGTGCCACGGGCGATTCCGACGCGGACGTCGCCCGAGACCGTCTGAACGCGCACGTCTCCGCTCACGACGGCCTTGACGTCGACGTCGCCAGACGTGGTCGAGAGGCCGAGCTCGCCGGCGACCGCGTCGATCGTGACGTCGCCCGAGACAGCACGCGCGGTGAGCACGTCGTCGACGCGCTCCACACCCACGTCACCCGAGACCGTGACGATCGACGCCTCGCCTTGGAGCGTCCCGACGGACACGTCGCCGCTGGCGGTCTTGACCCGAAGCGGCCCGCGGACCGTTTGCAGCCGCAGATCTCCGGACGCCGTGCGCGCAGAGACCTCCCCCAGGTCTCCCTCGACGCGAACGTCCGTCGAGGCACCCGACAGGTCGAGGTCCGTACCCGGAGGGCACGTGATGCGACATTCGATGTCACCGCCCCACGAGATCTGGATCGGCCCCCACCGGAACCTGTCCTTCTGCTCGATGCGCACGAAGTGGCGACCGGGACGCTCATCCATGGTGATCTCGATCTCCTCGATCGCATCGTGGCCACGGCGGCCGACGGGCACGACCTCGACGGTGGTCTTGGGCTCGTCGACCGTCGTGATCACGACGCGTCCACTCGGGAGCTTGACCTGGAGGGAGACGCTCCCGGGAGTGTCGAAGGTGGGCATCTGGCGCTCCTAGCTCTTGTCGCGAGCGGGCGCTCGCCGGACACGGCTGCCCGACGTGCGTGGGCTCTTCGTGCGCAGGCGGTCGCCTGAGTCGAGAAGCACGGCATAGTCGAATGGAAGTGAGGTCAGAAGCATCGTCCTCTCCTTTCAGCCTTGGACGTATCCCTGCATCCGGTTGCGGCTCTTCTTGGACGGGCGCTGCTCGAGGGTGTGCGCGATCGTGCGCACGAGCCAGGCATTGGTCGAGATCCCCTCCCGGTCCGCAGCGGCCTCGATGCCGGCCTTCAGCGACTCGGGCAGACGAAGCGTGATGCGGCCGGAGGCCTCTTCGCCGAATCCGAGCTGGCTCACGCCCGGGGCCTCGTCTGCGATGACGACGAGCTCGGGGTCGCGGCCGGCGAGCCGAACCTCGACGCGGCCGGGGTCGAGCTGGCCGCTGATCTCGAGCGCCGCCTCGCCCAGGAGGTCCAGCAGGTGGAGGTGCAGCGTGGCGGCGATCGCCTCGCCCATGCGGCGAGCGGCCTCCGCAGCCTCGTCGTCGCCGAGTGCCGCGGTCGTCGCGAGCTCCTGCTGGATTGCCTGGATATGGCTGTCGAGCTGCACTGTGATGTCAGTGTGACATCACTTGGCCGTCCTGTCAAGGTCAGTTAGGACATCGCTGCGCCATCGGACCAAAAACGGCCTGCCACAGCCACGAATTCGTGATCCGGCTGGCAGCGCTACAGCTGCCAGGCGTCGCCACGGATGATCGGCGTCGCGTTACCGTCGGCGTCGAGCCCGTCCACGTCGACGTCCACCCCGCCGATCATGAAGTCGATGTGGATCCGAGAGACATTGATCCCGGCCTCGAGTAGCTCCTCGTGCGACGCCGGACGACCGAGCGTGTCCGGAAGGCCCGATCCGAACGCGATGTGACACGTGGCGTTCTCGTCGAACAGGGTGTCACTGAACACGAGCCCGGTCTGCTTGACGGGCGACGTACCGTCGACGAGCGCCAACTCGCCGAGGTACGGCGCCTGATCGTCGGTTGCGAGCTGAGCACGGATGATCTCGGCGCCGACATCGGCTCGGACGTCGACGATCTTCCCTTTCTCCAGGCGCATCTCGAGACCCTGGACCTTGGTTCCGGCGGTGACGAGCGGATACGTCGAACGAACCGTGCCCTCGGCGCGACGCCAATCGGGGCTCGTGAAAACCTCTTCCGTCGGGAGGTTCGGGGTATGCGTGATTCCGCTGGCAGACTCGATCGTCGCGCAGCGCCAGTGCGCCTCCGGGACGAGACCCACTGTGAGCTCGGTGCCCGGACCCGCGTACCGGATCGCGTCGAACGCACGTGAGCTCAGCGCATCGGCTCGCGCATTGAGCATCTCGGTGTGCGCGCGCCACGCTGCCACCGGGTCCTCCGTGTCGAGCCGTGTCGCCTTCGCGACCGCACCCCAGAGACCTTCGAGGTCAGGCTCCCCGAAGACCTGGGAAGCCCACCCGGTGTTCGGAGCCGCAGCGATCGTCCAGTTGACGTGCCGACCCCTGACGCACTCGAGAAAGGCGGCCCTGATTTCGGGCGGGTCTGCCCGGCCCACGAGCGTCGGGTCGAGATCGGAGAGGAGTAGCGGGTCGGGGTTCCCGGCCAGCGAGATCAGCGCCGGACGTTCCTCCGGCCAGCGCGTGATCCAGTCGAGAAGGTACGGCGCAGACCACCCGATCTCGGACTCGGGGCCGAGCTCGATGATCGCACGGCGGAGATGGAGGTCTCCGTACAGAACGACGACGTGCTGCGCTCCGGCCCGGTACGCCTCGCGGATGACCGCACGAGCGATCTCGACGTGCTCGACGAGGCAGAGGACGACGACGTCCTGGCCGGGCTGCACGTTCGCTCCGACGCGAACCACGAGCTCCGCGTAGCGCTGCAGGCGTTCGGCGGACGTCACGAGCGGCGGTGCGAGACTCTCAGTCGCCCCAGTCGAAGTCGCGCGGGCGCCCGGTCCACAGCGCCTCGTCGAGTGCGGCGCCTTCGACGTCCTCGACGGTCTCCTCGCCCGGCCACGGGAGCCGCTCCGAGCTGAGCTCGGCGGCAGGCTCGCCGCCCATCGTCTCCTCGATGCGGGCCTGCTCTTCGCTCTTGAAGAGCGGGTGGTTCTCGAGCGGATCGCCGTCGAGATAGTGATCGATTGGCATCTCGGTGTCGAGATCCGCGTTTTGGCTCTTGAGCTCGAGGTGCTCCCGGATCGCCTGCGCGAAGCCGGACTCGGTATCTACTGGAAGAACGTCGTGCTGATCCACGCTGTGTGCCCCCTGAGGCCGAACGAGTCTACCGGATCACCTGCTGATCAACGATCCGACCGAGAGCGTCGAGCGTGTGCGAGGATGGCGCCGTGCCGGTCGCGACCTTGACGCTTCTCGTGTACCTCGCACGCCGGATAAAGCCGACCACGGTCGCTCTCGTGATGTTCGAGGCATGGCGCCGACTCCCGCCACAGCACCGTCAACAGCTTCTGCTCGCCGCGCGACGCCACGGACCGCGAATGGCCTCGTCGCTCGTCCGGCGCGGACGCCCGCGCGCATAGCTAGGAGGCGCCGCCGAGCGCCGCGCGAACGATCCGATCCTGCTCGTAGTGGTGAAGGGTCGGGTAGCCCTCGCTCGTGCTCGCCCGCCAGGTGCGCCCGACATACTGGACGCGAGCTGGCGGTGTGGCGCGGTTGGCTGCTTCCTCGAGCCGGTGCCGGATCGACCTCCACGCTCCCATGTTCTGCGGCTCCTCCTGCGCCCAGACGATCTCGCGGGCGTCGGGATACGACGCGATGAGCGACGAGACGAGCTCGAGCGGAAACGGATAGAGCTGCTCGACGCGCGCGACACGGGCGGACGGTGTCGTCGCTCGCAGTTCGTGACCGACGATGTCGTAGTAGATCTTGCCGCTGCAGAGGACCAGTCGGTGTACGCCGGCGTGGTCGGACATCGGGTCGTCGATCACCGGCTGGAACGAGCCGAGCGCGAGGTCATCGAGCGCCGACGTCGCCTCGCGAAGCCGGAGCAGGCCCTTCGGCGTCATCACGACGAGCGGCCGGGCGGTCGCATCGAGCGCCTGCCGCCGAAGCAGGTGGAACAACTGCGCGGAGGTCGAGCAGTTGACGACGCGGATGTTGTCCTGCGCGGCGAGCTGGAGGAACCGCTCGAGACGAGCGCTCGAGTGCTCGGGCCCGTTTCCCTCGTAGCCGTGCGGGAGCAGGAGCGCGAGCCGCGACGTCTGCCCCCACTTCGAGCGTCCGGAGACGATGAACTGATCGACCACGATCTGGGCGCCGTTCACGAAGTCGCCGAACTGCGCCTCCCACAGCACGAGCGCGTCGGGTGCCGCAATGGAGTACCCGTGCTCGAAGGCAAGTGCGGCGTACTCGGAGAGGGGCGAGTTGTAGATCTCGAACGAAGCAGACGCGGACGGAAGGCTCTGGAGAGGAGTGAACGTCTCGCCCGTACGAGGGTCGTGGAGCACCGCATGCCTGTGCGAGAACGTGCCCCGCTCGGTGTCCTGCCCCGAGAGCCGGATCGGGATCCCGTCCTCGAGCAGCGACGCGAACGCGAGCGCCTCGGCATGGCCCCAGTCGATTCCACCCTCCCGAAGGCTGTCGTAGCGGCGCTCGAGCTGCCGGAGGAGCTTCGGGTTGACGTCGAAGCCCTCGGGCACTTCCAGGAGCTGCTCGCCGAGCTGAAGGAGGCGATCCGCCCGGATCGCAGTGACGACAGCGGCGCCGGTGTCCGTTCTCGTCGGCGCCTCGGCGGGCGGAATGGGGGCAGCGAAGCTCGTGCGGAGCTCGTCGTGCGCCGCGCGCAACGACGCGAGCGTCTCCTCGAACATCTGAGCGGACTCGTCGGGTCCGACGACGCCGTCGGCGACCAGGCGTCGGGCGTACGTCTCCCGCACGGGGACCTGGAGCTCGATCCGCTCCGACTGCAGCGGCTGCGTGTATGCGGCCTCGTCCTGCTCGTTGTGCCCGAAGCGCCGGTATCCGACGAGATCGACGACGACGTCGTGGCCGAACTCGTCCCGGTATGCGAGGGCCAGCCTGATCGCTGCGAGAGCTGCCTCGGGATCGTCGGCGTTGACGTGGACGATCGGTACGTCGAAGCCCTTCGCGAGATCGCTCGAGTACCGCGTCGACCGGCTTTCCGCAGGATCGGTCGTGAAGCCGACCTGGTTGTTCGCGATCACGTGCAGCGTCCCGCCCGTCGAGTACCCGTCGAGGCTGTGCAGGTTGAAGGTCTCGGCGACGACACCCTGCCCGGCGAAGGACGCGTCGCCGTGAATGAGGACCGGGAGCGCGACGGTGGGGTCGTGGATCCCGGCGCCGAACGAACGATCCGTCTGCTCTGCCCGCGTGAGCCCTTCCACCACCGGATCGACGGCCTCGAGATGGCTCGGATTCGAGGCGACCGAGACCTGGATCTCGCCGGCCGGGGTGACGCGTGACTCCGACGCGGAGAGGTGGTACTTGACGTCGCCCGTGCCGCCCTCGGGGTCGGCTATCAGTGCGTCGATCGAGCGTTCGCCCTCGAACTCCCGGAGGATCGAGGCGTAGGAGCGGCCGACGACGTGAGTCAGTACGTTGAGGCGGCCACGGTGGGCGATTCCGATGAGGACTTCGTGCGCACCGCTCTGCGCAGCCAGCTCCACCGCCTCGTCGAGCATCGGAACGAGGACGTCGAGGCCCTCGATGGAGAACTGCTTCTGGCCGATGAACGCCCGCCGCAGGTATGTCTCGAACGCCTCGACCTGCGCGAGGCGCCTCAGAAGCTCTCGCCGCTCGTCGGCCGGAAGCTCGGTTCTGAAGCGCCCGGACTCGATCGCCTGCCGGAGCCAGACGCGCTCGGCGTGATCCGAGATGTGCTCGATCTCGTACGCAATCGTCCCCGTGTAGACATCGCGTAGGCGCGGCAAGGCGTCCTCGAGAGTCTCGCCCGGAACGTAGAGCCGGAGGAGGCGTGCCGGAATCCGCGCCTGCAGCTCAGGCGTCAGCGCCGGGACGAGCCGAGTCTCGTCGAGCGCGGGGTCCCCCATCGGCTCCGATCCCAGGGGGTCGAGGTGCGCATTGAGATGCCCGTGCATCCGATACGCCTTGACGAGCGACATCGCGGCGGCGACCGCGGCGAGGAGCTCGTCGTCCTCGAGAGCCGGGAGGGGTGGAGCGGGAGCGGGCACCGGAGCCTCGACCGCTCCTTGCGTTACCCCATCCGACTCCTCGACCGTCACCGGGGCCGCGCCGGCAGCCGCCGATCCGTTGCCGGAATCGAGAGCCCGAGCTCGCACGAGCCGCTCCAGCCCCGGCAGGGCCGCGAAGAGCTCGCCGTCGCCGGCCTCGAAGACGGCCCGCCACGCCGGATCGACTGCCTCGGGATTCTCGAGGTATTGCTCGAGAAGCTGACCTACGTATCCGGCGTTGAGGCCGGACGACTCGAGGCTGGTCACCGGCGTCTCGCGATCGCCTGGATCAGTACAGCCCGCTGTCCGTCACGACCGCGACGGCCATTCCGACGACGAACGAACAAGCCGCGACGCCCACCGCGTAGGCCGCAAGCTTCCGGTGGGACTCGGTCATGCGCGCGGCGACGAGCGCAACCATGATCGCGGCAGGTGCGAGCAGGCCGGGATTCCGGGCAATAGCGATGCCCGACAGGGCGAAGGAGAAGGCACAGAGGAACCCGGCGACGCGGTCGGAAGTGCGATGAGCGGGTACCGCGCTCATGCGAACTGGACGCCTGCTCGCACGCGCGGCACCGAGGGACGCGGCCGGTACCCGTACGGGCGCGAGCGCCGACTCTTCCAGTCGTCCCAGCCGCAGGGAGTGAGAGGCGCCGGAACACCCGCCTCTTCACCGCCACCCGCAGGCTCCGGCTCCGCGCGGATCGCGTACCACACCACCGACGAGATGTAGATCATGGGGATCTTCAGGACGACGAGCATGAAGACCGCTTCCCACACGGAGACGCTCACGACCGCCCAAGTCTAACGGCCGTGGACGCTCACAACCCATGCGCGTTGCTAACACACCCCTCACATTGCAGTCGCTAGGGTGCCCGGAGCTTTCCGACCCTTCTCCGCCGCCTCTTTCTCGGGAGACCACTCGTGAGACGCATCGTCCGCCTCGTCATCGCTCTGTCCGTCGTCGCCGCAATCGGCGCGCCGGCATCGTTCGCAGCTCAGCGCATGTGGGTCGGATTCCACGACGACCCCAGCTTCCGCTGGTCGAGCGAGCGGCAGGCGCTCGTCGCGCGGTCCGCGGACACCAACGCGACGATCATGCGCCTCCTCGTGCAGTGGAATCTCGTCGCGAAGACGCGTCCAGCGACAGCCACGGACCCGTTCGATCCCTCGTACGAGTTCGACGACATCGACGAGGCCGTGCGTGCTGCGCAGCAGAACGACCAGGAGGTCATCCTGACCGTCTCCGGAACGCCACGGTGGGCGAACGGCGGCAAGACCCCGAATGTGATGCCCACACGTGTTGCGGACTTCACGAATTTCGCGCGCGCCATCGCGTCGCGCTACTCGGGCCGGTTCGTGGGCTACCCCTTCGTCCGCTTCTTCTCCGTGTGGAACGAGCCGAACCTCCAGGGTTTCCTCACACCGCAGTTCAACGCACAGGGCAAGTCCGTCGCGCCCGCGAACTACGCGAAGCTGGCGGCGGCGGCCTACGCCGGAATCAAGGCGGGCAATCCGCAGGCGAAGGTCGCCATCGGTGAAACGTCGGCGCGCGGAAGCGACAAGCCGAACGGGATCCGACCAACCCATTCGCCGGGCACGTTCGCAGAGCTCGTCGCAAAGGCGAACCCGAGGCTCAAGTTCGACGCCTGGTCCCATCATCCGTACCCATCGGTCCCGACCTCGCCGCCGTCCCAGATCGTCAAGTGGCCGAACGTCTCACTGGCATCGCTTCCGCGCTTCGACGCAAGCCTCAAGACCTGGTTCAAGCGGAAGTCCGTTCCGATCTGGATCACCGAGTACGGGCACCAGACGAGGCCCGAGGACTCGCTCGGAATCCCGTATGCACAGCAGGCGGCTTACATCCAGCAGGCGATGTCGATCTCGGCCGGCTATCCGTTCGTCGACATGTTCATCTGGTTCGTGTACCAGGACGACCAGGGGCAGCCATGGGACTCGGGCATCTACACCCGCACGGGTGCCCCGAAGAACCCCTCACCGCCGAGGTTCACGGCAAGCGCGCGCCCACTCGACGCACGGAACGGGATGGTCCTGCTTCCGCGCGGGACGCTCACTCCGCTCCTCAACGTGTACACACGCCGCTACTGCGCCACCGACTCGACGGGTGCCCCGATCGGGATGACGTGGCGCGTGTTTCAGGCGTCGCGGCTCATCAGCGTCGGCCAGCAGAGCGCACCGCTGAGACGAGATTGCACCATCGCTGCCCGCGTCACCGTCAAGGGCGGCGTCAAGAAAGGCGCTACCTACACCGTCACGTTCGCGCTGAACGACATCAACGGCATCGTGCTCAACCGCCGGATCACCGTCCGCGGGACCTAGCTCGACCCGTCCCAGACGAGCACCTGCATCCCCTCCCACCACTGCGGCGCTCCTCGGGTGTCGCCGTCGATCGTGAGGATCCTGCTGACACGAGGCTGTTCCGCGAGATAGGCCTCGATCGCCCGATCGACGTCGTCCCAGTCCGTGTCGTCGACGATCACGAGCGCGCCGGGCACGAGGTGCGGCTCCGCGATCCGAAGCCCCTCCATCTGCGCCTCGAATGAGTGCGCCGCGTCGTAGTACCACACGCCGATCCGCACGTCACCGAGCGCGCCGCCCGGCACGAGCTCGAACGCGTCGCCGACGACGATCTCGGGCACGTCGAGGCCGTACCGCGCGACGTTCGCCTCGACGTCCTCGAGCGAGGTGCCGCGGAACTGGAAGCTGTCGATCCCGACGAAGAGCTTGCCCTCGTTGCCGAGCATCGCCGCGATCAGGCTCGCACCGTGAAAGACGCCAACCTCGACGTACGCCTCGTCAGGACCGAGGCAGTTCGCCGCGAGATTCAGGAGCGCGAGGTTGTTCTCCCGCGCGAAGTTCTGCACGCCCTCGGCAATCGGCCGGAGCCGGCGGTCCCGCGGATGCTCCGAGCGCGGATAGTCGTCGAACAGCTGCGGAAGCTCCGCGAGGAAGCGGTCGGCATCCAAGCGGCTACAGGTGACTCGTCACACCGGCGAGACTCGGCTCGTCGGCAGGCGGCTCGTACCACGAGTACGCGTAGCGGCCGTCGTCGAGGTCGCGGGCGAACGTCGAGAGCTTCAGCGGCCGGAAGGTGTCGCACATGACTGCGAGCTCCGTCGTTTCCGCGACGCCGAGCGACTTCTCGGCGAGGCCCGGCTGCGGACCGTGTGGGAGGCCGGACGGATGGAGCGTGATCGAGCCGACCGAGATGCCCTTGCGCGAGCCGAAGTTGCCGGAGACGTAGTAGATCATCTCCTCGGACTGCAGGTTCGAGTGGTGGTACGGGATCGGCACCGCCTCGGGGTCGAAGTCGAGCTTGCGCGGGCAGAACGAGCAGATGACGAAGTTCTGGCCCTGGAACGTCTGGTGGGACGGTGGCGGCTGATGGATGCGTCCCGTGATCGGCTCGAAGTCGTGGACGGAGAACGTCCACGGATAGAGGAAGCCGTCCCAGCCGACGACGTCGAACGGGTGATAGTCGACGACGTAGTCCTGGTAGCCGCCGCGAACGCGCACCTTGACGAGGAACTCGCCACGCTCCCTGCGCGTGTGGAGGTCCGCCGGCGGATGGATGTCGCGGTGGTAGTAGGGCGCTCCTTCCATGATCTGCCCGTACTCGTTGCGGTAGCGACGAGGGATCTCGATCAGTCCCGGAGTCTCGAAGACGAGGTAGCGCTGCGGGCCCTCGGGCATGAACCGGTACGTCGTCCCCCGCGGGACGACGATGTAGTCGCCGTCCTTGTAGGGCACGTCACCGAAGATCGTCTCGAGCGTGCCGTGCCCTTCGTGAACGAAGATCACCTCGTCGCCTTCGCCGTTCCGGAAGAAGTACTCCATGGAGCCCTCCGGGCGGCAGAAGGAGATCTCGACGTCGTCGTTCCACATGAGCGACCGTCGCCCCGAGACCTCGTCGCCCTGGGGCGGAACGTCGTACGTGTTCTGAAGGCGGTGCGCGTGTGTCTCGGGGATCCACTCCTCGCGCACGATGGGCGTGAACGCGCCGAGCTCCTTGACGCGGCACGGCGACTCGAGGTGGTAGAGGATCGACTCGTTCCCGGTGAATCCCTCGAGGCCCATGACCTCCTCGGTCAGGAGCCGCCCGTTCTCGCGGAAGACGATGTGGCGCTTGCGCGGGAGCTCTCCGCGCCGCTGGTAGAAGGGCATGTCCGTCCCTTTCGCGTCGGTGTCACCGTGTTTCTAGCAGCGCGATCAGGAACGACCGGGGGCGACGCGAAACGCGCCGCCCCCGAGAGCGATCACATGCTTGCGTTCGGATCCGTCTGCCAGAGGCCGATCTTGTTGCCCTCGGTGTCCTTCGCGGTGACGAACCAGCCCATGCCCGGGACCGGCAGGGGATCGTCGGCCTCGCCGCCCAGCTCCTTGACCTTCGAAGCCCCGGCGTTGATGTCGTCGACGTCGAAGTACACGCGGGCGCCGCGGTCCTCAGCCGGGAAGATCGCCCCGCCCGTGTCCTCGGTGAACTGCGTCATGTTGTACTCCTGCGGCGACCCTTCGAAGCCCTGCCACGACCAGCCGAACAGGCCCGTATAGAAGTCCTTGGCCCGGGAGGTGTCACCCGCCGGGATCTCGACATGAACCATCCTGCCTGCCATACCCTCTCCTTTCGTCGCGAACGAAGCCTCGCTTCGCCCAGATATACCCGTATGACGAAGAGACGGTGCGCCCGTCGACAACTCATCGCTGTTTCAACGCCCGGACGTGGAGAAAGAGCGGGATTCGCTGCCAGCGCCTGCTGCGTGGCCGCACGATCCCCGAGTCCGGAACGTCGGTCTCGCGAAGCCGCTCGACGAGCATGCCACTGTCGGCAAGCGCGACCTCGTGTCCCAGCGTCTTCAGATCACGCGCGAGACGGCCTTCGCCGCACCCGAGGTCGAGCGTCTGATGTCCTGCTGGAGGTAGCAACTCGAGGAACTGGTCTCGGTGGTACTACCAATAGCTGTCGTGGCCCGGCTTGCGCGCCCACGCGATGAACTCGGCCGCGTGCTCCTCCCACTCCGCCGCGAGATCCGCCGACGCCACACGCTTTCGCTGAAGTGGGCGATCCGGCAACTGAGACATGCGACTCGACCTATGGAGCCAGCCGGGCTCGAACCGGCGACCTCTTGCATGCCATGCAAGCGCTCTCCCAGCTGAGCTATGGCCCCAGGAGAGCAGTCAGTCTAGCGTCGAGATCGAACTCGCTCGCCCAGTTGATCCCGATGTCTTGGTTGTTGCGGCTCGCCGCAACACGAAGCAGCAGCTGTGCATGTCCGTCGAATCGCTTGGCTGGCACGTAGAAGCACCGATCGAGCTCGTGACAGTAAACGATGATCGCATCCACCTCGGCGGCCTTGTAGCGGCGGCGGCGCAGGCCGTCGCGCGCCCGCCTCGACGAGTAGCACCGGACGACGATGCAACTCCGTTGGAGCGGCGCCCATTTGCATTGGCTCGGATGAGCGTGGATCCCACGTCGAGTATCAGGTCGTAGCGGCCGCCCTCAGCAAGCGGGTGATAGACGTCGACGCCGAGCTTGAGCGCAGCATGGGTGATCGCAGATTCCGCGATCGCCCCCTTCTGGTCGCTCGTGAGCACGACCGCCAGAGTAGTTTACGATTCGGACAACGCTAGCCGGCGGCGACGGCTTCCACGTCGACCGACGGCACGTCGCTCCACAACTCCTCGAGTCGGTAGAAGCCCCGGGTCTCGGGCGTGAAGAGGTGAAGGACGACGTCGAGGTAGTCGGCGACGATCCACGTCGCCTCGGTCGCACCGGCCGACGAACGCGGCGTGACGCCGTGCTCCTTCTTGAGGACGCCGGACACGTCGTCGTAGATCGCTTTCGTCTGCCGGGCGTTACGGCCCGTCGCGATCACGAAGAAGTCGGTGAAGTCGCAGACACCACGCATGTCGAGGATGGTGACGTCGGTCGCGAGCTTCTCCTGGCAGAGAGCTGCGGTGCGGCGTGCTTGCTCGAGTGGTGTCAGGTCGGTCTCTCTCGCGTCCTCGTCGGAGTCGACCTCAGTCTACTCAGGCATCGCGTACAGGCCGAGCCGCGCGATCTCTCGCGCGACGCGCGCCGGGACGAGATCGTCGATCGCCTCGTGGCGAGCGACACGTGCTCGTACCTCGGATGACGAGATCGGAAGCAATGCCATCTCGAAGTCGACGATCCGCTCCCCCGCGTTCAGTCCACCCCTCACGGCTTCCACATCGTCGGGACGCACCCCCGGGCGCATCGCGACAGCGAGCCGGACGAGTTGAAGCACCCGCTGAGGCGCCTTCCAGTCCTCGAAGTCGGCTAACTCGTCGGCGCCGATAACGAAGAACGTGTCCTCGGGAAGCTTGCGCTCCTCGAGCGAGTCGACGGTCCGCGCGTGGCGATCGAGCTCGACCCTCGCGCCCGGTACGTCCGCGAAAGCCAGGCGTGTGAGCTCGAGTCTCGTCTCCGCCGCAGTCGTGGCGCGCTTGTGCCCGGGATCGGCGACGACGAACACCAGGAGTTGCTCGAGCCCGAGCTCGTCGACGGCCGCTCGAGCCAGCGCGAGGTGGCCGTTGTGCGGCGGATCGAACACACCGCCCAGGAGGGCTACTGCCACTCGAGCTCCTCGTCGCCGATCTCGACCTGAGTCCCTGGCTTGATGCCGAGTCCCCGGAGTGCCTTCTCGAGCTCCTCCGACGTCGGCGATGCGCCGACTACCCGATAGCCGCGATCGGTCCGGAGGATCCGGTACCGAGGCCCGGAGCGCGCGCGCGGCCGATAGTCGAGGAACTCCGAAAGGGCGTCGTCCTCCCCGGAGTCGAGCGGGGCGTCCGGGCAGAGCTCGAAGAGGGCGAGCTTCAGCGCGGCGACGCCCTCGCCGGTCGCGCAGGATGTCGCCACCACGCCGGCGACGCGCTCGTCAGCCGGATCGAATGCCGGGGGCGCCGCGAGGAGATCGATCTTGTTCAAGACGACGAGCTGTGGCCGCTCGTCGAGGCCGGCGCCGTACCTGCTGAGCTCACGGTCGATCGTGCGGAACCGCTGCTCGAGATTCGGCTCGGATGCGTCGAGAACGTGCACGAGCAGGCGCGCGCGTTCGAGATGCGCCAGGAATTGGTGACCGAGGCCTGCGCCGTCCGCCGCACCCTCGATGAGCCCCGGAACGTCCGCGACGGTCAGCTGGCGCTCCTCGGGGCCGTCCACGACGCCCAGGACCGGCTCGAGCGTCGTGAAGGGATAGTCGGCGACCTTCGGCTTGGCGTTCGAGATCAACCGAAGGAGCGACGACTTCCCCGCGTTCGGGAAGCCGGCCAGCGCCGCGTCGACGACCAGCTTGAGGTGGAGCTCGAGGTCCTGCTCGTCCCCGGGAAGACCGGTCTCGGCGAAGCGCGGCGTCTGACGCGTGGGGGTAGCGAAGCGCGCGTTGCCACGGCCGCCCTGTCCGCCACGGGCGACGACGACACGGCCGTTGCCCTTCGCGAGGTCGGCCACCACCCGACCGTCGGCGTCGCGGACCTGCGTGCCGACGGGAACCCGGAGCTCCGCGGCAGCGCCGTCGGCACCGTGCTTCTTGCTCCCTCGACCGCTTCCACCCCGCTCCGCCTTGACGTGCCGGACGCGCCTGAAGGCGGAGAGGTCACGCAGACTCGGGTCGACCGAGACCACGACGTCTCCCCCACGACCACCGTCGCCGCCGTCCGGCCCACCCTTCGGGACGTACTTCTCGCGACGAAAGCTCAGCGCGCCGTCACCGCCACGGCCAGCCTCGACGTGCACGTGCGCGCGGTCGTGGAACATGACCCGGCCGAGCCGAGCGCGCCGCTACTCCGCGGGCGCGGCGACCGAGATGAAGCGCTTCTCTCCGGACCTGCGGAATTCGACGGTTCCGTCACGAAGCGCGAAGATCGTGTCGTCGCGGCCGAGGCCGGCGCCGGGGCCCGGCCGGAACCTCGTGCCGCGCTGGCGGACGATGATCATCCCGGTCTTCACCGGCTGCCCAGCGAACACCTTGACGCCGAGTCGCTTCGCCTCCGAGTCGCGGCCGTTGCGCGAGGATCCGAGCCCTTTCTTGTGAGCCATTAGGACTCACCCCCTTGCTGCGCGAGCGCGGTCTCGAGCGCGGCGACGGCGCCTTTGCGCTTGCCGTGCTCCTGCTCGTACGCGAGCGCCGCTGCAATCGAGGGCGCGGCCCAACCCGGCGATCCAGCCTTGATGTCGGCGACCGTCATGTCCGCGTACCCCTCCGGGAGATCGGCGGTGGGCGCGTCGGATGCCACGGACTCGACGACGGGCTCCGGTGCCTTCATCTCCGGCTCGGCCTTCTGCTTCGAGCGCGAGCGGGAACTCTTGACGCCTCCGATCGACTCGATCTCGATTTGGGTCAGCGACGCGCGAAAGCCCGTGTGTCGCCGGTAGCCCGTGCGCTTCTTGTACTTGCCGATGCGGATCTTCGGGCCTTTGGTGTCGCCGAGAACCTTCGCCGTCACGACTCCGTCGGCAGGCTCGAGCTGTGGGCCGCCGTCACCGCCGACGAGGAGCACGGTCGGAGCGAACGTCGAGCCCTCGTCCTGCTGCAAGCGATCGACGAGCAGCCGCTCCCCTTCGCGGACGCGGTACTGCTTTCCGGCAACCTTGATGATCGCGTAGGTCATGTGATTCTGAGGTCAGCGCGAGCCGGCGGCCCACGAAAGCCCGCGCATGATACCGACTACGGGCGCCGCGCGGCGTCGAAGTCCTCGATCCATTCCGACATGGGGACGTACTCCGGCTGCCCTTCGTCCGCCTGAGGCTCCGAGGGGACCGTCTCATCGGCTGCGGCGGCACCGTCACCCTCGTTCGCGGCCGGCTTGCGGCGCTTTCGACCGCCTCGCGAGCCGCGCCGGGAGCGCTTCTTCTTGGGCTGCCCGTCCGCGGCACCGTCCGTCTCCGCTACGGCGTCCTCCTCGGCCACGGTCGGCGCGACCGGCTCGGAAGCGATCTCGTCGACGGTCGCGACCTCGAGGTCGGCGGGTGGAACATGAATCCGCGGGGCGGAGCGACCGTTCGTCGACTCGTCCGAGCCCTCCTCCCCGGCAGCGACATCCGCCGTCGGCGAGGGAGCCTTCTTGCGGCTACGGCCGCCGCGCGTCCCGCGACGGGCTCGCTTCTTCTTGGGCTGCTCGACGACCTCGGTAGCCGCCTCACCGTCCTGGAGCGCGGCGTCCACGACCTCGTCCGCGTCGGCCTCGACCGGCCCGGTGGCATCAGGAATCGCTTCGGGCTGCTTCTTGGACCTCGTTGCCCGAGTCGGCTTCTCGGCCTCGGCCTCGAACGTGATGGCAGAAGCAGCTTCGGCCGCGCCATCGGCGGGCCTTGCGTACGCAACGCCCGCGAGCGCGCGACCGATCGAGACCTTCACCTTCTTCCCGACGAGCTTGGAGGCTCCGGCGACGACGACCTCGTAGCCGCCCGTGAGCTTCGCGACTCCCGCCGTCGGGTCGTAGAGCCCGACTTCGACGAGCTTCACCTCGACCTCGGTGT
The DNA here is from genome assembly GCA_963746975.1 of uncultured Gaiellaceae bacterium. Classification (GTDB taxonomy): domain Bacteria; phylum Actinomycetota; class Thermoleophilia; order Gaiellales; family Gaiellaceae; genus GMQP-bins7. The sequence goes on from CAVVDE010000004.1 coordinate 88,265, forward strand.
CGTCGGCGACGGGCGCGGGCGGTCGGAGCGTCTCGAGCTTGCCCTGCCGGACGACCTCGAAGTGATCCAGGTGGATGTGCCCGTTCCCCTCGGCGGGCACGAGGAAGAACCGGCGCCTGGAAACCGCCTCGAGGCCCTCGAGCCTCGAACCGCCCGGACCGACGAGGAGCGGGAGCACACGCGGGTGAACCGCGACCTCGAACGCCTGGACGCGTGAGCCCTTGGCGACGGCCCGCAGCTTCCGCTCGACCTCGAGCGCGTGCGTCGCGTCCGAGACGACGATGCCGTCGCCGGAGCAGACCGGGCAGCGGGTGGTGAGGATCTCGCGCGGGCCGTCGGTGACGTTCTGCCGAGTCATCTCGACGAGTCCGAGCGGCGAGATCTCGACGACGTACGTCTTCGTCCGGTCGCGCTCGAGCTCGCTGCGAAGCGCCTCCTCGACGGTCTCCCGGTTCTTCGGGTTCGACATGTCGATGAAGTCGATGACGATGATCCCGCCGATGTCACGCAGCCTCAGCTGGCGGACGACCTCCTTCACCGCCTCGAGGTTGTTCTTGACGATGGTGTCCTCCAGTCGTCCCTGGGCGCTCTTGCCTCGCGAGCCGACGAACCGACCGGTATTCACGTCGATGACCGTGAACGCCTCCGCGTAGTCGAAGACGAGGTAGCCCCCCGACGGCAGGTCGACGCGACGGTCGAGCGTCGAACGAATCTCGGCGTCCACTCCCGACGCCTCGAAGAGCGGCGCCTTGTCGCGGTAGCGGTGCACCCGCTCGACCATGTGCGGCGAGGTCTTCTTCAGGTAGCTGACGATGCGACGGTGCGTCCTGTCGTCGTCGATCTGCGCGCCGACGAAATCGCCCGCGAAGAGGTCGCGCACGATCCGCAGGGGCAGCTCCGCCTCCTCGTACACGAGGGTCGGAGCCGTCGCGGACTTCCCCTTCGTCTGAATCGTCTTCCACAGGCGCTGGAGGAACACGAGGTCGCGCTCGATGTCCTCGGCTGATGCTCCTTCCGCCGCTGTGCGGACGATGATGCCTCCGCCCTTCGGGTCGAGGTTCTTGACGATGTCCTTCAGGCGCGTACGCTCTGCGTCCTCGAGGCGGCGCGACACGCCCGAGCCTTCGCCGTTCGGCACGTACACGAGGAATCGGCCGGGGAGCGAGATCTCGGTGGTGAGCCGCGCGCCCTTCGACTTCATCGGATCCTTGACCGCCTGCACCATGATCGTCTGCCCGCGTTTGATCAGGTCCTGAATCTTGCGGGCGCCCTTCCGGCCCTCGAGCTCCGGCCCGACGATCTCGTCGACATAGAGGAAGCCGTTCTTCTCGAGGCCGATCTCGACGAACGCGGCCTCCATGCCGGGCAGCACGTTGTCGACGACTCCGAGATAGATGTTCCCGGCGATCGAGCGCCGCTCCGGGCGCTCGAGATACACCTCGGCGACGCGGTCGTCCTCGAGGATCGCGACCCGCTGTTCGCCGACGTCCACCGAGATGAAGAGCTCTCGCTTCGCCGACGGGAGCGGTGCTCGCTTCGTCGGTGTCCGGCGGCGCGACGCGCTCCGCGATTGGCGTCGATCCGACTTGCCGTCAGCCTTGGCCGGCTGCTTCGTGCGCGCCCGCGCAGGACTTGCCGCGGGAGCCGCGGGCTCGCCTTCCTCGGCGTCGGGCGGCGCGGCCGATCCGACCGCCACCGGCTTCTTCCTTGCTCGTCCGCCGCGGCTCCCGCGGCGTCGTCTCTTCTTCGGGCCCGCCGGCGCCTCGTCGGTCGGCGGCTCCGTCGCCCCTTGCTCTGGATTCAGAGCCTCAGGCGGTGCTTGTACCTCCGTGGCAGCGGTTTCCGCCGCTGCGTCCTCTTGCTTCTTGCCGAAGCGAAACCATCGTCGTGCCAAGTGTTCGTTCTCCTCTTTGGGTCGCGCGCGGACATCGAGCCGCCACCGGCGTGCCGGGCCTCGCGCTGCGTGGATTCAAGACTCTGGTCAACATGACCTGCGGACAGGCTACCAGCCGTACTCTCGGGCTCCCGTTCAGGCAGCTTTCAGGCGGCCGCCGGGCGAAGCCGCGAACGCCTCGCGCGCACCGCACGCAGGCGCTGCGACAGACGCGCCCACGCCCACGGCTCCAGCTCGGCGTATCTCGTCTCCAATTGACCGCGGGTGGACTCGAGGTACTCGAACCACGCGTCGGCTTCTTCGAGCTGCAGCAGCTCCTCGGCCAGCTCCGTGTTCGGCATCGTCTCTCCCATGCGCTCGATCGGGGCGCATCCTAGGACCAGGTCCGGACGGAGCGGAGCTGACGTCAGGGGGACGGCAAGCGCTGCTCGACCGCCTCGAACACCTTGGCGAATGCCCAGGTGCCTGCGCCGGCGATCGCCGCGTGCACCAACGGCGCCGGGATCACGGACCGCGCAGTGCGTGCGACTCCGCGCAGGACGAGCCCGGATGCGAACAGTGCAGCCGCACTCCCGGCAAGCGTCGACATCTCGTCCCCCACGGCCTGTCCCGAGGACACGGTGCGCAGCCTCGTGACCAGGCGGACCTGCTCGCGGACGAGCAGAGGACGTGACGCGCCGAGCCGTGCCCCGACGAGACCAATGAGGCCAGCGCGCACGACCGCCTGCTTCACGAGAGCGCCACGGGTCGCGTCCGCCAGAGTCGGGACCTTCGAGGCGAGCTCGCTCGCGTTCTCCGTCGCCTCGACGATCCGATCGGCGATCGCCCGGATCGGGAAGCCCTCACCGGCGCGGCACTCGACCACGAACGGCGAGAGCACGAACGGCCTTGTCCAGTCCGCTTGCGGCCAGAGCTCGACGAGCACGACGTCGACATCGTGCTCGGCGGCCTCCCGAACCAGCGCCTCGTCTTCCACGGTCGGGTCGCCTGCGATGACGTGGACGTGCACTGACGCGGACGGGGTCGGCTGGCCCGTGCCGACCACGACCGAGCCGGTCGTCGCGCCGGCCCCGAGCTCCTTGGCGAGCTGCTCGGCGAGCACACCGCTGACGACGATCGGACCCGCGTGCCCCACCGAGACCTCATCACGAAGCGTGAAGCCGAGGCCGCGCGCCTCGCCCGCGAGCGCGCGAAGATCCGCAAGCCTCATGTGGACCCCGCGTGCCCGAGCTCGCCGCGTGCATGGATGCTCTGCAGCACACCGATGAGCACGAGATTGGCCACCATGGACGAGCCGCCGACGGTCACGAAGGGCAACGGGATGCCGGTCACCGGCGCGACGCCCATCGTCATCCCGACATTCACGAAGACCTGAAAGAGGAACGCAACGACGAGGCCGCCCGCGACGACGACACCGTAGAGATCGGAAGCAGCGGTGATCACACGAAGCCCTCGCCAGACGACAAGGAGGTAGAGGAGGAGCAGGATCGCGCAACCGACGAATCCGCGCTGCTCCGCAAGAGACGCGAACGCGAAGTCCGTCGCGTGCTCGGGAAGGTAGTCGAGGCGGGTCTGGCTCGCACCGATGACCCCGCGCCCGGTGAGCCCTCCGGAGCCCACGGCGGTGATCGACTGGCTGAGGTTGTACGTGATCCCGCTGGGGTCGGCGCCGGGATCGAGTGTGAGCCTGGCCGCTTGGTACGGCTTGAGCACCTGGACGCCGGCGGCCGGCAGCCACCAGAGCACGGAAGCGACCGCGATCACGCCCACGGCGGCCAGCGCGAGCAGCTGACGCCAGCGCACACCGACGAAGAACAGCACGGCAAACAGGGCGGCGGAGTAGACGAGCGCGGTGCCGAGGTCCGGCTGGACGAAGACGAGGAGGATCGGAACGGCGCCGAGACCGAGCACCGAGAAGATCGTCCGCCAGCGCGAGACAGGCCCGACGCGACCCACGACGAACCCCGCGATCGCGAGCACGAACAGCACCTTGCCGAGCTCCGACGGCTGGAACTGGATCACGCCTAGATCGATCCACCGCTTCGAGCCCCTGACCGTCTCCGCCGCGATGAACACGACCATCATCAGCCCGAGCGTCGCGCCGTAGACGAGCTTCCAGTACCGGCGCCAGTAGTCGATCGGGATGATCGCGGCCACGACGAGACCAACGGCGCCCATCGCGGCAGCGATCCCCTGGCGAACGACGAAGTAGTTCGCGTCGCCCAGGACGTCGAAGCGCGTGATGCCGGAAACGACCCAGAGCCCGTAGCCGACGAGGCCGGCGGCAGCCAGGAGAAGGATCCAGTCGAGGCTCTTCAGGAACGAGACGACTGCGAGCTCGCTGCGACCGCTCGACGGACGGACACGTGCTCGTTGCGAGATCTCGATCATCAGTCCGTGTTCACCAGGGTCGCCTGCGGAGCCTCGGTGCCGAAGAAGCGCTCGAACACCCTGAGCGCCGCGGGTGCCGCCGCGCTCGAGCCGTGGCCGCCGTTCTCGATCAGCGCGCACACGACGAGGCGTGCGGAGTCGGACGGCCCCCAGCCGCACCACCACGACTGGTCCTCGAGATGCCCGCTCGGGTAGCCGGGGAGCTGGACGACCTTCTCCGCGGTTCCGGTCTTGCCGGAGATCGGCACGACGAAGTTCCCGAACACGCCCGAGGACGTTCCGTTCGTGGAATGCGTGGCTGCGTAGAGGCCGTCGCGCACTGCGGAGAGCGCCGCGGGGTCGACGCCGGCCGAGCGCGGAGGGGTCGGCGCGAAGCGGCGGAGGACGACGCGTGGCGAGCCCTTCGCCCCCGGCTGTTCGACGTCCGAGGCGAGGTACGGGGTCACGAGGTTCCCGCCGTTAGCGAGCATCGCGTAGAACGCCGCCATCTGCAGCGGGGTCACGAGCAGGTCCTTCTGACCGATCGCGAGCTGGATCGAGTCGCCCGGGTTCCAGGCGCGGTCCCAATCGCTCTTGAACGTCTTCTGCCGCCACTCCGGCGTCGGTACGAGGCCGTCGGCTTCGCCACCGATGTCGAGCCCCGTCGGCTGGCCGAAGCCGAAGCGGTGCGCCCACTGCTGCATCCGGACACGGCTCTCCGCCCCACCCTCGTAGAAGCGGTTGCCGATCTCGTAGAAGTACGTGTCGCAGGACTCCGCGAGCGCCTCGGGCAAGGTCATCGGACGATTGACGTACGGGTTCCAGTTCCGGAACACCTGCTTGTCGAGCCCATACGTTGCGGACCCGGTGCACTGGATCGAGTCGTAGGCGGAGAAGACGTGCTCCTGCATGCCCGCGAGCGCGGTCACCGGCTTCCAGGTCGAGCCGGGTGGGTAGAGCCCGTCGGTAGCTCTGTTGAAGAGGGGGTTGCCGGGATCCGAGTACAGGTCCTCGAGCTTCTTCGGATCGGTGTGGCCGACGAAGACCGAAGGCTTGAACGTCGGCGCCGACGCCATCGCGAGCACGGCTCCGTCTCGTGGATCGAGCGCGACGATCGCGCCCCCGTTCGCGGCCCACTGGTCGTTCTGGTGCGCGAGGTCGATCCCGTAGCGGAGCGCCTGCTCGGCAGCACGCTGGAGTCGCATGTCGAGCGTGAGCCGGAGCGCGTAGCCGGGCCGTGCTTCCTGGCGAAGCTCGACCGGGGACTGCGGCCGACCGAGCGAGTCGACGCGGATCTGCGCGAGGCCCGACCGGCCGCGAAGGTAGGAGTCGTACGCCGCCTCGATGCCGGACTTGCCGATCCTGTCACCGGGGCGGTAGCCGTCCCGGCGCATGTGCTTCAGCTCCTCGGGAGAGATCTCGCCCGTGTACCCGAGGACCTGGGCTGCGAGCGCCGAGTACGGGTAGTCGCGAAGGTAGATCTGCACGATCTCGACGCCCGGGAACTCCGCCTTGTGCTCGTAGAGGTAGTCGACCTGCTCCTCGCCGACAGCGGTCTTGACGACGATCGGGGTCAGCGGATCGAGCCGGCGCTGGTCCACCTGCCGCGCCAGCTCGCGCGGCTTCACGTCGAGCACGCGAGCGAGGCGCTGCACGAGCTCGTAGCGCCCCGCCTTCGGCATGTCGCCGACCCACAGCTCGACCGCGGTTCCCGCGACGTTCGAGACGACGACCCGCCCGCGCCGGTCGAGGAGGGGGCCGCGCGGCGCCTCGACGCGGATCAACCGGAGCTGATTGCTCTGTGCTGCGTTCAGGTACGCGTCGCCGGAGAGCACCTGCAGCGACCAGAGGCGAAAGAACAGCACCACGAACGCGAGGAGCGCAAACCCGCCGAGGATCGCGACCCGCAGCGCCAGCTGTGGCGTGAGCCGATGGGGCTCGCGGACGCGCGGATCGGGCGGCAGGAACCGCCCCGACGGCGCGCGCTGCTCCTGGTACGGCCCGGAGGTCATGGCTACGCGAGGACCTCGACCTCGGGCAACGGCTCCGCCCGCAGCTCCTCACCCACGATCGCGCGCGTGAGCCGGTGGACCGGGAGCGCGATGACCAGGTTCATCACGAACGCGGGGACGAGCGCAGTGATGAGCGCCTGCTTCGCGACGACGTCCTCGTCGAGGAGGTAGTGGAGGACGTAGCCGAAGGCGCCCGCGAGGAGCGTGATGCTGCCGACCGCGACGATCGGAGCGAACCGGCGACCGTGACCGGTCGTCTCGCCGTACCTCCCCGCCCAGAAGCCGCCGAGCGTGAGGACGAGCGACGTCACGCCGAGCGTCCCGAGAGTCACGAGATCGACGATCAGACCTCCCACGAAGCCGAGCACGGCGCCCGGGATCGAGCCGCGCAGGAGTCCGAGCGCCACGACCACCACGAGCAAGAGGTCCGGCGCACCCCCGCCCACGACGATCGAGGAGACCACGACGACCTGCAGCAACGCGGCGACGAACACGAGGGCGAGCGCCCTCAGCCAGGCGGAACCCGTCACGGCGTGTGATCCCTCGGAACCAGGACGATGACCGCGTCGAGCGAGCCGAAGTCGACGTACGGGTCGACCTGCACCTGCTGGAAGAGGTCGGTGTCCGTGAGCCCCCAGCTCGTGACGCGACCGATCGGGATGCCCTTCGGATAGAGCGAGCTCAGCGCGCCGGCGCGCCAGCCGGCGGTGACCACCTCGTCGCCGACGCGAATGACGTCCTGCTTGCGAACCCGGTCGAGAACGAGGGTCTCGCGCGTGCCGCGAGCGTGCCGCACGATGCCGGTCGCTCCGGTCCGCAGGTCGATCGCGGAGGCGGCGGCCTCCTCGTCCGTGAGGAGCTGGACCCGCGCGAGCTTCGGCGTGACTCTCGTGACGAGCCCGACGAGACCGTCGGCTGTCACGACGGGATCGTTCAGACGGACGCCGTCGTGCGACCCTGCGGCGATGACGATCGCCTGCGTGAAGGCGCCGGCCGGGCGGCCCGTCACCTCGGCGACGACTGGATCGAAGTCGGACGGGAAGCGCGGGCCGTCGATGTAGTCCAGTTGTGCCCGGAGATACGCGTTCTCCTGGAGCGCAAACTGGCTCTGGATGGCGCGCTGCAGGAGCATGCGGTTCTCCTCGCGAAGCCGTTTGGCGTCGTCCCGGGCGGTGAGGAGGCTGTCCGCCCAGCCGTAGCCGTCGCGAAACGGCTGCGCCACCCGCTCGAGCCCGACGGCGAAGGGCCGCAGCGCTGTCGCACCGGCCGACTGGACGCCGGTGAGCGGGCCGCTCTCGTTCGAGCGGAAAGAGAGCGAGATGAGGACGAGCGACGCGAGCACGAGGACGCCGACGACCAGTCTCCGCCGGAGCGGCCCCGAGCTTCGAGTGGGAACCGTCGTGGAGATGCGCCGGACTGTCAGGCCCAGCGCCGCCGATCGCGCGCTGCGCTGCCGGGACATGGCGAGCCAGTGTAGCCGCGGGAACGGGCTATTTTCGGTTGGTCGGCGGTTACGACCAGCCGCAAACGCAGCTGAATCGGGACATCTGCGTGACCGGAACGCGGCGCCGACGCGTTCCGGAGCTCACGCCCGGAGGAGCCCGTTGCGACGTGCGGCACGGCTCCTGTTCGAGCGATGGATGACCTCGAACTCCTCGAGGCTGCGCCCGGAGCCGACGGCGACGCACGTGAGAGGGCTCTCGGCGAGATGTACGGGAATCTGCGTCTCGTGGCGGACGCGCTCGTCCAAGCCTTGGAGAAGCGCCCCGCCGCCCGCCAGCACGATCCCGCGGTCCATGATGTCCGCGGCGAGCTCCGGCGGCGTCTTGTCGAGCGTCGACTTCATCGCGTCGATGATGAGGGACACGGGCTCGTCGAGAGCCCGGCGGATCTCCTCGGACGAGATGATCACCGTCTTCGGGAGGCCGGTCATCATGTCGCGCCCGCGCACCTCGGCCTGAAGCTCCTCCTTCAGCCGGTACGCGGAGCCGATCTCGAGCTTGATCTCCTCAGCCGTCTGCTGGCCGACGAGGAGCTTGTACTCCTTCTTGATGTGATTGACGATCGCCTCGTCCATCTCGTCGCCGCCGACGCGCATGCTCTGCGAGACGACGATGCCGCCGAGCGAGATCACCGCGACTTCGCTGGTGCCGCCGCCGATGTCGACGATCATGTTCCCGGTCGGCTCGGCCACCGGCAGCCCCGCTCCGATCGCCGCCGCCATCGGCTCCTCGATGAGGTACGCCTGGCGCGCGCCGGCCGAGAGCGTCGCCTCCTCGACTGCTCGCTTCTCGACGCCGGTAACGCCCGAGGGCACGCAGACGACCACGCGCGGGTGCGCGAAGCGGTGCTGATGCACCTTCTGGATGAAGTGCCTGAGCATCTGCTCGGTGACGTCGAAGTCGGCGATGACGCCGTCCTTCAGCGGGCGGATCGCCGAGATCGTCCCGGGCGTGCGGCCGAGCATCCGCTTCGCCTCGACGCCGACGGCGTGCACCTCCCCGGTGCGCTGGTCGATCGCGACGACGGACGGCTCGGAGAGCACGATGCCGCGCCCGCGCACGTAGACGAGCGTGTTGGCGGTGCCGAGATCGACAGCCATGTCGCGGCCTCCGAACCCGGTGACGGATTTGAACCAGCTCATGAGGGGCACCGAGTCTACCTGCGGGTTTGCAGCAGCTTTGGCGCCTTGCGCTCGAGGATCGAGACGAGGAGCGATGCAGGGAGTCCGACCACGTTCAGGTAGTCGCCCTCGATTCGCTCGACGAGCCGGCCGCCGAGGCCCTGGATCGCATACGCGCCCGCACGCCCCTCCCACTCCCCGCTCGCGACGTACATGCCGACGGTCTCGGGGGAGAGCAACCGGAACGTCACGGCGGTCAGCTCGTGGGCGACGACGTCGTCACCGGCGCCGAGGAGGCAGATTCCCGAGACGACCGTATGCGTCCGCCCGGAGAGCTCGTTGAGCATGTGCGCCGCATCTTCAGTGCCGCTCGCCTTGCCGTAGACGCGGTCGTCGAGGACGACGGTCGTGTCGACGCCGAGGGTGATCTGGCCCTCGGCGTGGGCCGAGCGTGCCTTTCCCTCCGCATGCCGGCGGACGAGCTCGGCCGGATCCGCGTCGGGTGGATCGTCCTCGACGTACTCGGGCGCGACGACCTCGAACGGGATCGCAAGCTGCTCGAGGATCGCCCACCGCTGCGGCGAGGTCGATGCGAGTATCAGCCGATCTTGCGAGCCGCCCACAGCTCTTCGCTCGGCCACTTCCGCGCCCACTCGGCGGTGACGGCGGAGTAGTAGCGCGTGCGTCTCGGCCTCCGTCCGGCGCATAGAGCTCGACAGGCCGCTCGACCTCGAAGCCCTGTCTCGCGGAGTAGGTCGAAACATCTCTCCGTGCGGCGAGGTGGAACTCCGCAGCCTCCGTCCGACCAGTCGAGCCGATGCATGCCGCGCTGCGGACGTTGCAAGCGTCTCGGACGTGGGTCTGGCTCCTCGATCGCGCACAGGATGTTCGAGCGGGCTGTTGACGCAGGAAGACGAGCCGTCCGTGCGGGCGGAGCAGCCGCTACGCCTCCGGGATCCACCGGTACGGGTCGCACCAGATGCTCGCTCCGTACTCGGAGACGGCAAGGTCGAACGACGCATCGGGAAGCGGCACATCCTCGGCGTTCGCCTCGATGAGCGGGAAGACCGAGCCCGGTCTCGCTCCTGCATCCGTCGCGCCGTCTCGAGCTGCGCCGGCGTCGACGTCGACGCCGACCGGACGTGCGCCCTGCCTCGCGAGCCAGGCCGAGAAGTAGGCGGTGCCACAGCCGAGCTCGACCGCGTCGAGGCCCGCAACGTCGCCGAGCACGCCGAGCTCGGCCTCGGGAACACCGAAGACGCCCCACGTGAACGGCCGCTCGGACCACGCCCGCTCGGCGGCGCCATCCGTGTACTCGGCGTTCGTCTGCGTCCAGAGCGCGCGGTTGCGCGCGACGTACTCGGGCTCAGACAAGACCGTCGGGGAAGAACAAGGCGAGCTCGCGCCGCGCGCTCGCCTTCGAGTCCGAGCCGTGGACGATGTTCTCCGAGAGCTCGAGCGCGAAGTCGCCCGCGGATCGTCCCGGGCGCCGAGTCCAGCGGATTCGTCGCCCCCATCATCGTCCGGACGACCGAGACCGCGGACTCGCCGCTCACCGCGAGGGCGAGCACCGGTCCCGACGAGATGAAGTCCACCAGCGATCCATAGAACGGCTTGCCCCTGTGCTCCGCGTAGTGCTCGCGGGCCGTCGACTTCGGGATCTTCAGGAGCCGCGCTCCTCGGAGCTCGAGGCCACGGCGCTCGAAGCGCGCGAGGATCTCACCGGCGAGGCCGCGACGCATGCCGTCCGGCTTGACGAGGACGAGGGTGGTTTCGCGGGCCATGCGGCGGCGAAGGCTACCGCTTGGCGCGTGGAAGATCCCCGAAGGCGGCCGCTTCGCGGCCGCACCGCAGCGTTACTCGGTCGCTCGCCTACGACTCGGCGGGCTCGTAAGGTCCTCGAGCGACGGCAGGACGGGCGGGAGGTCCGTCGCGCAGTACGGGCAGACCTGCCAGAGCGACTCGAGCGGCTGGCCGCACGAGGGGCAGGCAGAGCGGAGCCGGGTCGTGCAGACCGGGCAGACGAGGTACGACGGTTCGACCCTCGCGCGGCAAACCGGGCAGCGCTGGTCGAGCTGTGCGAGCCGCTCCTCCATCGCCTTGATCTCGAGCTCGCGCTCGCGCGCGTCCTGGAGGTACTCGGGCGGCCGGAAGAACATGTAGATGATCGGGCCGAGAAACGGCGGGAACAGGCCGAGCAGCGTCGCGAGGCCGACGAGCCACGGCTCCGCGATCCGCCGCCGCGCATCCTTGAACGTCCAGTACGCCGTCGCCAGCCAGAGGACGACCACGATTCCGATCCCGATATTGCGAAAGAGGGTCCAGTCGGGATTGTCGAGCGATACCTGAAGGAGTGGCACGGCGTTCCTCATAGCAGAAGCTTGCCGACGCCGTAGCCGAGCGCGAACGCGATGCCGATGATGGCGGCGACGACGAGCGCGGCGAATGCGAGCACGGCGAGCCGCTCCGTTACACGCGCCATGCCGAACGCTGCTCCGCTTGCGCCAGATCACCGAGCAGGTAGAGAGAGCCGGTCACGAGCACCGGTTCGCCGAGGTGGTGCGCGCGGGCGACGGCCGCCACGGGGTCGTCGACGACCTCCACGTGCTCGAAATGTGCCCGCGCGAGGCGAGCGAGCTCCTCGGCGGGGAGAGCTCGAGCCGAGGAGGACGTCGTCGCAACGAATCGCGGACCCGCACGACGAAGCGTGGCGAGCATCGCGTCGACGTCCTTGTCGCGGAGGATCCCGGCGACGACGGTGAAGTCGTCGCGGTCGAGCTGATCCACCAGGTGGCGCGCACCGTCGGGATTGTGCGCACCGTCCCGGATCTCGCCCCTTCGCTGCTCGAAACGACCCGGAAGCGCAACGACCGGAATGGCCGAGATCGCGTGACCCACGAACGCTTCGGCGGCCTCGCGAGCGCCGCCCCATCGGATGTCGCGCCCGGGTACGAGGTGTGCGTACGTGTCGCCGGGAAGGACGACGATGGCCTCTTCGCCTGCGACGGCCAGCTTCTCGGTCGCGATCGCCTCGAGCGTGTCGCCGAGCACGTCCGTGTGCTCGAGCCCGACGTTCGTCAACAGCACGACATGCGTGCGAAGGACGTTCGTCGCGTCGTGGCGGCCGCCGAGGCCGGCCTCGACCACCGCGACGTCGACACGCGCTTTCGCGAAGGCCGTCAGCCCGGCTGCGGTCACGGCCTCGAACTGCGTCGCACCGACCTCCTCGGCGGCGGGCCGCACGCGCGCCACCGCCTCCTCGAAGTCCACCTCCTCGCCGTTCACCCTGATTCGCTCGCTCCATCCCACGACGTGCGGCGAGATCGTGGATCCGACGGAGAGGCCCTCCGAGAGCAGCAGCTGCTCGATCGTCACGGTCGCCGTCGACTTGCCGTTGGTGCCGACGACGTGGATCGCTGGGTACGCGAGCTGCGGGTCGCCGAGCAGGGCCAGAAGCGCGCGCATGCGGTCCAGGCCGAAACCGTCCCGGGGCCACGGGCTCATCGCGTCGAGCCATTCGACTGCGGTCATGAGCGCGGATCGTAGGTCGGCGACTCGTGCACAGAGCGTGGTGCTGCAGTCGCTTGAGGGAGTCCGCTCGGAGGCGTAGAGTAGTGAGTAGCGAGAGATAGAGGGCGCATGTCGTGGAGTCGATCCCCCAGGGCTCTCCGGGAGATCTTGCCAGCGGTCATGCGCGCCAGGACTCTCCGCTTCGTGCTGATCCTCGTGCTGGTGGCCGTGTGCTCGACGCCGGCCGCGGCGACGGGCAGTCGGACGACTGCAGGTGACCCCGAGTTCACGCTCGACCCCACGCGCGGCCTCGTCGGGAGCTTCGACGGGTTCGGTGGACAGCTGAACCAGCATCTCTACGCGAAGATCAGCGGGCCGCCTCCGAACCTCAGCCAGGTCGAGGCGAAGGTCTTCGCGCTCGATCCTCAGCTCGTCCGCATCTTCTTCAACACGTCCGCATGGACCACCGCCGACCGCCTGAGCTCGTTCGAACGAACCGTCCGTCTCGCTCATCGCGCCGGGTCCGACATCGACATCACCTGGCAGGGAAGCACGTTCGACTTCGCGATGAACAACATGGACCGGTTCGCCGACGAGCTCGCGTACCTGCTCGATGACGGCTCGATCGACCATCTCTGGGTCACGATGTTCAACGAGCCCAACACGACCCAGAGGACGCCCGCCGAGTACGAGCAGGTCTACCGACTGCTCGATCATGAGCTCCGTGCCCGAGAGATCCGCGGCCGCGTTCGATTCATGGGCGGGGACCTCATCCGATCGACCACCGGCCCCTCGCAAGCGGACTGGTTCCGGTACATGGCGAAGAACATGGGCGATCTGCTCGATGCCTGGTCCGTGCACGTGTACTGGGACTTCTGGGATCCGGGCAAGATCGACGACCGGCTGCTCGACGAGGTTCGCGCGATCTTCAGCACGATTCCGGCGGAACAGCGCCGCCCGCTCTTCGTCACCGAGTTCGGAGTTCGCGGCCTCGCCACGTTCGAGGGCGAGGACACCTTCCAGCCGGGCTACTGGCCCGACGGAACGCCGATGGCCGCGACGAACGCCGCAGCCTTCCAGCAGGCGTGGTTCAACATCCGTGCGACGCAGCTCGGCTACAGCGGAACGGTGAAATGGGACGTGTACCCCGCCAAGTACGACGCCGGGACCCAGGATCACTCGACGCTGGGCCCCGCCGCCGAGGGCTGGCCGGAGCGTCCCGCGTATCGAGCCCTGCAGCTGATGACGGTGACGACGGAGCCGAGAGGGGGCGGCATCGTCGACCTGGTGCCCGCGTCCGGCGCAGACGGCTCGAAGCTGCTCACGGCCTACGTCTCGCCCGCGAAGGACATCACGATCTTCGGGCTCGACACGGACGGCGGCCTCGTCGCGACGACGTCCAACGCGCCCGTGTCGTACGACGTCGGGGGCCTCCCTCCGAACGCGTTCTTCAGGCTCATCATCTGGAACGGGGACGGGACGGGCGTGAACGTCGACAAGGGCTTCTTCGCGACCACCCAGCAGGGCACGCTCGAGTTCTCGGCGCCGCTCGACTCCGTCTTCGCGCTCACGAACACGCCGATCATGCGGGTGCCGCGGTGACCGGAGTCGGCGTCGCGCCGATCACACGATCGCAACTGCTCCGCAGAGCGGCTGTCGCGGCGGCGGCCACGGCCGTGGGTGGCGCGGCCGCGCCGTACGCGTTTGCCGGCCCGCTCCGGTACGCAGGGCGATGGCTCGCAGGCGACCTGTCGGTCGTCCAGTGGTCTCATGTCATCCCGGCGTACAACGCCTGGTTCAGAACGTGGGCTCGTGAATGGGGCGAGCAGAACGACATCGAGGTCAGCGTCGACTTCGAGCCTTACACGGACCTTCCGGCACTCGCGGCTTCGGAGGTGAAGGCCCAGCGCGGGCACGACATCTTCGGATTCCTCTCGCCGCCCGCGCGGTTCGAGGACCAGGTCATCGACCACGGAGCCATCGTCCACCACGTCGAGAAGGTCGTCGGGCGTTACGGCCAGATCGGGAAGCGAAGCACGTACAACCCGAGAACGAAGAAGTACTTCGGGGTCTCCGACTACCACGTTCCCGCGCCGCTCATCTGGCGGCACGACGTCTGGAACAACCTCGGCGCCTCACCGGCGACCTGGGACCACGTGCGAGATGCAGCCGAGGCGCTGAAGCAAAGCGGGCATCCGATCGGAATCGGACAGGCGAACGAGCCCGACTCGAACCTGGCGCTGATCTCCCTGTTGATGTGCTTCGGCTCGTTCCTGCAGGACGAGTCCGGAGCACTCGCGATCGACAACCAACACACCGTCGAGGCGGTCGAGTTCATGGCCGACCTGTACGCGCGGGGTGGCGAGAGCACGATGTTCGACTGGAGTCCCGTCTCGAACAACCAGTTCGTGCTCTCGGGCCGAGGGTCGATGACCCTCAACGCGATATCGCCGGTCCGACGGGCTGAGGATCTCTCCATGCCCTTCGCGGACGACCTCTGGATCTGGCCGATCCCCGGCGGGCCAGGCGGACGGATGTCGCTCGGGCAGTACACCGCCGTGTACTCCGTCTGGAAGTTCGCGAAGAACAGAGGTGCCGCCGAGAGGTTCATCGCCGATGTCTGCTTCGCCGCAGGCGACGCGACCACGGCCTCCGCGTTCTTCAACTTCCCGAGCTTCCCCGGCTCCTACCCGCTGAAGTTGATCTACGAGGCAGCCGCGGCCGACACGCGTCCGCCCAAGGGGAAGTACTCGATCCTCACGACCGTCGCCTCGGAGTACACGCGAAACGTCGGCTACCCCGGATACGCGAACGCCGCGGTGCAGGATGCTCTCGACCGTTTCCTCGTGCCCCGGATGTTCGCGCGGGTGTCGCAGGGCAAGATGAGCGCCGCGGACTCCGTGCACTCCACCGCCGCCGAGATGAAGCGCATCTGGGCGAAGTGGCGCGCGGCTGGGAAGATCTAGAGCGAGCGGTCGAGGCGCGTCAGCTGTCGAGCGCAGCGAGCTCGCGTCGGTAGCGCTCGAGCTTCTCCCGCTCCGCGTCGACCACGGCGGCCGGCGCGTTCTGGGTGAAGCGCTCGTTGGCCAGCATTCCCTCGGCGCGGGCGACCTCCTTGCGCAAACGGGCGACCTCCGCTTCTCGATCGCCCTCGCCTTGCGCGCGCTCCGGACGCACGACCGCAGCGAAGAGCCTGCGCTCGTCGTCGGACTCGAGCTCGACCTGCACGCCGCTACGCCGGAAGATCTGAGCTGCCTCCTGGACGCGATCGAGAGCGCCCGCGTCCGCGGCGAACCGGTCGTCGGGCTCGGGCCAGGGCGACACGATCAGACGTGCTGCCCGGTTCGGGAGCTGCGACCAGATCTCCTCCGTGACGTGCGGCATGACGGGATGGAGGAGGGCGAGTAGCTCCTCGAGCGCGGCGAGCGCCGTCCCGATCGCGGCCTCGTCTCGGTCGTAGAGGCGAGGCTTGATCGCCTCGGCGTACCAGTCGCAGAAGTCGTCGAAGACGAGGTGGTAGAGCGTCGCAGTCGCCTCGGCGAAGTCGAAGCGATGACCACGCCTCCTCGAGCTCGGCGCGAGCGTCGTCGAGACGCGCGAGGATCCAGCGCTCCTCGAGGTCGCGTGGCTCGAGCGCAGGAGCGACGCCCTCGGCGTTCTGGAGCATGAGCCGGGCGACGTTCCACAACTTGATTGCGAGCTTGCGCCCCTCCTCGATCGCGCCGTAGGAGAAGCGGACGTCCTGGGTGGACGAGATCTTGAGGAGGCCGTAGCGCGTCGCGTCCGCGCCGTACTCCTCGATGGGCTCCATCGGGTCGATGCCGGTCCCGAGGCTCTTCGACATGCGGCGCCCGTCGACTGCGAGGACGGTCGAGTGGATGATCGAGTCGGTGAAGGGCACGTCGCCGAGCGCCTCGAGCCCCGTCCAGATCATCCGGTTGACCCAGAGGCGGATGATCTCGCGGGCGGTGGAGTTGACGTCGCCCGGGTAGTAGCGCGCGAGCTCGGGTGTCTCGTCCGGCCAGCCGAGCGTCGCGTACGGCCAGAGCGCCGACGAGAACCAGGTGTCGAGGACGTCCGACTCGCGCTCGAGCTCGGTCGAGCCGCACTCCGCACAGGCGGGCGGCACGTCGACGGCGACCGTGGTGTGGCCGTCGGGGCAGTACCAGATGGGAAGCTGATGACCCCACCACAGCTGTCTCGAGATGCACCAGTCCGGCGACTCCTCGAGCGAGGCGATGGCGAAGCGGTGCTGCGACTCCGGGTGGTACGTCACACGGCCTTCGCGAAGCGCGTCGATCGCCGGCAGCGCGGGCTCCTTCATCGCGCACCACCACTGCAGCGAGATGAGCGGCTCGATCCGCGAGTGACAGCGCTCGCACGTGCCGACGGCGTGGCGATAGGGCTCGCGCTTCTCGACGTTGCCGCGCTCCTCCACCCATGCGATCACACGGGCGCCGGCCTCCTCCTGCGTGAGCCCCGCGAGATCCCCCGCCGCGTCACTCATGAGCCCGTCCCAGCCGACAGCCATCGGCTCGGGGAGGCCGTGATCGCGGCCGATGTCGAAGTCGAGCGGGTCGTGGCCGGGGGTCACCTTCAGCGCCCCGGTGCCGAACTCGCGGTCGATGCGCTCGTCGGCGATGACGGGAACGCGCTGCTCCGTGTACGGGACGAGAACCTCCCGACCGATCGCGTCGCGATAGCGGGGGTCGTCAGGATGAACTGCGACGGCGACGTCGGCGAGGATCGTCGCCGGCCGCACCGTCGCGATCGAGACGCCGTCCTTGCCGTCACCGTCCGCGAACGGGTAGCGAATCGTGTAGAGCGTGTCGTCCATCTCCTCGTGGACGACCTCGAGATCCGAGATCGCGGTCTGATGGAAGGGGCACCAGTTGACGATGCGGTTCGCGCGGTAGATCCAGCCGCGGTCCCAGAGACGGACGAAGAACGTCATGACCGCCCGGACGTAGTCGTCGTCCATCGTGAAGCGCTCCCGCGAGTAGTCGAGCGAGCACCCGAGCTGGCGGAACTGGCCCATGATCGTGCGGCCCGTCTGCTCGAGCCAGTCCCAGGTTCGCTCGACGAACGCGTCGCGGCCGATGTCGTGCCGGGTGAGACCCTCCTTCGCAAGCTCCTTCTCGACGACGTTCTGCGTCGAGATGCCCGCGTGGTCGTACCCCGGCTGCCAGAGCGTGTCGAAACCGCGCATCCGGTGCCAGCGGACGAGGACGTCCTGGATCGAGCCGTTCAGGGCATGGCCCATGTGCAGCCCGCCGGTGACGTTCGGTGGCGGCACGCAGATGACGTAGGTGCCGTCGTGGCGCGCGCCTGCGCCCGCGGAGTAGAGACTCTCCGCCTCCCACGCCTCCTGCCAGCGCGCCTCGACGTCGCCTGGTGCGTACCGGGATTCCATCGGGCCGGAGTCTAGGGAGGAGGGGTCGCGGCGCTCGCCGTCTAGGCGCGACGGCGCCGCCCGGCTACCGGGGACAGCGAGGTGCCCTTGCCGTCGCGACGCATCGCCTCAGGGTACCGCCGTCAGCTCCCGAGCACCAGGATCGTGCTCGTACCGTGGGCACACAGCCGGCCCTCGGCGTCTTCGATGCGCGCCTCCGTGGTTACGACGCGACGCCCGAGATGGACGACCGAGCCGACGCAACGGATCACACCGGTGTCGACCGTCAACGCTCGCGTGAAGTTCGACTTCACCTCGAGCGTCGTCCAGCCGACCGGCTCGTCGAGCGTCGTGACGAACGCGAGGCCCATCGCCGAATCCATGAGCGTCATCGCGAGGCCCGCGTGGACGATGCCGATGGGGTTGTAGTGGTACTCGGCGGGCTCGCACTCGAAGACCGCCGTGCCGCGAGACGCGTCGACGACCCGGAACCCGAGCGTATGCGCAATCGGTGGGGACGGGATCTCCCCCGCGGCCATCAGCTGCATCAGCTCGAGGCCCGAGCGTCCTGCCATCACGTCGCGCAGAGCGAACGGGTCGTCCCAGGTGTACGTCCGCGACCGCTCGCTCATCGGGCACCAGCGGTCGCCCGCTGAGCGGGGAGGGGTGCGGGAAACCCTGCGGTTCCCGGCGATCGCGAGGAGAAGAGGGCACACGGGGGAAACGTGGTTTCCCCCGTGACCGCGAGCGGAGCGCGAGCGGTGGTCACCGGCCCACCGCGTAACCCTGCATGCCGCGCGGGTTCGCGCCTGCACGGAGGAGACCATCCGGCTCGCGGGCGACGGCCGTCACCCGGCCCGCTGACCATGCGGGCCAAACGGAGACGTCGTGCCCCCGGCGCTGCAGGTCGGCGATGGTGCGGGAGCCGAAGCGGGACTCGACTGCGAGCGACTTCGGCGCGAACCCTCGAGGGAAGAACGACGAGATCAGGTGGTCGGTGTGGAACTCAGGCGCATCGATCGCCGCCTGGAGATCGAGCCCGAGGTCGACGTGGCGCAGGAAGGCATGGAGCGCCCACTGCTCCTGCTGATCCCCGCCGGGCGTGCCCCAGGCGAGATACGGCTCTCCCTGACGAAGCGCGAGACCCGGGCAGAGCGTCGTCCGCGGCCGCTTTCCCGGCTCGAGCGACGAGGCGAGACCCTCCTCGAGCCAGAACATCTGCGCTCGCGTCCCGAGCGGCCAGCCGAGAGCGGGGATGACGGGCGAGCTGTGCAGCCAGCCTCCGCTGGGCGTCGCCGAGAGGACGTTGCCGAAGCGGTCGGCGACGTCGAGGTGGACCGTCCCGCGACCGGGCTCGCCCGACCCGACGGTCTCCTCTGCGATGTGCAAGCTCGGGAGGCGCCCGAGCCCCGGTTGGTAGTCGGCCGACGCGCCCTCGCCCACGAGCGCGCGTCGTTCGTCGTTGTACGCAGGCGAGAGCAGCGTCTCGAGTGGGACGTCCTCGGAGTCGCCGTAGAGGGCGTCCCGGTCTGCGAATGCGAGCTTCCCGCACTCGACGACGACGTGGACGAACTCGGCCGCGGAGAGCTCTGCGAGGTCGAAGCCCTGGAGGAGCGCGAGCTGCTGCAGGCCCACCGGCCCCGCCGCCCACGGTCGGGTCTTGCACACGGTGAGGCCGCTGTAGTCGAACGTGACGACGGGCTCGATCGTGGCGTGCCACGCGGCCATGTCCGCTCCGGTCAGGAGCCCGCCTTCGGAGGCGACGAAGCGATCGATCTCCTCGGCGACGAAGCCCTGGTACCAGGCGAGCCGGGCCTTCTCGATCTCGTCCTCCCGCGAGCCGCCGCGACTCTCCTCGACGATGCGCCTGTAGGTCGCCGCGAGCGCGATATTGCGGAACAGGGCACCTGGCTCCGGAGCGGGCAGGTACAGGTCGCGCGATCCGGGCCAGCTCGCGAGGAGCTCCTCGCTGAGCTCGATCGTCGCGCGAATCCGCTCGTGCAGCGGGTATCCACGCTCGGCGTAGCCGATGGCGAACTCGAGCACGTCGGCGAGCCGCCATGTGCCGAAGTCACGTAGCAGCAGGAGCCAGCCGCCGAACGCGCCGGGGACGCAGGCGGCCAGCACGCCCGTTCCCGGAATCAAGCGGTGCCCGAGCTCGTGGAACCGCTCGATCGTCGCCGCGGCGGGCGCGACACCCTGGCCGCACAGGGCGAGCGGCTCCGCGCGCTCCGCCGACCAGAAGACGGCCGGCACCTCGCCCCCCGGTCCGTTGAGGTGCGGCTCGACGACCTGGAGGACGAAGCCCGTCGCCACCGCGGCGTCGAATGCATTGCCGCCCCGCTCGAGCACGGCCATGCCCGTCTGCGAGGCGAGCCAGTGGGTCGAGGCGACCATCCCGAACGTGCCGCGAAGCTCCGGACGCGTCGTGAACACGTGAGCAACTCTAGTGTTCGCTCTCGTGCTCACCTGTACGCGCTGTGGACAGGAGAACCCCGCCGGCTCGAAGTTCTGCAACTCCTGCGGGACTGCGGTCGTCTCGCCGGACCGGCCGGGCGAGGAGCGGCGCCTCGTCTCGGTCCTGTTCGTCGACCTCGTGGGCTTCACGTCCCGCGCCGAGCAGCTCGATCCCGAGGATGTCCGGGCCTTCCTGATCCCGTACTACGAGCGTGTCCGAAATGAGCTCGAGAGCCACGGCGGCCGGGTCGAGAAGTTCGTCGGGGATGCCGTCATGGGCGTCTTCGGTGCCCCTGTGACGTTCGGAGACGACGCCGAGCGGGCCGTGCGCGCGGCGTTCGCCGTCCGCGACTGGGCCGAACAGGAAGGGCTCCAGCTTCGCGTGGCCGTCAACACGGGCGAGGCGATCGTGGCACTCCACGCCAGCCCCGAGCGCGGGGAGACCTTCGTCGCGGGCGACGTCGTCAACACCGCCGCCCGTCTTCAGTCCGCGTCGCCGGTCGGGGCGGTGCTCGTCGGCGAAGAGACGTACAGCGGAACCCGGGGCTCCATCGAGTACCGGCCCGCCCAACCGGTCGTGGCGAAGGGGAAGGAGGCTCCGGTACAGGCCTGGCTCGCTCTGCGCGCGACATCGGCGATCGGCGAGCGTCCCTCTGGCATCGGTGCCGATCGTCGGGCGCGACCGCGAGCTCGGCGTGCTCACCGGAGTCTGGGAACGCGTCGTCGACGAGGGGAGGAGCCACTTCGTCACGGTCTTCGGCCCGGCCGGGATCGGGAAGTCGAGAATCGCGCTCGAGCTCGCACAGCTCGTCGCGGGACAGGGTGCTCGGGTCATCCGTGGCCGATCGACGCCGTACGGTGCGTCGAGCCCGTACAGCGCATTCGGCCAGCAGGTCAAGCAGACGGCGCGGATCTTCGACAGCGACGACGCCACCGAAGCCAAAGAGAAGCTCTCGGATGCGGTCGCCTCGCTCGCAGGACCGGCGGCGGCCGAGGAGCACGCGCCGAACCTCGCGATGCTCCTCGGACTGTTCGACGAAGGGGAAGCTGCAGACCGCGAGCAGCTCTTCTTCTCCGCGCGCGTCCTCGTCGAATCGCTCGCGATGCGGGGTCCGACGCTGCTTCTGTACGAGGACATCCACTGGGCGGACGCGAGTCTGCTCGACCTGCTCGAGACGTTCGGCGCTCGCGTGCGGGACGTCCCGGTGCTCTTCCTGGCACTCGCGCGCCCCGAGCTCCTCGGCGAACGACCCGGGTGGGGCGGTGGCCTTCCTGCATACACGGCCCTCCCACTCGAGCCCCTCGGCGATGCTGCAGGTCGCGAGCTCGCCACGGAGCTCCTCGGTCGCGTGGATACGACGATGCGCGCCGAACAGGTCGCCGAGACGGCAGAGGGCAACCCGCTGTTCATCGAAGAGCTCGCAAGGTGCCTCGGCGAGCGACAGGCGAAGGGGCTCGACGAGCTCCCGTCGAGCATCCGCGCGATCATCGCCGCCAGGCTCGACGCGCTGCCGGCCGCGGAGCGGGCAGTTCTGGTCGACGCCGCCGTGGTCGGCCGGGTGTTCTGGCGCGGCGCTTTGTCCGAGATCGAGGATCGCGCAGACCTCTCGCAGGTGCTCGGCTCACTCGAGGCACGCGATCTCATCCACCGCGAGGCGGTGTCACGCATCCGGGGCGACCAGCAGTTCGGCTTCAAGCACGGGCTCATCCACGACGTCGCGTACGCGACGCTTCCGCGCGCCGCCCGCCGCTCCAAGCACGCGGCCGTGGCCCGATACCTCGAGGCGACGACCGACGTCGGTCAGTCGCACGAGGCACTCGGGCACCACTGGCTCGCCGCCGGGGAGAATGACCGGGCGGTCGAGCACCTCGCGGCCGCCGCCGACCAGGCAGGTCGCGGCTGGGCCAAGCAGCGCGCCGTCGCCCTCTACCGCGAGGCGCTCGAGCTACTGGGCGAGGACGACGCCCGAAGGCGGGACATCACGCGCAAGCTCGCCGTGGCCATTCAGGCGGTGTTCCACCTCCACTCCTACGACGTGCGAGGCGGCGAGCAGCCGCCGTAACGCATCAGTCCGGAGGGTCGGTGAGCGGGAAGTCGGCCGGCGAGACGTCGCCGGCGATCTCCCAGATCGTCTCTACGAAGTGGTCGCCCAGCTGGCGCGAGTGCTCGCGGACCACCTCCTCGCTCGGCGCGTCGTAGACGCAGAACGACTTCGGGACCCCGTCGCTCCCCACGACGACGTGGCTGTGCTCCCAGACGATCTCCGGGAAGCGGTGGTGCCCGATCGCCTTCGACCGCGTAGCGACGGTCGGGAGCGTGTCCATGTCGACGGTGTACGTTCGCTCGACGAGGTAGCGCGGCATGGCAGACAGCCTAACGGCAAATGTGCGCCGATGACAATGGGTCGAACTGCCCAGATTTGCGCTGCTACGCCGACTCTTCGGCGATCGCGTCGAGCTCGTCGTCCGCGACGGCCGCGCCGGTGGTGACGAGCGTCGGCTTCTGACCGCGTGAGATCGTCTCCTTCGTCAGGACGCACTTCGTGACGTCCGTGCGCGACGGCAGCTCGAACATGACGTCGAGGAGCGCGAGCTCGATGATCGAGCGGAGGCCGCGGGCGCCGGTCTCACGCGCGAGCGCGTGGTCGGCGATCTCCCAGAGCGCATCCTCGGTGAAGACGAGCTCGATGGAGTCGTACCCGAAGAAGCGCTGGTACTGGCGGACGAGCGCGTTCTTGGGCTCGGTGAGGATCTCGACGAGGTCGTCGCGCGTGAGCTGGTGCACGGCCGAGACGACCGGAAGGCGCCCTACGAACTCGGGGATGAGTCCGAACGTGATGAGGTCCTCGGGCATGACCTGCGTCAGCAGCTCCGCGTTCTCGCTCGAGTTCCGAGAGCGGATGTCGGCGCCGAACCCCACGGTGTTCTTGCCGATGCGGCGCTCGATGATCCGGTCGAGGCCGGCGAAGGCACCGCCGCAGATGAAGAGGATGTTCGTCGTGTCGATGGAGAGGAACTCCTGGTGCGGGTGCTTGCGCCCGCCCTGGGGAGGCACCGAGGCGACCGTGCCTTCGAGGATCTTCAGGAGCGCCTGCTGGACGCCCTCGCCGGACACGTCGCGCGTGATCGACGGGTTGTCCGCCTTTCGCGCGATCTTGTCGACCTCGTCGATGTAGATGATCCCCGTCTCGGCCTTCTTGATGTCGAAGTCGGCGGCCTGGATGAGCTTCAGCAGGATGTTCTCGACGTCCTCACCGACGTAGCCCGCCTCGGTGAGCGCGGTCGCGTCCGCGATCGCGAACGGGACGTTGAGGATCCGTGCGAGCGTCTGTGCGAGGAGCGTCTTCCCGCAGCCCGTCGGGCCGAGGAGGAGGATGTTCGACTTCTGGAGCTCGACCTCGCCGTCCTCGAGGCCCATGCGAACGCGCTTGTAGTGGTTGTAAACCGCCACTGCGAGGGTTCGTTTCGACTCCTCCTGCGAGACGACGTAGTCGTTCAGGACGGAGTAGATATCGAGCGGCTTCGGAAGGTTGTCGAGGTCGAGCTGCGCAGGAGACGTCAGCTCCTCGTCGATGATCTCGTTGCAGAGGTCGATGCACTCGTCGCAGATGTAGACCCCTGGACCAGCGATCAGCTTCTTGACCTGCCGCTGACTCTTGCCGCAGAAGCTGCAGAGCAGCTGCTCGTTACCCTCGCTCGCCCGAGCCACGTGTCTCCTTTTACTCCGATTTCACAGTCGATGGAAGGGGGACCGCTACGAGCGGTGCTCGATCACCCGGTCGATCAGCCCGTACTCCTGCGCTTCGGCGGCCGTCATGTAGTAGTCCCGCTCCATGTCCTTCGACACCTTCTCGACCGTCTGCCCGGTGTGTCTGGACATGATCTCCTCCATTAGCCGCTTGAGGCTGATTACCTCCCGCGCCTGGATCTCGATGTCCGTCGGCTGGCCGGAGAAGCCCGCGGATCCCTGGTGGATGAGGATCTTCGAGTGCGGGAGCGCGCTGCGCTTCCCTTGTGTGCCGCCGGCGAGGACGACCGCGCCCATCGACATCGCCATGCCGACGCAGATCGTCTGCACGTCCGGCTTGATGAACTGCATCGTGTCGTAGATGGCGAGTCCCGCATAGACGATGCCGCCCGGCGAGTTGATGTAGATCGAGATGTCCTTGTCTGGATCCTCGGACTCGAGATGGAGGAGCTGCGCGACGACGAGGTTCGCGATCTGGTCGTCGATCGGCGTGCCGAGGAAGATGATGCGCTCGTTGAGCAGGCGCGAATAGATGTCGAATGACCGCTCGCCGCGCGAGGTCTGCTCGATGACCATCGGGATCAGGGGACTCATTGACTCTCCTTGCTACCGGGGGTCCACAACTTCGTCTCCCCTTCGGGTTTCTCCTTGTCGGGTGTCCAGAGCCTGTCTCTCGCCTCGGCGAGCTCGGGCGCGATCGGCTTGACGTCGGCGACGAGCCGGTCGAGCGCCGCGCGGAGCCGCAGATCCTCGCGGATCGACTCCTGCTGGCCGTGCGCCCAGACGTCCTCGATGACGCCCTCGACGTCCTCCTCCCCGGAGGCTCCCGCTTCGTCGCGGATGTACGCCTTCACGTCGTCGTCCGAGACCTCGATGCCCGCCTTCTCGGCCAGCGCCTCGAGCGCGAGCTCGCGCGCGACGGAGACGGCAGCCTCGAGCACCATCTGACGCTCGAGATCCTCGATCGAGCCGCCGCTCGCTGCGAGGTAGGTCTCGAGCGAGATGCCGCGCCGCTCGAGCGAGCGCACGAAGCCGGTCAGGAGATCGGCAGCGCGCGTACGAACGAGCGGCAGCGCCGGCTGCACCGCCGACCCGCGCACGAGCTCGTCGACGGCCGAGATGCGGAAGGCAGCGTCGATCTCCGCGTCGAGCTGCTCACGGAGCGTCGCCTCGATGCTCCCGCGCAGCTCGGCGAGCGAGTCGAACTCGCTGGACGAGCGCGCGAGCTCGTCGTCGAGCTCCGGCAGGACCTTCTCCTGCACTTCCCGGACGGTGATCTCGACGGTGGAGCTCGAGCCCTCCGCGAGCGGCAGCTCGATCTGCTTCGTCTCCCCCGCCGAGGCACCGATGAGCGCCGCCTCGATCTCGGGCGTGAGCCTTCCGCCGCCGAGCTCGACCACGGTGTCGGGCTGTGCCTCACCGTCCGCGTCGACGAGATCGATCACGAGCGTGTCGCCCGGGCGCGCCGGACGGTATTCGGCCGGAGCGAGCTCGGCCACCGACTCGCGCAGCGCCTCGATCTCCGCGTCGACTGACTCCTGGGGAACCTCGACCTCGGCTCGAGGCACCTCGAGGGTCGTCCAGTCGACGAGCTCCGGCAGCGGCTGCACGTCTACGGTCGCGATGAAGCTCCAACCCGCGTCTGCGGTGTCGGGGAGCTCGAACTCGTACTGCGGATCGGAGACGGGGCGCACGCGATTCCGCGATGCGGCGCTCCAGAACCAGCCGCCGATATGACTGTCGACCGCCTCGGAGTAGATGCGCTCCTTGCCGAGCCGTGAGACGAGAACCGGCTTCGGGATCCTTCCCTTCCGGAAACCCGGAATCTTGACGCTCTCCGAGAGGTCCGACATCGCATGGTCGACGGCATGGCGGACCTGGTCCGGGGACACGTCGACGGTGAGCCGGACGCGGTTCTCGCCGAGGTTCTCGACTGCGGTGGGCACGCGGCCATTCAACCAGCCGCGGCTAGGGTCAGGCCCGTGGAGCGGTACGACGTCGTCGTGGTCGGTGTCGGCGGGATGGGGAGCGCTGCTCTCCATCACCTCGCCCGCCGCGGGGCGAATGTCCTCGGCCTCGAGCGCTTCGACCTCCTGCACGAGCACGGCTCCTCGCACGGGCTGACCCGGATCATCCGGCTCGCATACTTCGAGCACCCCGACTACGTTCCGCTGCTACGTCGTGCCTACGAGCTCTGGCGCGAGCTCGAGTCGGATGCCGGCGAGCAGCTCCTGCATACGACCGGGATCATCGAGGGAGGCGGGCCGATCCTCGACGGCGTGCTCCGCTCCTGCGCCGAGCACGGCATCGGCCACGAGGTGCTGAGCGGAGCCGAGGTCGGCAAGCGCTTCCCCGCCTTTCGACTCCCCGACGATGTCGACGTCGTGTACCAGGCGGACGGCGGGTTCGTCGTCCCGGAGCGATGCATCGTCGCGCACGTCGAGGGCGCGCTCGGCCATGGAGCGACCTTTCGAGCGCGCGAGCGCGTGCTCGACTGGGAACAGCACGAGGCCGGCGTTCGGGTCCGAACGGATCGCGGAGCGGTCGAGGCCGACCAGCTCGTGCTCACTGCCGGCGCCTGGTCGGACGGCGTCGCGAGACTCACCGCCGGCTCGGTCAAGCCCGTTCGGCAAGTCCTGGCCTGGTTCCAGCCGACGCGGCCCGAGCTCTTCACGCCCCGTCGGATGCCCGTCTTCAACCTCATCCTCGACGGCGACCACTTCTACGGGTTTCCGACCTACGGGATCCCGGGCGTGAAACTGGGACGCTACGAACGCCAGGGCGAGAGCGGAGATCCGGACGGGATCTCACGCGAGCCCACCGTCGACGACGAGCTGAGACTTCGCGAGCTCGCGAGAAGCTACCTTCCGGAGGGGGCCGGGCCGACCGTCGCCCTCAAGACGTGCCTCTTCGAGCTCTCGCCGGACGAGCACTTCCTGCTCGGCAGGCACCCCGAGTTCGACAGGGTCGTCGTCGGGGCCGGGTTCTCGGGGCATGGCTTCAAGTTCTGCTCGGTCGTGGGCGAGATCCTGGCCGACCTCGCGATCGACGGCTCGACGCGCCACGACATCGGCCTCTTCCGGATCGATCGCTTCGAGCGCGGTTCCTAGACTGTTACGCGCGGGCGTGGTGGAACGGCAGACACGCCGGCTTTAGGTGCCGGTGCTCGAAAGAGCTTGAGGGTTCGAGTCCCTCCGCCCGCATTGGTCGATCGGAAATCGACCTTTTCTCCGCGGGTTGTCCGAGGAGAGTGCATCCACTCGCGCAAGTATCGCCCTCGCCGCGCATCTACTCGGTGACGGGGGAAGGCCCCGGTAGTGGGCGGCGATGCCTGGCGGCAGTCGTCGCCCACTATTGGCCTCGATGTCCGAAACCTCCATGCGACCAGCTTCCAGATCATCCCACGAGACGATCACGAGCCTTCCTCGCGAAGCCGATCCCATACCCATGGCTGCGGCGCCAATTCTCATTGGCCAAGCCCCACTCGCGAGTCCCGAACTCGCACTCGTCGACGCGGATCTCGCGGCGGAACTACGGCTGACCCTCTGTCCGGTCGTCGACTCCTGGCTGTCTCCTCGAGCAAACGCTCAGAAGACTCAAGCGGCGATCGAGGAGGACGTGCTCGTCGAACGCAATCTCACGGCTGAGCCGCGAGACTCAGCGCCAGCAGACGCGGAGCCCCTCGACGGCTACGACTGCGTCGTGGGGGTGATCGAGCAGGCGCCTGTGACGAGTCAGGAGACGAGCTCTCACTATCCAGCGCTTCCGGCGCCCGAACCGGAAGACAGGACGGTCAGGCAAACAGACGCCGCTCTACGGCGGATCCGAGAGCGACTCACCGAGAGCGACGCGTCGTCTGCACGCGCGAGAAGGCTCCGACGCCGATTCACCTACGCGTCCGGGGCGAGCGCACTCTGCGCCCTCGGAGTCCTGGCGGCCGACGTCCAGCTCCAGGTGGCGCAGCTTCCGAGCTGGCTCCGCTTCTAGCACGTTCGGCAGAGCCGCTCCGCTCGATCAGGCCACCCGCCACGTCTTCCCGGCAGTGCTCGCGGCGACGCGAGACCGGCCGGGTCTCGACGAGGTCGTCGCCCGTCGGCGATGACTTTCGCCAGCATGCCCGGTCTATGTCACGTTGTCGATCGTCGAGAAGCCCCAGAAGGGAGAGCCTGATGAACACGCCGCAGATCGTCTCGCCGCAGGAGTGGGAAGCCGCCCGCGAGAAGCTCTTGGTGCAGGAGAAGGAGCTCACCCGCGCCCGCGACGCGCTCGCCGCCGAGCGGCGGCGAATGCCCTGGATGGCTGTCGAGAAGAACTATCGGTTCGAGGGCCCGACGGGGACGGCGAGCCTCGCCGACCTGTTCGAGGGCCGTCGCCAGCTGATCGTCTACCGCGCCTTCTATGCGGCGGACGTCACCACCTATGCCGCAGGTGGCTCGTACCCGGAGCGAGCGTGTGTGGGCTGTTCGATGGTCGCCGACCAAGTAGCGCACCCTGGGCACCTGAACGCCCGCGACACCACACTCGCGTTCGTCTCACGAGCGCCCCAGGAAGAGATCCGCGGCCTGAAGCAGCGGATGGGATGGGAAGCCATTCCCTGGTACACACTCACCGACGAGTTCGACGCCGACTTCGGGGTCGACGAGTGGCACGGCACCAATGCCTTCCTACGGGACGGCGACCGGATCTTCCGTACCTACTTCGTGAACAACCGTGGCGACGAGGCCATGGGGAGCACCTGGAGTTACCTCGATATCACCGCGCTCGGGCGCCAAGAGGAGTGGGAGGACTCGCCGGCGGGCTATCCGCAGACGGCGCCCTACCAGTGGTGGAACTATCACGACGCCTACGGAGACGTCGCGTGACAGCGCTCGGGTGTCGCTAGCTGGGCACGCGCCTCGCGTTCGCGCTCCTCGATCCGCAGAGGGACTACGCGAGGGAGACGACCGACGTCCTACGGTCGTGTCGTGCCAACGCTGCCCGCCCGTCTGACCGGTGCAGTCGAGTCCATGTCGCAGCCGAACTCTCGCGTCCCGGCAGGCTCGCGACGGTGATCGTGTTCTCGGCGCGCCCTAGTAGCCGTCGACGAGACGAGAGACCGTCTCGCGCATGCTCTCCGCGACCAGCCCGACGAGCGCGACCACGACGAGGACGGCGGCCGCGTCGAGGAGCTCGCCCGTAGCTGTCAGCACGAGCAGCGCGGTGAAGCTCCCGAGCACGAGGAACGCCGTGGACAGGGGCCGTCGCGTGTACGTGCCGAGCGCGAGCCCGACGAGGAACGCGGCTCCGAACACCACGATCCCGAGTGCCATGGCGCGAGGGTAGGACCACCACCGGACGGACCCGGCGCCGAAAAGTCCGGATCGCTTACGCGACGGACCTCTCGGCGTGGAGGCCAGGCTTCACGGCCTTGAGAGCCCTCGACTCAAGCACGCGTCCCGAGAAGCCGATTCTCGTCTCGAGATGCCCCATTCCCGGTGGGTTCACGTCACCCGCGTCGCAGCCGCCGCGGGCCTCGGCGCGTTCGCGCTCGTGACCGTGCTCGCGCCGCCCGACGGCGGGCTCGAGAGGTTCTTCAACGTCTGGGTCTACGACGGGCTGATGGTCTTCGCGTGCGTGATCGTCGGCTCGCACGCGTACCTCGTGCGGCGCGAGCGCGCGGCGTGGACGGTCATCACCGCGGCGCTCGGCTGCTGGACGTTCGGCGAGCTCTGGTACGCGATCTTCAAGCCCGACTCGTACCCGTCCATGGCGGACGCCGGGTACATCGCCTTCTACGTCCTCCTCTACGTCGGCGTCGTCCTCCTTCTGCGCTCGCGCGTCCGCTCGATCGGCGACATGCTCTGGCTCGACGGGGCGACGGCTGCGCTGGCTGCGGCCGCCGTCGGCGCCGCAGTGCTCGTCGACCTCGTGCTGGAGAACACCGACGGCTCGACCTCGACCGTCGTCACGAACCTCGCCTACCCGCTCGGCGACGTCCTTCTACTCTCCGCAGTGTTCGGGGTCTTCGCCCTGACCGGGTGGCGGCCCGGGCAGCGCTGGCTCGTGCTCGGGCTCGGCATCCTCGCGACCACCGCGGCGGATGCGATCTACCTCTTCCAGTCCTCGAACGGCACGTACGTGGAGGGCACCTGGGTCGACATCCTCTGGCCGACCGCCATGCTGCTCGTTGCCTCGTCGGCTTGGCTCCCAGACCGCACGCGCGAGGGACTCGAGGTCGAGGGCCGGCCGCTTCTCGCCGTCCCGGCCGTCTGTGCGGTTGATCGCAACCGGCATCCTCGTCTACGACCACTTCGTGCGCTTCAACGTGCTGGCGATCGTGCTCGCAGCCGCGACGCTCGGGCTCGTCATCGCGCGCCTCGCCGTCACGTTCCGTGAGAACCGGCGCCTGTTCGAGCTGACACGCGAGGAGGCGACGACCGACGCACTGACGGGCCTCGCGAATCGGCGACAGCTCCTCGCGGACCTCGAGCGGCGGTTGACCGGCGAAAACGTGCCTCCGACGCTCCTGATGCTGTTCGACCTCGACGGCTTCAAGGGCTACAACGACACGTTCGGACACCCCGCGGGCGATGCGCTTCTGGCCCGCCTCGGCACGAAGCTCGCCACGGTTCCAGGTGACGGTGGAACCGTCTATCGCCTGGGCGGTGACGAGTTCTGCCTCGTGGCGACGGTCGGCGAAGGCGATGCCGAGCCGCTCATCGACCGGGCGTGCGAGGCGCTGTGCGAGCGAGGCGAAGGGTTCGAGATCGGAAGCTCGTTCGGCGCGGTCCTCCTCCCGGACGAGGCGACCGACGCAAGCCATGCGCTGCAGACGGCCGACGAGCGTCTCTACGCACAGAAGTACTCGCGGCGCGGAGAGAGCGAGCGCACCATGGCGGCGCTCCTCGCCGCGCTCTCGATCCGAGAGCCGGAGCTCGAAGCGCAGCGCGCCGACGTCGGTGCGCTCGCCGCCGTGGTCGGCCGGATGCTGGGGCTCCGCCGCGACGAGCTCGACGAGCTCGAGCGGGCGGCCCAGCTGCACGACCTCGGCAAGCTCGCCGTGCCGGACGAGATCCTGCACAAGCCCGGCCCGCTCGACGAGCGCGAGTGGGAGTTCGTCCGCCAGCACACGATCGTCGGCGAGCGGATCCTTCGCGCCTCACCCGCCCTGCGCAGCGTCGCCGGCATCGTGCGCTCGAGTCACGAGAACTGGGACGGGAGCGGCTACCCGGACGGGCTCGCAGGAGAGGAGGCACCGCTCGCGGCGCGGATCATCCGCGCCTGCAGCGCATTCGTCGCGATGATCTCCGAGCGTCCGTACCGGCCCGCGCTCACGGAGGAAGACGCGCTGGGCGAGCTGCTGCGCCTCGCGGGCACGGAGTACGACCCGACCGTCATGCGCGTGCTCGCCGCGCACGTCCGCGACGAGCACGAGGCCGAGCGAGCGGCGTAGCCCGCGCGGGCATACTGCGCCGCGAGGCCCCGTAGCTCAGTGGATAGAGCGGCAGACTTCGAATCTGCGGGCGGAGGTTCGACTCCTCCCGGGGCCATCGTGATTCATGCGGGTTTGCGGGGGACATGCGCCTTCGCGCTCCTCGATCGGTAGCTTCGCCGCGATCTCAGGCTCGTTGCCATGAGTTGCTGACGTCGTCGCCTTGCCTCGGAGGGCGGGGATCCGAGCGCCTCGTGGGCGGGGATATGCTGGCCCCCCTTGCATTTCGAGCGCTTCGAGAGCGTGCTCTGGCAGACGAGCTCGCTGCTCCTCGTCGCCAAGGGCGAGGCGGTGGTCATCGATCCGTGCATCTCCGCCGAGGAGGTCGCGCGGATCTCCGGCCGTGCGACCGCACTCGGTGCTCGCGTCACCCACGTTCTCGTAACGCACGCGGACTGGGATCACGTCTGTGGAATCGGGGCGTTTCCCGGCGCTGTCGCGACAATGGGTGCCGCGACAGCGGAGATCGTGGCCAGCGGCGAGCCGTTCGCGGTGATCCGCGAGCGCGCTCGTGCGTACGGGGTGACGATCGAAGGCGAGCCGCGCGTGGATCGTGCGCTGGAAGTGGGGATCGCACATCAGGTCGGCCCCTTCGTCGTCGAGACGCTCGCGCTCCGTGGCCACACCGCCGACGGCACCGCGTATCGCATCCGTGAGCTCGACGTGCTCGCCGTCGGCGACCACCTGTCGGCGATCGAGTTCCCGTTCGTGTCGACGACCTCCGAATACCGGACGACGCTCGCGAGCCTCATCGACCTCCTGCAAAGCGACCCACCCGCGCATGTCGTGCCGGGCCACGGCCCGGCGCTCACCGCTACGGAGGCGTTGACCATTGCGGAAGCCGACCTCGCGTACTTGCGTGCACTCCGAGATGCAGTCACGTCCGCCAGGGGCGACGTCGTACGGGCACGCGGAGCGGCAATCGCCATCCCGCTGCCACGACCGGCAGCCGACGAATTCGCCGAGCTGCATGCGAGCAACACGGAAGCGCAGCTCGAGGAGCTCTTGCGGTAACGACAGGCTCGTGCTCGTGCGGGACGAAGGAGATGAGCCGGTCTGCGTGCCCGCGCCCTCTATCGTGCGACGGTGTCTCGCGTGGACGACAGCCGCACGCAGAAGGAGCGCATGGAGGCAGGCGACCTCTACGTCGCGGACGATCCGCTTCTGCAAGAGGAGCTGCGTCGCGCTGCCACGCTCACGAAAGCGTTCAACGACTCGTCGCCAGACGACCCCGATGCGCGGCGACGGATCCTCACGGAGCTACTCGGGTCACTGGGTGACGGCGCCGAGATCAGGCCGCCTCTCTATTGCGACTACGGGCACCGGCTGCACGTCGGTGCGCGGACCTTCGTCAACTTCGGCCTCGTGGCGCTCGACGTCGCGATGGTCACGATCGGCGAGGACGTCCAGATCGGTCCCTACGTGCAGCTCCTCACCGCCACGCACCCGCTCGAGCCCGAGCCTCGGCGGGCGAAGTGGGAGTCCGCGCAGCCGATCGAGATCGGCGACAACGCCTGGCTCGGCGGCGGTGTCATCGTGTGTCCCGGCGTGACGATCGGCACCGACACGGTCGTCGGCGCCGGGTCCGTGGTCACGCGCGACCTGCCGGCCGGCGTCCTGGCGGTCGGATCTCCGGCGCGCGTGCTGCGGGAGCTGGGCTGATGGTCGTCAGGGCTTGCCGCCGTACCTCCTCGCCCGCCGCGTCTCGCGCGCCCTGGCGCGCCAGCGGCTCTTGAGCTCCCGCTGGATCCGACGGGAGCTGCGCGCCTCGATCGCCCGCAGCTCGCGCTGCAGCTTCAGGTAGTTCCGCCAGCGGTCCCCGTCGAGCACGCCCGGTCTCGAGCGCCTCGCGAACCGCGCAGTCCGGCTCGCTCGTGTGGGCGCAGTCGTTGAACCGACACTGCGTCGCAAGCTCGGCGATGTCCGCGAACGCGCTGTCGAGGTCGCCCTCCCACACCTGCAGCTCGCGGAGGCCCGGCGTGTCGACGAGGATCGCTCCTCCGGGAAGGACGAGGAGCTGCCGGTGCCGCGTCGTGTGGCGGCCGCGGCCGTCGTTCCGCAGGCCGCCGGTCTCCATGACCTGACGCCCCGCGAGCCGGTTGACGAGCGTCGACTTCCCCGTTCCGGAGGAGCCGAGGAGGACGAACGTCCTCGCCGGCCTGAGCAGCGCACGGACCTCGTCGAGACCCTCCCCCGTCACGTTGCTGACGGCGAGGACGGGAACTCCGACCGCGACCGTTTCGGCCTCGACGAGCTTCTCGGGGTCGTCACACACGTCGAGCTTGGTGAGGACGATCACGGGATCGGCGCCGCTGTCCCAGGCGGCCGTGAGGTACCGCTCGAGGCGGCGCGGGTTGAAGTCGGTGTCGAGACCCGCCACGAGGACGACCGTGTCGACGTTGGCGACGAGGATGTGCTCCTCCGCCTTCAACCACGGGGTCTTTCGCGAGACCTTCGTTCGACGCGGGAGCAGCGCCTCGATCGCGAAGCGGTCGCCGACCGCGTCGCACACGGCCACCCAGTCGCCGACCGCCGGCATCCCGCCCCAGATCTCGTCGTCGCGCATGCGACCGCGGGCATGGGCGAGCCGATCGCCGAGCTCCGAGCGGACGTAGTAGCCGCCGCGGTGCTCCGCGACGACGCGAGCGGGGCGAAAGCCGCGCTCGCCATAGGTTGTGAAGGCCGCCTCGAGCTCGTCGGTCCAGCCGAGAGCGGCCAGGGTTCCATCGGACAACGGAAAGCTCCTTCACTCGGATGGTGAACCGGGCCGCGGCTCGTGCCGCCTTCGAGCTCCGATCACACGCGACCGCGAAGCGGGCGCCTTCAGGGATCTTCGCGCGGGCGAGATCCGCGGTAGCGGGTCTCGATTTGCGCGGCTACTCGAAGCCGACGTCGAGCCGAAGTGAGATGAAGCGGGCGACTTTCATGGTCATCTCTCCTTTCGCTCGACGACGGGAACCGGGGGAAGCGTAGGGTCCGCGAGCGATTACGTCAACGATCGGGAGCGAAAGTGACGGTCGACAAGCCGGAGATCACCGAGGTCGTGAACGCGCAGATGCCGCTGGGCGCGACGCTCGGCATCCGCATGTTCGGCGGGCCGGAGGAGGTCGACGCGACGCTCGAGTGGGCGCCCGAGCTCTGCACCGCAGCAGGAATCCTCCACGGTGGAGTGCTGATGGCGCTTGCCGACTCCGCGGGCGGCGTCTGCGCCTTCCTGAACCTGCCCGCGGGCGCGACCACGGCCACGATCGAGTCGAAGACGAACTTCCTCGGCGCGGTCCGCGACGGCACCGTTCTCGCCCGGGCACGGCCGCTTCACATCGGCAAGACCACGATCGTGATCGAGACGGACATCCACGACGGGACCGGCCGCCGCGTCGCCCGGACGATGCAGACGCAGGCAGTCCTCGCCGACTGAGGGACGGATGGCCGGCGGTCTCCTGTGGCCGGCGCGGTGGCGGTAGCTCAGTTGGTAGAGCCCCGGGTTCTCTCGTGGGGGAACCCGTAGTTCCCCCACGAGCCCCCTCCTTTCGGCTCGCGACGACTCAGCGACCGCGAGCCCGCGGCCGAATGAATCGGCCTCCGGCGATGTGCGCGTCGCGATCGCCGACCCCGAAAGGCTCTGTGATTCTCGGCGCTATCCTGTTTCCGGCGCGGTGGCGGTAGCTCAGTTGGTAGAGCCCCGGGTTGTGGTCCCGGTGGTCGCGGGTTCGAATCCCGTCCGCCACCCCTCTTGCTGAGCCGGCTCACGCGCGACGCTGGTGGGCGGCTCGAAGGCCGCCCACCGCATGTGTCGACCTAGGGAAGAGCGAGATAGCCGCCCAGGAACGATCTCGCCCGTGGCGTGTCCAGACGATAGTCCTGGTCGGTCGCGCGGCAGTTCACGTCCCCGGTCACCGTGAGCGCGGCCACGATTCGCGTTTCAGTCGAGCCCGCTCCCAGGAAGTGCGGGCCGCCCGAGTCCCCGTAGCAGGTGCCGCCGTTCCCGGTCGACGGATTCATCGAGAAGAGCACCCACGCACTCCGCAACGAGAGCATGTCCTGCGTCGCGACCTTCCGGCGTGTCCCGAGCCCGAGTGACGCCGGTCCTTTCGTCTTGTCGTCTCGCACCGTCCCGTAGCCGACGGTCGTGAACCGTGCCGTCCGCTTGTCGACGCCGTCGAGGAGACCCTGCGTCGGCAGCTGGCCGTACTGCGACATCGTGACCCCCGGCTGATCCAGGACGAGCACAGCCACGTCGTGTGGGTCGGCGTTGCTGCCACCGAGCGATGGAAATCCCCAGTCGGGGTGGACGTGGGGGACGCCGTGATGGATCGCGACGCCTGCGTCCACCTTCCCGTCGCCGTCGGCATCGATGACCTCGTCGAAGGTGACGCCGAAGTTGGTGATCCCGAGCGGGATCGTCTCCGCGAAGCAATGGCCCGCGGTCAGGAACACCGTCGGAGACATGAGCGTTCCCGTGCAGAGCTGGAAGGTGTTTCCGTGAAAGTCCCCGACGAGCGAGCCCACGAACGGGTGCCGACCGCTGTCGTTCTCTCCGAAGGTGATCGCGTTACCCGTGACGACGAACACGAGAGTCACAGCGGCAACGCACGCGAGTACGACGGTTCTCCTCATCCCCTCCCCTTTTCCTCGGCCTGACGGCGCGAACCCTTGCAGCGGCGCGCGGGCGCGTCAACCGCTTCGGCCCTCCCACCCCTGACGCTCCACGTCTAGGCTTCGACGCCGATGACCGGCGACGGGCTCGCATCGGCCACGCGCTTTCTCGTCCTCGCGTTGAGCGCGCTCTACGCGATCGCCGCGGTCGCAGGGCTCGTGCTCGCCGATTTCGAATCGACGCGCGACATCCTGCTCTGGACGCTGCTCCTCCTCGCGGGAGCGGCTCTCCTCGCAGCCGGACAGCTCCTGCTCCCCACCGGCGTCGCCTCCGCCGCGCTCATCTCGATCGGTGCCGTGATCGGCGGTCTGCCGCTCTTCTGGACGCTGCTCGTCCCGGTCGCCGTGGCGGTCGTCATCGCCTGCAGCGTGAAGCTCGCACGGCGCGGCCCGACTCCGGCCTGATGCGCCATACCCGTACGGGGTGGTGGCTCGAGGAGGCGGGCGAGGTCACACCGACCGCGCCGCTCGACGGGGATGCGCGTGCGGACGTCGTCGTCATGGGGGGCGGCTACCTCGGTCTCTGGACGGCCTGGCAGCTCAAGGAGCTCGAGCCCGAGCTCGACGTCGTCGTGCTCGAGGCGGCGGTGTGTGGGCACGGCCCGAGCGGCCGGAACGGCGGGTTCTGCGAGACGCTGTGGGGCGACGCGGCCACGCTGCGCGCCCGTGCGGACGACGCCTCGGCGCTCGCCGTGTGTCGCGCGTCCGAGGAGGCCGTGCGTGGGATCGGCGCCTGGTGCGAGACGCACGGCGTCGACGCCTGGTTTCGGGAAGCGCCCATGCTGCGCGTGGCGACAACCGAGTCGCAGCTCGGATCCTGGGATGCGACCGTCAGGGCCGCGACCGCGCTCGGAGCTCCCGACGAGGTCGTGTCCGTCTCGGCCGAGGAGGTCCGGGCGCGCTGCGCGTCGCCGCTGTTCCTCGGCGGCGCGCTCTACGGACTGAACGCGACGGTCCACCCCGCCCGGCTCGCGCTCGGGCTCCGGGCACGGCTCCTCGAGCGCGGCGTCCGGATTCACGAGCGCACCGAGGTCACCGGCCTCGACCGGAGCGGCAGCGTCGAGACGCGGCGGGGCCGTGTGCACGCAGGCGCAGCCGTGCTGGCGGTGAACAGCGCCACGGGAGGCTTTCCGGGGTACCGGCTCTCGCTCGCCGTCGCGTCGAGCCACATCGTCCTCACGGAGCCGATCCCGGACGTTCTCGACGAGCTCGGTTGGACGGGCGGCGAGGCGATCGTCGACAGCCGGACGCTCGTCCACTACATGCGCACGACCCGGGACGGCCGAATCGTGTTCGGGTGGGGCGGTGGGACGATGGGAGTCGGCGGGCGGCGGAGCGAGCGGCTCGAGCTGGATCCTCGCGTTGTCGCCGCGACACGAGAGAGCCTGACTCGCTTCTTCCCGCAGACGCGCGGACGCGAGGTCACGCACGCGTGGGGCGGGCCGATCGACGTCTCCCCCACGCACCTACCTATCTTCGGAAGCCGCGGGCATGTGCACCACGGCTTCGGCTTCACCGGGAACGGCGTCGGGCCGTCGTACCTCGGCGGCGAGATCCTCGCGCGGCTGGCGCTCGACCGCCGGGACGAGAGGACGCGTCTCGCCATCGTGGACCCGCCACGCAAGCTCTTCCCGCCCGAGCCGTTCCGCTACGCGGGCGGAGCGCTCATCCGGCGAGCGCTCGTGGCGAAGGACGCCGCCGAGGACGAAGGTCGCGAACCCGGTGCGCCGACGCGGTTCGTCACGTCGCTACCTCGCAGGCTCGGACTCAACCTGCCCCGCTAGGGCGCCGCGAGCGGCGTCTGGCTCCACTAGAGGCTTGATGCGAAATTGGCGCGACGTCGGGGACGGGCAAGCCGGCCGACGCCGATACGCCTCGTGCAGGCTTGAAGCCTGTGCGAGGCGCGGCGGTGGCGTTCCGGCGCCGTGTCGTGGCCGCCATCCGGCCTGCGTGAATTTCGAATCGAGCCTCTAGTTCTGCTTCAGGGAGACGTCGTCGACGTTGGCTGCCGAGCCCTTGACGAGCGAGACGAGGACGTCGAGCGAGAGCGACGTTCCGCCCGCTGCCGCTGCCGTTGTCAGCACGAGCTGCCGCCACGTGCCGTCCGCTGTGAGCGTGACCGAGCTCGTGCGGACGAGCGTCCCGCCGCGGTACTCGCGTACCCGCAACCTCGTCGTCCTGCCGGCGGCAGCGCGCACCCACGCCGATGCGGCGTACGTGGCGCCCGCCGCGGTCGACCCGACGGTGTTCGGCGAGTCGTCGAGCACTGCGTCCCCCGTCCGCGACCGCCCGAGCTGGGCCGAGCACGATCCGCCGTGTGCGACGGTGCACGTCCGCGCGAGCGTCGTGCGCTTGTCGCTCTTCGTCCATCCGGAGAGGCTCGACTCGAACCCGGGATTGGTGATGAGCTCGATGGGAGGCGGCGGTGGTGGTGGCAGCGGAGGCGGAGGCGCCGACCCGGCCACGGCATACGAGGTGTTCGAGAGTTTGAGGCTGGACACGTCCACCGCCTCGAATGCCGAGCCGGGCACCGAGCGAAGCGCGTTCAGGTCCGTGTTGTTCCAGGCAGGATCGGGGGCGCCGCTCATGAACCACGACGACCCGTTGTCCGCGAGCACCATCCCGTGCTTCTTGAGCGCGCGGAGGATGACCTGGTTCTGGGCGGAGAAGCCGCTCAGGTCGAAGCTCGCCTTGAGGCGGAACCAGGCGCCCATCGGCGGATCCGACGTGCCTCCGGTCGAGGCCTTGTGGCTGGCCGGCCAGACGTCGTTGTACGTCCGCGGCGCGGTGAAGCGGATGACGTGGTCGATCTCGCCCGAAGCGACCTCGTCGTAGCGGACGAGGCCGGGCAGGATCGGCAAGCCCGCGGCGTCCCCGGACGTCCAGCCGAGCGGCCGCATGGTGTTCGAGTTGAGATCCCACGTCGCGCCCGAGCCCGCGGTCCACGAAGCTCCGCCGTTCTGCGGGTATGCGCTGTACAGCTCCCACAGCCGGCAGGCGTCGCGGTCGACGACCAGCACGTGGCGGTCGCCGCTCGAGCCGGAGCCTCCTTCGATCGGCGCGTCGGCCGGGATCGGATACGGACCGGGATCGCTCTCGTCTGCATAGTCGAACGACACCGGCACACGCGGTTGCGTGCCCGGCACCGTCGTGTAGGGGATCCCGATCGGGCCACCGTTCCAGGTGCCCGAGCCGAAGTCGGCCTTGAGCCCGGCGCTCGTGCCGATGCTCGAGATCCACGCGGCGGACTGCGGGTGCACGGGAAGCCCGGAGACGTCTGCGTGCCAGAACGAGTCGGCGGGAGTCATGGGACACGACGGCGCGCCGGGGACGGGCTTGCCCTGCGCGAGAGCCGCGGCAACGAGTGCGGCGACGGCGAGCAACGCGACTCCGACGATCCGCGGCGGCCCGGTCACCGTCGGACACTAGGTCTGCCCTCCGCCGGCCGGTATCGCCCGAAAAGGGTGGCCCGGTCGGGACTACACGTCGAGGACCGGGGCGACGACGACGCCGTAACCCTGACGCTCGAGGAGGCTCGCTGCCTCGGCCGCGTCGGCCTCGCCCGTCACGAGCACGGTCAGAGTCCCCCCGCGTTCGGGCGAGAGGTGCTCGAGCTCGAAGTCCGAAACGTTGATCCGCTCGGCGCCGAGTGCCTGGAAGATGCCTGCGAGGACACCCGGGCGGTCCGGAACGTGAACACGCAGCCGGTGGAGCGCGCCGGCGTCCTCGTATGCCGTGTCGAGCATGCGCCGGCGGTTGCCGCTCGCCTCCCC
This sequence comes from uncultured Gaiellaceae bacterium, assembly GCA_963746975.1. GTDB lineage: Bacteria > Actinomycetota > Thermoleophilia > Gaiellales > Gaiellaceae > GMQP-bins7. Next base: position 128,171 of record CAVVDE010000004.1, read on the forward strand.
GATCCAGCGGGCGAGGAAGCCGGCGTCGCCCGTCGCGAGCGCCGACTCGAGCTGCTCGACGCGCCTTCGGTGCTCGCCGAGCGCCGCCTGCAGCTCGTCGCGGTTCTCGAGAAAGATGTCGACCCAGATCCTCGGGTTCGCACCCGCGATCCGCGTCATGTCGCGCAGCGAGCCCCCCGCCGCGCTCAGCGGATCATGACCTTCCACGCGCGCCGAGCCGGCCTGGTTGAGGAGCACGTTTGCAAGGGCGTGTGGAAGATGGCTCGTGACTGCGACGAGCCGGTCGTGTGCCGCGGGGTCGATCGCGACGGGACGCGCACCGAGCGCGACCGCGAACGCGTGGGCGGCGCGGTAGCTCGAGGGCTCCGTCGCGGCCAGGGGAGTGAGAAACCAGGTCGCTTCCTCGAAGAGATCCGCGCTCGCACTCCCAGGCCCGCGAGCCTCCGCGCCGCAGATGGGATGGCCGCCCACGAAGCGCGGGTCGTCACCGACCGCACCGCAGACGGAGCCCTTCGTCGAGCCGACGTCCGTCACCGTGCACGCGGAGGGCGCTGCCGCGAGCACCGCTCGGACGACACCAGGCAGGTCGGCCACCGGGACGGCGACGAGGGCGAGCTCTGCCGCCGCGAGCGCATCGGCGATCGACGCGGCGCGCTCGACGGCACCACGCTCGACCGCGAGGTCGAGGACGTCTGGGTCCTCGTCCCAGCCGACGACGGACTCGACCGCGTCCGCACGTCGCGCGGCGAGAGCTGCAGAGGCCCCGATCAGCCCGGTACCGACGACCGCTAGCCGCATGCGCAAGAGGTCACGCCGCGCGCATGAGCTCGGCGACGCGGAAGGCGAGATCGAGCGACTGGCGGCCGTTCAGGCGCGGGTCGCAGAGCGTCTCGTAGCGGTGGTCGAGCTGCTCCTCGCGCACGTCCTCCGAACCGCCGATGCACTCCGTCACGTCCTCGCCGGTGAACTCGATGTGGATGCCTCCCGGCCACGTACCGACGGACCTGTGAGCGACGAAGAACCCCTCGAGCTCGGCCATGATCGCTTCGAAATGCCGCGTCTTCGTTCCCGACGGGGTGCGAACGAGGTTGGCGTGCATCGGGTCGCACACCCAGGCGATCGGGACCTCCGTCTTCCGGACGGCCTCGAGCAGCGGCGGGAGCGCGTCGCGCACGCGCTCGGCCCCCATCCGGACGATGAAGGACAGCCGGCCCGGAACGCGATCGGGGTTCAGGACTTCAGCGAGCTTCGCGACGTCGTCCGGCGTCGCGGTCGGCCCGACCTTGACGCCGATCGGGTTGTGGACGCCCGAGAAGAACTCGACGTGGGCTCCTTCGGGATCGCGCGTCCGGTCGCCGATCCAGAGCATGTGCGCCGAGCAGTCGTACGGAAGTCCCGTGAGCGAGTCGGTGCGCGTGAGCGGCTCCTCGTAGTCGAGGAGCAGCCCCTCGTGGCTCGTCCACACGTCCACCTCGTGGATCGTCCGCTCGCTCGAGAGGTCGAACCCGATCGCCTGCATGAACCGGAGCGCGCGCTCGATCTCGTCCGCCAGCGCCTCGTAGCGCTGGCCCGACGGCGACGACGCGACGAACTCGCGGTTCCAGTTGTGGACGTGCGTGAGGTCGGCGAAGCCTCCCTTGGTGAACGCGCGCAGGAGGTTCAGCGTGGAAACCGACTGGTAGTAGCCCTGGACGAGCCGCTCCGGATCGGGGACGCGCGCTTCGGGCGTGGCCTCGTCCGAGTGGACGATGTGCCCGCGGAAGGAAGGAAGCTCGACGCCGTTCACGACCTCGGTCGGCGAGGAGCGGGGCTTTGCGAACTGGCCTGCGATGCGCCCGACCCTGACGACAGGGAGCGTGGCCGCATACGTCAGCACCGCCGACATCTGCAGCAGCACCTTCAGCCGCTCGCGGATCGCCGGGGCCGAGACGTCGTGGAACGACTCGACGCAGTCACCCGCCTGCAGGAGGAAGGCGCGTCCTTCGCACACCTCGCCGAGCGCCGCGAGGAGGGCCCGCGCCTCGCCCGCGAACACGAGGGGCGGCAGGCCCCGGAGGCGATCGCGCACCGCCGCGAGCGCGTCCCGATCGGGCCACTCCGGTTGCTGCGCAACCGTGTGTCCTCGCCAGGAGGAGGGCGTCCAGGTCGAGTCTGCGAGGGTCATCGGGGGTTGAGTGTAGAGAGCAGCCTGCCTCGCTTCGGCCGACGCAGACCGTCCCTAGGCCGCACCCTCGGTCATGAGCTCGTCGGCGGGCTCGAGCTCTTCCGCTTGGAGTCGCGGCGCGACGTGCACGAACGAGCTCGCGCGGGCCTCCCACTCGGCGAGCAGCTCCGTGGCTCGCGACGATCCCGTGTAGCGCGAGTGCCGCTCGACGAGGAGGCGAACCTCGTCGAGCCACACCGCGCTCGGCTCCTGCGCGACGACGAGATCATGGTTGAGACGCTCGCTCAGGCGGCCGAAGGGATCGAGGACGAAGGCATCTCCTCCGGTCATGCCGGCGCCGAAATTCAGCCCGACGTCGCCGAGCACGACGACCGTGCCGGCCGTCATGTACTCGCAGCCGTGGTCGCCCACGCCTTCGACGACCGCGACGGCCCCCGAGTTGCGAACGGCGAAGCGCTCGCCTGCGGAGCCGGCGCAGAAGAGCTTGCCGCCGGTCGCTCCGTAGAGCACGGTGTTCCCGACGAGGCACGGGTCGCCCGCGTCGTCAGGCGGGGGAGCGATCACGATGCGGCCGCCGCTCATCGCCTTGCCCACGTAGTCGTTGGCCTCCCCCACGAGGTGCAGCTGGATCCCGGCCGTCAGGAATGCACCGAAGCTCTGCCCGGCCGATCCTTCGAAGTGCGCGCGGATCCGGCCCGGAGGCGGCGCAGCGCCGTGCAGCTTCGCGACCGCCCCGCCGAGCCGGGCCCCGATCGCGCGATCGCCGTTCGTCACGAGATGCCGCGGCTCCACGAGCGCTGCAACCTCGAGAGCCGCAGAGCCCTGCGCGTGGATCAGCCCGCCGAGCCGGTCTCCCGAGCCGCGCGGGGCCGGAGCGGTGTGGCGCGACGCGCCCTCCGCCGCCCGGGCGAGGAGCGGCGACAGGTCGAGCGTGTCCGCCGCGGGATCGCCGGTGTGACGCTGGCGCAGGCATTCGACGCGTCCAACCGCCTCTCGGAGCGACCTTAGGCCGAGCGACGCAAGCAACCTTCGCACCTCCTCGGCGACGAAGAGGAGATACGCCTGCACCATCTCGGGCGTCGCCGCGAACTTGGCGCGGAGCTCCGGCTGTTGCGTCGCGATCCCGACCGGGCACGTGTCGAGGTGGCACGAGCGCACCATGAGACACCCCTCCGCAAGCAGCAGTGCCGTCCCGAACGAGTACTCGTCGGCGCCGAGGAGAGCCGCGACCACGACGTCTCGGCCGGTCTTGAAGCCGCCGTCCACGCGAACTCGAACGCGACCGCGCAGGTGGTTCGCCACGAGCGCCTGCTGCGCCTCGGCGAGCCCGACCTCCCACGGCGCGCCCGCATGCTTGATCGACGGGAGAGGGCTCGCGCCCGTGCCGCCATCGGCGCCGCCCACGTGGATCACGTCGGCGTGCGCCTTCGCGACACCGGCCGCGACGATCCCGACGCCTGCCTCGGCGACGAGCTTCACCGAGATGTCGGCGGTCGGGTTCACCTCCCGGAGGTCGAAGACGAGCTGCGCGAGATCCTCGATCGAGTAGATGTCGTGGTGCGGCGGCGGCGAGATGAGCGAGACGCCGGGCTGCGCTCGCCGCAGCAGGGCGATCTCCTCGCTCACCTTGTGCGCGGGGATCTGGCCGCCTTCGCCGGGCTTCGACCCCTGGGCGATCTTGATCTGGAGCTCCTCTGCGAAGGCCGCGTACTCGGCCGTCACGCCGAACCGCCCCGACGCGACCTGCTTGATCGCGGAGTTGCGCTCGTCGCGGAAGCGCCGCGAGTCCTCGCCGCCCTCGCCCGAGTTCGAGCGCCCGCCGAGCCGGTTGAACGCGATCGCGATCGTCTCGTGCGCCTCGGCGGAGAGCGCGCCGTGTGACATGGCCCCGCCAGAGAAGCGACGGACGATCTCCTCGGCCGGCTCGACCTCCTCGAGCGGCACGGGTGGGCCGGCGGGCACGAGCTCGAGGAGGTCGCGCGGCTCCAGGGGCGTGCGCTCGTTGACGAGCGCCGCGAAGCGGTCGTAGAGGTCGGAGCGGCCGTCGCGAACTGCGGTGCGGAGCGCGTGGGCGCCGGTGACGGCGGCCTGCAGAGCGTCGACGACATCCGCGTCCGTTGCGTGGGGCTCTCCCCCCTTCCGGAACTTGAAGTAGCCGGGGTTGTCCAGCCGCGGCCGCGCAGCACGCGAGGCTTCGAGTCGTGCGAGCGCCTCTCGCTCGAACCGCTCGGGCCGGGCGCCCCCGAGCGCCGACGGCGTGCCCGCGAGAAGCTCGGCGCACAGCGTGCGGTCGAGCCCGACCGCCTCGAAGAGCCGGGCGCCTCTGTAGCTCGAGACGTCCGAGATCCCCATCTTGGACATGACCTTGAGCACGCCCTCCTCGAGTCCGGCGACGAGCCTCCGTTGCGCTTCGCCCGGAGAAGGGCGGTCGCCGCCGACCCTGTCGTCGGCGGCCATCTGCGCGACCGTCTCGAGCGCGAGGCGCGGGCAGATCGCGTCGGCGCCATAGCCGAGGAGACAGGCGATCGCGTGCGTGTCCCGTGGCTCGTCGGACGCGACGACGAGCGAGCAGCGCATCCTGAGACCCATCTCGACGAGCCGGGTGTGCACGGCCGACAGGGCGAGCAGTGCGGGCACTGGCGCTCGCTCCTCGCCAGCATCCGCGTCGCTCAGGCACAGGATCGTGGCGCCCGCGGCGACCGCCGCCTCGGCGAGCACGGCCAGCCGATCGAGGGCAGGGCGTAGCCCCTCCTCCTCGGTGAAGGTCGCCTCGAGGATGCGCGGTCGGAGCTCCTCGACCGCGTCCGGGTAGAGGAGAAATCCGGGAACGACGGTGAGCGGGGGCAGGGGGCCAGCGGCCACGAGCGACGGCGAGCGCGGGCCGAGGAACGTCGACACCGACATCACGAGTCGTTCCCGGAGATGGTCGATCGCCGGATTCGTCACCTGCGCGAACCGCTGCCGAAGGTACGTCGTCAGCGGCCGGTCACGCCCGGCGAGCGGCGCGATCGCCGTGTCGTCTCCCATCGACGAGACGGGGTCGTGCCCGCTCTGGGCGAGGGGTCGAAGCATCGCGTTCAGCTCCTCGCGGCTGTAGCCGTGGAGCACGTGGCGAGCATCGAGCGAGCTCTCACCGGGCTCGACGGGCGTCCCGGCGTCGGCCCGAACGACACTGCCCTCGACCCACGCCCCGTACGGGCGGCGGCGGGCGATGTCGCGACGGAGCTCCGCGTCGACCAGCAGGCCGCGGTCGGGGTCGAGCGTGAGGATGCCGCCCGGCCCCAACCGCGCCCTGCGCAGGGGGATGCCGTCGGGCAACGGCACCGCCCCTGCCTCGGAGGAGACTGCAAGGAGCTCGTCGCCGGCGACGGCGACGCGAAGAGGACGGAGGCCGTTGCGGTCGAGCGCCGCGCCGCAGGTCCGGCCGTCCGTGAAGCACAGCGCCGCCGGCCCGTCCCAGGGCTCGCTCAACATCGCGCCGTGGCGATGGAGGTCGCGCACCTCGTCGTCGAGGCGCGGATCGTTCTGCCACGCGGGAGGCACGAGGATGGACAGCGCCTCCGCGATGTCCGCGCCCTCGCCGTGGACGAGCAGCTCGAGCGCGTTGTCGAGCAACGCCGAGTCGGAGCCCTCCCGGTCGAGTGCCGGCGCGAGCTCGGGCTCGTCTCCCAGCGCACGCTGGCGGGCCTCCATCCACGTGACGTTGCCGTCGATCGTGTTGATCTCGCCGTTGTGACAGAGCAGCCGGAACGGCTGCGCGCGCTCCCAGCTCGGCTCCGTGTTGGTCGAGAAGCGCTGGTGGAAGATCGCGAACGGGACGGCGAGCTCCGGATCCCGGAGGTCGGGATAGAAGCGGCCGAGCTGCGCTGCGGCGCAGAGCGCCTTGTACGTGACCGTCCGGAACGAGAGCGACGCGACGTAGACGCCCGGAACACGTTCGGCGCGGCGCCGTGCGCGATACGCACGGCGCTCCGCGTCGGCATGCTCGGAGGGCGCCAGGACGAGCTGCTCGATCCTCGGTAGCGAGGCGACAGCGGTGACTCCGAGGGCGGACGTCCGGGTCGGCACCTCGCGCCAGCCCGCGGGTCGAAGTCCTTCGGCCCGACACGCGTCCTCGACGGCCGAACGCAGCCACCCCTCACGCAGGAAGCACATGGCGATCCCGGCCCCCCGGATCCCAGTGATGACCGGGCTCAACGGGAGGAGAACACCGGCTCCGTCCCCCGTCACGCCGTCGGCGGCCCACGCACCTCGATGTCCGACGGCGGCAAGGCCCGCCAGCGCGCGGTCGAGCAGCTCGCGCGACGCACGACCCTGGAGGTCGGCGACGAGGCCGATGCCGCACGCGCTGCGCTCGCGTCGGGAGTCGTAGAGGAGGCGTGGAGGTTCGCCCACTGCGCTTCTCGCCTTTCGATCGGAGGTACCAGGCTTCCCGCCGGTTGCTTCTGAGCTAGTCCGGCGGAGGCGGGAAGGGAGGTCGCCGGCTAGCTGCGCGGGTACGCAGCAAAGATCGCGAACGAGATAATCGGCGTCCGTACGGGCTCGGCGTTCGCGAAAGCGCTCGGCATTGAACCCGGCAGGGTAGTGCGTGAGGAGGGTGAGATCAAGCCCGATTCACCAGCTCTTCACGCGTCCTGGGGTTGACAACAGCGCGCGCTGTCCCGCACACTCCGTCTTCGATGCCGAACCGGGCGACGTCATACGTACCCGTCGACACCACAGTCGTGGCCGTACCCGGCTGCGGTACGGGCATCGAGCTGCTCCTGATTCTCCCCCTCTAGGGGGAGATCGCGCTCACGCGCCGCACCGGCGCACACGTCCACAGAAGCGCAGGAGAGGTACGCCTCGGCCCCGATGGGATCAGCCTGGGGGCTGGCGGCCCAGACCGAAGGAGCAGACAGTGCGGAACCGCAGGATCACGATTCTCGACACCACCCTGAGAGACGGCGAGCAATCGCCGGGCATCGCCCTCTCGCCCGACGAGAAGGTCGAGATCGCCCACGCCCTCGACGAGCTGGGAGTCGACGTGATCGAGGCAGGGTTCGCCGTCTCCTCTCCCGGCGACTTCGAGGGCGTCCGCGCCGTCGCTGCGGCCGTGAGCCGACCGACGGTCGCGTCGCTCTCGCGAACGCGTCGCGAGGATCTCGACGCCGCCGTCGAGGCCCTCGCCGGCGCGCGGGGTCGCACGCGCGTGCACATCGTTCTCGCGACGAGCCCGATCCACATGGAGTTCAAGCTCGGGCTCGAACCCGAAGAGGTGGTCGAGCAGGCGCGCTCGGCGGTCTCCTACGTTCACGGGCGAGTCGACGAGGTCGAGTTCGCGTGCGAGGACGCAACGCGCTCCGACCCCGCGTTCGTCGCGGAGGTCTGCCGCGCCGCGATCGAGGCCGGCGCGACCACGATCAACCTGCCCGACACCGTGGGCTACTCGCTACCGGACGAGTACGCGGGGTTCGTGCGCGCGGTGCGCGCGCGCTGCCCGGAGCTCGACGACGTTGCCCTTGCCGTGCACTGCCACGACGACCTCGGGCTCGCCGTGGCGAACACACTGGCCGGCGTCGCCGCCGGCGCCGGCCAGGTCGAATGCACGGTCAACGGCATCGGCGAGCGAGCCGGGGTGGCGGCACTCGAGGAGGTCGCGATGGCGCTCCGCGTACGCGCCGACGCTTACGGCTACGAGACGGGCATCGATGTCGGCCGGATCGGCCACACCTCTCGCCTCGTCTCCGAGCTCACGGGCTATGTCGTCCAGCCGAACAAGGCGATCGTGGGCGCGAACGCCTTCGCCCACGAGGCCGGCATCCACCAGGACGGGATGCTCAAGCACGCGGGGACGTACCAGATCATGGATCCGGAGGAGCTCGGCCTCGACGATGACACTCCCGCTCGGCAAGCACTCCGGTCGGCACGCGTTCCGTCGCGCGTGCGACGAAGCCGGCCTCCGACTGACCGACGCAGAGCTCGCCGAGGCGTTCTCGCGGTTCAAGCAACTCGCGGATACCGGCACCGGACGTCACGGTGTTCGACGCCCTCGAGGGGGTGGCGGCATGACCGAGCGCACGACGTACACGGTCGCCTGTCTCTCGGGGCACGGGATCGCGCCCGAGGTAATGGCCGAGGCGAGCCGCGCGCTCGCGCGCGTCTCGCAGCTCCACGGGTTCAGCATCCGCGAGACGCACCCGCCGTTCGGCAGCGAGGCACGAACGCAGTCGGGGCATGCGCTGCCCGCGGCAACACGGAGCGCGACGCTCGACGCTCAGGCCGTGCTGGTCGCGGCGGCGTCGGATCCCGCGCTCGCGGACGTGGAGTCGGAGCTCGACCTCCGAGCGCGAATGGATCGCGTCGCGTTCGGCGGCCACGGCTCCGTCACGGTCGTGAGCCCGCTCTCGGACGGCGCACGCGAGTGGGCGCTCGCCCGCGCTTTCGACGTCGCGCGGTCGAGCCGCGCGCGAGTGGCGTCCGTCGGCGGCGACGACGGATGGGGATCTGCGTTCATGCGCGAGACGGCACGACACGACGGCGTCCACACGGAGCAGCTCTCCGTGAAGGAGGCCGTGCACGACCTCGCGTTCGAGGAGGAACGGTTCGACGTGGTCGTCACCCCGGCGGCGTACGCGGAAGCTCTCCTCGGGTTCGTCGCTCACGGTGGCGCTCCCCGTGTCACGGCCTCGAGCCGTCTCGCCGGCAGCGGCCCGAGCGTCTTCGCGCCTGCGCACGGAGCGGCCGAGGACATCGCCGGTCAGGGCGTTGCGAACCCAGCGTCGATGCTGCTCGCCGCAGCGCTGATGCTCGGCGAAGGGTTGGGCGAGCGGCGGGCCGCCGAGACGCTCACGAATGCCGTCCTCGAGGCGAGCGCCAACGGCGTTCGTACCCCCGACCTGGTCCGCGTCGGCGTGGGTGCGACGACACGCGAGTTCGCCGACGTGGTCATCGCACACCTGCCCCACGCGATGACGACGGCCGAGTTCTACCGGGAGGCAATTGCATGAAGATGAACGGGGCCGATGCGATCCTGCGCTCGCTCGAGGCCGAGGGCGTCGACGTCGCCTTCGGGATCCCGGGCGGTGCGATCCTGCCCTTGTACGACGCGTTCGCGCGCGGATCGGACGTGCGCCACGTGCTCGCCCGCCACGAGCAGGGGGCGGGACACATGGCGGAGGGCTATGCGCGCGCGTCCGGACGAGCGGGAGTCGCGATCGCAACCTCCGGCCCGGGTGCGACCAACCTGGTCACGCCGATCGCCGACGCGTGGATGGACTCGACGCCGCTCGTCTGCATCACCGGGCAGGTGCGCTCGCACCTCATCGGCACGGACGCCTTCCAGGAGTGCGACATCACGGGCATCACGATCCCGGTCGTCAAGCACTCGTGGCTCGTGCAGGACGTCAGCGACCTCCCGCACGTGTTGAAAGCGGCGTTCCACGTCGCTCGGACGGGTCGCTGTGGCCCGGTCCTCGTCGACGTCCCGCGCGACGTGCAGGAGGCGGAGCTCGACTTCGAGTATCCCGACTCGGTCGACCTCCCCGGCTGGAAGCCGTCCGCAGAAGGGTCACCCGCGCCAGATCGCACGCGCCGCCGAGGCGCTGGCCGCCGCCGAGAAGCCCGTGCTCTACGTGGGCGGCGGCACCCTGAACGCCGACGCCTGCGAAGAGCTGCGAGCACTCGCCGAGGTCGGACGCCTCCCGGTCGTGACGACGCTCATGGGCAAGGGCGCCTTCCCGGAGACGCACGAGCTCCACTTCGGATGGCCCGGCATGCACGGGCCGAAGTGGTCGAACTGGGCGATGAACAAGTGCGATCTCCTCGTCGCGGTCGGCGCCCGCTTCGACGACCGGGTCACGGGGAAGCTCTCGGCCTTCGCGCCCGGCGCGACGGTCATCCACCTCGACATCGACTCGGCAGAGATCTCCAAGCTCCGTCAGGCGGACATCCCGGTGGTCGGCCCCCTGAAGCAGGTCCTCGCCGGCCTCACGGACGAGCTGCGCGCACTCCACGGTGCCGGCCACATCCCGCGCACCGAGCCATGGCTGCGCCAGCTCGCCGCCTGGCGTGAGGAGTTCCCGCTCCGCTACCGGGCGGACGGCGACTCGCTCAAGCCCCAGCTCGTCCTCGAGACGCTGCAGGAGCTCACCGCGGGCCGCGACGACGTCGTGTGGACGACGGGCGTCGGACAGCACCAGATGTGGGCGATGCAATACCTCCTCTGCGACCGGCCGCGGTCGTTCATCACCTCGGGCGGTCTGGGAACGATGGGCTACGGGGTCCCGGCCGCGATCGGCGCGAAGGCTGCGCGGCCGGACGCGACCGTCGTCTGCGTCGACGGCGACGGCTGCTTCCAGATGACGCAGCAAGAGCTTGCAACCTCCGTTCTCGAGGGCCTGCCGATCGTCACGGTGATCGTCAACAACGGCTACCTCGGGATGGTCCGGCAGTGGCAGGACATGTTCTTCGACGAGCGCCAGTCGCAGATCCACCTGACGAAGCACGTTCCCGACTACGCGAAGCTCGCGGAGGCGTACGGCGGCGTCGGCTTCACGGTCGACGACGAGGAGGACCTCGAGGGCGTGCTCGCGGAGGCGCTCGCCTGCGGTAGAACCGCGGTCGTCGACGCGAGAGTCGACGCCGCAGAGCAGTGCTTCCCGATGATCCCGGCGGGCGCTGCGGCGCTCGACCTCGTCGAGTTCCCCGACGAGGTTGGCGAGGACGAGAAGGTGGCCGCAGCGTGAGACACACACTCTCGGTCCTCGTGGAGAACAAGCCGGGCGCGCTCATGCGGATCTCGAGCATGTTCGCGCGCCGCGGGTTCAACATCGAGAGCCTCTCGGTCGGCCCGACGGAGAGGCACGACGTCTCGCGCATCACCATCCGCGTCGACTGCGAGCAGCACCCGCTCGAGCAGATCGAGAAGCAGATGCACAAGCTCGTGAACGTCCTGCGGGTCTCGGAGCTCGAGCCGGCCGAGGCGGTCGAGCGCGAGCTCGCCTTGATGAGGGTCTCGGCCTCGCCCGCGCGGCGTGGCGAGCTCATCGCGCTCTCGCAGGCGTTCAACGCCCGCGTGGCCGACCTCGGCGCAGACTCGATCGTCTTCGAGATCGTCGGTGATCCCGAGGAGATCGACTCGTTCGAGGAGCTCGTGCGGCCGCACGGTCTGAAGGAACTCGTCCGCACGGGCCGGATCGGCCTCGGCCGCAGCGCAACTCACGCGGCGAAGCCGCGCCAGCACGTCCTCACCTGACAGCGACGCGAAGGAGAAGCCCAGATGGCAACGATCCACCGCGAAGGCAACGTCGACCTCCTCTCGGGGAAGGTCGCCGTCCTGGGCTACGGCAGCCAGGGGCACGCACATGCCCTGAACCTCCGCGACTCCGGCGTGGAGGTCGAGGTCGGCCTCCGGGAAGGCAGCCCCTCCCGCGCGGCAGCGGAGGAGGCCGGCCTCGCGGTCGGTACGCCTGCGGAGGTCGTTCGCGATGCGCAGATCGTCGCGTTCCTCCTGCCCGACCAGGTACACCCGGCGGTCTACGCGGAGGTGGCGCAGAGCCTCGCGCCTGATGCGGCGCTGCTGTTCGCGCACGGCTTCAACGTGCACTACGGCCGCGTCGCCCCGCCCGACGGGCACGACGTGATCATGGTCGCCCCGAAAGGCCCGGGGCACATCGTCCGCCGACTGTTCGCCGAGGGCTTCGGCACGCCGGCCGTCGTGGCGGTCGCGCAGGACGCGAGCGGCAACGCCTTCGACCTCGCGCTCGCCTACGGCGCGGCGATCGGCGCAGGCCGGGCCGGAATGATCGAGACGACCTTCGCGGAGGAGACCGAGACCGACCTCTTCGGCGAGCAGGCCGTTCTCTGCGGCGGTGTCACGGAGCTCATCCGCGCCGGCTTCGAGACACTCGTCGAAGCGGGCTACCAACCCGAGGTCGCGTACTACGAGTGCCTCCACGAGCTCAAGCTCATCGTCGACCTCATCTGGGAGGGCGGCCTCTCCGGCATGCGCTACTCCGTCTCGGACACCGCCGAGTACGGCGATCTCACGCGCGGGCCGCGGGTCGTCGACGACCTCGTGCGCGAGCAGATGCGCGCGCTGCTCGAGGAGATCCAGTCCGGCACGTTCGCCCGCGAGTGGATCGCGGAGATGGACGCGGGCGAGCCGCGTCTCCGCGAGCTCCGGGCCGAGGCTGCCGATCTGGAGATCGAGCGCGTGGGCAAGGAGCTGCGTGCGCTGATGCGCCGCGAGACTGCCGAGGTGCCGGCTGGCTCGTGAGGCCGTCGAGGTCGGGGTCGGCCTCCTCGGCTACGGAACGGTCGGCGCCGCGGTCGATCGGCTGCTGAGAGACAACGCGGACGACATCGAGCGGGCGACCGGGCTCCGGCTCAGGGTGGTGCGCGCGCTCGTGCGCGACCTGGACAAGGAGCGAGCGGGCGCTCCGGAGGCAGACGTGCTCACGACCGACTTCGCAGCGATTAGCGCCGATCCGGCCGATCGGAGTCGTCGCCGAGCTCATGGGCGGGATCGAGCCGGCGCGCTCCTACGTCCTCGAGCTTCTCGCTGCCGGGAAGCCGGTCGTCACCGCGAACAAGCAGCTCGTCGCGCAGCACGGCGCAGAGCTCTTCGCCGCCGCGGCAGACGCAGGCGTCCAGCTCCGCTTCGAGGCGAGCGTGTGCGCCGCGATCCCGGTGATCAAGGTGCTCCGCGAGGCGCTCGTGGTGACGAGGGTCCACCGCGTGCTCGGCATCGTCAACGGCACGACGAACTTCATCCTCACCGAGATGGAGGGCGGTTCGTCGCTCGCGGAGGCGCTCGCGGAAGCGCAACGCCTCGGCTACGCAGAGGCGGATCCGAGCGACGACCTCTCCGGTGCGGACGCCGCCGCGAAGATGGCGATCCTCGCGACGGTCGCCTTCGGCTCGCGGGTGACGCTCGCCGACGTCGACTACCGGGGCGTCGAGGATGTGACGGCGACGCACGTCGCCGCTGCCCGCGAGCTGGAGATGGTCGTTCGGCTGGTCGGGTCGGCCACTCTCGTGGACGACCGGCTCGACGTCCGCGTTCGGCCGGCGTTCGTCGACCGCCACCATCCGCTCGCCGCGGTCGAGGGCGCATTCAATGCCGTCATGCTCCAGGGAGACGCCATTCGCGAGATCACGCTCGAGGGCCCGGGCGCCGGCGGCAGCGAGACGGCGTCGGCGGTGGTGGCGGACATGGTCAGCGTGGTCGGCACGGCGGCGAACGGCTTCCTCCAGAACGACGCGTGCTGGCGCGAGCTCGAGGCGCTTCCCGCCGGATCGCTGCGCTCCCCCTTCTACATGCACCTCGAGGTCGACGACCGGCCTGGCGTCCTCGCAGACGTCGCCCGGCGGCTGGCGGCGCACGACGTCTCGGTCGCGCGGCTCGTGCAGGTGCCCGCCCCGGTCGGGGCGGTGCTCCACATCGTCGTCCACGAGGCGGCGGAGAGCGCGGTCGGGGACGCGCTGGCGGAAATTTCCGAGCTCCAGATCGTCCACGCGCCTCCCTTCCTCGTTCCGGTCGTGTCCGATCGTGGCGTCGTCGAGCTCGGCTGGGCTTGATAGCGCTCGCAGCTGCGCAGAAAGCGCTAGAAACAGCACCGTGACCGCGTTGATCGACCGGTACCGCGACCGACTTCCCGTCCGCGACGGTACGCCCGTGATCTCGCTCGGCGAGGGGTCGACGCCGTTACTCCACGCGGCGCGAATCTCGCGGCGGCTCGGCGTCGAGCTCTACCTCAAGTGCGAGGGCACGAACCCCACCGGGCAGCTTCAAGGACCGGGGAATGACGGTCGCGATCTCGAAGGCGCTCGAGGCCGGAGCGGACACCGTCATCTGCGCGTCCACGGGCAATACCGCGGCATCGTCGGCGGCGTACGCGGCTCGCGCCGGGCTGACGGCTGTCGTCCTCCAGCCTGCGGGGGCGGTCGCCTCCGGGAAGCTCGCGCAGGCACGCGCTCTCGGAGCGCGCGTCCTCGAGGTCCGCGGGAGCTTCGACGAGGCGCTCTCCGCCGCGCGAGCGCTCGCCGAGCGTGGGACGCACGTCCTCGTCAACTCGCTGAACCCGGACCGCCTCGAGGGGCAGAAGACCGCGGCGTTCGAGATCGCCGAGGAGCTCGGCGCATCCCCGGACGTGCTCGCGCTCCCCTACGGCGGAGGAGGCAACCTGACCGCCTACGCACGCGGTTTCGGGGAGGTCGGGGGCCTGCCGCGCCTCGTCGCCGGCGAGGCCGCCGAGCGCACCTCGACGGTCGCATCGGCGATCCGCATCGCCGCTCCTGCGCACGCGGCGACCGCCTCCGAGGCCGTCCGCGCCTCGGGCGGGACCGTCGCCTCGCTGACGGACGACGTGATCCTCGAGGCGTGGCGCGAGCTCGCGCACGACGAGGGCGTCTTCTGCGAGCCCGCGTCGGCCGCGGGCCTCGCGGCGCTCGGATCCGCGCAGCTCGAGCCGGGATCGAGCGTCGTGTGCGTGGTCACCGGGCACGGGCTGAAGGACCCCGAGACCGCGGCGCGGCTGAGCCCCGAGCCTGTCGCCGTCGACCCCGATCCGGACGCGATCGAGGCTGCGTCGCGATGACCGTCCGCGTGCGCGCACCGGCGACGACCGCCAACCTCGGGCCTGGGTACGACTGCGCGGCGGTGGCTCTCGACCTGTGGAACGAGCTCGAGGTGTCCGAGGGCGACGGTGACGCCGACCTCGACCATCTCGGCGTCGCGGCGTTCTCGCGACTTTCCCCCGTCGAGGGTCGACGGTTTGCCTTCCTCGACCGGATTCCACGCGAGCGCGGTCTCGGCTCGAGCGCGTCCGTCATCGCACTCGGGCTCGTTGCCGCCGCAGCCGTCGAGGGGCTCGAGCTGAGCGCCGAGGAGCTCCTCGCCGAGGCGCTTCCGCTCGAGGGCCATCCGGACAACCTCGCGGCGGTATTCGCCGGTGGCGTCTGCCTGACGTGGGACTCGCGAGTCACGCGGATCGCCGACGACACGCCCGCCGTTCCGATCGCTCTGATCCCCGACACGACGGTCTCGACCGCCGAAGCGCGCGCCTCGCTCCCGACCGCGATCGCGCACGAGGACGCTGCGTTCACTGCCGGGCGCGCAGCTCTGCTCGGCGCCGCTCTCGCCTCGGGCTCCACGGAGCTGTTCGCGGCCGCCTTGGCCGACCGCCTGCACGAGCCCTACCGAGCGAGCGGCGCACCGCTGCTCGCAGCCGTCCGCAAGCGACCCTCCCGCCCACGCTCTCGGGTCGACGCTCTCCGGCTCCGGCCCGACGGTCATCGTGTGGGCCGTGCGCGACTCCGCGGACGCGTGCGCGCACGAGCTCGCCGAACGCTTCCCCGACGCCTCCGTCCTGACCCTGCCCGTCTCTCGAAGAGGAGCGCATGCCTGTGAGCACTGATCCCTACACCCGAGAGTCCGACCCCGCGAAGCGGCACAGCGCCGCGCTCACCGACGGCCCCGACCGCGCCGGCGCGCGCGCGATGCTCAAGGGCACGGGCTTCACCGACGAGGACCTGGCGCAGTCCGATCATCGGCGTCGCGACGACCTGGATCGAGACGATGCCGTGCAACCTCAACCAGCGCGACGCTCGCCCTGGAGGTGAAGCGCGGCATCCGCGAGGCGGGCGGCGACGCCGATGGAGTTCAACACGGTCGCGGTCTCCGACGGCGTCTCCATGGGAACCGAGGGCATGCGCGCGTCGCTCGTCTCGCGCGAGGTCATCGCCGACTCGATCGAGCTCGTCGCCCGCGGCCACCTCTTCGACGGCCTCGTCTGCCTCGTCGCGCTGCGACAAGACGATACCCGGCCGCGGTCATGGCACTCGGCCGCCTCGACATCCCGGGGCTCGTCCTCTACACGGGCTCGATCGCGCCCGGCCTGCTTCCGAGGGCGCGACGTGACGATCGCAGCGACGTCTTCGAGGCGATCGGCGCCCACGCGGCCGGGAAGATGACCGCGGAGGAGCTGCACGAGCTCGAGGTCGGTCGCCTGCCCGGGCGCCGGTGCGTGCGGCGGCCAGTTCACCGCGAACACGATGTCGACGGTGCTCGAGTTCCTCGGGCCTGAGCCCCGCGCGGGCTCAACGGCATCCCGGCGCTCGATCCGAGGAAGGACGGAGGCCGCCATTCGAGACGGGGCGGCTCGTGATGGACGCTCGTCCGGCGCGAACACTCCGTCCTTCGCAGATCGTGACGCGGGAGGCGCTCGAGAACGCCGCGGCTGTCGGTCGCCGGCGACGGGCGGCTCGACCAATGGCGTCCTCCACCTCCTCGCGATCGCCCGCGAGTTCGGCATTCCGTTCACGATCGACGACTTCGAGCGCGTCGCGGCGCGCACGCCGGTCGTCGCAACATGAAGCCTGGCGGCCGCTTCGACGCGACCGACGTCTACGAGCGGGTGGCGTCGCCCTCGTCGCGCGAGAGCTCGTGAAAGCCGGGTCTCGTCCACGACGAGGCCCCCAACGTCGACGGGCGCACGCTCGGCGAGATCGCCGACGGCCGTCGTCGAGAGACCGGGGCAGGACGTCGTCGTGCCGATCGAGACGCCGCTCAAGGCGACGCGGCGGCCTCGCGCGTCCTCCGCGGCAACCTCGCCCCGGAGGGCTGCGTCGTCAAGCTCGCCGGTCACGACCGCAACGTGCACCGCGGTCCGGCGCGGGTGTTCGACTCGGAGGAGGACGTGCTTCGCGGCCGTGAAGGCACGGAGCGCATCGATCCGGGGACGTCGTCGTGATCCGCTACGAGGGGCCGGCAGGCGGGCCGGGCATGCGCGAGATGCTCCACGTCACCGGCGCGATCGTCGGTGAGGGCCTCGGCGGACGTCGGTGGCGCTCGTGACGGACGGCCGCTTCTCGGGCGCAACGCACGGCTTCATGGTCGGTCACGTCTCTCCCGAGGCGTTCCGCGGCGGCCCGCTCGCGGCGCTCCGCGAAGGCGACACGGTCGTCGTCGACGTCGAGGCGCGCGAGCTGCGCGTCGAGCTCTCGGACGACGAGCTGGCGGCGCGACTCGCGCGACTGGTCGCCGCCCGAGCCGCGCTACGCGGCGCGGCGTGTTCGCGAAGTACGCGGCGCTCGTCTCGTCCGCGTCCGAGGGGGCGATCACGCGCCCGGCGCCGTAACGAGCCGGACGATCGCCTCGACCTCGACCGGGGACCCGAGCGGCAGGGATGCGACGCCGATCGCCGAGCGGGCGTGCTTCCCGCGGTCGCCGAGCGCCGCCAGCAGCACCTCGGAGGCGCCGTTCGCGACGACGTGCGGGCGATCGAAACCCGGCCCCGCCGCGACGAAGACCGTGAGCTTCACGAGCCGCTCGACAGCGTCGAGCCCGCCCGGCAGCCGCTCGAGCTGACCCAGCACGTTGCGGGCACACGCCTCGGCGCAGCGAATGGCCGTGTCGACATCGACCTCCGCTCCCACGTGGCCCTGCGCCACGAGCTCGCTCTCGGCGTCGGTCGCGATCTGACCCGAGACGTATGCGAAGCCCTCGACGACGACAACCGGGTCGAATGGCAGTTCGCTCATGGCGAATCAGTACACGACGAGACGGTCCCGGTGCACTGCCTCGAGACCCGGTGCGCGCCCGGCGATCTCCGACGCGGCCGCGCCTGCCACGCCGCGCGCGAACGGGACGCCGTCCGGACCGACGAGCTCGACCGCTGCCCCCGCCTCGAAAGCGCCCTCACAGCGGACGACGCCGACCGCGAGCAAGCTGCGGCCTTGGGCCGAAACGGCACGCCGGGCTCCCGCGTCGACATGGAGCTTCCCCACCGGGTCCTTGGCGAAGCGCAGCCAGAGCTTGTACGCGGTGAGCTCGCGCTCGGCGCCATGGAACCGGGTCCCCCGAGGCTCGCCGGCGAGGATCGGCACGAGCACGTCGGGCGGAGCGCCGTCGGCTATGACAGTCGGAATTCCCGCCTCCGAGGCCATCCGCGCCGCGACGACCTTGCTGCGCATCCCTCCACGTCCGAGCAGGGATCCTGCACCGAAGGCGACCTCGTCGACCGCGGATCCCTCACGCACGGGCTCCGCATCCGGCGTACCGGGCGCGCGTGTGTACACGCCGTCGACTTCCGTGAGCAGGACCAGCAGCCTGGCTCGAACGAGGATCGCCACGTGGGCCGCGAGGGCGTCGTTGTCGCCGAATGCGATCTCGTCCGTCGCGGTCGCGTCGTTCTCGTTCACGATCGGGACCGCGCCGAGCGCGAACAGGGCCGTGAGCGCGTTCCGTGCGTTCACGTACGCCGGGCGGTCGGCGAAGTCGGCCGCGGTCAGGAGGATCTGCGCAGCAGGGACACCCGTGCGCCCGAGCGCCCTCTCCCAGGTCTGCTGCAGGCGAGCCTGGCCGAGCGCCGACGCTGCCTGCAGCTTCGGCAGCGCCCGCGGACGCCGCTCGAGGCCGAGCTGCGGAAGGCCGAGCGCGATCGCCCCCGAGGACACCACCGCGACCGGCTCGCCGCCCTTCACGATGGCGGCGATCTCGGCCGCGCGCCGACGCAGGACGGTTCGGCGCACCGAGCCACCGGGGCCGACGACGAGGGTCGTCCCGAGCTTGACGACGAGCGTCACCGAGTCTGTGTGCCGTCGCCCACGACCCGGTACTGGCGGAGCCAGAGGTCGCGGTACGTGACGGGTCCCCGCGGGCCGGGAGCCCAGTCGACGTTGATTCCCGTCTCGGGCGCGCCGGTCAGCTCGAAGCCGTCCGTGAACCTCGTCGTCGCGTGCCAGAACGCGGCGGTTCCGCGATATGCGTCGAGGAAGCGATTCGCAGCCTCCTCGTCCTCCGCGACGATCCCCGCCGCGAGACCCGACGTCTGCTCGTTCGCGATGCGCACCGCGTCGTCGAGGTCGTCGACGAGCGTGATCGTCACCGTCGCCACCCGCTCGGGATCGCTCGCCCACTCGTGCCCGAGCTGCTCGTCGAGCGGCTGCGCTCCGTCGACCGTGCCGCGCACCTCGAGACCCTTAGCGGCGAAGAGCTCGAGCAGCGGAGCAACGGCGTCCTCGGCCGCCCGGTCGACGAGCGCGAGGTTCAGGCGATTGCAGACGCCCATGCGGTCGAGGCTCGCCTCGGCGAGTGTGAGTGCCTTCTCCCGCGAGGCGGAGCCATGGATGTAGAGGACGCCGCCGCCCTCGGCGTGCGCGAGGGTGCGCACGCCGCTCTCTGCGGCCAGTCGAGCGAGCGCAGCCGTGGTCTCGCCGCTTCCGCGCAGGATCACGAGCGGGACGAGGGCAGGCATCGACACGAGGAGTCGAGCGCCCTCACGCTCGGGCGACCGCACCAGCCCGACCGCGCCGGGCGGAAGACCTGTCTCGGCGAGCGCGGGGCGCAAGACATCGTCCACCAGCGTCGTCACGGTGCCGAGCGCGGCCCCGCCCGTGCGCAGCACGCCCGCGTTCAGGCTCTTCAGGAGCTGTCCGGCGACGTCGAGTGCAACGTTCGGCCGGGCTTCGAAGTTCGCGCCGACCGTGCCGATCGGGATTCTCCGCTCGCTCACCCGCAGACCGTTCGGAAGCGTCCACGCGTCGACCTCGCGAGCGAGCGGCTCGATCTCCGCCATCACTTCGACCTGCCGCGCGAGCGCTTCGATCCGTGCGTCGTCGAGCCGCAACCGGTCGAGTGTTCCCTCGTCGACTCGTCCGGCCGCTCGCTCGACGTCGGAGGCGTTCGACCTGAGCACGACCGCGCGGCGCTCGCGCACGAGCGCCGCGGCGCGCCGCAGCGCCTCGCCGACGAGGTCGTCGGTGAGCTCCGGAACGGCCTCGTTCGCGGCCCTCGCCTCGCGCTCGATGTCCTCACGCAGCGTCACTTCACTTCGTATACTGGCCACCGGCAGCGAGGCACGCCTCGCTCCGCATCGAGAGAGGCTGAGGGACCGGCCCTGTGACGCCTCGGCAACCGGCTTTCGGAGCACGGTGCCAATCCCGGGTGGATGTGTCGAGCGAGCGAAAAGGAGGTCGTCGTGCCACTTCTATCGAGTTCCTGTGTTTCCCTCCGCTGTCGCGCGTGCGAGCAGGAGCACGCGCTCGAGCCCGTGGGCGTGTGCGCGCGCTGCTTCGGCCCGCTCGAGCCCGTCTACGACCTCGACGAGGTTCGCGCGACGCTGACCCGCGATGCGATCGGGAGTGGGCCGCCGTCCCTCTGGCGCTACGCACCGCTCCTCCCGGTGTCGCCGCCTGCGGAGCAGCGCCTCGCGCCCGGTCTCACGCCACTCGTGCCCGCACCTCGCCTGGCCGAGGCGCTCGGCGTCGGGACACTCCATCTGAAGCTCGACACCGCGAACCCGACGCACTCGTTCAAGGATCGCGTCGTCGCGGTCGCCTGCGCGAAGGCACTCGAGCACGGGGCGACGACCCTCGCGTGCTCCTCGACCGGCAACCTCGCCAATGCCGTCGCTGCCCGCGCCGCGGCGGAGGGGATCGAGGCGGCGGTGCTCTGCCCCGTCAGCCTCGAGCCCGAGAAGCTGATCGCGACTGCGGTGTACGGCGCGACGATCTACGCGGTCGACGGGAGCTACGACGACTGCAGCCGGCTGTCCGTCGAGCTCTCGTTCGAGCTCGACTGGTCCTTCGTCAACGTCGGCCTGCGCTCGTACTACGCGGAGGGGTCGAAGACGCTCGCCTTCGAGATCGCCGAGCAGCTCGGATGGGAGCTCCCGACAGCGGTCGCCGCACCGATCGCCTCCGGGGCGATGTTCTCGAAGGTGCATCAGGGCTTCAGCCAGCTGCGTGAGATCGGCCTCGTGGAGGGCGCGCAGCCTCGCCTGTACGGGGGGCAGGCCGTGGGCTGTGCGCCGGTAGCGGCGGCGTTCGCCGAGGATCGGAAGGTCACGCCTCTTCGGCCCGACACGGTGGCGCGATCGCTCGCGATCGGCAATCCGGCCGACGGCGACCTCGCCGTTGCGACCGCGAAGGCATCGGGCGGCGCGATTCACGCAGTGGACGAGGACGAGGTCGGCGAGAACATGGCGCTCCTCGCCGAGGCGACGGGGGTGTTCGGCGAGACCGCGGCCGGCGTGACGCTCGGCGCGCTGCGCCGGGCCGTGGCGAGCGGCGCGGTCGGCGAGCGTGACACGGTCGTGCTCCTCGTCACCGGGGACGGGCTCAAGACGCCGCAGCCGGTCGCCCACCGACTGCGGCCGGTCGAGATCGAGGCGGATGCGGACGCGCTGCTCGAGCACCTCGGCGTCGTGATCTAGAGGCCTCAAGCAGGTCAGGCGTGCTTTGCCGGGGAGGGCATGCACCAAGCAGCGTGGCCGTCTCGCTCGGCGTGCAGGCTTGACGCCTGGACGCCGAGCGTGACGGCCGCGATGCGACGTGTGCAGGCCCCCATCCGCTGTGCGCCTGACCTGCTTGAGGCCTCTAGTACGCTCGCGCAATGCCCGCACAGCGAGTGGTGTGCCTGCCCGGGGACTGCATCGGGCCGGAGGTCATGGCCGTCGCGCAGCGAGCTCTCGCCGAGCTCGCACGCGAGGTCGAGCTCGAGGATCAGCTGTTCGGCGCGGACGCGATCCGCCGGACCGGCGACTCGCTGCCCGAGCCGACACTCGAGGCGTGCCGAACGGCGGATGCCGTTCTCAAGGCGCCCATCGGCCACCCCGAGTTCGACGCCGCCGACGTCCGGCCGGAGCAGGGGATGCTCCGGCTCAGGTCCGAACTCGACGTCTACGCCAATCTGCGGCCGGCGCGCGAGGGCGAGATCGACCTCCTCATCGTCCGAGAGCTCGTGGGCGGGCTCTACTTCGGCGCTCGCGGCGTACGCGACGACGGCACCGTCTTCGACACGTGTGAGTACCACCCGAGCCAGGTCGAGCGGATCGTGCGCCGCGGCTTCGAGCTCGCACGGGCGCGGCGCGGGAAGCTCACCTCGGTCGACAAGGCGAACGTCCTCGAGACGTCGCGCATGTGGCGGCGCGTAGTCCGGGAGGTTGCGGCCGACTATCCCGACGTCGAGCTCGAGGACATGCTCGTCGACAACGCGGCCATGCAGCTGGCGAGCACGCCGCAACAGTTCGACGTGGTCGTCACGGAGAACATGTTCGGCGACATCCTCTCCGACCTCGCTGCTGCGATGACCGGCGGGCTCGGACTGGCACCCTCCGCCAGCCTCTCCGACTCGGGCCCGGGGATCTTCGAGCCCGTCCACGGCTCGGCCCCCGACATCGCCGGCCGGGGGATCGCCAACCCGGCGGGGATGCTCCGGTCGACGGCGCTCATGCTCGAGCACGGCCTCGGTCGTCCGGCCGAGGCGGCAGCGCTCGACGTTGCGGTCGAGCGCGCGCTCTCGACCACACCCACGCCCGACCTCGGCGGCAGCGCGACGACCGACGAGTTCGCGGACGCCG
This sequence comes from uncultured Gaiellaceae bacterium, assembly GCA_963746975.1. Lineage (GTDB taxonomy): Bacteria > Actinomycetota > Thermoleophilia > Gaiellales > Gaiellaceae > GMQP-bins7. The sequence continues at coordinate 150,680 of CAVVDE010000004.1, forward strand.
TCGTCTCGGGTCTCATGGCGTGAGCGACTCCGACTGGACGGCCGGCGCCGAGGGGCTCGAGCAGCCGATCGTCTCCGCGGTCACGCACTCGGAGAACGAGGTCGTGTTCGACCTGAGCGGCCTCCCCGACCGGCCCGGGATCGCGGCGGCGATCTTCGAGGCGGTCGCCGCGGAGAAGGTCAACGTCGACACGATCCTGCAGGACGTCGTGCACGGCTCCGCGACCGTGTCGTTCTCCGTTCCTGCGGACGAGGTCGACGCCACGCGGCGTGCGCTCGAGCGCACGCACGAGTCGATCGGCTCGTTCGACGTCGTCGAGATCACCGACCTCGGGAAGATCGCGCTCGTGGGGGCCGGGATGCGCTCCCACCCGGGAGTCACCGCGCGGATGTTCCGCACGCTCGCGGACGAGCAGATCAACCTGCGGATGATCTCGACCTCGCCGATCACGATCTCGTGCCTCATCCCGCGCGGCGACATCGAGCGGGCCGCCCGCGCGCTGCGCACGGCGTTCTCGCTCGACCCGTCAGGCTGAACCGCCCGGAGCGGCGTCGAACGCCGACGCGACCGCATCCTGGGCCGCCCGCAGCGCGCGCGCGCGGTTCACCGCGTTGACCACGGCGCGGAGCGACGCCGTGACGATCGACGGGTGGATGCCGACGCCCCAGACGACCTCGCCCTCGACGTCCGCCTCGACGTAGGCCGCTGCGGTCGCGTCCTCGCCTCGACCCATCGCGTGCTCGTGGTAGTCGAGCACGTGCATCTCGATCTCGAGTCCCCGCGCAAGCGCGTTCACGAGGGCGTCGATCGGGCCGTTCCCCTCACCCTCGACGATCCGCTCCTCGCCGTCGACGAGGAGGTTCGCCGCGATGCGGTCGGCGCCCCCTTCGCTCGAGTGGGAGTGGGAGACGAGCTCGAGCGGCGCCACGTGCTCGAGGTAGCTCTCCCGGAAGGTCCCTAGCAGCTCGGTCGACGTGAGCTCGCCGCCGCGGGCATCTGCGATCGCCTGCACCCTCTGGGCGAAGTCGACCTGCAGCCCGCGCGGGAGGTCCAGGTGGTGCTCCACCTGCATGAGGTAGGCGACCCCGCCCTTCCCCGACTGCGAGTTGACACGGATGATCGCCTCGTAGCTGCGCCCGAGGTCGTTCGGGTCGATCGGCAGGTACGGGACGTCCCACAGCTCCTCGCCCGAGCGCTCCTGCGCGTGCATCCCCTTCTTGATCGCGTCCTGGTGCGAACCGGAGAACGCCGTGTACACGAGCTCGCCGACGTACGGATGACGCGGATGCACCGGAAGCTCGTTGCACTCCTCGACGATCGCCTTCGCTTCGTCGATTGCGGACAGGTCGAGGCCGGGATCGACGCCCTGCGTGAGCAGGTTCAGCGCGATGGTGATGAGGTCGACGTTGCCGGTGCGCTCGCCGTTGCCGAAGAGGGTCCCCTCGACGCGCTCCGCGCCGGCCATCAGACCGAGCTCGGCCGTCGCCACCGCCGTCCCGCGGTCGTTGTGCGGGTGCACGGAGAGGATCGCAGCGTCGCGCTTCGAGAAGTGACGGCCGAACCACTCGATCCGGTCCGCGTAGACGTTCGGCGGGAACTGCTCGACCGTCGTCGGCAGGTTCACGATCATCTTCCGCTCGGACGTCGGGCCCCACTCCTCCGCCACCGCCTCGCAGATCTCGAGCGCGTACTCGAGTTCCGTGTGATGAAAGCTCTCCGGCGAGTACTGGAACACGACGTCGCCGGCCGCGTCCGCGGCGAGCTCCCGACACAGGCGCGTGCCCCGTACCGCGAGGTCGGTGATGCCGTCGCGATCGAGGCGGAACACGACGCGCCGCTGCGTGACCGACGTCGAGTTGTAGAGGTGCACGATCGCGCGCTTCGCGCCGTCGAGAGCCTCGAACGTCCGCTCGATGAGCTCGGGCCGTGCCTGCGTCAGCGCCGCGATCGTCGTACCCTCGGGAACGAGGCCCTCCTCGATCACGAGCCGCGTGAAATCGAAGTCCGTCTTCGAGGCCGAGGGAAACCCGATCTCGATCTCCGGGATGCCGAGCGCGAGCAGCAGGTCGAAGAAGCGGCGCTTGCGCCCGGAGTCCATCGGGTTGATGAGGGCCTGGTTTCCGTCGCGCAGATCCGTCGAGCACCAGATCGGAGCGCGGTCGACGACGTGATCGGGCCAGGTGCGATCGGGGAGATCGACGGTCTCGTACGGTCGGTACTTCCAGTGCGGCATGGACATCGAGGGCGCTCCTTCTCGGGTCGGGGCGAGACGCACCACGGGTGCGGACGGGCTCGTGTATGTCAACGCGTCGCTTCCCCTAGCGGGGAAGGATGGCGAGGAGGAGGGCCAGCCGCGGAGCGGCGTACGCAGGACGAGCGCGGCTGGACATGCGCGCACGATAGCCGACTTCACGCGGCCGGTGGTTGACTCCGCGCGAACACGCGCCTAGCCTGTGTGTTCGATGTCGCGCGCCCGAACGAGCCTGTTCTTCTTCGGCTTTGCCGCGCGCATCTTTGCGCGCTAGTCGGCGTTCGCACCTCCGCCTCCGCCGGCTAGCTATCGAACAGAGGCGGACTCCTTCGACCCTTCAGGAACGACTCGATGACCGAACCCGCAACGACACCACCCATCGTCGGCTACCCAGGCCGAGACGGCGCCCACAGCGCCGCGGCGTGCGACCGTCTGTTCCGCGACGCCGCCGAGCTCGTCGCGCTCCCGAGCTTCGCCGCCGTGGCGCAGGCGACGGCTGACGGCACGATCGACGTCGGCGTCCTCCCCATCGAGAGCTCGCTCGCCGGCCCGGTCGCCGAGACCCACGACCTCCTCTACGACTCGCCGCTCGCGATCACCGGTGAGACCGTCCTCCCCATCCGCCACTTCCTCGTCGGGCCGGCGGAGGTCGCGCTCGACCGGATCACGGCAGTGCATTCGCACCCGGTCGCCCTCGACCAGTGCCGCCGCCTGCTCGCGTCCATGCCTCGTGCCACGGCGATCGCTGCCGCGACCACCGCGGACGCCGCAGCCGACGTCGCCGAGCGCGGCGACCCGGCCGAGGTCGCGATCGCGAGCGAGCGCGCCGCCAGGCTGCACGGGCTGACCGTGATCGCGGAGGACGTCGGTGACCACCCCGAGGCCTTCACCCGTTTCGTCTCGGTCGCGACTCACATGCGCCTCGACGTGAACGGGAAGCCCTGGCGCACGGCGTTCTCGTTCGTCACCGATCACCAGCCGGGAGCGCTGCACAGGGCGATCGAGCCGTTCGCGCGGCACGGCATCGACCTCCTCCAGCTCGTCTCGCGGCCGATCCCGCAGTCACCGTGGAAATACCGCTTCGACGCGGTGCTCACCGGGCACCCGCTCGACCCGATCGTGCGTGAGACCCTGAACGAGCTGCGCGAGCGGACGCGCCTGCTGCGCGTCTTCGGCTCCTATCCTGCGGAGGTCCACCATGACTGACCCGACGGTTCAACGGCTCCGCGAAGAGATCTCCGAACTCGACCGCTCCATCCTCGCTGCCGTGAACAGCCGGATCGAGCTCGTGGCCGCGCTGAGGCAGTACAAGCAGGAGGTCGGCCTGCCGTTCCTCGACCAGGACCGCGAGCGCCAGCTCCTCGACGACCTCGTCTCCGCGAACCGCGGGCCGCTCTCGGACGAGGGACTCCGCGAGCTGTTTTCCGAGGTGCTCGACGTCACGAAGCGCGAGGTCGCCGGGGACGGCGACGCCGCAGCCGCCTAGGACGTCAGAGCGCCGTCGTCGCGACCGGCGACGGATTCCGCTCCTCGAACGCCGCAATGTCGGCGTCGTACTGGAGCGTGCGGCCGATCGAGTCGAGCCCGTGCAGCAGCGAGTGGCGGACGAATGGATCCATCTCGAGCTCGAAGGAGACGTCGCCGGCTGCGACCGTCTGCGCGTCGAGGTCGACGGTGACGTCCGCTCCTTGCTTGGCCGCCCGCATGAGCTCCTTCACCTCGGACGGCGCCAGGATCGCGGGCACGAGGCCGATCTGGACCGAGTTCGAGTAGAAGATGTCCCCGAACGAGGGCGCCACGACGACCTCGAACCCGTAGTCTTGCAGCGCCCAGGCCGCGTGCTCGCGCGACGAGCCGCAGCCGAAATTCGCTCCCGCGAGGAGGATCCGCGCGCCGGCGCACTCGTTCCGGTTCAGCTCGAAGTCGGGCTCCTTGCGCCAGTCGTAGAAGAGGAACTCGCCGAAGCCCGTCCGCTCGATCCGCTTCAGGAACTGCTTCGGGATGATCTGGTCGGTGTCGACGTCGGCCCGGTCGAGCACAGCAGCGCGCGCGGTCAGAGAGTGGAACTCCTTCATGCGGCGACCGCGTCCCACTCGCGGATGTCGACGAAGTGCCCGGCGATCGCTGCCGCCGCGGCCATCGCGGGGCTCACGAGATGCGTCCTGCCCCCGCGGCCCTGGCGTCCCTCGAAATTGCGGTTCGACGTCGACGCGCAGCGCTCACCCGGCGCGAGGACGTCGGGGTTCATCCCCAGGCACATCGAGCAGCCCGCGCGACGCCACTCGAAGCCGGCGTCCTCGAAGATGCGGTCGAGCCCTTCCGCCTCGGCTTCTCGCTTCACGGTGACCGACCCCGGCACGACCATGGCCCGCACGCGCGGGTGGACGCGCTTCCCTGCGACCACGGCCGCGGCGGTGCGGAGGTCCTCGATCCGAGCGTTCGTGCACGAGCCGAGGAAGACGCGGTCGATCTCGATGTCGCGCAGGGGCGTTCCCGCCTCGAGGCCCATGTACGAGAGCGCGCGCTCGATCGCGAGGCGCTCGTCCTCGTCCTCGACGTCAGCCGGATCGGGCACGACGCCTCCAACCGGCAGGACCATTCCCGGGTTGGTGCCCCAGGTGACCTGAGGCTCGAGCTCGCGAACGTCGATCTCGATCTCCGCGTCGAAGACGGCGTCATCGTCGGTTCGCAGCGCGCGCCAACGGTCGAGCGCCTGCTCCCAGGCAGCACCCGTCGGCGCCGCCGGACGGCCCTCGAGGTACGCGAACGTCGTGTCGTCGGGGGCGATGAGGCCGGCGCGTGCGCCTGCCTCGATCGACATGTTGCAGATCGTCAGCCGGCCCTCCATCGACAGGCCGCGGATCGCCTCGCCCGTGTACTCGAGCACGTGGCCGACGGCGCCGCCGACCCCGATTCGGCCGATCGTCCCGAGAATGACGTCCTTCGGCGTGACGCCGAGCGGAAGCTCTCCGACGTAGCGGATGCGCATGCTCTTCGGCTTCGACCGAGGCAGACACTGCGTCGCGAGCACGTGCTCCACCTCCGACGTCCCGATCCCGAACGCGAGCGCGCCGAATGCACCGTGCGTGGACGTGTGGCTGTCGCCGCAGACGATCGTGAATCCGGGCTGCGTGAGCCCGAGCTCCGGCCCGATGACGTGCACGATCCCCTCGCGCCCGCTGCCCGTCGCGTAGAGCGGGATCCCGAACTCCTCACAGTTCGCGCGCAGCGCGTCGAGCTGCGCGCGCGCGAGCGGGTCGCTGACCGGCCCGTCGTCCGTCGGGACGTTGTGATCCATCGTCGCCAGCGAGAGCTCGGGCCGGCGCACCTTGCGACCCGCGAGTCGGAGACCGTCGAACGCCTGTGCCGACGTCACCTCGTGGATGAGGTGGAGATCGATGTAGAGAAGCGCGGGCTCGCCCGGCTCCTCGCGAACGACATGCGACTCCCAGATGCGGTCGAAGAGCGTCTTCGGCATGGCCGCCAAAGGTACTGGATGGTTGATCGGTAATGCCCGTCGATGCGGGGATGGCTGAGACCGAGCCGGGGACGCCGCCCGATCGAGCGCATATCGGGAATACGGGCGAGTGAGGGCGGCGCCATCCGGCGAAGCGTCGCAGCCACCTCCCACGCGGCGAGGAATTGCCGATCGACCATCCAGGTTGCGTCCGTCTTCCGCACGCGCTAAGGTGCCGCCTTCTCGCCGCCGACGAAGGCGGCGAGGAGAAGGCATCGAGGCCTCAGGGGCAGCGCCCCTGGGGTCTTTTTCTTGGACCCGGAAAGGAGCAAGTGATGCAGACGGGAGGACTGAGGTGACGACCAAGGTCGAGGCGGTCGTAATCCGGGAGCGCGTCGAGACCGTCATCGACGCCGTCGAGGAGCAGACCGGGCATGTCGGCGTGACCGTCGTCGAGGCGATCGGGCACGGCCGGCAGCGCGGCATCACGCACGAGTACCGCGGGCGGATCTTCGAGTCGCGGTTCCTGCCCAAGGCGGTGCTCACGTTCCTCGTCGAGGACGGCATCGCCGAGGCGGTGGTCGAGGCGATCGTCGACGCGGCGCGCAGCGGCAACGAGTCGGGCGACGGGATCGTGTGGACGACCCCGGTGCAGAACGTCACCCACAACCGGACCGGACTGACCCTCGAGGAGGTGGAGATCGGATGACGACGCAGCAGCTGACGATCGCGACGAGCACCGTCTGGGTGGTGATCGCGGCGGTCCTCGTAATGTTCATGCAGGCCGGGTTCGCGTTCCTCGAGGCCGGGCTGACGCGGATGAAGAACGTCGGCCACATCGCCGCGAAGAACGTCCTGATCTTGGCGCTCGCATCGCTCATCTACTTCGCCGTCGGGTACGGGATGGCGTTCGGCGACGGCGGCAACGGCTTCGTCGGCGGCTCCGGCTTCATGCCGTCGATCGACGATCTGTTGACTGTCGGCGAGTCGCCGTTCTCGTGGTTCGGCGAGATCCCGGCGGCGGCGGGCTACCTCTTCGAGGTCGTGTTCTGCGCCGTGTCGCTCGCGATCGTCTGGGGAGCGATGGCGGAACGCACCAAGCTGTGGGTGTACTTCGCCTTCGGTGCCGTCTTCACGCTCGTCTACTCCCTCGTCTCGCACTGGATCTGGTCACCCGACGGCTGGCTCTTCTCGAAGGGGATGCAGGACTTCGCAGGCTCGACCGTCGTCCACTACCAGGGTGCGCTGGCCGCGCTCGCGGGCGCGCTCCTGCTCGGGCCAAGGATCGGGAAGTTCGGCTCCGACGGCCGGCCGAACGCGATCCCCGGCCACAACATGGCGTTCACGACGCTCGGCGTGATCATCCTCTGGTTCGGCTGGTTCGGCTTCAACCCGGGCTCGACGCTCGGCGTCGACTTCGGCGGCGTCGGCTTCTTCGCCTACGTCGCGCTGAACACGAACCTCGCCGCTGCGGCCGGAGTGCTCGGCGCCGTGCTCACGTCGTGGCTCGTCATCAAGAAGCCCGACCTCTCGATGATGCTGAACGGTGCGGTCGCCGCGCTCGTGGCGATCACGGCCGCCTGTGCGTTCGTCGCGCCGTGGGCCGCGATCGTGATCGGCTTCGTCGCGGGCGTCATCGTCGTCCTCGGCGTGCTGGTCGTCGAGCGAATCAAGGTCGACGATCCGATCGGCGCCATCTCCGCGCACGGGATGGCCGGTGTCTGGGGAACGCTCTCGCTCGGCTTCCTCGCTCTCCCGGGGCAGGCGAAGAGCCTCGCGACCGGAAGCGGCGGCCTCTTCTACGGCGGCGGCTTCCACCAGCTCGGCGTCCAGCTGCTGGGTCTGGTCACCGTCGGGGTCTTCACCTTCTCGGTGTCGTTCGGGGCTCTCTGGCTCATGAAGGTGACCTTCGGTATCCGCACCGACGCCGAGGCCGAGACCGCGGGACTGGACGTGTCCGAGCACGGCATGTGGGGCTACCCCGAGTTCTACATCCCGGTCCCGGGCGGATACGGCACGGAGTCGCACGGCCACCTCGGCGTGTCGCACGCGCCGCGAACGGGGGTTGCAGCCGCGCACGAAGTCGTCCCGCTTCCGGAGCCGACCTAGAGGCGTGATGCGAAATTCACGCTGCGCCAATTGCGCATCACGCCCCTAGCGCATGAAGTTGTCCGCCATCGTCCCGCCGCTCGGGGTGAGGACCGACTCCGGGTGGAACTGCACGCCCTCGATCGGGAACGAGCGGTGGCGCACGCCCATGACCTCGTCGTCATCCGTCGTGGCGGTGACGACGAGGTCGTCGGGGATGACGGTCGCAGCGAGCGAGTGGTAGCGGCCGACCTCGATCTCCTCGGGAAGGCCGGCGAACACCCCCTGCCCGTCATGGCGGATGCGGCTCGCCTTGCCATGGAGCAGCGAGCGCGCCTGGCCGACGGAACCTCCGAATACCTCCACGATCGCCTGGTGCCCGAGGCACACGCCGAGGGTCGGGACCCCCGGCCCGAGGGCGCGGATGAGCTCGAGCGAGAGCCCCGCGTCGGCCGGTCTGCCCGGCCCCGGCGAGACGACGAGTCGGTCGGGCCGAAGCGCCGCCGCCTCCTCGACCGTGATCGCGTCGTTTCGGTGCACGTGGACCTCGGCGCCGCGCTCCTCGAACAGGTGCACGAGGTTCCACGTGAAGGAGTCGTAGTTGTCGAGAACGAGGATCCTCACGCGTATTCGGCCTCCGCCAGCTCGATCGCGGCCTCGAGCGCCGCGAGTTTCGCAAGACACTCCCGGTGCTCCGCTGCCGGCTCGGAATCGGCGACGACCCCCGCGCCCGCCTGCAGCCGGGCGATTCCCTCCGAGACGACGATCGTGCGGAGAGCGATGCACGTGTCCATCGTCCCGCCCGGGAGCACGTATCCCACGGCTCCCGCGTAGGGCCCGCGGCGATAGCCCTCGAGCTCGGAGATGATCTGCATCGCGCGGACCTTGGGGGCGCCCGTGACGGTGCCGGCGGGGAAGCACGCGCGCAGCACGTCGAACGGCGTCACGCCGTCTCGAAGCTCCCCCGTGACCTCCGAGACGAGGTGCGAGACGTGCGAGAAGCGCTCGACGTCCATGAAGCGCGTGACGTGCACGGTCCCGCCGCGGCATACGCGGGAGAGGTCGTTGCGGCCGAGGTCGACGAGCATCACGTGCTCGGCGCGGTCCTTCTCCGAGGAGAGCAGGCGCTCGACGTCGCCGTCGTCGGGAGTCGTCGTCCCGGCGATCGGACAGACGCTCGCACGGCCCTGCTCGCAGGCGACGAGCCGCTCCGGCGACGAGCCGACGAGTGCAAGGTCGCCGAGCTCGAGCAGGAACAGGTACGGAGACGGGTTGACGCGCCGCAGCGCTCGGTAGAGGGCGAGCGGCGAGGCCGAGGTCGGCCGCTCGGCCCGCTGCGAGGGAACGACCTGGTACGCGTCGCCGGCGCGGATGTGCTCCTGGCACGTCCGCACCATCTCCTCGTAGCGCGCTTGCGACGGATAGCGGCGGAGCTCACCTCGGTCGCCTGCTCCCGCCTCGGGCTCGACGAGCGGCTCGGCGAGTTGCTGCGCGATCGCGTCGGGGTCGCCTGCGAGCACCTCTGCGACGCCCGCACCGTGGTCGAAGCGGACGAGCGTCTCGGCGACCACGAACCGGCTCTCCGGGAGCCCAGCGCCGTCGGCCGGCATGGGCACCGTCGGCTCCAGCTTCGCGACCCAGTCGTACGACACGTAGCCGACGACCGGCCGGTCGAGCGCTTCTGCTTCGTCGAGGCCGACGAGCCGCGCTCCGCGCCCGACGAAGGAGTTCCGCCCGAGCCGTCCACGCTCCACCGACTCGAGCAGGAAGCTGCCGCCGCCTGCGCCGCGGAGGCGCAGGTAGGCACCCAGCGGAGTGAGGAGGTCGGCGGGGATGGCGGTCGTGGGCGTCATCGGCGACGAAAAAGGCCTCTCACGAGGCCTCGGGCGAAGTCGGGGTGTCCGTGCGTCTCAGCGCGCGCACCCGCCTCGCATCGACAGGCACCACCAGGCGGTTCCGGAGCAGCGCGTCACGCGGGCAGCGTAACAACGCCGGACAGCACGGCGAGTGCGGCGGTGACGTCCTCCGGCCTCACCGTCAGCGGCGGCGCGAGCCGCACGACGTGCTCGCCGGCGGTGAGCACGAGCAACCCCTGCTCGCGTGCGGCCGCGACGACGTCACCGGCCGGCGCGACCGTCTCGAAGCCGATCAGCAGGCCGCGGCCGCGCACGTTTCCTACGCCCGGGAGCTCGCCGAGCCCGGCCACGAGCTCGGCGCCGCGGGTGCGCACGTTGGCGAGGAGCTCGTCGTCGATCGCCTCGACGACCGCGCAGGCGGCCGCAGCCGATACCGGGTTCCCACCGAACGTCGAGCCGTGGTCGCCCGGCACGAACGCCCCGGCAGCGTCGTCCGCGACGAGCAGGGCGCCGATCGGCAGCCCGTTCGCCAGGCCCTTCGCGAGCGTCACGAGGTCCGGTCGGATGCCGAGCTGCTCGAATGCGAAGAAGGTGCCGGTGCGGCCGACGCCGGCCTGCACCTCGTCGAGACCCAGGAGTGGCGGAAGGCCGGCGGCGGCTGCCACGAACTCCGCGTCCAGTGGAACGACGCCGCCCTCGCCGAGAATGGGCTCGAGGAGGATCAGGCCGACCTCGTCGTCGACGGCCGCGATCAACGCGTCGACGTCGTTCGGCGGCACGAAGCGAACACCCGGGACGAGCGGCGCGAACGGCTCACGCTTCCCGGGCTGCCCGGTCGCGGACAGCGCGCCCAGCGTCCGGCCGTGAAATCCGCCCTCGAGCGCGACGACGCCCGCCTTGCCGGTCGCCTTGCGCGCGTACTTCAGCGCTGCCTCGATCGCTTCGGCGCCCGAGTTGCAGAAGAACGCCTGCGCGCCGCCGAAGCGCTCCGACAGCAGCGCGGCGAGCAGCTCGGCCGGCTCGGTGCGGTAGAGATTGGACGCATGCCACAGCTTGTCGAGCTGCGCACGCGCAGCCGCGAGCGGCGCCGGATGGCAATGCCCGAGCGACACGACCGCGATCCCGCCGCCGAAGTCGAGGTACTCGCGACCGACCGCGTCCCACACGTGGCAGCCGTCGCCCTCGACGATCGTGAGGTCCGCGCGCGCGTACGTCGGGAGGAGCCGCTCGAGCCCCGCCGACACCGTGTCGATCGGACTCGTCGTCATGCGACGACCGCCGTCTCTCCTATCTCAGCCGTCAGGCCCGCGCGAGCGGCCCCCACGGCAGCCATGAGCTTCGGGACGATCCCGCCCTCGAACGTGCCGCGCTCGAGCAGCTCGACGGCGCGGTCGGCGTGTATGAGCTGCAGCACCGATCCCTCGAGGTAGACGCCGGCTACGTCGGAGACGAACACGACGCGCTCGGCAGCGATCGATGCGGCCACGGCGGTCGCCGCCTCGTCGGCGTTCACGTTCAGCGGCCCCCGGGCGATCGGCGTGACGACCGGGATGCGCCCGCTCGCAAGTGCATCCTCGACCGCAGCGAGCCGCGAGGGCACGGGCTCGCCGACGAGCCCGAGCTCCGGAAGCGGTGTGGCGACGAGCCCGAGCTCGTCGCCGAGGAGCTGAACGGCCGCGGGGCCGAGTGTGGCGGACAGCTCAGCGCCGACGCTGACGAGCGCCTCCCGCACGACGGCGAGCGTCGCCGAGTCGGTGTAGCGCCGGCCCCCGACGAACGTGACGGCCAGGCCGCGCGCCGCGAGCTCCGAGCTGATCTGGGGGCCGGCGCCGTGCACGACGACGACCTCGTCCCCGGCGGCATGCCGCTCGAGTGCGATATCGACCGACGACGCAGCGACCCGCCCGCCGAGCTTCACCACGACGCGCACTAGGTCGTGTACTCCGCGTTCAGCTTCACGTAGTCGTAGGTCAGGTCCGAGGCGAGGTACGTGGCCGTGCCGGACCCGAGCCCGAGCTCGAGGTCGATCGTCACGGCCGAGCCTCCGAGCTCGGGCTTCACGCCGGTCGGCTCGCCCTGCCGGAACACCGCTGTCCCGTCGAACGAGACCGTGAGCCTGTCCGCCTCCACGTGCGCGAAGCCGCCGTTCCACGGCGCCGAGCCCGCGGCGGCGAGCACGCGCCCCCAGTTCGGATCGCGCCCGAACGCGGCCGTCTTGACGAGTGGCGATGTCGCGATCCTGCGTGCCACCGCCTCGGCCTCGGAGTCGGACACGGCGCCCGCGACGGCGATCTCGAGGAGCACGGTCGAGCCCTCGCCGTCCGCGACGATCTCGCGCGCGAGCGCGCCGCAGACCTCGCGGAGCGCGCCTGCGAACTCCTCGTCGCGGACCGCATTGCGCCCGACGGCGCTCCTGCCGTTCGCGAGGAGCACGACCGCGTCGTTCGTCGAGCACTCGCCGTCGACGGAGATGCGGTTGAAGCTCTCGCTCACCGCGTCCCGTAGAAAGGCGATCGGCTCACCGGGCTCGAGCGGGTAGTCGGTCGTGACGACCGCGAGCATCGTCGCGAGCCGCGGATGGATCATCCCCGCCCCCTTGGCCATGCCACCGATGACGAACCCATCGCCCTCCGCCACCGCCTGCTTCGGCCAGCGGTCCGTCGTGAGGATGGCCCGGGCCGCCGCCAGCCCGTCCGCGCCGAGCGAGGACGCAGCGTCCTGCACGCCCGCGAGCACGCGCTCCATCGGAAGCGGCACCCCGATCACCCCGGTCGAGAGGACGACGACCTGCTCGGGCTGGAGCTCGAGCGCGCTCGCGGCCGAAGCAGCCGTCTCCTCGGCGTTCGCGATGCCCTTCTCGCCCGTGGCTGCGTTCGCCACACCGGCGTTGATCACGACTGCCTGCGGCTCCGCCTGCTCGAGGTGGCGCTTCGACACGACGACCGGAGCCGCGAGGATGCGATTCGTCGTCCAGACGGCGGCTCCGACGGCCGGCTCGACTGAGCGCACGATCGCGAGGTCGGGCCCGGAGCGACGGATCCCCGCGTGGACACCGGATGCGACGAACCCGGAAGCGGCGGTGACGGACATCAGACGAGCACCCCCGAGAGGCGAAGCCCTGTCGTCTCGTCCAGCCCGAACAGGAGGTTGACGTTCTGGACGGCCTGCCCTGCCGCGCCCTTCCCGAGGTTGTCGAGTGCGCAGATGACGATCGAGCTCCCGGTGAGGCCGTCCTCGAAGACGCCGATCTCGGCGCCGTCCGTCTGCTGCACGCGAGCGAGCTCGGGGACGACGCCCTCGGGGAGCACGTCGACGACGTGGCTCTCGGCGTAGTGCTCGTCGAGGAGCGCGCGGAGATCCGCCCCGCGCGAGCGCACGAAGCACGTCGCGAGGAGGCCGCGCCGGACGGGCAGAAGGTGCGGTACGAATGTCACCGGGAAGCCGAGGTGCGCGGCGATCTCAGGCGCGTGCTGGTGCGTGCCGACCTTGTACGGCGAGACGTTCTCGAGCACGACGCCGGCATGCGAGGACGAGCGCGGCGTGCGTCCCGCTCCCGTCATCCCGGACTTCGCGTCGACGACGACACCGCTGGGCTCGATCTCGCCCGCGATCGGCCCGAGCGCGAGGAGCGCCGCGGTGGCATAGCAGCCTGGGTTCGCGACGAGCCGCCCGCTGGGCGAGGTCAGCTCCGGAAGACCGTACGACCACGATCCCAGCGAGCCCGGCCGTGGATGCTCGAATCCGTACCAGTCCGGGTACACGCTCGGGTCGGCGAATCGGTGGGCGCCGGAGAGGTCGACGACGACGCCGCGAACAGGCGGGTCGACGGCGGCCGCCTCCTCGTGCGAGAGGCACAGGAACGTGACGTCGGCGCCCGCCTGAAGCGCCGCGTCGTTCGTGATGAAGCGCGGCATGCGGCTCCAGCCGTTGCGGCCGAGCCGTGGATCGAGCGTCGCTGGAGTCTGGCCGGCGAGCGAGTCCGATCCCAGTGCGTACAGCTCGAGCGCGGGATGCGCGAGCACGCGGTCCAGCGTCTCCTGGCCGACGTAGCCGGAGGCGCCGACGATGGAGACGCTCGCCATTCGCGTATTATGCACATGCGGGCAATATTATGCGCCAGGGGACGCAGATCTCCCGTCGGCCCGGCAGGCGAGTCGGCGCCGAAGGCGCTAGCGGTCGACGTGCTCGACCCAGTCGACGTACGTGTACGCGTCGTTCGGCGACCGCGTTCCCGGCAGCCAGGACGGGAACCAGGCGTTCACGTACAGGTACATCGACGAGTTCGTCACACCGCTCGTGAAGCGCTGCAGCTCGACGCCGTCGACGAGGAATCGCACCAGCCCCGGGTCGTATTCGATCGCGTACTCGTGGAAGCCCTGGGTTGCGTCGAACGGGAGCAGCCTCTCGATGGTGTTGGTCTGCCTCCCGCCGGAGTACGTCGAGAACCAGACGCGCCGGCTCGAGTCGTTGAAGATCTCGATGTCGAGCTCCTGGGCGAAGTCCGGCTTCTTGTAGAGGAAGAACGCGGTGAGCGACGACGGCGCATTCGCGACCTTCATCGAGCGCTCGGTACGACCCGTAGCGCGTGAGACTCAGCGACCGCACCTCGCCGCCGTTCAGCGTGCCGCCGGGCAGCCGGATGCCGAGGAGGCCGTTCGCGACGCCGACGTTCGCGGGATCGACCACGCCCCAGCCGAACGGGCGGCTGCTCTTGTACCAGCGGTGGACGTCGAGCGAGTTGAAGTCGTCCCGGTAGTCGCCGGACCGCGCCGCCCCGGCAACCGACACGCCGAACGCCAGCGCGGCGATCGCGAATACGAGCAGCCAGCGCCAGACGCGATGCACGCGCGCAGTCTGGTCCGGATTCGGCGATCTGTATAGAGGAGCCGGACGATCCGCTAAGCGGAGCGAGCACTCCGCTTTTGCTACTGTCGCCGAAATGTCGGGCATCGACACCGCCCAGAGGCCGCTGCGCCGCGACGCCGAGCGGAACCGCGACCGGATCGTCGAGGCCGCGAGGGCCGCCTTCGCGAGCGGAGGGATCGACGTCTCCGTCGAGGAGATCGCGCGTCGCGCCGAGGTCGGGATGGGAACCCTCTACCGGCGCTTCCCGACGAAGGGCGAGCTGATCGACGCGATCCTCGAGGACGCATTCTCCGAGATCTGCCGAGCGGCCGAGGGCGCGCTCGAGCTGGAGGACGCGTGGGTCGGATTCACGACGTTCCTCGAGCGCGTCTTCGAGCTCCACGTGCGCAATCGCGGCCTGAAGGACGTGATCGCCGGCGGACAGCACGACCGTCGGCGCCTCGAGGCGGCGCGCGCGCAGATGCGACCGCTCGTCGCGCGGCTCATCGAGCGTGCGCAGGAGCAGGGCACGCTCCGGGCCGACTTCGAGCCCGAGGACATGCCGATGCTCTTCTGGACCGGCGGGCGCGTCGCGGAACTGACGTCCTCGGTCGCTCCCGAACTGTGGCGCCGCTACCTCGGCTTCGTGCTCGACGGCCTGCGCACCGACGCGGCCACGCCGCTGACCCGGCCCGCGCTCACCCGAGCCCAGCTCGACCGCGTCAACAAGGCACGCGGATGACGAGCATCGGGGTCGAGGCGACCGAGCCGCGCGTGGCCTCCGTGCGCATGATCTTCGCCGCACTGATGCTCGGCATGTTCCTCGCCGCGCTCGACCAGACGATCGTCGCGACGGCGCTCCCGACGATCGTCGGGGACCTCGGCGGGCTCAACCACCTCTCGTGGGTCGTGACGGCTTACCTGCTCGCGTCGACGGTCTCGACCCCGATCTACGGGAAGCTCGGCGACATGGTCGGGCGCAAGCCCGTCTTCATGGCGGCGATCCTCATCTTCCTCGCCGGATCGATGCTCGCGGGGCTCAGCCAGTCGATGGCGGAGCTGATCGGCTTCCGGGCGATCCAGGGAATCGGCGCCGGCGGGCTCATCGTGAGCGCGCAGGCGATCATCGCCGACATCGTGCCCCCGAGGGAGAGAGGCCGCTACATGGGCCTGATCGGCGCAGTGTTCGGCGTGGCCTCCGTCGCCGGGCCCCTCCTCGGCGGCTTCTTCGTCGACAACCTCTCGTGGCGTTGGGTCTTCTACGTCAACCTTCCGGTCGGCGCGATCGCCGTCGTCATCGTCGCGCTCAAGCTCCACCTGCACGTCGTCCACCATCGCCACCGGATCGACTACCTCGGCGCGGCGCTCCTGGCCGGAGCCGTCACCTCGCTCATCCTCGTCACGACCTGGGGCGGGAACGAATACGCATGGGGATCGGGGACGATCCTCCTGCTCGCTCTCGTCGGCGTCGTGCTCCTCTTCGCATTCGTCTGGCAGGAACGCCGTGCAGCGGAGCCGATCATCCCGCTCAGCCTCTTCGAGTCGCGCATCTTCAACGTCTCGAGTGCGATGGGCTTCACGATCGGGATGGCGATGTTCGGCGCGATCGTGTTCATCCCGCTCTACCTGCAGCTGGTGTACGGAGCGAGCCCGACGAGCTCCGGTTTGCGGATGCTCCCGCTCATGGCCGGCCTGCTCGTCGCCGCGATCTTCTCGGGCCGGCTCATCAGCCGCATCGGCCGTTACAAGGTGTTCCCCATCGTCGGGACGGCCGTTCTCGTCGTCGGGATGTTCCTGCTGTCCAGGCTCGGCGTCGGTACGGCGCCGTTGCTCGCGTCCGCGTACATGGCGATCGTCGGCGTCGGAATCGGGCTCGTGATGCAGGTGCTCGTGCTCGTCGTCCAGAACGACGCGAAGCCCCGCGAGATCGGCGTGGCGACCGCGACGGCGACGTTCTTCCGGTCCGTCGGCGGCTCGTTCGGAGTCGCGCTCTTCGGCGCGATCTTCGCGTCGCAGCTCACCGGCGCGCTGAAGAAGCTCCCGCCCGAGTCCGCGAAGTACCTCGCGGGCGGCGTCCACCTGAGCCCCGAGCAGGCGAAGCAGCTGCCGCCGGACGTGCACGCGCAGTTTCTCGATGCCTTCTCGCACTCGCTCCACGGCGTCTTCCTGTGGGGAGTGCTGATGGCGGTCGTGCCGTTCGGGCTCTCGTGGCTCCTCCAGGAGGTGCCGCTCCGTACGACCCTCCACCAGCCGGAGGAGCCGGCAGCCGAGCCCCTGGTCTAGGGCCGCGACCCGCGACGGTGCGTTGGAGCGTCCCGCCCGAGATGGTTGAATCGCCCTGGCGTGGCGGTGGAAGACCTTCGTCTCACGAGGCGCGAGCTCGTGGCACTCGCAGGTGCCGCAGTCGGCGGTCTGTACGCGCTACGCGCTCCCGCCGCGCTCGCGCAGCAGGCGACGGTACCGGCTCGCGGCTACGTCAGTCGGCCGGATCTGAACCCGCCCGCGATCACGATCACCCGTAGCGCGAGCGGCACGGAGCCGGGGACGATCTTCCTCGCGCCGTTCCAGATCTCAGCAGCCTCGGGCACGCAACCGGCGATTCCGGCGAGCGAGAGCACGTCCGGGCCGCTCCTCGTCGACGACACCGGAGAGCCCATCTGGTTCCTGCCGCTCGGATCGTCGACGGCGATGGACTTCCGCGTGCAGACGTTCCGCGGCCGTCCCGTCCTGACCTGGTACGAGGGAACGGTTCTCGGCCCGTACGGCGGCGAGTTCGTGATCTACGACCCGACCTATCACCGCGTCGCGCGGGTGACGGCCGGCCGCGGCCGACACGGCGACCTCCACGAGTTCCTGCTCACCGCGAAGGGGACGGCGCTCGTCACCATCTACTACGAGATCCCGGCGGACCTGACGTCGGTCGGCGGCCCCGCGGACGGCCGGCTCGTCACCGGGATCGTCCAGGAGCTCGACGTCACGAGTGGCGACGTCCTCTTCGAGTGGCGGAGTCGGCAGCACGTCCCGCTCGACGAGTCGTACATGACCGCGGTGACGCCCGCGGGAAACGTCGACTACTTCCACCTCAACTCGATCGCGGTCGATCGCGACGGCCACCTGCTCGTCTCCGCGCGTCACACGTCCACCGTCTACAAGGTCAATCGGCGAACCGGTGAGATCCTCTGGCGCCTCGGGGGCAAGCACAGCGACTTCACCTTCGGCCCTGGAGCAGCGTTCAGCTTCCAGCACGACGCGCGACGCCAGACCGACGGGACGATCACACTCTTCGACAACGCGGCCGCCCTCCCCGGGCCTGGAGTGGCATCACGTGCCGTCCGGCTCGCGCTCGACATGAAGAGGAAGCGCGCGACGCTCGTGCGGGAGTACAAGCCGTCAGGCCCGCGGGCAGGATGGGCGATGGGGAACGCCCAGCAGCTCCCCGACGGCGGCCTCTTCGTCGGCTGGGGGACGGACGGCTCGTTCAGCGAGTTCGGACCTGCCGGACGCCTCCGCTTCGACGCCCGCTTCGCCGACGGGAGCGTCACGTATCGCGCGTTCCGCTGGTCGTGGGTCGCGCGTCCGACCGGGCGCCCGGCACTTGCCGTCGTTCGCAACGACGACGGAACGACGACCGCGTACGTCAGCTGGAACGGCACCACCGAGGTCGCGCGCTGGCGCGTGGAGACGGGTGACCGTCCCGATCGCCTTCAGCCGGTCGCGACGAAGCCGCGCACCGGGTTCGAGACCGCGATCTCCGTGCCGTCCCCGAGCGGCTACCTGTCCGTGGTCGCGCTCGCTGCGTCGGGCAAGCGCCTCGGCGCGGCAGAGCCGATTCGTCTCTGAGCCGCGGAGGCACGTCCTCCCGGAGCGGAACGCGAGCGTCGCGACCTCGCGTGCGCGTGGGCGAAGCCGCCGGGATCAGCGCTTTCCCGGATGTGACGGGCCGCTGCGCGGAGCGACGCTCGCTGTGCCGCCACGCACCCGTGGCGTGCCATGCCTGACGGAAGGAGCAAGTCATGGCAACCCTCGAGAAGGTCGCGACCTACGCGCCTCCGGGACACGTCGACAGTCCCGTCGAGCTGCGGTCGCGGTACGACAACTTCATCGGCGGCCACTGGGTGGCGCCGGTGAAGGGGCAGTACTCCGTGAACGTCACGCCGGCGACCGGCGAGCCGTTCACGGAGGTGCCGCGCTCGACGACCGAAGACGTCGATCTCGCGCTCGACGCGGCACACGCGGCGAAGGAAGCGTGGGGCGAGACGCCGGTGGCGGAGCGCTCGCGCATCCTGAACCGAGTGGCCGACGCAATCGAGGACAACCTCGAGCTGCTGGCCGTCGCCGAGAGCTGGGAGAACGGCAAGCCCGTGCGGGAGACCCTCGCGGCCGACATTCCGCTCGCCGTCGATCACTTCCGCTACTTCGCCTCGGTCATCCGAGCCGAGGAGGGCGTGATCTCCGAGCTCGACAAGAACACCGTCGCGTACCACTTCAAGGAGCCGCTCGGAGTGGTCGGGCAGATCATCCCGTTCAACTTCCCGCTGCTCATGGCGGCGTGGAAGCTGGCACCCGCCCTCGCGGCCGGGAACGTCGTGGTGCTGAAGCCGGCGAGCCCGACTCCGTGGTCGATCCTGAAGCTGATGGAGCTGCTCGAGGAGATCCTCCCCGAGGGCGTCATCAACGTCGTGAACGGCCCCGGCGCCGAGATCGGCAAGGCGCTCGCGACCAGCAAGCGCATCGCGAAGATCGCCTTCACCGGTGAGACGGTCACCGGGCGGCTGATCATGCAGTACGCGGCCGAGAACATCATCCCGTCGACGACGGAGCTCGGCGGCAAGTCGCCGAACATCTTCTTCGCCGACGTGCTCGCCGAGGACGACGACTTCCTCGACAAGGCGATCGAGGGGCTCGTGCTCTACGCCTTCAACAAGGGCGAGGTCTGCACGTGTCCGTCGCGGGCCCTCATCGAAGAGTCGATCTACGACGAGTTCATGGGTCGGGCGCTCGAGCGGATCGCGGTGATCCGCCAGGGCCATCCGCTCGATCCCGCGACGCAGATCGGAGCTCAGGTCTCGACCGCGCAGCTCGAGAAGATCGCGAGCTACGTGGAGATCGGAAAGAAGGAGGGCGCCGAGCTGCTCATCGGCGGCGAGCGGGCGCACCTGGGCGGCGAGCTGGAGGGTGGCTTCTACTTCCAGCCGACCGTGTTCAAGGGCCGCAACGACATGAGGATCTTCCAGGAGGAGATCTTCGGCCCGGTGCTCGCGGTGACGACGTTCAAGACCGAGGAGGAGGCGTTGCGCATCGCGAACGACACCCTCTACGGCCTGGGAGCCGGCGTCTGGACGCGCGACACCGCCAGGACGTTCCGCATGGGCCGCGGCATCGAGGCGGGCCGTGTGTGGACGAACTGCTACCACCTCTATCCGGCACACGCCGCGTTCGGCGGCTACAAGGTGTCCGGGGTCGGGCGTGAGAACCACAAGATGATGCTCGACCACTACAGCCAGACGAAGTGCATGCTCGTCTCCTACGACCCGAAGCCGCTGGGCTTCTTCTAGGCCGATGAGCACGGACCAGGCTTCCAGGGTCGTCGCGACCGAGGCCGCCATCGCGGAGCTCGAGCGCCTGCGGGCCGAGCACGGTCCACTCGAACTGCACCTGTCGGGGGGCTGCTGCGACGGCAGCTCCCCGATGTGCTTCCCCGCCGGGGAGCTGCGCGTCCGCGAGAGCGACCTCTATCTCGGGGACGCCGCCGGCTGCCCGTTCTACGTCGACGTCGAGCAGTACGAGCGTTGGGGAAGTCCGTCGTTCGTGCTGGATCTCGGTTCCGGTGCCGGCTCGGGCTTCTCGCTCGAAGGGCTCGACGACGTTCACTTCCGGATCGTCGCGCCACACGTCGCCTGACGCGGCGCGCTTCTACCAGCGAGCTGTGACGCTGTCGTCGCCGGAAGGGCCGGCCGGGAGCGAATCCGACTCGACCAGCCCCGACTGGTACGCAAGGACGACCGCCTGCACACGGTCGCGAAGGCCGAGCTTGGCGAAGA
Organism: uncultured Gaiellaceae bacterium; assembly: GCA_963746975.1. GTDB lineage: Bacteria > Actinomycetota > Thermoleophilia > Gaiellales > Gaiellaceae > GMQP-bins7. The sequence continues at coordinate 171,218 of CAVVDE010000004.1, forward strand.
TGTGCGTCACGTGGGTCTTCACCGTCGTCTCGCTGATGTAGAGCTCCTGCCCGATCTCGGCGTTCGAGAGGCCACGCGCGATCAGCCTGAAGACGTCTCGCTCGCGGTCTGAGAGCTCGTCGAACTCTCGCGGCGGAGCAGCGCGCGAGATGCGGGAGAACTGCGCGATCACGCGCTTCGTGACCGACGGTGAGAGAAGAGCCTCGCCCGCGGCGACGGTTCGAATCGCAGCGATCAGCTGCTCGGGTGGCTCGTCCTTGAGCACGAAGCCGCTCGCGCCCGCTCGCAGCGCCTCGTAGACGTACTCGTCGAGGTCGAAGGTCGTGAGGATCAGGATCCGGGCGCCGGGGTCCGCCGCGAGGATCCGCCGCGTCGCCTCGAGCCCGTCCAGCTCGGGCATGCGGATGTCCATGAGGACGACCGTCGGCTCGAAGCGAACGGCCTTCTCGACCGCCTCGAGCCCGTTCGACGCCTCGGCCACGACCTCGATGTCCTCCTCACCTCCGAGCAGCATGCGGAAGCCGGCGCGGACCATCGACTGGTCGTCGGCCACGATGACGCGAATCGTCATGCGCCGTTTCCTTCGATCGGGAGGCGCGCGCCGAGGACGAACCCGCCCTCGGGCGCTGTGGAGGTCGTCATCTCGCCGCCGTAGATCTTCACGCGCTCGCGAACGCCGACGAGGCCGTGGCCCCGCCCGCCGCTCGTCGAGATCCCTCGCCCGTCGTCCCGGACCTCGATTCTGAGCTCGTCCGGCGCGTACCCGAGCGTCACGTCGGCGTGGCTCGCCTGCGCGTGCTTGAGGGCGTTCGTGAGACCCTCCTGCACGATCCGGTACGCCGAGAGGTCGATCGCACGTGGGAGCGGGAACCGCTCGCCGTCGACGTGGAGCTCGACCGGAAGACCCGCCCGCCCGACCTCGTCGAGCAGGGCGTCGAGACCGTCTATGCCCGGCTGTGGCGCGAAGTCGACGCCGTCGCCCTCGCTGCGCATCGCACCGAGAAGGCGCCGCATCTCGGCGAGCGCAGAGCGGCCCGTCTGCTCCACGTGCCTGAGAGCGTCCCTGTCCTCCTCGAGCTCGCCCGGCAGCTTATGCCGGACCGCCCCGACCTGGAGCACCATGACGCTGACCGAGTGGGCGACCACGTCGTGAAGCTCGCGAGCGATGCGCGCGCGCTCCTCGGCGACGGCGATGCGTGCGGCCACCTCTCGCTCTCGCTCGGCCTGCGCCGCACGCGCCTCCGCCGCTTCCGCCTGCTCCGCCCGCTCATGCAGAGCAAAGCCGGCGAGCCAGCACAATCCGAACAGGAGGGGGTAGAAGACGAGCTGTCCGATCGAGTGCGTCGGCAGGTTGTAGAGAACGATCGCGGCACCGCCGAGCACGATGACCAAGCCCATCCACGCATCTCGAGCGTCCCGCAGGCTCCCGAGCAGGAACGAGGCTGCCATCCCGACGACGAAGATGGTGAACAGGAACGGGACGAGCCGCCCGTCGACGAACGAGACGCCGAGAGCGATCAGCCAGAACGCCGCTGCAGCCGCAAAGGGGAACTTCCGACGCGCGACGAGCGGGAGCGCCAGCAGCGCGGCCGCCGGCACGCAGAACCAAAGCGTCGTGCTCGGCGCGCCCTCCGCGTCCTCTCTGAAGACGAGCTGGAGCATTGCCGCGATCGCCAAGAGCACGATCAAGAGGTCGAACCCGTAGGCGCGCACGAGGTTTCCAAGCCGGCTCACGTGCTGAAAGTACTCCACCGCTTCGCGGGCGGCCTCCTACCTGAGTAGGAGCAGAGATCGTCGCCGGGGACGACACCGAATGCGGCTTCCCGACGACGCCGCCGCGGCGAACCGCTTCTAGCGTCGAGACATGCACTTCGACCAAGGAGATGGAGAGATGAGCCCCACGACACTGCAGCCCCGCGAGCTCGCGGCCCGTGAGAGCGACGGCATCCACGTCCTCTTGCTCTGGGACCCGAGCGACAACGGACTCACCGTCTCTCTCGAGGACTCCCGCGTGGGAGACCGCTTCCAGCTCGCGGTCGCGCCGGACCGGGCCCTCGACGCCTTCTACCACCCCTTCGCCTACGCGGCGTGAATCAAAGGAGGAACGAACGATGCTCGAAAGCACGCACAACACTCGATCGCACAACCTCGCGGCGCGCATGGGTCGGTGGAGCGCCGCTCACTGGAAGACCGCCACGTTCGGCTGGCTGGCCTTCGTCCTGGTCGCCTTCGGACTCGGTGGCATGGTCGGAACGAGGAACATCGACAACACCTCGGGACCGGGCGAGTCCGGTCGCATGGATCGGATCCTCGAGGCCGGCTTCAAGCAGCCCGCCTCCGAGCACGTCCTGATCCAGAGCAGCTCGGCTCGGGCAGGCACGCCCGCCTTCGACTCCGCGGTCGCGGATGTCGTCGCGCGCATCTCGAAGATCGCGGACGTCCGTGACGTCCGCTCACCGCTCACCCCTGGCAACGCGGAGTACATCTCGAAGGACGGGCGCTCGGCGCTCGTCGAGTTTCAGATCCGCGGCGCCAAGGACAAGGCGGTCGACAAGATCAGCCCGATCCTCGACGCCGTTGCCACCGCGCAAAGCGCCCATCCGGACTTCGTGATCGGCGAGTTCGGCGACGCCAGCGCGGAGAAAGGGGTCGTGACGGCGTACGACAACGACCTCGGCAAGGCGGGAACGCTCTCGCTCCCGATCACCCTGATCGTCCTCGTAGTCACCTTCGGCTCGCTCGTGGCGGCGGGTATTCCGCTGCTGCTCGCGCTGACCGCCATCTTCGCGACCTTCGGGCTCATCGCTCTCGCGAGCGTCCTGCTGCCGGTCGCCATGCAGGCCTACGCAATGGTGCTCTTGATCGGGCTCGCGGTCGGGGTCGACTACTCGATGTTCTACTTGAAGCGCGAACGGCAGGAGCGGGTAGCGGGCCGCAGCCCGCAGGCGGCGCTCGAAATCGCCGCCGCCACCTCCGGGCGCTCCGTGCTCATTTCGGGCCTGACCGTGATGGTCGCGATGGCAGGCATGTTCCTGACCGGCGATCCGACCTTCTCTTCGCTTGCGCTGGCCACGATCCTCGTCGTCGCCGTGGCAGTGGTCGGATCGCTGACCGTGCTCCCCGCACTGCTCTCGCGGCTCGGGGACAAGGTCGACCGAGGGCGCGTCCCGCTCGTCGCCGCCTCCGCCGCGACGACGGGGAAGGGCGGATCTGGGGCGCGATCGTCGACCGCGTCCTCCGTCGCCCGGCACTCTCAGCGGGGCTCGCCGCTGCGTTCCTGCTGGCGCTCGCCGCGCCGGCGCTGCAGCTTCGCCTGGCAGCTGAGGGCCCCGAGTCGTTCCCGAAGGGGCTCGAGGTCATCGAGACGTACGACCGGATGCAGCAGGCGTTCCCGGGCTCTGCCCTGCCGGCCAACGTCGTCGTCGAAGCACCGAGCGTGACGACGCCGGAGATACTGAAGGCAATCGCCGAGCTCGAGCGACGGGCGCTTGCCAGCGGTCGCGCGTTCGAGCCCATCACCGTTGACGTCAACAGCGCGGGCACGGTGGCGAACATCGCCGTCCCGATCGCAGGGAACGGAACCGACGCCGCTTCGAACGCGTCGTTCCGCATGCTGAGAAACGAGGTCGTCCCAGAGACGGTCGGCGCAGTTCCGGACACCACCGCCGGCGTCACCGGGCAGACCGCCGAGTGGAGGGACCAGGCGGATGCGCTGAAGTCGAACCTGCCGCCCGTCGTCGCCTTCGTCCTCCTCTTCGCGTTCAGCCTCATGCTGGTCGCGTTCCGCTCGATCGTGGTGGCGATCAAGGCGATCGTGCTCAACCTGCTCTCGGTCGCAGCGGCCTACGGCGTGCTCGTGCTCGTGTTCCAGCACGGCATCGGCAAGGGTCTGCTCGGCGTCAGTTCAGCGGCCGGGATCGACGCGGTGGTGCCGCTGCTCCTGTTCGTGATCCTGTTCGGCCTCTCGATGGACTACCACGTGTTCATCCTGAGCCGGATCCGCGAGACGTTCGACCGCGGCAAGAGCATGGACGAGGCGGTGTCGCACGGGATCAAGTCCACGGCCGGGGTCGTCACGAGCGCCGCGATCGTCATGGTCGCCGTCTTCGCGATCTTCGCGACGCTCTCGTGGCCCTTCTTCAAGCAGTTCGGCGTTGGGCTCGCCGCGGCGATTCTCATCGACGCGACGATCGTGCGGGCGGTACTCCTGCCCGCGTCGATGAAGCTGCTCGGCGACTGGAACTGGTACCTGCCCGGCTGGCTGCAGTGGCTTCCCACGCTCGAGCATGAGGACGCACCGCTCGAGGTCGAGCCCGCTCCCTCGGCGTAGACCTCGACTCGAAGTCCCCGGCCCCGCACACGACGGGGCCGGGGACTTCGGCGTTCAGCGCAGATCGTCGATGACGTGATGCGCCGGGGTGTCGAAGAAAGGCTCCTCCGGGCGGAGGCGCATCGAGACGCCGATCCGCTCCGTGCGGAAGCCGCGCGCGAGCAGGCGGCGATACGCATCGAGACGTCCGGTGTTGACCCCCGCGACGAGACGGCGAAGCCCCGACTCCGCCGCGAATGCCTCGCAGGCGTCCAGCAGTCGCTCGAATCGCTCCGGGGCTCCCTCGCCGGGGTCCACCGCTGCGAACTTCACGTAGCACGTGTCGCTGCCCGCCTCGCTCCCTGCGCCGCAATGACACACGGCCATTCCCTCCAAGACATCGTCGCGCCGCAACAGGATCGTGTCGCCGAGTCGTTGCGCGCTCACGGCGAGGATCTCGCGCTCGAGGTCGAGCCCCGGGAACACGCGATCCGTCAGCCCACGGAGCTCGTCGAGGACGACGCCGCTGCGGCTCTCCGGCTCCCTCGAGACGAGCATGAAAGGGCCGCGAGCCGCCGGCTCGGTCGCCTTGGCGGCCACGACGGTGAGAAATCCGGGCCAGAAACCGTGCTCCTGGTACAGACCGAGATGCTTGGGGCTCGTCGCGAAGGTGAAGAGGCCCGCCTGCCGGACCCCCCAACGCGTGAACGCGTCGAGAACGGGCTCGAGCAGCCGGCGGCCAATCCCTCGATCCCACAGCTCGGGGTGGACCGACAGCGGGCCGAAGAAGGCGAACGAGCCCCAGCGAGCCGCGAAGACCGAGCCCACGACCTCGCCTTCGACCTCGGCGACCCATGCGGACTCGGGAGCGGCCCGGAACCTCGTGCGCACGCCGTCGCTGTCGCCGAACGCCGCGCTCGGGTCAGGAAGGCCGCGAATCGTCCCGAATGCCAGCCGCATGACCCGGTCGGCCGAGTCGAGGTCGCCCGGAAGCATGGGTCTGACGTGCACTGGGCCGCCGAGCGAAACACGTCCCACCTCGACCGACATTCGCGCACCCTCGCACACGCGCGCAGCGGGCAAATCGCCCGCACGTCGTCAGGAGGCCGCAGCCGGGAGGCGCAACAGCGTCGACCCGGGGAGGCGATCTCGGAGATCCCGGGTCGCGAGCGCGACGTCCAGGTTCAAGCGCGCGAGGCGCGCGTGCTCGCGAGCGATCGCGTCGGCTCGAGCGCCCTCTCGACGGCTGATCGCCTCGACGAGCGCGACGTGCTGGTGCTGCGCGACGAGGAAGATCTCCCACGACTCCGGCAAGGCCGCATGCACCATCACCAACGCACTCGGGGGAGCAAAGGGAAGCGTGAGGACGTGCTCGAGCGCGCGCATGAGCTGCGGACTCTTCGCCAGCTCGTGGAAGGCGGCGTGAAACTCCTGGTTGAGCCGCAGGTACTCGATGAACGTCTCCATGCTCGGGCTTCGCACGACCTCGTCCAGCTCGTGGCAGAGCTCACGGAGCAGGTCGAGCTCCGCATCCGACTCGAGACGCTCGGCGGCGAGCCGCACTGCCGTCCCCTCGAGCACGCCGCGCAGCTCGATCGCGTCGTCGATGTCCGAGCGCGTGAACTCGCGGACGACGAAGCCGCCGCCCGAGAGCGCCTCGAGGAACCCTTCGTGGGCGAGGGTCATGAGTGCGGTCCTGAGCGGTGTCCGCGACACGCCGAGCTCCTCGACGAGCCGAAGCTCGGGCACACGCTCATGAGGCTCGAAAGCTCCGCCGAGCAAGAGCTCGCGGAGTCCGAGGATGGCCTTCGTCGTCTGCGAGTTCTCCGGGCTCCCGCGCGGCACGGAACTACTCCCCCGAGGGCTGCAGGCCGGGGCGTGTGCGTCCGCCGGGGAAGAGCCGTCTCACGAGGGAGGTGACGGCATTGACGACCCCCCGTCTGAAGCCGAGGAAGATCACGATGATGAAGACGCCGTAGAGGACCTCGCGAAGCTGCAGGCTGGCGGTCAGCTGCTCGTCCAGGACAGCGAACACGCCTGCCCCGACGACCGGCCCGAGAAGCGTGCCGAGGCCGCCGAACGCCACGAGCACGAGGACGCGCACGTCCACGCGATCGAAGCTGTAGGTCGCCGGACTGATGAAACCCGCGCTGTAGGCGAGGAGGGCGCCCGTGAGGCCGATCATCGCCGACCCGATCGTCGCCGCATAGATCCGGTAGCGCGGGACGTCGACGCCCGCGAGCTCTGCAGCCAGCTCGTCGTCGCGGAGCGCACGAAACGCCCAGCCGACATGGGAGAGCTGCAGCGCCCGGAACACGATCAGGAACACGACGAGCAGACCGGCGAAGAGGTAGTAGCCGCCGACGCGATCGTCAGCGAGCCGGGGTGGCACGCCCGTCACGACGAGGCCGGTCTCGGACCCGGTCAGTTCGCGCTGGCCCAGGAGCAGATTCGCGAACGCCAGCGAGAAGACGAGCGTGACGATGCCGGTGAAGATGACGCCGAGCGAGCGACGCACCGCGATCCAGCTCAGGATGCCGCCGACCAACGCTGCCGCCGCCGTACCCACGACGACACCGGCAATCAGTGGGAGCGACGTCCGCTCGGTGAGGATCGCGGCGCCGTAGCCGCCGATTCCGGCCAGGGCGCCGACGCAGAGGAAGAGCTGGTTCGTGCTCCCGAAGATGAGATTGAAGCCGACGCCGTACGACGCGAACACCAGTGCCTGGACGGCCAGCGAGGTCGTGTACGGCGCATCGCCGAACCAGATCGGCGGGAGGATCGCGAGGATCGCCGCCGTGACGACGATCGGCAGGAGCGCCCAGCCGACCCTGCCCGACAGGGTTCCGCCAAAACGTGCCGCCGTGCTCGTCTCCTCCACCGCCTTATCGCCCGAGCAGCCCGCGGGGCCGGATGAGGATCGTCAGGGCGGCTGTGCCCAGCAGGATGATCGTCGTGATGTATTGACCGATGTAGTGGGCGCTCAGGCTGTTCACGACCCCGAGGAGCACCCCGGCGAGGAACGCTCCGGCAACGCTGCCGAGACCGCCGACGACGGTGACGATCAGCGCGAAGGTGGTGAGCTCGAAGCCGGCGTTGACCGTCAGGGGGCCGCTCATCGCGTTTGCGATGGCGACGATTCCGGCCAGCGCGCCGCTCAGCGCGAAGATGACCGTGCGGACGAACGACGGGTTGATGCCCACGAGCCGCGCTCCCACCTCGTCCTGGATCACGGACCGGACGCCGCGCCCGAACGTCGTGGCGCCGAAGAACAGGAGCAGCAGGGCGGCAACCGCGAGGGCCATCACCGATGCCCAGATGCTCCCTCTCGTCATCGGCACGCCGAGTATCGAGACCGGGTCTCCGGTGATGTTGATGTAGAACGCGCCGTCCGGATAGCGCCACGTGAGCAGGCCGCCGATGACGAACGCAGCGCCCAGCGTCAGCAGGAGCCCCAGCAGAGTCCGCTCCTCGCCGCGCTGGCGGTAGACCGGCCGCATCAGCGTGAGGTCGAGCAGGACGGCGACCGCGGCCGCGGCCAAAACACCCGCGAGGGCTGCCAGCAGAGTCGCATGGCCGTCGTCCATGACCACCGAGGCGACGATCGCCGCGAGCACGACGATCTGGCCGTACGCGAGATTGAGGACGCCGCCGAGACCGTAGACCAGGGTCATCCCGACGCCGAGGAGCCCGAACGCCAACCCGAGGACGATCCCGTCGAGAACGACTGCCGTCATTGGTCAACCTCGGTTGACCAATGAGTGGGGATGGGTGCGGGGAACCCATCTGCCGTGCGCCCAAGGAGGGGGCCCGCGGGGGAACCATGGGTTCCCCCGCGCAAGAACCGGGAGGTTCCCCGCGTCTGGAAGAAGAAGGGGGCAGGCGGGGGAAACATCGTTTCCCCCGCCAACGCGAGCCGGAGGCGAGCGTTCACGCGACCCCCAGGTACGCGCGTCGAACTTCCGGGTTCCGCTCGAGGTCCTGAGCGGCTCCGCTCAACCGGATCCGACCGTTCTCGAGCACATAGCCCCGGTCGGCCACGGACAGAGCGAGCGGCACCTGCTGCTCCGCGATGAGCAGCGTCATCCCCTCTTTCTTCAGTCCCTCGAGCGCCTCGAACGCCGTCTGGGCGATGATCGGGGCAAGGCCGGTCGTCGGCTCGTCGAGCATGAGCAGTCGCGGTCGTGCCATGAGCGCGCGCGCCACTGCGAGCATCTGCTGCTCGCCGCCGCTCAGGGTGCCTGCCTGCTGTCGCTGGCGCTCGTGCAACCGGGGGAAGAGGTCGTACACGAGCTCGAGGGTCGCGGAGTCCGGGCGCCGGGGATACGCGCCCAGGACGAGATTGCTCTTCAGGGTCATCGCCGGAAAGAGATGCCGCTCGGCGGGCACGTATGCGATCCCGGCCCGGGAAATGCGGTGAGCAGGGCGCCGCGTCAAGTCCTTTCCGTCCAGCACCACCCGACCCGCCATCGCCGGGAGGAGCCCTGCGATGGCCCGGAAGAGCGTCGTCTTGCCGGCGCCGTTCGAGCCGACGATCGCGACCGCCTCACCTGTGAGCACCTCGATGTCGATCCCGTCGATCACCCGCTCGCCGAGGTACCCAGCCGCCAGCCCTCGGACCTCAAGCAACGCGGGGCCGCCCCAGATATGCGTCGACCACCTGCGGATCCCGCATGACCACCTCGGGCACGCCCTCCGCCAGGAGCTTGCCGAAGTTGAGGACGATCGCCCTCTCCGCGAGCTGGACGACCGCGCTCATCACGTGCTCGACCCACAGGATGGCCGTCCCGAGCTGGTCCCGAACGTTCCTGACGATCTCGACCGAGGCGGCGAGCTCCGACTCGTTGAGACCTGCCATCACCTCGTCGAGCAGCAACACCTTGGGCCGGCCGGCGAGCGCCTTGGCCATCTCGAGGAACCGTTGCTGATGGAGGTTCAGGCTCGAGACCGGCTGCTCCGCCCGGCCGCCGAGCCCGACGAATGCCAACGACTCCGCCGCCCGCACTCTCGCCTCTTTTTCGCCCACGATCCCGTCGCCGCCGAACATCGCGCCGAGGACAGCGTTCTCCAGAACGGTCATCGATCCGAAGGGGAGAGGACGCTGCATGGCCATCGCGACCCCTCGCTGCCGCACCCGATGCGCGGGCATGCCGTCGATCCTCGTCCCGGCGAGGCGGATGCTGCCCCCGCTCGGGCGCTCCACCCCGACGATGAGCTTGAGGAGCGTGCTCTTGCCGGCCCCGTTCGGACCGACGACGGCGACGATGTCGCCGTCGTCGATCCCGAACGTCACGCCACCGACAGCCGGAAGACCGCCGAAGCGCTTGGTGACCTCGTCAACCTCGAGGAGCAGATCCGGGCCCCACGGCTACGACGGAGGACGATAGGGGGTCAACGCCGGTGACTTGAATATCACTCTCGGCCAGAAGGTGGTCGAAGCGGTATTCAACCCGGGCTCGGGCGGTGCGCCCTTGGTCAGGATGGCGTACTGCGGTCGCGCCCCGATCATCTCGCCCCACTGCGTCCACTTGAGCGGCCACGCGTAGCCGGGGATGTTGAACGTGTGCGCGTGGACGTAGGCGGCGATCCTCTGCGAATTCGGACCCACGTTCTGGATCGCCTCGGCGACGATCTTCACGTACGCGTAGCCCGCCAGCGCGTCGTCCTCGAAGAACTCGTTCTGCGGGAAGGTGCGCAGGTACTTCTTGGCGAGCTTCTTGTACGCAGGCGTCGCGGTGGCCATGCACTTGAAGTCGCTGAAGCGGCCGAATGCCGACGACCCAGCGTTCTTCGCAGTCAGCGAATACGGCCCGTCTGCGCCTATCACCGGTGCCTTCAAACCCAGCTGTCCCGCCTGGGCAAGAACGAGCGGCGCTCCCGGCGGATGGCCCGTCGCGACGATCAACGACACGTCGCCGAACGCACGCAGGTACGGCGTGAAGTTGGTCGTCGGAACCGGCGCAACCTGGACGTTGAACTTGATGTTCGGCGCCGACTTGGCCGCATCCTCGAGCGACGACTTGAACGACTGGCCCCACGCATAGTCGGCGATCATCACGCCGACGCTCTTGATGTTGCGGCGCTGCGCCAGCTGCACGACGGACTGGGCGACCATGGCAGCAGAGGGCAGGCAGGTGCGGAACGTGTAGCGGCTCGACTGCGTCAGGATCTCGTTGTTCCCCGACTTGACGAGGAACAGCGGGATGTGCGCCGCCTCGGCGAGCCGCGTGGTCGCGAGCCCGATGGGGCTACCGATGATGCCCCCGACCGAGACGGCTCCCTCCTGCTCCGTCAGCCGCCTGAAGCCGTCGATGGCGGCGCTTGTGTTCGTGGACTGGTCGTCGGCAACGACGAGATTGAGCTTTCGCCCCTGCCCGCGCCCTTTGACGCCACCCGACCTGTTGATCTCGTTCACCGCGAGCGCCGCACCGGCGCGGACCTGAATGCCCCACGGCGCGAAGTTCGCTGTGAGCGGAGTGAGCACCCCTAGCTTGATCGGCCCTGCCTGGGCAGACTCGCTCGATCCGCCGTAAGCAATCGATCCTGTCAGTGCGGCGGTGAGCAGCGCGACAGCGCCCACGGCCACGATCAATCTGTACCGCTTCACGACCTTCCTCCTTCCGTCGTGCCCGCCAACGACCCCGGCCGGCCAACGACAAGACGCTCTCGCCCCGACGAACCGGTCAGTTCGACACCCCGAGCCAGCCTCCGGTGCCGATCGATAGTTGCGACGAAGCAGCACGCCAAAGGTTGCGCCAGCCGGAGAGATCCTCCGAGATCCGGCGAGCACGCCGCGTCGTCACGCGCGCATGTATACAACACTCGCTGGCGCGGCGTCCACCGATGCGCCCGACAGGTGCGCGCGCCCCGGCGTTTGCATACAAGCGTCGCGCAATTCCACATCGCCGACGCAGGAGACGAAAGGGGAAGGCCGCACTCTCCTGCGAAGAGCAGGCTGCCCTCCGGTCGCTGAGCATCCATCTCGACCGCCGCCGTCCGCGATCGTCTCGCCTCCGAAGCGTCGCGTCCTGCCGTTTGGAAAGCCGTCTCGGGCGCTCTAGGCTGGCGCTCACCGATCCTGGTCAAACATGACGGAACGCGCAGCAGCAGTCGACAGCAGGACGCTCGAGGAGGCGTGCAGCCGCGTGGGCGGCGATCACGAGTTCCGTGAGGCGCGGTCCTCGGACGATGCCGACTGCGCGCGGCGCACGTCGGTACGCGTGCAGTCCGAGCTCGTCCCCATCCGCGACGGCCCGGTGTGACGGCGGACGCAGCTCTCCCGTCGGGCCAGGCCGACGCACGTAGCCGCGCCGAGCAGGCGCAGGGCGCGCTCTACCGGATCGCCGAGGTCGCGGCGGCAGCCGAGGACCTGCAGGAGTTCTACGCCTCTGTGCACGACGTGGTCGGCGGGCTCATGGACGCAACCAACTTCTACATCGCTCTCTACGACGGCGAGCGGCAGCGAATCAGCTTCCCGTATTTCGTCGACGAGCTCGAAGACGCGCCCGAGCCGAATCGATGGGACAACTTCGGCGAGCGCGACGCTCGCGGAAGCACGGCCTTCGTGCTGCGTACGGGCGAGGCCCAGCTCATCTCGCACACGCGCTTGTTGGAGCTGATCGCGCAGGGTGAGCTCGAACTCGTGGGCACCTATACCGAGGATTCAAGCTGGCTCGGGGTTCCGCTCACGGCGCAGGCGCAGACGATCGGCGCGCTCGTCGTGCAGTCCTACACGAAGGACGTCCAGTACTCGGAGGACGACAAGGAGCTGCTCCGGTTCATCGGGCAGCACGTCGGCAGCGCGCTCTCCCGGGCTCGCGCGATCGAGGAGACGCGACGGCGGAACGCCGAGCTGGCTCTGATCAACAGCGTCCAGACCGCCATCGCGGGCGAGCTCGAGCTGCAAGCGATCTACGACGTCGTCGGGGATCAGATCCAGGAGGTCTTCGACGCGCAGGTCGTCGACATCGGCATCTACGACGAGCGATCGGAGCTCATCCACTTCCCGTACGCCATCGAGCGCGGCGAGCGCTTCCCGGACGAGCCGATCGAGCTGGTCGGATTCCGCAAGCAGGTCATGAAGACCCGCGAGCCGCTCCTGATCAACGAGAACATGGTCGAGGAGGAAGAGAAGTACGGGAATCCGGGGGTGGTGAGCGGGGAACCTTCGATATCGGGTCTGTGGGTGCCACTCGTTGCCGGCGGCAGGGCAACCGGGGTGGTCTCGCTCCAGAACCTCGACCGCGAGCACGCGTTCACCGAGGCCGACCAGCGCTTGCTGACGACCCTCGCAGGGGGCCTGAGCGTCGCGCTCGAGAACGCGCGTCTCGTGCACGAGACGCGCCAGCGCAACGCCGAGCTCTCTCTCATCAACAGCGTCCAGGACTCCATCGCAGGCGAGCTCGACCAGCAGGCGATCTACCACCTCGTCGGGGACAAGCTGCAGGAGGTCTTCGACGCGCAGGTCGTGGACATCGCAGTCCACGACGAGACCGAGGGGATCCTCCGCTTCGTGTACCAGATCGAGCGCGGTGTCCACTTCCCGAACGTGACGCTGCCGGTCGTCGGTTTTCGCAAGCACGTCATGGAGACACGGGAGCCGTTGTACGTCGCCGAGGACATGGACGCGGCCCTCGCCGAGTACGGGAACCCCGAGACCGTCGTGGGCGAGCCCTCGCACGGCTCGGCCCTGTTCCAGCCGCTCGTGGTGGGCGGCCGAGCCACGGGCGCGATCTCGATTCAGAACCTCGACCGCGAGCACGCGTTCACGGAGTCGGACCGGCGATTGCTCGCGACGATCGCAGGAAGCCTCGGCGTCGCGCTCGAGAACGCTCACCTCATCCACGAGACCCGGCAGCGCGTGGCCGAGCTGGCGACGGTGAACAGCGTCGGCCGCGCACTCGCGTCGCAGCTCGAGCTCGACGCGCTGATCGAGCTCGTCGGGGAGCGCGTCCGCGAGACCTTCGCAGCGGACATCGCCTACGTCGCGTTGCACGACGAGGCGGCCGGCCGGATCGACTTCGTCTACTACTACGAGTCCGGGGAGCGTCGACCGGAGCCTCCGCTCGAATACGGCCAGGGGCTCACGTCGCAGATCCTCGACTCACGCGAGCCGCTCCTGCTCAACCGCGAGGAGCAATACGCGGAGCGCGAGATGATCGGGACCCGTTCCCGCTCCTACCTGGGAGTGCCGATCCTCGTCGGCGAGCTGGCGATCGGAGTGATCAGCGTCCAGAGCATCGTGGAGGGGGGTCGCTTCGGTGACGTGGAGACGGGGCTCCTCGCGACGATCGCGGCCAACGTCGGCGTGGCCATCCAGAACGCGCGCCTGTTCGGGGCGCAGGGCCGCCAGACGCAGTACTTCGAAGCGCTCGTCGGGGCCAGCCCGGTCGCGATCGTCGTGATGGACACGGCGGAGCGCATCACCGGCTGGAACCCCGCTGCGACGGAGCTCTTCGGCTACACGGCCGACGAGGCGGTCGGCCGCTTCATCGACGACCTCGTCTTCGGCGACGAGGAGGCGCACGAGGAAGGACGCGAGATCACGCGCGAGGCGCTCGAGCTCGGCCGAGCGCACCGGATCACGCGCCGCCGGCGGAAGGACGGACAGCCGGCCGAGGTCGAGCTGATGCTCGTCCCACTCGTGGTCGACGGCGAGCATGCGGGGTTCTACGCGATCTACCACGACATCGGCGACGCGCAGCGCGCCCGCCAACACGCGGAGACGCTGCTCGAGGTGACGCAGGTGCTCGGCAAGACGCTGACCGTCGAGGACGCGATCGAGACCATCTTCGACGAGCTCGCACGCGTCGTGCCCTACGACAGCTGCTCCATCCAGGTCGTCCAGGGCGAGAGGCTGGTGATCGTCGGTGCCCGTGGGCTCGACGACCTCGACCTCGTCGGAACGTCCTTCGAACTGAACGACTCGACCAGCCTCAACAGCGAGGTCGTGCGGTCGAGGCAGACGCAGGTCTTCGGGGACGTCTCCGAGAACCCGCACTTCGCGAGCCAGGAGCACGGCGCGGGGCGGATCCGCGGCTGGATCTGCGCGCCGATGATCATGGGCGACGAGGTGATCGGTGTCATCAGCGTCGACAAGTTCGAGTCCGACTTCTTCGACAAGGAGCTCGCCGAGCTCGCGACGGCCTTCGCCGCCCAGGCAGCGCTCGCGCTCGAGAATGCCCGCCTGCTCGACGTCGAGCGGGCCGCCCGCGAGCAGGCCGAGACGCTACGCGCCGCCGCTCATTCGCTCGGGAGCACGCTCGGCATCCCGGAGGTGTTCGACCTGATCCTCGCCGAGCTCCGCAAGGTCGTGCCGCACGAGGGGGCGAGCGTCCAGCAGTTCGACGGCGGCGAGTCGGTCGTCGTCGGCGGCTACGGCTACCCGGACCTCGACGCGATCATCGGCGCGCGCTACACGTTGCGAGGCGCCGACGACCCCGCCAGCCAGCTCGTCGAGCAGCGCAGGCCGATCATCCTCGGAGACGTCGCGGAGCAGTTTGCGAACTTCCAGGATCCGTTCGGCCCCGGAAAGACCAAGGCCTGGATGGCCGTCCCCCTCATCGTGGGCGACCGCTTGATCGGGATGCTGACGCTCGACAGCTTCGAGGCCGACTTCTTCACGGAGGAGCACGCACGGACGGCCGAGGCCTTCGCGGCGTTCGCTGCGACCGCCGTCGACAAGGCACGGTTCGTCAGCGAGCTGCAGCGTGCGCGTGAGGAGGCCGAGACGGCGACGCAGGCCAAGAGCGCCTTCCTCGCGACGATGAGCCACGAGATCAGGACGCCGATGAACGCCGTCATCGGCATGACCGATCTCCTCCTCGGAACCGAGCTCACGCAGGAGCAGCGCGAGTTCGCGGACGTCGTGCGCTCGAGCGGCGACGCCCTGCTGCACGTGATCGACGACATCCTCGACTACTCGAAGATCGAGGCAGGCAAGTTCGAGCTCGAGTCCGAGCCGTTCGATCTCCGCGAGTGCGTCGAGGGCGCCCTCGAGATCGTCGCCCCACGCGCCTGGGACAAGGACATCGAGCTCGGCTGCCTCATCGACGAGGCCGTACCAGCGGGCATCGTCGGCGACGGGGTGCGGCTGCGGCAGGTGCTCCTCAACCTGCTCTCGAACGCGGTCAAGTTCACCGAGCAGGGCGAGGTCGTGATCCGCGTCGAGCGCCGAGCCGGCAGGAGCTCGCGCGCACCGCATCGAGCTGGCCGTCGAGGACACGGGCATCGGTATCCCGGCGGACCGTATGAACCGGCTGTTCGAGTCGTTCAGCCAGGTCGACGCCTCCACGACGCGTCGCTACGGCGGCACCGGGCTCGGGCTCGCGATCTCGAGACGCATCGTCGAGCTGATGGGCGGCACGATCTCGGTCGAGAGCGAGCCGGGCTCCGGTTCGACCTTCCGCATCGAACTCACCGCTACGCAGGCCGACGTCACGAGGCGCGTCGACGACGACTCGCTGGCCCAGCTACGCGGAAAACGGGCCCTGATCGTCGACGACAACGCGCTGAATCGCGAGATCGTGACCCGGCACGCACGGTCGTGGGGCATGGATTCGGTCGCGGTCGAGCTTCCGTCGAAGGCGCTCGAGCTGATCGCCGGAGGCGAGCGCTTCGACGTCGCGATCCTCGACTTCATGATGCCGGCGATGGACGGCCTCATGCTCGCGCGAGAGATCCGGCGGCATCGGGACGAGACCGAGCTTCCGCTGGTGCTCCTCACGTCGCTCGGGCGCGTGCCGCAGGCACACTCGTTCGGGGAGTTCGCCGTCCAGCTCGCGAAGCCGGTGCGCGCATCGCAGCTCTACAACGCTCTCGTCCGAGCCGTCGGCGGCGTCGAAGCCGAAACCGTGGCCGAAGTCGCGTCCGGCGGGCGCGCTGCGACCTCGTCGCTGCGGATCCTGCTCGCCGAGGACAACGCCGTGAACCAGAAGGTCGCCTTGCGCCTCCTCGAGCGCCTCGGCCACGGGGCCGACCTCGCAGCGAACGGGCTCGAGGCGCTCGAAGCGCTCGAGCGGGAACCGTACGACGTCGTGCTGATGGACGTCCAGATGCCGGAGCTGGACGGCCTCGAAGCGTCGAGGCGCATTCACGAGCGCTTTGCGCCCGAGGCCCGTCCCCGGATCGTCGCCATGACCGCGAACGCGATGCCCGAGGACCGCGATGCATGCATGGCCGCCGGCATGGACGATTACATCGCCAAGCCGATCCGGCCGGAGGAGCTGGCCAAGGCGCTCGGCCGCGTAGCGCCGCGACGATGAGGGCGTTTGCCGGGTACCGCGGGGTCCTCGCGATCCGGGCGGGCGTACTCATGGGCGCGAGCGCGGCGTCACAGATCGGTGCCGCTCTCCTCGAAGGCAGGAACTACGCGGCTGTCAGCAGCCGAGCGATCGGTGCTGTCGTCCGCTCCGTTCGCACGGGCGGTCCGCTCGCGCACTAGACCTCGCGCACGCCGAGCAACGACGCACGCACTGCGCTCGGCGCGTGATCGAAAGGCGGCCAGCCCGGACCCTGCTCGGACCCTGCCGACCCTCGCCGGATTACGCCGACGACGTACGTCAACGTCGACTAGGTCTGCGCCTGAAAAGAATTCACCGAGCCGGTGGCGCTTTTGTCCACTCAGCCCGCTGACCTTCCGCTTCCGCGTACGGCCGTCGGGCGGAGCTTCGACCTACTCGCGCTCCGTGCTCGGTGCGTAGAGGAACCTATGGGTGAACACCTGACGTGGTCAAGTCCGCTCACGATCGAAATGGCGCACTTTGCGTCGTTTCTTGTTCAAGGCCGGCGGTCAGGCAGCCGTGATCTCGGATGAGAAAGCCCCCACGGCCGAAAGCGAGCTCGAACTTGGCACAGTTCGTGGTGTGGGGGAGCGGAGACCGGATGACGTGATCGGTCGGCCGGAAGAGCTCGCGGCCGTCGCTCGCATGCTCGAGCGGGCAGCACGTGATTGCGCAGCGCTCGTCTTCGAGGGCGAGGCTGGGATCGGCAAGACCGCACTCTGGGACCACGGGCGGGCGGTCGCGCAGGAGCGCGGCTTCCGCGTCCTCTCCTCGCGACCGGCGAGGTCGGAGGCAAAGCTCCCACTCGGCGTCTTCGGCGACCTCTTGTCCGGCGTCTCGGCCGAGCTCCTCGCGACGATTCCGGGGCCGCAGCGGCGGGCGCTCGAGGTAGCGCTCCTGCGCGCCGATCCTGGAGACGTCGGCGCCGACCAGCGCGCGCTCTCCGTTGCGACTCTCAGCCTGCTCCGCGAGCTTGCGGCCGACGGTCCGATCCTCCTGGCCGTCGACGACGTGCAGTGGGTCGACGAGAGCTCGGCAGGCATCCTCGCCTTCGCTGCGAGACGACTCCAGAGCTCCCCCGTCGGCATGTTGCTCACGCAGCGAGCCGGCGCGGAGGAGGACCCGCTGGACCTGGAAGGGGCGCTTCGCTCGGAAGCGTTGGAGCGTCGCACGCTCGGGCCGCTCTCGGTCGCTGGTCTCCACCGCCTGTTCGAAGCGCGGCTCGGGCACTCCTTCCCGCGGCTGGTCCTCATCAAGATCGAGGAGACGTCGGGGGGCAACCCGTTCTACGCTCTCGAGATCGGCCGGGCGCTCGAACGCAAGGGCGCCGATGTGACCGCGGGCGAGCCGCTGCCCGTGCCTGACAGCGTTGCCGCGCTGACGCGTGAGCGCATTCGGGCGCTGCCCGAGACGACGCGCGACGCGCTCCTCCTCGCGGCAACCGCGCCGGTTCCGACCCTCGAGACACTCGCCGACGCCGGCGTCGTCGAGCCCGCGAGGGCGCTCGAGGAGGCGGTCGGAGAGGGCATTGTCACGCTCGAGCAAGGGCATGTCCGCTTCGCGCATCCGCTCCTGGCACAGGCGGCGCTCGCCACGGTGGATGCATCCGCGCTCCGCGAGCTCCACCTCGCACTCGCACGCAGTGCCCGCTCCGAGGACGCCCGGGCGCATCATCTCGGCGAGGCCGCCCGAGGACCGGACGAAGTCGCGGCGGCAGCGCTCGAGGAAGCGGCCGTCCGCGCACGAGCACGCGGTGCCTCCCTCGACGCGGTGACGCTCTACGAGCGCGCGAGCCGGCTCACGCCTGATCCGGAGCGGGCGGTCGCGCGCGCGATCGGAGCGGCCGAGGGCGCGTACAGCGACGTCTCCGACCCGCAGTACGCGGATGCAATCCTGGCCCGGGCACTCGAACGCGCACCGGCGGGGCCGGCGCGTTCGGAGGCGATGAGCCTGCGGGCGATCGTCTGGTACTACCACGGCCGGCAAGCCGAGGCGACCCGCCTCTGCGAAGAGGCACTCGCCGAGACGGCCGGGGACGACGTCGTGCGGGCGAAGGTCCTCCTTCGCGCCGCCTACCTGCACGGGCAGGTCGACATGGCGCGGACGCAGGCCGAATTGACCGAGGCGACCGCGATCCTCGAGCGGGCGCCGGGCCCCATCGAGCCCGAGCTACTCGCCTCGACGCTGCTGGATCGGGCGGTCTTCTCGCTGCAGATGGCAGAGGGCTTCCGTGCCGAGGATGCCGCGCGCGGAACGCTGCTGCACGCCGCGGTCGGCCGCTCCTGGGAGTGGGAGCGCTGCGAGGGCACGCTCTACGAGCTCGCCCTGCATACCGACGACCTCGAGACTGCCCGCGCCAGGATGCTCGGCGAGATCGAGCGCCTCGCCGACCGCGGCGGCGAGGACCCCTTCCGCTTCGTGCACATGGCGCTGCTCGACAGCCGGCTGGGGGACTGGCCGGAGGCGCGCGCCTGGGCGGAACGTGCGGTCGAGGCATATGAGCGCGAGGGCGCGGAGCTCTACCCGGCCTTCGCGCTGCGGGGCCTCGCGCTCGTCGACGCGCTCGAAGGCCGAGTCGACGAAGCGCGTCGGCTGTCGAGCCGTGGGCTCGAGCTCGCAATCGAGCGCGGCGACCTCGTCGTCGCACTGCTCCACCGGCAGATCCTCGGCTTCGTGGCACTGTCGACCGGCGACGTCGAGGAGGCGAACCGCCAACTGTCGGCTGCAGGCGATCTCGATGCGCAGCTCGGCGCCAGGCATCCACTGCGGACGCGACTGGACGGCGACCTGGCGGAAGCCGCGCTCGCCGTCGGGGACGTCGAGCGCGCGGGGCGGATCGTCGAGCGGTTCGAGCACGTCGCGGGCGTCGCCCCGACGCCGTGGACGCTGGCAGTGGGCGCTCGCTGCCGCGGCTTGCTCGAGGCCGCCCGCGGCGACCTCGACGCGGCCGCCGCAGCGCTCGAGCACGCGATCGAGGAGCACGAGCACCTGCCGATGCCCTTCGAGCGTGCACGCACGCTGCTGGCGAAGGGCCAGGTCCACCACCGGCGCAAGGAGAAGAAGCTGGCGGACGCGACGCTTCGCGAGGCGCTCCGGATCTTCGAGGAGCTCGGAGCTTCCCTCTGGGCCGAGCGTGCCCGAGGCGAGCTCGCACGCGTGGGGCTGCACCGGCGCGAGCCGGCCGAGCTGAACGAGACCGAGCGACGAGTCGCGGAGCTCGCGGCCGACGGCCTCTCGAACCAGGAGATCGCGCAGCGCGCGTTCCTGTCCGTGAAGACGGTCGAGGCGAATCTGACGCGGGTCTACCGCAAGCTCGGGATCAGCTCGCGCGCGGCCCTTGCGCGCAGGCTCTCGTAGAGCGAGGGTTTTCCCTCTTTCCTCCGTTTCGCGCCGCTCCTACTCTGGCGTGCCGATGGACGGCGAGGCTGAGTATCTGGCCGAGTGCTTCTGGCCGGGAGTGCAGGAGGTCGAGCTGCGTGCACTCGACGAGCGGGCACAGGTGTCCGCCGCCGAGGTCTCGGCCAGTGGGCAACCGGTTCGCTACCTCGGCTCGCTGCTCATGCGCACGGACGAGGTCGTCCTCTGCCTGTTCGCGGGCTCAGCCGGCGCGGTCCGCGAGGCGGCGGAGCAGGCGGGGATCCCGTTCGACCGGATCGTGGAGACCGACCGCTCGCCGTGGACCGTCGCCGAGACCGAATAGGAGGTTCTTCGATGCGTCTTCCACACCGTGCCGCGATCGTGCTCGGCATGCTCGCACTCGTGGCCGCCGCGGCTCTGGCCGCTCAAGCCCGTTCGACCGCGACACCCTGGACCCGGGTCAGCGGGCCGACGCAGCCGGGCGTCCAGCTCGGGCTCGCCCGCACTGCCGACGGTGTGCTCCACGTGATCTGGAACCGCGGGAGCACGTCGACGTCCATCTTCGAGACGCGGATTTCGCCCGCCGGGAAGACGCTCGGCACGTCCACGGTGGCGTCCGGCTTCGACGGAAACGGCGGCCTCGCGCTGCTCGTCATGCCGGACAGGACCCTCCGGCTCTTCGCCGCCGGCGCGGCGCAACCCGGCTCTCCCGCAAGCGGGATCAACACCTTCACCGCACCCGAGGGCGGCGGCAGCTGGAACCTCCAAACCGGCGTCTATTGGGGCGGGGCGGTCGCGAGCTCCGCAGGCCTCATCGGTGCGACGCTCACCAAGGACGGTCAACCCGTCACCGCCTGGCGCGGGAACGCCGCCCAGGGGGTTCCGCCGAGCTCCATCCCGCCGAGCGGCTACGAGGGCGGCATGACCGAGTCGCGGCTCGCGACGGATGCCGCCGGCGGCGGAGTCGTACTGTCCGGCGTCACGAATGCCGGCAAGGGCGGGGTCTTCGTCCAGCAGGTGCTGCCGAGCCGCGCTTCGTCCGTCGTCCTCCCGCTGCCGTCGGCGTCGAACGACTGGAACAACGGGCTTAGCGGCCGGATCGGGGCACCCGGCGCCTACGTCGCATACGGGGATGCGACCGCCGCGAGGCTCTATCGCTACGGTGGCACCTCGAAGGCGCTCGCAAAGGGTCCTTTCACGAGCGCGACCGTCTGTGCGGCGCCTGCAGGCAGGCTGTGGGTCGCCTGGGGAGACTCGAGAGACGGGCTGTTCGTCACCCGCTCGAACGAGGCGGCCACAGCGTTCGAGCCGGTGCAGAAGCTGAAGCTTCCGCAGAACACGCAGGACGGGCTCACCTACGTGCAGTGCGAGGGCTCGACCGGGCCGCTCGACCTGTTCGCGGATGTCTCGGTCGGCTCCGCGGGCGGCTTCTGGAACACGCACGTGCTTGCCCGGCTTTCGCTCCGCGCCAAGGCTGCGAGAGGAAAAGCGACGTTCTCCGTCCGGGACGCCGGCGATCCCATCGCAGGCGTCGTGATCGCCGTCGGCGGCAGGCGTGCGACGACCGACGCGAGGGGCCAGGCGTCGCTCGCACTCCGGCCGGGCTCATATTCCGCTGCGGCGACGGCTGCCGGCTACGCGCCCGCGTCCGTCCACTTCAAGGTCGTCCCGAAGAGGTAGTCACGATGAATCGGCCCGGCCCGCGCTCGAGTGCTCGGCGATTACCGGGCGCACTCGACCGCTTCGGCCATCGCTGCGTGTGACAGAGATCAGTAGTTCCTCCAGACGGCCGTCTCTCGGCAGGGCGCAATACTCGGCAAGTTCATCGAAAGGAGGCACGCAATGACCTCCATCTTCGTGGTCTCGTCGCTGTTCGAGATTGCCGTGTACATCGCGGCGAGCGCCATCTTCCTGACCATGGTCGTCACGGCGCTGATGGTCGTCGTGTGGTTCGTGGCGGGCTTGCTCTCGGCAACGCACGCCGCGCCACCGCCATCCACCAGAGCCCATTAGCGAGCCGGGCAGTTGAAGCTCGCCAATCCTCGACCGGCCGGCAGCGGCCTTCCAACCGTGGGTGCACGCGGCACCGTACGGACAAAGGAGTTCCACTTCCCACTCTCCGTCGGGTGGATGGGTGGGCGCCGCGTGAGCGCTCAGGCGCCCGGGAAGGTGCCGATAGAGATCACGCCACCGCCGGAGTTTCGCGGCACCGACCCGTCGACGTGGAGCCCGGAGGACTTCTTCGTCGCAGCGGCCGCCTCCTGTCTCGCCGTGACGTTCACGGGACTGGCCGAACGCGCCGGATTCTCCTACACGAGTCTCCGCGTGAACGCCGACGGCGTCGCAGGTACGCGCGCCGACGGACGGTTCGGATTTACGCGGCTCGTCTTGCGGCTCGAGGTCGAGACCGACCCGGCCGGTTGGAAGCATGCTCGCGAACTCGCGCAAGAGGCCGAGAACCGCTGCCTCGTCTCTGCTTCGCTCGCGCTCCCGGTCGAGACCGTGCTCGAGCTGATATCGCCGAACTAGCCCTAACGCGGCGAGCAGTCGCCGACCGACGATCGCATCGGCGGGGCCGCCACGGGTCGTGCAAGCCGAAGCTTCGGATTGCCACTCGACGAGAGCGCTGTCCCCGCGCGACACAAGAAAATGCCGTGGTCCACTCGCGTAGGTTTTGACGCATGGGCGAAGCGCAAGGATCTCCTCGAGCGCCGAGACCGCCGGTTGCCCTTCAGGTCCGACGGGCCACGGGGCCTGTAGTCGGCCGACAGGTCGAGCTCGGCGCGATCAGGCAGGAGCTGGTCTCGGCCAGGGCCGGGCGCCTGACCGCGCTCACTCTCGAAGGTGAGCCCGGCATCGGCAAGACGCGGCTCCTGGTCGCTGCTGCGGAGCTCGCGGCGACGGAGGGCTTCACACCGCTCGCGGCGACCGGCGACGAGGAGCTTCAGGGTCCATTCCTCCTCGCGCGGGGGATCTTCACCTCGGCGGCCGTGCGCGAGAACGGCAGCAACGGCGTAGGCGAGCACTTCCGACGGGTCCTCGACGCCATGTCGGGCCGAGACGACCCGACGCTCGAGGCTCTCTCTCCGGATCACAAGCTCCTTCGAGTCTTCGATCTCGCCGCGGTCGCGATCCGCGCGCTGGCTGCTACGAACCCCGTCGCGGTGCTCGTCGACGATCTCCAGTGGGCCGACGAGGACAGCGTGCGGATGCTCCGCTACATCGTCCGGACCGACGGCGACGTGCCCGTCTTCCTGGGACTCGCGACACGGACGGAGAAACTCGCCGAGCTCACCGAAGGCGTGACCCTCATCGCCGACATGGAGCGAATGGGGATGGTGCGCCGGCTCAAGCTGGAACGGTTCACGCAGCTCGAGACCACCGAGCTCGTCCAGCATGTCCTCGGCGGGAAGGTCAACCTGTCGAGCGCGGCGACGATGCACGCGCAGGCGGAGGGAGTGGCGTTCATCGTGGAGGAGCTCGCTCGGTCGTATCGGGAGACCGGCCTGATCCAGGAGATCGACGGAGTGTGGACGCTCGTGCGAAACGCCGCCCGTCTGCTTCCGTCCGGCGTGCGCACGTTGATCCAGCGCCGTGCCGCCCGCCTGCCCGCCGAGACCAAGGAGAACCTCGCCGACGCAGCGATCCTCGGTCGGAGCTTCAGTCTGAAGGACCTTCGCTGGATCAAGCTGCACCTTGGGGCAGACGAGCAGGGCTGCACCCCGACGGTCCTCGCGGAGTCACTGGCGACCGCCGCTCAGTGGGGGCTGCTCGAGGAATACCCTCCGGGATCGCCCGCGGACTACCGGTTCACGCACAACCAGATCCGGGAGTTCTCAGCCGCGATGCTCACCGCCGCACGCCGGCGCGCGATCCACAGGGCGATCGTCGACATGCTGAGCGCCGGCGGCGACCCGTCCCCCGAGAGCATGTCCCTCCTCTCTCATCACGCGTTGGCCGGTGGCGACCCGGAGCGCGCCGTCCGCTTCTCGATCTCGGCCGCCCGAGCAGCGCTCGAATCCCGGGCGGCGGAGGAGACGCTGCGCGTCGTCGACCAGGCGCTGCCGGCCGCGTCGGCCGCGCACGACCGCGTCGCCCTGCTCACCTGCCAAGACGACGCCCTGGGAATGCTGCGTCGCTCGACCGACCGCGTCGAGGGCCTCGCCGAGCTGGCTGCGCTGGCGGAGGCTCTGGGAGACTCCCACCTCGAACTCGACGTCAAGCTGCGTCGCGCCGCCGCGCTCCGTGTGTCCGAGGAAGAGGACCAGGCCGCCGAGCTGGCGCTGTCGGTGCGCGAGGCAGCTCGCGAGCGCGGCGACCGTGCGGCGGAGCTTGCGGCATGCCTCGAACTCGGCCAGGACCTGCTCAGGTCCCCCCTGGGCGAGTCGTTCAGCGCACCGAGAGAAGTGGATCTCGACGGCGCTGCCGAGGCGTACGGGCGCGCCTGCGAACTCGCAGAGGAGTTGGGAGACCGTGCCGCCCTCGCGGCTGCGCTGCGCGAGCTCGGAGTCATCTCCATCACCCGGGTGCGGGAGTGGTACATGGAGCGCGTCCAGACCGGCGAGGTCGTCGCGATCATGGGCCGGATCGCCGCCGGGGACACGCCCGCCGAGATCCTGGCCGACACGCCGATCGCTCACAATCTCGGCGAGGGTGTCGCGCACTACGAGCGCGCGATCGAGCTGTTCGACGAGATCGGCGACCGTCGAGGCGTGATGTCGGCGATCATCGCCAGGGCGTACGTCAACTTCGCCATCGACATCCACCTTCTCGGTGCCGCTCGCAGGATCGAGGAGATCCGGCGACTTTCCGGACAGCTCACGTCGCTGACGCGTGAGAGCGAACGCGCCACCCTCGAGGCGCAGATGCTCTTCGGCTCCCAGGTGTTCTCGCGCGCGAAGGTCGTTCCCGATCTGGCTCTCTCCCGCGGCGAGGAGGCCCACCGCCATGCCCGGCTCCTGGGAGACCGATCGCTCGAGTTCGCTGCGGCCAACGGGCTCGCGCTGACGCATCTGGAGCTCGGTGAGGTCGACGAAGCAACGCGATGGCTCGATCGCGCAGCCGAGGCGGCGGCCGTCGACCCCACCCCGCTCCGGGCACGTCAGCTCGAGTCGACACGCGGAATGATCCGCGCCGCCGCCGGAGACGCCGAGGGCTTGCAGAAGCACCTCGAGCGGGCAGTTCGACTGGCTACGGAGCAGGGTCGGCCCGCGGCGCGGTGCGAGGCGCTCTCCAGGCTTGCGCTGGAGGCGGCGGCCCTCGGCGCCGAGCGCGCCGACGAGGGTCTGCTCACGCTCGCCGAACGATCAGCGAGGGACGCCAAGGAGCTTACGGGCGTCCTGCCCGGCCACCCGCCTTGGGGGGCCGAGGCGGACTCTGCACTCGCTCGCGTGGCTCTCGCGCGCGGGGAGCGGGAATCGGCGGCCGAGGCGGCGCGATCGGCCTTCGCGGCACTCGGCGATGCCCACCGCCAGGACGTGTTTCTCGGAATCGTCCTGCCGGCCGCGGGTGTCCTTCTCGCGTCAGGTACCGAGGAGGAGCGCGAGATGATCCAGCAGCGGCTGACGTTGACAGCGGCGCTCATCGCACAGCGGATCGCGGACGAGGGCGTTCGCGTGCGGTGGTTCCGTGGGCCCCTCGGCCGGGAGCTGTCGAGGCTCACGGGGGGATCGAACGGCGAAGGCGTCCTAGACCGAGCGACCGGCGTGCCCCCGGGCGTCGACCTCGGCGAGGACGATACGAGACTGCTCTGGCTCCTCATCGAGGCCAAGACCAACGGCGAGATCGCCTCCGAGCTCGAGGTGAGCGAGGATGTCGTGGCGAGGCGGCTCGCAGAGATGTACGCACGGATCGGGGTCTCCTCGCGCGGGGAGGCTGCGGTGCTCGCCTTCAGGGAAGGGCTGGTCTGAGGATGCTGCGAGCGCGCGTCGATCGCCATCGCTGCATCGGCGCAGGCAACTGCATCACCGTCGCACCCACGGCCTTCGACTGGCTGAAGGGAGACGTCGGCAAGGCGGACGTCGTCGACCCGGACAGCGTCGAGGCCGAGCTTCTGCGAGAGGCCGCACTTTCGTGCCCCACCGACGCCATCGTAATCGAGGAGGTAGAGGAGCTCCTGCCCTGGCAGCTCCGGGGGAAAGCAGGCCCTGACCGACGAGTCCTGAAGACCTTCATGTTCACCGACATCGTCAAATCGACGAATCTGGCCGAGGCCATGGGCGACGACGCCTGGCTGGAGCTGCTGCGCTGGCACGACGAGACGCTTCGGTCGAACTTCGCCGCGCACGACGGTGAGGAGGTAGGGACGACCGGCGATGGCTTCTTCGTGGGATTCGACAGCCCCGACGCAGCGGTGGCGTGTGCCGTCGCAATCCAGCGGCGGCTCGCCGACCACCGCAGGCAGCATGGCTTCGCGCCGCAGGTGCGGATCGGGCTGCATGCATCCGGAGCCGCGCAAGTGGAGGGGGGCTTCGTCGGCAAGGGGGTGCATGAGGCGGCGCGCATCGCAGCGCTCGCAGAGGGCGGAGAGATAGTCGCGAGCAAGGCCACTGCTCGGATCGGCTCCGCAGTACCCCGCGACGGAGCCCCGGACGGTCACGCTCAAGGGGATCTCTGAGCCGGTGGAGGTCGTTTCGATCGACTGGAGCTGAGTCCGAGTCCGCGTCGCTTCACCCGGAACGGTCGGTTTCAGGCGGCTCCGCGAACTCGCGGACAAACGTCACAGTTCCGCCTTCAATCGAACCGATAGACAGTGCGACGATCGGCTCTTCCATCAACCGCCTCCGGGCACGTCGTTCGCGAACCGCCTACCCAGCGGTCGTGGTTCGATGGCCCAGCATCTCGCTCGACGATGAATCTTTCGAGGTTCAGCATTTCGCGACGCGACCGTTCCTGGAGAAGGCGCGCGCGCTTGCCGCGCATGAAGGCGGTGGAATATCGGGAGCACGGATTCTGCGAAATTCACGTCTTGAGGTACCCACCCCCGGCTGGAAGGGCGTCAAGCGCGTACCCCACCCCTGACGGGTTCTGGTACCACGACGTGTCTAATGGATTGCGATCCTCGCAAGGAGGGAGCAGTCCATGTTCGGGAACACGAAGGCGTTCAGTGGCTTCGTAGTCGACAACGTGCATACAGCCCGTGAGTTCTACGAAGGCATGCTCGGCCTAAGGGTGTCCGAGAAACGCGGAGACCTCACGCTGCACATCGCGGGAGGCAGGGATACGTTCGTCTACCCGAAGCCGGACTTCAGCCCAGCCACATACACCATCCTCAACTTTCCGGTCGAGGACATCGAGGCGACGGTCGACGCGTTGACGGCGCGTGGCATTAACTTCGAGCACTACGACGGGATCGAGCAGGACCGCAGGGGAATCGCGCGTGTTGAAGGCGGTCCTCCTATCGCCTGGTTCACAGATCCGGCAGGCAACATCCTGTCCGTCCTCGAGGAGGGGTGATGGTCGTCGAATACATCCGCTATCGCATCGACGCCGATCGGCGGGAGGCGTTCGAGGGCGCGTACAGCAAGGCTGCAGCGTCACTAGACGCCTCGTCGCACTGTCTTGCACATGAGATCGCCCGTGGCGTCGAGGATCCCGAGGCGTACATCGTCAGGATCGAATGGGATTCGATCGAGGGCCACGAGCAGGGCTTCCGCCAGAGCGTCGAGTTCCGCGAATTCTTCGGCGCGGTCAAGCCGTTCTTTGACGACATCGAGGAGATGCGCCACTACGAATCGCTCCTTGGCCACCCGAACCGTGCTCCCTTCGTGTCGTGATGTACACCCGCGCAGGACATACACGGGCGCCGCAACCGTGCGTCGCGTCCGGTATCGACGCCGGTCAAGAGCCCGGCGACCGATGATGTGCAAGGAGTGAGATTCATGGACCTCGGGGCGAACTGATGACGAACCGAAGTGACGATGCATCGGCCCCCGACGACAGCCTGCTCCAGTTGAGTGCTTCGCTCGCCGGAGAGGTCGTCGGACCCGCTGATCCCGAGTACGACGCGGCACGCGTTTGTTTCAACGCGCTCGTGGACCGTCGCCCCGCAGTCATCGCTCGATGTCTCGGGCCGACTGACGTAGCAACCGCGTTCGACTTCGCGCAGACGCACGAGTTGGAGGTCGCCGTGCGCGGCGGTGGGCACAATCCGGCGGGGCACTGCATCCTCGACGGCGGGCTCGTCATCGACCTGTCGCTGCTGCGGACAGTCGAGGTCGACCCGCACGCACAGACTGCGCAAGCGCAGGGTGGGTCCACCTGGCTCGACTTCGATTCGGCCACGCAAGCATTTGGCTTTGTCACCCCCGGCGGTGTCGTCGGCTCCACGGGCGTGTGCGGGCTGACGCTCGGCGGCGGGATCGGTCACTTGACCGCCCAGTACGGCCTGACGTGCGACAACCTTTCGAGCGCTCAGCTCGTTTCTCCGGACGGATCCGTGATCAGGGCGAGTTCGGACGAGAACCCCGAGCTGCTCTGGGGCCTCCGGGGAGGGGGCGGGAACTTTGGCGTGGTGACCCGACTGGAGTTCCGCCTCAAGCGTCTCGACCGGGTAGTGGGCGGCCTACTGGACTTCCGCGGTAGCGCAGTCGCAGACAACCTCCGCCGCTTCCGCGACCTGGTCGCAGGCTCCCCGCCCGACCTCAGTTGCCAGGCGATTGTGTCCGTGGATGAGACACTGACGCCCGCGCTCGTCGTCGCTCCTTGCTACACGGGCAAAGACTCGGATCCTCGAGAGCTCCGCGAGCTGCGCTCGTGGTCAGGGCTCGTAGACGACGGTGTCCGTTCACGGACGTTCCTCGATCAGCAGCTCGTCTTCGATTCGCCGTACGGTGAGAACAGGCACTACTGGAAAGGTCACTTCGTCCGTGAGCTCACCGACGAGCTGATCGACGAGCTGCTTGATCGCCTGCTCGCGTTCGCTCGACCGCCCGTGCATGTCCTGATCGAGTCGCTGCATGGCGCGCCGAAGGCCGCCGATCCGGCCCTTGGGCCGATTGCGTACCGCGATGCGGCCTTCAACGTCAGCGCGATGGCCGTGTGGGCCAATGCCGACGAGGACGACCAGCACATTGCTTGGGCTCGCGACACTGCGGCGGCGATCGAGCCGTGGTCCCTCGGTGGCGGCTACGCCAACTACATGCAGGCAGACGAGCCGCTCGAGCGTGTCAGTGCGGCGTTCGGCGAAGACGCCTTCGAACGACTGCAGACTCTCAAGCGACGCTATGACCCGAAGAATGTCCTACGCCGCAACCAGAACATCCCTCCCGGAGGCCCGAGCCCATGATTATCGGCTCTGTGACCCGGCTTTCCCGGCGCAACTTCGGGAAGGCGAGGTCGGCGGTGGTCCGGGCACGCAACCATGCGGCTTTGCGCCGGTCCGCGAGGTCACGATTGGGCCTGGGCCAGGGAAATCTGACCCCTGTCTGACCCAGGCGCACTCAGTGGCGTCGGCGACAGCAGCTACACGCCAGGGCGTCGCAGGACGCGACGTGCGCGTGGGATTACCGAGATCTCCGACCGCCTCGACGATACTCCACTCGGAGTTCATCCTGCGGAAATGGCGCCTTAGCTCCTCTGCTCTCGGCACTCTCGGGTCGGGTAAGGAAGCGCGAGACTATTCACCAATTTCGGATAAGAAATCAGCTGCAGGCGCTCGTGTGGCTGCTCAGTGCGACGGCGTCCGGTCGCGGAAGTGCCTGATTAGCAGCAGGACTCTTTCATGCGCCCGGCAGGATTCGAACCTGCGACCCGCGGATTAGAAGTCCGCCGCTCTGTCCACTGAGCTACGGGCGCGCGCAGTGAGGGTAGTCGGCGCGACGGCGGCGCGCCGTGAGCCCAGAGCAGCGGTGGCGGGCGTCGACTATGCGGCTTCGCGCAGCGGCTCGAGGTCGGGTTCGGCCGGCGTCTCGGCGACGACCGGCTGCGGCCGGACGAGCCCGCCGGCGATCGCCGCGCCGACGACGAGGACTCCGACGAGCACGTACAGCCCCGTCCTGAAGCCGTGATCGAGGGCGGCGGTGCTCGACGCGCTCACGCCGTGCGAGTCGGCGAAGGCGCTCGTCGACGCGGCGGCGATTGCGCTCACGGCGGCCAGGCCGATCGCGCCGCCGATCTGGCGGCTCGTGTTGACGAGCCCGGAAGCGACGCCCGCATCGGAGCGGCCGACGCCGGAGAGGCTGGCGATCGTCACCGGGACGAACGACAGACCCATTCCTGCCCCGCCGAGAACGAACGCCGGGAAGAGATCCCAGAAGTACTGGCCCTCGACGGGGAGCCTCGTGAGGAGCGCCACGGAGACGGCGGAGGCAATCAACCCGGCGGTCAGAGTCGGCCGAACCCCGACCCGACCCACGACGAGCTGGGCCACGTTCGAAGCGACCACGACCGTGAGAGCGAAGGCCAGGAACGCTGTCCCGGTCTCGACGGCGGAGTACTGGAGCACGTCCTGCATGTACAGCGTCAGCAGGAAGAACTCCGAGAATGCCGTCGCCCCCACGAGTGCCATCGTCGCGTTCGCGGCACTGAGCGTCCGCAGCCTGAAGATCCCCATGGGCAGGAGCGGCGCCCGGGAGCGAAGCTCGATCACGACGAACGCGACCAGAAGTGCGGCCGCGAGCGCCAGCAAGCCGATCGTCGATCCGGCCGTCCAGCCGTCGGTGGTCGCCCGCGTCAGTGCGTAGACGAGGAGCATGAGCCCCGAGGTCACCGAGAACGCCCCAGCGAAGTCGAAGTGACGGTGCGAAACCGCCGCTCTGCTCTCGCGCAGCAGAACGGGCGTCAGCGCGATCGCCGCGAGGCCGATGGGGACGTTGATGAAGAAGATCGAGGGCCAGCTCAGGTACGAGGTCAGGACGCCACCGAGGAGGACGCCCGCAGCCGCACCGCTCCCGGCAGCGGCGCCGTAGATCCCGAGCGCGACGTTCCGCTCACGGCCTTCGGCGAACGTCGTCAGGAGCAGGGCGAGCGCAGCGGGAGCGAGAAGTGCTCCGCCGAGTCCCTGAAGCGCACGGAACGCGATGAGCGAGCTCTCCGACCACGCGAGCCCGCAGAGGAGCGAGCTCAGCGAGAAGACGGAGAGGCCGACCATGAACAGGCGCCTGCGCCCGAGGAGGTCGCCCAGCCGTCCGCCGAGCAGGAGCGTCCCGCCGAAGATGATCGCGTAGGCCGAGATCACCCACTGCAGGTTGGCCTGGGAGAAGCCGAGATCGGCCTTGATCGACGGCAGCGCGACGTTCACGATCGCGACATCCAGGATGACCATGAACTGCGCGACGACGATCAGGGCGAGGGCGCTCCAGCGCCTGCTGTTTCCTGTCATCATTGGGACCGCTTGCTGCATATATCGTCGTCCTCCCTAATCGTGGAACAACACAACGATAGCATGGGACAACGCTCGGCGGAGTACACTTAACATCGCCATGACGAACGTGCCCATCCTCACCCCCGAGCCCCCTCGCATCGGGCCGTCCCGCGAGCTCATGCTCTCGACGCCGTTCCTCCTGAAACGGCTGGGCATGGCCGTCAAGGAGGGCGCCCTCGTCGCGTTCGAGCCCACCGGACTGAACCCGCAGCACCACGCCGTGCTGTCACTCCTGGACGAAGAAGCCCGCGAGACGCAGGCGACCATCGCCGACGCCCTCGGCTACGACCGCAGCCATCTCGTCGGCATCCTCGACGAGCTGGAAGAGAAGGGCTACGTCGAGCGTCGACGGGACAAGGCGGATCGCCGCCGGCATCTCGTGAGCCTCACGCCCGCCGGCGCGAAGGCACTGCGCGAGCTACGTGCGATCGTGAAGCAGGTCGAGAAGGAGTTCCTCGCCCCGCTCACGAGCGACGAGCAAGCGGACACTGCATGCGCTCCTCCTTCAGCTCGCGGGCCACCACGACCCGCGCTGCGCCGGGGCGCACTGCTCGAGCCGACGCCTCACGCGAATAGGCTCCAGCACATGACGGTGCGAATGGGTCGACGCGTACGCGAATGCGTGGCGCAGCGGGATGCGGACGCCGCCGCAGCACTCTTCACGGACGACTCGTCGTATCGCGCCACCCGCTCAGGAGCCGCACCTCGGATCAGCGAGGCGTGCGCTCCTACTGGGAGACACGTCACGTCGACACAGGAGCGAGTCGACGTGCGAATGGGTCGCGCCCGTCGAGTCGCCCGACGGCAGGCGCGTGCGGTGGAGTTCTGGGTGCAGGATGGCTCGAGCGCAGGCGACGAAGTGACGCTCGTCGGGATCCTCTTCCTCCGCTTCGCGGAGGACGGCCGCTGCGAGGATCTCCGCGAGACGTGGTTCTTCGAGTCGGGCGACCACGCGCCGCACGCCGGCTGGGGCGACTAGCGTCGGCAGACGCGCAGCACCGCCCACCTCACATACACATCCACCCACCGTCGACGACGAGGTTGAGACCGTTGATCGCCTCGTTCTCAAGCAGGAAGCGCGACGCGCCGACGACCTCCACCATCGTCACGAGCCGTCCGATCGGGGTACGGTCCACGAGCGCCTTGTGTCTCTCCGGGGCCATGTCGCGCCACTGCGGGCTGTCCCCGACGATCGCCGGGTGGATGGCATTGACCCGTATCGGGGCGAGCTCCCACACCAGGGTTCGCACGAGCGCGGTGACACCGCCGTTGACCGTCGTGACAGTCGTCGAGCCCGGGTACGGCCGGTCCCGCGCCAACCCTCCCCAGAAGAGGATGCTGGAGCTGTCGTGAAGCCGTGGCCCGAGCGCGTGGATCACCTCCGTATAGCCGACGAGCTTGAGCGTGACGAGCCTGAGCGCGGCGTCGATGTCGTACTCGCGCACCTTGTTCACGTCGCGCTCGATCGCGACGAGGGCGAGGTGATCGACGTCCCCCACGTCGCCGAGCGCGCCCGCGATCGTGTGCGGCTCCGCGAGGTCGAACCCGATGCCGCGCGTCGAGCCGCCGATCTCCGTCGCCGCGGCCTCTGCACGGGACTGGTCCCTGCCGGTCACGACCACTTCGCGACCCTCGTTGGCGTAGGACATCGCGAGCTCGCGGCCCATCCCCTGTGTCCCGCCGACGACGACAACGCTGCCGCTTGCCATTCCCCGCTCCTTTCGCGCTGGTCAGAGAGCCCGGCCGCGCCGAGCGCCGACCGGGCTCCGTTGCGTGCCGCTAGATCGCTGCCGCCGACGCGGTCGCCCACTCGGGCAGCAGCCCGCCCTCGCCGAGGATGTGGTTCCTCGACTCGTCGAGCTTCCCGAAGGTTCGACCGAGGTCCGCGCCCACGAGCTTGCCGCCGCGCTTGACGGCGTTGCCGGCGACGAAGACCGAGTCCACGTTCGACGTGTCGGAGAAGACGACGATCGTCCCGATCGGATCGACCATCGGAGCCGTGTTGATCGCGTTGACGTTCAACAGGACGATGTCGGCCTGCTTGCCGGGCGTGAGCGAGCCGACCCTGTCTTCGAGCATGATCGATCGCGCGCCGTCGATCGTCGCGAACTCGAGCACGTCCCTGTGCTGGAGCTTCGGCGCGAATGCGATGTCCGGCGTGTCGGTGAACTCGAGGATCCGGTCGTAGGCGAGCGCTGTCCGCATCTGGGTGAACATCTCGCCCGGCACGCTCGAGACCACGTCGACGCTGAGCGAGGGCCGGACTCCGCGAGCAACCATCTTTCCGGTCGGGGGCGGCCCGTGCCCCATGAGCATCTCGACGTACGGCGCGATCGACGCCTTGCCGCCCGACTCCGCGATCCAATCCAGCTCCTCGTCGGTCAGATCGGTCATGTGGATGTAGCAGACGTCCGGACCCATCAGCCCCAGATCGTGCATTTGCTTCACCGGGGTGTAGTGCAGGTTGTGGAGGCGCATGCCGACGTGCACGCTGATCAGGATCCCGAGCTCGCGCGCGAGTGCCCAGTCGTGCTTCGCGACATCGTCATTGACGTTGCCGGGCTGGCGAGCGGCCATGGCGAGAGTGATGAGTCCGTCGTCGGACGAGAAGTACGTCTCGCGGACACGCCGGATGTCCTCCGGGTGGTTCAGCTCGCTCAGCATCCACCACTCCCCGCCGGTAGGCATGCCGTGCGCGTAGACGGCGCGGATGCCTGCGTCCTTGAGCCCCTGGATCGCAGCATCGGAGTGGTCGGGTGTATTGCTGATGTGCGACCAGTCGAGCAGCGTCGTGACGCCGCCGTTCAATGCCTCGAGCGCGCCGGCGTAGTCGCCGATGTGCACGTCCTCCGGGCGGTAGAACCCGCCGACCTGGCCGAGCATCACCGCGAAGTAGTGGTCGAGCGTGCAGGAGGGCAGGACGCCGCGGACGGGCGTCTGCCACGTGTGACGGTGCGTGTCCACGAACCCGGGCATGACGATCATCCCGGTGGCGTCGATCTCCTCCGCGTCGGAGACGCCGAGGTCGGGGCCGACGTCCACGATGACACCGTCCTCGACGAGGACCTCCCCGTTCGGGATCTCGCCGATCTCGGGGTCCATCGAGACGACGAACCCGTTCCGGAAAACAAGGCGCTGCGAGCTCATGCCACTCTCCTTGGCCGGCGGAACATCGATCCCCGTCAGCGCCCGGGCACACCCACGTGCGGCAGGCCCGTCGCGCTGCCGGATGTACAGCGAGCATAAACACCTGCCGGACGATGCGTCAACACCGTACTGCGCGAGCGTTCCCTTTACGGATCGACGGTTGCTCCCGTCGAGGGTGCTCTCGGCACGGTTGGCTGCGGTGGACGACGGGTGGCATGCGTTCGGTCACGGTTGACACCCTGCGCCCGAGGTGCGCAGAATGGTCACCTGGTCGCGGCTAGCTCTTCACCGTTCTGCCGCTCTCGATCGGGCGGTCCGTGAGCTCCCCGGGTGACACCGACCGCATCGCCGACGCCGCGACCATGGGGCGCTCTGCGCAGGTCGTCGCCAGCGCTCTCGTTGCCGCGCGGTTTCTCCCCATCTGGCTCGCGATGGGGGTGCTGCTCGTCATCGCCGCCCTGTTCGCTCCCAGCACGCTCGAGAACACGTCGTGGTCCTACATCCTCCCCTACGGGACGATTCTCGCCATCGCGGCGCTCGGGCAGATGCTCGTGATCATGCAGGCGGGCATCGACCTCTCGACTGCGGGCGTGATCTCCCTCTGCGGAAACGTGCTCGTGGGCGTGAGCGTGGGCTCCGATCACGGTTTGACGGTCGGGATCCTGGTGTGCCTCGGCCTCGGGGCGCTCGTCGGCCTCGTCAACGGGGTCCTCGTCGGGATCGTGAGACTGAACCCGCTCATCGTCACGCTCGCCGTCGGGCAGATCGTGCTCGCGTACAGCTCGAAGTACGCGCGCGAGCACACCGTGTCACTGCAGGTGCCGGACTCGCTCTCGTCGTGGGCGGCGCACAAGCCCCTCGGCATCAGCGCCGTCTTCTGGACAGGCGCTGCAATCGCGGTCGCGGTCGCATTCGTCCTTCGCTACACGGCCGCGGGCCGGCGCTTCCAGGCAGTGGGCGCGAACCCGAGGGCGGCATGGATGGCCGGCCTGCGCGTCCGCTCGCACGTCGTGTTCGCCTACACGGCGGCGGGGTTTCTCTACGCGGTCGCGGCGATCCTGCTTGCGGGTGTGCGCATCAGCATCGACCCGGCGTTCGGCGCCTCGTATCTCCTTGCGCCGATCGCCGCGGTCGTCCTCGCGGGCGCGGCGCTCTCGGGCGGGCTGGCGAGCGCGACCTCGACCTGGGTCGCGGCCCTCGCGCTCACCTTCCTGACAGAGATGCTGCTCATCTTCGGACTCTCGGCGGCGCTGCAGTTCATCGTGTTCGGCGGCGCGATCATCGTCGGGATGCTGGTCTCGGGCGACCGGGTTGCGTCGCTCCTCGGGTCGACTGCTGCGGAGGATCGAAACGTCGGCAGGCTCTCACCCCGAAGTGCACGGAAAACACGAGCTGAGGCAGGCTCACGAAAGGAGACACGATGGAGGGACGGAAGGGGTCCGAGGTGTCACGGAAACGCGCCGCGAAGGGTCGGGCGTGGTGGCACTTCTCGTGCTCGGGGCTGCGCTTGCGCTCGCGCTCGTCTCTGCGAGTAGCGGAAGTACCGGCAGCAGGCAGGCAACGGCCGCGAAGCCGGTCGGTCATCACCACCGGGAAGGGATTCGGCGAGGTGTACGCCGCGAAGACGTCGACGCTCGAAGCACACACTCTTCAAGGCGACGCTGCTCCCGAAGGACAAGATGTCGCGCAACATCGCGTTGGCCGGGCTCGGTCGGGCCGACAGGAAGGTCAACCTGGCACTGGCGCTCAAGTGCTGGAAGAAGAACGTCTGCAGCACCGGGACCGGCGGCAAGCTCACCGTCGCGTATCTCGAGCAGTTCGGGGAAAACGTCTACCGCCAGATGTCGAAGATGGAGTTCATCCTCCAGGCGCTGACGTATCCCCAGGTCGGCAAGATCATCTACTCGAGCGCACACATGGATTTCAACAAGGCGTTCGCCGACTGGAAGGCGGCAATCGCCCAGGGCGTCGACCTCATCGTCACCTATCCGGATTTCGGCGACGCGATGATCCCGGTGATGAAGCAGGCGACCGACGCCGGAATCCCCGTCGCGACGTATGCCTGGGGCTACGTCAGCGATCCCGGCAAGAACTACATGACGGTCGTCGGTGAGGACACCTGCGTGACTCGGCAAGACGTACGCGTACGTCATGAACAACCAGGTCAAGTCCGGCAACATCGCGTTCCTCGGCGGCTTCCCGGGGAACCCCCTCTCCGAAGGCTGGCAGAAGTGCGAGGAGCCTGCGCTCAGACCGTCGATCGACGTCGTCGCGAAGGAGCCGACGAACTGGGATCCGTCCAAGGTGCAGCAGGTCGTGGCCGGAATCCTCGCGAAGTATCCCGACATCAAGGGCTGGAGCTACGAGTACGGACTCGGCATGGCCCAGGGCGGGTACGCGGCGTACAAGGCCGCGGGCATTCCGTTCAACACCGTGCTGACGCTCCGCACGGACGACGTCGGCATGGGCTGTCTCTTCAACCAGCTCAAGGATCCGAAGCTGCAGATGTACTACTACACCTCGGGCAACACGCAGATCCGGGTCGCCTTCACGGCCGCGATGATGAAGCTCAAGGGGGCGAAGATCCCGCCGACAGATCGTGTTCCCGATCCAGCTGCAGAACCAGCGGGTGCGTGACTCCTGCGTCAAGGGGTATCCGATGGAGGCATCGGCAACGTCGCTGATCCCGCTCAGCCTGCTCCACAAGATGTACCCGTAGGAGGAACGGAAGACAGAAGAACCAGAACATCGATGTCGATTCCCGGGCCCGCGAACCCCGTACTGACGCTTCGGGGCGTATCCAAGGCGTTCGGCGCGGTACAGGCGCTTCGCGAGGTCAGCGTCGACTGCCGTGCCGGCGAGATCCACGCCCTCGTCGGGGAGAACGGGTCCGGGAAATCGACACTCCTCGGGATCGCCAGCGGATTCCTCGCCGCCGACGAGGGCTCCGTGGTGATCGGCGAGACGGAACGCCGGAGAGTGTCTCCCGCCGAGAGCCGGAGGCTCGGTCTCGGAATCGCCTATCAGACCTACTCGCACGTGCTGCACCTGTCGGTGGCCGAGAACCTCTTCCTCGCCGCACCGTCCGACCTCCGACCGACGTACGGGCGCATGGATCGATGGGCGGCCGACCGCTTGGCCGAGTTCGATCTCGAGATCTCACCGAACGCGCCCACGGGGACGCTCTCGCTCGCGGAGAGGCAGCTCCTCGAGGTCGTCAAGGCGCTGCTCGCCCAACCCAAGGTGTTGC
Organism: uncultured Gaiellaceae bacterium; assembly: GCA_963746975.1. Lineage (GTDB taxonomy): Bacteria > Actinomycetota > Thermoleophilia > Gaiellales > Gaiellaceae > GMQP-bins7. The sequence goes on from CAVVDE010000004.1 coordinate 208,924, forward strand.
TGCTCGACGAGCCGACGACGGCCCTCGGGCCGGAGGACGTCGACCGATTGCACGCGCTGGTTCACGAACGGAGCCGTGCGGGGGTCGGGATCGTCTACGTCAGCCACCGGCTGCCCGAAGTCCTCGGCATCGCCGATCGGATCAGCGTCCTCCGCGACGGCGTGTGTCAGGGGACATTCGAGGGGGCAGCCATGTCGGAGGAGAGTCTCGTGGCGCTCATGATCGGGCGTCCGCTCCAGCTTGCCTTCCCGGAGCGGCACGACCGCGAGCAGGGGCGCGAGGTGCTGCTCGCGGTGTCCGGATTGCGCGGCGACCGGTTCGGGCCGATCGACCTCGAGGTCGCGAGCGGCGAGATCGTCGGCATAGCCGGCGCGGAGGGCAACGGCCAGGTGCAGTTCCTCCGGGCCCTCGCCGGTGCCGAGCGAGCCGACCGGCATGGCGAGCTGCGACGGGAAGCGGCTCGACTCGAGCTCGCCGCTCGGACCGCTCCGCGCGGGAGTGGTCCTGCTGAGCGGCGACCGCACGTCCGAATCGCTGTTCCCCGTTCTGAGCGTCCGCGCGAACTCGACGATCCAGGTCCTGCGCAGGCTCGGGGGCCTCGGCTTCCTCAACCGCCGACGCGAGCGCCGCACGGTCGACGAGCTCGTGCGGCGCCTCGGCATTCGCACTGCGTCGATCGAGCAGCCGGTCCAGACGCTCTCGGGCGGGAATCAGCAGAAGGTCTCGCTGACGCGACCGTTCCTGCGCGGAGACGTCAAGGTCATCCTGGCCGAGGAGCCGACCCAGGGCGTCGATGTCGCCGCACGGTTCGACATCTACGGCGCGTTGCGAGAGAAGGCGAAGGAGGGCGTCGCCACGATCGTGAAATCGAGCGATCCGCTCGAGCTCGCGGGCCTGTGCGACCGGGTCGTCGTGATGTCGCGCGGACAGATCGTCGACGAGATCCCCGGCGACGAGCTCGGGGAACGTCGGATCGTCGAGGCGATCGTCGGCTCGCGGGCCGCTGCCGGGGGGCAGGCAAGCCGAGGCCCCGGAGGAGTCGGCGTGAGGATCGGCAGGTTCAGCGGCGCTCTGCCGCTCGTCCTCATGACGCTGCTGATCGTGGCGGTCGGCGCCTATGCGGCAATCCGCCAGGACGCCTTCCTCACGAGCTTCAACCTCAACAACCTGCTTCTCTTGGCGATGCCGCTCGCTCTCGTCTCCCTCGGCCAGACCTGCGCGCTGCTCGTCGGCGGCTTCGACGTCTCGGTGGCGGCGCTCATGACCTTCTGCGTCGTCGTCGCCTCGTACACGATGCCGTACGACAAATCCGGGTGGGCGCTGCTTCCAGGGGCCCTGGCCCTGGTGGCGGTGGGACTGGCAACCGGGATCTTCAACGCAGTGTGCATCCGCGTCCTCAAGCTCCCTTCGATCATCGCGACACTCGGAACGTTCAGCATCCTCGAGGGCGCGTCACTCCTCCTCCGCGACCACCCCGAAGGCCCCATCTCGAGCGACGCCATCAGCGGTCTCACGAAGGGTGTCAGCTTCGTTCCGGTCGCGTTCATCGGCGTCGTGGTTCTGGCCGTGCTCGGCGACGCGTGGCTGTATCGCACGCGCACGGGGCTGGCGCTGCGCGCGGTCGGGCTCGACGAGACGTCGTCGCGGCGACTGGGGATGCCGACCGGCCGGATGGTCTTCCTCGCCTTCATCCTCTGCTCGCTGATGGCGTCGCTCGCCGGGTTCTACCTCGCGGCCCAGGTCCAGATCGGCTCGCCGATAATCGGCAACTTCGGGCTCGAGAGCATCGCGTGCGCCGTCCTCGGCGGGGCGAGCCTCGCCGGCGGGAGAGGATCGTTCGTCGGAGCGCTGCTGGCGGCAGTGTTCCTCTCGCTGATCGACAACATCCTGCCGCTGTTCCACCAGCCGACCGAGTACGCCGAGATCACGATCGGCGTGCTGATCCTGCTGGCGCTCGTGCTCTATTCGACCCCGGAGCTTCTCGCTCGCTTCCGAACGAGCAGGGCGGGTGTCGGCCGGCTCGAGGCCGGCGAGGGAGAAGCGCCGGCAGGCTGAGGCGCGGCTAGTCGGCGTCCGGAGGCAGCGGCGGCGACGCCAATCCCGTTCGCGGATCCGCCTCGCGGCCGATGACGACCCAGATGGCGTGCACCGGCTCGTCGCCGATCGTCCACAGCCGGTGCGGCGACGACGAGTCGAACGCGATGGAGCCGCCGCGTCCGAGCTCGTACTCCTCGAAGCCGACCTGCACTCCGAGCGTTCCGCTCGAGACGTAGCCGTACTCCCTGCCCCCGTGCGTTGTGAGGGCGTCGTCGGGGCACGACTCCGCTCCCACCGGATAGACGACGTAGAGGAACTCGACGTCACGATCGCTGTCGCGCGTCAGCCGCTCCCAGCGGACACCGGACGCGAGGTTGATCACCCGGCGCGTGTCGGGGCTCTCCGCCAGGCCGTCGCCGCGCTGGACGACGCGTTCCCGGCCCTGCTCGCCGAAGACGTCGCTCATCGTCATCCCGAGCTCGGTGACGATCGCGTAGAGGGTGCTGACGGACGGGTTGACGCGGTCGAGCTCGATCTGCGAGACGAGGCTCGGCGAGACACCCACGCGCCGAGCGAGCTCGCGCAGGCCGATGCCGAGGCGCTCGCGCTCGGCGCGCAAACGGTGGCCGACCTTCGAGGGGTCGAACCCACGCTCCAGCGCCGCGGTCTGCGCAGGCTCGCTCAACGGCAGCTCTCGCGGTGCTCGCTCACGTCGTTAGCGCAGCCGCTCCCGGATCTCGGCGGCGATCCGCCCCGCACCCGGCAGGAACGCATCCTCGAGGGGAGGGCTGTACGGGATCGGGGTGTCGGGCGTCGCGATGCGCCAGGCGTCGTCGAGGTACCCGAGCCCGTGCTCGGTGACGGAGGCGAGCACCTCGCCGGCCCAGCCCCCGGTCAGCGGCCCTTCCTCGACGACGACGATCCTGTGGGTCTTCGCGACGGACGCGAGGATCGTGTCGAGATCGAACGGGCGGATCGTGCGCAGGTCGATGACCTCGACCGAGACGCCGTCCGCCTCGAGCTCGCTCGCCGCTTCGAGCCCGTCGTGGACTCCCTTCATTGCGGTGACGAGCGTCACGTCCTGACCCTCGCGGACGACAGCGGCCTCGCCGAGCCGGGCGGGTGCGCCGTTCACCTCTCCCTCGAGCGCGTAGAGGCGTTTGTGCTCGAAGAAGAGAACGGGGTTGTCGTCGCGGATCGCCGCCTTGAGCAGCGCCTTCGCGTCGGACGGGTTCGACGGGCCGACGATCTTGAGGCCCGGCACGCCCATGAACCACGACACCGGCATCTGCGAGTGGATCGCGCCGAAGCGACCGCCTGCGCCGACGACGGAGCGGATCGTGAGCGGGACGCTGACCTGCTCCTGGGTCAGGAACCAGTACTTCGTCGACTGGTTCACGAGACTGTCCATCGCGAGCGTCAGGAAGTCACCGAACATGATCTCGATCACCGGCCGAAGGCCGTGCACCGCGGATCCGAACGCGGCGCCCGCGAGCGCCAGCTCGGAGATCGGCGTATCGAAGACGCGCTCCGCCCCGTACTTGTCGTAGAGACCCGTCGTGGTGGCGAAGACGCCGCCGGCGACGGCGACATCCTCCCCGAAGAGGATCACCCGCTCGTCGGCCGCGAGCTCCTCGTCGAGCGCATCGCGGATGGCGGTGCGAAAGGCGACGGGGCTCGTCATCGGCCGCTCACAGGGCGAGGGCGAGCGGCCGCTCGAGCAGCTCGCGTAGCCGGGACAGGAACCGCGCGCCGTCCGCCCCGTAGACGACACGGTGATCGCAGCTCAGGGTGACGGTCATGACGTCGCGGAAGGCGATCCGGCCGGGACCGTCCTCGACGGGCGCCCGCCTCGCGCCGCCGACGGCGAGGATCGCGACCTGCGGAGGATCGATGATCGCGGTGAACGAGCCGATGCCGAACATGCCGAGATTGGAGACGGTGAACGTGCCGTCGTGGAAGTCCTCGGGCCTCAGCGTCCGCGCTCGCGCGCCCTCTGCCAGTTTTCGCGTCTCCTCTGTGAGCTCGGCCAGCGACTTGTGGTCGGCATCGCGCACCACCGGAACGAGCAGCGCATCCTCGGTGGCGACGGCGATGCCGACGTTGACGCGCGAGTAGCACTCGACCTTGCCGTCGACCCAGGAGGCGTTGAAGCGCGGGAACTCGCGCAGCGTGACGGCCACGGCCTTGACCACGAAGTCGTTGACGGACGGGGCATCCTCGCCCTTGTCGCGCGCTTCTGCGCGCGACGCGACGATCTGCGAAACGTCGATGTCCGCGGAGACCGTGAAGACCGGGATGGTCGCGGCCGACTCGGCCATCCTGCGCGCGATCGTCGACTGCGTCGGAGTCGGCTCGAGGACGGTGACCTCGCCCTTGCCCATGGCCGTCGTGGGCCGAGGCGACGTCTCCGCCGCTGCTCTCGTCACGTCGTCGACGGTGATCCGCCCGCCCGGGCCGGTCCCGCTGAGGCCGTGGAGCGAGACGCCGAGCTCGACCGCCGTCCGGCGCGCGACCGGCGTTGCGACGGGACGCGCTGCGCCGGAGCCGTCGGTCGCGGGCTTCGGCTTCACGACGGGTGATGGAGTTGCCTGCGCCTCCTGTGCCGGCGCCGATCCGGCATCCTGGCGCGCCGCACCGTCGCCGTTGACCAGCGTCGCGATCGGCTCTCCCACGGCGACGGTCGCGCCCTCGGGAACCAGGATGGAGTCGAGCTTCCCGTCCCATTCCGCCTCGTAGACCACGGTCGCCTTGTCCGTCTCGACCTCGATCAGGCCGTCGCCCCGGGCGAACGCCTCGCCGGCCGACTTGAGCCAGCGAAGGATGACGGCGTCGGCCATCGAGTCGGAGAGCTTCGGCATCGTCAGCTCGCGCGGCGCCACTGCCTCAGTCCTTGAACTCGCGCGCGGTCAGCTCGGTCGGGAACGGCGCCGCGAGCCCGTCGGCACGCATTCGCTCGAGCTGCGCGCTCATCTCCTGCTCGATCTCGTCGAGGTCGGCCGCGTCGACGCCCTCCGCCTCGAGCTGCGCGCGTAGGACGACGATGGGATCGCGCTCGCGCCACCGATCGAGCTCGCCGTCGGGACGGTACGCACCCGGGTCGCTCCGCGAATGACCCACGAAGCGGTACGTGAGCGCCTCGACGAACGCCGGTCCGTCACCCGCACGGGCATGTGCGACCGCGCGCCGCGCCGCGTCCCGCACCGTCCAGACGCTCATCCCGTCGATCGTCTCGGCCGGCACCTCCATGACCTCGACCCGAGCGCGGATCTCGCCCGCGGTGACCGAGCGGAACGCCGTGTACTCGCCGTAGCCGTTGTTCTCGCACACGAGCACGATGGGAAGTCGGAAGACCTGCGCGAAGTTGAGGCATTCGAAGACGTATCCCTGATTCATGGCACCGTCGCCGAAGTACGCGACGGCGACGCCACCCGTCGTCCGCTTCAGGGCGAGAGCCGCGCCGGTGGCTGCCGCGATGCTGCCGCCGACGATGCCGAACGATCCGATCAGCCGATCCGTCGGGGAGTTGACGTTCATCGAGCCCGCACGTCCGCCGTTGACGCCCGACGCACGCCCGAGCATCTCGTCGAGCAGCGCCTGGGGATCGACGCCCACGGCGAGCGCGTGTCCGTGGCCCCGGTACGTCGCCGCGACCCGGTCGCGCTCCTCGAGGACGCTGGCGACGCCGGTCGCGATCGCCTCCTGCCCCGAGTAGAGATGCGTCGTCCCGTACACCTCGCCGGCCAGGAAGAGCGACTGGACGAGGTCCTCGAACCCGCGGATGAGGAGCATGCGCCGGTAGATCCCGGTGTACAGGTCGAGGTCGTCGAGGAGGCCCGTCGCAGGCTGATCGCTCACGTGGCTCACGCCGCGCCGACCTCGGCGTCGGAGGCCAGCCGCTCGGCGAGGTAGCTCCAATCGCGCTCATGGCGGTAGGAGTGACGCGGCGGCGGCCCGGGCGCCGAAGTCTCGAGCCACACGACGCGGCGTCCCTGCGTCTCGTAGAACGCGTGCACACAGCCCGTCCCCGTCCAGAACGCGTCGCCCGGTCGGAGCGTGTAGCGGTCGCCGTTCGCGACCACGTCGACCTCGCCCTCGAGGATGTAATACGACTCCTCGAAGGGGTGGTCGTGAGGGTTGGCGCACGCCTCCGGCTGGTAGTCGACCATGAACATCGTGTGCAGCTGGGCATCGAGGCGCTGGTCGACGAGCATCTTCACCGCGATCCCGCTGTAGGCGAGGACGGCGGTCGCCATGCTCCCGGACACCGTCGGCGCGCCCATCGCCTGTCCCCGCTTCAGCAGTTCGAGGTCCATCTCGCCGTCCCTGAGCAGGAAGAGGTTGTGGTTGCGCGGGTCGCGCGCGTCGAGCGGGGTCGCCTCGGTTCGAGGCGCGTGGCCGAGGAAGAACGTGTCGCTGCCGTCCAAGCGCGGACGCGGCGACGCCATCTCGATCCACCGGGCTTCGCCGTCGGAGCGAAACGCGTGCGGCGTGCCCACGGGGATCGCGCCGCAGGCGCCGGGTTGCAGGGTCACGCCGCGCCCTTCCAGATAGAGCACGGGCTCTCCCTCGAGCACGTAGAAGCTCGTCTCGAACGAGTGCAGGTGCTCGTCGACGTGTCCGTCGACGAGCGCCACCAGCGTCAGCGCCATGTGGGTCGAGCCGAGCGAGCCGTCGACGAGGCGGCAGCTCGTCAGGCCGCTCGAGCGTCCCGGAAGCGCGGCGGCCAGCTCGACGTCCTCGCGGCGGACCAGTCGATACCCGGGACGTCCGTCCGCGAGCTCGCGTGTACCGGAGTCTCCGCTCACAGGGGCACGGTTGCAGGCTCGACGACGGCAGAGGCGGCGACCGCGTCCGCGAACCCCACGTCGCCGTCGCGTTTCGCTCCGTGCTCCTGCCGGACGAGATCGGCGCCGCGGACGTACATACGACCCGCGACCAGGAGCTCCTCGGCGGGGAAGCGCGTGATGACGTCGCAGCCGGTCGCGGTCACGACCACCTCCTCCTCGATACGGGCCGCCGAGCGCCCGTCGGTCGCCGCGCAGTAGGTCTCGAGGGCGAAGACCATCCCCTCCTCGAGCGCGACCGGCGCCTCGAGCGAGTGCACGCGCGAGATCATCGGCGACTCGTAGAGCCCGACGCCGATGCCGTGCCCGAACTGGAGGCCGAAGCAGGTCTCCTCGTCCGGGAACCCGAGCTCCTCGGCGGTCGGCCATACCTCGGCGATCTTGTCCGTCGTCATCCCGGGCCGAACCAGCTCGATCGCCGCATCGAGCCACTCGCGGCACTGCGTGTACGCGTCGAGCTGCGACTGGCTGACACCGCCCACGTTGAACGTGCGGTAGTAGCACGTTCGGTAGCCCATGAACGAGTGGATGATGTCGAAGAACGCCTGGTCGCCCGGGCGGAGCAGCCGATCGGAGAAGACGTGCGGATGTGGGTTGCACCGGTCGCCGGACACGGCGTTGACGGCCTCCACGTGCTCCGACCCCATCTCGAAGAGCAGCTGGTGCGCGCGGGCGACGATCTCGTGCTCGTACACGCCCGGACGGAGCATGCGGTAGATCTCGTCGTAGACGGCGTCGACGAGCCCCGCCGACTGGTCGAGCAGCGCGATCTCCTGGTCGGTCTTGATCTTGCGCGCCTCCAGCAGCACCTGGGAGCCGTCCGTCACGTGCACTCCGGCACGCTGAAGCGCCTCGATCGTGACGAGGTCGGCCATGTCGATCCCGAGCGGCTCGCCCTCGACGCCCGCCTCGCGGAGCTCGTGGGCGATCCGCTCGCCGAGCCGGTCGGGGACGCCGGTCTCCACGGGCATCGCACCGCGCATCGGGGCGACGCCCGCGCGGAAGTTCTCCTCTGGCAGCCACGGCGCGAACAGCCGGTGGTGGCGCGCCGCGGATCCGAAGTCCCAGAGGATCGGATCCTGGCCTCGCGCGAGGAACGTGAAGCGCGCGTTCTTGTCGCGTGCCCATTCGCCGATGTGCGTGCTCGTGACGTACCGGATGTTGTTCGGGTCGAACAGGAGCACGGCGCCGAGATCGGAGGCCTCGAGCGCCGCCTTCGCGCGGTCGAGCCGCTCCTGGCGCAGCCGCGGGAAGTCGATGCGCTGCTCCCAGTCCACCGCGCGGGTCGCGTCCGGGGAACCCGATCGGCTGCGCGTGGTCATCGCACCACCTCCTTGTCGGCATGCGGGCTCGCTCTCCAGCCGGACGCGTCCGCAGGCTCCAGGCCGCACGCGCGCCGCAGGTGCTGGAAGAGGGCGAGGAAGTCGTCGTCTCCGTATCCGTCCTCGATCGTCGCCCGCAGATGCTCCTTCATCTCCTCGGCGAGCGGCAGCTCCACCCCCGCCTGCTCGGCGACGTCGAGCGCCAGATCGATGTCCTTCTCCATGAGCGCCGTCGTGAACGTGGCCGAGTAGTCGTCGTGCAGGAGCGGCCCGGACTTGTAGTTCACGAGGGGCGCGCCGACGGCGGAGCGCCCCATCACCTCGAGGATCGCCTCGCGCGAGACCCCCGACGCCTCGCCGAGCACGACCGCCTCGGACATCGCCTGGACGAGCACGGCGATCATCAGGTTGATCGCGAGCTTCACGACGCGCGCCTGCTCGTCGTCCCCCACGCGAAGGACCGTCGGCCCGATCGCCAGGAGCACCGGCTCGATCGTGTCGATCGTGCGCTGCGGCCCCGAGACCATGAAGCTCAGGTTCCCGGCGCGAACGACCGTCGGGTTGCCGCTGACGGGGGCCCGCACGTACTCGACGGACGCGCCGCGGGCGAGCGACGCGACACGTGCGGAGACGGCGGGGGAGACGGTGCTCAGGTCGACCAGGACGAGGCCGGGGCGGGCTGCAGCGACCACCGTCGTTGCGACCGCTTCGAACGCGGCGTCGTCCGCGAGCGACGTCAGGACCACGTCGACGCGCTCGACCAGTTCCTCCGGTGTCTCGGCGACCGCAGCGCCGAGTGCCTGGAGAGCTTCCGCCTTCGCGGGTGTGCGGTTACTCACGACGAGCGGATACCCGGCGTCGAGGAGGCGCTCTGCGATCGCCGAGCCCATGTGGCCGAGACCGATCAACCCAACGGTGAGACGCGGGTCGTGAGAGGCACGCACTGTCCAGTATGAATAAACGACGCGCAGCGGCTGGTCAAGCGCTCTGCAGCCCGCTGGTGGCGCCGGGGCATATCGCGCGGCGCCTATGTACAGCCGTACGACACGCGGTCGAGCCCGCTAGAGCCAGTCGAGGAGCTCCGCGACGCCGTCCACGACCGCATCGGGGCGCTGCCAGTCGTCGAGCGCGTCGGGGTCGACCGCCCCGCTGATGCCGCTGCGCACGAGCACCGTCGCGCAGCCGCCGAGCCGACCGAGGGCGACGTCCATCGTCGCGTCGTCGCCGGCGACGACGATGTGCTCGCCTTCCACGCCGAGCTGCTCGACGACGACCTCGAGGGCGGCGAGCGAGGGCTTGCCGACGACGATCGGCTCGGCGCCGGAAGCCTTCGCGAGCGCCGCCGTCACCATCGCACCGCGGCTGAAGATGGGCCCATCTGCGCCCGCATACGCAGCTGCGTAGCTCCCGGTGAGGAGAGGCACGCCGTCGCCGAGTGCGCGGGCGGCGCGCTCCAGGTCGGGGAACGCGAACCCCTCGGGGTGGGCGACGAACACCGCGTCCGCCACCGTGTCGTCGTCTCCGTCGAGGATCGCGACGCCCGAGCGGGCGAGGTACGCGCGCGCGCTGTCCGTGGCGAACAGCAGCACGGGCCCCGAGATCTCGTGCGACTGCAGGTAGCGCTGCACGCTGCGCAGCGGGGTGAGCATCTCGTCGTCGCGAACGTCGAGGCCGACCTCGCGAAGCTCTCCGGCGAAGCTCGCCGGCGGAGCGTGGCTGCCGTTCGTGAAGACGGCAAGGCGGCGGCCCGTCGCGCGGATCCTCTCGAGCACCTCGCGGGCGCCCGGCTGCACGTGCATCGCGTCGCCGGCGCGGTGGACGAGCGTGCCGTCGACGTCGAGCACGACCCCCCGGACGTCGTCAAGACGCACGGCGATACACCACCAACTCGTCGCCCTTGCGCACGCGAATGCTCTTGATGTCCTTCCGCCTCGACACCTCGTCGAGCAGGGTCACGATCGGATGGCGCCCGGGCCGTGAGGTCAACGTCGGCGCCGGCGCACGCGTCGGCTCGGCCGCGGACGGGCGGCGAGGCGAGCATCGCGTCCACCTGCTCCGCAGGCATGGTCAGACGGAGCAAGAGCTCCTCGTCCGAGATCTTCGCGCCGAAGCGCTCGCGCGCTCCCTCGAGGCTGGAGCGGCTCCAGCCCGCGGAGCTCCTCGGCGCGGGGGCGGGAGAGGACGCGATCAGCGACCCGAGGATCGACCGGCGCTGCGGGATCGCCGTAGTGGCCGAGGAAGTACCGGACCGTCTCGTCGGAGACGTTCGACCAGCGCTCGTCGTCGATGACGTTGCGCACGGCCTGGGTCGCGACGAGCTGGGACACCGGAGTCACGATGATCGGGTAGCCCATCTCCGCCCGCACGCGGCCGACCTCTTCCAGCACGGCGTCGAAGAGCTCGGGCCGGCGGAGCTCCTGGAGCATCCGTTGCGTCGTCGACACCATGCCGCCGGCGAGCTGGTGGTGGTAGTAGGTCGCGTCGAACTCCTGCGGACTGCCTGCCGGAAGCCCCTTGCGGCGGCCGAGCTCCTCGAAGTGCTCGGAGACGGCGGCGAGAGCGTCGAGGTCGAGGCGGTGCGAGAACCCTTCCGCTTGGAGGTTCCGGAGAGTCGTCTCCGCAGCGGGATTGGACGTTCCACGAGCGAGCGGGGCGACCGCCGTATGCAGCACCTGGAACCCGGCCCGGAGACCCTCCATGTAGACGAACGGGGCGAGCCCGATCGTGCAGTGGCTGTGCAGCTCGACGGGGCGATCGCCGGCCGCGCTGAGGAAGTGCGGCGCGAGCTCGCGCACGGCGGCCGGTGTGACCAGCCCGCCGGGGTCCTTGAGGTAGAGCCGATCCATCTCCGCGCAATCGGCGAGCGCCGCGGCCCGCTCGGCGTAGTACGCGTGCGTGTGCACGTCGCTCACCGAGTACGTGAGCCCGATGGTGATCTCCTCGACGCCCTCCTCGCGCGCGATCGTCGCGCTCCGACGGAGGCGGGCGGGATCGTTCGACGGATCGGCGATCTGGAAGCGACGGATCCCGTTCCGCACGACGCAGCGGAAAGCCAGCCGCATGACCTCCTCGTCGACCGGCACCCAGGTGATGAAGCGCATGCCCGTCGTGATGAAGCTCAGAGGAGTGGCCGGCATCGCCTCGCTGACGAGCCGGATGTGCTCCCACGGGATTCTCCCGGTGGAAGCGCACCGAAACGGCCATGTGCGTGCTCGAGGTGAAGTCGACCGCATGGAAGCCGACCCGGTCCATCGTCGGGGCGATCGCGAGGATGTCGCCGGTGGTGAGGCCGGTGGCGCTCCACAGGCTCTGGTTGCCGTCCCGGGTCGTCGTGTCGACGATGTCGACGACGCTGCTCGCCGGGGTGCTCATCGCTCGGGCCTCACCCGGAAGAGCACGTCTCCGGCTTCCACGAGCTCGGCGTTCTCGACACACACTTCGGTGATGCTCCCGACGACGCCCGCAGCCACGGGGTTCATCATCTTCATCACCTCGATCAGGCAGACGACCGTGTTCTCCTCGACGCTCTCGCCGACCTCGACGAACGGAGACGCGCCCGGAGCCGGAGCGCGGTAGAAGGTTCCGAGCATCGGGGAGGGGATCGGAAGCAGACCGTCCGCCGTGGCCTCGGGCTCCATCTCCTTCTCGGTGACGGCCTCCTGGTCGGCGCCGACGTCTTCGACCGTTCCCTCATCGCGGACGACGTGGAGGGAGAGCTCGGCGGTCTCGATCCGGAGCTCCGCGAGATCCGACTCGTCGATCAGCCGCAGGATCTCGCGGACGTCGTCCTCGTTCAGCGGCATGGGCGGCTCATGATCGCTTGCGAGCTTCGCCCGAGACGCCGAACGTGCTCATGACGAGCGAGAGAGCCGAGCCAGACAGCTTCGGCCGAGGATCGGGGAGGGTCGTCACGGGACGCGCCTGCAGGACGCGCAGAGCACCGGGCAGCTCGCCGCCGCGTGCGATCGCCCATTCGATGTCCTGATGGCCGCCGAAGTGCCTCTCGACGACCCGGGCGACCTCGAGGAGCGCGGCGAGCTCCGACGTGCCGAGGCAAGGAGCCTCCCGTCGCTCCGCCTCCACCTCCCTCCGCACTGTTCCGCGACCCGTCGGGTCGGGCACGTACTCGATGTGCTTCGTGCTCACCGTCTCGCGCACGATCTCGCCGGTCACCTTGCTCACGAGGTAGTCGTCCGGCGTCAGCTCGCCGCCCACGACCGCGATCCCGAGCCCCCAGCTTGCGTTCAGCGCCATCACGCTCGGGTCGCCGCTTACCGGGTTGCACGTGAACATGACGCCCGAGACCTCCGCGTCGACCATGAGCTGCACGGTGACGCCCATCGCAGGCTCCGCGTCTCCGCCTCGAAGGGCCGCTCGGTAGCTGATCGCCTGCGGCGTGTGGAGGCTGACCCAGCAGTCGCGCACGGCGTCGCAGACCTGCTCGATGCCGCGGACCCAGAGGAAGCTCTCCTGCTGACCAGCATGGCTCGCCTCCTGGCTGTCCTCTCCGAGCGCGCTCGAGCGCACCGCGACCGGAGGCCGCTCGTCGCCAGCGTCTCTCGCGAGCTCCTCGTAGCGCTCGTGCACCTCGGCGCGCAGGGCCTCGGGCAGCGGCGCGAAGCGCATCGCCTCGTCGATCGCCTTCGAGGCGGCCGTCACCGCCTGCACGTCGTCCGAGGGGGCACGCGAGAGTGCGGCGGCGATCGTCCCGTCCAGGCCCGTGTCGCCGATGAACGCACGGTAGGCCGACGCGCTGATCGCAAACCCGGGCGGCACGGGAATCGCGGCTGCGAGGAGGTCCCCGAGGTTCGCGCTCTTGCCGCCGAACTCGGCTGCATCCGCCCGCCGAAGCTCGCCGAGCGATCGGGTGTAGAGGACGGTCACTCGCTCTCGTCGACGATGGTGACGACGCCTTTCGAGCCGTCCACGCGAATCCTCTGCCCCGTGCGGATCTCCGAGGTTGCGCGCCCGGTTCCCACGACGGCCGGCAGCCCGTACTCGCGACAGACGATCGCCGCGTGCGACATGACACCCCCGATGTCCGTGACGACCGCCCTGACGCTCGAGAAGATCGGCGCCCAGGCCGGCGACGTGATCGGGCAGACGAGGACGTCGCCGTCGCGTACCGCGGCGATCTCCTCGACCTCGATCACGACTCGGGCGACGCCCTCGACGACGCCCGGCGACGCTGCCGCACCCCTGATCAGCCCGTCGCCGTCGCCGGCGCTCGCCCACTCCTGGACGCGCTCCGTCGTGACACCCCAGAGCATGATCGACATCGGGTCCGTGATCGCGTCGGGCGTCGCGCCGATCGCCGGTGGCGGAGTCCAGCCCGCGAGCTTCTCGAGCAGCTCCTTGCGCTGCTCGACGATCGGCGGCCAGTACGTCGGGCCGAGGGCCGCGCCGCCGGTGGCCCACGTGAGGAGCAGCTCGTCGAGCGCCGTCGCGACCTCGTGGCGCCCGAGCTGGAAGATGTCCTCGGAGTCCTCGAGAAAGCCGTGTCGGGCGAGTAGGGCGCCGAACTCGCGGAGCTTGTTCCACCAGCGGGTGAGGAACCAGTAGTCGCAGTAGAACTTGTGCTCCTCCACATACGGGAAGACCATGCGGGAGAGTCCGAGCAGCTCCTCGAACGTCTCCCGCGTGTCCTCGTCGAGCAGAGCTCCGTACTCCGCGGCCAGGCGGTCGCGCTCACGTGCCACCTCTTCGCTCGGGCGCTCCAACTCCTCCCCGTCCTTCAGCGCGCGCACGTGCCCCGCGATCGACGCATAGGGGATCGTCGGGTCGTCGTACCAGTTGCGGTAGTAGTGGTAGAGGCCGTCCCCGGTCGCCATGTTGAACCAGGGGTGCTTCATCTCCTCGAGAGCCGCGAGCCAGCCTCGGCCGGCGTCGCTCTCGCCGAGCTCGGCGTCGATCTCCGCCGGCGAGCGACCTTCGACGAACGCCCCGTCCACCCCGCTTTCGATCGCGAGCTTCGCGAGCTTGCGGAGCTCGGCGCTCGGCTTGAAGAGGAGCACGTCGATGCCCGCGACCATCTGGGCGATGTGCTGGTCGGGAATGTCCGGGAGGGCGTTCTTGCAGAACTCGTGGAACGTGACGTATGCCCCGTACCCGAGCAGCAGGAGCTCGAAGTGGTGCTGCCACATGAGATCGCCGCAGTGGAGCGTGCGGCTGTACGCCTCGAGCACCTCGTAGAAGGCCGTGTTGCGGTCGTCCTCGAGCATGAGCTCCTCCGGCTCGTACTCCGGGAGCTCGGGCACCGGAAGCTCCGTGATCTCCGCGATCAGGGCCCGCATCTTCTGCAGCCACTTGTCGTAGATCTCCTCCCAGTGCTCGAAGTAGTAGCCCGCGCGGCGCTGGAAGAACTCGACGCGTTCCGCGATCTTCTCGGGATCCGTGACCGGGTTGCCCGAGATGTAGACGTAGCCGTTCAGGATCCGGTAGTCGATCCCCATCGCCGGGGGAACCGCGAAGAACCGGTTCTGCCACTCGCCCACGGCCTGGTACGGGGAGTCGATGCACGCGACGTCGAAGGCCGGCATCGGCACGGGGAAGTGCATCGAGTTCCAGAACCAGAACCTGCGCTCGTCCGTCTCGCGCCGCGACTCGTCGAACACGGCGTAGTACGGGTACATCTCACGCCAGCCCTCGCATCCGGGCGGGGTCGGGATGTCGTACGGACTCGGGAAGGCTGAGCTCGTCGGCGCCTGCGTGGCCATGTCCTCTCCTCGATCGGGGCCTCGCCTGTATACAACCACGGTGCGCGCTATCCGACAGCAGACGCTCGGCGGGCCGGAGGTGCTCGAGCTGGTCGAGGTCGCGCGGCCCGAGCCGGGGCCGACCGAGGTGCTCGTGCGGGTTGCCGCTGCCGGGGTCAACCCGGTCGACTGGAAGGTCCGGACGCGAGGCGGGCTCCTGGGAGAGCCGCCGTTCACGGTGGGGTGGGACGTGGCAGGAATCGTCGAGGTGCTCGGCGGCGGCGTCACGCGCTTCGCCGTTGGCGACCGCGTGCTCGGCATGCCTCGTTTCCCCCGCGAGGCGGCCGCGTACGCCGAGTACGTGACCTCGCCCTCGCGCCAGCTCGCCCGCATCCCCGAAGGGCTCGGCGATATCGAGGCGGCTGGCCTCCCCCTCGCCGGCCTCACGGCCTGGCAGGCGCTCGTGGAGACCGCGGACGTGCAGCCCGGCCAGCGCGTGCTCGTCCTCGCGGCCGCGGGGGGCGTGGGACACCTCGCCGTCCAGATCGCGAAGGCGCGGGGAGCGTACGTGCTCGGGACTGCGCGCGCCTCCAAGCACGACTTCCTGCATGAGCTCGGTGTCGACGAGCCGATCGACTACACGACCGGCTCGGTCGGCGAGCGAGTCCGCGACGTCGACGTCGTGCTCGATCTCGTCGGCGGCGAGGCGGGGCTCGACGCGTTCCCGGCGTTGCGCGAGGGCGGCATCTTCATCCGCGTGCCGTCAGCTTCTGACCTGGATTCGCTGCTCGAGTCGGCCGAAGGTCGCGTTCGGGTCACGGGCATCCTCGTCGAGCCGGACCGGCTCGGGCTCGAGGCGCTCGCCGACCTGGTCGCGAGCGGACAGCTCCGGGTCCATGTCTCGCAGACGTTCCCGCTCGAGCAGGCGTCTCGCGCGCACGAGCTCGGCGAGACGGGACGCACGCAGGGCAAGCTCGTCCTGACTCTCGCCTAAACCGCCGCGCCCACCACGTCCAGGACCCAGAAGCGGTCGCCGCGCTCCGCTTCGAGCTTCGCGAGCTGCTCCCGATGGAGCTCTCGGACCCTCGCGGGTGTGATTGCCTCCTCCGGGCTCACCTCTTCGATCGTGAGACTCGTCTTGTCCTCGTACAGGTTCTCGCCGACGAGGCGCGCCCGGTCGTCGTATGGCCAGATGAACGCCTGCCGGCTCGAGGCGTGGTATAGCGCGTCCGGATCGTCGACCTCGTAGCCGATGGCTCGGAGGTCGGCGCCACTCGCGATCTGGTGGAAGGTGAGCTCGTCACAGATTCCCCAATCGGCAACAGCGAGCCGGTCGTCGGAGTGCCACAGCACCGCCTCGCCCACACTCTTGTAGAAGGCGACGACTCCCTCCTTTCCCGTGATGACCGCCGGGTTCGCTCCCCACGTGACCCGGTACACGGGCTCGTCGACCATCATGTCGGGCGCCACGATCTCGTCGTAGCGGCCTGCCCCCTCGAGATGGACGTGCCGCCAGAAGTTGAGAAGCATCGCGCGATGCAACGGCTCCGTCGTCCTCTCCAGGAGCTCGGCCGTTGGATTCATGCACTCGTGAACCGCCTGCTCGAACCGATTCACCGGTGGCCTCCTCTCCTCACAGCGTCGGGTGCAGCAGCCTACAACGCAGCGCCAGGCGGGTAGGATCGCCCGTCCGCGCAGTCGGCCGGCAAGGAGGCTCCATGGCTCGTTTCGTCCTCGTCCACGGCGCCTTCGGCGGCGCGTGGTGCTGGGAGCCGGTAATCGAGCGGCTCGAGGCAGCCGGCCACATCGCCGAGGCCGTCGACCTGCCCGGCTGCGGGGACGACCGGACACCGGTCGCCGACGTGACGCTCGAAAGCTGTGTGGCGCGTGTCCGTGAGACGCTCGCGAAGAACGCCGAGCAGGCGGTCCTCGTCGGCCTCAGCATGGGAGGCGTCATCATCACGCAGGCTGCGGGAGAAGTCCCGGAGCGCGTGGCCTCCTTGATCTTCGTCTCGGCATTCATGCCTAGGAGCGGCCAGAGCCTGCTCGACCTCACGCAGCTTCCGGAGGGGGAGGGCAACATGATCAAGGAGAACATGGTCGTCGAAGGGGATCCGCCGGTGGCCGTGCTCTCGGACGAGGCGGCATCACAGGCGATCTTCAACGACTGCACGCAGGAGCAGACGGCCTGGGCCGTCGCCCGCCGCCGCCCGCAGCCCCTGGCTCCGCTCGCAACGCCGATCAGCGTGGACGACCGGGTCGTGTCGGCGATCCCGCGCGCGTACGTGGTGACCAGAAACGATCGCTCGCTCCGACCCGCGCTCCAATGGCGGATGATCGAGGAGCACCGTGTCGAGCGTGTGATCGAGCTTGAGGCCGACCACGCGCCGTATCTCTCGGCGACCGACGAGCTCGTCGCTGCGCTCGCAGAGCTCGCAGGCGAGCACTCCGAGGTGACGGTCTAGCGGCGCCCCCAGCGCCCACTCGCTCGCGCGACTTCTGCGGCGCCTCCAGGTCGTCCAGAATGGCGGAGCCGATGGCGGTGACCGTGATCGGGCGCGACGAGGAGCTGGGCGCGATCCTGGCCTTCCTCGCGCGAGTCGAGGACGGGCCGAGCGCGCTCGTACTCTCCGGCGAGGCCGGGATCGGCAAGACGATCCTTTGGGAGGCGGGTGTCGACGAAGCGAAGCGGAGCTTTGGCTCCGTGCTTACCTGTCGTGGCGTCGAGGCCGAGGCGACGCTCTCGTTCGCAGCGCTCTCGGAGCTGCTCGCTGCCGTGTTCGACGACGTCGTGCCCCTTCTGCTCCCGCCGCGGCGCCGCGCGCTCGAGATCGCCCTGCTGCGAATCGAGCCGGGCGATCAGCCTCCCGACTCGCACGCGATCGGGCTGGCCGTGCTCGACCTGCTGCACGCCCTCGCGGAGCGAGGCCCAGTGCTCGTCGCGCTCGACGACTTGCAGTGGCTCGACCCGGCCTCGGCCGGCGTGATCCAGATCGCGATGCGCCGCTTGCGAGAGGATCGCGTCGGGACTCCTGGCGACGGTGCGAACCGGCCCGGAGGCCGCAGTCCCTTTCGAGCTCAAGCGGTCGTTTCCGGAGGAGCACGTCACAGAGCTGACCGTCGGTGCACTCAGCCTGGCCGCGACCCACCGACTTCTCCGAGAGCGCCTCGGGCTCGACCTGACCCGGCCTGAGCTCGCTCGTGTGCAGGAGGCGACGGCAGGCAACCCATTCTTTGCGCTCGAGCTCGGCCGCGAACTCGTTCGGACCGGCACGCGGCCGACACCCGGCCAGGCGCTGCGGGTACCCGAGAGCCTGCGCGAGCTGCTTGGCGGACGGCTAGCCCGGCTCCCTGCAGAGACCGTCGATGTCTTGCTCCAGGCCGCAGCTCTCGCTCGGCCGACGGTCGACCTAGTGGCGGCAACCTACGGGGACCGCGAACGCGTTCTCGAGGCGATCGAGTCCGCGGTTCGGGAGGGCGTCGTCGCACTCGACGACTCGCGAATGGAGTTTGCACACCCGTTGCTCGCCTCGATCTGCTACGAGCAGGCGCCAATCTGGAAGCGCCGTGCAGTGCACCGGGCGCTCGCCGGGGCGGTTTCCGACCTCGAGGAGCGCGCTCGGCACCTGGCTCTCGCGAGTGACGGTCCCGACAGCGCCGTAGCGTCCGAGCTGGACATCGCGGCCGAGCAGGCGGCCGCGCGCGGGGCGACGGCTGCGACGGCCGAGCTCTTCGAGCTCGCCGCCGAGCTGACGCCCGCCGATCCCATCCGCTCGCGCCGGCGCCGTTTGAACGCTGCACGCTTCTACCGCATCGCCGGCGACGTCGAGCGTTCCGTCCCGATGCTCAAGCAGCTGCGCGACGAGACTCCTTCCGGCGTCGAGCGCGCCGACGTTCTCTTCGAGCTGGCCATGACGCAGTTGGGCAGCTCGCGCGAGCTGCTCGAGCAGTGTGACGAGGCGCTGGCAGAAGCGTCGAGCGACGATGCCCGCGCTTCCCGAATCCTCGCCGTGCGCGCAGGGCACCACCTCATCGGGGCCGGCGTCCAGGCGGCGCTCGCCGACATCCGTTCGGCACTCGACAAAGCTGAGCGAACGGGCGATCCCGCCCTTCTCGCCCAGGCCATCGCGTACGCCGGACAGTCCGAGACCTACAGCACCGAGATCACACCGGGGCTGCTCGAGCGCGGTGTCGAGATCGAGGAGCGGCTGGGCCTGGAGCTCGAGTGGAACCTCAGTCCCCGCTATGCGCTCGCACGGCGCTTGATGCGCCTGGGCGAGATCGATCGCACGCGCACCATCCTCGAGGAGATGGAGACGCGAGCGCTGGAGCGCGGAGACGAGGGTAGCGGAGCGATGATCCTCTGGCCCCTTGCCATGCTCGAATGGCTCGCCGGCCGCTGGCAGCGAGCTCTCGAGCACTCTGCCGCAGCGTACGAGCTAACCGAGCAGACGCAGCATCCGCACGCCCGCTTCTGGGTCGCCCGAGCCAAGGCGCTGATCGAGGCAGATCTCGGCCTTGCCGACGAAGCGCGCGCCTCAGCCGGAGAAACCCTCGCGCTCGCTCAGGCGGGCTCCATCCTCCTATACGGCATCGTCGCCGAGGGCGTGCTCGGGCGGCTGGAGCTCGCCGCCGGCAACCTGGAAAGAGCAGACGGCTACCTGCGTGAGCTGCCCGCGCGGCTACTGGCAGGCGGAATGAACGACCCGACATTCACGGTCTGGGGAGACGCGATCGAGACGCTCGTCGCCCTCGGCGAGCTCGAGCAGGCTGCCGCATACCTCAAGCCGTACGAGATGAACGCCGCCCGCCTCGGAAGCCCATGGGCTCGAACCGGTACGGCCCGCTGCCGCGGCCTGCTCGCAGCTGTCGAGGGCGACCTGGAAGCTGCGTTCTCGGCGTTCGAAGGCTCCCTGGACGATGCAGCGCCGTACCCGCTCGAGCGCGCCCGCACGCTCCTCTGCCTTGGGGCGGTGCGCAGGCAGGCGCAGCAGAGGCGCGCCGCGCGAGAGGCGCTCGAGCAGGCGCTCGCGATCTTCGAGGAGCTCGGCGCGCGGCTCTGGGCGGAGAAGGCCCGCGCCGAGCTCAGGCGGATCAGCGGCCGCCGGGCTGCGTCGGACGAGCTGACCGAGACCGAACGGCGAGTGGCGGAGCTTGCTACGCAGGGCCGTACGAACAAGGAGATAGCGGCCGAGCTCTTCATGGGCGTGAGCACCGTCGAGGCGCACCTCTCGCACGTGTACCGCAAGCTCGGGATCCGCTCCCGAGCTGCGCTCGCTACTCGCCTCCCATTTCCTGGGGACGCCGCGGCCATACCGGTGGACGAAGCAGCTCAGACCTAGGGCTTCTCGGGTTTCGGAGGTGCGCCCCTAGGCCGCATCCTCGGGGCATGGTCTACGTCGTTGAGCGCTACCTCCCCGGGCTTCTCCGCTCCGGCCTCCTGCGCGGGCTCTCCAGGCTCGAGCAGCTCGAGGATCGGACGGAGGAAACGCCGCCGGTGCGCTACCTCGGCTCGACCATCGTGCTGAAGGACGAGGCCTGCTTCTGCCAGTTCGACGGGCCGTCCGAGGCGGCTGTCGCCGAGGCGAACCGGAGAGCCGGCCTGCCCTTCAACCGCATCGTCCCCGCAGTCACCGTCAAGCCGAGAGGAGAAGATCGATGAGCACCTCCGTTTCCATCCCCGCAACCGTCCAGATCAAGCGCGGTCGTCTGGTCGGTCTCGTTGCAGGGGCCGCCGTGCTGGCCGCGGCAGTCACCTGGGTCGTCCTTACGTTCGCCGTCGATGCAGGGAGCTCGACGAGCCAGGCCGCCGCGCCTCGGGTCGTCGCCACCCCGCTCACTCCGGCCCAGCGGAGCATCGGGTTCTATCTGTTCGGATCGTCGACCGGGCTCACTCCGGGCCAGGTTCAGATGATCCGCGACTACGAGGCAGGAGCAGTCATCCCGCTCACGTCGGCCGAGCGGAGCATCGGGTCGTATCTGTTCGGATCGTCGACCGGGCTCACTCCGGGCCAGGTTCAGATGATCCGGAACTACAAGGCGGGAGCGGCGACTCCGC
Organism: uncultured Gaiellaceae bacterium; assembly: GCA_963746975.1. GTDB lineage: Bacteria > Actinomycetota > Thermoleophilia > Gaiellales > Gaiellaceae > GMQP-bins7. The sequence goes on from CAVVDE010000004.1 coordinate 229,883, forward strand.
TCACGCCGGCCGAGCGGAGCGTCGGCTCGTACCTGTTCGGAACGTCGACAGCGCTTACCCCGAGCCAGGTGCAGATGATCCGCAACTACGAAGCAGCAGCACGCTGAACCTTGCCGACTGGGAGATCGACAGCAGGAGGCCGTGCGCGCCCGGCAGCGCGCTCGGCCTCCTGGCTTTGAGGTGACCCGATATGCCACTAGTCTCACAATCCAGGTCTGATTCCCGAGGGAAAGGGACGGCGGTCGTGACCATCGAGCGCACGGACAGTGAGCCGACGCCCGCCGGCTTCCCGAGTCCGTTCGACGTGCCGACTCCCTCCGACTGCGAGGGCTGGGAAGAGATGTACGCCTACCACATGCTCTTTGCCCAGGATCGGCGCGAGCAAGAGGAAGGTCGCTTCTGGTTCCAGAACGGGCTGCACGTCGCGGAGCCCATGTACCCGTTCGATGTCGTCGTCATGGACTCGGCCGTCGTCGCACTCAACCAGGCGAGCGCACGTCTGTTCGTGATCCCGCCGTCTCTGGGCGTCGAGTATCGCGTCCTCAACGGGTACGCCTACAACAGCGCAAACTCGGTCACGGACGAGGCGACGCTCGAGCGGCGGGCCGAGCTCTTCGCGAGACGCGGCGGCTACTACTACGAGCACTGGGACGAGCTCTACACGCACTGGGTCGAGAAGGTCGAAGCCGCCACGCAGGAGCTCAAGGCGCTCGAGGTACCCGAACTCTCAGAGGTCGAAGACGAGGCCATCGTCACCGAGGGCCGAGGCGTCGGCTCGAGCCATCTCCTGCTCGTCGCCTACGACCGGCTCCTCCAGGGGCTCGATCGCATCTTTCAGTACCACTTCGAGTTCCTCAACCTCGGCTACGGGGCCTACCTCGTCTTCTACGAGCTCTGCCGGCAGGCATTCCCCGACATCGACGACCAGATGATCGCGAAGATGGTCGCGGGCATCGACGTCTTGGTTCTCCGCCCCGACGAGGAGCTCAAACGTCTCGCTCGACTCGCGATCGAGCTTGGAGTCGAGGAAGGCGTGAAAGCAGCCGGCGACGAGGACGCGCTTCGGGCGACCTTGTCGAGCAGCACGGCCGGAACGCGGTGGCTGACCGACTTCGACAAGACGAAGGAGCCGTGGTTCTACTTCTCCTACGGATCGGGTGTCTTCTACCACCACCACCGCTCGTGGATCGACGACACAACGCTCCCGATCGCGACCATTGGCTACTACATCGAGCGCCTCGAGTCCGGCGAGGACATCTCTCGGCCGTATGCGGCGATCCTCGCCGAGCGCGAGCGGATCACCGCCGAGTACCAAGCGCTTCTGTCGGAGGAGGCACGTGGAACCTTCGACGAGAGCCTGGCGCTCGCGCGCACCGTGTTCCCGTTCGTCGAGAACCACAACTTCTACATCGACCACCGGTACATGACGCTGTTCTGGAACAAATCGCGTGAGTTCGGCCGCCTCCTCGCTGCGCACGGCTTCTTGGTCGACGGAGAGGACGTCTTCTACCTGCGCACGGATGAGGTCCGCTCGGCACTCGAGGAGCTCAGGCTCTCGTGGAGCTCTGCAGGGGCCGGAACTGCGCGCGGTCCGAGGTTCTGGCCGCCGATCGTCGAGCGCCGCAAGGAGATCCTCGGAGCGCTACGCCGATGGTCCCCGCCGCCCGCGCTCGGCCAGGTGCCCGACGACGTCACGGAACCGATGACCGTGATGCTGTGGGGTATCGGCAACGAACGCGTCCGAGAATGGCTCTCCGGGGACAGCGATAGCGGAGTCGTGAGCGGGATTCCCGCCTCTCCAGGGATGGCTGAAGGCAGAGCGTGTCTGATCTTCGGCCCCGAGGAGCTCGGTGAGATCCGGGAGGGGGACATTCTCGTCGCGCCCTCGACGTCGACGAGCTGGACACCGATCTTCGGCAAGATCGCGGCGGCCGTCCTCGACGTCGGCGGGATCATGAGCCACGCGGCAATCGTCGCCCGCGAATACAGCCTCCCGGCGGTCGTCGGTACGGGGACCGCAACGAGGCGCATCAAGACCGGCGATCACATCCGCGTCGACGCCGGCGCCGGGATCGTGACGATTCTCGAACAAGCGTAAGCCCTACGCGACTCCAGCCTTCGAGCGCCAGCCTTCGTGGTACGAGCTGCGCACGACCTCGGAGTACGGGCACGGGCTGACGACGACCCGGATCTCCGCCTGCCGGTGCCGCTCGACGACCGGCTTCGTCGACCCGCCGCCCTCTTCTCCCCACACCAGCACGAGCTCCGCTCCGATCGGTACGTCGACGTCGACGTACCCGAGCGAGAGCATCGACCGCTCGTTGTAGCTGTAGCCGGAGAAGGTCGAGACGCCGACCAGCTCGCCTTCGTGGAGCAGCTTGTCGTGCGGCCACGTGGCGTAGTTCGACAGCGGGAGATTGATGTACTTGACCGCGTCGCCCTTCTCGAACAGGGTGCCCATCGCCGAGGCGACGTCCTCGCCGTTCCAAGCGAGAGTCACCTTCCGCCGCTTCGGCTCGTCACCCATAGCCTCGAGCGCCTCGCGTCCGACGAAGTCGTGGTCGAACTTCACGAACGGCCAGTAGCCGAGCTCGTGAGGCGTCGCGTAGTAGTCGGCGATGTCGTCCGCGTAGTAGCTGCCCCCGAGCGAGCCGGTGCCCTCGTACCCGTCGGCCGGGAGCCATTCGCGGTACGCCTCGAGCTCGTCGCCCGTGAAGACAGCGGGCAGCGGGCACGGGATCCACCCCGACTCGAGCGTGTTCGTCGCATAGACGCGCGAGCCCACCTGTCGCAGGCCGTGATCCTTGCCGGCCTCGACGATCGCACCGCGAACGTCCTCCATCTCGTCCCAGGGCCCGAAGAGCTCGAGGCCGGGAACCCCGGACATGCCGTGATGCAGCGCGCGCACCTTGTGCCCCGCGATCGTGAGCTCGCCGAGGTTGAAGAACTTGATCTCGGGCAGCGATCCGCCGTTTGCCTTCGTCAGGACGTCGAGAGCAGTCGGTCCCTGCACCTGGAAGCGGTAGATCTTGCGCCTCCCGGTCGGGTTGGCCGCCGTCCGCTCGTCGCGCTCGACGGTCACGTCGTAGTCGCCCGTCTCCGCATTGTACTGCACCCAGTTGTGGGCCGACGGGCGCCCGACGAGGTTGACACGGCTCTCGTCGAGGAAGAAGAGGATCGCGTCGCCGATCACGTTGCCGTCGTGATTGCAGGCGACGAACTGCTTGGCCTTGCCGACCTGGAAGTTCGCGAACGTGTTGACACCGAGGTCCGAGAACAGCCTGATGACGTCCGGTCCCTCGACGTAGAGGTCCGTCATGTGGTGCGTCTGGTCGAAGAGCGCCGATGTCTCGCGCCAGGCCACCTGCTCGTCCATCCAGTTCGAGAACTCGCTCGGCACCGCCGGGTAGACGTACGGGCCGATCTGCGAGTTCCGGGCCATCGCGACCGGATCTCCGACCGACTGCAGCTTCTCCTCGAGGTTCCTGTAGCTCATCTCCCCGCCTCCTTACGCAGTGCGCTTGTCTCGTTGTCTCGCTCGGATTGGCTCGTGCCGATCCTACTCACCGTCTTTGGCCAGATGGTCGCGACCGAGAAACGTGTTCGCCCACGCGCTCGTTCCGGCGAGCGCGTTGTCCTTGACGACGACCGGGCCGTCGAGCATCGACTCTGCCTCGCCGAAGGCCTTGAGCCGCTCGTACGCGCTCGACCAGATGCACTCGGTGTCGTACACCTCGCACAAGCCGTCGCGGGTCCCACCGCACGGCCCGTTGCGCTGGTTCTTCGCGCACTGCGACTCGGGGCACACGTACGCGATCTCGGGGAGCGAGCAGTCGCCGCAGTCCTTGCACCCGAAGAGCGGGACCTTCGCCGCCTGCTCGAGGACGTGGGCCGCCTTGGCGACCGGACGGGGAGCCCGCTCGACGCGCCGGTACAGCGCCTGTGCGGCCGGGTAGACGGGCGCGTCGCTCGCGAACACCTTCTCGTGGAGGCGCCGGCTGAGGCGGTACTTGAGAGGGACGGGCAGGTCCGTTCTCCGGCGTTGCCTCGAATCGAGATACGCGCGGCTGACCTCGTCCGACGACAGCTTCGTCTCCGGGTCGGCCTCGAAGAGGTGAAACTCGCCCGGCATCGGATACTGGATCTCGCCGGCGAGCTCGCGCCAGTCGTCACCGAAGGAGTCGGCGAGCTCGAGGATCCGCCCGAACGTCTCGGCCGGCATGTGCCCGCCGAGGTAGACGCCATCGAAGCCGATCCCGCGCGCCACCGCGACGTGCTTGGCGGCGAGGTCGACGAAGAACGCCCGTCCCTTGTCCGGGCTCGCGGCGTGCCGCTCCACGAGAGCGAGCAGCTCGTCGGTCACGACGGCGCCCGGAATCTTCCCCTTGTGGAAGGCGCGGGCCGCCATGCCGGAGAGCAGGTACACGTTCGCGAGCGTGTAGAGGCCGAGCTGCTCGCGACGGATGAAACGGAGCAGCTCGTCGTCCTTCCGCGCGTGCCAGCCGATCTGGTTGATCACGAAGCGCGCGCCCGCGCGGGCCTTCTTCTGCAGCTTGAAGTACTGGGGCATCACTTCGCGCTCGTGACGCTTGTGGTTCGTGACGACGCAGCCGAGGAAGAAGTCCGTTCGCTCGAGCCGCGCGTCCGGACGACGCTCGTCGAGCAGGCCCTCGTTCATCTGCGAGAAGAGACTCAGCAGGCCCACGGAGTCGATGTCGAAGACGGGCGCGGCGAGGCCGCGGTGGCCCATGACCGGGTAGTCGCCCGAGAGCGCGAGCACGTTGTGGAAGCCCTGGGAGCCGAGCTGCCAACCGCGGCTTTCGAGAGCGTTGCGGTTCCAGTCCTTGCAGGCGAGGTGGATGATCACCTCCTGGCCGCGCGCGATCAGGTCGGTGCCGAGGGCGTCGGGAGCCAGCATCGCGTGCCCACCGGGGTTGTCGGTGATCGAGAGCGCGTCGATCCGCGGATCCGCTGCGAGCTCGCGCGCGAGCTCCAGCACCCGCGCGCCTCCGTCCGACGTGAGCAGCCCGCGGCTGGTGACGAGCTCGGCCGCGACGACGAAGCCGTCGGGCTGGGCGAAGCGCTCCCGGAGAGGCGTCACCGCGGCCAGGTCAGGCCTCGCCTTCGACGTCGGGGGTGCCGTAGGTGTGGAAGCTCTCGATCGTCTTCACGCCCCAGTACTGGCCGCGCGCTCGCTCCTCTGCCGTCCAGGTGATCGGCTCGTAGTCGGGGTCGAAGACGAAGTACCCGCCGGTCGTCACCTCGATCCGGTTGCCGCCCGGCTCGAAGCCGTAGAGGAAGAAGCCCTGGGCGACCCCGTGCTTCGAAGGGGCCGCCTCGATGTACACGTCGTTGTCCACGAAGATGTCGGCGGCCCGAAGGCACTCCTCGCGCGTGTCGACCCAGAAGGCCAGGTGGTGCAGTCGCCCTCTCGCACCGTACGCGTCCGCCACGTAGATCAGCTCGTGCGCGGCGATCGAGACGCTGAGCCAGGCTCCCGTCTCCGTGCCGTCGTCGAGCTCGATCCGCTCGTACAGGCGATAGCCGAGGACGTCCTCCGCGAACGTGCGGCTCGCGCGGACGTCCGCAGCGAGCACGTTGACGTGATCGAGCCGCTTCACGGCTGCGCCGCGGGCGACGTACCGCTGGGGCTGGTTCCGCCACGACGGCTTCAGGTGGTCGGGCGCCACGTAGCGCTCCGCCTCGTAGAAGAGCTCGAAGATGTGGCCGTCGGGATCCGTGAAGCGATACGCGGGGCCGTGCCCCACGTCGCCGTCGATCCATCCCTGGCCGAGCCCGCTCGCCTCGACCGCGGCGACGCGCCGCTCGAGCGCTTCGGGGCTCCAGGTGCGGAGTGCCATGTGCCCGAGCCCCGCGTTCGGCGCCTCGGTCAGCTTCAGGCTGTAGCGGAGGTAGTCGCCCCAGCCACGCAGATAGACCGACTGCCCGTCGCGCGCCTCCTCCTCCATTCCCAGCACGTCGACGAAGAAGCGCAGGCTCTCGTCCGGCTTCGGCGTGAGGAGCTCGGCGTGGCCGATCCGAGCGACGTCGTGGATCGGCTCCGTCATCGCTCGACGAGCCGGCGCAGGCCGTCGAGGTCGTAGGAGAGCTCGCCGGCCTCGAGCTTCGCGCGCTTCTCGCGCTCGCGCTCGGCACGGGCGCGAGCGGCTCCGAGCACCTCCTCGACGCGCGTTTGCTCCACCACGACGGCCCCATCCGCGTCGAGCACGACGACGTCGCCCTGCCGGATCGTCGCGCCGCCGACCCGAACCGGCTCGCCGATCGAACCGGGAACGGTCTTCCCCGCACCGGAGACGCGCACGAAGCGCGCCCAGATCGGCAGGCCGACCTCTCGCAGCTCCTCGACGTCGCGCACGGCCGCGTCCACGAGGAACGCTGCGACGCCGCGTCCCTTCGCCTGCGTCGCCAGCAGCTCGCCGACGAGCGCCACCGGCGTCGGCTCGGGCATCGTCAGGACCAGCACCTCGCCGGGCGCCGCCTCCGCGACGGCCGCATGCACCATGAGGTTGTCGTCCTGGCCGCACCGAACCGTTCGCGCCGGACCGGCGGCACGGGAGCCCGGCAGGATCTGTATCAGAGCGACGTCCACTACCGGCGCTCGTCCGGCCGCCTCGTGGACGGTCGCGCTTCCCAGCTGCGCCAGCTCGGCGAAGACGTCCGTCACAGCGCGCTCACGACCTGCGGCGTCACGCGCTGGAACGCCTCCGCATACCGGATCGCGGAGTCGCCCGACGAGCGCCGGGCATGGTTGCCGCGCTGCTCTGCCCTCTGCGCGTAGTACGTGACGAGATACGCCTGTGCCTTCATCTCGGCCATCGCGGCGTTCTTCTGCTCGACGACCGGCGTGATGTCGACGAAGGTCGTCGGGACGAAGTTGCAGAGCTCCGGCTGATGCGGCTCGAAGAGGAGCAGCTCCGGCGGCTGCACGGTCTCGAACGCGCTCGGGACGCCCGCTCCCGCGGCGAGGGCACGCGCGCGCTCGACGGCGAAGAACGCGGCGGCGTGGTCCGGGTTGAACGGATCGCGGTCCGTGTGCGTGAGCACGACGTCCGGAGCGAACTCGCGAATACGGTCGGCGAGCGCGACGAGGGCTTCCTTGCCGACGTCGAGCGGGTAGTCGCCGAGGTCGAGGCACTCGAACTCGGCCCCGAGCGCAGCCGCCGCGCGCTCCGCTTCTCCGTGACGGATCTCCTTCACCCGCTCGACCGTCTGGCCCGGCTCCTTCCAGAGCTCGCCCGACTCGCCCCGCTCGCCGTACGAGAGCGCGAGCACGCGTGCCTCGCCGCCCGCGGACGTCGTGACCGCGATCGCGCCTCCCGCCCGCCAGACGAAGTCGGCCGAGTGGGCGCCGATCACGAGCAACCTGCGGCTCACGAGGCGCCCGCCAGGCGACGGGACTGCCCGACGATCATCTCCCGCACCTCGTCCTCGTCGAACTGCGCAGCGAGCAGGCGATCGGCCCAGAGCGCAAGCCCGTCCTCGACTGGCGGGTAGTCGGGATTCCCGCAGTCGCTCGAGAAGAGGGTCCGCTCGACGCCGACTGCACGGACGCCCTCGAAGACGTGCTCCCACGTCGTCTTCCCGCTGAACGGCGTCGTCAGGCAGCGCTCGAGCAGGCAGCCGCGCTCGGCGAGCGCGACCTGGTCCTCGATCGAGAAGTTCTGGCACGTGAACTCCGGATGCGTGACGACGACGTGCTTCACGCCCTCGTCGAACGCTGCGTCGACGACCGCGAACGTGTCGTCGCGGGCCAGATGCCCCGTCGCGAGAATCAGATCGTGGCGCGCAATCGCGCGGAGCACATCGCGCGCCTCGGGCAGGAGCGTTCCGTCGTCCGCGGTCACGTGCACGGGCTCGACGCCGAGACCGAGCTCACGCAGCTCGTGCTGGAGGCGAGCCCACTGTGGAACCTTGTCGCCGGGCTTCGGCTCCGTTCGGCCGGCCGTCTCCGCGGGGGAGTCGACGGTCGGCATCCAGACGATCCGCGCGCCCTCGCGGGCTGCGATCTCGACGGCGAGCGGGTTCATCCCTCCGACCGCCTGGTTGAGCGTCAAGGTCCCGACGACCCGAACACCGGTGACGGCAGAGACGACCTGCGCGCGCTCCGCGGTCGACGTGTAGTGCGACTTGAGCCCGAAGCCCGCGAGTCCAACCTCCGCGAAACGGCGCGCGAGCGACACGTCGTCGATGCGACGCGGCGGCACGTCGGGGGCGATGTGGACGTGCAGGTCGTACGCGCCCCGCACGAGCGTGCGCGCGCGCTCCGTCGGTCGGGTCTCGACGGCTGCGTGCATCGCCATCATCTCGACCCTATCGATCCTCGATCGTCGCGAGCTCGGCGAGCCGCGCTGCGCTCGCGGTCGCGATGAACGGCTCGACTCCGAGCTCGTGCAGAAGGTCGCGGGCGGCCTCCATCTCGTCCACGCGCCGCGCGGCGTGTAGCCGGCTCCCCTCGAGCGCCCGCTCGAGGAACGGCCGGCCGATCAGCGCTTCGATCTCCCGCTCGAGCCACGCGGAGCGATCGATCGCCTCCGCCGCCTGCATGCTCTCGACGACTGCGGCGGCAAGCCCCTTCATGAATACCGACCGCACGAGCTTCAGCGCTGCCGCGTCACCCGCCTCGCCCGAGACGACCTCGACCGGCATGCCCAACGGTGCGAGGAGGTCCGCGAACGCCTGCGCGGCGACTCCGGAGACGAGCACCGGAGCGGAGAGCCCACGAGTGGGAATCGGCCCGAGCAGCGCGACGTCGGCGAAGCCGACACCCGCGTCGGCGACGAGCGCGGCGAGCTCGCGCTTCAGCTCGGGCGAGGCCGTGTTCGCGTCCGCATAGACGGCGCTCGCCTGCAACCCGGGCAGCGCCGCTTCCGCCGCGGCGAGCGCGGCCTTGGCGCTGTTGACGCTGAGCACGACGTCGCAACCCGAGGCAGCGGACGCGGCGTCCGGGACGCGCGAGATCGACCGTACGTCGCGCGCCGGATCGGGGTCGAAGCCCCGCACCTCCACCCCGGCCGCCGCGAGATCGGCCGCGATCCTGCCACCGGCCTCACCCAGCCCGAGGACCGCAATCCGTCTCAGGCTCGGGAATTGCTCCCGCTGCGGAACATCGACAGTGCTCATCGAACCGGTGTCGGAGAACCTATCCGAGAGTGAGACAGAATTGTTGACGATCTTCTCAACGTTTCGGCAGTATGCGTGACGCGATGTCGACAACGGCGAGCTCGAGCTACGACGCGCTGCGCGAAGCGATCGTCCGCGGCGAGATCGCACCGGAGGCCCGCCTCGTCGAGTCCGAGATCTCGACGACGTTCGAGATGTCACGCGGCGCCGTGCGAACGGCACTCATTCGGCTCGAGGAGGAGGGCCTCGTCGTCCGCGAGCCACATCGCGGCGCGCGGGTCCGGCAAGGTCTCCGACGACGAGGCGGTCGAGATCCTGCAGGTCCGCGCCGTCCTCGAGGGCCTGGCCGTCCGCATGACCGCCGAGCGGATCGACGACGCGGGCCGCTCGCGGCTGCGGGCGCTGCTCGAGCGCCACCGCGAGCTGCTCGAGCTCGGCGACCTCCTCGGCGCGTCGGATGCGAACGCAGACCTGCACGCGGCACTTCTCGAGCTGTCGGGGCACGGAACGGCGCGCCGCCTCATCCGCGCCCTCAACTCCCAGACGGTGCGTTACCAGTACCGCACGATCCTCATCCCGGGACGCCCGGGGGCGTCGGTGGCGGAGCACACGGCCATCGTCGAGGCGGTCGTCGCCGGACGTCCCGACGAGGCCGAGGCTGCGATGCGCAACCACCTGTTCAACGTGGCCCAGGCGGTGCAGCAGGCGGTGCTGCCGGGAGGAATCGACAATGCCGCTCGCGGTGTTCTGTAGGCCATCGAGAGAAAGAGAGGGAGGATCGACGTGAGTCACCGCAGCCTCGAGGACCTGCTCGGGACGGTCGAAAGCCCGGTCGAGCTGCTACGCAACTCGCAGACCGGTGCGAACATCTTTCCCGGCGTCCCACCGGAGTTCACGAACTGGCGCGACGAGCAGCGCGCGTGGCAGACGACCTGCCTGCTGTTCGACCAGTCGTTCCACATGAACGACCTGCTCGTCCGGGGGCCGGACGCGCTGTCGTTGCTCTCCTCCCTCGGCGTGAACAGCTTCGACGGCTTCGCCTTCGACCGGGCCAAGCACTTCGTTCCGTGCAGTCCCGACGGCTACGTGATCGGCGACGTGATCCTCTTCCCGCTCGCCGGCGACGAGTTCAATCTCGTCGGTCGCGCCCCGGCGCTGAACTGGATCACCTACCACGCCGAGACGGGCGGCTACGACGTGGAGGTCGAGCTCGACCTGAGGACGGCGCTGCGAGCCGACGGGCGCCGGAGGTCCTACCGCTTCCAGCTGCAGGGGCCGAACGCAATGCAGATCACCGAGAAGGCGCTCGGGCAGGCGCCCCCGGAGCTCCGCTTCTTCCGCACGACGACGGTGACGATCGCCGGCAGGACAGTCGGCGCACTGCGCCACGGGATGGTCGGGCAGCCCGGCTGGGAGCTCTTCGGACCGTGGGAGGACAGGGAGGCCGTGCTGGAGGCGCTGTTGATCGCCGGCGAGGATCTCGGACTCATGCGGTCCGGCGGACGGGCCTACTCGTCCAACACCGTGGAGTCCGGCTGGATTCCGTCGCCGCTGCCCGCCGTCTACTCGGGCGAGAGCCTCGAGCCGTACCGCGAATGGTTGCCCGCGACCGGGTACGAAGGGACGGCGTCGGTCGGCGGGAGCTTCGACTCCGACGCGATCGAGGACTACTACTTCACGCCCTGGGACCTCGGATACGGGAGCTACGTCAAGTTCGACCACGACTTCGTCGGGCGCGAAGCGCTCGAGCGGATCGCCGAGGGAGAGCACCGCGAGAAGGTCACGCTCGCACTGGACGACGAGGACGTGACCCGCACGATCGGGACGATGTTCCAGAAGTCCGACCGGGCCAAGTTCATGGACTGGCCCGCCGCCGTCTACTCGATGCACCAGTACGACAAGGTCACCGTGGACGGCGAGACGGTCGGCGTCTCGACGTGGATCGCGTACAGCTCGAACGAGGGCAAGATGCTGACCCTCGCGGTTCTCGACGCCGAGCACGCCGAGCCGGGCACGGAGGTCACGTTCGTGTGGGGCGAGGAGGACGGAGGGACGGCAAAGCCCACGGTCGAGCAGCACGTCCAGACCGAGATCGGCGCAGTCGTGTGCCCGGTCCCGTATGTCGAAGCGGTGCGAACGTCGTACGCGCCGGGCGGCTGGCGGGCGGCCTCGTAGAGGCCGGAGTGTGCTCGAACGAAATCGTTGACAACATTGGTGCTGATCTGGTTGAGTCGATCACTACGCAACTTTCCAGTCGATCATTACGTCAAACAGGTGCTCATACGCCATGTCGTCGCGGTCGCGCAGGCCGTCTCGTTGACGACCAAGTCACGTGTCACGTGGAAGGAGAGCCATGAATCGCTTTGCCCGTAGCACCGCGATCGCCGGTGCGGCGCTCGTCGCACTGATGCTCGCGATCGCCGCCTCGGCCACGACGGGGGGATCCGACCGCAGCACTGCGCCGATCTGCAAGTGCGGCGGTAACGAATTACCTCACGTACGTCCATGGGAAGCGTGGGAAGGCCAACCCGAAGAAGTCCAAGATCTACATCGGCTGGGTGAACCAGCAGGGCGGCCAGGTCGTGATCGGCGGGCTGGCAACGGCAGGCGCCGAGCTCGCCGTCAAGTACGTGAACGACCAGCTCGGCGGCGTCGGACGGCCATCCGGTCGCACTCGTCGAGTGCTTCATCAAGTCGAACGAGGAGGAAGGCACGACCTGCGGGCAGAAGCTCGTCAACGACAAGCGGATCTCGGTCATCGCGACGGGCGCCGTCGCCACGGGCGCCCAGTCGCTCTTCGCGACGATCCGCGCGCAAGAAGCCGGTCGTGACCGGTGTCGCATCACCCCGGTCGACGGAGCGCAGAAGAACGCCGATCGTCCTCTTCGGCGACGTGCGCGCACATCCTCCTGCCGTTCGGCACGTACGCGAAGAACGTCCTCAAGGCCAAGACCGCGGCCGTCGATCTACCCGCAGGGCGCCGGGCATCACGGAAGCCGGCGCTGACGATCGAAGCGGGCCTGAAGAAGGCCGGGAATCTCGACGAAGGCCGTCGGCTACACGCAGGGCCAGACCGACCTGACGGCACCCTTGACCGCAGCCGGCGCGACGACAGCGGACTTCATCGCCCCCTACGGCTCGGCGTCCGACTGCGCGAACCAGGCGAAGGCGCTTCAGCAGCTCGGCATCACCGACTCGAGGAAGATCATGACCGCGCCGCTCTGCCTCAACCACAGGTGATCGACGCCCTCGGCGACTGGCCGCTCTGGACGTACGCGATCGCTCGTCGCTCTACGGCGATCCGTCCGACAAGGGCATGCCCGCGTACCAGGCGGTGATCAACAGGTACAAGGCGCAGAAGAACGCGCCGGATCCCTGGCACATCGTCGCCTTCGGCGAGCTCTTGACAACCGTCCGCTTCCTCAACGAGGCTGGCGCGGGAAGGGCGGGAAGAACATCACCCCGAAGAGGTCCTGGCGCGCGCGAAGGCGTTCAAGGGGCCGCTCGCGCTCGGCCCGCCCGAAGCTCCAGTGCGGCAAGTACAAGACCGCGCCGGGCATCTGCAACGACATGTTCCAGGCGTTCACCTACAAGGGCAAGTTCGCAGTTCAAGCGAAGGCGTCCGGCTGGATCGGGCCGCCCAAGTAGCGAGGGACGAGCAACGACCTCAGCAGCCGACGGGGCCGGTCGACTCCGGCCCCGTCGGCTGACTAGGCACGGGATGACGTGAAAGAGACCCTCCTCTTCCTCCTGCTCGGCCTCGGGACCGGGGCGACGATCGCCGCCATCGCGGTCGGCGTCGTCGTCACGTACCGGGGCTCCGGCTTCATCAACCTGGCGGCGGGCGCGATCGCCATGCTCGCCGGCTTCTCCTTCTGGGCGCTCCGAACCGGCGAGCTCGGCTTCACGCTCGCCACCCCGCTTGCGATCGCCCTCACCTACGTCTTCGTGATGCGTCGTCAGCATCGTGATCGAGCTCGCCGTCTTCCGGCCCCTGCGCACCGCTCCGCCGCTGGCGAAGCTCGTCGCCTCGCTCGGCGTCCTGCTGACACTGCAGGCGACGATGCTGCTCGCGTTCGGAACCTCGCAGCATCCCCAGCCGACCATCATCCCGATCCGCGTCGTCAGGATGCTCGACGGGGCGGTGCCGCTGTCCAGCCTCGTGCTCAGCGGCGCCGTCGTCGGCGTCGCCGTCCTGCTCTGGGCGCTCTATCGCTGGACGCGCTTCGGCCTCGCAACGCGCGCTGCGTCTGAGAACGACGTCGCGGCACGCCTCGCCGGTCTCTCGCCGAACGAGCTGTCGCTCGCGAACTCGCTGCTCGCCAACCTCCTGCTCGGCACGCTCGGCATCTTCGCCGGCTCGGTCGCAGCGCTCGATACGACCACGCTGCCCTTCCTCGTCGTGCCGGCACTCGCCGCCGCCCTCTTCGCGAGGCTCACCTCCTTCGCCGTCGCATGCGCGTGCGGGCTCGGCATCGGGATGCTCGAGTCGCTGATCGAGCTCGAGTCGACGAAGTCGTGGTTCCCGACCAGCCAGGGGGCGCCGTGGCCGGGCGTCAAGGAGTTGCTCGTCTTCGTGCTCATCGTGGCCGCGATGTTCCTGCGCGGCGCGTCGCTGCCGACACGCGGCGAGCTCGTCGAGCAGCGCCTGCCGTACGTGCCGCATCCGAAGCATCCGTTTGCGCTCGCGATCCCCTCGACGCTCCTCTGCGCGATCGCCCTCGTCGTGCTGCCGTTCGACTTCCGCCAGGCGCTGACGAACTCGCTGATCGGGATCGTGATGGCCCTCTCGCTGGTCGTGATCACCGGCTTCGTCGGCCAGATCTCGGTCGTCCAGCTCGCGCTCGCAGGCGTGGCGGGCTTCACCGTCTCGCATCTCGCCGTCGACGCCGGAGTCGGCTTTCCGCTGGCGCCGCTCGCCGGCGTCGCCGCCGCCGTGGTGCTCGGCCTCGTGACGGCGGTGTCGGCGCTCCGCGTGCGCGGGGTGGCACTCGCCGTCGTGACCATCGCCGCCGCGGTCGCCGTCTTCAACTTCGGCTTCCAGAACGGCACCTGGGGCGGAGGCGCGACCGGCTCGCCCGTGCCGGATCCGAAGCTCTTCGGCATCAACCTCGGGCCGGCCGCGTCCTATCGCGGCCTCGACGGGAACCTGCCCAGTCCGGTGTTCGGGTGGGTGGCTCTCGGCGCCACCGTGCTTCTCTGCCTGCTCGTCGTCTCGGTGCGCCGCGGTACGCTCGGGCAGCGCATGCTCGCCGTACGCTCGAACGAGCGGGCCGCGGCCGGAGCGGCGATCGACGTCCGCAACGTCAAGCTGATCGCCTTCGGCATCAGCGCGCTGATCGCCGGCGTCGCGGGGACGCTCTACGCGTACAACTTCGGCTCGGTGAGCGCCGACCGCTTCAGCGTGCCGCTCGCGCTGAGCCTGATCGCGTTCGCCTACGCAGGCGGGATCACACTGGTCTCGGGCGCCGTCTTCGCCGGGCTGATCGCCGCGCAGGGCATCGTCCCCTACGCGCTCGACAAGTGGTTCGGGCTGTCCGGGAACTGGTTCCTGCTCTTCGGGGGCGTCGTGCTGATCTTCACGCTGATCCAGAATCCCGAGGGCGTCGCGGGCTCCCTCTACCGCACGGCGCAAGCCCGCCAGCGCAAGAAAGCGAGGCTGCCTCCACATGAGCGCCGTCCTCGCGACGACCGGCCTCTCGGTCCGTTTCGGCGGCGTTCACGCGGTGGAGGACGTCGATCTTGCCGTCGAGGAGGGAGAGCTCGTCGGACTGATCGGTCCGAACGGCGCCGGCAAGACGACGTTCATCGACGCGATCACCGGCTTCGTGCGCTACACGGGTGCCGTCGAGCTCGACGGACGGGATCTCGCCGGGCTGCCGCCGCACGCCCGCGCTCGGCGCGGCCTCGCGCGGACCTGGCAGAGCACCGAGCTGTTCGACGATCTCACGGTGCGCGAGAACCTCGAAGTCGGAGCGGAGCGGCCCTCGGCCCTCGCACTGGCGGCGGAGGTCGTCGGGCGACGGATCCCGGCCGGCAAGTCGTCCGACGAGGCACTCCGGCTGCTCGACCTCGGGGGCATCGCGGACGCGATGCCGGCCGAGCTGACGCAGGGGCAGCGGAAGCTCGTCGGCGTGGCGCGGGCGATCGCAATGCAGCCTCGGCTCCTCTGCCTCGACGAGCCTGCGGCCGGGCTCGACACGCGCGAGAGCGAGGATCTCGGCCAGCGCCTTCGGCAGATCGCCGACGCAGGGACGACGACGCTGCTGATCGATCACGACATGGGGCTCGTGTTGACCATCTGCGACCGCATCGTCGTGCTCGAGTTCGGGAAGGTGATCGCGGCGGGACGGCCGGACGAGGTGCGCCGCGATGCCCGCGTGGTGAAGGCGTATCTCGGCGGCGGGGGCGCCGGGCAGGAAGCCGAGGCGATCGCATCCGATCGCGACGAGGCGGGGGCCGGGCGGACATGAGCGCGCCGACGCTCGAGCTCGACGGCCTGACGGCAGGCTACGACAGCGCCGCCGTGATTCGAGACATCTCGCTCGAGGTCGCGCCGGGTGAGGTCGTCGCGCTCCTCGGCGCCAACGGCGCGGGCAAGACGACGACGCTGCGCGCCGTATCCGGCCTCGTGCATCCGCTGAGCGGAGCCATCCGCGTCGAGGGACAGGACCTGCGGCGCGTGTCGGCGAGCGCGCGTGCTCGACTCGGCATCGCGCACGTGCCGGAGTCGCGCGGCCTGTTCTTCGGGCTCACGGTCGCCGAGCACCTGCGACTCGGCTACCGGCGGGAGCGGCTCGACGCGGAGGCTGCGTACCGGTATTTCCCCGCGCTGGCCGAGCTGCATGACCGGCGCTGCGGCCTGCTCTCGGGCGGCGAGCAGCAGATGCTGGCCGTCGGGAGGGCGCTCGCCCGGCATCCCAAGCTCCTGCTCCTCGACGAGCTCAGCCTCGGCCTGGCGCCGGTGATCGTGGAGGGCTTGCTCCCCGTCGTGCGTCGGTACGCCGACGAGAGCGGCTGCGGTGTCGTGCTCGTCGAGCAGCACATCGAGCTGGCCCTGACGATCGCCGATCGCGGCTGCGTCCTCTCTCACGGCGAGATCGTCCTTCGCGGCGACGCCGAGGAGCTCCGCCGCAACCACGAGCTGCTCATCTCGAGCTACTTCGGAGAGCACACCGAGCTCTTCGCGGGAAAGCGTCCGTAGTAGGGTCGCCCCGTGGCCGACTCGACACCGATCGGATCGTTCCCCAGCCCGTACGAGATCGAGACCCCGCCGGGCTGCGAGGGCTGGGAGGAGATGTATCCGTACTACGCCCTCTACGACGAGCGTCGGCGCGAGGAGGACGAGCAGCGGTTCTGGTTCTGGAACTCGATGCACTTCCCGCTGCCGATGCCGGCGTTCGACATGGCCTGTGTCGACGTGCCGTACCAGGGGATCGGCACATGGCAGAACCGGGTCTTCGCCGTCCCTCCCGCCATGGGCATCGACTACCGCGTCGTCAACGGCTACGTCTACATCTCCGGCAACCCGGTCACCGACCCGGAGAAGATCGCCGAGCGCGCCGAGTACTTCCAGCGCCGGGCGGGCTACTACTTCGAGCACTGGGACGAGCTGTATGCGAAGTGGAAGCTGAAGATGGAGGCGCTGATCGCGGAGATCACCGGCCTGCGAGTTCCGGACCTGTCCGAGTACGAGGCGGACGAGGTCGTGTTCGAGTCCGACCGCAACACGACGTACGTCGAGGTCCTCGCGGCGTACGGGCGTCTGCTGCGTTGCGGGGAGCTCGCCTGGCAGCACCACAGCGAGTTCCTCCTGCTCGGCTACGGGACGTACGCGACCTTCGTCGGCTTCTGCAAGGCCGCACTCCCCGACATCCCCGACCAGCACATCGCCCAGATGGTCGCGGGCATCGACGTCCTCCTGTTCGAGCCGGATGTCCAGCTGAAGCGGCTCGCGCGGCTCGCCGTCGACACCGGGGTCGGCTCGGCGTTCGCCGAAGGGCGCTCGCCCGGGGAGATCGACGCCGACCTGGCGCGGAGCGACGCCGGCAAGGCGTGGCTCGAGGAGCTCGAGAAGGTGAAGGACCCGTGGTTCAACATGGCGACGGGCGACGGCCTGTACCACTACTACGGGAGCTGGCACGACGACCCGAGCATCCCGTACGCATCGCTCGTCGGGTACGTGCGGGCGCTGTCCGCTGGCGAGGAGATCGAGCGGCCGACCGAGGAGATCCAGCGCGAGCGGGATCGTCTCGCGGAGGAGTACCGAGCGCTGCTCGACGAGGAGACGCGTAACGGCTTCGACGAGCTGCTCGGGCTCTCGCGTCTGGTCTTCCCGTACGTCGAGGAGCACAAGTTCCTCTGCGACTACTGGTTCCTCACCACGTGGTGGAACAAGGTGCGCGAGTTCGGCGCGCTGCTCGCCGCGCACGGCTACCTCGAGGACGCCGAGGACGTCTTCCAGCTCTCCCGGCTCGAGGTCCAGTCGGCTCTGGACGAGCTCGTGCTGATGTGGGCCACGGGCGGCGTGCCGATCGGCCCCAAGCACTGGCCGCCGATCGTCGCCCGCCGCAAGGAGATCCTCGAGCGGCTCGCGGACTGGACTCCGCCGCCCGCCCTCGGCGCCATGCCCGAAGAGGTCACGGACCCGGTGCTGAACATGCTCTGGGGCATCACGACCGAGCGGGTCCGCGCGTGGGCGCAGAGCCAGGACGGCGGCCCGGAGCTGAGCGGAGCGGCTGCGTCACCCGGAGTCGTCGAGGGCCCCGCGCGCGTCGTGCGGACGGTCGGCGAGCTCGCGGACGTGCGCGACGGAGAGATCCTCGTCTGCAGCATCACCTCGCCGGCGTGGGCTCCGATCTTCACGAAGGTCGAGGCGGTCGTGACGGACATCGGCGGCGTCATGTCGCATGCCGCGATCGTCTGCCGCGAGTACGGTCTTCCCGCCGTCGTCGGAACCGGCCGCGCAACGGCGACAGATCAAGACGGGGCAGACCATCCGCGTCGACGGCTCGGCCGGCGTCGTGGCGATCCTGGACTGAGACCGACCGTCAGCCGCCGAGGATCTGCTGGAGCGCGGCGGAGAGCTCGCGCTCCCCGTTCTCGGGCCGCATGCCGAGCTCGCCAGGCGATGAAGCCGTCCGGACGGACGAGCACGGCGCCCTCGGTCCCGGTGCCGTAGGCCTCGGCGAAACCGCGCGCCTCGATCCGGCGGGACTCGAGCGATGCCGCCTCCGCAGCGCGACACCAGGCTTCCCCGGCGGAGAGGACGACGAACCCGCGCCCGAAGAGGTCGAGCGTCGAGCCTCCCTCGAGCGCGACGTGCGGCGCTCGCGTTCCGGGACGACCCGAGGGCTCGTGCGGGTCCTCGCCGAGCGCGCCGTCGTCGTCCGTCCTCTGCGATGACGGCAGACGACCGGTACCGGTGGCCGAGCTCGATCGGAGGGTCGGGAACGAAGGGCTGGATGTCGTCCTTGCCGAGCTCCGGATCGAGCCGGAGCACGTAACGGGTGTACGCCTGCTCGGTGGTGAGCTCGCCGACGGGCCGGCGCTCGGCGTCGTAGGTGTCCAGGAGCTTCGGATCCGCGGCGCCGTCGAGGACGAACGCCAGCTTCCAGGCGAGGTTGTGGGCGTCCGCGACCCCGGTGTTCCCGCCGAACCCGCCGGTCGGCGGCATGTTGTGCGCAGCGTCCCCGGCGAGGAAGATCCGGCCGTCCTGGAATCGCTCCGCCCACTCGGCGCAGGCGTTCCACTGCTGGACGTTCTCGATCTCGAGCGGAAGGTCGGGCGCCCCGAGCGCCTCGCGCACGTACCCGGCGCACCGCTCGTCGCTCATGTCCGCCCAGACGTCACGGTCGCGGGTGCCGTCGGCATGAGTGATCGTGTTGACGACGAGGAAGCCGGCGTCTCCCGCCAGCGAGAAGCGGAAGAAGCCCTGGAGCGTCGGCCCGAAGACGTAGATGACGCTCAGATTCCGCTCGCCCAGAAGCGGCTTGACGTCGGCGCGGAAGTAGATCGTGATGCTGTTGGAGAAGCTGGGGTGACCGCGAAGAGGGATGCCGAGCCGCTCGCGCACCGGGCTCTTGCTCCCGTCCGCTGCGACGACGTACTGCGCGCGTACGCTCCGCTCCTCCCCGCTCTCGCGCTTCCTGACGACGGCGGTCACACCGTCGTCGTCCTGGTCGAGCGAGACCAGCTCGGTGGAGTACTCGAGTCGAGCGCCGAGCTCGGCTGCGTGGTGGCGGAGGATCGGCTCGAGCCCGATCTGGGTGATGAACAGGCGCGGTGACGGGCTCAGCGACTCGTAGCCCTCGTTGACGTTGCGGAAGTAGTACTCGAGCTCCTTCCCGGCCAGCGTCTCCACCGAGACGATCGCGCCGTCCTGCTCGAACTCGAGGCCGGACGCCTCGACGATCTCCGCCTCGAGCCCGAGGCTTCGGTAGATCTCGATCGTGCGCTGGTTGAACATCGCCGCTCGGGGGTGGATGGCAGTGCCCGGGTGCCGTTCGACCGTCAGCGACGGGATGCCCTTCGAGGCGAGCAGGAGCGAGGTGGACAGCCCGACCAGGCTGCCGCCCGCGATCAGAACCGGGACCTCCTCGTCGTGCATCGCCGCGAGCCGCCTCCTCTCTCCGGCTAGAGCTGCTCGAGCGCGCGGCGCACGAGCACCTGCGCGAGATGCGCCCGATACTCGCTGCTGGCGCTGACGTCGCTCGGCGGGTCCGCTCCTTCGGCAGCGTGGACAGCGGCGTCCGCGGCCGATGCCCCGCCCGCGAGCGCCTCCTCCACGGCGCTCGCCCGCAGTGGAGTCGGCCCATGCTGGCAGAGCGCGACCTGTGACTGCGCCCGTCGACCGCGGCCACCGCGACGCCGACCGTCGCCCAGTCCTGCGTACGCCGCGAGTACTTGAGATACGCCCCGCTCTCGACCTTCGGCACGCGAATCTCGACGAGCAGCTCGTCGCGCGCGAGTGCGTTCTCGAAGGGACCGGTGAAGAACTCGTCCGCCGCAAGCGTCCGCTCGCCGTCCGCGCCGCGCGCGACGAGCTCGGCGTCGAGCGCCCTCAGCACGGTCGCGAGATCGGAGGCGGGATCGGCGTGCGAGACGGAGCCCCCGATCGTCCCGCGGTGGCGCACCTGCGGGTCGCCGACCTCGGCGGCCGCGTGTGCGAGCACGGCGCAGGACTCCGCGAGGATCGGGTCGGCAGCGAGCTCGGCATGGCGCGTCAGGGCTCCGACGGCGATGCGATCGCCCTCCTCGCGCACGTAGCGCAGGTCGCTCAGCCTGCCGATGTCGACGAGCGTGCGAGGGACGCGCGATCCGCAGCTTCATGGCCGGGATCAGCGAGTGGCCCCCCGCGAGCACCTTCGCGTCCTCGTCGGCACCGAGAAGCTCGATCGCCTCCTCGACCGATCCGGCGCGCCGGTACTCGAACTCGGCGGGGATCATGCGCCGGCCCTCGCCGCGGCCTCGACCGCCCGGACGATGTTGTGGTACCCGGTGCAGCGGCAGAGGTTTCCTTCGAGCGCACGCCTGATCTCGGGCTCGGACGGGTTCGGGTTCTCACGGCAGGAGCGAGACCGTCGCCATCACGAACCCCGGGGTGCAGTACCCGCACTGGAGCGCGTGCTGCTCGTGGAAGGCCTGCTGTACGACGTGCAGCTCGCCGTCTTTCGCGAGGCCCTCGAT
Source organism: uncultured Gaiellaceae bacterium (assembly GCA_963746975.1). Classification (GTDB taxonomy): domain Bacteria; phylum Actinomycetota; class Thermoleophilia; order Gaiellales; family Gaiellaceae; genus GMQP-bins7. Next base: position 250,712 of record CAVVDE010000004.1, read on the forward strand.
CGTCGTCACCTCCGCGCCGTCGGCCTGGACGGCGAGCACCGTGCACGACTTGACCGACTCGCCGTCGAGCAGCACGGTGCACGCTCCGCACGAGCTCGTGTCGCAGCCGACGTTCGTCCCCTTCATCCCGAGCCCCTCGCGCAGGAAGTACACGAGCAGTTGCCGCGGCTCGACGTCCGCCTCGTGGCGCTCGCCGTTGACGGTCAGCGCGACCTTCGTCATGCCTTCGCCTCCCGGAGAGCGCGCCACACGTTCTCGCCGTTACAGGGCATGTCGACATGGCGCACGCCGTACGGCGCGAGCGCGTCGAGCACCGCATTCCAGACGGCCGGGGTGGAACCGATCGTGCCCGACTCGCCGATGCCCTTGACGCCCAGCTCGTTGGCGGGCGTCGGCGTCTCCATCTCGATCGCCTCCCACCCCGGAAGGTCCGCGGACGACGGGAAGGCGTAGCCGACGAAGGTCCCCGTGAGCGGGTTCCCCTCCCCGTCGTAGACGAACTCCTCGAAGAGCGCCTGGGCGACCCCGGTGAAGACGCCGCCGTGCACCTGGCCCTCGGCGACGAGCGGGTTGATCAGCGTGCCGGCGTCGTCGACCGCGACGAGGCGCTGCAACTCGACGCGACCCGTCTCGACGTCGACCTCGACGACGGCGATGTGGACACCGAACGGGAACGTCGGGGGCGCCTTGAAGTCGTGCTGCGCCTTCAGCTCGTCCAGCCGGCCGTCGGCGCTCGCCCGCTCCGCGAGCTCCGCCCACGTGAGCGCGGGCTGCGGTGTCCCGACGACGTGGAAGAAGCCGCCGGCCGTGTCGAGCACGACGTCGGCCGCGCTCGCCTCCAGATAGTCCCCGACGAGCACCTTCGCACGCTCGACCACCTCGTCGGCGGCGCCCCTGGCGGCCATGCCGCCGATCTGCGTCGACTTCGAACCGAACGTGCCGGTGCCCCTGGGCACGTCGTCCGTGTCGCCCTTGACGACCGTGATCTTCTCGATCGGGAGCCCGAGCCTCTCGCCCGCGATCATCGCGAAGGTCGTCTCGTGACCCTGGCCGTGCGAGAACGAGCCCGTGTGCACGATCGCGCCTCCGTCGGCGGTGATCTCCACCTCGCCGTACTCCTCCTCGCCCAGCGGGTTCGTGATCTCCGTGTACGAGCTGATCCCGATCCCGAGCTCGAGCGTGCCGCCGTCGTCGCGGCGGCGCTGCTGCTCCGCGCGAAGCTCCTCGTAGCCCACTGCGCGCAGCGCGAGGTCGAGCGCCCCCTCGTAGTCCCCCGAGTCGTACGTCGCGCCCGAGGCGGTCTGATGGGGGAAGGCGTCCTTGGCGATGAAGTTCTTCCGCCGGAGCTCGGCGGGATCCATGCCGATCTCGGCTGCGAAGAGATCGACCATGCGCTCGATCGCCTGAGCCGCCTCCGGCCTCCCGGCACCGCGGATCGTCGTCATGGGAGTCGTGTTCGTGACGACCGAAACCCCTTCGACCTCGATGCGCGGAATGGCGTACACCCCGCTCGAGAGGAGCCCCGTCAGGTTCGGCAGGAAGGCGCCGACACCGGGATACGCGCCCGCATCCTGCGTTATGTCGATCCTGTAGGCGAGCAGCTTGCCGTCGCGCGTCCCGCCGAGCGTGAGCTCGAGCCGCTGGCCGCGGCCATGGGGGAGCGCGATCATGCTCTCGCTCCGCGTCTCCGTCCAGCGGACGGGCTTCTCGAGGTGACGCGCGAGCCAGACGATCAGCGCCTCCTCTGCGCCGAAGGCGCTCTTCGCTCCGAAGCCGCCGCCGACGTCCGGGGCGATCACGCGCAGCTCACCGGGCTCCATGCCCAACGTGGCCGTCAGGCCGAAGTGATCGCGGTGCGGCACCTGCGTCGAGAGCCATGCCGTCACTCGGCCGTCGGAGTCGACCTGGGCCGCCGCCGAGCGCACCTCCAGCGGGCACCCGGCCATCCGCTGGCTGACGAGCGTGTCGGAGACGACGACGTCGCAGCCCTCGAAGAGGTTCTGGTCGTGGTCCATGCGGCCCGCGCGGCCGGCGACGTTCGTCCCCACCTCGGGGTAGAGAAGGACCTCGTCCTTCGCCGCCTCGACCATGTCGACCACGACGGGCAACGGGTCGTACTCCACCGCCACGAGCTCGGCCGCGTCCGCGCCCGTCGCGCGGTCCGGGCTCAGCACGACGGCGACGATGTCGCCGACGAAGCGGACGACGTCCTTCGCGACCACGGGCCGGCGCATCCGCTGCTCGAGCACCGGGATCGGCGGCGGCCCGGTCGTCACGCCCTCCAGGTCGGCACCGGTCAGAACCTGCACGTTCGGCAGGGACTCGGCCTCCGAGGTGTCGACGGAGACGAGGCGCGCGTGCGCGAGCAGCGAGCGCACGAAGGTGACCGTCAGAGCGCCCTCGAGCGGCAGGTTCTCGACGTAGCTCGCCTCACCCCGCAGGAAGCGCGGGTCCTCCTTCCGGAGGACGCGGTTACCGAGGATGCTCACGCGGACGAGCCTAACGGGCCGCGTGGGGCCGGGACAACCGACCGTACTGCGGCCACGACCTGTGAGCGGCCCGGGAGATACGCGTCCTCCAGCGGCGGGCTGAACGGGACCGGTGTGAACGGTGCCCCCACACGGGCGATAGAAGCGTCGAGCTCGTCGAAGGCCGCCTGCTGGACCTGCGAGACGATCTCGGCGCCGAAGCCGCCGTGCTCCACCGCCTCGTGCGCGACGACGAGCCGATGCGTCCGCGTCACCGACTCGACGATCGCCTCGAGGTCGAGCGGAACGAGCGTCCGCGGGTCGATCACCTCGACCTCGATCCCTTCGGTGGCGAGCTCCTCCGCAGCGGCGAGCGACTCGGAAACGAGGCGCGAGAGGGCGACGACGGTCACATCGCGCCCTCGGCGCGCGATGCGCGCGCGACCGAGCGGAATCGGCTCCGGCTCGTCGGGGACTTCCTCCTTGCGGAAGTAGAGCGTCTTGTTCTCGACGAAGACGACCGGGTTCGGGTCGGCGAGCGCGCTCGCGAGCAAGCCCGCGGCATCGGCGGCCGTGCTCGGCATGACGACCTTGAGCCCGGGCACGTGGGTGAGCCACGCCTCGAGGCTCTGTGAGTGCTGCGCTCCTCCGCGCTGCCCGGCGCCGCCTTGTGTCCGCAGGACGAGCGGCACCTGCAGCTGGCCTCCCGACATGAAGTGGGCCTTGGCAGCCTGGTTGACGAGCTGATCCAGCGCAAGCGTGACGAAGTCGACGAACATGACCTCGACCACCGGGCGGAGCCCCGACTGCGCCAGACCGATCGCGACGCCGCAGATCGCCGCCTCGCTGATCGGCGTGTTTCGCACGCGCTCCTCGCCGAACTCGTCCGCGAGCCCGGCTGTCGCGCCCCAGGGGCCGCCCTCCGTGACGTCCTCGCCGAGCACGAGCACGCGCGGGTCCGCGCGCATCTCCTCGGCGAGCGTCGTCCGGATCGCCTCCAGGTACGTCGTTTCCGTCACGGCGCGTAGACGAGCTCCGCGGTCAGCGTCGGCGGTGGGAACGGGCTGCGCCGCGCGAGCTCGACGGCCTCCTCGACCTCGTCTCGAGCATCTCGCTCGAGCCGAGCCGGGACGTCTTCGTCGAGCCAACCCTCACCGAGCCCCCGGCGCTGCAGCCGGAGGATCGGGTCGAGCTCCTGCCAGTCGTCCGCGGCGAGCGCCTGCCGGTAGCGCTGCGGGTCGCCCTCGTAGTGGCCTCGCAGCCTGTGGGTGAGGCATTCGAGCAGGAACGGCCCTCCCCCTCGCCGCGCCCCCTCGACGAAGTGCGCGAAGACTTCCCGAACCGCGACGACGTCGTTGCCGTCGACGGTCTCGCGGCCGAAGTCGTAGGGGGCGACGACGTCGCTCACGCGCTCGACCACCGTGTGCGCCGAGCGTGGCGTGAATTCCGCGAAGCCGTTGTTCTCGCAGACGAGGATCAGCGGGACTCGCCAGAGCGCGGCCAGATTGACGGACTCCACGAAGATCCCACCCTGGACGGCTCCGTCGCCGAAGAACACGACTGCCACCTGGTCGCCGCCCGCGAGCCGGGCCGCGAGCGCCGACCCGAGCGCGAGGGGAACGTTGCCGCCGACCACTCCGGTCGCCCCGAGCAGCCCGTGCTCGCGGTCGACCACGTGCATCGAGCCGCCGAGACCGCGGCAGAGCCCGTCGGCGCGGCCCATGAGCTCGCACATGAGCGGCCCGAGCGGAGCGCCCTTGGCGATCGCGTGCCCGTGCGCGCGATGGTTCGAGTAGACGACGTCGTCCCGGCGCAGGAGGCCGCAGACTCCTGCCGCCACCCCTTCCTGCCCGATGCTCAGATGGACGAGGCCGTGGACCTCGTCTCCCCGCGTCAGCTCACCGACTCGCTCCTCGAACACGCGAATCCGCCACATCGTGCGGAGGAGCTCGAGGCCGACGTCTCCGTCGAGCCGGGCGGCCGCGGCTCCGGTCACACGCTAGATGGTTGATGCCACGAGATCGCCACTCCGGGGCGTGAGCTGGCCGCTCCGGGGCGCGACGGGAGAGCGGTGGCGATGCTGGACGCCTCGGTGCCGCTCTCCCGTCGCGAAGCGCACGCCCGACGCCAGGCCGCTTCGCGGCCTGCGTCCGGGCGGTGGCCCGGACGCGCCAGATCGCGCATCCGGACGCGCGAGATCGTGGCATCAACCATCTAGGCCGCGACGGTCGCGCCCACCGCCTGCTGCACGGCGTCGACGATCTTCGCCTCGTCCGGCAGGAGGTACTCCTCCATCGGCTGGCTGTACGGGATGGTGGCGTCGAGCGCAGTCACGAGCTGCACCGGCGCCTTCAGCGAGGAGAAGCCCTCGGACGCCGCCTCGGCAGCGATGTTGGTCGCAACCGACCCGTGCCGCGTCGCCTGGTCGACGACGACGAGCCGGCCCGTCTTCTCGATCGACTGGAGGATCGTCGCGGTGTCGAGCGGCGCGAGCGTGCGCGGGTCGATCACCTCGGCGCTGATCCCCTCGGCCGCGAGCTGCTCCGCGGCTGCCAGCGCCTTGCCCACCATCCAGCCGATCGCGACGATGGTGACGTCGCCTCCCTCCCGAACGACGGCGGCTTCGCCCAGCGGGACGACGTGCTCGCCCTCGGGTACGTCGCCGTGCTCGAGCGTCAGCAGATAGTGGTGGAAGAAGACGACCGGGTTGTCGTCGCGGATCGACGCCGTCATCAGACCCTTCGCATCCGCAGCCGTGGCTGGAGCGACAACCTTCAGACCCGGCACGCCGACGAACATGTTGTAGATCGTCCCGGTGTGCTGGCCGGCCCAGCCCGCCGTGAAGCCGTAGCCCGCCTGGAGCACGAGCGGCACCTTCACCTGCCCCGCGGTCATGTAGTGGAAGCGGGGCGCCTCGTTCACGACCTGGTCCATGGCGACGAGCATGAACTCCGCCATGTACAGCTGGACGACCGGCCGAAAGCCGGAGAAGGCGGCACCGACCGCCATTCCGATCTCGGCGGTCTCGGAGATCGGCGTCACGCGGACGCGGTCGCCGCCGAACGCCTTCAGGAACGGATCCTCGTCGGACGTGGCGAGGTTCTGCCCGAAGTAGAGGACCGTCTCGTCGCGCTCCATCTCCTGCTGGATCGCCTCGCCGATCGCGGCAATGTACGGAAGCTCACGTGCCATGGTCTCGATCCTCCCTCGGTCTCAGGCGTAGACGAACTCGACGGCCTTCTCGGGCGCCGGGAACGGGCTCTCGAGCCCGAACTCGACGGCCTCCTGGATCTCGGCGCGCGCCGCTTCCACGATCGCGTCGGCCTCCTCGGCGGAGAGGATCCCTTCCTGCACGAGGCTCGCCCGGAAGCGAGGCACGGGATCACCCCGCTTCGCAGCCTCGTATTCCTCGGCGTTGCCGAAGATCGTGATCGCCTCGTGCTCGGGGAAGTGAAGCGGCACTCCCGGCGGCGCGATGATGTTCCCGTGCGCGCTCAGGCGGTAGACGCGCGACTCCACGAGCGTCGGCCCCTCGCCCGCGCGGGCGCGCTCGACTGCCGCACGCACCACCTCGTGGACGGCCACCGGATCGCCGCCGTCCACGGTCACGCCGGGCATGCTGTGCGCCTGCGCCTTCACCGCGAGCGGCTCGCCCGCTGCAGCGTTCGCGTCTTCCTGCTCGACCCTCGTGTAGACGTTGTAGCTGTTGTTCTCCATCACGAAGACGATCGGGAGCTTCCAGAGCGAGGCGATGTTGAGGGTCTCGTGGAACGCTCCCTGCTTCGTGGCGCCGTCGCCGAAGAACGAGAGCACGACCTGGCCCTGACCGCGGATCTGGGCGGCCCACGCCGCGCCCGCCGCGTGCGGAATGCCCTGCCCGACGATGCCCGACGTGCCGAGGAAGCCGCGCCCGACGTCGATGAGATGCATCGAGCCGCCGTAGCCCTTGCAGATCCCGGTCTCCCTGCCGTAGATCTCGGCCATCAGCGACTTCGTGTCCGTGCCGAGCGCGATCGGATACCCGTGACAGCGATATGTCGTCAGGAGCTGGTCGTCCGGGCGCAGCGCAGCGAGCGAGCCGACGATGGACGCCTCGGCCCCGTCCGCGAGGTGCGTGTGACCCCGAATCACGCCGGGGTGCTCCTCGAACGTGCGCTTCACCTGCTCCTCGAACTCGCGGATGCGCACCATCTGCGTGTACATCCAGACGAGCCGCTCCCGGTCCAGGCCGTTCTCAGACACCGACGCTCCTTTCTCGTGAGAGGGCGAGCTGTGCACTCGTGGTCTCGTACGCGCGCTCGAACATCTGCTCGATGGGCAGGTTGCGCAGCTCCTCCGACAGCACTTCTACCCCCCAGGGTCCCTCGTAACCGAGCTCACGGAACACGGCCACGTACTCGGCGACGGGGAACTCTCCGTCGCCGGGAAGTCGGCGGCGATTGATCACCTCGTCGAGCCGGTCCTCCGCGTACTCGTACGGACCGTCGCAGAGCTCGACCCAGGACACGAACCGGGAGGGGATCCGGCGAAGATCGTCGGGGTCGAGCCGGAGCTTTCCCAGGTGCCACGAGTCGAAGGCGAGGCCGCCGTTCGGCGCATCCGCTCCCTCGACGACGGCGAGCGCCTTGTCGACGTCGTTCACGTTGACGTCGTAGGGCATGAACTCGTACACGATCTTCGCGTCCGTGTGCTGCGCCGCATCCGCGCAGAGCTCGCCGAACCGCTCGACGATCTGCGGAAGCTCGCACTCGGTCCCGACGATGTTGCCGACCTTGATGTGGTGCGCCGGCAGCTCGGCCGCCGCCTCGAAGAGCAGGGCCCGTCGCTCGTCGGAGGCGCGGCGCCGCTCGTCGTCCGGGTCGAGGAACCAGTCTCCGAGGAACTCGAGCTCGATCTGGCCGAGGCCGTGCTCGTCGAGGGTCCGCCGTATCTCTCCGAGCGACTGCGTCTCGAGGAGGTGCTCGAGATCGGCGTGCCAGAGCCCGATGCCCGTGAACCCGACGCGGGCCGCCTGCTCACAGCGCTCACGGAGGCTGAAGAGGCTCCATTCGCGCCCGAAATGCACCTCGACCGGCCCCGACGTCGTCCAGTAGAGGGCGATGAGGTCGTCGCTCGCGCCCATCGCTCGACAACCTAACGCGCACCCGGTCGCGTCGCCAACAATCTTGGTAACGAGATGGCGGGCCGATTAGGCTTCCCGCGTAACCGAGAGCGGAGGATGTGGGATGTCGGCTGACTACGTGATCGTCGGAGCCGGGTCGGCGGGGTGCGTGCTCGCGGGCCGGCTGAGCGAGGACCCGGACGTGACCGTCCTCCTGCTGGAGGCAGGCGGCCCGGACACCGAGCAGGCGCTGCACGTCCCGGCGATGTTCCCCATGGTCTTCAAGTCGAGCCTCGACTGGGACCTGTACGGCGAGGAGGAGCCCGGGCTCGGAGGACGGCGCCTGTACCTTCCGCGCGGCCGCGTGATCGGAGGCTCGGGGTCGATCAACGCGATGATCTACCTGCGCGGACACCGCGCCGACTTCGACGGGTGGGCCGAGCAGGGCTGTACCGGCTGGTCCTACGACGAGGTCCTGCCGTACTTCAAGCGCTCGGAGGACAACGACCGCGGCGAGAACGAGTTCCACGGCGTGGGTGGCCCGCTCGCCGTCTCCGACAGCCGCTCGCTGAGCTCCTTCATCGAGGTGGAGCTGGAAGCCGCGGTCCAGGCCGGGTACGAGCACATCGACGACCTGAACGTCGACCGCCCCGAAGGCGTCTCGCGCTTCCAGCTCACGCAGCGAGACGGCATGCGCTGCAGCACGGCCGACGCGTTCCTGCACCCGGTAGCGGGACGGCCGAATCTCGAGGTCCGCGACTTCGTCTTCGTCGAGCGGATCGTCTTCGACGGCGACCGAGCGGTCGGCGTGGAGCTCGTCCGCAACGGCGCGCGGGAGACCGTGTTGGCGGAGCGAGAAGTGATCGTGGCAGCCGGCGCCTACCAGTCGCCGGTGCTCCTCATGCTCTCGGGAATCGGGCCTGCGGACGAGCTTTCGGCGTTCGGGATCGGCGTGCGACAGGACCTGCCGGTCGGCGAGAACCTGCAGGACCACTGCATGGTCAACGTCAACTACCTGACCGACGAGCCCGGTCTCTTCGGGATCTTCACCCCCGAGAACTTCGCGCTCCTCGAGAGCGAGGGCCGCGGGCCGCTGACGTCGAACTACCCCGAGGCGGGCGGATTCTTCCGCACCCGCTCGGGCCTGCCGGCGCCGGACGTCGAGTTCCACTTCGCCGCGGCGCCGTTCTTCGACGAGGGACTGACCCCTCCGCCCGACAACGGCTACGCGTTCGGGCCTGTGATCGTCAAGCCGACCTCGCGCGGCAAAGTGGGGCTGCGTACGCCGATGCCCGAGTCGAAACCGACCGTGCGCTGCAACTTCCTGACGGCCGAGGAGGATCGCGCGAGCATGCTCGCGGGCGTCCGGATCGCGCTCGAGATCGCGTCGCAGCCGGCGCTCGAGGCGATCGAGCGGGAGCCGCTGAGCGTGCCCGAGTCCGACTCGGAGAAGGACATCTGGGACTGGGTTCACCGCGCGAGCCAGACCGTCTACCACCCGACGTCGACATGCGCGATGGGCGCCGTCGTCGACCCGGAGCTCAAGGTCTACGGCATCGAGGGGCTGCGCGTCGTCGATGCCTCGGTGATGCCGACGATCACGCGGGCGAACACGAACGCGGCGACGATCATGATCGCCGAGAAGGCGGCCGACCTGATCCTCGAGCGGGCGCCGCTCGCCGCGTCCCAGGCGGTCGCCGGCTGATACGCACGGTGGATCCCGAGGGCGTGGGCTACTGCGCTGGGGTGTAGAAGTACAGGTAGCCCGCGTCTCCCTTCAGGCCGAGTGCGAGCGAGCCCTTCTCGTGCAGGTCGTAGGTCGCGACTCGCTGCAGCAGGGCGACGTACTGGTCGGCCCGTGAGTCCTTGCCACAGGCGTGTTTCGGTGGCGGCGTCAACTCGAGCGTCAGGTCGCTGCCGGAGAGCGAGTACGTGCCCGCGACGCTCTTGCAGTCGGCCCTCGCGATGAACGTTCCGTCGTCGTCGAGCCTGAGGAGGTAGTTCGCGGGGTCCGGGATCGGGGAGAGTCCGATCGCGTCCCCGCCGATGAGGACTCCACTCCACTGCCAGGGGACGCCCTTCAGATCCGAGCCGTGGTCGCTGCCTCCACAAGATGCGGCGACGAGCAGCACGAACGCCGACACCGCAATCGCACACGCTGCGCGCGCCAGGTGGCACCCGACGAGCGCACGAGTTCCCGCCTGCGGTCCGGCCCTGCGCACTACGTGACGTTGAGCTCGATCCGCACGCCGTTCGGGTCCTCGACGAAGAACTGGCGGATGCCCGCGGCCGGCACGTCGTTCGCGACCGCCCGAACGCCGGCAGCCTCGAGGCGCGCCGCGAGCGCCTCGCGGTCGGTCGCCGCGAAGGCGAGGTGGTCGATCGGTCCGGCGACCTGCCCGAGGCCGACCTCCGCCGCATGGGCCTCGTACGCGGCACGCTCGGCGACGTGCACGCACGCGACGCCGTCGAGGTAGAGCCAGTAGCCCGGGAACGCGAGCTGCGGCCGCTCACCGACCTCGAGGCCGAGCACGTCACGGTAGAAGGCCATCGTCTGCTCCAGATCGTCCGTGAGCACGAGCACGTGCTCCAGGCGCCCGAGGGGCATCAGCCGGACCGCTCGCGAGCCCTCGCGTACTCGGCGAACGGCTCGATCGAGCTCGGCTCGACCAGGGCGTCGCTGGAGGCGACGTCCGACACGTTCGCCCCGGTGAGGATGCGCTTGACGGGGACCTCGAGCTTCTTCCCGGTCATGCGTGCGCGGGATCGCGGGCACGGCCACGATCGTGTCCGGCGCGTGCCGCGGAGAGAGCGAGTTGCGCAGAGCACCGGCGATGCGCTTCCGGAGCTCGTCGTCGAGCTCGATCCCCGGTCGGAGGACCACGAAGAGGAGGAGCTCGTCCTGCTCCTCGAGGTGGACGACGAGGCTGTCGAGCACCTCGTCGATCTCCTCGACGACCGAGTACATCTCACTCGTGCCGAGCCGGACACCGCCCCTGTTCAGCGTCGCGTCCGAGCGGCCGGTGATGATCGCGCTCCCTCGCTCCGTGAACATGATCCAGTCGCCGAACCGCCAAACGCCGGGAAAGTGGTCGAAGTAGGCGGCGCGATAACGCGAGCCGTCCGGATCGTTCCAGAAGCCGACCGGCATCGACGGCATCGGCTGCCTGATGACGAGCTCGCCGAGCTCGCCGACCACCGGGTTGCCATGGGGATCGAACGCGACCGCGTCGACCCCGAGACAGGCTGAGGCCATCTCGCCCGCGTACACGGGCAGCAACGGGTGGTTGTGCACGAGGCCGGAGCAGACGTCGGTGCCGCCGCTGCCGACGTTCAGGTACATGTCCGACCCGGCCTGCTCGTACAGCCACGCGTACCCCTCGAGCGGCAGCGGCGAGCCACCCGCACAGAACGAGCGGAGCGAGGAGAGGTCGAACCGCCGTCCCGGCTCGAGGCCCTCCTTGCGACAGGCCATCGTGAAGGCGGGACTGAGCCCGAAGAGGGTCGGTCGGGTCTCCTCGGCCAGCTGCCACTGAAACGAGAGGTCTGGGTACGTGGGGTTGCCGTCGATCATCACGATCGAGGCACGGAGGAGCAGCGTCGAGACGACGAAGTTCCAAATCATCCAGGCGGTCGTCGTGAACCATTGGAGCCGGTCGCCGGGCTGCAGATCGTACGAGAAGGCCCCGTTCTTCTGGTGCTCGAGCAGGATGCCACCGTGGCTGTGCACGATCGCCTTCGGGAGGCCGGTCGTGCCCGAGGAGAAGAGGACGTACAGCGGATGGGAGAACGGCAGCGGCTCGAAGGCGAGCGGCTCGCTCTCGGCCAGGAGCGCCTCCCACGAGAGGGAGCGTGGGATGGCGTCCTCTTCGCCACCCACATACGGCACGTGCACGACGGTCTCGAGACTCGGGAGGCCCTCGCGGATCTCGGCCACCTGCGCCCGGCGATCCACGAGCTTCTCGCCCCAGCGGTAGCCGGCGACGCTGAGCAGGACCTTCGGCTCGAGCTGGGCGAGGCGGTGCAGAACTCCACGCACGCCGAACTCCGGAGGGCAGGTCGCCCAGATCGCGCCCAGGCTCGCGGTCGCAAGGAAGGCGACGAGCGTCTCCGGGATGTTGGGAAGGTATGCGACGACCCGGTCGCCGGGCACGACGCCGAGCTGCTTCAGCCCCGCGCGAGCATGCGCGACCTGTTCGCGGAGCTCCCCGAAGGTGAGCTCGCTGGGAGCCCGCGACTGCGAGCGGGCGACGATTGCGACAGCGTCTTCGTCCCCGTCGCGGCCGAACATGTGCTCGGCGTAGTTGAGCCGCGCGCCCGGGAACCAGTCGGCGCCAGGCATCTCGCGCGAGCCGAGGACCCGCTCATATGGCGCGTGGGAGCGGACCTCGAAGAACTCCCAGACCGACGACCAGAACCCCTCGAGGTCGGACACGGACCAGCGCCAGAGGTCCTCGTAGCCGGCGAAGTCGAGCCCCCGCTCGCGCTCCAGCCACCGGAGGTAGCCACCGAGCGCCGTCCGCTCGCGGGCGTCCGGCGGAGGCGTCCACAGGATCTGGCCTTGCGTCAACGGCCCTTCTGCACGCGTGCTCATGGACGCGATCCTAGAGCGAGGCAGACGGGTCGAGGTTCCCGACCGTTCTCGTCGCGCACGGGAATAGGGTTACCGGGATCCGACCGACCGAACGAGGAGGCGCGACGGAATGAAGGTGCTGGAAGGAAAGGCGGCGATCGTCACGGGATCCGCGCGCGGGATCGGCCGCGCGACCGCGGAGCTCCTGTGCGCGCAGGGCGCGCGCGTCCTCGTGAACGACCTGGACGCGGACCTCGCCGCGCAGGCCGCAGCCGAGATCGAGGGCGAGACGGCCGTCTTCGGCGGCGACCTCACGGCCGACGGCGTCTGCGAGGCGCTCGTTGAGAAGGCGGTCGCCGAGTTCGGCCGGCTCGACATCGTCGTCAACAACGCCGGCTACACGTGGGACGGCATGGCGCACAAGATGTCGGACGAGCAGTTCCGGGCGATGCTCGAGATCCACACGGTGGTCCCGTTCCGTGTTCTCCGCGCTGCGGCTCCCTACCTCCGCGAGCCTGCGAAGAAGGAGCTCGAGGAGGGGCGCGAGGTATTCCGCAAGGTCGTGAACGTCACCTCGATCTCGGGGACGCAGGGCAACCTCGGGCAGGTGAACTACTCGGCCGGGAAGGCGGCACTCGTCGGCATCACGAAGACCCTCGCGCGGGAGTGGGGCGCGTTCAAGGTCAACGTGAACGCGGTCGCGTTCGGGTTCGTCGAGACGCGGCTGACGGCGTCGTCGGACGAGGGCGGCGAGACGTTCACCCTGGGCGACATCGAGGTCACGCTCGGCATCCCCGGCCGCAACCGCGAGCGGGCGTCCACCGTGATCCCGCTCGGTCGCGGTGCGCGGCCCGAGGAGGCGGCCGGTGCGATCTTCTTCCTCTGCTCGCCGTGGTCGAACTTCGTCACCGGCCAGGTGCTCACCGTCAACGGCGGGCAGATGACGGGGATGACATGAGCTTCGACGTCACCGCGATCGGCCGGCCGGGCGACGAGTACCCGTACGAGGTCACCGAGGATGCGCTCCGCGCGTACGCGGCCGCGACCGACGACGCCGTCGGCGGGCCCGTGTTCGCAGTGCTGCCGATGTGGGACGCCGCCGGTGCTGCGAGCCGGTCGGTCGCCTCGGAGGACATCCGGCCGCGGATCGTCCACTACGAGCAGGATCTGCTGCTCCATCGGCCACTCCTGGCCGGGACGAAGGTCCGCACGCGCGCCACCCCCGTCGCGCTGCTTGGGCGCCCGAACGGAACGACACTCGTCACCCACACGGAGACGCGCGCAGAGGACGGTGACCTCGTGAACGAGCAGTACGTGACGACGTTCTTCAGAGGCGTGGAGGCACGCGAGAGCGTCGGTGAGCGCGCCCCCGACCACCGTCTCGGCGTCGACACAGAGCCGTTCGCCGAGATCACCTACCCGGTCGCGGAGGACCAGACGTATCGGTACGCGGACGCGTCGGGCGACCACTTCGCGATCCACCTGGACGACGAGTTCGCCCGTTCGGTGGGACTCCCAGGACGGATCGTCCACGGCCTCTGCACGATGGCCTTCACGGGCCGGGCGGTGCTCGAAGCGGCCGGGCGCCGACGACCCCGCTCGCATCTCGCGGCTCGCCGTGCGCTTCTCCGCGCCCCTGTTCCCGGGCGAGACGGTGACGACGCGCATCTGGGAGCTCGGTGACGGCGCCTACGGGTTCGAGGCCGTGAGCGGGGCCGGCGAGACGGTCGTCAAGGACGGCCGCGCGGAGCTCCGACCGAGCTGACCTCAGTCGCTCGGCGGATAGGTCGCGTCGGGCCTCTGCTCGACTCCCGGCGATCCGGAGAAGATCTCCGTGATCACCCCGAGGTCGCGATCCGTCGAGAGGTAGGCGAACGAGAGGCCGTTGTACTCGCCTCCCAGGACGACCTCGTGGCCGCGGCTCCCGAGCTCGGCGAGCGTGTCGTCGTAGCTTTTAACGCCCATGCCGACGTGATGGACGCCAGGCCCGTGCTCGGCGAGGAACCGCGCGTAGACACTGTCCTCGTCCAGGGGCTGCACGAGCTCCCACTGCACCTGCCCGACGTGTGCGAGCGCGAGGCGCCAGGAGCGCGACACGGGCTCACCGCGCTCGTGCATCCCGGTCACGGTGTCGGGGTTGAACTCGTAGACGCCCCACGGGCCGATGCCGTACTCGTGGACGTACGTGTGCATCGCGTCCTCGAGGTCGCGGACGACGACGGAGATCTGCAGGGTCTCGGTGAAGAGGGGCTCGCGCGTGGGTCGGATCCTACGATGGTCGATCGACTGCGCCGCGGTCAGCTCGCGAGGACGAGGGTGCCGCCGTCGATCAGGTACGCCGCCCCGGTCATGAAGCTCGAAGCGGGTGAGGCGAGGAGCAGCACGAGTCCCTTGAGCTCGTCCGGCTCGCCCATGCGGCCGAGCGGGACGGTCCTCGCCCACATCTCCTCGTGCTCCTGATCCGGGTCCAGGGTCACGCCGCCGCCGATCCGCGTGCCCTTGAACGGGCCCGGGCAGATCGCGTTCACGAGCACGCCGTGCGGCGCCAGCTCGAGCGCCGCCTGGCGCACGACGTTGATGACCGCCGCCTTGCTCGCCGTGTAGCCGTAGCAGGCGACCGGCTCGGGCTTGAGCCCTGCGTTCGACGAGGTGACGACGATCCGGCCGGACCCCTGACGCCGCATGACCGCGGCCGCGTGCTTCAGCGTGTGGAGCACACCGGTCAGGTTGACGCCCAGCACCGCGTCCCAGTCGGAGCGCTCCACCGTGTCGATCCGCTGACCTCCTTCCACCCCTGGGCCCGGGACGGCGGCGATACCCGCGTTCGCGAAGACGACGTCCAGCCCGCCTCGACCGCGACGACGTCGTCGATCAACGCCTGAACGCTGCTCTCGTCGGAGACGTCGGCGACGACGGCGCGCGCCGACCCGCCGTCCGCCACGAGGTCGGCCGTCACCTCGTCGAGGCGCCCCGCGTCGACGTCGGCAAGCGTGACCCTCGCGCCACACTCGGCGAGCACTTCCGCCATCGCAAGCCCGAGCCCGCTCGCGGCTCCCGTGACGACGACCCGCAGGTCGCGCACGTCGAACAGTCGCTCCTGGACGCTGAGGCTCACGGGACTAGGACCGCGCGACCCGTGATCTCCCCGTCCCGCAACGCGCCGAGGACATCGTTCACGTCTTCCAGCGGATGGGTCTGCGTGCGCAGCGTCACGTCGCCACGACCGTGCAGCTGGAGAAGCTCCCACAGGTCGATCCAGTTCCCGACGAGGTTCCCGGTCACGACCGTCTCACCCACCACGAACGCCACCGACGGGTGCGAGACGGTGCCGCCGTAGCCCACGATCGAGTAGAGGCCGCGCTTCGCGAGCATCCGCATCCCGCTCGCGTGGGTCTCATCCGTGCCGACGAAGTCGAGCACGACGTCGGCGCCGGTGCCGTTCGTCAGCTCCCGCACCGCCTCGGCGACGTCCTGCTGCTCGCCCAGCACCTCGTCGGCTCCGAGCTCGCGGGCGAGTGCGCGCCGTCGCTCGTCGGTGTCGATGCCGACGACCCGCGCGGCGCCGAGCACGCGGACCAGCTGCAGCGCGATGTGCCCGACTCCGCCGACGCCGATCACGGCGACGGTGGCTCCCGGCTCCAGGCGAGGCAGGAGCTTCTTCACTGCGTGATAGGCGGTGATGCCCGCGTCGGCGTGCGGGGCGACCTCGGCCGGCTCGACGCCGTTCGGCAACGGCAGGAGCGAGCGCTCGTCGACGAGCACGTACTCCGAGAAACCACCGTCGCACGTCAGCCCCGTGAACTGGTGCCGCTCGCAGTGGATGTCCTGCCCCCGGCGGCACGGCACGCAGAGGCCACAGCTGTAGGCGGGGTACACGAGAACCGCGTCTCCGACAGCCGCGGCGGTGACGTCGTCCCCGACCGCATGCACCCAGCCGGCGTTCTCGTGCCCAAGCACGACCGGCGGCACGAGGCCTGCCGGCTCCATGAGCCCGTCGATGGCGTGCAGATCGGTCGCGCACACGCCTGCTCCGCCGATGCGGACGACCACGCTCCGCGAACCGTCCGGCTCGGGCTCCGGCCGCTCGACGAGCTCGAGCGGAGCGTGGTACTCACGGAGAAGTGCCGCTCTCATGCGGCCTGACGAGAGCCGGCTCGACCGCCGAGGTAGCCGCTCGCATCGGCGTCGAGATGCTCGGCGAGCCTCGTCGCGAGCGCCATGATCGTCAGTGACGGGTTCACCGAGAGCGTCCGCGGGACGAGGGAGGCGTCTCCCACGAAGAGCCGCTTCACGTCGTGAGACTCGCCGTTGCGGTCGACGACCGACCGCGCGGGATCATCACCCATCCGGCAGCTCCCCTGCACGTGGGTGGAGGCGAGGCCGGTCCAGCAAACCTGCGTGGCACCCGCGGCTTCGAGCACGTCCCGGCTGAACCGGAGCGCGCTCGAGATCCGCTCCTGCTCGACCGGCTGGAAGTCGACGTCGAACCGCTCGGCGCCGGACTCGTCGACCACCACGGCGGAGTTGTTGTCGTCGTTCGCCATCGCAAGGAAGCCGACCCAGTGGCGGAACCGGCGCACCGCCTCGACGAGGCGCGGCCCCCAGAGAGGCCCGTCTTCGTCGGTGAGCGTCGTCGCGAAGGAGATCGGATCCTGGATCGTCGTGGCCTCGATCACGAAGCCCCCGTCCTCGTCGTGCTGGAAGTTCACGCAATGCGCCGTGATCGGGTACACCATGTGCGCGTCCTGCGGCTCGTCGAAGAGGCCGTAGACGAGGCGTACGGGATGGAGGCCGAGGTGCTGTCCGACCGACGGGCTCGACAGCGCCCGAACGGACGAGCAGCTGGGGCGTGTTGAGCGCTCCGGCTGCAACGACGACCGCGCCAGCACGCACCGTGTGCCGCTCGCCGGCCTCGTCGACGTACTCGACTCCCGTCGCCTCGGCGCCGTCGATCGAGCACCCGCTCCACCGAGCGTTCGCGCGCAGCTCGAGGATGCCCCGCGCCAGCGCGTCGGCGATGTACGTGTTCATGGTCGACTTGCCGGCGTTCGACGCGCAGCCCTGGATGCACGAGCCGCAACTCGTGCAGTTCGCGTCTGTGTACGCGTGGACGGACTCGAGCTCCGCGCCGAGCGCCCGGAAGCCCGGCTCGACCGTGTACACGCTCTTCTCCCAGTCGCTCCGCTCCCGCACGCCGAGGACCTGCTCCACGCGGTCGTAGTACGGCTCGAGGTCGGAGACCGAGAACGGCCGGCTCCCGTCGCTCGTCAGGCCCGTCGCGGGATGCCACTTCGCCACGTCGCGCTCGTGGGCACGGAACGCGACTTTCGTGTTGATCGTGGTCGTGCCGCCGACGCACCGGCCCGCGAGGAACGTGACCAGCTCCCCGTTCGGGAGCGGCGCGAACCGCAGCGGCCAGAAGAGATCGTGCGCAGCCTTCGCCTCCCAGCGGGTGAAGTCGGCCGCCCGCAGATGCGGGCCGCACTCGAGCAGGAGGACGTCACGCCCGCGCTGCGCGAGCTCGCCCGCAAGAACGCCGCCTCCGGCGCCCGACCCGACCACGACGACGTCGAAGGCGTCTCTCATGCTGATTCCCAGGTACGACCAGTCCTTCTTCAGGCGCGCGCGAGCGGTGAGTTGAAGTCGATCTCGGCCCACGCGCCCGGGCCCTCACTCCCGGGTGCGACGAAGTCCGAGTAGTACGCCTCGATCGCGAGCGCTCGGATCATTCCGAACTCCGGCGTCTGCGCGTGCTCGGCCAGCGCGTCTGGGCCTTCCGCGGCGGCCGGGGCGAGCGCGTCGATCGACGCGAGAGCACCCGCCTGCACCTCGGGCGGCATTGCAGCGATCACCGCATCGACGTAGAACACTGGTTCGACGCGGCTCGAACCGGGCACGATCAGCTCGCACAGCCGCTCCATCGTCTCCGCTCGCTGCTCGTCGAGCGCCCGGAGCGTCACGACGCCTCCAACCGGATGACTGCCTTCATGACCTCGGCAGGATGGCGTATCGCGTACTCGATCGCGGCCGGGGTCTCCTCGAGGGGATACTCGTGCGTGATCAGCTCTCGCAGCGCGTCTTCGCGTCTGGCGACGAGCGCCACCGCCTCGGCGAACTCGTCGCCGTTGCAGCAGCTCACGCCGAGGACGTCGATCTCCTTGAACGCGAGGTCACCGACCTTGAGCGGGGCGTCGCGGCTCGAGAGCCCGACCACGACCACCCGCCCGGCCTGGCAGACGAGCTCGACCGCAGTCCGGGCGACCTCCGGGACGCCTGTTGCCTCGAACACGACCTCCGGCCCCTCGCCCCCCGCCCACTCCCGTGCCGCCGCGACGACGTCGACGCCGTCGTGGGCGGCGAGCACGTCGGCCCGCGTCGCCCTGCCGCACTCGACACGGCTCGACACCGGGTCGACCAGCAACACCGCCGCCCCGCGATCGATCGCCGCTGTCGCCACCGCCTGCCCGATCGGCCCCGCGCCGAAGACGACGGCCTTCTCGCCGGCCGTGATCCGAGCGCGGACGACGGCCCGCACGGCGATCGAGACGGGCTCGATGAGCGCCGCGACCGCAGGGTCCTGATCGCCGACAGGGAAGACCTGCGAGGCGGGTATGCGCAGGCGCTCGGAGAGCGCACCGTCCCGGTGGACGCCGATGAGGCTGATGTTCGCGCACACGTTCGGCCGACCGATCCGGCAGGGGTAGCAGTGCCCGCAGGCCGTCGCGGCAGGAGCGCCACGCGCTCGCCGGGTTTTACGTGATCCGGGCAGTCCGGACCGACGACCTCGACGATCCCCGCGGCCTCGTGCCCCTGAATGCGCGGGTAGAGCTGCGAGTCGGGGACGGCGCCGACGTCTCCGAGGTAGTAGTGATAGTCCGACCCGCAGAGGCCGACAGCCTCCGGCCTGACGACAACCTCCCCGGAGCGAGGATCGCCGGGCTCGGGCACGTCGACGACCCGCATTGCGCTTCGCCCCTCGGTGACGACCGCGCGCACGAGCGCCTGCCTATCCGCCGTTTCCGCTGCCGCCGTCCACAACCTCCGCGCCCATGAGGTACGCGGAGTGCAGGACGTCGGGACGCCGCTTGAGCTCCTCCGCCGTGCCGTCGTAACGGATTCGACCGCCCTCGAGGACGTATGCCTTCCTGGCCAGCCCGAGTGCGACGTGGGCGAACTGCTCGATGAGGAGGACGCCGACACCACTCGCCGCGACCTCTGCCAACGTCGGCACGAGACTCTTGACGACGATCGGCGCGAGGCCGAGCGACAGCTCGTCCACGACGAGCACCTTGGGCCGGGAGACGAGCGCCTGCGCGAGAACCAGCATCTGCTGCTCGCCGCCCGAGAGCGAGCGAGCCATGCTCCGCCGGCGCGTCTCGAGGCTCGGGAACAGCGTCCTCGCATACTCGACGCCGTCGCGCGCGTCCTCCTTGGAGAGGGCGTACGTCGCCACACGCAGGTTGTCCTCGACGCTCAGGTCCTGCAGCATGCGCCGGCCCTCGGGCACGACGGCGAGGCCGGCGGCGCGGATCCGCTCGGGGCGCCAGCGCGTGACGTCGTCTTCGCCGAGCATGACCTTTCCTCCGCTCGGTCGCAGGACGCCAGCGACGGCGAGAACCAGCGACGACTTGCCCGCGCCGTTGGATCCGAGGAGCGCAGTCACCTCGCCGGGCGGGATCTCGAGCGACACCTCGTCCACCACGGTGCGCCCGCCACGCATGATCGAGACGTCCTCGAGACGCAGGGCGGGAGTGGCGCCGGCCGGGGTGCTCACACCTCGTCCTCGGTCCCGAGGTAGGCGTTGATCACGTGCTCGTTCCGCAGCACGTCCGCCGTCGGACCGGACGCGATGAGCTTGCCGAAGTCGAGCACGGCTGTCGTCTCGCAACAGGCGGAAACGAGGCTCATGTCATGATCGACGAGGATCACGAGCGCGTGGAAGTGCTCTGGAATCCGCGCGATGAGCTCGCCCATGTGAGCGGTCTCATGATCGGGAAGTCCGGCCGCCGGCTCGTCGAGAAGCACGACACGCGGACGCCCGACCGTCGCCCGTGCGACCTCGAGAAGACGCCGGTCGCGCGCACCGAGCACGCCTGCCTCCTCCTTGGGCGAGACCTCCAGCCCGACGAACGCGAGCGCGTCGAGGACGTCCTGCCGGCGCGATGCGCGGGGTTGACCCGAGTGCTCGTGCACCATCGCGACGTTGTCGAACACCGAGAGGCTCGTGATCGCCTGTTCCTGCTGGAAGGTCCTTCTGAGGCCCCAGCGCGCTCGACGGAAGTCCGCCATCTTGAGGAGGTCGTCCCCGAACGCGCGGATGGAGCCAGCTGCGGGCTTGACGAATCCGCTCAGAACGTTGAAGAAGGTCGTCTTGCCCGCCCCGTTCGGACCGATGAGGCCGCACGTGCCGGCGGCGAACGTGACCGTCATGTCGTCGATCGGCGTCACGCCGCCGAAGCGGACGGTCAGTGCCTCGACCTCGATCATGCAGCTCGACCGCTCGTCACCAGATGCTTTACGCCTCGGCCGATCCTCCGGATGTCCTTGGGAACCTGGTCGACGAGACCGCCGGGTGCGGTCGCGAGCACCTGCAGGACGCCTATTCCAAACAGGAGGAGCGAGACGTAGATCGACACTCCCCAGTTCTCGAGGAGCGCCGGCAAGAGGCGGACGAGGAGTCCCGCGACGACCGCTCCCCACACGCTGTAGATGCCACCCATGAGGATGACGGCCAGGAGCACGATCGAGTCCTGCGTCGGGAACGCGACCGGGGAGAGGGCGCCGGCGTTGGCTGCCAGCAGCCCGCCCGCGACTCCCGTGACGAACGAGGCGAGCGCGAACGCCCACAGCTTGTACAGCGTGAGGTTGATGCCCGCCGCGAGCGCGGCCGGCTCGCTCTCGCGGATCGCGGCCCACGCACGCCCTGGCCGGCCAGAGATCTGCCAGAGCGCCAGCAGGAACATGAGCGCGGCGACGATCAGCGTGTACCGGTAGTACGCGCTGTCCGTGTGGGCGATCGCCGGCCGGCGAATGTTGCGGGTTTGCTGCAGTTCCTCGAGCGTCAGCTGGCCCAGAAAGCCACCGCCGCCATTCGGAAAGTGGATGACACCGAGCACGAGTGTCATCGCCCCGGCGAACATGAGCGTGATCAGCGCCAGGTGGAGTCCCGACACACGGAGGGCGGGCAGGCCCACGACGGTCCCGATCACGCCGGTGACGACGCCTGCGAGCAGGAGCACGATCGGAAAGGGGAGCCCGGTCGCGTAGAAGAGCCGCATCGCGACCCATGCGCCGACGGAGAGGAGGGCGATCTGACAGAGCGACACCATCCCGACGCGGCCGTAGAGAAGTCCGAGGCCGAGGGCGACGATGGAGTAGATCGCCGCTGCGGTCAGGATCTTCACCCAGTAGACGCCGATGAGTGCGGGGACCGCGAACAGCGCGAGCAGGAAGAGCGCCGCGATGACGACGACGCGAATCACCGTGTCGCGGTCGACGTCCCGAAGGCTCGTCACGAGGAGGTTGCTCCTCGGGGTGGGCATGCACGGGCCATCGGCTAGTGCCCGGCTCGAGCGAACGTCACCTCACGGCGTCGTCCGATGACGAGGAGGGCGACGATCGCGATCACGAACGGCGTCATCGCGCGATATTGGGCCAGCGGCTGGCTCTGATTCGGCCACAGGGAGAACGCCTGTAGGCACGACTCCACGACCCCGATCACGAGCGCCGCAGCGAGCGTGACCCACAGCGACTGCAGGCGCCCGATCAGCGCCGCGGCGAGCGACGAGATGACGAGGAACGTCAGGGTGACGGACTCGAGCGAGTTGATGAGGCCCGAGAGCAGCAGCCCGGAGGCGCCGCAGACGAATCCGGAGACGAGCCACGCCGACGTCTCGACCCGGCGGATCGGCACGCCGAGCGTGGCCGTGACCTCGCGGTCGCTAGCGATCGCCCGGTACGCCGTGCCGAGTTTCGTGTAGCGCAGGAAGGCGGTCGTTCCTGCCGTCACGACGAACGCGAAGATCAGCGCGATGATCTTCGTCCAGCTCACGCGGACGTCGCCGATCTGGTAGCCGAAGTTGTGCCACGTGTCACTCGGGAGCGCAACCGAGCGGACCTCGTTCGCCGGCCACCTCCAGCTCATGACCGCCAGCAGGATCAGGGTCAGCCCCAGCGTCGCAGCAGACTTGACGAGCGGGTCACGCGCGGCGAACACCGGCCCGAACACGAGCCCGTACGCGAGCGTGACGGCGCCGCCGACGAGGACGCACGCGAGGAACGCGAGCCAGTCGGGACACCACGAGGTCTTGTTGATCAGGTCGAACGCGACGAAGACGCCCAGAGCTCCGATCGCTCCGTAGGCGAAGTTGAGCACGCCCGTCGTCCGGTAGAGGACGACGATGCCGACTCCCGAGACCCCGTACACCGCCCCGACCGCGAGGCCGAGCGGGACGAACTGCACGAGGTCGTGGAGGGTGGGCAGCATGGAGCTCTGAGCGTCTTCTGGTCGGTCTAGGACACCTCGCTTAGCGTTTCCACGCGGGCGGCGGGTAGGGCGCGCCGCTCGTGAGCTTGAACTTCTTCTCCGCTGCCCGGGCAGCGACGATCTCCGGCGTGACCGGCGCAATGGGGAAGCACCCTTCGAGCTGAACCATCTTCCCGTCCTTACCGGTGCTCGTCAGATCCCAGTTGTTGGGCACGTGCCCCGGGAGGTTGCCGGCATACCACGGCCTGCACAGCAGGTCGCTTCGCCAGTTCTTGATCTTCGTGAACGCGGTGTTCACGGTCTTCGCGGTGATCTTGTTCGGGTTCAGCGTGAGCAGCACCTCGGTTGCGATCCTCCCGCTCAAGAAGCCGAACTCGCCGAAGGACGACAGACCCCACTTCTTCGGCGTGTACTTCGCGTGCACCTGGCGGTACAACGCGGCGTCCGGTCCGCCCGTCGTGAACGGCCGCAGCTCGGTGTTGATGCCGAACTTCCCGTCCCAGAACGAACCCGCCTGTGCGGCGAAGCGGGTGTCGTAGGCGGGCGTCGACCCTGCCCAGAGCACCTTGTTCGCGATCCCCTGCTGTTCCGCCGCCTTTATGACCGTCAGGACCTGGTCGGTCGTGAAGTCGAGGATGACCCCGCCGCCGTCACCCGCGAGCTGCACGTACTTCAGGGCGTACGACGCCTGGGCGGGATACGGGTCGTGGACATCGATGCCCTTGAGGCCCTTCGACTTCGCGAACTCGACCGCGGGCTTGTTCCACGTTCCCGCAGCGTCGACGCCGGTCGGGGAGACGGCGACGATCGACTTCGCACCCTTCCGAACGAGGTACTGGGCGGCGCCGAGGGTGCTGTACGCCGGGCCCATGTTGATCGGTATGTGGTACGGGGTCCCGCCGTAGCAGAGGTCGTGGACGCCCGATCCGATCACGTAGAACTTCTTCTGCGCGTAGTAGCTCGCGTTGACGGCGCAGTCCATGACGTCGATCGTCCCGACGAGGCCGACGACCTTCTCCTCCTCGACGAGCTTCTTCGCGAACGCCGCGACCAGCTCCGGGTTGATCGGGTCGACGTGGACGATGTAGTTGATCGGGCGGCCGTTGATGCCCCCGTTGTCGTTCACGCAGTTGAAGTACGCGCGCGTGTTGTCCGTGATCTCGTCCCAGTTCACGCCCGGCACGACGGTGACGATGGCGCCGAGGTTGATCGGCTTGCCCCGGGCCTTCTTGCCGGTTCCGAGCCCGCAGACGCTTTTCGTCGGTGACGCCTTTCCGGACCCGACGGGAGCTGCGGCGGAAGACCGCCCTGCCCCGGTCGCCAGGGCGGCAAGCGCCAGGGCGACGACGACACAGGCCGCCAGCGTGATCCCGGCGACCACCTTCTTCGATCTCATCAAACTCCTCCTTTGGTCCGCCCGCCTCGAGTGGCAGCACTGTGCCGTGAGTCCGCGGTTCGATCCGCTCGGGAGAGCGGCCGCCCCGGCAAGGTCTGCGTTCGACGGTGTACCCTCCCGGGCCAAATCATCTGACATATTCGCCGACGGGTTCCATCGAACGAGCGTGATCCTAGGCGGGCCGTCCTGATCGAGTCAACCGTTCAGTCACATCTCACCCCTCAGAGCCGGGGTGCGCGCCGCCACGAAGCACGCGGTCGGAGGCGCGCGGAACGTGACAAGATCGAGCCCGTGACCCACCCGGCCGACCTCGGCGTGACGGCGGCGGCGGCCGCGCTGCAGGAGCGTTCGCTCTCGTCGCGCGAGCTCGTCGACGCGTGCCTCGAGCGCATCCGCGAGCGAGACGGGACGCACAGCCACGAGGGTGACCCGCAGTCGATCAACGCGTGGGTGCGCGTGTACGAGGAGGACGCGCTCGGGGCCGCTGCGCGCGCCGACGAGCGACTCGCGCAGGGGGGCGCCCCCACACTCTGCGGGATCCCGATCGGCCTCAAGGATCTCTATGCCGTCGCCGGGAAGCCGCTGACCGCCTCGAGCACCCTGCTCTACGAGGTACCCGACCGCGATTGCGACGTCTGGGCCCGGCTCTCCGCCGAGGGCATGGTGCTGCTCGGCCACGTGCACACGCACGAGTTCGCCTGCGGCGGCACCACCGACCAGGTCGGCAACCCATGGGCGCTCGAACGATCAGCCGGCGGCTCCGGTGGAGGGTCGAGCGCGGCCCTCGCATCCCGGCAGGTGCCCGCGGCCACGGGGACGGACACCGCCGGCTCGCTGCGCATCCCCTCGGCCGAGTGCGGGACGTCGGCGATCAAGCCGACGCGCGGTTCCGTTTCGATGAGGGGAGTCGTCCCACTGGCGTGGTCCTTCGACCATCCCGGGCCGATGACCCGGACGGTCCCCGACTCCGAGGTCGTGCTCGCAGGGATGACGGGCGCGGCCGTCCCGGACTCGCGCCGGCCGCTTCGCCGCTACGCGCTCTCTCCACGCATCTCCGTGCTCGAGCCGGACGTTGCCGACGGGTTGGATCGCGCGCTCGCGGCGCTTCCGGGCGAGCGCGTCGAGGCGCCGACCCCGCCGGCCCGGCTGGACGTTCTCGCGGACTTCTTCGACCTCGTCTTGACGGAAATGCTCGTCTATCACCGTCGCTTCGACGACCGGCGGGACGGGTACCGCCCGTCGAATCGGGGACGGCTCGAGCATGCCGAGCGAAGGGCGATGACGGCCGAGGAGTACATCGCCCTGCAGGCCGGACGCACCGAGGACGCCTACGCGTGGTGCGACTGGTTCGCCGAGCACCGAATCGACGCGATCGTCGAGCCGACGATCCCGATCGTCGCGCCCTTGCGGGGCAGCGGGTACGACGAGGTGTTCGGCGACGTCGAGGACCTCTCGCTCACGCACTACTGGGACTGGACGGGCTTCCCCGTCGTCTCCCTTCCGTCCGGCGTGGGCAGTCACAGCGGGCTGCCCGTGAGCGTGTCGTTGATCGGCGCTCCCGGTTCCGACTGGGACCTCCTCGCCTGGGGCGCGGCGCTGCAGGACGAGCTCGGAACGGTCTCGCCGTGATCGACCTCGGCGCCGTGAGCGCTATCGACGTCCACGTGCACACCGAGCTCGCGCGCAACGGGCACGACCCGATGCCCCTGGAGCTGCGCGAAGCGGCACGCCGCTATTTCCGAAGCGACGAGCCGCTGCCGACGGTCGACGACGTCGCCGCCTACTACCGCGAGCGGAAGATGGCCGCCGTCGTGTTCACCGTCGACTGGGAGTCGCGGAGCGGGATACCCCCGATCCCGAACGAGGAGATCGCCGAGGCCGCGCGTGCGAACCCCGACGTCCTGATCCCGTTCGCGAGCGTCGACCCTGCGAGGGCCGACGCCGTCGACCGCGCTCGCCGTCTGATCGCAGAGCACGGCGTCAAGGGGTTCAAGTTCCATCCGAACCTCCA
Organism: uncultured Gaiellaceae bacterium; assembly: GCA_963746975.1. Classification (GTDB taxonomy): domain Bacteria; phylum Actinomycetota; class Thermoleophilia; order Gaiellales; family Gaiellaceae; genus GMQP-bins7. The sequence goes on from CAVVDE010000004.1 coordinate 276,747, forward strand.
GGCGTTCTTCCCGAACGACCGGAGCGCCTACCCGCTGTACGAGGTGATCGCGGAGGCGGGTCTCCCGGCCCTCTTCCACACCGGGCACAGCGGGATCGGAACGGGCGTCCCGGGCGGCGGCGGCTTCCGGCTCAAGTACTCGAACCCGATGTGCCTGGACGACGTCGCCGCCGACTTCCCGGAGCTGCAGATCGTCCTCGCGCACCCCTCCTTCCCCTGGCAGGACGAGGCGATCTCCGTGTGCCTGCACAAGGAGAACGCGTGGATCGACCTGTCGGGCTGGTCGCCCAAGTACTTCTCGCCCCAGCTCGTGCAGTACGCGAACACCCAGCTGCGGACGAAGGTGCTGTTCGGCTCGGATTTCCCCCTGATCACCCCCGACCGCTGGCTCGCCGACTTCGAGGAAGCGCCCTTCAAGGACGAGGTGCGGCCGCTCGTCCTCAAGGAGAACGCGGCTCGCCTGCTGGGGCTGCGTTGATCACGAACCGCGAGCGCCACCCAAAGGAAAGGAGAACGCGATGAGCACAACGGAGACGACGATCCGGGAGGCGAAGCAGTTCGTGGGCGGCGAGTGGATCGACGCCGCGGCCGGACGCACGTTCGAGGATCGCAACCCGTACACGGGCGACGTGGTCGCGGTCGTCCCGGCCGGGGCAGGCGAGGACGCGCAGCGTGCAGTCGAGGCCGCGGCGACGGTGTTCGCGGAGTGGTCGACGACCCCGCCCGCCGCGCGCCAGGCCGTCTTCCTCCGCGCCGCCGACGTGCTCGAAAGCCGCCAGGACGAGGTCGTGAGCTGGCTCGCCCGCGAGACAGGCTGCACGTTCGGCTTCGGGATGTTCCAGATGCACTTCGTGCCCGGTCTCCTGCGCCAGGCCGCGGCGCTTGCGTACGCACCGCTCGGTGAGGTGCTGCCTTCCGATTCCGGCGCGTTCGCGATGGGGCTGCGCCGGCCCGTCGGCGTCGTCGGCGCGATCGCGCCCTGGAACGCCGCCCTGATCCTCTCGGCCCGCTCGATCGCGGCCCCGCTCGCACTCGGCAACACCGTCGTGCTCAAGCCCTCCGAGTGGTCGCCCGTCGTCGGCGGGCTGCTTTGGGGCGAGATCTTCGCGGAAGCCGGGCTTCCGGCGGGAGCACTCAACATCGTCACGCACGCTCCGGGCGAGGCCGGCCCGATCGGAGACGTGCTCGTCGAGCACCCGAAGGTGAGGCGGCTCAACTTCACCGGGTCCACGGCAACGGGCCGAAAGCTGGCCGAGGCGGCGGGACGCCACCTGAAGCGGGTCCTGCTCGAGCTCGGGGGGTACAACCCGCTCATCGTCCTGGCCGACGCCGATCTCGGGTACGCCGTCGACGCCGCGACCTTCGGCGCGTTCCTGCACCAGGGCCAGATCTGCATGTCGGCCCGCCGGATCATCGTCGAGCGGCCGATCGCGGACGAGTTCGTCGAGCGCCTCGCCGCGAAGACTGCCGGACTGACGATCGGAGATCCGAGGGAGCCGCACACCATCATCGGGCCGCTCATCAACGAGGACGCGCTCGACACGGTGAAGCGACGCGTCGACGACGCCGTGGCACGCGGAGCGCGAGTCCTCGCGGGCGGCGCCGCCGACGGGCCCTGCTTCCAGGCGACGCTGCTCGCCGACGTGCCGGAGGACTCGGAGTTCGCGCTGAACGAGACGTTCGGGCCGGTCGCGGCCATCGAGATCGTCGACGACGCCGCCGGCGCGATCGCGCGCGCGAACGCGACGAGCTACGGGCTCTCCTCCGGGATCATCACGCAGGACGCCGACCGCGGGCTCGCCCTCGCGCAGCAGATCGAGGCGGGAATCGTCCACGTCAACGACCAGCCGGTGGGAGACGAGCCGCAGATGCCGTTCGGCGGTGTGAAGGACAGCGGCTTCGGACGGTTCGGCGGCAGCGCCGTCGTGGACGAGTTCACCGAGACGCGCTGGATCACGGTCCAGAGCGGCTCGCACCCGTTCCCCTTCTGACGCGCGAGGCGAGCGAGCGTCATGACAGCCAGCGGAGTCCTGAGCGCCGAGGAGGCGGTTCGCCACGTCAAGACGGGCGACACCGTCATGGTCGGCGGCTTCGGCCTCGTCGGCGCGCCGCTCACGCTCTTGGACGCGCTCGCCGACCACTCGGATGCGACCGACCTGACGGTCGTGTCGAACAACATCGGCGAGCCCGGGCGCGGGCTGGGCAAGCTGCTCCGACAGGGGCGGATCCGGCGCGGGATCTCCTCGTTCTTCACGTCGAACCCGGAGGCGGTCGCGGCCGTGAACGCCGGCGAGCATCGAGGCGACCCTCGTCCCGCAGGGGACGTTCGCGGAGGCGATCCGGGCGGGAGGCGCCGGGATCGGCGGGTTCTTCACGCCGGTCGCGGCCGGGACGCTTCTGGCCGAGGGCAAGGAGGAGCGTGTGATCGACGGCGTCGCGCACGTGCTCGAGGAGCCGATCAAGGCGGACGTCGCCCTCGTCTACGCAGCACGAGCGGACGCGCTCGGCAACCTCTGGTACCGGCACACGGCCCGCAACTTCAACCCCGTCATGGCCACGGCCGCGACCGTCACGATCGCGGAGGCAGGCGAGATCCTGCCGGTAGGGCAGCTCGAGCCCGAATCCATCGTGACGCCCCACCTGTACGTCGACCACCTGGTGGCGCGAGCGTGAGCGACGACCCGAAGACGCTCATCGCCGCGCGTGCCGCCCGCGAGCTGCGACCCGGCGAGGTGGTGAACCTGGGCATCGGGATCCCGAACCTGATCCCCGGATTCCTGGGCGCCGACACGGGCATCTTCCTTCACACCGAGAACGGCCTCCTCGGTGTCGGCCCGCGACCGAGCGAGGACGAGCTCGACCCGGACCTCGTGGACGCGGCCAAGCGGCCGATCACGGCCCTGCCCGGCGCGTCGTACTTCGACAGCTCGTCCAGCTTCGCGATGATCCGCGGCGGCCACGTGGACGTGGCCGTGCTCGGCGCGCTCCAGGTCGGCGAGCGCGGAGACATCGCCAACTGGGCGATGCCCGGCAAAGACGTCCTCGGGGTCGGGGGGGCGATGGACCTCGTCGTCGGCGCGCGGCGCGTCATCGTGACCATGACGTCCACCACTCCGAGCGGCGAGCCGAAGCTCGTCCGCGAGTGCACGTTCCCGCTGACGGCGCGCGAGGCCGTCGACGTGGTGGTGACGGAGCAGGCCGTCTTCCGCGTGCTGGAGGGATCCCTCGTCCTGGCCGAGCTGCTCGACGGGGCGACGGTCGAGGACGTCCAGCGGACTACCGAAGCGCGATTCACCGTCGACCTGGAAGACTGATGAGCCCCGAGTGGAAGGACTGACATGGGACTGGCACACCCGTCGCTGACGCGGTCGCGTGACGGCGATCGGCCCACCGTCGACCCGCCCTACGACTACCCCGAGTACGTCGGAACGCGCCTGCGCGCGCCCAGAGAGCCTCTGGTGGTCCTTCCTCACTCGCTCTCGGAGCAGACCGGTCCGGTCTACGGCGAGCGGCCGCTCGCGGAAACCGACGCCGACCTCACCCGCCAACATGCAGGGGACCCGCTCGGCCAGCGAATCATCGTCACGGGCCGGGTGCTCGGCTCCGACGGGAAGCCGCTTCGTGGTCAGCTCGTCGAGATCTGGCAGGCGAACGCGGCCGGCCGGTACCACCACGCGGTCGACACCTGGGATGCACCACTCGACCCGAACTTCAGCGGAGGCGGCCGCTGCCTGACCGACGACGACGGCAGCTATCGATTCGTGTCCGTGATGCCCGGTGCCTACCCGTGGGGGAACCACCCGAACGCGTGGCGGCCGCGGCATATCCACTTCTCGCTCTTCGGCCGCGCGTTCCCCGAGCGGCTCATCACGCAGATGTACTTCCCCGGCGACCCCCTCTTCCCGTTCGACCCGATCTTCAACTCGATTCGCGACGAGCGCGATCGCGAGCGGCTCGTCTCGAACTTCGAGATGGAGCTCACCGAGCCGGACTGGGCGCTCGGGTTCCGCTTCGACATCGTGCTCGGCGGCCGCGAAGCAACACCACTCGAGGAGCCGCACGATGACTGAGGTCGCCCTGACACCGTCACAGACCGCGGGGCCGTACCTCGAGATCGGCCTCCTCGGCGGGCCGCTCACGAACCGACTCGTCGACGAGTCCGACCCGAGGGCGATCCGCATTCACGGCGTCCTGCTCGACGGTGCCGGCGACCCGGTGGTCGACGGCATGGTCGAGATCTGGCAGGCGAACGCGGCCGGCCGCTACGCACATCCGGCGGACGACCGCGGAGAGATCCCCCTCGAGGACGAGTTCTCCGGCTTCGGCCGCTCGGGCACGGAGGACGCAGGCCGCTTCGAGTTCGTGACGGTCAAGCCCGGCCCGGTCCCGTGGGCCGACGGGCGTCCGCAGGCTCCGCACGTCCTCGTGGGCGTGTTCGCGCGCGGCCTCCTGAAAGGCGTCGCGACCCGGATGTACTTCCCGGACGAGGAGGAGGCGAACGCCCATGATCCCGTTCTCCTCGGGCTCGAGCCGGAGCAGCGCGCGACGCTCGTGGCTCGTGCCGAAGACGGAGGGCTGCGCTTCGACATCCGGCTCCAGGGCGACGGGCAGACGACGTTCTTCGCTCTATGACGGCGTTCGGGCCGCTCTTCGTCCCGGAGGAGCTGCTCGCCGCTGTCTCGGGTCGCGCCTGGCTCGAGGCGATGCTGGACTTCGAGAAGGCGCTCGCGCGTGCCGAAGCCGCGGCGGGGATCGTCCCGCCCGACGCGGCCGATGCGATCGCCGAAGGTTGCCGTGCCGAACTGTACGACTTCCACGACCTCCTCGATCGCGGTCGCCGGTCGGTCGGCAGCCCTCCCGAGCCGCTCGTTCGGGCCCTGCGGGAGGAGGTCGGCGGGGATGCAGCCCGGTGGATCCACTGGGGCGCGACGAGTCAGGACGTCATGGACACGGCGGCGATGCTCGTCGCGCGACGCGCCCTCGCCCTCGTGCTCTCCGAGGTGGCGCGTGTCGCGGCCGACCTCGCGGCCGTGGCCGAGGCGCACCGGTCGACGCCGATGGCGGCGCGAACGCTGCTCCAGCAGGCATTGCCGACCACCTTCGGGTTCAAGGCGGCGAGCTGGCTCGTCGCGCTCCTCGAGGCTGGAGATCGGCTCGAGTCGATCCAGCGTGAACGCCTGGCTGTTCAGCTCGGCGGCGCAGCGGGCACGCTCGCGGCACTCGGAGATCGGGGGCCTGAAGTGCTTCGCCTGCTCGCACAGGAGCTGGGGCTCGCCGAGCCGGTGCTTCCGTGGCACACGAACCGGACGCGCATCGCAGAGCTGGGCGCGGCCCTGGACACCACCGCAGGCGTCATGGCGAAGATCGGGCTCGACCTCGTGCTCATGGCGCAGACCGAGGTCGGCGAGGTGCGCGAGGGGCCGGGCGGCGGATCGTCCACTCTCCCCCACAAGCGAAACCCGATCGCCTCGGTGCTCGCGCGCGCGTGCGCGAGGCTCGTCGCCGGACATGCCTCGGTGCTCGCAGCGTCGCTCGAGCAGGAGCACGAGCGCGCGGCAGGGGCATGGCACGCCGAGTGGGACGCGCTCTCGGGCGCGCTCGCGTACACGGGCGGCGCGGCAAACGCGATCGGCACCGCGCTCGACGGGCTGGACGTGGACGTCGAGCGAATGCGTCTGAACCTCCGGGCGACGGACGGCCTCGTCCTCGCGGAGCGCGTCAGCTTCCTCCTCGCCGGCACGCATGGCAGCGAGCTGGGGCACGCCATCGCACGCGAAGCGGCCCACCGCTCCCTCGAGTCGGGGCGCTCCTTCGCGGACGAGCTTCGGGCGGACGCCCGGGTCGTGCTTTCGAAGGACGAGCTCGCCGCGGCCCTCGACCCGACGAGCTACCTCGGCTCGGCCGAGACGTTCGTCGACCGCGCGCTCGACCGGTACCGACGAGCGGAGGCGGAACGACCATGAACCTCGCGCATCGCAGCGACGGGCCGACGGGAGGTCCGCCGCTCGTGCTCTCGAACTCGCTCGGCACGACGTGGGAGCTCTGGGAGGCGCAGCTGCCGGAGCTCACGACCCCTTTCCGGGTCGTCCGCTACGACCATCCGGGGCACGGCCGCTCGCCGGATCCCGAGGAGCCGGTCACCGTCGACACCATGGCGCGAGGCGTCGTCGAACTCCTCGATCGCCTCGAGCTCGAGCGCGTGTCGTTCTGTGGGGTCTCCCTCGGCGGCATGATCGGGATGGCTCTCGCGCTCATCGCTCCAGAGCGCCTCGACCGGCTCGTCCTCTCGTGCACGGCGGCGTACCTCGGGCCTCCGGACGGCTGGTACGAGCGGGCACGGATCGTCCGCGCGAAGGGAACGGCCGCGATCGCAGAGGCCGTGGTGGGGCGCTGGTTCACCCAGCGCTTCCGGGACGAGCAGCGCGCGGAGACAGCGCGCTTCCGGACGATGCTCGAGTCGACGCGGCCGGAGGGCTACGCGGCGTGCTGCGAGGCGATTGCGGGCTTCGACCTGCGCGCGCGGCTCGGCGCGATCCGCGCCTCGACGCTCGTGATCTCCGGAGCGGACGACATCGCGACCCCACCGCGGGACGGCGCGTTCCTGGCGGAGTCGATCGCGGGAGCGGAGCACGTCGTACTCCCGGCGGCATCCCACCTCGCGAACGTCGAGCAGCCGGAGGCCTTCAACCGGGCGCTCCTCGCCCATCTCGTCCCATCGACCTCGGAGGAGGCCGCATGACCGATCCCGGATACGAGCGCGGCATGGGCGTCCGCCGGGAGGTGCTCGGAGACGAGCACGTCGACCGCGCGATCGAGCGGACGACGGCGTTCACTGCCGACTTCCAGGACCTCATCACCCGCTACGCGTGGGGCGAGATCTGGTCGCGCCCGGGACTCGACCGGCGGACGCGGAGCTGCATCACGCTGACGGCTCTCGTCGCACTCGGGCGGGAGGGCGAACTCGCGATGCACGTGAGGGCGGCACTCCGCAACGGTCTCACGCCGGACGAGATCAAGGAGGTCTTGCTGCACAGCGCGGTCTACTGCGGGGTGCCGGCCGCGAACGGCGCGTTCGCGATCGCCCAGGACGTGCTCGACGACGTCGTCGAGGAGCCCGACTCCTGATGCGTACGCAGGTCGGCATCGTCGGCGCCGGCCCGGCAGGACTCACCCTCGCGCAGCTCCTCCACCGGGAGGGCATCGAATCCGTCGTGCTCGAGAACCGGAGCCGCGAGTACGTCGAGCACCGCATCCGCGCGGGTGTCATCGAGCAGACGATCGCCGACCTCCTCGTCGGTGCCGGGGTCGGAGCCAGGATGCAGCGCGAGGGGATCGTCCACCACGGCATCGAGCTGCAGTTCGCAGGCGAGCGGCACCGGATCCCGCTCAGCGAGCTGACGGGCGGTCGCACGATCGTGATCTACGGCCAGACGGAGGTGGTGAAGGACCTCATCGAGTCTCGGCTCGACGCCGGACTTCCCCTCCTCTTCGAGGTCTCCGACGTCGGCGTCCACGAGCTCGAGACCGACCGCCCGAGCATCCACTTCCATCAGGACGGGCACGCGCACGAGCTCGAGTGCGACGTGATCGCGGGCTGCGACGGCTTCCACGGCATCTCCCGGCCGAGCATCCCCGGCGGCGTGCTGCGCGAGTATTCGCGCGAGTACCCGTTCGGCTGGCTCGGGATCCTGGCCGCGGTCGCACCGTCGAACGACGAGCTCGTCTACTCCCATCACGACCGTGGATTCGCACTCCTGAGCCTGCGCTCACCGGAGCTCAGCCGGCTCTACATCCAGTGCCGCCCGGACGAGGACCTCGGCGAATGGCCCGACGACCGGATCTGGGAGGAGCTACAGCTCCGCCTCGGGCTCGAGGGCTGGACGCTCGCCGAAGGCCCCATCCTCGAGAAGGGCGTGACGGGCATGAGGAGCTACGTCGCCGAGCCGATGCGATACGGACGCCTCTTCCTCGCGGGGGACGCGGCGCACATCGTGCCGCCGACTGGGGCGAAGGGCCTGAACCTCGCGCTCCACGACGTACGCCTGCTCGCCGAGGCACTGATCTCGTTCTTCCGAACCGGCGGCTCCGAGCTCCTCGACGCGTACTCGGACGCGTGCCTGCGGCGCGTGTGGCGCGCGGAGCACTTCTCGTGGTGGATGACGTCGATGCTCCACCGCCTGGAGTCGGACGGCGACTTCGGCCTCAAGCTCCAGCTTTCGCAGCTCCGCTACGTGACGACGTCGACGGCTGCCGCGACTTCGCTGGCCGAGAACTACGTCGGCCTCGATCGTGTCTGACGAAGGAGAACGCCATGGCGATGCGTGACACCCCTCCCTTCCGCGCCGACCACGTCGGAAGCCTGCTCCGGCCCGAGCGGCTGCTGCACGCGCGCGACGACTTCGCGGCCGGAACGATCGACGCGGACGAGCTCCGCGCAGTCGAGGACGACGCGATCCGGGACGCGGTTCGTATGCAGGAGGACGTCGGTCTTCGCGCTGCGACGGACGGGGAATTCCGCCGCACCTTCTGGCACATGGACTTCATCTACCAGCTCGACGGCGTGACGAAGGAGGCCGGGCACATCTCCGTGAAGTTCTTCAACGAGGAGGGCGCGATCGAGTGGACCCCGGCCGCGATCCACGTCGAAGGGAGGCTCGGCGTCTCGGAGACGATCTTCGGTGACCATTTCCGCTTCCTCCAGGAGACGGTCACGACGAGCGTGCCGAAGCTGACGATCCCGTCGCCGAGCATGGTCCACTACCGCGGCGGGAAGGCCGCGGTCGACCCGGACGTCTACCCGGATTTGGACGCCTTCTGGGCGGACCTGACGGCGGCCTATGCAGACGAGATCCGCCGCCTCGGCGAGCTCGGCTGCACCTACCTCCAGCTCGACGACACGAGCCTCGCGTACATGAACGACCCTCATCAGCGCGACTACATCGCGTCGATCGGAGGCGATCCCGAACACCAGCACGTCGAGTACATCCACCACATCAACGAGGCGCTTGCAGGTCGCCCTGAAGGCATGACCGTGACGACACACATGTGTCGCGGGAACTTCCGCTCGTCTTGGGCGGCAGAAGGCGGCTACGACTTCGTCGCCGAGGCGCTGCTCAACGAGCTCGAGGTGGACGGCTTCTTCATGGAGTGGGACGACGAGCGCTCGGGCGGCTTCGAGCCGCTCAGGTTCCTCCCGAAAGGCGACAAGCAGGTCGTGCTCGGGCTCGTCACGACGAAGCGCGGGGAGCTCGAGGCGAAGGACGAGCTCCGGCGCCGCGTCGAGGAGGCTGCGCGGTACGCGCCGATCGACCAACTCTGCCTCTCGCCACAGTGCGGCTTCGCGTCGACCGTGGAGGGCAACGCCCTCACGTACGAGGACGAGGTCGCCAAGCTGCGTCTGGTCGTCGAGACGGCCGAGGAGATCTGGGGCTAGGTACGCCCGAGGCGGGGCGGCGCCCCGAGGCGCGCCTCGATGCGCAGCGTCGCGTCCCGTGCCGCCCCGGCACCACGCAGAAAGGCGGCCTGCTCGTCCGGAGCGAGAGTCCACTCCCGGATCTGCGCCCCGCGGCGCCCGAGCACCGCCGGGACGGAGAGCGACACCCCGTCCACGCCGTACTCGCCTCGGAGGACGATCGACGCGGGCCAGAGCTCGTCCGCGTCGGCTGCGATCGCGGCCACCATCCGCGCGACGCCGACGCCGGAGGTCCACGTCGACGACCGCCCCGAGTCGAGCGCCACGTGGCGGACGTACCACGAGCGCAGGAACTCCTCGGCCTCGGCACGCTGCTCCGGCGAGAGCTCGACGGGCTCGCCCGCCGCGCGCACGCGGTCGAACAGGGGCACGCACTCGTCGCCGTGCTCGCCGAGCACCCATGCCTCGACCACGCCCGCATCCAGGCCGAGGGCCTTCTCGATGCCCGTGCGCAGGCGAAGGCTGTCGTTGAGCGTGTAGCCCAGCACCCGTCCACGGTCGATCCCGGTCCGGGCCTGGATCCACGTGCACAGTGGATCCACCGGATTCGTCACGACGACGAGCACGCCGGGCCACGGCGCGTTCGCCTCGAAGAGCTCGACGATGCCCGCGAGGACGTCGGCGTTCTTCGTCAGGTACTCGAGGCGGGAGGAGTTGACCGTCAGCGGCGTCGAGGCGGTGACGACGACCACGTCCGCGTCGAGAGCGTCGTCGAGATCGCCGCCATGCACCGAGCCCGTGCCGCCGAGCTCGAGCACCTGCTCGAGATCCATGACGTGCGACACGATCATCTCGCTGCGGGAGTCGATGAGGACGAGCTCGTGGGGATCCGGGTCGCGCAGCAGGTTGAACGCGGCCGAGGAGCCGACGCCGCCACCCCCGCCGAAGATCGCGACCTTCAAGCGCGTCCGCGCTCCACCGCGCAGTGTGGGATCACGTTCGACCCATGCCCGATCCCCGCGCGCTCACGGTGCGGCGTCTTCGACCTCACCGATCCGGTCACGGACGTACTCCAGGTGACGACGCATTGCCCGTTGGGCGCCCGCAGGCTGCCTGCTGCCGATGGCTCGGACGATCGAGCGATGCTGACGCAGGATCGCCTCGCCGTCGATCGCATCGCCGATCCTCGCGATGAGCGTGGGCTGGAGGACGTCGAGCGTCCAGCTCGTGAACGCCCCGAGTAGCTCGTTGCCCGCGGTGCGCGCAATGGCGCGGTGGAAGGCCGCGTCGGCGAGCCGGAACTCATCGGACGCCGGATGGTTGCCCTGCGCCTCGGCGATCGCGGTCTCCAGCTCGACGGTCGTGCCGGCCGTCGCGTTCTGGGCTGCGAGGCCCGCCAAGGGGACCTCGAGATAGATCCGGGCCTCGACCAGCTCGCGGAGCGACACACTGTCGGTCTCGAGCATCGTCGCGATCGACTCGCTCAGGCTGCGACTGATCCCCTCGTTCGGTGTGCTCGCGACGAACACCCCGCCGCCCGGCCCGCGCGTCGCGCGGACGAGGTGCGAGCTCGCGAGCAAGCGAAGCGCTTCCCGAAGGGTGGGTCGACTGACGCCGAACTCGGCCGCGAGCTCCGTCTCCGTCCCGAGGCGATCGTCCGGCAGCAGCCGCTGCTGCACGATGAACCTGCGTATCTCCGCGGCGATCTGTTCGCTGCTCGTCCCCCGGGGTCGCGCGAACCTGGACGCGCGTGGCTTCTCGGCCGTCGCTCCCTTGCCGGCGGTCCTGGGGCTCGGTCGCGCTCCGGTCACGGCTCGAACGTGTCGTCGGGTGCGACGACGACTTCGAGGAAGAGCGGCTCGGACCGATCGACGAGCCCGGGAACGACGTCGTCGAACGCCTCCTCGAGCTCGCTCGGGGTGGCCACCCGGCGGGCCGAGCAGCCGAACGCCCGAGCGAGCCCCGAGAGATCGATCTCGTTCATGTTCGGCCACGGAGGCACGCCGCCCTGGTTCTCCATCAGACGCTCCATCACTGCATAGCCACCGTTCGAGAGGATGATGAACAGCGCCCCGACCCGATACTGCGCGGCACTCCAGAGCGCTTGAATCGAGTAGAGCGACGAGCCGTCGCCCACGACGGCGACGACCGGCCGTTCCGGCCGCGCCATGCGAAGACCGATCGCAGCCGGGATGGCAAAGCCGAGGCCACCCATGGCCGGGCTCACCCAGCCGAGCGGCTCGCGAGCCGGAAGTCGGACGAGCATCTCGGGCCGGCTGGAGGGCGTCTCCTCGAGGACGATCGCGTTCCGCCCGAGGCGCTCTCGCAGAGCATCGAAGACGTGCCCGGCGCGCAGGGGGTTGCCGGATGCGAGCGCCGTCAAGGGGCCACGTGCGGGCACGGCCGGGGCCTGCTCTCGACCCGGCACTCTCCGTGCGAGCTCGGCGCAGACTCCGGCGACCGGCGCGAGGACGGAGAGCTCGGCGACGCTGCGGTGGGCCTCCGCCGGATCGTCCGTGACGACCGCCACCCGCGTCCCCGCCGGGTACAGAGGCCCCGGGGAGTACGGGTACTGCCGGAAGGCCGGGGCGCCGACGACGAGCACGACATCGTGAGGCGCGAGCGTGTCCCGAAGGCGGGCACGCTCTGCGGGCAGGTGCCCCGCGAACTGCGAGTGGTCGTGGGGGAATCCCGCTCGCGCGCCGAACGACTCCTGCCACACCGGTGCGCCGAGCTTCTCGGCGACCTCGACCAGCGCCCTCCAAGTCTCCGGATCGTCGGCGCCGGAGCCGACGACGATCGCCGGCCGCCGGGCCTCCGCGAGCATCGTGACGAGTGGCTCGACCGCCGCCGAGTCCACCGCCGCGCCACGGAGGACTACCTGCGGCGCCGCTTGGTCGGCCGGATCTCCGGCGGGCTCCATCCAGTCGTCCATCGGGACGATGACGACCGCCGGCCCTTTCGCGGTGATCGCCTCGTGGTAGGCACGGCCGACCGCCCCCGGAAGGTCCTGCGGGCGCACGGGCTGCTCGACCCAGACTGGATACTCGCCCGCGAGTCCGTGCAAGCGCCCGGCGAGGAACGGCTCGTGGGCGAGATGACGACGATCCTGCTGGCCGACGAGGACGACCAGTGGCGCCCGGTTCACGCGCGCGGTCGCGAGCGCGCCGACGGCGTTCCCGTACCCCGCAGTCGTGTGGAGAATCGCGAGCGCGGGGGCGTCACGCCCGAGCGCCCAGCCGGTCGCGATTCCCACGACGGACGACTCGTGGAGCGCGAGGACGAACTCGAGGTCGCCCGGGAGGCCGACGAGGAAGGGCACCTCGGTCGAACCGGGATTCGCAAACATCCGCGTGAGATCCCGCTCGCGCAGCACGTCGATGACGGCGTCGCGGACGGTGGTACCGGCCATCGGCCGACACTAACGCAAATGATTTGACTTGGAATGCCCGAGCGCGGTCAGCGCGCCGCCAGGACGAGCGGCGCGCACGCGACTCCGGTTGCCTCGCGAACGGGACGCCCTTTCGCATCCTTGAGGGCGACGGCGAACCGCTTCGCCGTCACATTCACCTCCGCATAGCTGTACGTGTCGAGCGCCGCGCAGCGCATACCCATGCCGTTGGGGGGCGCCGGCTTGAAGAACAACGCGCCGATCGCCGTGCCGGCTCCCTTCGAGCCGAGGTAGCCGTCGATCTCCTTCGAGAATGTGTTCGTCGCGACCGGCCCGGTGACGACCTCCCAGATACCGGAGCCTTCGGGGGTGCCGAACGTCCTGTACCGCACCTCGTTCACGAGGTTCGCGTGCGTGTCCGTCGTGAGGAAGACGACGTTCTTCACGTTCGCCTGCAGGAAGCGCAGTAGTCGCTCACGCTCCGCGGCGTACCCCTCCCAGCGGTCGTACGGCAGCGCGTAGAACTGCTGGATCGGGACCTCGTTGACGATGACCTTCCAGGTCGCGGTCGACGCCTTGATGGCCTTCGTGAACGCGGCGTACTGGCGCGCGCCGAGCATGGTCCGAGCGGGGTCGTCGATCACCGCGAGACACGCCGGTGACACCGGGTTCCGCAGTCCGGGGGCGAGTGTCGCGAACCCATCGCGGACGGATTGCGGCGCCGTCGGCGCGAGATCGTTCCCGCACACATCGTCGGCTTTGGCGCTTCGGAACGTGCGCTCGTCGAGGAAGAAGAGCTCGAGGTTCTTCCCCCAGCGAAAACTCTTGTAGAGCCCGAGACCTCGCTCGCCCTCGGTCACGGGCGCGTAGTCGAGAAACGCCTTCACTCCCGCGGCATAGATCGCATCGCCGTTCTCCTCGCGCGAGAAGTCGTTCACGAACTCGTGGTCGTCCCAGTGGCTGTAGAGCCCGATCGACGCGCGGAGCCTCTGGAGCGTCGGGAGCGCGAGCCCCAGCTTGTACTTGCCCCACTTCTCCTGGACCGTCCGCGCCACCGGCACACCGCCGATCTCGCTGTCCGAGTAGATCGTGTCGCCGAGGTTGACGTTGAAGTCGTTCTTCTCGGCAGCCATGCGCCCGTACACCTCGAAGCGGTTGAAGCCGGGCTTGCCGTTCGGGCCTGGCGTGGCATCGGCGTCGCCGGAAAGCCCGAAGCGCACGGTCGCATCCGCGCGAGGGGAAGGTGCGGTTTCGAACGCGCCGATCTGGCTCCGTGTGCCCTGCTCGAAGAGGTAGTGGTAGCGCGTTCGCGGTCGCAAGCCGAAGACGCCGACGGTCGTCGTCTGGTCGTTTGCCCTCGGTGCCAGGCTCGACCGGAAGACCGTCTCGCCGGTCGGGCTCGCCGTACGAAACACGGCGAAGCGGACACGACCGGCGGTCGGTGCCCGCGTCCACAGCACCGCCGAGGTCGACGTGATCTGGCCGGCAGCGACGCCGTACCGGAACCCCGAGGTGGCCGCGTCCGCGGACATCGTCGCCAGCACGAGTGTCGCCGCGGCGGCGAGCACGACGGCGGTCCTCATCGCGCTCGACCCTACGCCGCTGCCGGCGGGTGGTCAACGTCGCCGCGGCGCTCCTCCTCCAGCAGGAACCGGAAGAACCAGTAGGCGAACACCACGAAGAAGACGACGGCCTGCTCGACCGCCATCAGCATCCCCGCGAGCTGCTGGTCCTCGAGCGGATCGAGACCCCAGACACGGTGATGGGCGTCGACGTAGAAGTCGTAGATCGCGTCCGGGACGAGCGCCATCACCAACCCGATCGGACTCGCGACGACGAAGCCCGCGAAGACGTATGCCGCCCGCGCTCCCGACCCGAGGCGATGGGGCTCGTCCTGGAAGACGCACCACCACATCGCGATCCCGGTCGCGAAGTACATCGCGTGCTCGAGGCGCAGGAGCACATTCGGGCTTTCGAGCGCTGCGTCGTAGATCCACGGCAGGTGCCACACCATGTAGTTCGCGAGCCACAGGGGCAGGGCGATCGCGGGATGGGTCAGAGCGCGACCGACTTCGTTTCGCCCGATCATCGCTCCCAGCGCAGGCGGTATCCCGAGGACGACGAGGAGCGGCGCCCACTCCGCGAGCACGACGTTCTGGAGCAGGTGCATCGTCAGGAGGTAATGCATGCCGAGCGTATGGATCGGGGTCACGCTCACCGCGAGCAACATCACCATCGCGCCGAGGAAGCAGGCGATGCGCCAGGCGGGCGCGCCCTGCCGGCGAACCGCCGCGACGTACATGCCCGTGAAGCCGAGGATGACGAGCGCCTCCGCATTCCACGACCACGCGTACGGATCCACGGCGCTACGCTAGTCGCGACGCGGGTGTAGCTCAGTTGGTAGAGCGCCAGCCTTCCAAGCTGGATGTCGCCGGTTCGAGCCCGGTCGCCCGCTTTCCCGCAAACCGTCTCGCGGCAGCCAGCCGCTCCATCGGGTTCAAGCGGGTGAGACGGGTGGTTCAGCCTCGGGGCTGCGGTCCGGGACGGGGACGCCGACGAAGCGTGCTCCCCTCCACGAGACCGTGTCGGGTCCGAGAATCGTGATCTCCTTCGCCGAACCGAACGTGTGGACGTAGTCGATCGCAGCCTGAAGCGAGCTGCTCGAGAGCACGGTCTTCACGATGCGACGCCCTGAGTGAATCTCGTAGGTCCTGCTCATGGTGCGCTTCCTTCCAGTTGCCGCAGGGGTCCCGGAGGGGGCGAGACCGCAGCCGCCGCGTTGGTCGTCGCCCCCTGGTTCCGGCTATCTGAATAGCAAGACGCCATCGGACGCACTTACTTGCGTTTGGAGCAGACGAATCCCTCGATCGAGTGAGGTCGCCCGCGTGCCCGTCAGGAGTTCGAAGGCGCACGCGAATTCGTGTCGACGATCACGAGCTCTCGAGCAAGCTGCGGATCGCAGCAGCGCGAACTCGAGCCGAGCCCGTCCGCCCTAGGGCCGGGAGCCCGGCTGATACCTGGGAGGCGGGTCCCAGATCGCACCGACGATCCAGAGCACGGGGAAGACGAACCCGATGAAGAACAGGACCTTGTGGCCGTGCTTCCAAGTCAGCACCCCGGCGGAAAGCAAGCAGATCAGCCAGAGGAGGCCGAGCAACCCTCCCCACAAGTACCAATGGTTGAAAGCCAAGAGCATCGAGTTCCTCCTCCGTCGGCGTTGGGGGGAGCCTCACACGCGCGTCGGATGAGATGCGCCGAGGCTCTCGCACTTCGCGGAGCTCGCGGCGCTCGCGGAACTCGACTCTAGGGCGTTGCCGTGAGGGCCGCGACGCCAGGTCCGGCCTCGGAGCCCACCGAAAGCTGAAAGCCGGCGACGCGATGATCCTGCAAGATCGCGACGTCGACGTACGCGATGAGCGAGTACGGGAGAAAGAGCAGCCGGTCGTCGCGCGTGGAGATGGTCGTCCCCTTCTCGTCGGCACGTAGCTGCAGGGCATCGAGCCGTTCTCCGCTCAGAGTCACGACCTCGAGCCTTACATGCGCGTCGTCGTGGTCATGGCTGAACTCTCGAACTCTTTCGGCGAAGGCACCGCCGAAGTACGCCATGTCGAACACGCGACAGCTATCGGCTGATCCGAACAAAGAGTCAAGCGAGCTTTCCTCCTGGCTCGGGTCGCCTCGCGCTTTTTTTTCAAGCTGGATGTCACCGGTTCGAGCCCGGTCGCCCGCTTCGTTCGACGCCCTCGCGCGGAGGAACCTGCCCGCGCCCGCCGAACCGCGTCTGGAAACCGGATTCGGGAGGGCTGGCATGGAACATCCACTCGGGACGCGCCTCGCAGCCGAGGCGCTCGGAACGTTTCTCTTCTTCTTCTTCGGCTTCAGCGGGATCGCGATCGCGACGGACTTCGGAATCGACCAGATCGGACCGCTCGGTATCGCCTTCGGGTTCGGTCTCGGGCTCGCGTTGGCGATCACGGCCTTCGGGCACATTTCTGGTGGCCATTTCAACCCCGCGGTGAGCGCGGGCCTGGCGATCGCCGGGAAGTTCCCGAGCCGCGATGTGGTTCCGTACTGGATCGCGCAGCTCGTGGGTGGATTCGTCGCCGTGCTCGTGATGGCGATCGTCTACTCGAAGGCGGTCACGAACGCCCTGGACACGAATCCTGGGACCGGCATCGACGACTGGGCAGCACTGGTGCTCGAGCTCATCGCGACCGGACTCTTCGTCATGGTGATCCTCACCGTCGCAACCGACGACCGCGCGGCCTGGAAGGGCGTCATGGCGCCGTTGCTGATCGGCCTCTTCATCTTCACCGCGGCAACAACGGTCGGCCCTGCCTCGGGTGGATCGTTCAACCCCGCGCGTTCGCTCGACCCCGTCCTCTACAACCAGGACTGGGGGAACGTCTGGATCTACATCGTCGGCCCGCTCGCCGGCGGCGTCCTCGGCGGAGCCATCTGGGCGTACCTCGTCCAGGGTCGCAAGCCAGCCATCGCCTGAGACTTCCTCGCGGGGGTGCTACGGCGCCCCCGCTCCCTCAGCGCCCGCTCGCCGAGAAGTGCTGGTAGTCCTTCGCCGCCGACCAGCGCCCACCCCAGCCCCAGCCGATCCGGTCGAACGCGCGCACGAGCGCTCCGCCCTCGAGCGCCATCCCAGGCCGCTGCCGCGTGCGATCCACGTAGCCGCGACTCGCTGCATGGGACGTCCGGCCCCCCGAGACGTACGGGTTCTCGATCGGGTTGATGTCGATCGCGCGGCCGTACGCGTGCTCCGACCAACGAGTCGTCCCATCCACGTAGCGGCAGTTGAACGCGGACGTGTTGTCCGCCTCGATCGACCGGAAGTCCGAGCCGCCGTACGTGTCCACCGGAGTCATGCGCCGGATCGGGAAGCGCGCCGTGTAGAGCTGGTGGAACGCCGTCACGACAGGACGCCACACGTCCTTGTGCACGATCAGCCTGCCGGTGTGCACGCGTCCGTCGAAACCCCAATACTTCACGGTCAGCAAACGGAGGTCGCGAAGCGGTACGGGACAGCCGGGCCGCCAGGACACCCCGGTCATCCGCTTCGCCTGCGCCGCGTCGATCAACGACATCGTCCCGAAGTACCCGGCGCTCGGCGGCGGCGTGCCGGCCGCAGGTGCGACGAGAACAACCGCGAGGACGGCGAGGAGCAGCGGCTTCACGAAGTCGGGGTGGCGGGATCTGAACCCGCGACCTCCCGCTCCCAAAGCGGGCGCTCTACCAGGCTGAGCTACACCCCGAGGGGCCAAAGTGTAGGTGGATAGCCTGCAGGCCCATGGTCGACGCGCCCACCCTGCTCCCCGAGGGGCGCACCGACGACAAGACGCGGCTCGGCTACGCGATGGTCGCCACCGCCGCGACGCTGTTCGCGGTCAACGGGAGCGTGTCGAAGGTCGTTCTCGGTTCGGGTCTCTCGTCGCTCGAGCTCACGCAAATCCGGAACACGTCGGCCGCGGTTCTCTTCTTCGTGTTCCTCCTCGCGGTCGCGCCCCGCCGGCTGAAAGTGGGCCGCCGAGAGCTTCTGTACCTCGTCGCGTTCGGTCTGGTGGGGGTCGCACTCGTACAGTGGCTCTACTTCGTCGCGATCGAGAACCTGCCCGTCGGCGTCGCGCTCCTCATCGAGTTCACGGCGCCGCTCTTCGTCGCGCTCTTCGCCCGCTTCGTCTACAAGGAGCACGTCCGGCGGCGGATCTGGGTCTCGGTCGCCCTGTGCCTCACCGGTCTCGCGCTCGTGGTCGAGCTCTGGTCCGGCGTCGCGTTCAGTACGGTCGGTGTCACCGCGGCATTCGGCGGAGCGCTCGGGCTCACCGCGTACCTCCTGATGGCCGAGCGCGAGCGCCGCCACCGCGACGCGGCGTCACTCTCGTTCTACGGCTTCCTCTTCGCGGCGCTGCTGTGGGCGGTGGTCCAGCCGCTGTGGGACTTCCCGTGGGAAGTCCTCGACGACGACGTCTCTCTCCAGGGGAACCTCTCCGAGTACTCGGCGCCCGTGTGGGTGCTCGTTGCCTTCATCGTCGTGATCGGGACGATGGTGACGTTCTCGCTCCTCACCGGAGCCCTGCGTCACATCAGCGCGACGCGAGCGTCGATCGTCGCGACACTCGAGCCGGTCGTCGCCACCGTCATCGCGTGGGCGTGGCTCGGCGAGACGTTCGGCGCGACGCAGCTCGTCGGCGGCGCCGTCGTCATCGCAGGGATCCTCGTGGCCCAGTCCGCGCGCTGACGCGCGTACGCTGTGCGCGTGGTCGAACGAGTTCTTCTCGCCTCGCCGCGCGGCTATTGCGCGGGCGTCGAGCGCGCCGTCGAGACGGTCGAGCTCGCGCTCGAGCACTATGGCGCACCGGTCTACGTCCGGAAGCAGATCGTCCACAACATCCACGTGGTTCGGGATCTCGAGGCGCGCGGTGCGATCTTCGTCGAGGAGGAGACCGAGGTGCCGCAGGGCGCAACGGTCGTCTACTCGGCGCACGGCGTCGCGCCCTCCGTCTTCCAGAACTCCGCCCGTCTCGGACCACAACGTGATCGACGCCGTGTGCCCCTTGGTGACCAAGGTCCACGTGCAGGCGCGGCGGTATGCAGACGAGGGCTACACCGTCGTCCTCATCGGCCACGAAGGACACGAGGAGGTCGTGGGGACGATGGGCGAGGCGCCGGAGGCGACCGTCCTCGTGCAGAACGTCGACGAGGCCGAGGCGCTCGAGCTCCCGGCGGGAACGAAGCTCGCCTACGTCACGCAGACGACGCTCTCGGTAGACGAGACGGCCGAGATCATCACGACCCTCCGCCGCCGCTTCCCGGACATCCGCGCGCCGCGCAAGGAGGACATCTGCTACGCGACCTCCAACCGCCAGTGGGCGGTCAAGGAGATGCTCCCGGAGATCGACCTCCTGCTCGTCATCGGCTCGCGGAACTCCTCGAACTCGAACCGACTCGTCGAGACCTCGCGCGCCGCAGGCACGCCGGCGCACCTCATCGACGACGAGACCGAGATCGACGAAGCCTGGCTCGACGGAGCGCGAACAGTCGGAATCACCTCGGGGGCATCGGCTCCGGAGAAGCTCGTGAGTCGCGTGTGCGACTGGTTTCGCGCGCGCGGCGTCGCCCGCATCGAGCCGTATCGGATCGTGGAGGAGGACGTCACGTTTCGCCTCCCGGTCGAGCTTCGCCGCGAGCTCGAGCTCGCATCCCGGTCCTAGGCCTTCGCGATCCGGATCTCGGAGCCCGAGTCTTCGACCGACACCGCGAGGGTCTCGCGCGCGATCCACTCGCGGTGCTCGAGGAGATCGGCGTCCGCCTCGGGAATCGTCAGACGGATCCGGTCGGTCAATTCGAGGCCCTGCTCCTTCCGCATCGTGTTCACGGCATGGATGAGGTCGTACACCCGCCCCGCGCGCAGCAGGTCGTCGTCGAGATGGAGCTCGAGCGCCACGGTGAGACCATCCGAGGCGGCGACCGCCCAGCCCTCCTTGCCCTCGCGCTCGACGATGACCTCGTCCCGCGTGAGGTCATGCCCGGCAGCGCGGATCGTGCCGTCGGCGAGCTCCTCGAAATCGCCCGTCTGGAGCGCCGCCCGCACGGCGCCCAGCTCCTTGCCGAGCTTCGGCCCGAGAACGGGGAGATTCGGCTTGACGCGCAGCTCGCTCGCCTCGACGTGGCCGAACGAGACCTCCCGGACGCGCAGCTCGTCCGCGATCTCCTCCGCGTGACCGGTCGCGAGACGCGCGCCCTCGACGACGAGCACGCGCAGCGGCTGCCGAAGCTTCACGCCGGAGGTGGCACGCGCCTGGCGCCCGAGCTCGACCACACGGCGGAGCTCCGCGATCTCGCCGAGCAACGCGTCGTCCGGAGCAGGGGGCGCGGGCCAGCCGGCGAGGTGGACGGAGTCGGGAACGTCCGCGCAGGGCGCAGTCAGGACCCGCCAGAGGTGGTCCGTGAGGAACGGCATCAGCGGCGCAACCACGCGGATCCCCTGCACGAGCGCGTACCAGAGCGTCCCGAGCGCGACCGGGTCGCTCTCCCAGAAGCGACGTCGTGAGCGCCGGATGTACCAGTTGGAGACGTCGTCGACGAACGACTCGTACGCGCGCACGACATCCACGGAGAGCCAATCCTCGTACCCTGCCGTCGCCTCCGCGACGAGCGCATGCGTTCGCTCGACGAGCCAGCGGTCGAGCGGCTCGAGGTCACCGCTCGGGCCGTCGGCGATGTCGCCCCAGTCCGGCGTCCAGCCCTCGACGTTCGCGTAATCGACGAGGAACTTGCACGAGTTCCAGAGCGTGAGCAGCCTGCGCTGGATCTCGTGCGCGGGGCCGAAGCCGAAGAGGAGATTCCGGTCGGGGGGCTGCGAGCAGTACTGCCAGCGCATGACGTCGGCCCCCATGCGTGCGAAGGCTTCGGGGGCGTCGATCGTGTTCCCCCACGAGCTGTGCATCTCGCGGCCCTTCTCGTCGAGCATCTTCTCGTAGCCGAGCACCTTGCGGAACGGCGCCTGCCCCGTGAGGGCAACCGACATGAAGTGCTGCGAGTAGAACCACAGCCGGATCTGCTCGCGCATCTCCGAGACCCAGTCGGCGGGAAACCACTCTTCCCAGTAGGCGTGATCGGGCAGATCGGCTGTCGTGAGCCCCCTCGCAGCGCCGGTCGCGTACCCCTGCGGGACGTACTCGGGGCTTTCCCAGCCGAGTGTCGAGAACGGCACGATGCCGGCGTCGAGCCAGACGTCTCCGACCTCGGCGATCCGCTCGACCTCGTCACCGCACGCCTCGCAGCGGATGCGAACCTCGTCGATCCAGGGGCGACGGAGTTCCTCGAGATCCTCGACCGGCTCGGTCGCGCGCTCCAGGAGCTCGGCTTTGCTGCCGATCACGTTCAACTGCCCGCACGAGCACGGGTAGAAAGGCAGCGGAAGGCCGTAGTAGCGGCGACGCGAGATGTTCCAGTCGCCCATGTTGCGGAGCCAGTCGTCCATGCGCTTGCCCATGTACGCGGGCGTCCACTCGACCGTCGCGTTGGCGTCGAGGAGCGCCTGCCGGACCTCGCCGACGGCGATGAGCCAGTCGTCGGTCACGCGCCAGATCAGCGGCGTGTCGCAGCGCCAGCAATGCGGGTAGCGGTGTTCGTACGTGCCGGCTTCCAGCAAGAAGCCGGTCTCCGCCAGCCGCCCGACGATCTGATCGGCTGCCTCCGTTGTCGAGAGCCCGTGCAGCCACCCGTATGCGTCGTAGAACCGGCCGGCCTCGTCGACGGGCGAGAGCACAGGGAGCTCGTGTTGGAGCCCGAGCTCGAAGTCCTCCTGCCCCGCTCCTGGCGCGATGTGGACGATTCCCGTCCCTTCCTCGAGCGACACCTCGTCCCACGGGATCACGCGGTGCTCGACCTCGCTGCCGGGACCGAGGTCGTCGAACGGCCCGCGGTAGCGCCTCCCGACGAGCTCGGCGCCGCGAACGACCTGCGCAAACGACTCGTCGGCGTACCGCGCAACGGCGACCCACTCTCCGTTCTCCCGCCGTCCGTACTCGGCCTCGGGCTCCACCGCGGCCGCCACGTTGGCGGGCAGTGTCCAGGGCGTCGTCGTCCAGATGACGAGCGACTCGCCGGGCTGGTCGAGCAGCGGGAAGCGGACGAACAGCGACGGGTCGATGCGGTCCTGATAGACGCCGCTCTGCGTCAGCTCGTGCTGGGAGAGCGAGGTGCCGCACCGCGGACACCATTCCGTCGAGCGGTGGCCGAGGTAGAGCCAGCCCCGCTCGTGCACCAGCCGCAGGAACCGCCAGATGTACTCGATGTTGGTGTCCGAGAACGTGAAGTAGTCGTTCCCCCAGTCCATCCACTGGCCGAGCCGGACGGAGCCTTCGGTCAGAGCCTTCGAGGACTGCACGACCACTTCGCGGCAGCGGCGGGCGAACTCGGCGAGCCCGAACTCCTCGATCTCCCGCTTCGAGTTGAGCCCGAGCTCCCGCTCGACGCCCACCTCGATCCACAGCCCCTGGCAGTCGAACCCGTTCTGGTAGCGCTGGTGGAACCCCCGCATCGCCTTGTAGCGCTGGAACACGTCCTTCAGGGTCCGCCCCCAGGCCGTGTGGACGCCGAGCGCCAGCCTGTTCGCCGTCACCGGCCCGTCGACGAAGCTGAACCGCGGACCGTCGGCGTTCTGAGCACGCAATCTCTGGAAGGTGGATTCGCGCTCCCAGCGCTCGAGGACCTCGAGCTCGAGCGCGTCGTGATCCGGCTTGTCCGGGAGCGGTGTGAAGATCTGCGGCACGGGTATTTCAGTCTAGGGAAGGGTTTCGGCGGGCTCGTCGTTCAAGAACCTGGCAGTCGCAAATGACATGTATGAAAGGATCGAATGAGTCTCATGGCACTTGACGTCACGGAAGCCACCTTCGAGCAGGAAGTCCTGAAGAGCGAGACACCCGTCATCGTCGACTTCTGGGCCGAGTGGTGCGGTCCGTGCCACGCCGTCGCTCCCGTCCTCGAGAAGATCGCCGAGGAGCGGAAGGACGAAGTGAAGCTCGTGAAGGTCAACATCGACGAGGAGCAGGGTCTGTCGATGAAGTACGGGGTCATGTCGATCCCGACGATGATCCTCTTCAAGGACGGCGAGCCCGCCGCAGCCGCGGTCGGCGCACAGCCGAAGTCGATGCTCGAGAAGTCGCTCGGCTTCGCCGCCTGACGCTCCCGCACTTCCCTCGCGAGGCGTAACCTGATAGGAAGCTGCTTGCAGCAAGTTTCGTTCGAGGCTTCCCCCTCCCCCTCCCCTAACCGAAGGGCCGGCATGCCGGCCCTTTGGTACGTCTAGGGTCGACGTTCCGCCCAGTCGCGGAGCGCGGCCTCGAGCCAGTCGAAGGCGAGCTCCCCCGCGGGCGGAAGCGCGTCGATTGCGAACCACGCGAGCTCCGACACGTCGTCCGCCGGTTCGAGCTCCCCGCCCACGATCGAACCTCTCCACACGAGGTTGAGCACGTGCGGCGCGTCGTCGTCCCGGCCATAGCGGTCGAGGTACATGCCGTAGAAGTCTCCGACCTCGATTTCGACCCCAGCCTCCTCGAGTAGCTCCCGGCGCAGTCCGGCCCGCGGGTCCTCACCTTCGTCGAGGAAGCCACCCGGTGTGTCCCACAGCCCCGCGTCGGGCTCGTATGCGCGTCGCGCAAGCAGCAGGCGTCCGTGGTCGTCGGTGACGAGCGCGGCCACCGCGGGCACCGGGTTCGCATAGTGGACGAACCCACACCGAGAGCACTCGACCTTCGCTCCGTGGTGCTCGAGCTCGGTGCGGCAGCGCGGGCAGAAGCGCCAGTCTCGGAGGACGCCCACGCCGGTACCGTACTGCCGTGTCTCCGCGGCACGTTCCGGCGTCCGTGACCGAGCTCGCGCGGGTCGGGCTCTTCGCCGACCTCTCGGGAGAGACGCTCACGAAGCTGGCAGACCGCATGCAGCGCGAGGAGGTCTCCTCAGGGACCGTGATCATCCGGGAGGGCGAACCGGGCGACCGCTTCTTCGTGCTCCTCTCCGGCCTCGCCGGCGTCTCCCAGTCGGAGCTCGGAGAGCGCCGTGTCCTCAAGGCCGGGGAGTTCTTCGGCGAGGTCGCGCTCACGATGCACGTGCCGCGAACGGCGACGGTGGTCGCGATGACGCCTTGTGTCGTCGCGAGCTGCGACGAGGCGACCTTCGACGACCTCGTCCGCCCGCTCTTCGCGGACGACGGCTAGAGGCTTGATGCGAAATTGACGCGACGTCGAGGACGGGCACGACCAAGCCGGGCGACGCCGATACGCCTCGTGCAGGCTTGAAGCCTGTGCGAGGCGCGGCGGTGGCGCTCCGGCGCCGTGTCGTGGCCGCCATCCGGCCCGCGTGAATTTCGCATCAAGCCTCTAGACCAACTCGTCGAGCACGGCGTCGGAGAAGCGCGGCCACGCCTGCTTCGCCCACTCGCCGAAGTTGCGCGTCGTCAGCGCAGCGCACACGACTCGCGCCTGCGGATCGACCCACAGAAAGGTGCCCGTACCTCCGAAGTGCCCGAACGTCGGCCGCGACGTGCGCGTCCCCATCCACGAGGGCGGCGACGTGTTCAGCTGCACGCCGAGACCCCAGTCCAGCGGATCGAAGCGTCCGTGGTCGGGGAGCACGCCCGACAGGCCCGGAAACTGGACGGCGATCATCTCGTCGCGCGTCTCGTCGGCGACGAGGCGTGGACGTAGCAGTTCGTTGCCGATGGCGAGCACGTCCTCCAGGGATGCGTGCATGCCTGACCCGGGATCACCCGTCGCGTCTAGCCCGATGTCGAGAGGCTCGCAGACGGCGAGGCGCACGTAGTCGGCGAACGGCATTTCCGCCCGGGCCGCGAGGTGGTCGGCGAGCACGCGGAACGCCTCGTTGGAGTAGATGCGCCGATGTCCGGGTCGCGCGATGGGCTCGGCGCCCTCGAATGGAAGCCCGCTCGTGTGGGCGAGCAGATGCCGGACCGTCGAGCCGGCGGGGCCTGCCGCCTCGTCGAGGTCGACGACGCCCTCCTCCGCCGCGACGAGCGCTGCGAGCGCCGCGATCGGCTTCGAGACGGACGCGAGGCGGACCGAGCGCGACACATCCCCCTCAGTCGTCACGAGGCCGTCGGGACCGACGACACCGGCTGCTGCGAACTCGACGGGCCAGTCGTCGATCTGGCGAAGTGCCTGCACGCGGCGCGATACTAGTCACGTGCTGGAGCGTCGGAACATCGCGGGAACGGGTGCCTACGAGCCGATCGTCGGGTACTCGCGCGCCGTAGTCGCGGGCGATCGCGTGCACGTGTCGGGCACGGCCGCGAGCCCGGCCGACGGCTCCCCGCCGCCCGAGGACGTCTACGACCAGACGCACGTCTGCCTCGAGCTCATCGGCACGGCGCTCGAGCGCGCCGGGACAAGCCTCGAGCACGTCGTCCGCACGCGCGTCTACCTGACCGACGCGGCTGACTTCGACGGCTTCGCGCGCGCTCACGCGGAGGTCTTCGGAGACGTGCGCCCGGCGAACACGACCGTCCTCGCCGGCCTCTTCGACCCCCGCTGGAAGGTCGAGATCGAGGTCGAGGCCGTGCTCCCGTGAGCGGCAAGCAGGCGATCCCCCCTTCGATCACCGGCAACGGGGCGCATCCGGCTGGAAGCGTCCTCGACCACATGTTCGGCTCCGGCGACCCGTACACGCTCGGGGTCGAGGAGGAGTACCAGCTGCTCGACCCCGAGACGTTCGACCTCGTGCAGCACATCGACACGCTGCTCGCCGCGGTCACGGGCCACGAGCTCGAGGCGCAGATCAACGCCGAGCTGATGCAGTCCGTGCTCGAGATCGCGACCCCCGTGTGCCACAACGCCGGAGACGTCATGCGCTGGCTGACGACACTCCGCGGCTACGTAACCGAGATCGCCCACGAGCAGGGAACCCGCGTCGGCGCGGCAGGTACGCACCCGTTCAGCCTCTTCGAGCGGCAGCGGATCACAGCCAAGGACCGTTACCGGGCGCTCATCGACCAGCTGCAGTACGTCGCGCGCCGCGAGCTGATCTTCGGCATGCACGTCCACGTAGCGGTCGACGACGCGGAGAAGGCGATCCAGGTGGTCAACGGACTCCTGCCCCACCTGGCGCCCCTGCTCGCCCTGTCCGCGAGCTCGCCGTTCTGGCGCGGAGAGGCGACCGGGCTCGCGTCGAGCCGACAGATGGTGTTCTCCGCGTTCCCACGCTCGGGACCGCCTCCGCGCTTCCGCGACTACGACGACTATGCCTCCCTCGTGGGGCAGCTCGAGCACACGGGTTGCATCGCGGACTACACGCACATCTGGTGGGACATCCGGCTGCACCCGCGCCTCGGCACGATCGAGATCCGGATCTGCGACGCCGTCACGCGCGTCGAGGACGCGGTCGCGATCGCGGCGTACTGCCAGGCGCTGGTGAAGCGGCTGTGCGAGGAGTACGAGCAGGGCCGCGAGATCCCCTCGTACCACCGGATCCTCACGAGCGAGAACAAGTGGCTCGCGGCGAGGTACGGGCTCGAGGCGCCGATCATGGACCTCGCGACCGGTAGCCGAAATCGGGTGCCGATCGCGCGCACGATCCGCCGCACGATCAAGGAGCTGCGGCCGCACGCGCAGGAGCTCGGCTCCGAGCGCGAGCTCGAGGGCGTCCTCGAGATCCTCGCGCGCGGCTCGTCGTCGGACCGGCAGCTGCGCGTCTTCAACGCCAACCGCGACATCGTCGAGGTCGCTCGCGCAATCGCCGAGGCGACCGAAGCGCTACCCGCGGTCACGGCGGCGCCGCTTTAGCTCGAGCGCCGGTTGCCTACATCCCTCCGGCTTCGAGGACGGAGAGGATGTTCCCGGCCGGATCCTTGAACCAGGCGATTGGCGGTCCGCCAGGGGCGCGAGAGATGCCCTTCTCGTCCTGTTCGAAGCCCTCGTAGTGCTCGAATCTCACGCCGCGCTCGCCGAGTTCGTCGACGGCCGCCTCGACGTCGTCGACCGCGAAGTTGAGGATGGTGTACGTGGCCGGCGTGTGATCCTCCTTCGGGTAGACGAGCGTGTCTCGGCCGCCCGTGAGGTGGAGGGTCAGCAGGTCGTGGTTCTCGGACGTCCGTAGACCGAGCGTCCCACCGTAGAACTGCTGCGCGCGGTCGATGTCGTCGACCGCGAACCCGCTGAATGCCTTGGCGTTCTCGAGCATCGGATCGCCTCTCCTTTCAGTGGCTATCGGGTCGTATTGCCCCGCCATCTCCGGCGCCGAAACCTCGCCGTGGCCGCTTCATCGGCTCCCCCAGAGCGGCCTCACCTCGATGGTCCCGATCTGGGCGACCGGGTGGCCGGACGCGATCTCGACGGCCTCTTCGAGGCTGCCGCACTCGATGATGTCGAAGCCGCCGACCGCCTCCTTCGTCTCCGTGAACGGCCCGTCGGTCACCATCGTCTTGCCGTCGCGGACACGCACCGATCGTGCGCGTCGAGGAGGCGCCAGCTGGTCCCCAGTCAGCCAGATACCCCGTTCCTGGAGGTCGTTCAGCCACGGGAAGCCCTCGTCCTCCTCCGTCTCGCCCGGCCCGGGCTCGGTCTGCGCGTTCATCGAATCCGTGCCCCAGCACACGAGCATCAGGTACTTCATCGTCTGGCCTCCGATCGGTCGTGGGTCGTGCGCTACCCATTCATGACGGATACGCCCGTGCTGGATCGACATTTCGTGCACGCACGCATGGCTGTTACCGTCGGTCCGTGCTCGAGGCGGGCAGCTCGGTACCCGACGTCAGCGTGTGGGGCGCACCGCGCGAAGAAGCCGCGCCGCTCAGCGAGGTGCTCGGCTCCGGACACGCGCTCCTGTGCTTCTACGTGTGGGACTGGTCGCCGACCTGAACGAACGAGATGCACCTCCTGCGGGACAGGAGTGACGATCTGGCGGCCGCGGGCGTTCGTCCGTTCGGGATCTCGCGCGACTCGCCCTGGTCGCACCGCGCGTGGGCGCAGGCGCTCGGCGTGGAGGTTCCCTTGCTCTCCGACTGGAACGGCGACGCGACCCGGGCCTTCGACGTGGCGTTCGAGCCGCTCGGCATGCAGGACGTCCCCGTCCGCTCGGCGTTCCTGATACGCGACGGCGAGGCGATCGAGGCCGCGTGGACGCTCGGCGCCGAGCTCCCAGACATCGACGCGATGATCTCGGAGGCGAGATCGCTCAACGACGGCTGAGCTGGAGCTTACGGCGGACGGCGCGCTTGCCGATCGTCCACGCGAGCCAGCCGAGGATGCCGTAGCGAAGCTTCACACCGGACGGCTACCCGACCTACAGCGGGGGAAAACGCAGCGCTACTAGTGGGCGACGCCGAGGTCGAGGAAGATCGCGAGGTCGGCGGCCGCGAGCGCTGCGATCGGCGTCCCGAAGCGAATCGCCGACGCTCCCGCCGAGCGCGTCGAGAGGACACGCCACGCGGTCATGCCGGCCACCAGTCCTGCCGAGGCGACGTACAGCGCGAGTGCCCAGGCCGTGTCGCTGTCCGACCCCGCCGTCACACCGTGCCCGAGCGCGAGGAGCCAGACCGCGAAGTTGAGGTAGTGCGTGCCCCGCCACACGCGGTACGAGATCCGCCCGCGCAGCGTGTTCGCGACCGCGAGCGCAGCAAGGAGCTCGGCGCCGACGACGCCCAGCGCCGTCGGCAGCGGCCGGTACGGCGCGATGCCCGGCACCGCCAGGTCGGCCGCCGAGAACGGGAGGTACGAGTCGGCGAGGAGCGCGAGCGCATGGATGCCGACGAACGTCCAGGTCAGCAGGCTCGCGAAACGATGCACGTCCTCCACCGCGAACCGGGGCCAGCGGCGAAGGCGCGCGCGGCCGGACATGAGCAGGCCGATGGCGATCGTCCCGGTCACAAGCGCGAACGCGACCATCCCGCTCGCACGGTCGACGTACCAGGTGACGTTCACGCGGCGATCGGGTCGGCCGGGACGGCAAGGCGCCAGGCACCGTTCTCGGCCACCTCGTCGCCCGCGAGGAACCGGCCAGGGAGCCCTCGCTCGTCCAGCCAGCCGGGGCCGTCGTCGGAGAGGAGAAATGCAGCCCTGGCGGCGACGTCGGCAGCGAGGCAGGAGGACGCCGCGACGGTCACCTGATCCCAGCGCGACTTCGCGGGACGCCCCGTGCGCGGATCGATGAGGTGATGCTGCTCGACGCCGCCACGGAGCCAGCGCCGCTCGGTCGCCCCGCTCGTGGCCAGTCCTCCCGATTCCAGCCGAATGGAGCCTCCCCCGGGCAACGCGACGACGACCTGGCCGTTCGTCGCGAGATCTCCACCCGCCGACACGAAGCACCCATCGGGCAGGAGGCGCAGGGCGTCGTCGACGACGAGACCCTTGACGACCCCGTTCAGGTCGAGCAGCACGCCGGGCGGTCGTGACAGGAGTCGGCCCGTGAGGGAGACCGACCGCCACGTGCCGGGAGCCGGGTCGCCGGCCGGACGGGCGTCTTCACCGAGCTGCGCGAAGTCGCGGTCGTATCCGGCAGCCACGAGCGCCGCGCCCAGCGTCGGATCGACGAGCCCGTCCGTCGCCCTCGCGGCCGCCAGCGCAGCGCGAAGCGCTCGCGCGAAGGTCTCCGAGACGACGAGCGTGCTCGCCGAGCTCGTGTTCACGCGGTGGAGCTCACTGCCCTCGCGGAAGCGGCTGAAGATGCCGTCCCAGGCGAAGACGAGTCGGCGCACGGCGTCTCGCGCCTCCTCGACCTCGGAGCCGACGAGGATCACGACGCCCATGGCGCGGAAGGAGCTAGGAGACATGCGTCTGCGCCTGCGGCGCGGCGCCGCCCGAGGGAGCTATCGAACCGAACGAGTCGAAGCCGCCGAAATCGTCGTCCTCCGCGAGGAACGAGTCGTTCTGGTCGGACGAGCTCTGGTCGGCGGCAGCCCCAGCGGAGGATCCGGACGACGACCCGGGATGGCTCGCCCAGGCGAGCCCGAGGATCGCGACGAAAGCGGCGGCGGCCGCGACGCCGAGCTTCTGCTTGGCATCCAGCGCCCGCCGCTTTGCCTCCCCGATTCTCGAGGCTTGCTGCTCGCTCATGGGGACAGAGCAGCAGCGGCGTCTGAGCGCCGCCTGAGAAAGCCCGCAGAGATCCCTAAGAAACCGTTCGGATCGCCTTCACGGAACGACGACGAGCTTCGTCCCTGCGCCAGCTGCCTGGCGACGCCACGCATCGGAGACGGAGTCCAGCGGTACGCGCTCCACATCGAGCCTGATGTCGCCGGCGAGCGCGTGCTCGACGAGCCGGCGGTAGTGATCCGCCAGCTCGCCCGGCGGCACGGCGAAGTTCGTATGGCCGAGGATGGAGAGGCTCTTGAAGCGCACCGCAGCCGAGGCGAGCTCCGAGGTCGGCCCCGCCGACTGGCCGAGGTTCACGACGGTGGCCCACGGGACGGCTGCCTGGACAGCGGCCGCCGCGGGCTCGCCCCACAGCGGGTCGAAGACGTAGTTCGGCCCCTCGCCGCCGAAGGCGTCCTTGAAGGCCGCCACCAGGTCGTCCGCCTCGTCGATGCGGATCGTCGCGTCTGCGCCGACCTGAGCAGCCCGCTCCAGGCCCTCGGCGCTCCGCCCGGCCGCGACGACGCGTGCCGCGCCCAGCAGTTTCGCGGTCTGCACTGCGACGAGCCCGACCGAGCCGGTCGCGCCCAGCACGAGCACGTTCTCACCGCCTTTCAGCGGTGCCCGCCAGGCGAGCGGTAGCCAGCCGGCGAGGCCGGCGATCCCGAGACCCGCCGCGAGCGCCGGGTCGGCACCCTCGGGCACGTCCATGGCGTACGCGTCACCGATCGCGGCGTGCTCGGCCATCGCACCGTTCGATGTGCGCCCGAGCGAGCCGCCGAAGATCCAGACCGTCCTGCCATCGGCGGTCCGACCAACCGCCTCGCAGCCGGGAACGTACGGAAGCTCGGGATGACCCGTCGCGAGGATGC
Source organism: uncultured Gaiellaceae bacterium (assembly GCA_963746975.1). GTDB lineage: Bacteria > Actinomycetota > Thermoleophilia > Gaiellales > Gaiellaceae > GMQP-bins7. The sequence continues at coordinate 308,016 of CAVVDE010000004.1, forward strand.
CGCGCGAGACCGAGAGGTCGATCGGATTGATCGGCGCGGCGAGGACCTCGATCGTCTCGCCCGTCGGCTCGTCGACCTCGCCCACGTCTGGGGCAGCGCCGACCTCGTGGATGAGCGCGGCTCTGATCACATCCCCATCGCGTGGTACCCGGCGTCGACGTACAGCGTCGTGCCGGAGACGTTCGCCGCCTCGTCGGAGAGGAGATAGGCGGCGGCCGCGCCGCAGTCGTCCCCCTCGATCTGGCGGTGCAGCGGCGCGCGCTCCTCGAACATCGTCTGCATGGTCGTGAAGCCCGCGATTGAGCGAGCCGCAAGTGTTCGCACGGGGCCGGCCGAGATCGCGTTCACACGGATGTTCTTGAAGCCGAGATCCCAGGCGAGGTAGCGGACGCTGGCGTCCAGCGTCGCCTTCGCTACCCCCATGACGTTGTAGTGCGGCACCGCGCGCTCGCCGCCGAGGTACGTCATCGTCACGATCGAGCCTCCGCCCCGGGCCTCCATCAGCGGCTCCGCGGCCCGCGAGCACGCGACGAACGAATACGCGCTGATGTCTACGGCCATCCAGAAGCGTTCACGAGGCGTGTCGACGAAGCGACCCTCCAGATCCTCGGCCGCTGCGAACGCGACCGAGTGGACGAGGACGTCGAGCCCGCCCCCGAAGGCGTCGCCGACCTCGGAGAAGACGCGCGCGAGGTCTTCGTCGGAGCGCACGTCGCACTCGGTGACGAGCGGGCTGGAGACCGTCGCGGCGAGTTCGCGGACGTTCTTCTCGATGCGCTCGCCCTGATAGGTGAAGGCAACGGTTGCGCCCTCGTCGGCGAGCCGCTTCGCGATCGCCCAGGCGATCGAGCGCTGGTTCGCGACGCCGAGGACGAGTGCCTGCTTGCCTTCGAACCTGCCGGCCATCCGGCGATCCTAGTCGTCTATCGTCCCGCCGCAATGGCGGGAGCGCACGTGGCGGTGGTGACCGGTGCCTCGTCCGGGATCGGCGAGGCGACCGCGCGCGAGCTCGCGCGGCGCGGCTGGTACTGCGTTCTCCTTGCCCGCCGGGCGGACCGGCTCGAAGCCCTCACCACGGAGATCGGGGGCGAGTGGGAGGCATGCGACGTGCGCGATCGAGCGCAGGTCGACGACGTCGCCCAACGCGTGCTCGCACGCCACGCCGCCGTCGCTCTCCTCGTCAACAACGCAGGCGTTCCCGGACGCGGGACGTTCGTCTCCACCTCGCCGGAGACGATCGAGCGGGTGATCGAGACGAACTACCTCGGCGGCGTGTGGTGCACGCGGGCGTTCATGCCGGGGCTGCGAGCCGCGGTCGCAACGGGCAGCGCGCACGTCGTCAACGTCGTCTCCGTCGCGGGAACGATCGCGTTCGCGCCCGCTGGCCCGTACGCTGCGGCAAAGCACGCGCAGCTCGCGTTCTCGCGTTCTCTCACGGCAACGCTCCGCCCGGAAGGCATCCAGGTGCACACACTGCTGCCCGGCTTCGTCGAGACGGAGGGCTTCACACCGCGCTCGAACCTCCGCAGCGGCCTCATGCGCCGGTTCGTGCTCGACTCCGACGACGTCGCGCGTGCGATCGTGAAGGCCGTCGAAAGAGGGCGCAAGGAGATGACCGTTCCGTGGTTCCCCTACCGCCCGGTCTCGATCTTCCAGACGCTCTTCCCCGGCGTTCTCGCACGGCTCGTTGGCGGCTACGGCTACCGCCCCGGCACCCAGGACTAGGCGCTACGCGGCATGCTTGCGGGCGACGTACCAGCCGACCTCGATCTCGTACGGTTCAGCAGGGCCCGGGCCGCGAATGCGCGCTCGCTCCTCCTCGTCGTAGCCGGCGAGCTCGAGCCGCCGCTCGAGGTCGACGCTCTCCCGCGTCACCTCCGAGGCGAGCAGGACGAGGTCGTTCGCGTCCAGGTAGCCGCGGATGTCCGCATCCGGCAGGAGTCGCTGGTGCGTCGCGTTGCGCTGTCGTTCGAAGCGGTCCATCTCGATGCTCAGGAGTGGATCGGTCGACCCGAGCTGATCGGCGATGAAGACGCGACCGCCGGGGCGCGTGACGCGTGCGAGCTCGGAGACCGCGAGCTCCGGCCTGCGTACGTGGTGCAGGACGCGATGACTGCACGCAAGATCGAACTCTGCATACCCGAACTGCAGTGCCGTGACGTCCCCCTCGACGAGCCTGACGTTCTGAGGTGCCGCGGCACGACCCGCCTCGAGGTACTCGAAGTCGATGTCCACACCGACGACCTCGGAGACGAAGGACGCCAAGGCGAAGGCCAAGGAGCCCGTCCCGCAGCCCGCGTCGAGCGCGACCTCGGTGCCCGTGAACGGTCCAAGGAAGCGGTGGATGCGATCCGTGAGCTCCGCGGCGCGCTCCTCGTGCAGCGCGAGCCGCAGCTCCAGGCTCACGACTCCTCCTCCGCCGCGAGCGAGCGCGCGAGCTCGAGCGCCTGCTCGCGCGTAGAGATCGTGCCGGCTGCGCGTTCCTCTTCGATGACGTCGAGGATACGTCCGACGGCCGGGCCTGGCTCGAGACCGAGCTCGTTGCCTCGTACGAGCGGCTCCTTCGGCTCGGATCGTCTCGCCGCTTCGACCACGCCGGCGAGCTCGGGCGAGCCGACGTACGCGAGCGCGTCGATCGCCCACGGCTCCGTGAGACGCCGGAAGCGATGGATCGAGCGCGGCGAGGGATCGTCGGGCTTGCGCGCACGCGCGAGCGCCGCCGAGTAGCGCTTCAGCTCGTTCGAGATCGGGAGCCGGCCGAGATTCGAGCCGAAGACGACGACGAGGCGGAAGTCCGAGTCGTCGAACGCGTCGAGCCGCCCGTCGAGCGAGCCGCCCAGGCGCTCGAGCAGCCCGACCTCGTCGAGCCGGCGAAAGCCGTCGGCCGAGAGCCGCCGCAGCTCGGCCAGCATCCGCTCGCCGGCAGGCTGCGTGACGAGTGCCGCCGACGCGCGGAGGAGTGCTTCCGTGCGCTCGTCCATGCGAAAACCGAGCTCGTCCTCGAACCGCACCGCCCGCAGGAGGCGGAGAGGGTCGTCGACGAAGATCGCCTCGGACACAGCGCGCACGACGCCAGCCCGCAGGTCCGACGCACCGTCGTGCGGGTCGTGGACGGCACCCGTTGCCACGTGCTCGGCGATCGCGTTGAAGGTGAAGTCGCGGGTCGCGAGATCGGCGTCGATTCCGCCGCCGATCGGCGTGAAGTCGACCGTCTCGACCATTCCGTCGGCGACGACGCGCCATGCTCCGTGACGCTCGGAGAGCGGAAACACCGCGCCGCCGTACCGGCCCGCGAACCGGTGCGCCGCGCCACGTGGATCTGCGCACGAGACGTCGAGGTCGAGGACCGGACGAAGGAGGAGCTCATCGCGCACCGCGCCACCGACTATCCAGGCGTCCTCGGCCGCGAAGATCTCGCGAAGGCGCTCATCCATCGACCGCGACCCGCCGTGCACGTCCCGAGCGCGTGTTCAGGCCGGTGGCGATCTCGTAGCCGATCGTCCCTGCCACACGCGCGTGCTCTTCGATGAGGATGCCGTCGCCGACGAGGGTGACCGGCGTTCCGATGGCAAGCTCGCCTTCCAGCGCGACCGCGAGCGCATCCATCGAGATCGTCCCGACCACGCGCCGGCGCTGCCCGTCGACGAGGACTTCCGTCCCGGTGAGGTCGCGGCGGAACCCGTCGGCGTAGCCGACCGGGACGATGCCGATCCACGTCGTCCGATCGGCGACGAACTTCCTGCCGTAGCCGGTGCTCTCCCCCGGATCGAGCTGCTTGACCAGCGCGACGTACGACTCCCAGCGAAGCGCAGGCTCGAGCCCGTCAGCGGCGGGATCGGTACCGAACGGCGAGATGCCGTACAGCGCGATCCCGCAGCGCACCGCATCGAAGCGGGCCTCCGCGTAGAGCAAGGTCGCCGCGCTGTTCGCGATATGGCGCGTCACGGACTCCACTCCGGCCGTTGCTTCCCGGAAGCGGTCGATCTGCAGGCTCGTGAATGCCGGATCGGACTCGGCCGAGGCGAGATGACTCATCACGCCGACGACGTCACGCGTCTGCGCCGGGAGCTCCGAGAGCCCCCAGCGCCCCATGCCCGTGTCGACCTTGAGGTGGACCCGGACGCCCTCGGGGATCCTCCCGTCGGCGGCGACGAGCTCCAGTCGCGCGACCCGCGCCTCGCCGATCTCACGCTCGGAGACCGGCCCCATCACGACGATGCGTGCATTCCGCAAGGCGGCGCGGAGGTGCAGTGCCTCGGGCAGCGTGGCGACGCAGAGAGCCGACGCACCCGCGTCGAGCGCTGCCTTCGAGACGTCGACGGCACCATGCCCGTAGCCCTCCGCCTTCACGACGGCCCACAGCTCGGCCCCCTCTGCCGCGCGTAGGAGCATTGCGGCGTTGCGGCGGATGGCGCCGAGATCGATGGTGATGCTCGACCGCTCCACCAGGCCATTCTCCGCAATCGGCGGAGCCGCGTAAGTCTCAGGCTTCGAGCGCGGCGGGAAGAGCGTCGAGGAGATCGCCGGCGACGAGGCCCGCCTGCTGCGGGACGAGCCGAGCGGCCAGCCCGTGCGCGACGGCGGCCGCTGCGGCCGCGGTCGCGCCGTCGAGCCCCTTCGAGAGGAACGAGGCGACGACGCCTGTGAGCACGTCTCCGGTTCCCGCGGTCGCCAGCGACGGTGGGCCCGCGTCGCAGACGATCACCGGCCCGTCGGGCGAGGCGACCAGCGTGTCTGCACCCTTGAGGAGAACGATCGCGCCGAAGCGCTCGGCAGCCGTCCTCGCCGCCTCCAGCCGGTGCGCACCGACCCACGCGGAGTCGCGGCCGAGCATGCGGGCGAGCTCGCCCGCATGCGGGGTCAGGACGGTCGGGGCGCTCCGCTCGACCGGGTCGAGCCCGAAGAGGCCGTCGGCGTCCACGACCGCCGGGAGATCGATCGCCTCGAGCAGGTGACGGACGAGCGAGCGCCGGACGTCCGACCGCCCCAGACCGGGGCCGAGCGCGAGCGCCGTCGCTCGCTGCGACGCCTCCTCGAGCACCTCTGCGGCATCGGCGTCCGACCACGCGAGCTTCACGGGCTCGAGGGCCAGCGCCTCCGCCGCCGGCAGCGCCTCGGCGGGCACGGCGAGCGTCGCGTAGCCGGCGTCGGCACGGAGGGCAGCCATCGCCGCGAGGCAGGCAGCGCTCGTCGTTCCCGGCCGACCCCCGATCACGAGCACTGCGCCCGATGTGTACTTCGTGTCGCGCGCCGAGCGCCGTGGGACGACCTCGAGCAGCGAGGGCAGCGCACGGCGGATCGACGTCGACGTTCCTTCGAGACCGATGTCTACGACGACCACCTGGCCGGCATGGAAGCGCCCCGGCGCGACCGCGAGCCCCACTTTCGGGGCGTGGAACGTCACCGTGAGGTCCGCCTCGACGGCGGGCCCGGCTACCTCGCCACTCGAGGCGTCGACGCCGGACGGGACGTCGACCGCGACCACACGTCGCCGCGAGGCGTTGATCCGATCGATGACGTCCGCCGCGTCCGGCCGAGGCGTGCCTGTGAACCCCGTCCCGAAGAGGGCGTCGACGACGACGTCGTACTCGTCGAGGCGGTCGTGAGTCTCGTCCGCGGCGTGCCCAGCCTCTCGCAGGACGCGCGCAGCTACCCGTCCGTCCCCTCCGTTCGAGCCCTTTCCGCACACGCACGCGAACGAGCGCGCCGCGGGAAACGCACGCATTGCCTCGTTCGCAACCGCCGCACCTGCGCGCTCCATGAGCTCCGGAATCGAGTCGGGATAGCTCGGGTACGCCTCCTCGGCCACCCGCATCTCGGAGGCCGAGTAGAGAGGCTCGAAGTGCCCCTCAGCCATGCTCGCGAGGCGAGACCACCGCGATCGCGGCCGCGATCTCGCGCGAGTGTGTCATCGAGAGGTCGATCGCCCCTGCGTTCACCGTCTCGGCGAACGCGGCCGTGCGCCCCGACAGGCTCACGCCCGGCTTCGGGCGGCCGACGATCTCGATGTCCTTCCACGTGAAGCGAACTCCACAGCCGAGCGCCTTTCCGACCGCCTCCTTGCCGGCGAAACGGGCCGCGTAGCTCTGGGCCGGACGCGCGCGCGACTCGCAGTACTCACGCTCGGCCCGCGTGAAGCACCGCTCGCGAAAGCCGGGCCGCGTGAGCGCACGCTCGACGCGCTCGATCTCGATGATGTCGACGCCGACCTTCACGAGGTCCAGCCACCGGTCAGGTCCTCCTCGAGCAGCGCCGGGAAGTGTCCGAGTGACGACACCACGATGTCGGGAGACGCCTCCGCGGACTCGAGCGTCTCGGGCCGGAACTTCCCAGTCCTCACGAGAGCGGTCTTCATCCCGAACAGGCGCGCCCCACGCACGTCCGCGTCGACGTCGTCGGTGACGAGCCAGGTCAGCTCCGGCTCCGCGTCGAGCGCGTCGAGCGCAGCTGCGAAATAGGCCGGGCTCGGCTTGCCGAGCACGGTCGCCTCGACGCCGGTGGCGTACTCGAGCCCTGCGACGAAAGCACCCGAGTCGAGCATCGGGCCGCGGCTCGTCTGCCACCACTTGTTCTTGTGCAGGCAGTACAGCGCTGCCCCCATCTGGATCTCGTCGAACGCGCGCGCGAGGTTCATGTAGCTGAACACCTGGTTCGGCTCGAGCGTCTCGTCGCAGCCGCCGACGAGCACGACGTCCGCGTGGTCGCCGACGAGCTCGAGCTCATCGAGATCGGGGACGATCGACGACATGACGAGCGCGAGCACGCGCTTTCCGGCCAGCTCGCGTACAGCCGCGCCGGGCGTCGTCTGAAGCTCGTCCGCCTCGAGGGCGAACCCCATCCCCTGCAGCTCGTCTGCGAGCAGAGCGCGCGGGCGTGTCGAGTTGTTCGTGACGAAGCGGAGGGCGTGACCGGCGCGACGAAGCTCGGCGACGGCTTCCGAAGCGCCCGGAGTCGGCTCGCCGGAGACGTGGAGCACGCCGTCGATGTCGAGCAGGATGCAGGCCACGGGCCGAGTCTACGTGCCCTCGCGCCGGGTCAGAATCGCGATGTCGCCGGTGCGGAGAACGCCGTCGCGGCCATGGTGTTACCCCGGGCTCCCGAGGTCGTCGAGGGCGGTGCTCGGCGTGTAGACCGGAGTGGACGCAGCCCGGTCGACGACCACATGACCACTCTTCGTCGCGGCTGGCAGGCTTCGGCGCGTGGACGGAGAGTCGCTACGGGTCACGCGCTCGGTCGTCGTGCCGGTCTCGGAGATCCAGATTCGCGTGTCGCGGTCGAGCGGACCGGGCGGACAGCACGCACAGAAGTCGTCGACACGGGTGGAGGCGTCGTTCGACGTCGAGATGACGACAGCTCTCACCGACGCTCAGCGCCGACGCGTCCTCGCGCGTGCCGGACGGGTGATCAGGGCGGTCGCGCAGGACGAGCGCAGCCAGGCGCGCAATCGCGAGCTCGCGACCGAGCGACTCGTCGAGAAGCTGCGGGAGGCGCTCGCGCTTCCGCGACGTCGTGTCGCGACGAAGCCGACTGCAGCCGCGAAGGAGCGGCGACTCGAGGCGAAGCTCCGACGCGCGCGCACGAAGTCGCTCCGGCGCCCACCGACCGCCGAATAGACTCGCCGCGGTGGACGCGCTCCGGCTCGTAACGCTGCTGCCCGAGCTCCCGCGCGAGCGAACCCGGCTCCTCGACAACCTGGGGCGCGTTCGCCGCGAGGTCGGGCCGATCACCATGGAGCTGTCCGACGCGGTCGCCGACCACATGAACATCAGGCGCGGCGAGGTGCACGAGGTCGTGTCGTTCTACTCGTTTCTGCAAGTGCCGACGGACGCCGTCCGTGTCTGCACCGGCCCCGTCTGCGACTGCTTCGGAGCCCGCGAGCTCCTCGCCTCGACGCCGGGCGCGATCGAGGTCGCGTGTCTGGGGCATTGCGACCTCGCGCCGGCCATGACTCGCGGCGACGAGATCGTCCCGGCCGTCACACACTCGACGAACGAGGGTCCAGCGGTTGCGCTCGGCTCAGGCGACGCGACACTGGCCGACTACGAGCGGCGCGGCGGCCTCGAGCTCCTCCGCGACCTGCCGCCGCTCGAGAAGATCGTCGACGAGCTGAAGGCGTCCGGCTTGACCGGCTACGGTGGCGCCGGATTCCCGACGGGCCTCAAGTGGGAGGCCGTGTCGCGCGAGCCCGGCCCGCGCTACGTCGTGGTGAACGCCGACGAAGGCGAGCCGGGGACGATCAAGGACCGCTACGTCATGGAGCTCCGCCCTCATCTCATGGTCGAGGCGACCGTGCTCGCCATGCGCGCGCTCGAGGCCTGCGAGGGGCGCATCTACCTCCGCGAGGAGTACGCGACGTCCCGCGTTCGGCTCCAGCAGGCAATCGACGAGCTCCGAGCCGCCGGGCTGCTCGACGGGCTGTCGCTCGAGCTCGTTGTCGGCGCGGGCGCCTACATCGCGGGAGAGGAGACCGCGATGCTCGAGTCGATGGAGGGCCGCCGTGCGATGCCCCGGCTCAAGCCTCCGTTCCCGAGCCAGTTCGGCTACCTCGGTCGCCCGACGCTCATCCAGAACGTGGAGACCCTGGCCCACATCCCGGCGATCGTTCGCAACGGCGGCGAGTGGTGGGCCGCGCTGGGGACGCGTGACGCGAAGGGCACGCGTCTCTGGTCGGTGACAGGGGCGGTGAAGAAGCCCGGATGCTACGAGGCGGCGAACGGAATCACGACGCGCGAGCTCGTGGAGGGCCATGCCAGCGGCTTCTCGGACGAGGTCGGCGCCGTCGTCCCGGGCGGTGCGGCGAGCGGGATCCTCCCGGCGGCCGCGCTCGACGCGCCGCTCACGCGGGACGGGCTCAGCGAGTGGGGAGCCGGCCCCGGTTCGGCTGCCGTCCAGGTCTTCCCGGTCTCGTACTCCCCGCTCCGCCTCCTCGCCGAGACGATGCGCTTCTTCGCCGAGGAGTCGTGCCAGAAGTGCACGCCGTGCCGCATCGGCAACCGCGCGCTCCACCACGTCGCGGAGGAGCTCGAGCACGGCCGCGCGGCGATGACGCGCGAGAAGGTCGACGAGTGGCTGCTCGCGATGGAGAAGACGTCGATCTGCGGGCTCGGCCAGGCCGCACCGTTCCCGGTGCGAAACGCGATGACGCACTGGCCCGAGCTCTTCGCGCCGCTGACGCAGGAGGTAGCGTGACCGCGATGGTCGAGTTCACGCTCGACGGCAAGGCCGCGAGCGCCCCCGAGGGCGAGCTGCTCGTGCACGCGGCCGCCCGGCACGGCACGTTCATCCCCACGCTCTGCCACGACGAGAAGCTGGATCCGTACGGCGGCTGCCGCATGTGCGTCGTCGACGTCGAGGGAGCGCCGCGGCCGATGCCGGCGTGCGCAACGCGCGTAGCCGAGGGGATGGTCGTCTCGACGAACGGGCCGGTCACGGGCTTCCAGCGCACCCTGACCGAGATGCTCCTGTCGGAGCACCTCAACGCCTCGCCGGGCGGACGGCCGAACGAGCTCGTCGACCTCGCGAGCGACCTCGGCGCCGAAGCGCCGCTCGTGCTCCCGGACGCGAAGCGGAAGGAGTACGACGACCGCAACAAGCTCATGGGCTACGACCCGGACGCATGCATCCTCTGCAACCGCTGCGTGCGCTACACGCAGGAGGTCATGCAGTGCTCGGCGCTCTCGCTCGAGGGGCGAGGCGGGGACGCACGCATCGTCCCGACGTGGGAGCTCTCGTGGCTCGACACCGAGTGCGAGCTGTGCGGCGGCTGTCTCTCGGTGTGCCCGACGGGAGCGATCTACGAGAAGTTCGAAGAGGGCACGTCACGGCCCGAGCGTCAGCTCGAGCAGGTTCGGACGACCTGCACGTTCTGCGGGGTCGGCTGTCAGATCGACCTCAACCTCGATCCCGCGACGAAGCACATCGTCAAGGTCACCTCGAAGAGCGAGTACCTCCCGAACGAGGGAAACCTCTGCGTCAAGGGCCGCTTCGCCTTCAACTTCGTCCACCACCCGGACCGGCTCACGCAGCCGCTCGTTCGCGGCGAGGACGGCGAGCTCCACCCGACGACCTGGGAGCACGCGCTCGAGACCGCTGCGGCCGGCCTCCAGAAGGTCATCGCGGAGCACGGGCCGCAGTCGGTCGGCTTTCTCGCGTCGGCGCGGCTGACGAACGAGGAGAACTACCTCATCCAGAAGCTCGCACGCACGGCGGTCGGGACCAACTCCGTCCACTCGTGCGAGTCGACCTGACACGCTCCCACCCTCTACGGCCTGGTCAGGTCGTTCGGCAGGGGAGCTAGCACCAACTCGATTCCCGAGATCGAGAACGACCGCTTCCTCCTCGTCATCGGCTCGAACACGACCGAGGCGCACCCGGTGCTCGCGCTGCGGATCAAGAAAGCGGTGCGGAACGGCGCAACGCTTGTCGTCGCCGACCCGCGGAAGATCTGGCTGACGAAGCTCGCCAAACGGCACTTGCAGCTGCGGCCCGGGACGGACGTCTGGCTGCTGAACGCGATGATGCACACGATCCTCGAGGAGGAGCTTCAGGACGAGGAGTACATCCGCGAGTTCACCGACGACTTCGAGGCGGTCCGCGAGATCGTCGCGCGCTACTCCCCCGAGGAAGCCGAGAAGATCACCGGCGTCTCGGCCGCGGACATCCGCGCGACGGCGCGCGAATACGCCGCCGAGCGGCATGCGGCGATCTTCTACACGCTCGGCATCACCGAGCACGCCTGCGGCGTCGACAACGTCTGGTCGCTCTCGAACCTCGTCCTCATGACCGGTCACCTCGGGTACGAGTCCACGGGACTGAACGCGCTCCGCGGCCAGAACAACGTCCAGGGACTGAACGACTCTGGCGCGAACCCCGCCTACCTCCCCGGCTACCAGCCGGTCGACGACCCCGAGATCCACCGCAAGTTCTCCGACGCCTGGGGTGTCGAGGTGCCGACGAGGCCCGGCTATCGCCTCGACCAGATCGTGTCCGGGCTACACGACGGCCGGACCAAGGCGCTCTACCTCATCGGTGAGAACCCCGCGCAGACCGAGCCGAACGCTCGTCACGTCGAGGAGGGTCTCGCCGGCGTCGACTTCTTGATGTCGCAGGACATCTTCCTGAACGACTCGACGCGGAAGTACGCGCACGTCGTCCTGCCGGCGTCCAGCTTCGCGGAGAAGGACGGCACGTTCACGAACACGGAGCGGCGCGTCAGCCGCGTGCGCGCCGGAGCACCGCTGCCCGGAGAGGCGAAGGTCGACCGCGAGATCGTCATCCTCATGGCGAAGGCGCTCGGCGCGAGCTGGCCCGAGTACCCCGACGCGGAGTCGGTGTGGAACGAGCTCGCCGACCTGGCTCCGAACTGGTACGGGATTCGGTACGACCGGCTGGAGGAGAACGGGATGCAGTGGCCGTGCACCGACCGCGACCATCCGGGGACGCCGTACCTCCACTCGCCGCGTCCCGCGCTCCCGAACGGACGCGGCCGGTTCGTGCCCGTCGAGTACCAGCCGCCGATCGAGGAGCCCGACTCCGAGTACCCGTTCGTGCTGTCCACCGGCCGCACGCTCTACCACTACAACTCGGCGAACATGACGATGCGCGAGGCGGGCGTCCGGGACAAGCAGGAGGCGCCGTTCTTCGAGATCCACGCCGACGACGCGGGCGCCCTCGGGATCCCGAACGGGAGCGTCGCGCGCCTCGTGTCCCGTCGCGGAGAGGTCGAGGCGGAGGCGCACTACTCCGAGCGCGTCTATCCCGGCCTCGTGTGGATGGCGCTCCACTTCGCCGAGCAGAAGGTGAACTGGCTGACGCACGACGTGGGCGATCCGCTGATCGGGACGCCCGAGTACAAGGTGAGCGCCGTGCGGGTGGAGCCGCTGCATACCACCGGTGCGGCCGGTGACTGACCGACTCGGCGAGCCACGTCTCGACGTCGAGAGCTGCGAGTCCACCCAGCTGCTCGTGGACACCTCCCTGCCGGAGGGCGCGCTCGTGGTCGCCGATCATCAGACCGCAGGTCGAGGGCGCCTCGGACGCACGTGGGAAGCGCCGGCCGGCACCGCGCTCCTCTGCTCGATCCTGCTGAAGCCGCCGCCGGATCGCCATGTTCCGGAGCTCTCCCTGGTTGCGGGCATCGCGGTTGCCGACGCGCTCGAGAGAATCACCGGATTGTCGGTGCAGTTGAAGTGGCCCAACGACGTCATGTTGAGACGACGAAAGGTCGCCGGGTGCCTGGCCGAGACCAGGGAGGGGGCGGTCGTACTCGGCATCGGCGTGAACGTCAATCAGACGAGGGAGGAGTTGCCGCCGAAGGCCGGCTCGCTGCGAACGCTCACCGGACGCGAGTGGGATCGCGGCCGGCTGCTGTCGATGCTGCTGGAGGATCTCTCGAGCAGGTATTCGGACTGGAGCGGCGGCGGACTCGATGCCGTGTTCGAGGGGCTCGGACCGCGGGACTTCCTACGCGGACGCCGGATCACGGTCGACGGCGAGCCTGCGACCGCGCTCCAGATCCTCCGTGACGGCCGCCTCGAGGTGGCGACCGCCAACGGGCATGGCGAAACGCGTGCGATCGAGTCCGGCGAGGTGCTGTTCGAACGCTAGCCGCCGCGGTTGACGAGCGCGCTGATGAGGATGTAGAGGCCGACGCCGATCGGGACGATCAGTCGTGCGGAACGCTGCCATCGGCGTCTGGGCCGGTTGCCCTCACCATCGTCCTCGTCGGGCTCGAACTCGGGCGGGAGCTCGGCCTCGTCGGCCGGCTCGACGGGTTCGGGCTCTCCGAGCTCCGGAGCGGACCGCTCGACCTCCAGGGTCTCTGCGGCGTAGACGTCGTCGGCCTCCTCGACCGGCGCGCCCTGCTCGATCGTGCTGTTCTCGAGGTCGAACATGCTCGGCCAGCGCCCGCACGTCCGGCAAGCGTTGGCAACGGGCTCGTTGATCGTGCCGCATTGCGAGCAGCGCCAGGGCGCGTCGGCCACGTAGAGAGCTTAGGCAGCCGCCCCGGCTACTGCGACATCCGAAGGGGGATCTCGACGAGCTTCGTCCTGGACCCGTCCTTCGCTGAGCGCTCGAAGACGACGAGCGAGCCGATTCCGTCGAACGGCACCTTGTACGGCTTCGTCGTGAAGTCGAAGGTGCCGCGCGTGCCCGTCCCGGACGTCGCGGTCACGAAGTTCTCGTCCACGATCCGGCCGTCGGTGTCCGTGAGCTCGTAGTTGAAGGTCGCCTCGAAGGTGTTCGCCGTGCCGGTGGCCCGGACCGGGCTCGTCACGTCGGCGAACGGGAGCGGCGACTCGACGAGGATGGCCGGGGTCTGGTCCTCGAAATCGGCCCGTGTGTAGTTCGCGTCGCCGACGCTGACGGGCTCACTCGGATCGGATTGAGAGAACGTGTAGACCATTTGGGCGAGGGCGGCGCGCGAACGCTTCGTAGCGTCCTTTGCCACCTCGGTCGTCAGGCCGAGGTGCCTTTCCTCCTTGGTCGGACCCGCCACGAGCGCATCGAAGAGCACCGGATCGAGGAGCCCATCGGGCTTCTCGATCTCGCGGCTCACGGGCCAAACCTTGCCTTCCTTGAGGAAGTACACGCGTACGGCCATCGTGCCCACCGAGGTCGTGGTATCGGTCGACGAGTCATCGCCGCAACCCACCACGAGTAGCGCGACCGCGACGGCGAGCAGCAAGACGCGCTTCACGGCCAGAGGGTAGTCCCGGGCCGCGGATCGCGAACGACCTCGGCGACACGCCGCCGCAGCTCCGAGTGGTCGAGCTCGACCGCCAGCCCGAGCCGTCCTGCGGTCTCCTCCTCGAGGCCCTGGAAGAGGTCGATCGTCTCCCAGAGCGCCCGCGCCGCGTCCCGCAGCTCGTAGTGGGCGTATGCGCGCTCGAGCGCCGACAGCGCGCCCGCGTCCGCCCAGCGCTCGAGGTGGCGGCCACCCTCGAGCACCGGCGCATTCGGATCGACCGCCAGCGCGTGCCAGCCGAGGAGCGTCACCACGGATCTCTTCATCGCCCCGTTCACGGCGTCGACGGCGACGAACACATCTCCTTTGCGAAGCCTCGTTCCGGCCCACAGCGCCGTTGCCCAGAAGTCCGACGCGAGCTCGTGCAGGGCGACGTCGTCCGGCGACAGGACAGGTCGCTCGTCGACCGAGTCGTCGAACGCGATGCTCGCGGCCACCACGAGGTCGGTCGGCGTGTCGACGTCGAGCAGCCGCAACTCGTCGAGCGCGAGCGTGGTCGGGTTCACGCCGCGGAGCGAGAGCTCCCCGTGCGCGACGCGCTCCTCGAGCTGCGGGAGCATCGCCCTGGTGAAGACGCCGGGAAGCGGCCCCGTCTGCGGGACGGCGGCCGCGTCCAGGAGCTCGCGGAGCAGCGCAGGCGTCACGAGCGGGCAGTCGACCGGGAGGACGACGGCGCGCTCGTGGCTCGCCGCGCGGAGGCCGGCTATGACTCCGAACGCCGGCGCGCGGCCCTCCGCACCGTCATCGAGGACCGGGAAGGGCAGCTCGAGAGCGTCGGCGCGCTTGCCGACGGCGACGACCTCCTCGCACGTCTCTCCAAGCGTGCGCCAGCGCGCGCTCGGCGAGCGACTCGCCTCGAAACCGAGCGAGCGCCTTGGGAGAGCCGAAGCGCTCGGACGCGCCGCCGACGAGCAGGATGCCCGTCGCGGCTACGCGATCCGCCACGGCTCGGAGTAGACGCTGAGACGGCCCTCACGAACCCAACCGCAGAGGGTGACGCCGCGATCCACCGCGAGCTCGATCGCGAGCGACGAGGGCGCGCCGACTGCGACGAGGACGGGACACCCGGCCACCGCTGCCTTCTGCACGAGCTCGAACGAGAGGCGCCCGCTGACGCACAGCACGTTCGCCGAGAGCGGGAGCATGTTCCTGCCGAACGCCCAGCCGACGACCTTGTCCATCGCGTTGTGGCGACCGACGTCCTCGCGGACGCACTGGAGCTGGCCGGCGGCGTCGAAGAGCCCGGTCGCGTGCAAACCACCGGTCACTGCGAACACGCGCTGCGCGTCGCGCAACCGCTCGGGAAGCGTGGCGACGACGTCGGCGGGGATCGTCAGCTCGCTCTCGACGCGCGGTGCACCGACCTGGACGGCTTCGATCGCGCCCTTCCCGCAGACGCCGCAGGAGGACGACGTGTAGAAGTGTCGACGCATCCGCTCCGGGTCGAAGCCGCTGGCCTCGACCTCGACCGTGTTCGCCGCCAGGTCGTCGGGAAGGCTCGCCGACGACGGTGCGAGCCCCTCGGTCACGCAGAACCCGAGCGCGAGCTCCTCGTCGTGCCCGGGCGTTCGCATCGTGACCGCGACCGGCTCACCGGCGATGCGGATCTCGAGCGGCTCCTCGACCGCGACTGCGTCGTGCTCGGCGTCGCCGGCCGGAAGCCGAAGGGCCTCGACGGTGCGCGTGGAGTACGGGGGCGCGGTGGGCCGGCTGCTCACACGGTCAGCGTACTGGCGGGAAGAGCCTCGGCTCTTCCCGCCAGTACCCACGCTCAGCTGGCGTTCGCGCAGACCGCGAACACGGTGATCGACCAGCTGGCAGCCGTCGCCGTCACCTCGCGAACCGTCGCGCGGTAGACGTTGTCGTTGTCGGGGAACGACTGCTGCACGACGAGCGACCCGAGCGCCGGATTGATCCGTACGCCGCCACCGAGCAGGCGCTTGCCGGTGGGGCAGGTCGTCGCCTGGGTCTTCGGCGTGGTGCTGTTCGAGGCGGACGTCGTATCGACTCGCTCGAGGGCGCTGAGACCTGCAGGACCTGCGGGCCCAGCCGGCCCGGCCGGACCGGTCGGCCCGACGGGCCCGGCCGGAAGCTGGCCGCCGGCGAAGTCGGCACGGAGCAGCGAGTGGTTCTTCACCTTCGCGGACGTCACCGCGGAGTTCTTGAGCTGAGGAGTTCCCACGCTGTTGCGCGGTACCTGCAGGCCCGTCGCATAGCCGGTGCCTGCAAGCGCGAACACGAGCGCTATGCACGAGATCACGAGCGCAGGCGAGGGACGGCGCACGGAGATTCTCATCGGTTACCTCCCGTTGGTCGTCGTGCGTCTGAGGTGGCGACCGTACAGGGGGCGTATGACGGTTCCGTAAGTCCGTGTTTAGACCAGGAACACCACCGTTGCCATCGTCTTCCTCCGTCGGCGTCGCCGACGGGGTTACTCGACGGTGACGGTCTTCGCGAGATTCCTCGGCTGGTCGACGTTCAGGCCGCGGAGGCGCGCGATCCGGTAGGCGAGGAGCTGGAGCGGGAGGATCGCCAGGACGACCTGCAGGAACGCGGGCGTCTTGGGCACGTAGATGACGTCGTCCGCGTGGTGCTGGATGTCCTCGTTGCCGTCCGTCGCGATCGCGATGACGTGCGCGCCGCGCGCCCGGACCTCCTGGATGTTCGAGACGATCTTGTCGTAGACGTGGATGTTCGTCGCGACGACGACGACCGGCGTCTGCTCGTCGAGAAGGGCGATCGGGCCATGCTTCATCTCTCCCGCCGAGTACGCCTCGGTCGGGATGTACGAGATCTCCTTCAGCTTCAGCGCACCCTCGAGGGCCACGGGCAGGCCGATGTGCCGACCGAGGTAGAGGAAGAAGTGCGCGTCGTGGTAGCGCTGCGCGATCTCCTCGATCGGGTGGTCGCCGTCGAGGAACGCCTGGATCTTCGACGGGAGCTTGTAGACGAAGTCGAGGATGAACTCGATCTCGCCCCGCGGGAGCGTCTCGCGGATCTGCGCGAGCTTGAGCGCGACGAGGTACAGGAGGGCGACCTGCGCGGTGAACGTCTTCGATGCGGCGACACCCATCTCGAGACCCGCGCGCGTGTAGAGCACGGAGTCGACCTCGCGCGTCACCTGCGAGCCCATCATGTTCGTGATCGCGACCGTTCGCGCGCCCTTCTCTCTCGCGAGCTTGAGCGCCTCGATCGTGTCGCGCGTCTCGCCCGACTGCGTGATCCCGATGACGAGGTCGTGCTCGTTGATGACCGGGTTCCGATAGACCCACTCGCTCGCGATGTCGAACTCGACGGGAACCCGTGCCCACTCCTCGATCACGTAGCGCCCGACGACGCAGGCGTGGTACGCCGTGCCGCAGGCGAGAAGGACGATCCGGCGGAGGTCCTTGACGTCCTGTCCGGTCATGTCGAGGCCCTCGAGCACGAGCGTCCCGTGCCGCACGCGGTCGCCGATCGTCTCCGCGACCGCCTCGGGCTGCTCGTAGATCTCCTTGAGCATGAACGTCTCGAATCCGGCCTTCTCGGCCCCCTCGTCGTCCCAGTCGAGCTCCGCGAGGTCGTGCTCGACGGGCACGCCGTCGGAGGTCTGGAACGTCGCGCCTTCGGGACGGATGGCGACGATCTCGCCGTCGCTCGGGAACTGGACGGTGCGCGTCTCGCGCAGGAAGGCGGCCGCGTTCGACGCCAGGAACATCTCGTCGACACCGACGCCGACGACGAGCGGCACCTGGTGGCGTGCGCCGACGAGGAGGCCGGGGTGGTCGTGATGGATCACGACGAAGGCGAAGTGCCCCTCGAGCTGGTTGAACGCGAGCCGGACGGCCTCGACGAGATCGCCCTCGTAGTACCGCTCGATGAGATGCGTGACCGTCTCGGCGTCGGTCTCCGAGCTGAACGTGTGCCCCTCGGCGACGAGGCTCTCGGTGAGCTCGCGGTAGTTCTCCACGATGCCGTTCAAGACGATCGAGAGCTTCGGCGGGCTGCAGCCGGCGAGCGGATGTGCGTTTGCCTCCGTCACCCCTCCGTGGGTAGCCCAACGCGTGTGGCCGAGGCCGGTGGTGGCGGTCGAGCCGTTCGACCCGGCGCGCTCCTTCAGGTTGCCGAGCGGCCCGACGGCGCGGACGTAGTCGAGCCCTGCCGCCTCGAGCAGCGCGATCCCCGCCGAGTCGTAGCCGCGGTACTCCAGGCGCTCGAGCCCCTGGATGAGGAGCGGCTTGCACTCACGCGATCCGACGTATCCGATGATCCCGCACATGTCAGAGCCTCAGTAAACGCGAAAGAGCCCGGCGGCGCCCTCCGTCGGGCTCAGCCGAGCTCTCTTTCCACGAGCGCGGCGATGCTAGCACACAACTTCTCTGCATCCGCCGCATTTTCCGCCTCGACCAGGACGCGAAACATCGGCTCCGTACCCGAGGGTCGCACGAGCACACGACCGCGCTCGCCGAGCTCCTCGTTCACACGGTCGACCTCGTCGACGATTGCCGGAGACATCTCCCGCCGGGACACGTGGACGTTGCGGAGCACCTGGGGGAAACGAGGCATCACCGCGACCGCGTCGCTCAACCGGCGTCCGCGGATCGCGCCGCAGAGGAGGAGAGCTGCGGCCAGGCCGTCCCCGGTCACGTGGTCTTCGAGCCAGACGACGTGCCCCGACTGCTCGCCGCCCAGGAGGCCGCCTTCGCGCTTGAGCGCCTCGAGGACATAGCGGTCGCCGACGGGAGTCGTCACGACGTTGACCGACTGCTCGGCCATGAGACGGTGGAATCCGAGGTTCGTCATGACCGTCACGGCCACGAGATCGACGCCGAGGTGAAGCGCGAGCACGGCGATGATCTGATCGCCGTCGACCGGCTCGCCGCGGTCGTCGACCGCCAGCATCCGGTCGCCGTCGCCGTCGAACGCCACGCCGAGGTCGAGCGACTCGCTCGTCACGAGCTGTTGCAGGGGCGCGAGGTCGGTCGCTCCGCAACCGACGTTGATGTTCGACCCGTCCGGATCGACGCCGATCGCGTGGACCTCGGCGCCGAGCCGCTCGAAGGCCCGAGGCGCCAGAGCGGCGTACGCGCCGTTCGCACAGTCGACGCCCACGCGCAGGCCGCCGAGATCGGAGCCGAAGTGCTCGAGGACGTGGGCGAGGTAGCGGTCGGCCGCATCGTCGATCGCCTCGATCGAGCCGCCGCCCGGGCCGTGGGCGTCGAACAGCGCCTCGATCCTCTCCTCCTGCTCGTCGACGAGCTTGCCGCCATCGAGGAAGAGCTTCACGCCGTTGTACTCGGGCGGGTTGTGCGAGGCCGAGACGACGACCCCGAGGCGCTCGGCCAGGAGTGCGACGGCGGGAGTCGGGAGGATCCCCGCGAGCACGGCGGTGCCTCCTGCGGAGACGACTCCCCGTGCAACCGCCTCTTCGAGCGCCGGGCCGGAGCCGCGCGTGTCCCGGCCGACGAGCACGCGCCCTCCCCCCGTCCAGAGCGTTGCCGCCTTCCCCACGCGCTCGACGAGCCGCGGGGTCAGGTCCTCCCCGACGACACCCCGCACACCATCGGTTCCGAAGTACCGCCGCACGGCGGCCGAACCTACCTCTTCGAGAACTGGGGCGCCTTGCGCGCCTTGTGCAGGCCGGCCTTCTTGCGCTCCACGATGCGAGCATCCCGCGTCAGGAAGCCCTGACGCTTCAGCGGAATGCGAATCTCAGGATCCGCCTCGACGAGCGCGCGCGCGATCCCGTGCCGGATCGCGCCGGCCTGGCCCGACGGCCCTCCACCCGCGACCCGCACACGCAGGTCGTAGGTCGATACGGCCTCGGCGACTTCGAGCGGGGCGAGCACCATTTTGCGATGAACCGCGCGCGGGAAGTAGTCCTCGAGCGTGCGGCCGTTGATCCATGTCTGTCCGTCACCGGGGCGCAAGATCACGCGAGCGACCGACGTCTTCCGCTTGCCCGTGCCGAGGTACTGGGCGATCTCGGTCACGAGAGCTCCAGCGGCTTCGGCGCCTGAGCGGCGTGCGGATGCTCGGGGCCGGCGTACACCTTGAGCTTCGTGAGCTGCGCCGACGCGAGCTTGTTCTTCGGAAGCATCCCCTTGACCGCCTTGCGGATGACCTCGGTCGGGCGCCGCTCGAGCTGCTCGCGCAGCGTCCGCTGCTTGATCCCACCCGGATAGCCGGAGTGGCGGTAGTAGATCTTCGTGTCGAGCTTCGAGCCCGTCACCGCGATCTTCTCGGCGTTGACGACGACGACGAAGTCACCGGTGTCGACGTGCGGCGTGTAGACCGGCTTGTTCTTACCGCGAAGCGTGTCGGCGATCTGGGTCGCCAAACGGCCGAGCGTCTTGCCGTCGGCATCGACGACGAACCACTCGCGCTCGATCTCTCCGGGCTTGGCCGTGTACGTCTTCATCACAGAAAGAGGGCGGACTCGCCGCCCGCCGGCGGCCGATTGTAGCAATGAATCGGCGCTATCCGGCCACTTCCGGGACAACAGCCGGCGGGCGGCGGGCGAAGAGGATCGCTGCTGCGGGCACGATCACGGCCAACGTGGCGCCAACCGCCACCGCGACGACGCCCCATTCCGTATAGGCAGCGCCCCCGAGGAGGGCGAGTGCGGCAGCGAGCAACCCGGCCGAGAGATCGGTGAAGCCGACGAGCTTCCCGCGCTCGACCGGGGTCGCGTGCGTCACGAGCTCCGCGGTCGCCGAGATGTACGACAGATTCCAGCCGAGGCCGAGCAGGAACAGGGAGAGCGACGTCCAGGCGATCGACTGGACGAAGCCGAGCATCACCGTCGAGACGGCCATGATCGCCATCCCCCAGAGCAGCGTCGGTCGCCGACCGACGCGGTCGACGAGCGCCCCGATCACGAGCACGAGCGCATACATCCCGACGATGTGCAGGCTGATGACGGTGAAGACGTCGGCCTGCTCGTGGTGATGTCCGACCACGATGTAGCCCGTCAGGTTCATGACGCCCGCCATCACGGCAAAGCTCGCGAGCGCGGCGAGCACGGCCGACGGGACGCCGGGCCGGCGCAGGATCTCGCCGAGCGGTGCCGCCGGAGCCGCATCGACCGGCCCGCCCGCGGTGCTGCCGCTGCGCTGGAGCTCGAGTGCGATCGTGCGCGGATCGGGGCGGATGTTGAGGGCGAGGATCAGCCCCACGAGCGCCATCGCCGAGGCGACGAACCAAGGGACGACGAGTGTGTCGAGCTCGAAGTCCTTGCCCGCGAACAACGGACGGAACACGAGCGGCCCCATCGCGGCACCGAAGAGCGCGCCGAAGAGGACATACGAGATCGCCCTCGCCTTCTTCTCCGGCGGGTACATGTCCGCCGCGGCCGTGCGCGCGAGGAGGACGCCGCCGTTCATCGCTCCCACTCCGATGAAGCCGAAGATGACCAGCGGAGCACTGTCCACCAGGCAACCCACGGCCGTCAGGGCGCAGCCGACCGACCCGGTGACGAATCCGCCCGCGATCACGGGGACGCGACCGACGCGGTCCATGAGTCGACCCGCAGGAAGCGCGGCGAGTGCGCCTGCGGTGAGGAAGATCGCCGGCCCGAGCCCGAGAATCGACTCGACTCCGGTCACGAGGACGAGCGTGATCGTGGCGACGGCGACGGCGAGCTGGATGACACCCGAGAGCGTCACGAGGCAGAGGCTCAGAAGGATCGTGTTGCGCCGAATCTGCTTCGCGCTCGCCACAGGCTCGGGCATTGAATCACCCGGCCCCGGCCGATACGCGAGGAATGCGACAGGCGCTACGATGCCCCGGCGTAACGGGGAGCTCGGGACAGCCGGGCTGAGAGGGCGGACGAGAGCGCCGCCGACCCGCGGAACCTGATCTGGGTAATGCCAGCGGAGGAAGGCGTGCCGGAAGAAGTCGTGGTGGTCATATCGGGCGGAGAGGCTCTCGATGCCTCCGTCGCCGTACCGCGCGGGGCCACGGTCGTTGCCGCCGATCGCGGGCTCGACCACGCGCAGGCACTCGGCCTCGACGTCGCGATCGCCGTCGGAGACTTCGACTCGGCTTCGTCCGAGGCAGTGGCAGCCGCAGAGCGCGCCGGCACACGCATCGAGCGCCACCCGGCGGAGAAGGACGCGACCGATCTCGAGCTCGCGCTGGACGTCGCGATCGACCTCGCGCCCGCACGAATTCTCGTCCTCGCGTCCCGCGGGGGCCGCCTCGATCACGAGCTCGCGTCGCTGCTCCTGCTCGCCTCGGAGCGGTACTCGAGCGCCCGGATCGACGCGGTCTCCGGGGGCGCACGCGTTCACGTCGTACGGACGGCACTCGAGCTCGAGGGCAGTCCCGGCGAGCTGCTCTCGCTTCTTCCGGCCCACGGAGCGGCAGAGGGCGTGCGCACCGAAGGGCTCGTCTATCCGCTTCGCGGAGAGACGCTGGAGGCCGGCTCGACCCGCGGCGTCTCGAACGTCTTCGCGGAGCCGGCGTCCCGCGTCACGGTCGAGCGGGGTGTGCTGCTCGCCATCCGGCCCGGAGGCTCCGGATGATCCGCCGAGCGGTCGCGGCCGTCGCTCTCGCCGCGTTGCTGCTCGCGGCCGGGTGCGGAGGAGGCGGAACACCGACCGACGTCGTCCTCGTCACGCACGACGCGTTCGCAATCTCACCTGCCGTGAAGAAGGCATTCGAGCAAGAGAGCGGCCTGAAGCTGCGGATCCTCAAGGCGGGCGACGCCGGCGAGGTCGTGACGCGAGCGTTGCTCACGGCCGGGAACCCGGAAGGAGACGTCCTCTTCGGCATCGACAACAACCTGCTCGCCCGGGCGCTCCCCGCCGACGTCTTCGAGGCGTACGAGCCGCCGGACCTCGCAACCGTCGACCCGGCGCTCGTGCTCGACCCCGAGCATCGCGTCACGCCCATCGATCGCGGAGACGTGTGTCTCAACGTCGACAAGACGTGGTTCGCCGCGCACGGCGTCGCACCCCCGACGAGCCTCGACGAGCTCGCACTGCCGCGGTACCGCAATCTCCTCGTCGTCGAGAACCCGGCGACCTCGACCCCGGGCCTCGCGTTCATGCTCGCGACGATCGCGCGCTACGGCGACGGCTGGCAGGCCTACTGGCGCAAGCTGCGAGACAACGGCATTCTCGTCGTCGACGGCTGGGAGGACGCGTACTTCGCGCGCTTCTCCGGCGCCGCCGGCAGCACCGGGAAGCGGCCGATCGTCGTCTCGTACGCGTCGAGCCCGCCGGCGGAGGTCCTGGGACGCAAGCCGCAGCCGACCGAGGCCCCGACCGGAGTCGTCGAGGACAGCTGCTTCCGGCAGATCGAGTTCGCCGGGATCCTGCGGGGCGCGAAGAACGAGGCGGGCGGTCGGAAGCTGATCGACTTCATGCTCTCGAAGCGCTTCCAGCAGGACATCCCACTCGAGATGTACGTCTTCCCCGCGCGAACCACCGCCGCCCTCCCTCCCGTGTTCGAGCGCTTTGCGGTCGTCCCGGCCCACCCGCTCGAGTTGCCGCCCGCAGAGATCGAGGCGAACCGTGAGAAGTGGGTCGACCAGTGGACGGACATCGTGGTTCGGTGAGCGGCCGCGCGTGGCGCGCGCTGACCTACGGCGTCCCGCTTGCGTTCTTCGGGCTCTTCTTCCTCTATCCGCTCGCGTCGATCGTCCTGCGAGGTCTCCGCGGGACCGGAGACTCGCCCGTGGGGGTCCTCACCGATCCCGTGACGCGCGAGGTCGTCTGGTTCACGGTCTGGCAGGCGACCGCGTCGACCGTACTCACCATCGCAGTCGCGCTGCCGGCCACGTACGTGCTCGGGAACTACCGGTTTCGCGGCCGGAGCGTCGTGAGCGCCCTCACCGTGGTGCCGTTCGTGCTGCCGACCGTCGTCGTCGCGCTCGCCTTCATCGCGCTCCTGCCGGATCGCTTCGAGAGAGGCTGGGCGCCGATCCTCGTGGCACACGCGTTCTTCAACGTCGCCGTGGTGGTGAGGATCGTGGGGACGTACTGGGCGAGCCTCGATCCCCGCGTCGGCGAGGCAGCCGCGACGCTCGGCGCGGCTCCGCTCGCACGCTTCCGCGAGGTGACCCTCCCTCTGCTCGCGCCCGCCCTCGCTGCTGCAGGCGCGATCGTCTTCCTCTTCTCCTTCACGTCGTTCGGTGTCGTCTTGATCCTCGGCGGCCCGCGCTACGCGACGATCGAGGCGGAGATCTACAACCAAGCGGTCCGCCTCTTCGACCTCCGCACCGCCGCGGTCCTTTCACTCGTGCAGCTCGGGTGCGTGCTCGCAGCCGTGTGGGTTGCCGCGCGGCTCGAGAGCCGTCTCGTGTTCCTCGCTCCCCTGCGCCCGGAGATCGACACGCTGCGCCGCGTGCGAACCGCGAAGGACGCGGCTGTCGTCGCGCTCGGTCTCGGCGTGCTCGCCCTCTTCCTCGGGATCCCGCTCGCCGTCCTCGTGGAGCGTTCGCTCGTCGTCGGCGGCGGCCACGGCCTCGATGCGTATCGATCGCTCGGCGATCAGACGAGCGTGCTCCTCGCGGCGCCGTGGGAGGCGATCGTGAACTCGGTCGTGTACGCGACGGCGGCCACGCTCATTGCAGTCCTCGTCGGAGGGCTCTCCGCGTATGCCGTGGCCGATGCACGGGGGTCGCGCGTTCTCGACGGGCTGGTCCTGCTCCCGCTGGGCGTCTCGGCCGTGATGCTCGGCCTCGGCTTTCTGATCGCGTTCGACACCTCCCCGCTCGACTTCAGGGCGGCGCCGTGGATCGTCCCCGTCGCACAGTCGCTCGTGGCGATTCCCTTCGTCGTCCGGATCGTCGCGCCGACGCTCCGCTCGATCGATCCCCGACAGCGCGAGGCAGCCGCGCTGCTCGGCGCCTCGCCGGGTCGGGTTCGACGCGAGATCGACCTGCCGATCGTGTCGCGCGCGCTGGCCGTGGCAGCGGGGTTCGCGTTCGCCATCTCGCTCGGCGAGTTCGGCGCGACCGTCTTCCTCGCCCGGCCCGACCGCCCCACTTTGCCCGTCGCAATCTTCCGCTTCCTCGGGCGGCCCGGTGAGACGAACGTCGCGCAGGCATACGCGCTGGCTGTCGTGCTGATGCTCGTGACCGTCCTCTCGGTGCTCCTGGTCGAGCGGCTGCGGCCGCGTCGCGCCGGGTGGTTCTAGAGATGCTGCGGGCGGAGGAGCTGACCGTAAGCTTCGACGGGACGTCTGCGCTGGCCGGCGCGTCGCTCGACGTCGGAGAGAGCGAGGTCGTCACGATCCTCGGCCCGAGCGGCTGCGGCAAGACCACACTCCTCCGCGTCGTGGCCGGCCTGCAGACGCCGGAGTCGGGACGCGTCCTGCTCGACGGCGTGGATCTCGCGGGCACCCC
This sequence comes from uncultured Gaiellaceae bacterium, assembly GCA_963746975.1. GTDB lineage: Bacteria > Actinomycetota > Thermoleophilia > Gaiellales > Gaiellaceae > GMQP-bins7. Next base: position 333,098 of record CAVVDE010000004.1, read on the forward strand.
GCCGTATCGCCGAGGCATCGGTCTCGTGTTCCAGGATCACGCGCTCTTTCCGCATCGCGACGTTGTCGGCAACGTCTCGTTCGGACTGAGGATGCGCAGAGACTCGCCCGAGGAGGTCGCGATGCGCACGTCGGAGCTCCTCGAGATGGTCGGCCTGACGGGCTTCGAGAAGCGCTCCGTGGGGTCGCTCTCGGGCGGTGAGCAGCAGCGCGTCGCTCTCGCCCGCGCACTCGCACCCGCACCGAGGGTGCTGCTGCTGGACGAGCCGCTCGGCTCGCTCGACCGCCGGCTCCGCGACCGGCTGCTCGACGACCTGCAAACGCTGTTCGACGAGCTCGACCTCACGGCGATCTACGTGACCCACGACCGAACCGAGGCGTTCGCGCTCGGCGACCGGGTCGCCGTGATGCGGGCGGGGGAGATCGTCCAGGTCGCGACGCCGGACGAGCTCTGGGCACATCCCGTGGACGCGGACACCGCGCGCTTCCTCGGCATCGGTAACGTCGACAGCCGACGAGGCGATCAGACCGGAGGCGGTGACCGTCCGGCCGGCGGCGGATGGGAACGCGTACGTCGAGAGCGCCTCGAGAACTGGCCCGACGGTCCAGCTCGTCGTCCGGCTCGACGACGGTAGACAGCTGGAGGCGATCGTCGCCTCGCTGGAGCACCCCGAGGCCGGGGACCGCGTCGACGTCGAGGTCGACCCCGAAGGCATCGTTCGCCTCGGATGACCCGCCGCCGCGTCGTCGTGCACGGGCTGGTGCAGGGTGTCTTCTTCCGCGACACCGTCCGACGACAGGCCGTATCGAGAGGCGTGGCAGGCTGGGTCCGGAACAACCCGGACGGAACGGTCGAAGCGGTGTTCGAGGGTGCTGAAGCAGCGGTCGACGCGCTCGTGAGCCTGTGTCACGAGGGCCCGCGCGGCGCACGGGTCGATCGGGTCGACGTCGTCCCGGAGGACCCGGCCGGCTTGTCCGGGTTCTCGATCCGCTGACGGGTCGACCGTGAGGCCCGATTCGTCAGCGACTCACCAGCGTTCCCAGTGGACGCTCTCCGACTCCGTGCGGCGGGGCTTCGTGCGACGGCTCGTCACCGCGCTCCAACCAGGGTCGGCAGCCGGGACGCCGATGGTGACGTGCGCGACGATCGTCACGTCCGAGGGAACGTCGAAGGCGCCGGCGATCTCGGCTGCGACGTCCTTCGGCACGCCCGAGACGCCCGCGGCGAGCCCCTCGTCGATCGCCGCGAGCAGGACGAGCATGAGCGCGGCGCCGGCGTCGACGAACCAGAAGGGGACGGGCCACTCGATCTCCTCGCCGTCGACGAGCTTGTCGTCCTGCTGGTAGCGCTCGTGGTAGTCAGCCTCGCGAACGCAGACGAAGACGTGCGCCGGCGCGCTTTCGAGCCACGGCTCGAGACCCTCGTCGGCCGCGCTCCAGCCCGCCTCGAGGATGCGGACGAGCTCGGCACGTCCTTCGTCCTCGGCGACGACCAGGAGCCGCTGCCCCTGGCTGTAGCCGGCGCTCGGCGCGCGCCGGATCGTGGACACGACTCGCTCGAGCGCTTCCCGCGGAACCGGCTCCGGGGCGTAGTTCCGCACCATCCGGCGCTTGGGTAGCAGCTCGCGGAACTCCACTACTCCGCCGTCTCGTCCCCGTCCTCGTCCTCGCCCTGGTCGGGATCGTCGAACCCGTCCTCGAGCGCGGACTCGAGGCTCTCGTCGCCCTCGTCCCAGTCGTCCTCACCGTCGGCGTCGGGTGTTCCGCCCGCGCTACCGAATCCTTCGTCCTCCCAGAGATCGGTCATCGCGCCTCCTCGAAACCTTCGTCGACGGCCGCGAGCCTACCTCTCCGCTGCGCAGATCCGGTCGCCGGCCATGACCTTGTCGAACACGGCGTCGGTCTCGGAGTCGCGAGCGAGATCCTCCCTTGTCAGACCCGCTACCTCGACCTGCATGACGGGCATGACGCCCGGCCCGCCGACGGTGACGCGGTACCTCTCGCCCGCCGCGGCCGGCCTCGTATCCTGGCTCGGATAGCCGGCGAAGGGGCGCTGCGGGACGAAGCTGTGGCAGAAGGTTCCCGTTCCCCTGTGCGTGAGGATCCCCGACTCGCGCTTCCACCCCGGCCCGTATGCGGAATCGAAGGTGTCGATGTAGAGGTTGCGGCCGTACCTGTCCTTCGGGACGCCCTTCGCGTTCGCGCCGAATCCGAAGATCGGCTGGCCGAGATACGAGTAGCGACCGAAGAGACCCTGCCAGCGGCCTCCGTACGTCCAGTTCGCATAGACCTCGAGCTTCGGCAGGTCGCCCGAGAAGTGCGCGAGGTGGAGCTCCCAGTTCGACTGCGCGGGGAGCCAGGGATCGAAGCCGAGGAGCGGGAGCCGGCGCTGCCAGGCCTGGATCGTCCAGTAGCTGCCGTCCGGCGCCTTGCACGCAGCGACGAGCATCGCGAGGGTGGGACCGTCGTACGGGCTACAGCGATTCTTGAACGTCTGCCAGTACTTGCCCTTGCGGTACTTGCCCCAGCCGCCCGCGTAGTCCCAGCGGAAGCGCACCTGCGGGACCTCCTCCGACGGTGCGCGGGCGTTGACCGCGCCCCAGGCGAGGACGTGACGCACGCTGCCGTCTCCCCGGCGATACGTGATGAGCGCCTCGCCCTTGCCGTTCACCTGCAGGGAGAGGAGCTTCGCGTTCGAGTCCTGAAGCAGCTCGCTGGCGCTGGCGGCGGATACGAGCGCCACGGCGGCCGTCAGGACAGCGATGACCACCGCGAGCCGCATATGCGCAGCATCGGCCGACGCTTGCCGGCCGCCGTCCCTCACGCGAGGGGGACCGCCCTCACTCCCACTCGATCGTCGCAGGCGGTTTCGAGGAGACGTCGTAGACGACGCGGTTCACGCCGGGGATCTCGTTGATGACCCTGCTCGAGATCGCCTCGAGGACGTCGTAGGGAATCCGCGCCCAGTCCGCGGTCATCGCGTCCTCCGAGGTCACGGCCCGGATGACGACGGGATACGCGTACGTGCGCTCGTCGCCCTGGACGCCGACCGAGCGGATCGCGGGCAGGACGGCGAAGCTCTGCCAGAGCTCGCGGTAGAGATCGGCGCGGCGGATCTCCTCGAGCAGGATCGCGTCCGCGCGCCGAAGGACGGCGAGCCGCTCCTCGGTGACGTCGCCGATGATCCTGATGGCGAGTCCCGGTCCGGGGAACGGCTGGCGCCAGACCATCCGCTCCGGCAGTCCGAGCTCCTCGCCGACCCGGCGCACCTCGTCCTTGAACAGGAGGCGGAGCGGCTCGACGAGCTCCATCCGCATGTCGGCGGGAAGGCCGCCGACGTTGTGGTGCGACTTGATCAGCGCGGCGACACCGTCGTCCGAGCCGCCCGACTCGATGACGTCGGAGTACAGCGTCCCCTGCACGAGGAAGCGGACGTCACCCCCAGGTGTTGCGCGACCGAAATCCGCATTCGCGGATTTCGGTCTTGGCGCAGAGGCGAGCTTGCGGGCCTCCTCCTCGAAGACGCGGATGAACTCCTCGCCGACGATCTTCCGTTTCTCCTCCGGGTCGGAGACTCCGGCGAGCCGCGTCAGGAACCGCTTCTGTGCCTGGACGTGCACGAGCGGGACGTGGAAGTGGCCGCCGAAGGTCTCCACGACCTGTTCCGCCTCGTTCTCGCGGAGGAGGCCGTGGTCGACGAACACGCAGGTCAGCTGGTCGCCCACCGCCTTGTGCACGAGGAGCGCGGCGACTGCGGAGTCGACGCCGCCCGAGAGCGCACAGAGCACCCGCTCGGAGCCGACGGCAGCGCGGATTCGCGCGACCTGCTCCTCGATGACCGCCGCGGGCGTCCAGGTGGGCGGCGTGCCCGCGACCTCGTAGAGGAAGTTCTTGAGGATCTCCTGCCCGTGCGGCGTGTGCACGACCTCGGGGTGGAACTGAACGCCGTAGAGGCGACGCTCCCGATCCTCGAAGGCGGCGATCGGCGTCGACGGTGAGCTCGCGGTCACCTCGGCGCCGGCGGGCGGCGCGGTGACCGAGTCGCGGTGGCTCATCCAGACGGTCTGCTCGGGCGGGAGGTCGTGGAAGAGCTCCGACTCGCCCGCCTCCAGCTCGGCCTTCCCGAACTCGGACGCACCTGTGCGCTCCACTGCGCCGCCGAGGTCACGCGCCATCAGCTGCATGCCGTAGCAGATGCCGAGCGTCGGAACCCCGAGCTCGAAGATCCCCGTGTCGAGGTCCGGCGCGCCGTCCGCGTAGACCGAGGCCGGTCCGCCGGAGAGGATCAACGCGGCAGGCTTGCGAGCGGCGATCTCGGCTGCAGTCAACCGGTGTCCCACGAGCTCCGAGTACACGCGCGCCTCGCGGACACGCCGCGCGATCAGCTGGCTGTACTGCCCGCCGAGGTCGACGACCAGGACCGGGCGCTCCTCCGGTACTGGTTCGGGCGTCGGGAGCGGAACGACCTTCGCCACGTCAGCGGCGGTAGTTGGGAGCGTCCTTGGTGATCGTCACGCCGTGCGGATGGCTCTCCTGCAATCCGGCCGGTGTGATGCGCGTGAATCGCGTGGTCGTCTTCATCTCCTCGATCGTCGCGGCGCCGCAGTAGCCCATCGACTGGCGAAGGCCGCCGACCACCTGGTGGACGATCGGCTGGAGCGGGCCCTTGTACGGAACCCGGCCCTCGATTCCCTCGGGCACGAGCTTGTCGACGTCCTCGACGTCACCCTGGAAGTACCGGTCCTTCGAGAACGAGCGCGCCTTCATGGCACCGAGCGAGCCCATGCCCCGATACTCCTTGAAGCGCTCCCCCTGGGCGACGATGACCTCGCCCGGCGCCTCGTCGGTTCCGGCGAGCATCGACCCGAGCATCACGACGTCGGCTCCCGCGGCGATCGCCTTCGCGATGTCGCCCGAGTTGCGCACCCCGCCGTCCGCGATCACCGGGATGCCCTGACCGTCGAGGGCCTGCGCCGCGTCGTAGACGGCGGTGATCTGCGGCACGCCGACACCCGCGACGATGCGAGTGGTGCAGATCGACCCCGGGCCTTGACCGACCTTCACGGCGTCGGCGCCTGCGTCGGCGAGCGCGAGTGCGCCGTCCGCGCTCGAGACGTTCCCGGCGATCAGTTGGACGTCGTGGGCGCCTCGGATCTGCCGCACCACGTCGAGCACGCCGTGCGAGTGGCCGTGCGCCGTGTCGACCACGAGCACGTCGACCTCGGCTTCGACGAGCGCCGCGGCGCGCTCCATCGCGTCCGGGCCGACGCCGACGGCGGCGCCGACGCACAGCCGCCCCTGCTCGTCCTTGGTCGCGTCCGGGTACTTGATCCGCTTCGAGATGTCCTTGACGGTGATGAGCCCCTTGAGCCTGCCGTCGGCGTCGACGACGGGGAGCTTCTCGATCTTGTTGCGGTGGAGGATCGCCTCGGCCTCCTCGAGCGTCGTGCCGACGGGGGCGGTCACGAGGTTCCGCGCGGTCATGAGCGCCGACACCGGCTGCGACGTGTCCGTCTCGAAGCGGAGGTCGCGGTTCGTGAGGATGCCGACGAGGATCCCGTCGTCGTCCGTGATCGGCACGCCGGAGATGCGGTAGCGCTCCATCAGCTCGAGCGCCTCTGCGACCGTGTTCGCAGGAGCGAGGGTGACCGGCTCGACGATCATCCCGGACTCGGAGCGCTTCACCTTGTCCACCTCTGCGACCTGATCGTCGATCGACAGATTGCGGTGGACGATCCCCATGCCACCGACCCGTGCGAGCGCGACCGCGAGCCTCGCCTCCGTCACGGTGTCCATCGCCGCCGAAACGAGCGGGATGTTCAGCGTGATCTTCGGCGTCAGCCGCGTGACGGTCGACACGTCGTTCGGGAGGACGCTCGACTCGGCGGGGACGAGGAGCACGTCGTCGAACGTGAGCCCCTCCTTGCCGAACTTGCGCTCGAACGCGATGAGGCGCTCGATCTCGGCCTGGCGGTACTCGGTCTCCATGGAGCGACGTTAGCAGCGCTCGCCGACGGCTATCCCGGAAGGTCGGCGCCCGTTCCCCAGGCGCTGCAGAACCGCGCGTCCTCCGCGTTGTCCCGCCCGCAACTCGGGCACGTCGTCATGCGCGGAGTCTAGGAGCGAACCGGATGGAGCTCGGCGAGCTCGACGTCGTCTGCGAGCGTCCCCGCGAAGGCCGGATCGAAGCGACCCGCACCGACCTCCCGTACGGAAGCCGCGCCCGCAGCGACCGCGGCGCGAATCGAGTCGTCCGGCTGCCGCTCGTCGCCGACCGCGGCAAGGAACTGCGCGAGCAGGACGTCGCCCGAACCGACCCCCGAGACCGGCTCGACGTGCGGCGCGAAGGCCCGGATTCGTTGTGTCTTCTTCCCGAAGCGCATGAGGGCGAAGCAGCCGTTCTCGAGCGTGATGAGCACGTTGCGCGCGCCCATCTCCGCAATCGCGTCGAGCGCCATGAGGAAGTCGTCGTCGTCCTCGAGCTCCTGCCCGACGAGCTGTTCGGCCTCGCGCTGGTTCGGCGACACGAGGAAGGGGCCCGCCTCGACGCCGAGGCGCAACGGCTCGCCCTCGCTGTCGAGGACGACCCGCACGTCGCGCCGCGCGAGGTCGCGGATTGCATCCGCATAGAACGTCGTGGATACCTTTCGCGGCAGCGAGCCGGAGAGAACGACGAAGTCGGCACCGCGCGAGAGGTAGTGCAGCTTCTCCGTCAGCATCTCGAGCTCGTGTGCCGTCACTTCCGGGCCCCACTCGTTTATCTCGGTGTGGGTTCCGGCCGTCGGATCGACGACCGCGGTCGACGTGCGCGACTCGGCCGCGATGCGGACGAAGTCGTTGAGGATGGACTCGGACGTGAGCTCCTCGATGATGCGCGTCCCGGTTCGACCGCCGGCCAGCCCGGTCGCGACGACGGGCACCTCGAGGATCTTGAGCGCTCGTGCGACGTTGATCCCCTTGCCACCGGCAAGCGTGAGCACCTCGCTCGAACGGTGCCGGAAGCCGATCTGGAAGACCGGAACGGTGAGCGTCCGGTCGAGAGCGGCGTTCGTCGTCACGGTGACGATCACGTGACCAGCCCCCAGAGGTTTCGCGCAGTCTGTGTCGCGTACCACTTCGCCTTGGCCCAGAGGCCGGCGTCGGGTACCGCAGCCGCGGCGATCAGGCTCGACGCCGCGACGAGGCGGCTCCCCTCGTACACCTCGACCCGTCCGAGCCGGGCACCCTTCGCGACCGGGAGCGTGAGCGCCGTCGGAGCCACGACACGCTCGACGAGTGGCCGCCCGATTCGGATCGAGCGCGAGATTCCGCGCGGCGCGACGAGCGCGACGTCCGGCCGGCCGTACCCGGTCGCGGCGGTTGCGTAGACCCGGGCGCGATCGATCACACGGACCGCGCGGTACTGGTCGAGCCCGTAGGTGAGGAGCTCCTGCAACGCGCCGTTGCGTGTGCTCCGGGAGTCGCTTCCGAGCACGGCGCCGTACACGGTCGTGCCTCCGCGTTCGGCGGCTGCCGCCTGGGACCAGCCCGCGTCGTGTGTGTGACCCGTCTTGCCGGCCACGAGCGGGGGCCAGTTCGAGAGGAGGTCGTCCGTGCTCTCGAAGGTCCGCCCGCCCGGCAGGGTCAGGCTCGACCGCGAGAGCGCGTCGCGAATGAACGGGATCCCGAGGGCGTAGCGCACGAGCGCCGTGACGTCGCGCGCACTCGAGACGTGTCCCGGCTCGTCGAGCCCGTGCGGGTTCTCGAAGTGGGTGTCGGTCAGACCGAGCTCGTTCGCCTTGGCGTTCATCAGCTCGACGAACCGATCGGCAGATCCGTCTCCGACGTGAAGGGCGAGAGCCTCGGCCGCGTCGTTGGCGCTCGGGATGAGGGTCGCGCGCAGGAGCTCGGCGACGGTGAGCTCATCGCCGGAGCGGAGGTACACGGTCGACTCGCCGACCTCGGCGGCCGTGGGGCTCACGCGCACGACGTCGTCGAGCTTCGCGTGCTCGAGAACCACGATCGCGGTCATCAGCTTCGTGATGCTCGCGATCGCGCGGGCCGCGTCGGCATCGTGGCGAGCGAGGATCGCGCCGTCGTCACCCACGAGGTACCACGAAGCGGCCGGGATCTGCGGCTCGGATGTCTGGGCGCCGGCGCTCGGGGCAACGACGGAGAGCGCGAGCGCGGTGACGAGAGCGACGGCGGCGAGCGGTGCTCTGCGCATGAGCGGGCGACAATGTACTGGCTGCAACTACCAGCCCGCCGCAGCCCAGACCTGGGCAGCGAGGTTCTGCGCCTCGGTGGCGGCCGCCGTACGCCAGTCCGTCTCGCTGTCGCGGTACGCGAAGATCACGGAGCGCGAGGCGGTGACGAGCGCGCTCGCCGGACCCACGGTGAAGGCGCGAGCGACGTCGGCGGGTGTCGCTCCCTGCGCACCGACCCCGGGAAGCAGGAGCGGAGTGTGAGGAAGCAGACGCCGTGCCTCCGAGACGGCGCGGGGATGCGTGGCACCGACGACTGCGCCGACGCTCGACATCCCCTTCTCACCGAGGAGCGGCTTACCCCATTCGTGCACGAGCTCCGCGACGTGGTGCCACAGCGGCCGCCCGTCGGACATCGCCAGATCCTGGACGTCGGCGGCACCCGCATTCGACGTGCGGACGAGGAAGAACACGCCGGCGCCGTCTCTGCGGCAGGCGGCCAGGAAGGGCTCGACCGAGTCCAGTCCGAGGTACGGGCTCGCCGTCATCGCGTCGGCGAGCGGGACTCCGTCCTCGCGCGGCTCGAGGAACGCTGCGGCATACGCGCGGGACGTGGAGCCGATGTCGCCCCGCTTCGCGTCGACGAGGACGAGGAGGCCCGGCCGCGCGGGCGTAGTCGCAGACCTCCTCCAGCGCGCGGTATCCGTCCGAGCCGAGCGCCTCGAAGAACGCCGACTGCGGCTTGACCGCGACGACGTACGGGCCGACCGCGTCGACGATCCCCTTGCAGAAGCGCGCGACCGAGGACGCCGCGGCCGCCCTGCCGAGGACGGCCTCGCCGCGGAGCTCCATCGGCAAGAGGTCGAGGCGTGGGTCGAGGCCGACGACGAGCTGACTTCGCTTCCGCGTCACGGCCTCCGCCAGGCGGTCGGCGAACGGGACCGTCCCCTCCATCCTCTACAGGCTACGCGGCGAGGATCTCGGTGACGCGCAGTCCCACGACGCGGAGCTCGGGCGGCGGCCTCCGGAGGACGCCTGCAACGGCCAGGAGATCCGCAGCGTCCTCGGGTGCGAGCGACGGCTCGGCGCGCGCCGCGGCTGCGAGCCCGGCCTCGATCTCGAGCCGACCCGCAGCGCCCCGCGGGATCGTGCGCCGCACGACGCGACCCCGGGCGACGAGGAACGCGCGCCAGAACGCCGGCTCGCAGGCAGGGGCGAGGATGCAGAGCTCGTCACGCCTGAGCCGATCCAGCTCCGCAATGCGGCCCGCGACGTCCTCGAGCGCGTCGATGCGGTCGCGGAGGCGTGCCGCGTCCTCGAACCGCAGGTCGCGCGCGAGGCGTGGCAGCCTCGTGCGGAGCGACGGCAGGACCGAGGCGAGGTCGTCGCCGTCGTAGTCGCCGAGAGCCCGCGCCGCGAGCTGCGCTCGCCGCTTGCTCGACAGCGGTCCGAACGGAGTGGGCGACGAGACGACCGCCCAGCGATCGGCTCTGCGCTCGAGGTAGCAGGAGGGCCGCATCGCACGGGCGTTCGCCGGTGGCCGCAGCTCGCGAATCAGACGGAGCTCCTCGAGCGACGCCTCGAGCTCGGAGCCGAGCTCCCGCCACTCGACACGGGCGAGCGCACCCAGGGCGCCCTCCACGGCCGGGCGCTGCCGGTCTCCTGCGAAGTACGAGCGCAGGCGAGCGCGAAGGTCGCGAGCCTTGCCGACGTACAGCACGGTGTCGTTCCGGTCGCGAAAGAGGTAGACGCCCGGGGTCGGCGGCGCCCCGGCGACGAGCGAGCGCCTCGCGTGGAGCTTCCTCGCGCGGGGCGCGGCCAGCTCGATGACCTCGGCGAGGGTGCGCGCTCCTCGCTCCTGCGCGAGGCCGAGCAGCGCGACGAGGATCTCCGCCGTCGCGACGGCGTCCGGCAGCGCGCGGTGGCACGGCTCGCACGACGTCCCGAAGAAATGTGCGAGCTGCGCGAGCGAGAAGCGCTCGCTGCGGCGATGCAGGAGGCGACGCGCGAGCCAGACCGTGTCGACGACGGGCGCAGCGACACGCCGCCCGGTGAGGCGCTCGACCGCGCGGTCGAGGAAGCCGACGTCGAAGCGAGCGTTGTGCGCGGCCAGAGGCGCATCGCCGACGAAGGCGAGGAAGCGGCGGACGGCGTGCTCGGGGCGCGGGGCGCGGCGGAGCTCCGAGTCCGCAAGGCCGGTGAGGCGCGCGATCGTCGGGGGAAGGGAGACGCCCGGCTGCACGAGCGTCTCGAACGTCTCCTCGACCGCGAGCGCCCTGACACGCACCGCCCCGATCTCGCACATCCGGTCGCGCGACGCCGACAGGCCGGTCGTCTCGAGGTCGAAGACGACGAGCTCGGCGTCCTCGATCAGCGTGTCGCGCTCGCTACCGTCCGCGAGGCCTACGCGAGCGCCACGCCATTCGAGGCGCGCATCTCCGTCGACGACGTCCGCGAGGAGTGAGTGGGCGAGCGTCGTCGGCGCGCGCTCGAGCGCGAAGAGGGCGCGCGCCGCCTCTTCCGGCGCCACCGCGCCGCGCCGCGCGTGAACGAGCTCGACGAGGCGGTCCGCGGCGTCGAAGGAGAGCTGCATCGCGATCCACCGTATACGAACATGTGTTCGTATACAAGATCCACGACCGCCGCAACTCCGCGCCGGCACGCGAGCGTCTTGCTCTGCCGCGCGATCGGAAACTCCGCGCTAGCGGATTTCCGATCTGCGCAAAACGAAGGGCCGCTCCGCGGCGGCCCCTCGAATCCTCCGCGTCGGAGTCGCTAGCCCTTGACCGCAGCCTTGAGCGCGCTCCCGGCTGTGAACTTCGGAACTGTCGTCGCCGCGATGTGGACCTTCTCGCCCGTCCGCGGATTGACGCCCATGCGCGCTGCGCGCGCCGAGGTCGAGAACTTGCCGAAGCCGGTGAAGGTGATGGCCTCACCGTTCTTCAACGCGCCCGTGATCGTGTCCAGCACCGCGTCGACCGCCGCGCCGGCATCCCGCTTGGACATTCCGGCCGCATCGGCTACGGCGTCCACGAACTCCTGCTTGGTCACTGGTCTCCTCCTGACGTCGGATTCGGGTTCACGGAACCGAGGGAGCCTAACACCCCTTCGGATTGCTTTGGCTCAACCATGCCGTTTTCCTGGGACTTTTCGCACCTCCAGAAGCTCCGTCGCCTTGAAGAGCGGCCGAAGGCGCACGCCGAGCCTGGCGAGAGCGTCCGAACCGCCCTCCTCCCGATCCACGACGCAGACCGCGTTCCGGACGACCAGCCCCTCGTCCCGCACGGCCGACACCGCCTCCGCGAGAGCCCCGCCCGACGTGACGACGTCCTCGATGAGACACACGAGCTCGCCGGGCTCGAAAGGGCCCTCGATCCGTTGTGCCGTGCCGTATTCCTTGGTTTCACCGCGCACGATGATGAACGGCAGCCCGGACGCCATTGCTGCCGAAGCTGCCAACGCGACCGCTCCGAGCGCCGGTCCGGCCAGCCGCACCGCGTCGGGCTCGCACTCGCGAGCGGCCGCAGCGAGCGCCCCGCCGAGCGCAGCCAGAATCTCGGGCTCCGTCTCGAAGCGGTACTTGTCGAGATACCAGGTCGAGCGCCGGCCGGAGCGAAGGACGAAGTCGCCCTCGAGCAGCGCGCGCTCGACGAGCAGCGCGCCGAGCTCCTCGTGCGTCACGTCCTGAGCGCCGAGCGTGCGATCGCGGCGAGTCGCTCGAAGCCGGCAGAGCCTGGCTCGAGCACGACCGCCGAGCCGTCCGCGTACGAGATGCCTGCCCGCTCGTCAGGGCCCGAGGGCCCGAAGAACTTCCGCCACGCCCAGACCGCGAGCGCCACGAGGATCGCGAGCCTGACGAGCTTCCTCATTCGGTGTCCTCCTTCGACTTGCGCGTCGAGCGCCGCTTCTTGGGCTCGGGCGTCGAGTCGATGGCCTGTGCGCAGGTCCTCAGGTCGTAGACGACGAGACCCGACGTGGGTTTCGGCCCGGTGACGGCGGCGACCGTCCTGCCGCCCTCGCGGACGACGAAGAACGCGCCGTCCTCGAGCTCGACCTCCACCCGTGTGACCTCACGTCCCTCGGGTCCGAGGTCGGCCGCAGCCGCGACGAGCTCGAGCGTCGACGCGGTGAGCGCGGCCGAGGCGGTCGGATCCTCGGACGAGACCGCGATAACCGAGCCTTCCGCATCGAGGACGATCGCGCTCGTGATCTGCGACGAGAGCTCCATCAGCTCGCGAAGCGCCTGCGCTGCCTCCATGGCAGCCGACGCTATCAGCGTTCGGCGAGCATTCGCGCGAGGGCGTGCGCGGCCTCGGCCCGATGAGAGTGCTCGGACTTCCACGCGTCGCCGAGCTCCGCCACCGTGGCGGACCCGCCGAGCGGCACGAAGATGGGGTCGTACCCGAACCCCTCGTCGCCTCGCGGTGCCTCCGCGACGTCGCCCTCCAGGGTTCCTGTCGCACGCAGCTCCTCGCCGTCCGGTGAGACGACGACGAGCTCGCACACGTACCTTGCGCGCCGGTCCTCCCGGCCGCCGAGCTCGAGCAGCAGCCGGGCGACGCCGTCGACGGCCCAGCGCGCGGACTCGACCCCAGGCCTCCCGTCGAGAGCTGCGACCTCGATCCCCGAGTCCTCACCGGCGACCCAGGCGTCTACAGGCGCGTGCGCCCGGCCGTGTCGCGCCTTGATGCGCGCGTTGTCGGCGAACGTCGCTCCGTCCTCGACCGGCTCGTCCGGAGCGCCGAGGAGGACTATCTCCCAGCCGGGGAGCGCCGCGCGCAACTCCCGCAGCTTGTTCTCGTTGCTCGAGTTGAGGAGAAGCCTCACTGCATGGTCGCGCAAGACCGGGAACTCGCTAGCGCGAGGTCACTCTGCAGGAGCGGCGGCAGCCTCGGCCTGTGCCGTCGTGAGCTCGCCGATGCCTCCTGCCGCGAGGTCGAGCAGCTCGTCGAGCAACTCTCGCGAGAAGGGGTCGCGCTCGGCGGTCGCCTGCACCTCGACGAGCCGGCCGTCTCCTGTCATCACGACGTTCATGTCGGTCTCGGCGCCCGAGTCCTCGGCGTAGTCGAGATCGAGCACCGCCTCGCCTTCGACGATCCCGACGGAGACGGCCGCGATCGATCCGGTCAACGCCTTCGACAGCCCGAAGCGGTCGAGCGCCAGCCGCGCCGCGATCCACGCGCCCGTGATCGAGGCGCAACGGGTCCCGCCGTCGGCCTGGAGGACGTCACAGTCGAGCCAGAGCGTGCGTTCCCCGAGCGCCTGGAAGTCGCAGACCGAGCGGAGCGCGCGACCGATGAGCCTCTGGATCTCGACCGTCCTGCCGTCGGGCCGCCCGCGCGAGACGGCGCGCTGCGTGCGCTCTCCGGTGGACGCAGGAAGCATCGCGTACTCGGCCGTCATCCAGCCGCGCCCGGACTTGTAGAGCCAGCGCGGCACGCCCTCCTCGACCGTTGCGGTGCAGAGAACGACGGTCTTGCCCTGTGCGTAGAGCACGGAGCCGTGCGGCTGCTCCAGGTAGTCGGGAGTGATGTCGAGCTGGCGGAGCTCGTTCGGCTTGCGTCCGTCGGTTCTCATGCGACGGCCTCGAGAGCGGCGACCTCGACGTGCTCGGCCGAGTCGATCGGGAGCTGGAGGAAGCGGCGGCCCATCTCGCGGAAGAGCTCGGGATCGCCCGTCGTGAGGAACCGATACGAGCCCTCACGCGCTTCGTCGTTCTCGATCCCCTTGCGCTCGAGCGTCTCCGCGGCCTCTCGGGCGGTCTCCTCCGCGGAGAAGACGAGCGTGACGCCGCGCCCGAAGACACGCTGGAGGATCGGGCGGATGAGCGGGTAGTGCGTGCAGCCGAGGATGACCGTGTCCACGTCGGCCTCCTTGAGCGGGGCGGCGTACTCGCGAACCGCGTCCGCGATCTCCTCCCCAAAGGCCTCGTCGCCCTCGATCAACGGGACGAGCCGCGGACAGGCGACCGGGTAGACCTCGGCACCGGCATCGAGCGAGCCGACGAGCTCGGGATAGCGCCCGCTCGCGACCGTGGCCTCCGTCGCAAGGAGACCGATCCTCCGGTTGCGCGTCGCGAGGACGGCCGCATGCGCCTCCGGGGCCAGCACGCCGATGACCGGAACGGAGAGCTGCCGCTGAAGGTCGGGGAGGGCGGCGGCGGTCGCCGAGTTGCACGCGGCGACGATGAGCTTCACGCCCTGGCGCTCGAGGTAGCCCGCGATCTCGGCTGCAAAGCGGCGGATCTCGTCGAGCGGGCGGGGGCCGTACGGGAGCCTCGCGCCGTCACCGAGGTACACGAAGTCCTCGTGCGGGAGCGTCACGAGACACTCGTGGAGAACGGTGAGGCCGCCCATGCCGGAGTCGAACACGCCGATGGGGCGGGAGTCCACGCGCGGGATTCTAGGGAGGCCTCCTACCGGTACCGCTGTCCGAACTGGTTCGCTACCGGCCCACCCACTCCGCCGGTCGAGGTCCGCGGCTACCCTTCCGCCCCGTGGTGAAGGTCTGGCTAGCGGCGCTGGCAGGCGCGCTCGCCCTCCTCGTCGGCAACGCCGCCGGCGCTCCGGCGGCGAAGCAGGACGTCTCGATCCCGATGGACGACGGGGTCTCGATCGCAGCCACGCTCTACCTTCCGGACGGCACGCCGCCGGCCGGCGGCTGGCCGGCGATCGTGTTCCTGCACGGGCTGGCCGGCAACCGGCAACAGGTGAACGCGCTCGTCGAGGGTTACGGCTTCACGGGCGGCGGCTACGCGATTCTCACCTTCGACGCACGCGGGCACGGCGACTCGGGAGGGCTCGTCGCGATCGACGGGCCACGTGAGGTCGCGGACACACGAGAGGTCCGCGACTGGCTCGCCGCACGCCCGGACGTCTCGGACACGAGGATCGGTGCCTGGGGCATCTCGTACGGGGGCGGCGCCGTTTTCAACTCCCTCGTCGCGGGCGTCCCGTGGGCGGCCGTCGCGACCGTCGAGACGTGGACGGATCTCGGCGCCGCCCTCTTCCCGCAGGGCCTCGTCAAGTCCGGCCTCGTCGCCGGGCTCTCGAGCTCGATACCCGACTCGCGGCGAGATCCTTCGCTCGCTCCACTGACCTTGGCCGCGTTCGCGGGAAATCTCGCCGCGGTGAGGCCGTGGGCGGCAGCACGGTCGAGCCTGTCGAAGCTCGGGTCGATCACCACGCCGGTGTTCATGGCGCAGGGCCGCCGCGACTTCCTGTTCTCGATCGACCAGGGCGTGCGCGCGTTCAACCGTCTGAAGGGCCCGAAGGTGCTCTACGTCGGCCTGCACGGGCATGCGCCGTCGACGTTCCCGGCGGCGGACACCGGATTCCTCATGTCGCAGATCCACGCCTGGTTCGACTGCTTCCTCGCGCAAACGCCGTGCTCGCGCGCGCCGGCCGCGGTCGCACTCGCGCCCGAGAACTTCTCCGGCGGGACCGTCCCGTGGCGGGGCACGCTCCCCCCGGTCTCGCCGACGTTCGTCTCGTTCCCGGGCGTGACGACCTTCGCGCACACCGGCAAGGCGATCCGCACCTCCACGCCGCTGCGCAAGTCGATCGAGATCTTCGGAGCGCCGACCGTGCAGACGTCCGTCGCTTCGAGCGGCGGCTGGTCTCGGCTCGTCGCTGTGCTCACCGCGCGGACACCCGCCGGCAAGGAGATCGTCGTCAGCGCCGGCGGAGTTCCGACGAAGGCCGGCGCGCAGAGGGTGACGATCCAGCTGATCAACCAGGCGACCTTCGTCCCGAAGGGCTCGCGCCTGACGCTCACGCTCGCGTCGTCCTCGACGGCCCAGTCCTCCTCGAACCTCCTATACCTCGACCTCCCCATGCCGCAGGCGGCACGCGCTCGCGTCGGTACGGCGATCCTGAAGCTGCCCGGGCTCCGCACACAGGTCACGAAGTGAGGGCGCGAGCTGCGGCCGTCGCGATCGTCGCCCTCGCGCTCGCAGCGACAGCGGGCGCGGCACCCTCGGCCGATCCCGGCGTCACAGGCACGAGCGTGCTCCTGGGCGGCACCATCCCGCTCACCGGCGAGGCGGCGGCCTTCGGGTCCGTCGGGCCAGGCGCAAAGGCGTACTTCGACTACGTGAACGCGAAGGGCGGTGTCAACGGCCGCACGATCGAGTACCGCTACTACGACGACGCCTACAACCCCGCCCAGACCGTCCAGCTGACCCGTCGGCTCGTCGAGCAGGACAAGGTGTTCGCGGTCTTCAACTCGGTCGGAACCGCCAACAACCTCGCGATCCGCGACTACCTGAACGCGCAGAAGGTGCCGCAGCTCTTCGCCGCCGACGGCTCGCAGTCGATCGGTCGGAGCTGGGCGAAGTACCCGTGGACGATGGGCTTCCTGCAGAGCTACCGCGGGGAGGGTGACGTGTACGGCAACACGATCGTGAAGTCGCGGCCGCACGCGAAGATCGCCGTCCTCTACGAGAACACGGAGCTCGGCCTCGACATGCTGACGGGCTTGACGCGTGCGATCGCCGGCAAGGGGCCGCGCGTGGTCGCCAAGCAGTCGTACGAGTTCACCGGCGCGGACGTCACCTCCCAGCTCGCGACGCTGAAGGCGTCGGGCGCCGACACGCTCATGCTGTTCGCGACCCCGAAGTTCTTCATCCAGGCGGTCACCGCCACCCACCGGCTCGGCTGGAAGCCGCAGCTGTACATCGCGTCCGTCTCGATCGAGCCGACGATCATGGGCATCGCGCGCTTCAACGCGCCCGAGCTGACGAAGGGCGCGCTCTCGATCGCGTTCGTGAAGAACCCGAACGACCCGATCTGGGCGAAGGATCCGGCCGTCGCGCTCTACCGCTCGATCATGCGGAAGTACGACCCGAGCGGGAAGCCGACCGACGTCTACAACTGGTACGGCATGACCGTCGCGTGGACGATGGTCGAGACGCTGCGCAGGGCGGGGAAGAACCTCACCCGCGCAGGCCTCCTGAAGGCGGCACAGAGCCTCGACACGGCCGCGAACCCGTTCATGCTCCCGGGTATCAGGCTCAGGACGTCGCGGACGGACTACCGCCCGATGCAAACGGTGTACCTGTACCGCTACGACAACAGGCAGTGGGTCAAGGCCAGCGGGCTCCTCCCTGCGAGGGGATGACGCGGTTGGCCCTGTGACACACTCGGTGGATCGAAGAGGAGGGCTCATGAAGGGACGAATCGGAACCGTCGCGGTCGGCCTCGCGGCCGTCGCGGCGCTGATAGCAGTGCCCGCCGCGCTGGCGGCGTACTCGTCCGCCACGCTGGCGGTGACGCAGGCGGGGACGACCACGATCGTCAAGGCGTCGCTGAGTCCGAACGACGACGCGACCGCGAGCGTCCGCATCTACGTCCCGGCCGGCACGCAGCTGACGACGAATCAGGCGCCGGGCACGGTGCTCGGGCCGGTCAAGTCGATCGTGAAGGCGCTCGACCTCGCCGGTGCGGATCTGCCGATCGACGGCCAGCTCGTCGTCGCTGCGCCAGGACAGGTTCCCGGCGCCGTGCAGTCGGCGTGCACGGGCGGAGTGACTCCGCTCGCCACCTGGGTCATGGCGCTCAGCGCCGCCGGGACCGCGCTGCAGGTGCCGACGTTCCTCGTGCCGACCTCGGGAGCGCAGGTGGCACTCGGGCCTGCGTACATCGGGATCTGCCTTCCCCCGCCCGACGTGCCGGCCGGAACACCAGGCCGTTCGACGTTCGGCGCGAAGGTGTACAGCGCCGAGCTCACCATCAACGGGGTCTTCAGCGCAGTGCCGCTCGGCGCGTGGATCGCATTCTGGACGCCGTACAACCCGGGGGTCGGAACGCCGAACGCCGCCGGCACCGTGGCAAGCCCGGCTGCGATCGCACCGGGCGCGGTCGCACTCGCGGCGAAGAAGTCCCGCGCAGGCGCGATCGTGACCGGATCGGTGACGCAGGCGGGGCAGCCGAGAGGCGGCGCGACCGTGACGATCGTCGGCGGCGCGACCAAGGCCAAGCTGACGACGACCAAGAAGGTCCGCGTCGGAGCCAACGGTAGGTTCGCGGCGAAGTTCGCGGTCGGGACGTTCTTCCGTGCCACGGCCGTGGCGACTCCAGGAGCTGCCGCACCACTGTGCACGCAACTCTCGGCCGCACTCGCTCCCATCCCGTGCGTGAATCCGACCGTCAACGGGTTCACGGCGAAGAGCAAGGTCGTCAAGAAGAAGTAGCCGGCGAACGGATCGGGGGCCGACACACGTCGGCCCCCGATCTCCGCTCCAGCGCGGCGGTCGGCTAGGGGTGGTACTGCTGATCGATCGAGAGCGCCGGGTTCGGGTACTTGTCACCGACCCGAATCCAGTACCCGAGGCCCCTCGCGCGATCGAACAGCGCCCGGTGCATCGGGTTCTTCCCGTGCACGATCTGCGCCAGCTCCGAGACCGGGATCTCGATCGGCCGAAGACCTTGGAGGAGGACTGTGACGGTCGCTGCCGGGGAGACGACGTACGTGAGGAGGCGGTGGCTCTCTTCGAGCGTGTAGGAGTCGTTGGGGACGTCGCTCGAGCCCGTGTCCTCCAACGCGGCCTGCGCGGCAGTCGCGCCTCGGAGCAGGAGGGCGGGATCGAAGCGCATCACCCACCGTCCTTGGTTCCGCGTCAACGACACGATGTGGCCGTAGGTGCTCGTCTGCCCCGCAGGCGTCGCGCGCGGCAGGCGAAGCAAACCCGGAGACGCGCTCCCGGATCCGGACGCGGGCGCGCTCGACGCTGCGGAGGCGGCGAAAAGCGACCCGCCGACCAGGGCGAGCGCAACAAGGATTAGCGGTGAGCGTTTCATGATTTCTCCCTTCGGTCGAAACGAGGTCTCGACGCAAGGTTCGCTCTTGAAGCGCAGCGGATCCATGACACGACGATTGGCGTTCGATTGAAGATCGATGCCGCGTGACGGTGCGAGCGACCTAGAAGCCGTCCGGCGACCAGCGCCTGCGGCCGTACTGGCTCGCGAGCTGGTTGAACGTCGCCGCAAAGCGCACCTTGGCAGCCGTGGCGCGCTTGTCCGCACGCTCGGCGAGAGCGAAGTCACGGGACCTCGGCAGCGGGCACGTCGCGTCCGCTCCGACGTCGAGGAACCCGTCGCGGTAGTGGCGATCCGCCTCGATCGACTCCTGGAGCGCGCGCTGGAGCAGGGTCACGAGGGCGGACGTCTCGGTGGTGGGCGTGGGCAGCGAGCCGAGCTGTCCGAGGATGCTCTGCCGATTGTCCGCGACGCTGCCGATCCGGCGTGCGGCCTCCGCGGGCGCGATCGAGCAGTCGAGACCCGCCGAGAGTGCGCCACGAATCTCACGCCTTCCGGCGGCAGACTGGTCGAGGACGTTCTCCATGCGGTCGAGGAACGCTCCGAGCTGGGTCGCCTGCTCGTCCGTGCCGTTCGATCGCGAGAGCGCTGCGAACAGTGCGATCGCGACGACCACCACCAGCAGCGCCGCGAGTGCCACGACCGCGATCCAGCGCACGAATCCGTATCCCCGTCGTGGCGACTGGGGCAGGACATCGGTCGCTCGCACCTGCGTCGGCGCAGCTTGAACGTCCGGTGGTGGAGGAGGAGCCGTTCTCGTGGCCGGGGCGTCCGACCGGCCGCCGAGCGCCGTGCGAAGAGCCTCGACGAACCGACCGGCGCTCGGATACCGGTCGCCGGGGCTCTTCGCGAGCGCGGTGGCCACGACGGGGTCGACCTGACGGGGAAGCTCCGGGCGGAGCTCGGAGACGGGTGGCGCAGGATCCGCGAGATGAGCCTGGAGCACAGCGAACTCCGACTCCCGTGCGAACGGCGGCCGCCCGGTGAGGCAATTGAAGACGACGCCTCCAAGGGAGTACACGTCCGCGCGGGCGTCGACCTCACCGCCCTCGATCTGCTCGGGCGCGCAGTAGTCGGCGGTCCCCAGGAAGAATCCCGTGCGTGTCGTGCCCGGCGAGCTCATCCGCTTCGCGAGGCCGAAATCGCACAGATAAACGGAGCCATCGGCCTCCGCGAGGAGGATGTTCGCCGGCTTCACGTCGCGATGGACGAGGCCGGCGGCGTGAGCTGCGTCGAGAGCGCCGCCTACCTGCTCGGCGATGCGAACGGTCTCGTCAGCGGACAGGACCCCACGTTCTCCCAGGAGCTGGTGCAAGCTGGAACCGGGGACGTAGCGCATTGCGAGAAAGAGGACGCCTTCAGCGTCCCCTGCGTCGTAGATGGGGATGACGTTCGGGTGGTCGAGCAACGCCGCGAGCTGCGCCTCGCGGAGGAAACGCGCGCGGAACTCATCGTCGTGCGCGAGTTCGGCTGCGATCACCTTCAACGCGACCTTCCGGCCGAGGCGGTCGTGCGTGGCGAGGTAGACGGAGCCCATCCCGCCGCGGCCGAGCAGCGACTCGAGCGTGTAGCCCCCGAGCGCGTCCCCGAGTCCGGGCATGCCGCGTGCCGGCATCGCTAGACGGCCGTTCCCGTCAGCTGCGGGAACACGTCCTGATCCGATATCCGCGGCCCCGCTCGCTCTCGACGAGATCCTCGGCGTCGAATCGTCGGAGCTCGCGCCGGAGCTCCCAGACCAGCCTGGCCAGCTCGAGCCTCGTATGCATCGGCTCGTCCTCCCAGACGGCGTGCATCAGCTCGTCGTGCGCGCAGAGCACCGGCGTGTCGCCGGCCCCGCCGTTTCGCTCGGCCATGTGGCGGACGAGCCGATGACCCTGTGGACGGAGGTGGATCTCGTCCCGGGTGTTTCCCCGAACGAGCACCAGACGTGCCGCGTCGGTCTCGTAGACCAGACACCCGGCAGTGTCGCGCATCCTCGAAACGGGCGCCGCACGTGTCGCCTGACCATCGGCGAGTTGTCGATACGACAGCTCGAAGTAGCCCCGCACTCCATCCTCGCCGACCGCCGCCAGGATGCACACCACGTCGCCGTCTCGCAGGGGGACGCTGCCCTCCACGCGATCCAGAGCCTTCCCGCGACGCACATACGTCCCGTTGACGCTTCCACCGTCCACGAGCATCCAGCGATCGCCGTCCCACTCGAGCGTGCAGTGCGCCGCCCGCGAGACGTAGAGCTCCGGATCGGGCTGCAGGGGGATGTCGTTGAGCTCGGGAAGACGCCCTACCGTCACACGGTCGCCGGACAGAGCGACGGTCGCGAGCGGGACCGCGTCCGGACCCGTGACGACGACGCGTGCGCTCCGGCTCTCCATGGCGCGAGGCTTACACCCGCCTTCGGTTAGGTCGCAAGGGCTCTATGTTGCCTGCATGCCCGCAACCGTCCGGCTCGGTACCTGCAGCTTCGCCGACGAGGGGCTCGTCAAGACCTGGTACCCGCGCGGTGTCTCGACGTCGAAGGCGCGGCTCGCGTACTACGCGGAGCGGTTCGACACGGTCGAGGTCGACTCGCCCTACTACCACCTCCCGGACCCGGCCGTGACCGGCCGCTGGGCGCAGCGGACCCCCCCGGAGTTCGTCTTCCACGTGAAGGCGCACAAGACGATGACGTTGCACGAGGGCGAGCCGACCGACGAGGCGTTTGCGGGCTTCCGTGCCTCGATCGCGCCACTCGAGCTCTCCGGGAAGCTCCGAGGGATCCTCCTGCAGTACCACCCGCGCTTCGTGAAGTCACCGGAGGCGCTTGCCGAGCTCGAGCGGGTTCGCCCGCGCGTCGAGCCGCTCGTGCCGCTCGTCGAGTTCCGGCACAGGTCGTGGATGGAGCCCGAGGAGCGGGCTGGCACGCTCGCGTTTCTCGAGCGGAACGGCCTCGCGTACGTCTCGGTCGACACGCCGATGACCCGCGCGTCGAACGTCGTTGCGCGACACGCCGCCGCCACGCATCCAGTCGCGTACGTCCGCTTCCACGGGCGGAACGAGAAGACGTGGAACATCAAGTCGGAGAAGTCGTCCGAGCGGTTCGACTGGATGTACGGCGAGGACGAGCTCGAGGAGTGGGTCGAGAAGCTCGGGCGGCTCGCCGACGAGGCGGACGAGGTGTACGCGCTGTTCAACAACAACCGCGACGACTTCGCGCCTCGTAGCGCCACGATCCTCAGAGGTCTTCTCGATGAGGCAGGTGTTCCCGCTGCTGGCGGCGTCGTGCCACCACCTGAGCGCCCGACACTCTTCTGACCTGGCGCTCCGATCATCAAGTCACACGGCCGCGCGCCCCGCACACGAACAGCGTCCGGGAACCGCTCACCGCCATACGCCAGCGTGCGGGAATGTCCCTTGAGCGAGCTCACCGCACAAGTGCTGCAAGGATGGAACGGAGGCACTCCTCGGGCGAGTGATGCGATGTGTCCACGGTGAGGTCGTACTCGATTCCCCTCAACGCAACGTCGCCCCCCTCTTCCAGCAGCAGCGGAGTTTCATTCGAGACGGATCCATTAGAGACGGGTGCGAGGAAGAAGTGCCCCGGGACCGGCCGGGGCGGTAAGGAGGGAGCGCCCCGGCCGGTATCTCGAGGAGCTGCAGCTACGCGACGGTCTGCGGCCGCACACTGCTTCTGCGGCCGTAGTGGAAGGCGGCTGCAATGCCACCTGAGAGCAGAACCAGGCCGAGCATCGCCCCGGCGCCGATGCCGAAGTCGTTCCAGTCGAACCCGCTCCTGCCCGGAGCCCCGGGCGTCGCCAGCGTGACGAGCCGTGTGCCCCCGCCGCAGACGGCGCGGTAGCCGCTCACCGAGACGACGTTCCTGCCGTCGCACAGATGGTTGAGCGCCTGCCCACGCAGCTCGAGCGCGTTCAGCTCGGCCCGAGTCGGCTGACTCTGCGCACCGGCGTCGCCGCACAGCGCCCGGAAGACCTCGCGTGAGAGCGCCGGGTTGTCGCAGCGCTCGTTGAGCGCCTGGCCACGAATCTCGAGCGCCTTCAACTCGGCGGGGGTCGGAGTGCCGGCCAGAGCAACCGGCGCGACGGCGATTGCCACGGCCACGGCAGTGACGAAGAAGATGGTACGGAGGAGGTTCATCGTGTCTCCCTTCGGTCTCGACCGCCTCATGCGGTCTTTGCACAGGAGACCCCGAAGCACTAAAAGACTCCTGGTATCGGTCCTAAGGTCCCGCTAAAGGAGGCCGAGAGCGCATGGAGTTCCACATCCTCGGGCCGCTCCAGGTCGTGGACGGGGGCCACGCCGTGAAGCTCGGGGGCTCGAAGCAGCGGAGCCTCCTCGCGTTCCTCCTTCTCCATCCGAACCAGGTGGTGTCTCGCGACCGGCTCATCGACGAGCTGTGGGGCGACCAGCCGCCGGACACCGCGGCGACCGCGATCCAGGTTCACGTGTCGCAGCTGCGCAAGGTCCTCGGGCGAGATGTGATCGCCACCCAGTCACCCGGGTACCTGATCCGGGTTCGGGACGGCGAGCTCGACCTCGAGCGCTTCGAGCGGTCCGTGTCCGGGGCGGGGAGTGCGCCGCCGGCGGAAGCGTCCGACCTGCTGAGGGAGGCGCTTGCGCTGTGGCGCGGGCCTCCTCTCGCCGAGCTCGACGCGCCGTTTGCGCGCGCCGCGGGCCTCCGGCTCGAGGAGCAACGGCTGGCCGCGCTCGAGCAGCGCATCGACGCCGATCTCGCACTCGGGCGTCACGTGCAGCTCGTTCCCGAGCTCGAAGGGCTCGTTCGCGAGCACCCGCTCCGCGAGCATCTGCGTGGGCAGCTGATGGTCGCCCTCTACCGGTCCGGGCGACAGGCGCAGGCCCTCGAGGTGTATCGCACCGGCCGACGCCTGCTCGACGACGAGC
>CAVVDE010000005.1:0-264159 GCA_963746975.1 uncultured Gaiellaceae bacterium
GCGTCGCCACCGTGGAAGCCCGCCCAGAAGAGAATGGCCTCTGCCGCCTGGCCGTCACTTGTGCTCTTGCTGATGAAGACGCTGGGGCGCGACGTGCCCCTGATGCGGCCCGGGCCGGGAGCCCAGCCCCGCGGGCTGAACGAGAAGCGGACGCCGTCCACGGTTCTCGACGCCCTGCCGTCGGAGAGGATGTGCGCGGTGCCGAACGCGGAGGCGGCTCCCACTTACGACGACCAACGCCGCCGCAGCGAGTGCGATGAGGCGACGACGGCCGTGCCCCACATGGGAGGGCTTGAGCCATCGGGGGCGGCTCTTCTTGGCCTCGCCTGCGCTACCGAGAGCCGCATGGGGCTGCTGGCGCTCAGCAGCGGCTAGAAGCTCTCGCTTCAAATCATTGACTGGATCAGTCATCAGCTCTCTCCTTGCTGAAGTTGGGTATGGAGCGCAGCCGGACTCCCCGGCTCACGCGCTTGCGAATGACACTCTCTGAGCAGCGAACCTCGGCTGCGATTTCCGCGTAGTCGCGCTCCTCGAGGTGGTGAGCCTTGACCGCCTCGCGCTGCTCGGGAGCGAGCGTCTCGGGGACTCGATCGCCGGAGTCTCTGCCGTCGTCTCGAGCATCTCGATCGCCTCGTCATCCAACTGGATCGGCTGCATCGAGAGCGCCCGCCGCGCTTCGTCCTGAATACAACCGCTGCGCCGGGCCTCGCTCAACTTGTGGCGCGCGATCGCAAACAACCATGCCTGCGGCGGCGCTGGTCCCGGCTCAAAGCGAGACAGGGACGCGAGTGCGGCTGCAAAGGTCTCTGCAGCAAGATCGAACGCTTCCTCGGGCCCGGGGACGCGCCGGCGAAAGAAAGCGAGCACTGAGGCGAAGTGCCGCTCGTAGAAGACCGCGAACGGCTCGGAGCTTGTGCGCGCCGCGACTAGGAGCTCGGTGTCCGAGCGGTGCTTCTTGTTCTGCATGCCGCTTATATGACAATTTCCGCCGGATTGTGACCGCAGCGCCGGCACAGTTTGCCCCATTGCCAGATGGCGCTCGGGATCACGACGATCGTGGTCGAGATCGCGTAGCGCTGGAACGAGAGGGCGCTCCCGCCTGTCCCCAGCGTGCGGGAATGTTCCTTGACGAGTACGACTGGATCCGATGCCGGGGCCGAGCGCTCCCCTCAGGAGCGTCGCGCTTCCAGAGCCGGCTACCTGACTGTCGTACGATGGCGAGGACGTGGCGACGACTGATCCGATCGCCGAGATCATCGGGGACTATCGGGCCTTCGCGGCGATGCAGCGCGACCGTCTCGATGCCCGCGGGATCGACATCACGCCGTATCGGCTCAGCCATCTCGCCGTCCGAGTCGCCGACTGGGAGCTGTATGTCCATCAGCGGACACTTCTCGAGCGCCATGCGAAGACGAACCGCGAGAGCGTCTGGAACGGGCGTCCGATCTCCTTGCTCGTGCTCGCCGAGCCGCTCGATGTCCTCGACGGGACTCCGGTATCGCACATCGAGCTCATCCCGCCCGTTCACCAGCGCGTCTACCGGATGGGCCTCGAGCACCTCGGCGTCGTCGTCGGTGAGGAGTCGACGAGTTCTCTCGAGTGCATCGGGCCGCGCTGACTGGGCAGCAGTTCCAGAGTCCCAATGTCGAGCCGATCTACGTGTTGTTCGAAGACTTCACCCACGTGAAGTTCTACCGTCGCTCATTCTTCGACGTCGTCGAGGACGAGGAAGGGCGCTTCGAGGGCTTCGGCCACGTCGACGACTGGGTGCCACAGCGGCTGGTCACCGCCACGGGCCCGAACCCGCTGCCGCGGTGACCGAAGCTGCACCCCGACCCCCCCCCCTTCCTGGCTAGCTCCGACCGTCGAACGAGGCCATCATGGAAAGCCGGTGTAAGCCAGCGCTAGGGAATGACCTGAGCCCTCGGGGCCGGCCGGTCACGCGGGCTGAAAGGCTAATCCGAGTGCTGGGCCTCGGGCTCCGGGTCTACACGGGGTACCCAAGGCCCGTCCACGATCACGGCCTCGTCGTCGCCCGGCCACGGCGGCAGGGCCGTGCAGGTGAAGACAAGGGCACGGTCCCGGTGCAGCGGTACTGAAAGGCCGTGCCGAGCGGGATGTCGACACACACGCCGGGGATGAGCCGGGTGATGCTCTCATGGCCGTCCGGCGCGCTGCGCCAGATCTCTCCCTCGCCCGAGAGGACGTACCAATACTCGTCGATGGTCCGGAAGTGGCAGGCGCGGCCAACCATCCCTGGCGGCACGGTCGAGTGGATCATGTTGCCGTGCGGTCCGTCCATGAGGAAACGGATACGAGCTCCCAGGGGCGATCGGCCGCGCTCCGCGGTTTCGACGGTGGTGGTCTTCACGTGGTCACTCCCGTCAAGAGGACAGGTAGGCTAGCCGGTCCTCGACCGCTGCGTGTCACCGCAGGGTGGGCATTTCTTGTTCCCGCAGGCGATAGCAACCTGTGGTGCCCGAGTGTGCGGGAATGATGCTCCTATGACTTGTCAAGCGAGCGGCGGCTCTTGGTGTTGGAGTAGTCGGTAGAGGTGGCGGGCGAGGTAGCGCTTGAGGAGGCGGGTGGCGTCGCGGTGGGTCTTGCCCTCGGCGATCCGTCTTCCGATGTAGTCGCGGGTGGCGGCGTCGTGCTGGCGGCGGTGGAGGGCGATCGTGTGGAGGGCGCGATTGAGTTGTCGGTCACCGCCGCGGCTGAGCCGGTGCCGTTTGTTTGGCCGCTGGAGGCGGGGATCGGGGCGACGCCGGCGAGGCGGGCGAAGCAGGCTTCGGAGCGGAGCCGGCCGCGGTGTGACCAGGCGATGATCAGTTGCGCGGCGACGATTGGTCCGACGCCCGGCTCATCGAGCAGTGACGGAGCGAGGACGCGGACGTGGCTGAGGAGTTCGCGCTCGAGTTCGTCTGCTTCGAGCGTTGCGGCTTCGATGCGGTGGGCGAGGCTGCGCAGCACAAGCCGCGTTGCGAGCTCGTCGGGCTGCCGGCTTGACGTGCGGCGCAGGCGGCTGCAGCGGTGGAGCAGCTTCGCGAGTGGCAGTCCGCGCAGCTCCTGGCGGAGCGGTCCGGCGCGGTGACGATCACAGCGCGGAGCTGTGTGAGCGCTTCGCGGCGGACGTCGACGGCGCTGCGCCGCGCGACGAGCAACAGCCGCAGCGCCTCCCGCCGCTCGCCTGCTCGCGGCAGCGCGAGCGTGTCCGCGGCGAGTGCTGCTCGGGCCGTGCGGGTTGCGTCGAGCGTGTCATCTTTGCCGCGCAGTCGGCGCTCGGCTCTTGGCGTGCGGCTGACTTCCAGCACCGTCTCGCCGCGGCCGGCGAGGAAGCGGGCAAGGCCGGCGCCATAGCTGCCCGTTCCCTCGATCGCCCATGCGCGTCTGCCGGGCGCGTGCTGGGCGGCGACGCGAAGCGTTCGCGATAGCCGCGTGCGTTCGCGGGTACCGCCTGCCGGCAACAACCGAGCCGCCGTCGCCGTCAGCGATCGCGAGGATGTGCTCGTCGCGGTGGGTGTCGACGCCGAGCACGTAGTCCAGCTCATCTGCAAGCATCAGACTCGATCCTCCGGCTTCGTTCGTAGGGTCCGGTGGTGCCGGTCTGATGCAAGGGAAACCGCGGCGGCAGGACGGTAATTAGTCACGCCAAGACGGCGGACAAGCTCCTGATCAAGCCAGCAGCGGGCGCCAGACCGGCGCCGCCGCGCACACGCAGACGGATCATTCCCAAGGCACGCACACAGCGGCCAGTCTCTTGACGAGTCACACGCGGCACGGCGACAACCAGGCTGGCGACGGTCCCAGACAGACCAACCCGACGAGTCTTACCGTCTCTTGACGGGAATGCAGATTGCGCGCGGGGAGTGGCAGGCCGCGAGCTTGCATTTCCTTTCGTAGCGTGTTCTCTTTACCGGCAGATGGCCCCCAGGACAGCTGCCATCGGCGTCGTGCTGCTCCTTGCCTTCTTTTGGGTGGCCATGATCGTTGCCGGCTCGTCAACCCGAGCTACTCACACAGCCGCGACTACATCAGTGCGCTGGCGTCGGTCGGGGCCGAGCGGCCATGCATGGGATGCTTGCGCTCGGCTCTGTTGGCTTTGCATTCGCGCTGACGTCGGCCCTTGTCAGGCCGTTCTCACGCACAGCCGCTATTGCGCTACTCCTTGCAGGTGTTGGGTACATCATCGCCTCGTTTGCGCGGATGAGATGCATAGAAGGCGCTGCGTTTTGCGGAGTGGGCAACCGGCAGAGCACCGATCTCGAGAACACGCGCGGGTACATTCACGAAGGCGCGGTGATCGGTTCGACGTTACTCCTCGTCGTCGCGATGACCGCATTTGGAATCGCGTCGCTTCGACGAGGACGGCGAGCAGGTGGCATCGCCTCACTCCTGGCCGCGGGGCGACAGTCGTCACGTTCGCTCTCGTCTCCGGGGACTCGCCCGGCACGGAGCAGCGCATCTGGGTTGTAGTCATGATGCTGTGGACCCTCGGCGTTGCCGTCTGGTCGATCCGACGAGCAACCGATACGTCGTCGCCCTTAGCGGCGACCTAGACAGCCCAAGGAAGGCCTGAGCGGCGTGCGCGAGTGTGCGGGAATGTCTCTTGAGCCTGATTCGGGTTCGAGCGGCCTTGCGCCACGCCAACCCGCTGCTCTGCGTGCCCCGATGGTCTGTCGTATCGTTGCCGTGGTGCACTCCCATTCGCAGGGGTGCTTGTGGAAGTGGAGGAACACATGGGAAGCCTCACGATCAAGAACGTAGGCTCGCCTGAAGAAGTTCGGCAGTTTGCCGCCAACGGACACGCTGACGTCATCGACCTTGCCGGTCACCCGGTCCTGTACGGAACCTTCGAGCCTGGCTGGAAGTGGTCGAACGACTGAAGCAGATCGCCAAGACCGATAGCTGCCAGGCTCCTCATCTCATGTACTGCATCTCGGGGCGCATGGGCGTCCGTATGGACGACGGGACAGAGGGCGAGATAGGCCCCGGCGACGTCGTCTCGATCGCCCTTGGGCACGATGCGTGGGTCGTAGGCGACGAGCCGTGCATTGCCGTCGACTTTGGCGGCTACAGCCAGTACGCGAAGGGTTAGTCGTCCAGTATCGAAACCCGTAGTTCGAGTGTGGCCGGCTGGCTGGCGTCCGGATCTCCGGATGCCAGCCGCTACCGCCCGGCCTCGAGCTCGGCGGCCTCGCCCCGTCAGGCGGGTTTCAAGAGGGCATCCGCTTTCATGTGGGAGCGTGCTCTCGCTTGAAGCAACTCGCATGACCCCTGATTTGGGCCGGCATCGCATCCGTCAAGGCAAAAGTTGGGCAAAAGTTCTGCCGGCTGATCGCGCCGTGAGAACGAAAAAGCCCCGTTTCCGGGGCTTTTCCAGTAGCGGGGGCGGGATTTGAACCCGCGACCTCCGGGTTATGAGCCCGGCGAGCTACCTGACTGCTCCACCCCGCGTCGCGGGCCGGAGTATAGCGCCTCGGCGGCCGCCTCCACGTTCACGCGGGCCGCTCCGTACGTCGCGACGTAGGTCGCCGCTAGCTCCGGGCGCCAATACGGAAGGCCGATCTCCACGACCACGGCGTCGACGACGCGAGCGGTCAGCGCCTCGATCGCGTCTCGCTCCCATGCGTGACGATGCACGTCGCGCGCGATGACGACGAGACGGCGATCGCCGAGCTCGACGTCCGGGTCGAAGGTCTCGGCGTCGAACCTCTTGACTTCGGCGTCGCCCACAGCCGCCCTGAACCACTCGCCAGGCAGCTGCGACAGACGACCGGCGGCCATTCCGACCTCGGGCTCGAGCTCCACGACGAGGAGTGGCCCGTCGAGACCGATGTCGCCCTCGACCCGCAGAGCCCGCCGCGCGGCTTCGCGTCCGGCTCCGGGATCGGGGGCGACGCCGCCGTTCATCTTGGCGCGACCGGCCACCTCGGCGACGCGCGACACTGCGGACGCGAGCTGCTCCTCCGCCAGCCTGCGCGAGCGAACCGCCTCGACGAGCGCATCGCGCACCGAGACGACCGCGTCGTCGAAGAGGTCGTGCCCGAGGCAGAGCGCGTCGGCACCTGCCGCGATCGCGCGCACCGCCCCCTCCTCGATGCCGACCGTGTCGCTGATCGCCTTCATCTCGAGCGCATCCGTCACGAGCAAACCCTCGAATCCGAGCTCGGTCCGAAGCAGGTCGGTGAGGAGCTCGCGACTCATGGTGGCCGGAACGTCGCCGAGCGACCCGACGACGATGTGCGCGGTCATGACCGAGAGCACGCCGGCATCGATCGCCGCGCGGAACGGTACGAGCGCGCGCTCGTCGAGCGCGTCGACGGACGGCAGCGCGAGGTGGGAGTCCAGCGACGTGTCGCCGTGGCCGGGAAAGTGCTTCGCGCAAGCCGCGACGCCCGCACTTTGAAGACCGCGCACGAACGCGGCGACGTGTCGGGCGACGAGCTCGGGCTCCGGGCCGAACGAACGGATCCCGATGACGGGGTTCTGTGGGTTCGTGTTGACGTCCGCCACCGGGGCGAAGTCGAGGTTCACGCCGACGCCGGCGAGCTCGGTCCCCATCGAGCCGGCGACCCGCCGGGTCAGCTCGACGTCGTCGACCACGCCCAGCGCGCCGTTCCCGGGATAGGAGCTCCCACGCGCGGCCTCGAGGCGCGTGACGTCGCCGCCCTCCTCGTCGACGGCGACGATCAGGTCGGAACGCTCCGCTCGGAGATCGTCGGTCAGCGATGCGAGCTGTTCGCGCGACTCCACGTTCCAGGCGTAGAGGACGACGCCACCGAACCCTTCCGAGATGCGCCGCCGGACCCAGTCCGGGGCTGTCGGCCCTGCGAAGCCCGGGAGGATGCAGCTCGCCGCCAGCCGTGCGAGGTCGCTCACTTGAGGCTCAAGCCTTGACGGCGCCGGCGGTGAGGCCGAAGGCGATCTTCCGCTGGACGAGGAGGAAGAAGATGACGACCGGGATCGCGGTCAGCGTCGATGCCGCCATGAGGCCGCCCCAGTCGGTCGCACGGCTCGTCCCGTAGAAGTACGAGAGCCAGACCGTGAGCGTCTGGTTCCCCTGGTCGGTGAGGATGACGTTGGCGAAGATGTACTCGTTCCAGCTCGTGATGAAGACGAAGACGGAGGTCGCCACGAGTCCAGGGGCGACGAGCGGCAGCAGGATGCGCGTGAACGCGCCGAGCCTACTCGAGCCGTCGACCATCGCCGCCTCCTCGAGCTCCTTGGGGATGCCCAGGATGAAGCCCCGCAGCGTCCAGACCGCGAACGGCAACAGGATCACGAGGTGGGTCAAGACGAGGCCGAGCAGGTGGTTCGTCAGGTGGTACTTGGCGAGGACGACGTAGAGCGGGATCACGAGCCCGGCCTGCGGGAGCATGAGGATCCCGATCACGAGTACGACGAACAGCTTGTTGCCCGTGAAGCGGTACTTCGCCAGCGCCACGGCGGCGAGGAACGCGACGACCATCGAGAGGACGACCACCGCACCGACGACGATCAGGCTGTTCTTCACGACGTCCCAGAAGTAGGGACGAGCCATCGCATCCCGGAAGTGCTGCAGCGTCGGGTGGGTCGAGAACCACGTCGGCGAGGACGAGTTGATTTCGTCGTCCGGCTTGAAGGCCGTCGAGATCATCCAGAACACCGGGAAGACGAGCACGAAGCAGACGACGAGACCCACGAGATTCCAGGCCGCACGGCGGAGCCGCCGCCGGCGCTGGCGCCGGATCGTCGCAGCGCGAGGCGCAACTGCGGCCCGCGCCGTCATGACCTCGGTTGCCGACGTCACCGAGCCTCACCCATCTTCACCATCCGGCGAACGTAGAACACGCTCATCGCCGCGACGATGAGGAGCATGAGGAGCGAGATCGCTGCACCGCGTCCGAAGTCGGAGTGCGAATAGCCCTCGATGAAGACATACACGCCCATGAGGTAGTTCGACGTGTCCACCGCCGAGGCGCCGATGAGCAGGTACGGCTGCGTGAAGACGCCGAAGTCCCAGATGATCGAGAGGCTCGTGAGGATGAGGAAGATCGGCTTCAGGACGGGGAAGGTCACGTCACGGAACACGCGAACCGGACCGGCGCCGTCGATCTCCGCCGCCTCCACGAGCTCCCTCGGCACCTGCGCGAGCCCGGCGTACACCGTGATCGTCACGAACGGGATCGCGCCCCAGACGATGAGGAGCGTCACCATCGCGAGCTTCGAGAACGTCGTCCCGTACCAGTCGTGCCCCGTGTAGTCGCCGACGTGGAGCTCGGTCAGAACGTGGTTGAGGATCCCGTTCTCGAAGTTCGTCATCCAATTCCACACCTGCACCGCGACGACCGCGGGCATCGACCAGACCAGGACGAGCCCCGCCGTCAGCAGGATCCGCACCCAGGCGGAGACGCGGATCAGCAGGAACGCGATGAGCGTCCCGAGGCCGATCGTGAGCGCGACATTGGCGGCGGTGAAGATCACCGTGCGGAGCAACACGCGCCAGAACACCTGGTCGTGGAGCACGGACGAGTAGTTGTCGAAGCCGATCCAGACGCCCTTCCTCTGGATCAGCTCGGCCAGCCCGTACTGCTGGAACGAGAGCGTGACGAGCTTGTAGAGCGGGTACCCGAGAATCGCGGTGATCACGACGATCACCGGAAGGATCAGCAGGTACGGGACGGATGCCTGGGCGATCCGCTTGAGACGCGGTCGCCGCCGAGACCGGTGGGCAGTGGCCTCGGCGGCGACCGTCATTCCTGTTCGACCTTACTGATTCAGGGTGTAGGTGATGTTGTCGCTCGCAACGGACGCGGCATCCTTGATCGAGGACCGACCGCTCAGAATCCGCTGCAGCATGGTGCGGAGGACGTTCCCGTTCTCCACGTTGACCCAGTTCTTCGACTGCGGGACGAACCAGCTCCTGCGCGCAGCGCGCTCGTTGACGCTGGCGCCGAGCAGGCTCGTCGTGTTCGGGATGTTCCCCTTCGCGCGGAGCGCGGTCATGGACGCGTTGTCTGTGAAGGCGCTGATCCACGCAGCGGCCGCGGCCTTGTTGCCGCCGACGGGGACAGCGAGGTCGGAGCCGCCGAGGAAGCCCGGGATGGGCTGACCCTTGGTGTGGCTCGGCATCACGAACTGCGCGACCTTGCTCTTGTAGTCGCCGACGCAGCAGGTGAACCAACCCGCTCCGTAGGTCGACGCCGCGTTTCCATGCGCCATGACGTCATACGGGGGCGGAGTCCCCTCGTTCGAGCCGGCCGGAGCGCGCGAGGTCGCATCGAAGAACCGCTTGTAGGCGGCGAGACCGGCGAGCGCGGCAGGCTTGTCGAGCGTGCCGACCCACTTGCCCTTGCGCGTGATCGCGATCTTCCCGCCGTAGTCGGCGACGAAGCTCATCGCGACGTACCAGTCGGTGCCCGCGATGTAGACCGGCGAGAACGTCTTGGCTGTGTTCTTCGCGCCGATCTTCTTGGCGATGGCGATGAACTCGTTCTGGCTCTGCGGAATCTTCGCGTTGACTTGCTTGAACAGGTCCGTGCGATAGGTGACGACGCGCGAGCCCGCGTAGTACGGCACGCCGTAGAGCTTCCCGCCGTAGCGGCCCGACGCTGCTAGACCCTGGAGCCACGTGCTCTGGTTCGGGAACGAGAGCCCGCCCAGATCCTGGAACGCTCCCGCGGCCATGTACTTCGTCATCTCCGTGTTCCCCATCTCGATGACGTCCGGCGAGTTGCCGCCCGCCAGGGTCGCGTCGAACTTCGCGAGGTGGGTGCCCCACGTCTGATACTGGACGTCGACGTTCCATCCAGGGTTCTGAGCCTTGAACTGCGCGTTGGCGGCGGCAACGACCTCAGGCCAGCCAGACTGGGCGTCGACCTGGAGCCAGACCGTCAGGGTGTTTGCGGCACTCCCACCCGACGCGCCAGAGACACCGACAGCCACGATCGAAAGTGCGGCAACGAGCGCAGCTGCGGCGAAAATACGTACGTTCATTCGCATCTCCCGCGGCATCTGGGCGCTCGGTCAGACCGTGGAGTGAGATGTGGCAGTGCCAGGTCGGAGCACCCAAGTGGTTTGTACCAATCTGCCACGCGCCGGAGGCTTCCACATCTTCGGGCCACTGTCAAGCCCCAATTCATCACGAGTCGCGATGTAAAGACCTGCTCAGAGGGAAGGATCAGGAATTCGACGCGGGGCGCAGTTGGTACTAACCACGCGCGCCACGAGCCGGCGAACGCCGTCCGTCGTCGCCATCCGCGCGCACCCGCCTGCGCTCATGAGGGATCGAGAGCGTGGTGATGAGGCGGTAGCGGTCGCCCCGGTAGATCGACTCGACGAACTCGACGATCTCACCTTCCTGCGAATGCGTCACGCGCTCGAAGCGGAACGCCGGCGAGTGCAGCGGGACGCCGAGCGCGCGCGACTCGTCCTCGTCGGTGACCGTGGGCTCGATCGTCTGTTCGCCTCCGACGACCACGATCCCGTAGCGGTCACGCAGGAGCTCGTAGAACGAGCGCTCCTCGAGGTCGCGGGCAGTGAGCCCTGGGACCTGCGAGGCGCGGATGTGCACGGTCTCGATCGCCATGCTCTCGCCGTCGGCAAGCCTGAGCCGTTCGGCAACGAGAACCGACTCCGAGGGCGACACGTGGAGGAGGCGACCCAGGCGTGCGCCGGCCGGCACTGTCCGCAGATCGAGCGTCTCGCTCGCGGGAAGCAGTCCGCGACTTCGCATGTCGTCGGTGAACGAGGTCATCGTGAGCTCCTGCGCGATCTTCGGCTCGCTCACGAACGTGCCCGAGCCGTGCCGGCGGACGAGGTAGCCCTCGCGCACGAGATCGTCGAGAGCCGCCCTTACGGTGAGCCGCGAGACTCCGAAGTCCGCGCTCAGCTGACGTTCGGATGGAATCGCGTCGCCGACGACGTGCTGCTCGATGAGATCGAGCACCAGATCTCGCGTCTCCGCCTGCTTCGTCACGCGGGGCATCGTAACCGACCTTCTGTACTGGTCAATACCAGGAAGGAGGGATCAGCTTGCGACCGACGCCGTCGGCTCGCCCAGGACTCCGCGATCGGGCGAAAGCAAAGACGTCCCCGTCTCGTGGTCGAAGAAGTGGAACCGCGTCGGGTCGAGGGCAAGCCGAACCGGCTCTCCCACGCGCGCCGCCGTGCGTGGGTCGACGCGCGCGTTCAAGAGCGCACCGCGGTCGGTCACGAGGTCCGTCGCCTCGTCAGCCTCGTCGTCGAGCCCGGCGGCGACACGCGAGGTGTCGACCCGGAAGAACACGTGCGCATCGGAGCCGAGCTCTTCGAGCACCACGACGTCGGTGTCTATGGTCGGCAGCTCGGGCGAGGCGAAGGCGGCATCCTCGAACGTCTCCGGGCGAATGCCGAGAATGACGGCACCGGCGACGCCGGGCCTGCGATGTGCGTCGAGCGGAATGCGAAACTGGCCGAGGACGAGGTCGCTCCCGTCGACGTACGCCTCGACGAGGTTCATCGCCGGCGAACCGATGAACCCGGCGACGAAGAGATCCTTGGGGTGCTCGTAGAGGGCCTGCGGCGTGTCCACCTGCAGGATACGACCGTCGCGCATGACCGCGACGCGCTGTCCCAGCGTCATCGCCTCGACCTGGTCGTGTGTGACATAGACCGTCGTGACACCCAGCTGCTGATGAAGCTGCGCAAGCGACGCCCGCATGCCGACACGCAGCTTGGCGTCGAGATTCGACAGCGGCTCGTCCATGAGGAACGCCTGCGGCTGCCGGGCGATCGCGCGCCCCATGGCGACACGCTGGCGCTGTCCTCCCGAGAGCTGCGCCGGCCTGCGCTCGAGCAGATCCGACAGGTCGAGAAGCGCCGCGATCTCCTCGACCCGCCCTCGGATCTCGGCCTTCGGCATGCGCCGGACCTTGAGGCCGTAGCCGAGGTTCTGGCGCACGGTCATGTGCGGATAGAGCGCGTAGCTCTGGAACACCATGGCGATGTCTCGATGGCGTGGGGCGAGGTCGGTCACGTCGCGCCCACCGATCGAGATCTCGCCCGCCGTGACCTCCTCGAGCCCGGCGATCGCGCGAAGGAGAGTCGACTTGCCGCAGCCCGACGGTCCGACCAGCGCGATGAACTCACTGTCGCCGATCTCGAGCGAGACGTCGTCGATGGCGACCACGTCCCCGGGGTACACCTTGCTGACGTTTCGAAGCGCGATCTCTGCCATGGGGGCGCGGTATGGATACCACATTTCCGCAAAATTGGTATTGACCACCACCGAGGAGCGGCGTAGACTCGCGCGATGGTCGAGGACGTCCTGATCACCGAGGCCGGCGGCGATCCGCACGCCGGCTACGAGAGCAAGCCGACGCTCGACCTCGTCGAGTCGATGAACGCGAGCGATGCGACGGTCCCCGGCGCAGTCGCACCGGCAGCACCCGTGATCGCCGGCGCCGTCGACGCGATTACGGAGCGTCTCCGTGGAGGCGGCCGGCTCGTCTATGTGGGCGCCGGCTCCTCCGGGCGCATCGCCGTCCTCGACGCGTCCGAGTGCGAGGCGACGTTCTCCACCCCGCCCGGCATGGTCGTCGCCCTCGTCGCCGGCGGAGAGGCAGCGCCCACGTTCGTCCAGGCGGCCGCCGAGGACGACCGGGACTCGGGCGTGGCCGACCTCGAAGCCCTCTCGGTCGGCGCAGCCGACGCTGTCGTGGGCATCAGCGCGAGCGGGTCGACTCCCTACGTGCTCGGAGCGCTCGAGGCCGCCGGCGCGGCAGGCGCGCTCACGGCATGCGTCGTGTCGAGCACCGGCTCGGAGCTCGGGTCGCTCGTCGAGCACGAGATCGTCGTCGTGACCGGCCCGGAGTTCGTCGCGGGGTCGACGCGCCTCAAGGCCGGTACTGCCCAGAAGCTCGTGCTCAACACGATCTCGACGGTGTCGATGATCCGACTCGGCAAGACCTACGGGAACCTCATGGTCGACGTCGCCGCCGCGAACGAGAAGCTCGCCGAGCGCGTGCACCGGATCGTTGCGACCGCGACCGGCGCTTCTCAGGCGGAGATCGACTCCGCTCTCACCGACGCCGACGGCGACGCCCGCGTCGCGATCGTCTCGCTCCTCGCGGGTGTCGACGCCGCGACGGCGCGGACGCGCCTCGAAGCGTCCGAGCGGAGCATCGCCCGCGCGCTGGAGGGATCCTCGTGAGGCTCGGAGTCGAGGCCGCCCTCATCGACGGCACGCTCGTCCCGGGCGACATCGAGATCCTGGGCGGCCGGATCGCGGCCTTCGGCCTGTCCTCACCCAACGGACGCGGGATCGCTGCGCCGGGCTTCGTGGACCTCCAGGTGAACGGCTTCGCCGGGGTCGACTTCCTGTCCGCCGACACCGAGGGATACCGCCAGGCGGGCGAGGCGCTCCTCGAGACCGGCGTTACCGCATACCTCCCCACGTTCATCACGTCTCCCGAAGAGCAGCTCCTCGCAGCCCTCCGCGAGGTTCCTTCGGGGGGAGACGGGCCCCGCGTCCTGGGCGCGCACCTCGAAGGGCCGTTCCTGTCGGCCCTGCGACTGGGCATCCACTCCGCCGACGCACGGAGGAACCCGGACGTCGATCTGCTCGACCGACTGCTCGACGCGGGGCCCGTCCGGCTCGTCACGCTCGCACCGGAGCTCCCCGGTGCGTCGCACGTGATCGAGCGCCTCCTCCAGCGGGAGATCGCGATCTCGTGCGGGCACAGCGACGCAAGCGCCGAGCAGGCGAACGAAGCCTTCGACCTCGGCGTGCGGAGCGTGACCCACCTGTTCAACGCCATGCGCCCGTTCCACCACCGCGATCCAGGGATCGTCGGAGCCGCGCTGGCCCGGCCCGACGTAGTCGTCCAGCTGATCCTCGACTGGATCCACGTCGCACCGGTGACCGCCGCCATGGTGTGGCAAGCGGCGCAGGGACGGTTCGCGCTCGTCACGGACTCGGTGGCCGGCGCCGGCCTCGACGACGGCGCTTACCGGCTCGGCGCTCTCGACGTGGAGATCCGCGACGGGATCGCACGCGGCCCGACGGGTGCGCTTGCAGGCAGCACGCTCACGATGATCGACGCAGTTCGTAACCTCCACTCGCTGGGCGTGCCCTTCGAGGACGCGGTCGGCGCGGCGACGGACGTGCCGGCACGCGTGCTCCGCCTCCCGTCGACCGGACGCCTCGGCGTCGGCCTCCCCGCCGACCTCGTCGTGCTGAGCGAGGAACTCGAGCTCGAGCGCGTGCTCGTCGAAGGGCGTGCTCGTGTCGTCGGCTGAGCCGGCTGCCGCCGCGGGCGAGCCAGGCTCGCGCTTCCTCGAAGAGATACGCGAGCAGCCCGACGCTCTGCTCCGACTCCTCGACAGCGAGGGCGAGTTTGCGAAGGTCGCCGACGAGATGCAGGCGCGTGGTGCCACGACGATCCGCATGGTGGGTCACGGCTCGTCGGACAACGCGGCGTCGTACGGCGTCTACGCATTCGGCCTCCTGCCGCGCTGGACGTCGCTCCGCGACTCCATCTCGCTGACCGTCTACTACGGCGCCGAGCTCGACATGTCGGGGTGCACCGCGCTCGCGCTCTCGCAATCCGGCCGCACGCCGGACGTCGTCGAGTACGCACGCGGGGCGAAGCGCCGCGGAGCGTACGTCGTTGCGTTCACGAACGACCCCACATCCGAGCTCGCAGCCGAGGCCGACGCCGTGCTCGCTCTCCAGGCCGGCCCCGAGCGGGCCGTCGCGGCGACGAAGACATATGTGAACCAGGTCGCCGCGCTCGGGCTGCTCGCGGCGCATGCCGCAGGAGAGGGCGACGCGTTCGGGGGCGGCGTGCGCGCCACGGCCGAGGCGATGCGAGCTCTGATCGACTCGGTGGAACGGCTCATCGCGAACGTCGCGATGCCCTTCGCCTACGCCGGGCGCATGTTCGTCGTCGGCCGCGGGGCGGAGTTCGCGACGGCCCGCGAGATCGCATTGAAGCTCCTCGAGACGTGCCGGGTCGCGGCCGAGCCGCTGACCGCGACCGACCTCGCGCACGGCCCTGTCGCCGCGCTCGACTCGTTGTTCCCCGTATGGGCGATCGCCTCCGACGACGCGACGTTGCCGGCGGTCGTGGAGGCGGTCGAGCGAGCACGCGAGGCCGGTGCCACGATCATCGCGAGTGGAAACGCAGCGGAAGCGATTTCCGGGGCGGAGTACGTCCTCGCGAGCCCGCCGACTCCGTCGCCCCTCCTCTCACCGCTCCTCTCGATCGTGCCCGGCCAGCTGTTCGCCTCCGCACTCGCGCGCGCCCGCGGTCTCGACCCCGACACCCCTCGCGGGCTGTCGAAGGTGACGCTGGCTCGCTAGGCGCGGGCGGACGGGTGGAGGAACGGCACGACCGGACTCCATCCCGCACGCAGCACCTCGACGAGGGACGGCGGCGTGACCAGCGCCGTGGCGCCGGACGGTCGCGCGCGCCGCTCGAAGTAGCCGGCCGGAGTCCACGTCAGCACTTCAGACCCCAGTACGAGCCAGGCGGTGTCGGATTCGAGGACGAAGGCGCCGTCAGGGAGCTCGTCGAACGAGGCGCGGTGCAGCCGGCGATCCCGCGTTCGCGCATCGATCCGCTCGGTATGTAGCCGTCCGTCGATCGCATCCGCTCCGACCGGCTCGCCGTGGATCCGCGACCAGATTTCGCAGAAGCGGACGTAGTCCTCGCGTCGGCACAGCGCGCACGGACGGTGCCCGGCCGCGAACGCCGTCGCCTCGTCCAGGAAGAAGAGCTCCGTGAACTTGCCGGGCTGGAGCAGCGGGCCGCGGTGCCATCCGCGGAACTGCAGGCGGCAGGCGATCCAACGCCTGACCGCATACCGTCGCCGGATCCGGCCGGAGTCGTCGTGCAGGCAGCCACGATTGCCGTAGACGAGCCCTCGTGCCGGGTGCGCGATCAGCTCGCCGAGCGGCGTAACACGATTCTGGAGTGGCATGCGCGATCTAGAGACGGCGGCCGGCGGACGAGGGCTCGCGCGACTGCGCGGACACCTTGTCGAGGATCGCCTCGAGGAGGCGTCCGGACGAGAGGACGTGCTCGCGGGCGAGAACGCGTGCTCCTTCCGGGCTCCGCGCGGCGATCGCGTCGCGGATCGCGCGGTGCTGACGGTCGTTCTTGACGTACAGCTCGTCGAGATCCGCACCCGTCGCCCAGACCGGCTTGACCAGGAACGTGCGTCGCGCTGCCTTCGCCATGCGCTCGATGAGCGGGACGTCGGCGGCGCTGTAGATGACGTCGTGGAACGCGTGGTTCAGGTGCAGCCAGTCGCGCGCGATCTCGAGATCCTGGCGGCCTTCGTGACTCATCTCGACCAGACGCTCGGTCGCACGATGGAACCGCCTCTCGGCACGCTCCAGCTCGGCGAGGTCGTCCTCCGTCATCTTGGGCGTCGCGATCTCGGTGGCGAGGCTCTCGAGCTCGGCCCGCACCATGAACGCCTCGCGAATCTCGTCGAGGGAGAGCGTTCGCACGCGCACGCCGCGATTCGGCTCGAAGGAGACGAGCCCGAGCGCGGCCAGTCGTCGCAGCGCCTCCCGCACCGGTGTGCGACTCACCTGGAACTGCTCGGAGAGGTGCTCCTGACGGAGGGTGCTCCCGGGCGGGATCTCGCCGGAGACGATGGCCTCCTCGAGTGCCAGAGCGATGTCGTCAGCCTTGGTGCCGTCAGACACGTTCGTCTCCGAGCAGACGGGCGTACGCCGTGAGCGTGAGGAACTCGACGAAGACGTCGCTCAGCGCGACCTTCCGGAACACGTCCTCCGCCTCGCGATAGACGGGCTCGTTCGGAAGCTCCGCCATCACCTCGCCGATGATCTGCTCGACGTCTCCGCGCTCGACGCGGCCGTGCCGAACCCACTGCCAGATCTGCGACCGGGAGATCTCTGCGGTGGCGGCATCCTCCATGAGGTTGTCGATCGCGGCGGCACCGACCCCCTGGAGCCACGCTGCGATGTAGCGGATCCCGACGGACACGTTCGCGCGCACCCCCGCCTCCGTGATCTCGCCGGGCGTTGCCTCGACGTTCAGCAGGTCCGACCCCTGCGTCGCGACCTCGCCGCGTAGGCGGTCGAGCTGGTTCGGGCGATCCCCGAGAACGGCGTCGAACTCGGCCATCGCGACGGGCACGAGATCCGGGTGCGCGACCCACGTGCCGTCGAATCCGTCGCCGGACTCGCGTGCCTTGTCCTCGGTGACGCGTACGAGGGCGATCTCGTTGACCTCCGGGTCGCGCCGGCTCGGGATGAACGCGGCCATGCCGCCGATCGCGTGCGCGCCACGTCCGTGGCACGTCTTCACGAGAAGCTCCGTGTAGGCCCGCATGAACGGGACGGTCATCGTCACCTGAGCGCGGTCCGGGAGCACGAACTCGGGCCGATCCCGGAACTTCTTGATCACCGAGAAGATGTAGTCCCAGCGGCCCGCGTTGAGCCCCGCCGAGTGCTCGCGCAGCTCGTACAGGATCTCCTCCATCTCGAACGCCGCGAGGATCGTCTCGATGAGGACGGTCGCCTTGATCGTCCCGCGCGCGAGCCCGACGTGGTCCTGCGCGAAGCAGAAGACGTCGTTCCAGAGGCGGGCCTCGAGATGGCTCTCGAGCTTCGGGAGGTAGAAGTACGGCCCCGAGCCGCGCTCCAGCAGCCGCTCGGCGTTGCGGTGGAAGTACACGCCGAAATCGAAGAGCCCGGCGGAGACGTGCCTGCCGTCCACCTCGACGTGGCGCTCCTGGAGATGCCACCCACGGGGCCGGACGAGGAGGACTGCAACCTCGTCGTTCAGCGAATAGCGCTTGTCACCCTGCTCGAGCGAGATCGTCCGCTCGATCGCGTCCGTGAGGTTCTGCTGACCCCCGACGACGTTCTCCCAGGTCGGCGAGTTCGCATCCTCGAAGTCGGCCATGTAGACGCGGGCGCCCGAGTTGAACGCGTTGATGACCATCTTGCGATCGCCGGCGGGGCCGGTGATCTCCACCCGCCGATCGTGGAGGTCGGCCGGAACCGGTGCGACGCGCCAGTCGCCGTCGCGGATCGAGCTCGTCGAGCCCAGGAACTCGGGGAGCTCGCCCGCCTCGATCCGCGCCTGACGCTCGGCGCGCGCGAGGAGGAGCTCCTCGCGTCGGCCCGCGAACTCGCGCTCGAGCGCGACCACGAGGTCGAGTGCCTCGGGCGTGAGGACGCCCGCCTCGTCGGGAGCGGTGACGACTGGCGTTGCGATGGCGCGCAACTTACACCGCCACCTGGAACTGAGCCTCCTCAGTCGAGCCCTTCAGTGCGAGCGTCGAGCTCTCGCCGCCGCTCACCGCCTCGAGCACGGCGTCGAAGTAGCCGGCTCCGACCTCGCGCTGGTGGCGCGTCGCCGTGTACCCGAACTCCTCGTTGGCGAACTCGTGCTGCTGAAGCCGGACGTACGCGCTCATTCCCTCTGCGGCATAGCCGCGCGCGAGGTCGAACATCGAGTTGCAGACGGCGTGGAAGCCCGCCAGCGTCACGAACTGGAAGCGGTAGCCCATCGCCGCGAGCTCGCCCTGGAACGACGCGATCGTCTTGTCGTCGAGGTGCTTTTTCCAGTTGAACGAGGGAGAGCAGTTGTAGGCGAGCAGCTTTCCGGGGAACTGCGCGTGCACGGCCTCGGCGAACTGCGCGGCCTCGTCGAGATCGGGCGTCGAGGTCTCGCACCAGAGGACGTCGGCGTACGGCGCGTACGCGAGTGCGCGCGCGATCGGCGCCTCGATCCCGGGCCGGATGCGGTAGAAGCCCTCGGACGTCCGCTCGCCCGTGACGAACTCACGGTCGCGCTCGTCGACATCGCTCGTCAGGAGCGTGGCCGAGAGCGCGTCCGTCCGCGCGACGAGGACGGTCGGCACGTCGAGGACGTCTGCGGCGAGCCGGGCAGAGACCAGCGTCCGCACGAACTGGCTCGTCGGCACGAGCACCTTGCCGCCCAGGTGCCCGCACTTCTTCTCCGACGAGAGCTGATCCTCGAAGTGCACGCCGGCGGCGCCCGCCTCGATGAACGCCTTCATGAGCTCGAACGCGTTGAGCGGGCCGCCGAAGCCGGCCTCGGCGTCCGCCACGATCGGCGCGAGCCAGAATGTGCCGTTCCTTCCCTCGGCCGAGTCGATCTGATCGGCGCGGAGCAGGGCGCTGTTGAGTCGCTTGACGAGTGCCGGCGCGCTGTTGGCCGGATACAGGCTCTGGTCGGGATACGTATTGCCGGCGAGGTTGGCGTCGGCGGCGACCTGCCAGCCCGAGAGGTAGATCGCCTTCAGACCCGCCTTCACCATCTGCACGGCCTGCGCACCCGTGAGCGCGCCGAGCGCGGCGACGTACTCCTCGGTATGCATGAGCTTCCAGAGCCGCTCCGCCCCCAGCCGAGCGAGGGTGTGCTCGATCCGGAACCTGCCGCGGATCCGCTCCACGTCCTCGTGCGTGTAGGGCCTCTCCACTCCCGTCCAGCGGCCGTTCGTCTCGCCAGCGCCCATTTCCTGCCTCCCCAGCTCGATTGTGTGCAATCGTTCCTTTCTGGATCCTAGATACCCGATTTGGAACCGTCAAATGCCCTATTTGCGACTGTATTGCATCCAATCGGAGAGTCCATGGATCCGGAGTGGCCGCCGATACGGTCGCGCGCCATGGCGCTGGACCGCCAGGATCCGACAGCGGTCGCGCACTCACGCAGGGGTTCGGGATGCTGAAGAAGGCCTCTAGACTGGCCGCGTGGTCCTCACCGCGTTCCTGATCGGGCTCACCCTCTCGCTCGTCGGCATCTTCGTCGTGTCCGTCCGAGGGGTCGCCTTGTGGAGGCAGGGCAAGCGAACGGGCGGGTCGATCACGAGCGAGCTCGCGCTGTTCGAGGAGCGGACGGCCCGCACGGAGCAGCTGCTCGCCGAGGCGGAGCGCGCGAGCCAGGACCTGCTGGCGGCGACCGAGCGCCTCCGTATCTCGCGCGCGCGGCTGCAGGTGCTTCTCGACTCGCTCGAAACGGCACAGCGACGCACGCGCTGGCTGCGGGTCTTCCTCCCGAGTCGATGACGCGGGTCGCAGCGGTCGATCTCGGGACGAACTCCACCCGCCTCCTCGTCGCCGACGTCGAAGGCGGGCACCTCGAGGAGGTCTCGCGGAGACTCACGATCACGCGGCTCGGCGAGGGCGTGGACCACCGACGACGGCTTCTCCCTGTTCCGATCGCACGCGTGCGGAACTGCCTCTCGGAGTACCGCCGAGAGCTCGAGGCGCTCGGGGCCGAGCAGACGCTCGCCATCGCGACCAGCGCCGCGCGCGACGCCGAGAACGGGGAAGCCTTTCTCGGCGAGATCGAGTGGAGCTACGGGTTCGTGACCCGCCTGCTCACGGGCACCGAGGAGGCAGCCATGATGATCCGCGGTGTCACCGCCGGACGCGCTGCGCTGGACGACGTCCTCGTCGTCGACATCGGCGGCGGATCGACCGAGCTCGTTCTCGCGAAGGGCGGCGAGGTCGCGTTCTCGAGGAGCCTCGACGTCGGCTGCGTCCGTGTCACCGAGCGCTTCCTCGGCTCGGACCCACCCTCGCAGCCGGAGCTCGCCGCTGCGAGCGCGTACGTCCGCTCGCTCCTACCGGAGCTCGAGGCGAGGAGTGCCATCGGCGTCGCCGGAACGGTCACGACGCTCGCGACGCTCGATCTCGGCGACGCCGAGTACGACCCGGCTCGAACGCACGGACACCGCCTCTCGCTCGCCTCGGTCGAGGCGCAGCTCGCGCGGCTCGCAGCAATGACCGCGGCTGAACGTCTCGTCACGCCCGGGATCGAGCCCGGTCGGGCGGAGGTCATCGTCGCGGGCATCGTGGTGCTCCGGGAGGTGATGGCGGCGTACGGGCTCGACGAGATCGAAGTTTCGGAGCGCGACGTGCTGCACGGCGCCGCATTCGC
Organism: uncultured Gaiellaceae bacterium; assembly: GCA_963746975.1. Lineage (GTDB taxonomy): Bacteria > Actinomycetota > Thermoleophilia > Gaiellales > Gaiellaceae > GMQP-bins7. The sequence goes on from CAVVDE010000005.1 coordinate 20,916, forward strand.
AGCCGCCGAGCTTCCCGAGCCCGAGGAGGGCGCCGCTCCGCCCGGGGCCTACACGTGTTGTTGACCGGAATTCGCTAGCGCGAACTCCCGGGCGCCGAGATCCCTGAAGCGCAGCCGCGGAGCGGTTGCGGTCGCATCCCACTACGCTGCGGGCGGCAGCGGTTCGTCCTCGCTCTCGTCCTCGGCCAGCCGGCGCTGGAGGACGCTCCGCGAGAGCACGCCCATCAGCCGATGGTGCTCGTCGACCACGGGGACGCGCTCCGCGTCCTCTGCCTCCAGGAATCGAAATGCCTCCTCGAGGGGGATGTCGGGCCCGATCGTGAAGTGAGGTGCCTCGGCGATCGTCCGGAGCCGCGTGGAGGCTGGGTCGAGACCCGTTGCGATCACTTCGCGCACGAGCGTCTTACGGGTCACGACGCCGACGAGTCGCTCGTCCTCGGTCACGTACACGGCCCGAACCTCCGGCCGCTGTAGCAGCTCCCCCGCCGCCTGCGCCGAGGCGTCGGCGGGCAGCTGGCCGGGATTCGAGACCATCGCGTCACGTACGGTGCTCATCGGCTCCTCACGGGAAGATGCCTCGCGCCTGCAGCGCATCGGAGACCTCGCGAATTCCTGCGACGAGCGCGCCCGTGCGGAGCGGCACGTTGCGGTCCTCGGCCAGGTCCCACACGCGGTCGAATGCGTCCGAGAGCTTCTCGGCGAGCTTCGCGCGGATCTCGTCTCGGTTCCAGAAGAGGCGACCGAGATCCTGCACCCATTCGAAGTACGAGACCGTGACACCCCCTGCATTGGTGAGAACGTCGGGCAGCACCCGGATCCCGCGCTCCCAGAGTATGCCGTCGGCCTCGAGCGAGGTCGGCCCGTTGGCGCCTTCGGCGATCATGCGCGTCCGAAGGCGCGGCGCGTTGTCGGCCGTGATCTGATCCTCGCGGGCTGCGAGCACGAGGATGTCGCAGTCGAGCTCGAGGAGCTCCTCGTTCGTGAGCCTGCTCCCGGCGGTACACCCCTCGAGCGAGCCGTGCTCGCGCACGTACTCCTGGAGCTCGGGGATGTCGAGCCCGCCGGCCGAGTGCAGCCCACCCGAGACGTCGGAGACGGCTGACACCGTCGCGCCCAACGCTTGGAGCTCCATGGCCGCGACTCCACCGACGTTGCCGAAGCCCTGGACGACGCAGCGCTGGTCGGCGAGCGTCCAGCCGAGACGGTCGCATGCTCGCGAGATCACCATCACGACGCCTGCACCGGTTGCCTCGTGCCGGAAGACCGAGCCCCCGATCGAGATGGGCTTGCCCGTCACGATCTCCGGAACCGCGTAGCCCCGCTGCATCGAGTACGTGTCCATCATCCAGGCCATCGTCTGCTCGTTCGTGGCCATGTCCGGAGCAGCAATGTCCTCCTGCGGCCCGATGACCGGGAGCAGCTCGGACGTGAATCGGCGTGTGAGACGCTCGAGCTCGCCCGGCGACATTGCCCGCGGATCGCAGCGCACGCCGCCCTTTGCTCCGCCGTAGGGAAGGCGAAGGAGCGAGCACTTCCACGTCATCCACATCGCGAGCGCCGCGCACTCGCCGAGCGTCACCCCCGGGTCGTAGCGGATGCCGCCCTTCGTCGGCCCTGTGATGCTCGAATGCTGGACCCGATATCCCGGGAACACGACACGCCGACCGTCGTCCATCCGCACCGGGATGGAGACGATGACCGCCCGCTCGGGGAAGCGGAGACGCTCGGCGACGTCGTCCGGGATGCCTGCGACCGGAATCGCCTGATCGAACTGCGCGACGGCCATGCGGTAGAGCGGCGTGTCCCACTCGAGCTGGGCATGGGCAAGCGCTTCCGGGGTGCTCGCCACGGCCGGCGGAGTCTAGCGGCGGACGGGATCGCCCTCAGGCGGCCGTTCCGAGCGAGACGCCGCTCTCTGCGTCGAAGAGATGCAGCTTCCGGAAGGGAACGACGAACGAGCGCGTCGTGCCGAGGTCGAGCTGCTGCTCGACGGGCAGCTTCGCAACGATCTCGGAGTCGCGCAGCCTGAGGTACACGAGCTGCTCGTCGCCGAGGTACTGGACGACCTCGACCGTCGCATCGCATTCGGCGCAGTCGGCGCGACGTCCATTGGCGAGCTCGACGTCCTCGGGCCTGAACCCGACGAGCCGACCGCTGCCGACACCGGCATCGAGCATCCCCGACGGCAGGATGTTCATCGACGGCGATCCGATGAACGTCGCGACGAACGTGTTGGCCGGCGATGTGTAGACGTCCACCGGCGTCCCGATCTGCTGCAGGACACCCTCGTTCATCACCGCGATCCGGTCTCCCATGGTCATCGCCTCGACCTGGTCGTGCGTCACGTAGATCGTCGTCGTCTCGAGGCGTGTCTGGAGCTTGAGGATTTCCGCCCGCGTCTGTACCCGCAGCGCCGCGTCGAGGTTCGACAGCGGCTCGTCCATCAAGAACGCCGACGGTTCACGCACGATCGCGCGGCCGAGTGCGACTCGCTGCCGCTGACCACCCGAGAGCTGCTTCGGCTTGCGCTTGAGCAGGCTCCCGAGCTCGAGGATGTCAGCCGCCTCACGTACCCGCCTGTCGATCTCCGCTTTCGGCACGTGGAAGTTCTTCAGGCTGAACGCCAGGTTCCCGTAGACGGTCATGTGCGGATAGAGCGCATACGACTGAAAGACCATCGCGAGGTTGCGCTTGCCCGGTGCGACGTTGTTCACGACGCGATCGCCGATGAGGAGCCGGCCCTGCGTTACGTCCTCGAGTCCGGCGAGCATCCGGAGTGCTGTCGTCTTGCCGCAGCCCGAGGGCCCCACGAGGACGAGGAATTCGCCGTCCGTGATGTCGATGTTCAGATCGTCGACAGCGACCGCGTCGTCGAAGCGCTTGGTGACGTGCTCATAGGCGATCGTTGCCATCAGGCAGCCTCCTCCTCCGGAGTGACGAGAAAGCGCGCTGTCACGAGGAACGTATACGCGACGGTGAGAGTCAGGAACGGCATGACCGCAACCACGACCCCGGCGACGTTGAGGAACAGGAGTGCCAGCCCGAGGATGACCGTCTGCCCGGGTCGGGCCGCTGTGAGCGAGGCGGACTCGCGCACGACCGCCCCGAGCGAGCGATCCGGTGCGGCGATCGCGACCGTCCACACGACGAACCCGAAGATCGCGAGCAGGACGAGGAGGTAGAGCGTGAGGAAGGCGAGCGGCCAGAGGGCGGCCCCGGTGTAGAAGCGAAGCGCGAGGAGGCCCAGGGCTGCGAGGGCAGCTCCGGCGCCGGAGAGCTCGAGACCCCGCAGCCAGTGGCGCCGCAGCCCCTCCACCGCGTCCGCGAGGGTGAAATCGCCGGTGCGGACGAGCGTCACGGTGCAGTGGACGAGCGCCGCGATGACAGGCCCCGTCGCGACGACGAAGACGATCGCGAGCGGCTCCGCGAGCGTCGCGAGCACCGCTACCACCAGCACCGCACCGAGCACTGCATTCACGGCGACGAGGCGCCAGGAGTTGGCGTAGAAGTCGCGCAGCGCGAGCGACATAGCGCTGCGCAGTCTCATCCCTTGATCCCCGCGGCCGTCACGCCGGAGATGAAGAAGCGCTGGAAGATCAGGAAGATGACGAGAATCGGGGCGATCGCCATGATGCTCCCTGCCATCATTTGCGGCCACTGCGTCTGGTAGGTCAGCGTGAGCTGGGCGAGGCCGAGCTGCATCGTGTACATGTGCTCGCTGCCCTGCCCGAAGAGGATGAGCGGCCAGAAGAAGTCGTTCCAGGTTCCCTGGAACTGCAGGATCGCGAGCGCCGCGATCGCGGGACCGGCCAGCGGCAGCATGATGCGCCAGTACGTCTTGAAGTAGCCCGCGCCGTCGAGCTTCGCCGCCTCCTCGAAATCTCGCGGAATCGTGAGGAAGTACTGCCGCATGAAGAAGAGGTTCACGGCGGTCACGAGGTTGATCAGGATGTAGCCCGAGAAGTTCCCGATGAGGTGCCAGTTCGTGAGCATCACGAACACCGGGATGAGCCGGAGCTGATCTGGGATCATGAGCGTCCCGAGCACGAGCACGAAGAGGACCTCGCGGCCGGGGAACCGGAGGCGCGCGAACGCGTAGCCGCCGAGCGACGCGAGGAAGAGGTTCAGGAGCGTGACGACGACGGCCAGAAAGAGACTGTTCAGGGCGTAGCGCTTGAAGTCGTAGTCGTTCCAGACGCTCGTCCAGGCCTGGGTCGTGAACGGGTGTGGAATGAGGTTGAAATAGGCACTGTCGGGAAGCGTCTTGAACGACGTCGACACCGTCCAGACCAACGGCGTGAAGAACAGGAGGGCGAATACGACGAGCAGGACATACAGGACGATCCTGCGAACGACCTCCGAGGTCGCTCGTGGGGGGACGAGAGGTTCGGCCGCTGCGACCGATGTCTGGAGCATCAGCCGATCTCCGCCCGTCCGACCGTCGCGCGCTGGATCAGCGTGAGCAGGAAGATGGCGACGAAGAGCACCACGCCCGCCGACGCGCCGACACCGAAGTTCGCGCTCTTGAACGCCTCCTGGTAGATGTAGAAGACGGCGCTCAGGGTCGAGTACTCGGGGCCGCCCGTTCCCTGGGACACGAGGTAGAACTGGTCGAAGACCTTGAGCGCACCGATCCCGAACACGACGAGCACGAAGAAGTGGGCCGGTTTGAGGAGCGGGAAGGTGATCCGCCAGAAGGTGCGCCAGGCGCCCGTTCCGTCTACCGCCGCCACCTCGTAGACGTCAGTCGGGATGGACTGGAGCGCCGCGAGGTAGAACAGCATGACGGTGCCCGACGTCGTCCAGGCGTTCAGCCCCACGACGGAGTAGAGCGCGGTGCTCGCGTCACCGAACCACGCCTGGTTGCTCCCGATGATCCTGTTCAGCAGCCCGTCGGGGTTGAGGATGAAGATCGCGATCGTGGTGATCGCGATCGACGAGGCGATCGACGGGAAGTAGAAGGCCGAGCGGAAGAACGTCCGACCGCGAATCTTCGCGTTGATCACGAGGGCGATCAGGAGCCCCAGCGCCATCTCGAGCGGCACCACGAGGACCGCGAATTCGAAGGTGTTCCGCAACGCGCGGTGGAAGACCGGGTCGTGGTAGAGGGTGTGATAGTTCGCCGTGCTGGCGACTGCGCCCGGCGCCTTCCCGAGGATTCCCCACTCGAAGAAGCTGATGTAGATCCCGTAGACGAGCGGGTAGATGAAGAACAGCCCGAACACCGCCATCGGGAGCAGCACGAACGCGTACCCCCAGCCGGCTTCGCGCACGCGCGAGCCGAAGAGAGAACCCCGCCTCGGAGCAGGGATCGTCTCGGTCGCGCTCGTCATCGTCGTGGAGGCCTCCCCGCGCGGCTCGAGCCGCGCGGGAAGACCTTTCCAGAGTGGTTCAACCCTTCAGCGATGCATTGACGTCGGCCAGCATCTGGGCGGTCGTCTTGTTGCCGTCGATCACCGCCTGCAGATCGTTGTTCATGATCGTGAGGGTGGCTGAGAAGTTCGGGAAGCCCCAGCCTTGTGAGAACGGCCCGGCGGCAAGGAACGGCGCACGGCCGCCAACCGCCTTCACGTCCGAGCGCGACGGCAGCGCGAGGCCCAGGGACATCCACTTGGACATGCCGACCTTGCCGGTCAGCCAGCTCAGAAGTGTCCAGGCGGCCTGCTTGTTCTTCGCGTCCTTCGCCATCGAGTAGGAGACCGTGAACCCGAGGTTGCCGTTCACCTTTCCCTTCACCATCGGGCCGACGCCGAACCCCACCTGCGGGAAGGTCGACGTCATGTACGGGAGCAGCCAGTTGCCCTCGAAGATGATGGCTGCCTTCTCCTTGCCCAGCGCCTCACCCGGCCAGCCGACTCCGAGCTGGGTGGGCGTCGCCGCGAGGCCCCTCTTGAAGAAGCCCGTGTAGTAGTTCACCGCTGCTGCGACCGCGGGGGACTGAACCTTCGCGAGCGAGCCGTTGTTCTGGAAGACGAACGCCAGCATCCTCGCCCAGTCGGCCGGGAGGCAGAGCGGCTTGCCGTTGGGTACGGCGCCCGAGGAAGCAAGCTTCTGGGCGTCGGCGGTCAGCTCGGCCCAGGTCCGGGGCGCCTTCTTGATCCCCGCCTTGGCGAACATCGACTTGTTGATCTCCACGGCGAGCGGCGACCAGTCCTTCGGGAAGCCGTAGAACGTCTTCCCGACCTTGAACGCGTTGAGGAGACCCGGGTAGAACTTGCTCGTGTCGTACTTGCTCTTCTTGATGTACGCGTTCAGAGGCTGGACCACACCCTGCTTGATCCACGTCGGCGCGATGCTCGAATCGACGTAGAAGACGTCCGGCGGGTTGCGCGCCGCGAAGCGGGCCGTCATCGCGGTTGCATAGTCGCCGTTGATCACCGAGTAGTCGACGTGAATGGCTGGATGTGTGTTGTTGAAGTCGTCGACGATCTGCTGGAGAAGGTCGTCCTCGGTCTTTCCGGCCGACCAGCCCGAGAGCGTTACTGTCGTTGCCGTTGCCTTTTCGGACCGCGCATCAGCCGCTGCCGCGACGACGATCGTCAGCAGCGCCAGCACAACGATCACCGCAACGGCTGCAAGTGCCCTGCGCATCGGCGTACCTCCTCGTAGGTGCCTGCCCGCGATATGACCCGCGCTCGGCGGGCTAAGACATGATACGCCGAAAGTGGCTTTTCTAAACGTCTCCTGACAGGCTCCGAGCGACGTACGTCTCCTCGCGATGCCGGGGGCGGGACTCGAACCCGCACGCCCCCGAGGGGACACCCGCTTTTAAGGCGGGCGCGTCTCACCCGTTCCGCCACCCCGGCGTGCCGGAGTGTACGACCGTTCTACATGCCGGGTTGGAGCTGGCTCGGGTCGAAGTGCTCGGGACCACGGAACTGGAGCGACCGGAAGAACGTCGAGACCGCAGCGTCGTCGAAGCTGGAGCACTTCGCGAGGAAGCCGTTGTGGGTCGACCCGTCCACGACCCACGCACCGAGCGCGAACTTGTCACCGAGACGATTGAGCGGCGCCATGATCGTGCCCGTCTTGTGCGCTTCGTAGAACGAGCGAAGCTGCTCGACCGTCGAGTCCGGTACGTCCTTGCCGTAGAGGATGTAGATGCCGCCGTGCTCGAGGTTGTGGACGAGCCGGGCCATCTCGATCTCGTCGGCGTAGATGCCGAAGACGGCGGGAACCGCGTAGTGCGGCCCGCTCGTCGGCGGATCCGTGTTCCACTTCGGCGACGTCTTGCTGGGATCGGTGATCGAGTGGACACCTTCGAGCGCCGGCGCGACGGTCAACGTGCACCCCGCACTCTGGAGCGCCGTCCGGAGCCCCGCGGTGTCGGTCCTGCCCGATCCGCCGCCGACGAAGCCCAGCGCGGCTGCCACGACGGCGAGCGCGATCACGAGCCCGGCTACACCGGCGACGATGGCCCAGACGTGCGTCTGCCGACCATCGTCGGCGGCTGCATTGCGCTGCTTCGGCGCTTTGACGCGGGGCTTGTCAGCCATGCCGCGGGCGAGGGTACCAGTGCGATCCGTTCACGCCCGGTTGCGTAAGAGCTGCCGTCCGCCGACCGGATTACCGTGAGTCGGCTCGATGGTCGCCCTTGTCCTCCTCATCGGACTCCTCGTCGGCGCACTCGCCGTGCTCGTCGCAGTCCGACCCGCCCTCCTCGAGCGCCGGCGGCGGGTGCAGGAGGTCATCGACCTCGAGCGCACGCTTGCAGGCGTCGAGGCCGAGCTCGCTGTCGAGCGCGGCTCACGCGACGAGCGGCTCGAGGCTGCGATCAGGGCGCTCTCGACGGAGGCCCTCGACGCGAACAGCACACGTTTCCTGGAGCTCGCCGAGACGCACCTCTCCGGCCATGTCCGCCCGTTGAAGGACTCCCTCGAGCGCATGGACAAGCAGCTCCAGAGCGTCGAGCGCGTCCGGCAGGAGTCGTACGGCGCACTCCAGACCCAGGTCAGCGCGCTCGCCGAGCGTGCTGGGAGTCTCACGAACGCCCTGCGCACACCGCACATCCGGGGTCGCTGGGGCGAGGCGCAGCTGCGGAACGTCGTCGAGTACGCGGGCATGGTCGAGTACTGCGACTACGTCTCGCAGGTCACGACCTCGACGGACGACGGCACGCTGCGGCCCGACCTCGTCGTGCGGATCCCCGGTGGGAAGCACGTCGTGATCGACGCCAAGGCCCCACTGGTCGCCTACCTCGACGCATTCGAGACCTCGGACGAAGCCGAGCGGCAACTCCGGCTCGCCGATCACGCACGCCAGGTGCGGGACCACGTCGGGAAGCTGTCCGCCAAGGGCTACTGGCGTCAGTTCGACCCGTCGCCCGACTTCGTCGTGATGTTCCTCCCGGACGAGTCGTACCTGCGGGCTGCGCACGAGCACGATCCGTCCCTCCAGGAGTACGCGTGGAGCTCGAACGTGATCCTCGCATCGCCCAGCACGCTCATGGTGCTGCTTCGCACGGTTGCGATGACGTGGCAGCAGGAGACGATCGCCGAGAGCGCCCGCGAGGTCTCCGATCTCGGACGCGAGCTCTACAAACGCCTCTCGACGATGGGTACGCACTTTGCGAAGCTCGGTCGAACGCTCGGCGGTGCGGTGGACGCGTACAACCAGACGGTGGGATCGCTCGAGCGCCAGGTGCTTCCCCAGGCCCGGCGGTTCGAGCAGCACGGGATCTCCGGGATCGAGGCGCCGGAGCTGCAGCCGATCGAGCGCCAGCCCCGGTCGCTCGCCGCGGCGGAGCTCGTGGGCGAGGAGCAGCCGACGCTCGAGGCAGTGTCCTCCGGCGCGGACGCAGCATGACGGCGGGAACATCGAAGGTCATCGATACGTTGTCTCCGTTGGCTGCCCGGCATAGCGGGCTAGTCTCTGTCTGAGGAGGCTGCGTGACGGACGTACGTGACGTGATCATCATCGGTGGTGGCCCTGCGGGGTACACGGCGGCGCTGTACACGGCGCGCGCGAACCTCGACCCGCTCGTGATCGAAGGCTTCAACTGGGGCGGCCAGCTGATGATCACGAGCGACGTCGAGAACTATCCGGGCTACGCCGACGGCGTCATCGGGCCGACGATGATGGCCGACTTCCGCCGCCAGGCCGAGCGCTTCGGCGCCGAGTTCGTCACGGACGACGTCACGCGCGTGGACTTCTCGGAACGCCCCTTCCGGATCTACGTCGGTGGCGAGGAGCACCGCGCCGACGCGGTGATCGTCGCCACGGGCGCAAGCGCGCGACAGCTCGGACTGCCCTCAGAGCAGACGCTCCAGGGACGCGGTGTTTCCTACTGCGCCACGTGCGACGGAGCGTTCTTTCGCGACAAGGTCGTCGTCGTCGTCGGCGGTGGAGACTCCGCAATGGAGGAAGCGACCTTCCTGACGCGGTTCGCGAGCAAGGTCGTGATCGTGCACCGGCGCCACGAGTTCCGAGCGTCGCCGATCATGGTCGACCGGGCGCGGAACAACGAGAAGATCGAGCTCATCGTGAACGCGGAGGTCGACGAGGTCCTCGGCGAGGGCAACGGCCACGTCACCGGATTGAAGCTCCGCGACACGGTCACGGGTGCGATCACCGAGATCGAAGCCGACGGGCTCTTCGTCGCAGTCGGCCACGACCCGAACACCGCGCTCTTCCTCGACTGGCTCGATCACGACGAGGCCGGCTACCTGGTCACCGAGCCGCGTTCGACGAACACGAACATTCCCGGCGTGTTCGCGGCCGGCGACGTCCAGGACCACACGTACCGCCAGGCCGTCACGGCCGCGGGTTCCGGCACCATGGCTGCGCTCGACGCCCAGCGGTGGCTCGAAGAGCAGCGGCACGGCCCGGGTCCTGCGAATCGTGGTCAGACCATGGGTCTGACCCCCGCCGCACGAACTTGAAGACGCGCACGGCTCGGGCATCTTCGAGTAGGCAGGCGTCTGCGCCCGAAGCGCGTGGCGCTCTCCGACCGCAGGCGTCGTTACCCTCGCGCTGAGTGACACCGCGCTGGCTCGACCTCGTCGATCCGACCCGGGAAGAGCTCGACTCCGCCCTTCCGCCCGGAGTCGATCCCGACGTGATCGAAGAGCTCCTCGCGCCGGCTCGACGGGGCCGCGAACCCCACCCCGTCATCGAGGGACACGGCTCGTACGTCTTCGGCGTGCTCGTCGTCATGTCGCCGACCTCTGCCGCGGAGCTCGCCTACCAGGAGATCGACCTCGTGGTAACCCCTGATCGCCTGGTGACGGTGCGGAAGTCCTCGGAGCCCGATGTCGCCTACGACACGGCCGCGCTCCTCTCCGCTTCCGAGAACGCCCCGGTGGGCGTCCTCGTCCAGCGACTCGTCGACGATGTGGCGGACACGTACCTCGACCTCCTCGACTCCATCTACGCCGAGATCGACACGCTCGAGGACGAGATCGACAGCCTGCGGCCGGCCGAGGTTCGCATGCGGCTCGCCGAGCTCCGCCACATGCTGCTCCACCGCCGCCGCACCGTCTCCGGGATGCGCGCCGTCGCCCGCCGTGTGTTCGACGGACGCGTCGAGATCGGCGATCACGCGCTGTTTCCTCCCGAGGTCGAGCGGCTGTTCGGCGACACGTACGACACGCTCGTGCGCGTCACGGAAGAGCTCGACGTCGCCCGCGATCTCCTTGCGGGCGTGCGCGATCACCTGCAATCGAAGGTCGCGGAGAACCAGAACGAGGTCGGCAAGAAGCTCACCGTGATCGCGTCGCTCGTCCTCGTACCGTCGTTCATCGTCGGCTTCTACGGGCAGAACTTCGAAGGGGTCTTCCATCGCGAGTACTGGGCGCTGGGGGTCTCGGTCGGGCTCATCGTCGGGTCGACACTGATCCAGCTCGTGATCTTCCGCTGGCGTCGGTGGATCTGAACGAGTCGGAGCTCGCGAGGTGGGACGCGTGGACCCCCGAGCAGGTCGCGCGGCGGCTCGAGGCGGTCGAGATCCCGTGGTACGTCCTGGCGGGGTGGGCGCTCGACCTCTTCCGCGGCCGGCAGACCCGGGAGCACGACGACATCGAGATCGGCGTCCCCGCGGATCGCTTCGAGCCGATTCGCGCTGCCCTGTCCGACTACGAGCTGTTCGTCGTCGGCGACGGCCGAACATGGCCACCGACCGAAGAGGCGCTCGCAGCACACCACCAGACGTGGGTCCGAGATCAGGCGAGCGGGCGCTGGCGGCTCGACGTGCTCCGCGAGCCCTGGGAAGGAGACGTGTGGATCTACCGACGCGACCCTCGCATCCGTCTCCATGGGTCACAGCTCGTCTCGTTCACCTCGGACGGGATCCCGTATGTCCGGCCCGAGGTCGCGCTCCTGTTCAAGGCGAGGCAGGCTCGAGCCAAGGACGAGGCCGACTTCCGGGAAATCCTTCCCCTCCTCGACGATGAGCGATGCCGCTGGCTGGCCGGTGCGCTCGAGCTCACGGAGCCAGGCCATCGCTGGCTCGCGGATCTCGCGTAGCTACGGCCGGAGCCGGCTCGACGGGCACAGATCCTCGAGCACGCAGTCCTCGCACCGCGGTCGGCGAGCGTCGCAGATGCGGCGGCCGTGCCAGATGAGGAGGTGGGGAAACCGTGCCCAGTCCGGCCGCGGTACGACGCGCTGGAGGTCCCGCTCGATCTTCACCGGATCGTCGTTGCGGGTCAGCCCGAGCCGCTGCGAGAGGCGGCGCACGTGGGTGTCGACGACGATGCCCTGCGCATGTCCCAACTCGGCCGCGACCACGTTCGCGGTCTTGCGCGCGACGCCCGGCAGCTTCACGAGGTCGTCGAGGCGCCTCGGAACCTCGCCGTCGAACTCCTCGATGAGCATCAGCATCGTGCCGCGGATCGCCTTCGCCTTCTGCCGGAAGAAGCCCGTCGCGTAGATGTCCTGCTCGAGCTCCTCGACCGGGACCGCGAGGTAGTCCTCAGGGCGGCGGTACTTCTCGAAGAGTGCCGGCGTGACCTTGTTGACGTTCACGTCGGTCGTCTGTGCGGAGAGCATCACCGAGACGAGGAGCTCGAGGTCGGTCCGGAAGCGCAGAGCTATCTCGGCATCCGAGTGCTCGTCGGCGAGGCGCTCGATGATCGGCCCGATCCGGTCCCGCCGCCGTCCGAGCCCCGGTCGGGCTTCGTGGACGTAGCTACGAGCCACGATGCGACTCGAAGTACTCGGTGGTCGCGATCGGGTCGGGCGGATCGAGAAGCTGCGCGAGGAGCTCGTCGGGGACCGGCACGCCCATCACCTGGACGGCAGCCACACAAGCTTCGACGTCGTACTCGGTCCGCCGGAACTCGAGGTCCGGCCCGAGAAGAGCCCAGTAGGCCCCACGCTCTCCTTCGTACGGCATGCCCACGCTTCCGGGATTCACGACGCGCAGCCCGCTCTCGAGCGTCCGGTCGTACTGCATGTGCGTGTGGCCGCAGACGAGAACATCTGCATCGACCTGTCCGAGCGCGGCGACGAGCTCGTCGTCCGGCGTGATCCGCGTGTAGATCGGGTCGTCCGACGCAGGCGTCGAGTGGCAGACGAGAACGCGCCCCAGGCCGTCAACGGTAAGCGCGGCTGTGAGCGGCCACTCGGCCGCCGCCGCCAGCCGCGAGGCGCCGAGTCGATCGGCCGACCACGGCGCCAGCTCTCCGAAGCGGTCACTGCGCTCGATCACCTCGCGATCGGCGTTCCCGCGTACGACGATTGCGTCCAGCCCCTGCAGGAGGTCGAAGACCTCGGCGGCCCACGGCCCCGAGATCGTGTCGCCCGCGACGACGACAGCATCGACCTTCTCCTGCTCGACCTCCGCGAGCACCGCTTCGAGCGCGGGCAAATTGCCGTGGATGTCGCTGATCGCGGCGACGCGCACCGCGCGAGGCTACAGCGCGAGCCCGAGCCGCGGGCCTGCGCAGACGAGGTCGAGCGCCGGGCAGTCCGAACAGGCGAATTCGCTCGGCGTCGGCCGGAACTCGCCTACCCGAATTCGCGCGATCGCCGCGGAGAGCTTGCTCTCGAGCTCCGGGACGTCAGCCGGTGTGAACGATGTCGACACGACGTCTGTCGGCTGCTCGAGGAACTGGTACGCGACCTCCACGTCGGTCGCGCCCGCCCGGAGACAGACGAGCGCGTAGACGAGGCGTTGGAGCGTGTACTCCGACTCGATGATCTCGCCAGGCGACGCGGCCCTCGAGCGCGTTCGACTTGTAGTCGACGACGAGCGCGCGGTCGCCCTCGCGCCAGAGCACGTCGAGGCGGCCGCGGATGACGACCCCATCGTGCTCGAAGACGAACGGGCGCTCGGGCTGCGCGCCGCCCAGCTCGGCGACCCGCTTCGCGAGCGGCGACTCGCAGGAGGCGTCGACCAGGGCGGCGACGCGGTCGAGCTCTTCCGCGGACACGGCCGGGTACCACGTGCCCACGAGACGATCGAGCTCCTCGCGCGCGGGCGCCGACGGATCGTCGAGCGGGACGAGCTCGAGCACCCGATGTACGGCGTCGCCGATCTCCGTCGCGGCGAGACCCGATCCGCGGCCGTTCGCAGCAGGCTCGCGCGGCGGCAGGCCGAGAACGCGTTCGGCGAAGTACCGGTACGAGCAGCGCTCGAACAGGGCGATAGCGCTGTAGGAGAGGCGCCGGACGTCGTGCGGACTCGGTGCCGGGACCTCGCCGAGCGGCGGAAGCGCGACGCCGGCCCGCGGCCTCCCCGCCGGGAGCTCGTCGAACAGTGCGAGCTGCAGCTCGTCGTCGGACTCGCCCTGCGCATCCTCGGGCTCGAGGACGACCGCGTCGGTCTCGGGAGTGCGCCGGTGCACGGTGAGGACGAAGCGCGCGTCGTCGCGATCGAGCTCCAGCGGTGCGTCGTCCGCATCGACCACGGCGTCGTGCGCCTCCAACCTGTCGAGTACCCAGCCGATCGGCGTCGAGCGGTCGGACGTGCGGGCTGGATCGATGGCCCCCGAGACGATGAGTCGATCGATCGCGCGCGTCATCGCGACGTAGTAGAGACGGAGCCGCTCGGCCCGCTCCTGGTCGAGCTCGGCCTCGCGAACCTCCTCGAATCCGAACACGGGCTGCCGATCGCCCTTCGTCGGGTGCACCATCCTGAAACCGAAGCGCCCGTCGGAGAGCGCCACGATCTCGTCGGGCCCGCGCGGCCCACCGACGTCCCTGCCCGCGTCGGCGACGATCACGACCTTGAACTCAAGACCCTTCGCCGCGTGGATCGTGAGCAGGCGAACCGCCCCTCCACCCTCCTCCTCCGCGACCGCCTCGAGCTCTTTCGCGCCGAGCGCATCCTGCTCGCGGACGAAGCGCACGAAGCCGGCGATGTCCGCGCCACGGATCGCCTCGTAGTCGCGCGCGAGCCGTCCGAGCTTGCGCAGGTTCGCGAACCGGCGCCCTCCGTCCCAGCGTGCAAGGACGGCCAGGTCGTAGTCGTGCTCCGCCAGGATCCTGTCGCACAGCGCCTCGAGGCCGATGCGCGCGGACGCGCGCACCAGCCGCTCGTAGCGCTGCAGGAAGGCCCGCAGGAGTCGCTCGTCGCCCTCGTCGAGGTCCGCCGGGAGCGTGCGCTCGAGTGCCGTGAACAGCGGGCGGCGGAGGGCGTTCCGCCGCATCAGTACGAGCGCGTCGTTCGAGATGCCGACGAACGGCGAGGCGAGGACGGTTGCGAGAGCGACGTCGTCGTAGCGGTTGTGCAAGAGGCGCAGGAACGCAAGCAGGTCCACGACCTGCTGCTGGCCGAAGTAGCCCCGCCCCGTCGCCCGGTATGTCGGCAGACCCTCGCGTCTGAGCGCCTCCTCGTAGCGCTCGGCGTCGGTGCCCGCCGCGAACAGGACGACGATCTCGCCGGGCTCGGCGGCACCCGTGTCCACGAGCTCGCGCACGCGGCTCGCGATCCGTCGCGCCTCACCGTGGCGCCAGTGCTCTCCTGTGCCCGCGAAGCTCGACTTGTCGGTGACGAGGAGCTCGACGGGGTGCCCGAAGACGGGATCGGGGAACTCGGCGGACGCTGCGAGCGGCTGGTAGTCGTCGCCGAACGCGTCGCCGAACAGGTGGTTCACGGCCGCGAGCACCTGGGGCCGCGACCGGTAGTTGCGCGTGAGTGCGAGCAGGTTCGCAGACTGCTCGCGGCGCTCGCGGAAGACCTCGAGATCGGCGTGGCGAAACCCGTAGATCGACTGGAACTCGTCGCCCACCGTGAAGACCTCGGTGTGCTCCCCGTGCACGACGAGGTCGATCAGCTCGCACTGGAGCCGGTTCGTGTCCTGGAACTCGTCGACCATGACCATTCGGAACCGGAGCTGGGTCGCCGCACGAACCGTCGCGTCGTCGCGGAGCAGGTCACGGGCCGCGAGCTGGAGATCCTCGAAGTCCACGACCGACTCGCGTCGCTTCGCCGCCGCGTACTCCACGCCGAAGCGCTCGAGCAGCTCCTGGAGGAGGTCACGGTCATGCGCCGCGAGCTCCTCGAGCGCAGAGCGCTCGACCGCCTTGCGCGCCTGCTCGTACGAGGTCGCGCGCGCACCCCTGCAGGCGAAGGCGGAGAGATCGACGAGGCGCTCGGGAGGCGAACCAACCGTCGCCACGCGCAGCAGCTCGTCTGCGTTGCGGAGCTGCGTGGGGGTCGCGGACGAGTCGCTCGCCAACGCCTCCGCCTCCGCCCGCAGCGCCGACGACGGCGTCGTCGACGCTCGGACGTCCGCCGAGCTCGAGGACGAGTTCGCGCCCCGCCGAGCGCAGCGTCTCGTAGACACCGGTGAGCATGCGGCGGAAACCGTCCGCGCGGTACGTGGCGAGGAGCCGCAGCCGCTCAGCCTCTCCGCCTGCGCAGAAGTCCTGCAAGCGCTCGTTCGAAGGCCTCCCCGCGCAGGACGGCGGCACCGGCGTCCTCGATCTCACGGAACCGCGGATCGAGCCCGGCAGCGAAGGGATGAGCGCGGAGAAGCCGGTTGCAGAACCCGTGGATCGTCGAGATCCAGGCGCCGTCGAGCTCCCGCGCGAGATCCGGCCTGCCGCGCTCCCGCAGCGCAGCACGAATCCGGGTTCGCAGCTCACCCGCCGCCTTGCGCGTGTACGTGATGACGAGGATCGAGTCGGGATCGAGGCCGCGGTCGCAAACTGCCCGTACGTAGCGCTCGACGAGCACCGAGGTCTTGCCCGTGCCCGCGCCCGCGGACACGAACACGGAGCCTTCGGCATCGACAGCGGCAAGTTGCTCGTCGTTCAGTCCGGTGCTCGACTCCACGACCGTCACGCTCTCGCCACCCTGCAGATCGGCCACAGGTCGCACCAGGCCGGACAGCCGTCCCCTTTCGGGTCGTGGCGCACGTCTCCGACACGGATGCGCTGCGCATTCTCGGCCGCGCGCTCTCGCGCGGCCTCGACCTGGCTCCAGAACGCGTCCTCGTCCAGGTAGTCGTCCCGAGCGAAGCCGGGAAGGTCCTCCCGCGCGCTCTCCCGGAGCATTCCGCGGGTCAGCCGCCTACCGGCGAGCGCCCGGTACACGCCGCCGAGCGGCTCGACGCCGACGAGGTCGCGGAGCGCGAGGACGTACAGCGGAATCTGGAGGCGGAACTCGCGATCGATGTCACGCGCCGAGTGCGCGCCCTTGCCCGACTTGTAGTCCTGGACGATCCCACGCGCGCTGAACGGGTCGATGTCGATCCGATCGATCTTCCCCGACAGCCAGAGATCGTCGGCGAGCGGCAGCCCGCGCTGCAGCTCGGGAGCCGCTCGCTCCGAGCCGAAGGCGACCTCGAGACGGCGCGGTACGAACTGAACCTCCGACACCGCCTCGTCGCGCAGGAAGCCCTCGAGATCGGAGCGCAGCGTGTGCCGAAGCTCGGCCGCCTGGAGATCCGTCAGGTCGAGGCGAACCCCCGACTCGATCGCGGCGTCGAGACAGCGGTGCACGAGCTCGATCGCGGCATCGAGGTTCTCCGGCGTCACGCGCTCGGAATCGAGCTCTCGCGGGAGCGACGCGTAGAAGCGATTCAGCGTCGTGTGCAAGACGGAGCCACGAAGAATCGGGTCGGGCTCGGCGTCGATCTTCTTGGGGTCGATCACGCGCTCGACGAGCCACGCCGACGAGCAGTCCGCGAACCGCTCGAGCTCCGTCGCCGAGAACACCGTCTTGGAGGCGAACGGCGCAATGACGGCTCCGTTGCGCAACCTCGTCGGCCGGTCGAATGCGGCTTTCGCGCGTCCGAGCCGACGCGACCAGTCGTTCGCCGCCGCCAGTTCGCTCGCGGCCGCTTCGTCCTCCGTCGAGAGGCGGATCAGCGCCCGTAGCCGCTCGCGCTCGCTCGGCGCCGATTCGATGGGCCACGTGAGCGCCGAGAGGGACCTCCGCCGCGTCGCCCTCTGGACGTCAGAGTCGTCGAACAACGATCTCACGTCCTCCCAGAACGGGCTCGGTTCGCGCGGAACCCCCTCGTCCCCGGCCGCCTCGCGTACGAGGACGAGCCGCTGCCTCGCGCGCGTGCACGTCGTGTAGAAGAGGTAGCGATCGCGTTCGACCGAGTCGGGGCGCGCCAGCCGTCCCCCGAGCTCGCTTCGCAGCTCGTCGGCGAGCAACGGCGAGGGACGGGCGCGCCGAGGGAACGCGCCCTCTTCGAGGCCGAGGACGAAGACGAGGTCGAACGTCCGCGTCCTGGCGCGCTCGTGGTCGAGCACGGAGACTCGACCCTCTGCGGGTCGGTCGGGAGCGACCCGCGTGCGCTCGAGCGCGAGCACGACGTCGTCGGTCGTCAGCTCGACCTCCACGCCGGAGAGCGAGGCGAGCTCGGCCAGCGTGCGTTCGGCCGCCCGGTACGCGCGCGCGTCCAGCCGTGCGTCGTCGGTCGTGGGAGGCGATTCGAGACCCCACGCATTGCGAACCATGGTGGCGAGGAGCTCGAGAACGCCTGCGACGGGCTCGTGCGCGGCACGGAGGCTCACGAGCACCGGAACCTGCGAGCCGCGAAGCCGCTCGCTCTCCTCCTCTACACGCGCCCGATCGGCGACGGCCCTGCCACGCAGTCGACCCTCGACGAAGTCGACGGATCGGCGCTCGAGGCCCGAGAAGGGTGATCGGAGGAACGCGAACAGGTCGTTTCGCCCTCCGCCGAGCCACTCGTAGCGGAGGATCGACAGCAGCGCTCGCCCGAATGGCGTCTCTCCGAAGCGGCGTGGATGCTCGACCGCATACGGCACGTCGAGCTGCGCCAGCGCCACCTCGAGCGGTGCACGCCAACGGTCGACCGACTCGCAAACGACGGCAACCGACTCCGCGGCCGTGCCGCCTCGGAGGAGGCCAGCGAGCTCGGCGGCGAGCAGCTCGGCGGTACCTCTCGTTCCCGCACCTTCGAGAAACCGGATCGCACCGTCGAGCGGCGTCCGATCCGGCTCGTCGGCGAAGAGCTCACGCTCGAGGCGCACGAGCGACGCCGGCATAGGGCCGAGCGCAGCGCGCGGGAGCTCCTCGATGGACGATCCGGCGAGAGTCGCGAGGTCTTCGACCGTCGGCGCCAGGGCCGCGAACGCGGCGCGGCCCGGCTCGTACGGCACGGACACAGTGACGTCGGTGCGCCCCGCGAGCGCCTCGAGCAGAGCCCACTCGGCTCCTGTCAGGTCCTCGAATCCGTACGCGAAGATCGGCGCGCCCGACCACGCGTCGAAGTCGCCTTGCAGGCGTTCGACCGCCTCGCGGCGAATGCCGTCGCGATCCCGCAGGCCGAGTCGCGCCAGCTCCGCCCGATATGCGCCGACGAGATCCGCCAGCTCTCCGTCGAGACGATCCGTGTCGACGAGGCTCGACTCGAGCTCGCCGATCGCCTGGAGGAGCGTGTCCGCGAAGCCGGCCGTTGCTGCCGACGAGCGGAGATCAGCGAGCTCACGACTCGCGACCGCGCGCCGGACGGCGAGCGATCTCTGCGCATCCGATGCAACCGGCAACCCCGTCCCGGCCCCGTCCGCGACATGCTGGAATAGATCGTCGAACGTTCCGATCGATCCTGCGAGAAGCGCGGGCGCCCGCCGGATCAGATCTCGCTCGACGCGGTCGACGTCGAGGCGGTTCGGGACGACAAGCCAGGGATCACGCACGAGCTCGCCGAGAAAGCGCTCGAGCAGCAGCGCGACCTTGCCGGCATGCGCCGGCCCCACGACCAGCGAGAGACCCATCGGTCCATCGTAGTCCCGCCCTCCGCCGGTCTTTCGTACGCTGCCGGACGACTCTGCGCAAAGAGCGCGGAAAGCCGAAGGGGTCGGATCCGCGGACCCGACCCCTTCTTACGACTAGCCGGCGACGGACTTCGGACGCCGGCCGCGCCTGGCGACGGCATTGCCGGGCATTCCGGCAGCGCAATCGTCACAGAGATCTGCCTGCTTGGAGCCTCGCCTCGCGTCCGTGTAATTGAGGCGCATCACAGCACCGCGGCTCTCCGGAACCTCTTTCCCGCAGTTGTCGCAGACGAGTATCGTCTTCCTAGCCACTCATTTCCTCCATTCTCAACGTGAGATCGTTGCGAGGGTAGAGGAAATGAGTCGGAAAAAGCAATACCACTGAGGGCAACGGCTTTTCGTATAGTCATCGTCGTTTGTAGGATCCTGCCCGTGCAAACGATCGTCGTTCTCGAAGGCGACCAGACCGGGCAGGAGCTTCTCGAAGAGGCGTTACGGACGCTCCGATCCGAGGTGATCGGGGTCGAGCTCGACTTCGAGCGCTTCGACCTCTCGCTCGAGGGGCGCCGAGCGACGCAGAACGGCGTCGTGCACGAGGCGGCCGCGGCGATCCGCGAACACGGGCTCGGTCTGAAGGCGGCAACGGTCACGCCCGAAGGCGCGGGCGACGTCGGCTCGCCGAACCGGATCCTCCGCGAGGAGATAGGGGGCAAGGTCATCGTGAGGACCGGTCGGCGCATTCCCGGTGTCGTCCCGCTCGGCGGCGTCCATGCGCCCATCTCCGTCGTCCGCATGGCGGTCGGAGACGCGTACGGAGCGAAGGAGTGGCGCGAGGGCCAAGGCGACGACGAGGTTGCTCTGCGCACCGAGCGCATCGAGCGCCGCATCTGCCATGCAGTCGCCGAGTTCGCCTTTCGGCAGGCGGAGCGAACGGGCGCGAAGGTCTTCGGCGGGCCGAAGTACACCGTCAGCCCGATCTACGAAGGGATGCTCAAGGAGGAGATGGACACCGCGGCTGCGCGCCACCCCGACGTCCCGTACGAGCCGCAGCTGATCGACGCGACGTTCGCGCTTCTCATCTCGTCGAGCGGCGCGCCGATGGTGATCCCTGCACTCAACCGGGACGGCGACATCCTCTCCGACCTCGTACTTCCGCTCTTCGGGTCGATCGCGGGATCCGAGTCGCTGCTCGTCGCTTTCGGAGACGACTACGTGCCGAGCGCGCTCATGGCGGAGGCGGCGCACGGCACGGCGCCGTCGTTGCAGGGGAAGGACGTGGCGAACCCGATGGCCATGATCCTCGCCGGCGCCGCGCTGCTTTCGCACGCCGACGACGAGCCGACTCAGACGGCGGGGCGGGCGCTCCGCGAGGCCTGCCTCGAAGCCGTCGCGGACGGCATTCGCACGGCCGACCTCGGCGGCCATCACGGGACGGCGGACTACACGGACGAGGTGATCCGCCGCACGCGGACGAAGGTCGACGTCTGGTCGTCGCTGTGACGGTTCCGGCGCGGGCCGACGCCGCCTCTCCGTAGAGTTCGCGACCGCATGCGAGTAGCGGTTCCGAAGGAGACGGCTCCGGGCGAGCGCCGCGTCGCGCTGGTGCCCGAGACGCTCTCGAAGCTGCGCGATGCCGGGTTCAGCGCGGCGGTCGAGCGAGGCGCCGGGGCAGCGGCCGGCTTCTTGGACGCCGACTACGAAGCTGCAGGTGCGGAGCTCGTCGACGGGACCACGCTCGCGTTGGGAGCGGCCGCATACGCGTGCGTTTCGTCACCCCCCGCAGAGCGGGTCTCGGCGCTCGCGCCGGGAACCGTCGTCATCGGCTTCCTCGAGCCGCTCACCGACTCGGACGGCATCGCAAGGCTCCGCGAGCGTGGCCTGACCGCCTTCGCGATGGAGTCGATCCCACGGATCACGCGCGCGCAGTCGATGGACGCCCTCTCGTCACAGGCGACCGTCGCGGGGTACAAAGCGGTGGTCGTTGCCGCCGACCGCGTTCCGCGGATGTTCCCGATGCTCATGACCGCGGCGGGCACGATCGCGCCGGTGCGCGCGCTCGTCATCGGCGCCGGCGTAGCCGGACTGCAGGCCATCGCCACGGCGCGACGGCTCGGTGCCGTTGTGTCCGCGTTCGACGTCCGCCCCGCCGTCGCCGAGCAGGTGGAGAGCCTCGGCGCGAACTTCCTCGACCTCGGCGTGCGCACGGAGGAGACCGCGGGCGGCTATGCG
Organism: uncultured Gaiellaceae bacterium; assembly: GCA_963746975.1. GTDB lineage: Bacteria > Actinomycetota > Thermoleophilia > Gaiellales > Gaiellaceae > GMQP-bins7. Next base: position 42,285 of record CAVVDE010000005.1, read on the forward strand.
AGCGAGCTCACGCCCGAGCAGCAGGCGCAGCAGCAGGCCGCGCTCGAGGAGCGAATCCCCGACTTCGACGTCGTCGTCACGACCGCCGCGGTTCCGGGCCGTGCCGCTCCCCGACTCATCCCCGCAACGGCAGTCGAGCGCATGCGCCCGGGCTCGGTCATCGTCGACCTGGCCGCCGAGACCGGCGGAAACTGCGAGGTGACTGTTCCCGGTGAGGTCGTGGAGCACGGCAGCGTCACCGTCATCGGTACGCGCAACCTCCCCTCGACGATGGCGTTCCACGCGAGCCAGCTCTACTCCCGCAACGTCGGCGCGCTTCTCCTCCACCTCGCACCCGAAGGCGAGCTCGCGCTCGACTGGGATGACGAGATCACCGCCGGCGCGTGCGTCACTCGCCCGGAGGGAGAAACATGACCAATCTCACCTTCGTCATCGAGCTGACGATCCTCGTGCTCGCCGCGTTCCTCGGGTTCGAGGTGATCTCGAAGGTCCCGACGATGCTGCACACGCCGTTGATGTCGGGGACGAACTTCATCCACGGCATCGTGATCGTCGGCGCGATCATCATCCTCGGCTTCGCCGACGACACCTTCACGAAGACGATCGGATTCGTCGCGATGGTGCTCGCGACGGCGAACGTCGTCGGCGGCTGGTTCGTGACCGACCGCATGCTCGAGATGTTCAAGCGGCGGCCGGAGCCGAAGAAGGACGACGACGCGTGATCTCGGACCCGGACGTCCTCGACCTTCTCTATCTCGTCTCGATCGTCTGCTTCGTCCTCGCGCTGCGCTTCCTGTCCTCGCCGAAGCACGCGCGACGCGGGAACTGGCTCGGCGGCGTCGGGATGATCGTCGCGATCGCGACGACGCTCCTCATCGACGGGATCTCGAACTGGGCGCTGATCGTCGTGGCCGCGGCGATCGGGAGCGTCGTGGGCGTCGTCGGCGCACGCAAGGTGAAGATGACCGCAATGCCGCAGATGGTGGCCCTGTTCAACGGGGTCGGCGGCGGTGCTGCGGCGCTCGTCGCGCTTGCGGAATTCCACGACACGAGCGGCGTGCTCGCGTGGGACGAGGCGCTCTCGGTCTCGCTCTCGGCACTGATCGGGTCGATCTCGTTCGCAGGCTCGCTCGTCGCGTTCGGGAAGCTCCAGGAGCTCGTGAGTGGGCGCCCGATCGTGTTCCCTGGCCAGAACGTCGTGAACATCGTCGTGCTCGGAGCGGCAGCGGCGCTGGGAGTGGCCATCGTCGCGGGGCTCGAGGAGCAGTGGGCGATCGTCGCGCTGATCCTCCTCGCACTCCTCTTCGGCGTCATGTTCGTCCTCCCGATCGGCGGCGCGGACATGCCGGTCGTGATCTCGATGCTGAATGCGTTCACGGGGCTTGCAGCCTCGGCGACGGGTTTCGTCCTCGACTCGACCGTCCTCATCGTCGCCGGCATGCTCGTCGGCGCATCGGGCACCCTCCTCACGCTGCTCATGGCCAAGGCCATGAACCGCTCGATCGCCAACGTGCTCTTCGGCGCCTTCGGACAGGTACAGGCGGGTGCGGGGCAGGTGAGAGCCGACGACGGCCGGACCGTGCGCGCGACGACGGCCGAAGACGTCGCCGTCCAGCTCTCGTTCGCGCGGAAGGTCATCGTCGTACCTGGGTACGGAATGGCGGTCGCGCAGGCCCAGCACGACGTGCGCCAGCTCGCTGATCTCCTGGAGGAGAAGGGCGTCGACGTGAAGTACGCGATCCATCCCGTCGCGGGTCGCATGCCGGGGCACATGAACGTCCTCCTGGCCGAGGCGAACGTGCCGTACACGCAGCTGTTCGAGATGGACGAGATCAACCCTGAGTTCCCGCAGACGGACGTCGCGCTCGTGATCGGCGCGAACGACGTCACGAACCCGGCGGCGCGTAGCGACCTCTCCAGCCCCATCTACGGCATGCCGATCCTCGACGTCGACAAGGCCGCGAGCATCGTGGTCATGAAGCGTTCGATGAATCCCGGCTTCGCCGGCATCGACAACGAGCTCTACCTCGATCCCAAGACGACGATGCTGTTCGGGGACGCGAAGGAGTCGGTGTTGAAGCTGATCACCGCTGTGAAGTCGACGTGATCCCCGTCTTCCGCGCCGCCGACGTCGAGGGCGCGGTCTCCCCGCACGAGGCATACGACGCCGTCCGAAGCGCGTTCGAGGCTCATGCCCGCGGGACGTGGACGATGCCGTCGAAGGTGTACGTCACGAACTACCCGGCCGGAGATTTCCGTGCGATGCCGGCGATCGGCGACGGCCACGCCCTGCTGAAGTGGGTCACCTCGTTTCCGGGCAACCCCGCCCGCGGCCTTCCCACGGTCATGGGGCTCGTGCTCCTGTCGGATGCCGAGGACGGGCGGCTCCTCGCTGTCCTGGACGCAGCCGCCGTTACCGCACTACGGACGGCGGCAGCCGGCGTGCTGTCGGCGGACACGCTCTGCCGATCGGAAGCCTCGTCCTACGCCGTGATCGGCTGCGGCATCAACGGCGCGGAGACCGCGCGGATGCTCGTCGCGCATGGCGTCATTCCGGCGGTGTGGGACGTGGACGAGGCGCGCCGTCGCTTCGTCGCCGAACGGCTCGGTGCGCGCGAAGCGGCGAGCGCGGCCGAGGCGCTCGCGTGTGAGGTCGTTATCACCGTGACCCCGGGCGCCGCCGTCCTGTATCCGGAGGGATCGCTCGAAGCCGGCCAGCACGTCTCGCTGATGGGCGCCGACGGGCCGGGCAAGGCGGAGGTCGCGGTCGAGGAGATCCGCCGGGCGCACGTCTTCTGCGACGACTGGGAGCAGGCGAGCCACGGAGGCGAGCTCGCAGCGGCCGTCGAGGCAGGCGCCGCAGCCCGCGAGACGGTCACGGAGCTCGGCGCCGTGCTCACCGGAGAGGCGGACGGTAGGCGCAGCGCCGGAGACATCACGCTCTTCGACTCGACGGGCCTCGCAATTCAGGACCTCGCGATCGCGAAGGCCGCGTACGCGAAGGCCGGCGAGCTCGACGGCCTGCAGCAGATCGAGCTCTGACGCTGCTTCAGTGAACGAGGAGCCGGGTCGGCTCGAACAGCTCGAGCTTCGGATCGGGCTCGCCGAGGATCGCGCGTGCGACCATCCTCCCGCACGCGAACCCGAGGACGTTGCCGTGACCCGAGTAGCCGCCTGCGACCCAGACGCCGTCCTCGCCCGGCACGCGTCCTACCACGGGCACGAAGTCGAAGACCATCCCGAAGATGCCCGCCCACCGGTAGTCGACACGGAGCGGGCGACCGACATGGTCCTCGACGAAGCGCTCGAGCGCACTCTGGACGATCTCTGTGGTGACCTCCTCGGCCGTGAACTCGGTGTCCAGCGAGACGTCGCGGAAGCCGCCCGCGACGATCCGCCCGTCGAGCCGCTGGTGCCAGTAGTCGAAGCCGTGCCGGCCGTAGTGCGGGATCTCGAACAGCATCTCCTCGATCGGCTCGGTGGCGATGACCTGGCCGCGGGTCGGGACGATCAGCCCCTCGAGCTCACCGAGGAGTCCGCTCGGATAGCCGTCGGTCGCGACGACGACGGTGTCCGCATCGACGTCGTCGACCGACGTGACGCGGACGTGCTCGTGGATCTCGACTCCGGCAGCGCCGGCACGATCCGCGATCCGGCGCACGAGCCGCGCCGGTTGAAGGACCCCGTCCGGCGGGTGAAACAGCCCCGCCGAGTAGCGCGCGAGCGGTGCGTCGAGATCCTCACGCCATTCGGCGGCGAAGCCCGCATCGCGCAGCGCCTCGTACTCCTCGCGCAGCTCCTCCCGCTCCTCCTCGTCGACCGCCAAACGCAGACTGCCCGTGGGCCTGAATGCGTCGCCCGCGGTAGCCGCGAGCTCGTCCAGCTCCGCTTCGGTCCAGCGCCAGAGCTCAGCCGTCGCGTCCTCGCCGATCGACTCCGAGAGGACCGGGTACGGCACTGCCCCGCCGCGAAGCGCGAATCCGCCGTTCCTGCCGCTCGCCCCTCCTGCGATCTCGCGCGCGTCGAAGAGCCTGACCTTCAGCCCTGCCTCGGCCAGAGCGAGCGCGCACGAGCATCCGGTGACGCCTCCACCGACGACCGCGACGTCTGCGTTCCCCTCAAGCTCGACACGGGCAAGCGGGTCGACCGGCTCGTCGAGCCAGTAGGAAGTCGGTCGACATCGCGCCGCGATCCTAGACCGCGGCGCGATACACGCCGTCCTCCACTGTCACCTGCCCGGCGACCTCCAGTGCGGTCAACGCGGCTGCGCCGTCACCCGTCTCGACCCCACTGTCGCCGCGCTGTTCGAGCCGATCGGCTCTCGCGTGATGGGCCGACGTGGACGTGGTCGGACGTGGGGAACGCGCGAAGGGTTCGATGCCCCCTCGGGGATCGCCACCGTCAGCTTTACGCCCGACCCCGTGCAGAAAACATAGTTCGGTCGAAGAGGGCTAGGCAAGTGCTGCCTATCACATGTTGACACGTGCGTTAGTACCGGACGAGTGCGTGCTCGTATCTCGCCCTTTGTTCAGCGCGCTATTCGGGCCGATCTCCGTGGGCTGACGAACTTTTGGGCAGAGACGGGCCGCGAACCGCCCGCATCCCCTTCCCACTGCTAGGCGTGTACGCCCGCGAGCACCTCAACGAGAGCTGCCTCGAAGAGATCCGTAGAACGGACAGTTCCGCCGAATCCGCTGACGGTCTCCTCGCGAATCGGCCCGAACTTGCGCTCCGCCTCCTCCGCGCTCTCCTTCGACTCCCAGAGCACGACATTCCGGGCGCGGTGCTTCTCCTCATCGACGAGTGAGATGAAGCCTGCAAACCCATCGAACTCTTTGAGTCCCGGAATGATCCTCTCCCGGAGGATCCCTAGGATCTCTTCGCGGTGCGACGGGTCGATACCCTCGATCTCGACGAGTCGTCCGTACATAGCGCCTCCTTCCGTCGAGTCCCACCGATGGTACGAAATTTGGCGAGTGACTGGGGGCCGAATCTTCCGGCGTCCGGGCGAGTGTGTGCTCGTGCCTTCCTACGTTGTTCGACGCCTGTTCGGGCCGCTCCCCGGTCGGTGCCTAGAAGAATTGGTTGGCCCCGACGCTAGTGCCGGGGCCAACCAAGACTTTCAGCTTACGGCGCGTCTCCTACTTTCTGGGTGGAGGATCTCCGCCTCCGAAGTTGTTCGGATCGTTCGGATTGCATGCCGTTCCAGGACTTGGGAAGTCGCCCTTTGAAGTCGACGGATCAGGGACGAGATCACCGCTGACGTCCTGCCCGTACGACTGAGTACGACCAGGGGGACCTTCTGTCTGGCTCCCCTCTGGGTGGTCGTTCTGTCCCGAGTAACTGCACCACGAATTACCGTTCGACACGCGGGTCCCGTCCTCGGCAAGAGGCCCCTTGCAGTTGGCGGCGGCCGTATCGCTCCCATTGAATTGCAAGTCCGGCGGGTCGGTCGCCGCCCCGCAGTTCCCGGTCGACTCACCAGCAAGTGCGACGCTCGTACCGAGACCGGCCACGACGGCAGCTGCGAATGTCGCGATTGCCAGCAATGCCAGCATTGAGCGTTTGCGCATGTCTTCCCCCTCTCCCCATTGTCGGTTCAACGCCGGGTCGGCGTCGGCCGCAACGTACTCCTGCGGCGGCGCGTCGTCAACCGTCGCGGCTGATCGACTGCTCGTTCTCTCGCCCATTGTTTGCGCCGCCGTTGGGGCCGATCCGTCCCGGTGGGCCTGGCTGAAAAATGAGCAGCTTCAGGGACCGCGCACAACGGTGACCCTCTCGCCGATGGGCCACTCCTTGAGGAAGTTCTCCTCGTTCCCCACCACTCGCAGCACGACGCGCACGGTCGTGTCGGTTCGGTCGATGTCCCGCATGACCTTCGCCTCGACCACGCCTCCCTGTTCTGGAAGGTCGATCAACACAACGTCGTTCATCTGGAGGCGCTGCACGTCGTACTCCATCGCCATGAGACGAGTGTAAATCGCGCGGGGTGACCCCGCTCCACCCACAGGCACGACAGACGTGTGATCATCCGGAGACATCGCCACCGGGGAGAGGGCCTGCTTTCGCAAGCCCTCTACTGATCTTCGGGAAACCGATCTCGCTTTCGACGCTCCCCGTTGGCGTCTACGCCGCCAACAGCGCTCGCCAAGGGGTGTCTCTTCAACGGTTCCGACCCGGGCGCCGCATGGAGCAGCTCGGATCGATAGACGCCGTCTTCGAGCGCAACAGCGCCCGCGAGCTCGAGCTCGATGAGTGCAGCGGCGGCGCTCGCCGGGTCGATCCCCGTCGCCCGGACGAGCTCGTCGGTCGTCCGCGATTCTCCGCGCAACACGCCTAGGAGCGCTTCGGCAGCCGGGCCGAGTGGAGTCGATCGGCGCTCTATCGGCTCGAGTCCGTACAGCTCGAGGACGTCGAGCGCGGTCGTCACGGGCGTCGCACCGAGCTTCAGCAGCGCATTGGTTCCGGCCGAGAGCGAACTCGTGATCTCACCCGGAACCGCGAGGACTTCCCGACCTTCCTCGAGAGCGAAATCGGCAGTGATCAAGGCGCCGCTGCGTTCGCGCGCCTCGACGACGACAGTCGCGCTACACAAGCCGGCGATGATTCTGTTGCGCGCGGGGAATCGCCACGGAGCGGGCTCGACGCCTGGCTCGTACTCGGACACGAGCTGCCCCGTTTCGCAGATCCTGCGTGCGAGCTCGGCGTGTGCGGCCGGATAGTCGCGATCGATCCCGCAGCCCAGCACCGCGATCGTTCGTCCGCCCGCATCGAGCGCACCCCGATGGGCCTCTCCATCGATCCCGCGGGCCATCCCGCTCACGACGACGAGCCCGGCCGCCGCCAGCTCCCGAGCGAGGGAGCGCGTGACAGAGCGTCCGTACGACGAGCAGGCGCGAGCTCCGACGATTGCTACCGCCGGCTCATGCAGCAGCCCGATCTCGGCCGTGCCGCGAACGAAGAGTCGGGGCGGAGGGTCATGGATCGCAGAGAGGAGCTTCGGGAATGCAGCCTCGCGCCGCCGGATGCAGCGGAACTCGCTCACGCCGCTGGAAGCTCTCCGGGCAGGCGATACGAGAGCGCTTCGGCGAGATGCGCCGGCTCGACCGCGGTCGCGCCGGCAAGCACGGCGATGGTTCGGGAGACACGCGCGACTCGCGCACGTCCGCGTCCCGAGAGCGGGAGGCGGTCGACCGCGCTCGAAAGGAGCTCGGTTGCATCCTCGGTGCGCCGGGGCGCGGACAGTCGAAGCGTGTCCCGAGCAGCGAGCACGCGTGCTCGCACGCTCGCCGACTCCTCCCCGGGTGGCGCTGCGAGCTCGGACGCCCGTGGCCGCGGCATCGCGACGGCGAGGTCGAACCGATCGAGCAGCGCGCGAGAGAGCTTCTCGCGGTATGCCGCGAGGCGCTGGGGCGAGCAGGCGCACTCGACCGCAGGATCGCCGCGCGCGCCGCACGGGCACATGTTCATCGTCCCGATCACCTGAAAGCACGCCGGGAACAGCGCATGCCCGCCGACGCGGGCCACCGCGACGACGCCGTCCTCGAGGGGCTGCCTGAGCGATTCGAGCACCGAGCGCGGAAACTCGGGCAGCTCGTCCAGGAGAAGGACGCCGTGATGCGCGAGGGAGACTTCACCCGGGCGCGGACTCGATCCGCCGCCGACGATCGCCGGCGCCGAGGACCCGTGGTGCGGCGCGCGGAAGGGCGGAACGGAGATCAGCGCGCGGCCGGGCGGCAGCGTCCCGGCGACCGAGTGGATGCGCGTGACCTCGAGTGCCTCCGGGCGTGTCAGGACCGGCAGGATCCCAGGGAGCCGCCTGGCGAGCATCGTCTTGCCGGTGCCGGGAGGACCGATCAGCAGGAGGTTGTGCGAGCCGGCGGCCGCGATCTCCAGTGCTCGACGCGCACGCTCCTGCCCGCGAACGTCGGCCAGGTCCGGCGCTGTCGGTTCGCGGGTGTCCTCGCCGAGCGGCTCGTACGACGGCACCCCGATCTCTCCGCGGAGGTATGCGACGACCTCGGCGAGGTGGTGCACCGCCACGGGCTCGATTCCTGCGAGCGCGGCCTCGGGAGCCGACTCGGCCGCGCACACCACCCGAGTGAACCCGGCTCGGCGCGCGCCCTCCGCGACCGCCAGCGTCCCCGAAACCGGGCGGATCCTTCCGTCGAGCGCGAGCTCCCCCACGGCCGCGTGCTCGGCGAGGCGCTCCGGCGGCAGCTGCCTCGTCGCGCCCAGCACGGCGAGCGAGATCGGGAGATCGAAGCCCGACCCCTCCTTGCGAAGCGCCGCCGGCGCCAGGTTCACGGTGATGCGGCGATTGAGCGGCCATTCGAGCGACGCGGAGACGATCCCGCTACGGACGCGGTGCTTCGCCTCCTGGCACGCGCGATCCGCGAGCCCCACGATCGCGAAACCCGGAACGCCCGGCTGGAGATGCGCCTCGACCTCGACCTTGCGAGGCTCGAGGCCGACGAGGGCATGGGTGACCGCACGAGCGAGCACCTCGTCCACGGTAGGCACCGAAGCGCGAAGAACCTTCGCGCCCCGGTGCCGATTCGTCTACGAAAGAGCTACGACGAGGGTGTGTAGCAGAGGGAATAGACGCTGAACGTGCTCGACTGGCCGCTGTCGTTCCCACCTACGCCGAGGAACCCGATCACCTGATTCGAGCTGTTCAGGACCGGTGTCAGGCGGCCGGTCCAGAGCTCGAGGCCGGAGTTGCTGTCGCTCCAACCGGTTCCACCCGAGATCGCCCGCTCGTTCCCGTTGCAGAGCGACTGGACCTCGGCGGTGTTGTACGCCCCGTTTTCCGCAACGCCGCCGGGTACTGAAACCGACTGCGAACGGACGGTGATCGGCCCGATCACGCCAGCGGCTCCTGCCGCACCCTGTGGTCCCGCCGGCCCCTGGGGGCCTGCCGGCCCCTGTGGGCCCACCGGCCCGGCCGGAAGCTGTCCTGGGGCGAAGTCGGAGCGAAGCAACGACCTCGCCGCCACCTTCGCCGAGTTGACCGCGTTGTTCCTGACCTTGGCGTTCGTCACGGCGCCGTCCTTCAGCTGCGGCGTTCCGACGCTGTTCCTCCCGAGCTGAGTCGCGGCAGCCATGCCGGTGCCGGATAGTGCGACGAGGAGCGCGAGACACGCCACGATCATTGCCGGCGAGGGCCGGCGGAAGAGCTTTCTCATGTCGAACCCCTTTCTCATGACCCGCCTGCAGGCCAGGCTACCCCTGGCTTCGGTCGACTCGCGGCACGCCTTACGTTTCTCGTACACAGACGAGGATCGACTCGAAATACTCGCCGGCACGCCGTCCCGTGCGGCGATTGACGTGACGCTCGAGTCGTTCGACGAGGCGAAGCTCGCTCCGTGCGAGCACGGCGGGGTACAGATCTCGTCGGTCGTTCACGACGACGATGACCGGTGCGCCGGGCTCGAGCGTTCGAGACTGCGCGCGCAGGACGCGCGCCATCCCGTCGACGTACGCTTCCAACGCGCGCTTGCTCGTCCCGAGGGATGCGGCGCCGAGCTCCCGGTCGCGCCGGTCGTCGAGTCCGAGGAGCTCGTAGGCGTAGCGGTGCTGCTCGTGGTAGTCGATCAGCCCCGGGTACGGGGGTGACGTCACGATGCCGCCGAACGGCCCGTCGAGCGCAACCTCGCTCGAGTCGCCGTGAACGACATCGGCCGCGACCCCACGCGCTCGCACCTTGTGGAACGCCTTGAGCCGCTCGAGCGTATCGAGGAGGTATCGGCTCAGGAACTTCTGCGCCTCCTGGACGGGCGCACACTCGCGACGGTGTTTGTGGCACCAGTACGGCTCGTGCCGTGGTGCCCGTGGGAAGTCGAGGTCGAAGTGCGTCGTCAGCCGAGCCGAGCGCGCTGCGCGAGCGAGCACCACACGGAGGACGTCGGCGTGCTCGTACTCGTCGGTGAGGGACCGGAAGTGGAGGAGCTGCGCCGCGGCGAGCGGTGCGAACCACTCGCTCACGTACCCGGTCGGTCGCTCATCCGAGGAGCCGAGTCGCCCGAGGGCGTCGCGCATCTCCCTCTCGAGCAGGAAGAGGTCGTACCGAGCCGTCTTCACGCGCATGAGCAGACAGTTGAAGGCGGCGACATCGAGACCGAGTGCGCCGCGTCCGGACTCGAGGCACTGGACCAGAGTGGTGCCCGACCCGGCGAACGGATCGAGGACGCGCGCTCCGGGCTTCACATATCGGCCCAGCAACGCCTCGACGAGCTGCGGGACGAACTTCCCGAGGTAAGGATGGAGCCGATGGACGTGCTTCGTGCGCTCACGCTCGGGAAGCTCCTGCTCCGACCACGACAGGTGCAGATCCTCGGAGAGCCCGTTGTAGAGCGCTGCCTGCGTCGGAGCCACGTGGGCTCCTTCGACGGCGCGCTCGCCGGTCCTACGTCAGGGGGACGCGCTCGACCCGACGGCCGCGAACCCCGGCCGCCTCGAACACGACTTCGAGCCCGGCGAGCTCGGGCCGGGCGTCGAGCCACGCTGCAGTGGCAGTGCGAACGCGGCGGATCTTCTCGCGGTCGATCATCTCGAGCGGGTGGCCGAACGCGCTACCTGTCTTCTCCTTCACCTCCACGACGAGCACCCGCCGGCCCCGCCGCAGGACGAGGTCGAGCTCGTAGCGGCCGACGCGGACGTTCGCCTCGAGGAGCCTGTAGCCGCGAAGTCTGTAGTGGCGCAGGGCGACTCGCTCGCCCCGGTTCACGCAGCCTCGTCCTGATAACAGGCCGCCTGAAACGACCTGCGATGCAGTTCGGACGGACCGAACGAGCGAACCGCCTCGTTATGCGCCGGTGTGATGTAGCCCACGTGCGAGACGAACCCGTAGTTCGGGAAGAGTGCGTCGAGTCGGCGCATGACGCGGTCGCGCACGACCTTCGCGACGATCGACGCTGCTGCAATTGCGGCGCTCCGGGCATCTCCGTCGACGACCGCCCGATGCGGCGGGGCTGTCGGGCCGAGGCGGAAGCCGTCGACGAGGCACGCCTCTGCCGGCGGATGGAGGTCGGCGAGCACGGCCCGAAGCCCTGCCAGGTTCGACCGATGCAGGCCGTTTCGATCGATCGCACCGACCGGCACGACCCGAATGCTGATCGCGGATGCGCACGACCCGACCGCCTCGAACAATGCTTCCCGCTCGTCCACCGACACCTGCTTCGAGTCGTTCAGAGTCGCAAGCGACCGCACACGGGAGCCGCGCAGCTCCTCGTAATCGAAGAGCACCCCGGCTACGACGAGCGGGCCTGCGAGCGATCCGCGTCCGGCCTCGTCGGCCCCGGCGACGAAGCGCACGTCGAGCTTTCGATCGAACCCGAGGAGTCGCTGGCCGCTGGATCGAGCCACGCGGCCGAGAATAGTCGCTAGCTCTGTCGGAGCTCGCGGACGCGCGCCTTCTTCCCCACTCTCTTGCGCAAGTAGTAGAGCTTGGCGCGGCGGACGTCACCGATCGCGGCGACCTCGAGCTTCTCGATCTTGGGAGAGTGGAGCGGGAACGTCCGCTCGACACCGACACCGAAGGACTGCTTTCGCACGGTGAACGTCTCGCGGAAACCGGATCCCTGGCGCTTGATGCAGATGCCCTCGAACACCTGGATGCGCTGCCGCGTGCCCTCGATCACCTTGAAGTGCACCCGCAGCGTGTCGCCCGCCTTGAACTGAGGCAGGTCCGTGCGCATGTTGCGCTGCTCGAGGCTCTCGATGACGGTGTTCATTGGAGAGGCGGCCCCTTGCGGGCCGGCGGGCATGGTACCAGTCGTCACAGCGATCGTCCGCAGCGCGCCGCTCAGCGAGGGCACGGATCGGCTGCGATCTCTTCGACCGTTCGAGTCCCGAATCCGCACTCGCAGATTCGGGACTAGCGGAATGAAATTCGCTGAGGCGGCCAGTAGGTCATGAACACCTTGCCGATGATGTTCTGCCTCGGCACGGAGCCCCACACACGCGAGTCGCACGATTGGGAGCGGTTGTCACCCATGACGAAGTAGTGGCCGGTCGGTACCCGATACGTTTCCTCCGGCCCGATGTCGCGACGGTCGTTTTCGATGTACGGCTCGTCGAGGCGCTTCCCGTCGACGTAGACGTACGCCGCGCCACGGCGGAGACGAACCTGCACGCGCTCGCCCGGCAAGCCGATGATCCGCTTGACGAACGTACCGCCCGCACCACACTTCTGCTTGGCGGCGGGCGGGGTCTGGAAGACGATCACGTCGCCACGGTGCGGATCGTGGAAGTGGTAGATGAACCGGTTCGCGAGCACGCGGTCCGAGAAACGCGCCTCGCATCCGGGCGCGGGACGCGCACAGTGCAGCGTCGGCTCCATCGACGAGGACGGGATCCGGTACGGGTTTACCACCCACGCCTTGATCGCAAGGACGATCGCGATCGCGCCGACGATGGTGACGATCCAGTCGACGGCGATGCGCATACGGCGCGGAAGCCGGCCGGTGACGCGGTCGAGCGGATGGTGGAACTCATCGCTCGCAGACGCCGTCGTCGAGGGCGGAACGGGCCACGAAAACGGTGGTGCGGGAGGCGGAGGGGCAGGCGGCGTCGCTTCGTGCAGGGGCATGACCCACTCCGTGTCGTTCCCGCGGCCGTCGGCGTCGTGCCCGAGATCGGCGGGTTGAGGCATCCGCTCCTCGGTGTCGCTCACGTCACCGCCCTCACGTGATCGCGTCGCCACGCGTCGATCCTGGCGTGGTCGCCGGAGAGCAGGATCTCCGGAACGGCCCAGCCGCGGAACTCGGCGGGTCTCGTGTAGTGCGGATACTCGAGGCCGCCGTCGAGCGCCGCGGAGAAGCTCTCGACCTCACCCGACCCTTCCGTCAGCGCGCCGGGCAGCCTTCGTGCGATCGCGTCGACGACGGCGAGAGCAGGGATCTCGCCGCCCGAGAGGACGTATGGGCCGATCGAGACGACGTCCGTACAGAGGTGGTCGAGGATCCGTTGGTCGTAGCCCTCGAAGCGCGCGGAGAGCAGCGTCAGCGCCGGCTCCCGCGCGAGCTCCTCGACGAGCTCCTGGTCGAGCTGCTGCCCCTGAGGCGAGAGCGCGACGACTCGATGACCCGGCATTTCGCCGTACACCGCGTCGAGCGCGGCGGCAACGACGTCCACACGCAGGACCATGCCCGGCCCCCCGCCGTAAGGATCGTCGTCGACCTGGCCGGCCGTCAGCGGCGTCGACTCCCGGTAGTTGAAGACGCGCAGATCGAGCTCGTGTCCCAGAACAGCCGCGAGAGGGCGCCGCTCCCTGATCCACGCGAACGCGTCGGGGACGAGCGTGAAGACGTCGAGACGCACGACGCGGAACCGTAGCCGTCAGTCGATGAAGCCGGGATTGAGAAGGACGCGCCGGCCCTCGAGATCGACCTCGCGCACGCACTCCTCGACGAGGGGAAGCAGGTGGCCGCTGTCGAGCTCCAGGACGTCGTTCGCCGGGCCGGGGAGCACGTCACGTACGGCGCCGACGTGCGCCCCGTGCTCGTCGAGCACCGCCAGCCCGACGAGGTCGGCGACGTAGTACGACTCCGCCGGGAGTTCCGGGAGACGGTCGCGTGGAACCGTCAGCTGTTCGCCGCGCTCGACCGGTCGGTCGAGCTTGATCGCGCGGCGGTGGCCGCCCACCTGGCGCGACACCACGACGCGGGCCGGTTCGCCCTCGACCAGAAGCTCTGCACCGACCTCGAAACGGCCCTCGTCCTGGCTCGCCTCCTCGACCACGAACGCGCCGTCGACGCCGTGTGGACGCCCGACGCGTCCGATGGGAACGAGCTCGTGCCCCGGATCAGTCGGCAATCTCGAGCACGTAGCGCTCGTCGGCCCGCGCGCCGCCGGCGCGGACGATGCTGCGAAGCGCACGCGCGATGCGCCCCTGCTTCCCGATCACCTTGCCCACGTCGTCCGGTGCGACGTGCAGATGGAAGACGATCGCGTCCTCGCGCTCCTCCGTCTCGACCCGCACCGCATCGGGCTCGTCGACGAGCCGACGAGCGAGCCACTCGAGAAGCTCGGCCAACGTCACTTCCCTAGGCGGAGATACCGGCGGCCTTGATGAGGCGCGACACGGGTGCCGTGGGCTGTGCGCCCTTGGCCATCCAGTCCTTGATCTTCGCCTCGTCGAGGTCGATCGTGGACGGGTCGGTCTGCGGGTTGTAGCGACCGACGATCTCGATGAAACGACCGTCGCGCGGGGAGCGCGAGTCGGCCACGACCACGCGGTAGATCGGGTTCTTCTTCGAGCCGACCCGCGTCAACCTGATCTTCACTGCCATGTGCTGGATATGCCTTTCTCGTCGATGGACACGGAAGGCTAGCGCCTCGGGCCGCCCACCCCGGGCGGGAGCGTCGGCATCTTGCCCTTCCCCATCTGCTTCATCATCTTCGCCATCTGCTTGCGGGCTGCCATGAGCTTGTTCACCTCGTCGAGCGAGGTGCCGCTACCCGCCGCGATTCGCCGCCGTCGCTGGATCGAGATCATGTGCGGCAGCCGGCGCTCCTGCGGGGTCATCGACAAGACGATCGCCTCTACCCGCGCGAGCTGGCGCTCATCGAGATCCAGGCCCTGGAGCTGCTTACCCATGCCGGGGATGAGCTTCATGACGCCCTGGAGCGGCCCCATCTTGCGGAGCATGCGATAGCTCGCGAGGAAGTCGTCGAACGTGAACTCGCCGGCGCGGATGCGCTTCTCCATCTCCGCCTGCTCGTCCAGCTCGACCGCCGCTTCGGCCTTCTCTATGAGGGTGAGGACGTCGCCCATGCCGAGGATCCGCGACGCCATGCGGTCGGGATGGAAGTACTCGAGCTGGTCGAGCTTCTCGCCGACGGATACGAGCTTCACGGGACGGCCGGTGACGGCACGTACCGAGAGCGCCGCTCCGCCGCGGGCATCGCCGTCGAGCTTCGTGAGGATCACGCCGTCGAAGGCGACGCGCTCCTGGAACGCGAGTGCGACGTTCACGGCTTCCTGACCCGTCATGGCGTCGAGAACGAGCAGGACGTTCGTCGGCTTCGTCTCCGCGGCGACCCGCTCGAGCTCGTCCATGAGCTCCTCGTCGACGTGCAGCCGGCCCGCCGTGTCGAGGATCACGACGTCGAGCCCCTCCTTGCGCGCTTGCTCGAGCCCGAGCCGCGCGGCTGCGACCGGGTCCGCGTGGTCGAGCGCAAAGACCGGCAGCTGGACCTGCTTGCCGAGCTGCTCGAGCTGGTCGACGGCCGCAGGCCGCTGGAGGTCGCAGGCGACGAGGCCGGGCCGCTTGCCGTCCCGACGCAACATGAGGCCGAGCTTCGCGGCAGCCGTGGTCTTGCCCGAGCCCTGGAGCCCGGCGAGAAGGATCACCGTCGGCGGCCGCCCGAACGCCAGCCGCGAGTCACCGGACCCCATGAGTGCGGTCAGCTCCTCGTGCACGATCTTCACGACCTGCTGGCCCGGTGTCAGGCTCTTCAGGACGTCCTGGCCGAGCGCGCGCTCCTTGACCGTGGCCGTGAAGTCACGGGCGACCTGGAGGTTGACGTCCGCCTCGAGGAGCGCGAGCCGGATCTCGCGCATGGCCTTCGAGATCGCCTCCTCGTCCAGACGTCCGCCGCGGCCGAGGCCGCCGAGGGTCGCCTGCAGCTTGTCCGAAAGGGTGTCGAACACGGCCGGGAAGTGTACGTCTCCGCCTTTCGCTCCTAGACTCGGCCCGTGAGCGCCCCGGACCACGCACGCCGACCGCTTCCCTCCGGAACTGTCACCTTGCTCTTCGCCGACGTCGAGGGCTCGACGCGGCTCCTCTACCTACTCAGGGAACGTTTTGCGCCGGCACGCGCACGTATGCGCGAGCTGGTGCGCGAGGCGGCGAGCGCCCACGGGGGAGCCGAAGTCGACTGGGCAGGGGACGGGGTCTTCCTGGCTTTCGCGAGCGCGCACGATGCCATCGCCGCCGCGGCTCGGATCCAGCGGTCGCTCGCGGCAGAGCCGTGGCCCGACGACGCTCCGCACCGTCTCCGCATCGGTATGCACACGGGCGAGCCGGAGCTGGGCGACGAGGGCTATGTGGGAGCAGACGTGGTGATCGCGTCGCGGATCTGTGCCACCGCCCATGGTGAGCAGATCGTCGTGTCGCGCGCCGTGCGGGACATGGCGGGCGACGAGCCTCTCCCGGGAGCGTCGTTTCGCGCGCTCGGTCGGCACCGCCTGAAGGACGTCCCGACCACCGCGGAGCTCTATCAGCTCGTGACACCCGATCTGCGGGACGAGTTCCCGCCGCTCAAGACGCTTTCGGCAACGACGTTGCCCGCGCTCCATCACCGCCTCGTGGGCAGAGCAGACGCGCTCGCGCGCGTCGAGGAGCTGCTCTCCGGCGGAGCGCGCGTCGTCACGATCACGGGCCCCGGCGGAGCGGGCAAGAGCCGCCTCGCCCTCGAGGTTGCAGCCGGCGCCGCCATGGAGCGTCCTGTGCATCTCGTCGGCCTCGCACCGATCGCCGAGCCCGACCTCGTCCCGAGCGCCATCGCCCGCGTGCTCGGGGTGCGCGAGTCGGGCGACGAGCCACTCCTCGACGCGATCGGCGACAGGCTCAACGGCACGGGAGCGCTGTTGTACCTCGACAACCTCGAGCATCTCGCACCGGCAGCTGTTCACGTCGCGCAACTGCTCGATCGTGCGCACGACCTGCAGATCCTCGCGACGAGTCGCATGCCGCTGCGACTCACGACCGAGCGCGTCTTTCCGCTCGAGCCGCTGACGCTCGAGGATGCCACGACGCTCTTCGTCGAGCTCGCGGCCGCGCGCGGTGTCGTGCTCCAGCCCGATGCGCTCGAGTCGGTTCGCGAGATCTGCCGCCGTCTCGACGGGCTGCCGCTCGCGATCGAGCTGGTCGCCGCGCGCCTCGTTGTCCTTCCGCCCGACGAGATCGTTCGGGCCCTCGGCGAGGGGCTCGCGCTTCGAATGGAGGGGCCGATCGACCTGCCCGAGCGCCAGCGCACGCTTCGCGCCGCCATCGATTGGAGCTACCAGCGCCTGACCGCTGACCAACGAGCGCTGCACGGCGCGCTTGCAGTCTTCGCCGACAGCGCCGCACTCGCCGATGCGGGCGAGGTCGCGCATGGAGGCGACGCGTTCCTGTCGGATCTCGAGGCGCTGGTCGGCTGGAGCCTGGTCCGGAGCGAGGCAAGCGACGGTGAGGTTCGGCTCTCGATGCTGGAGACGGTGCGGGAGTACGCCCTCGATCGCCTGCAGGTGGAAGGCCACCTGGACGACGTGCGGAGGGTTCACGCCGAGCGCTTCCTCGCGCTGGCACTGACAGCCGAGACGGAGCTTTCCGGTCCTGATCAGAACGAGTGGCTGAATCGGCTCGAGCGCGAGTACGACAACCTGACGGCGACCCTCGACTGGCTGCTCTCCTCCGGACGAGTGGAGGACGCCCTCCGCGCCGTCAGCGCGCTCGAACGCTTCTGGCGCGCCCACGCCCACGTCAGCGAGGCGCGCCGGTGGCTCGCGCTCGGCCTCTCCCTCGGAGCCGATGCACCCGCCCGGGTCCGAGCGGACGCGCTGTGGACCGGCGCCCGGCAGGCGGCAGGTCAGAGCGACTGGGAAGCTGCGGTTCCCATGCTGGAAGAGGCACTTTCGTTGTTCCGTGCGGAGAAGAGAGAACGAGAAGAAGTCTTCGCGCTCTCGGAGCTCGGCTATATCGCGCTTCGCCGCGACGATCCCGAACGCGCGGAACGCCTCTGCGACGAGGCGCTATCGCTCGCGCGCTCGCTCGGAGACGACCGCGCGCTCTCCGCGGTGCTGAGCATCCTTTCCGACGTCGCCCGAACCAGGGGCGACCACGGGCGAGCCCTGGCCTACGCTGAGGAGGCTCTGGAGCGACGCCGCGCCCTCGGCGACCCCATGACGATCGTCGACTCCACGTATCACGTTGGAGTTGCAGCGTTCGCCGCCGGAGACCTCGATCGGTCCGAGGAGGCATTCGAGGCGGCCCTCGAGCATGCCCGCTCCTTGGGCGACGCTCTGTACACGGCTGCAGCCTTGTGCATGCTCGGCACGGCGGGACTCTTGAAGGACAATCTCTCGCTCGTCGAGCAGCGCCTGAACGAGAGCCTTGCGATCTACGTCGATCTCGATGACGACCGAAGCCGCGCAGAGTGCCTTTCCGCGCTCGGCGGCTACGCGGCGGCTAGCGGGCATCCCGAGGAAGCAGCCCGACTGTGGGGTGCCGCGGACGCCGCCCGCGGATCGCGGCCCCTCGAATACGCCGAGCCGGCCATCGAGGCTCGATTCACGCCGTCGCTCGTCGAGGCGTTAGGGGTCGATCGCTTCACAGACCTCCGCGCCGAGGGCCGACGGACGGGATACGAGAGCGTCCTTGCGGACTTGCGCGATGTTGTTGCCTCGACAGGTGCGGAGTAGGCTCCCGCCACTGCGACGAAGGGAGATCCATGAGTGCTCGAGACCGTATGCAACGGGGCCATCCAATGCCCTCGTTCGAAGGTGAAGCCCAGGCATTCGCCGACGAAGAGAGATCCGGAGAGTCGGCCGCGCTTCCGATCGCGATCGCCGAGGCAGCCACGGCCGCGGCCGCGTACATGGGCGAGGCCGGAATCGACACACCGCTGACGTTCCAGGTGAGCCGAATCCTGGTCGTCGTCTCCCCGAATCCCGGTCCGACGACGTATCGCGCGCTCATTACGCCGGGCGGCTGAGCCGCACCGCACCTGCATGAGCCGAGATCCGCACCGGCGGATCTCGGCTCACTGGGCAATCAGCCTGACCAGCTAGCGACCGCAGCCGGAAGTGAGACGGCTCCGATCCGATCGATCATGTCGGGGTCGGCGGCGTAGAGATTGTGGAGCGGAACGATTCGTACGTCCGGCTCTCCACCGATCCCCAGCTCGCTCACGACAGGGAGCAGACGCTGCTCGAGAAAGCCGTTGAAGGCCTGCTCGGTCTGCCAGATGTCGCACACCTCGACACCCTCGTCGGTCACGGTCGCCATGTGCAGCACTCCGCCGGCAGGCGGGTTCGCATCGAGGCCGAGCCGCGCCATGATGGCGTCGTACTGGTCGGATGTGAGGCCCGGCCAGTGCATGTACATCGCGACAGCCATTCCCATTCCTCCTTCCCTGCGTCGCGTCCAGGGTCCGGTCACAGCGTACGCGGGCGCCCGCCTGCATGCAACGAGCCACAGCCCTCGATCGAGTGATTCTTACTCGGTGATCAGAGCTCGCGCGTAGTCCGCCGCATCGAACGGACGGAGGTCGTCGACCGCCTCGCCGACGCCGACGAGCTTCACCGGGAGCCCGAGCTCCACGGCGATTGCGATCGCCACCCCGCCGCGGGCGCTGCCATCGAGCTTCGTGAGCGCGACCCCGGTCACGCCGACCGCGTCGCCGAACAGACGCGCCTGCTGGAGGCCGTTCTGCCCGGTCGTCGCGTCGACGACGAGCAGCGTCTCGTGCGGTGCGCCCTCCACGCGACCTTCGATGACGCGGCGCACCTTCTCGAGCTCGGCCATGAGGTTCGACTGCGTGTGCAGCCTGCCGGCGGTGTCCACGATGACGACGTCGCGACCGCGTGCCCGCCCCGCCTCGACGGCGTCGAAGGCGACGGCGGCGGGGTCGGCGCCGCGCGGCGCTCCGACGAAGTCGGCACCCGCGCGCTCCGCCCAGATCTCCAGCTGCTCCTCCGCTGCCGCACGGAACGTGTCCGCCGCGCCGACGAGCACTGTGCGTCCGTGCTCGGAGAGCTTGCGGGCCAGCTTGCCGATCGTCGTCGTCTTCCCGGTGCCGTTGACGCCGACGACGAGGATCACGCCCGGCGTCCCATCGAGCATGAGCGTCGGCGGCTCGCCGAAGAGCGCCTCGACCTCCTCGACGAGCGGCTCCTGGAGATCACCGCTCACGCCCCGGCCCTCGAGCCGACGGACGAGCTCGGCGGTCGCCGGCACGCCGA
This sequence comes from uncultured Gaiellaceae bacterium, assembly GCA_963746975.1. Lineage (GTDB taxonomy): Bacteria > Actinomycetota > Thermoleophilia > Gaiellales > Gaiellaceae > GMQP-bins7. The sequence continues at coordinate 62,239 of CAVVDE010000005.1, forward strand.
CATCGCTGCGAATCAACGCCTCCTCGAGACGCTCCCAGGCCTCGTCGTCGGTTGCATCGAATCCGGCGGACGCGAGCTCCGCGGTCAGCGCACGGCGGCTCTTGGAAAGCGAATCGCGCATGCGCGCGAAGAAGCCTGTCCGCTCGGGCTCGTCCGCATCGGTGACCTCGTCGCCGAGGAGCTCGGCCCAGGTACGGCTCACGCGGTCGCGGCGAGGGCCTGCTGGTGCTGCGGGAGACGCCGCGAAACGACCTGCGACACCCCGTCAGGGCCCATCGTCACGCCGTAGAGGATATCGGCGGCCTCCATCGTCCTCTTCTGGTGCGTGACGACGACGAACTGAGCCCGATCCGCGTAGCGGCGGAGGAGCTCGACGAAGCGCGCGATGTTCGTGTCGTCGAGCGCGGCCTCGACCTCGTCAAGGAGGTAGAACGCACACGGCCTGGCAAGGAAGAGCGCGAAGAGGAACGAGATCGCCCCGAGCGCCTTCTCGCCTCCGGACAGGAGCGAGAGCCGGGTGATGCGCTTGCCCGCGGGCCGGAGCTCGACCTCGAGTCCGAGCTCGCCGTCCGCCTCCTCGGGCTCGACGAGTCTCAGACGCCCTTCGCCGCCCGGGAAGAGCGTGGATGCGACCTCCTCGAAATGCTCGGCAACGGCGCGGAACGTCTCCGCGAAGCGCCGCTCGACCGTGGCGGTCAGCTCCGCGCACAGCGCGTCGAGCTCCTCGAGGCTCCGTTCGAGATCCTCGCGCTGGGTCTTGAGGTCGGTGAGCCGCTCCTTCTCCGCGTCGTACTCCTCGCGTGCGAGCGGGTTCACCTGCCCCAGCGTCGCGCGTCGCGCCTCGAGGCGCACCACGCGCGCTGCCAGATCGTCGCGGTCGTCGCCCGCCGCCGGCTCGACCTCGCCGGCAGACTCGAGCCGGCGCGCCGCGTCGCTCGCCTCGGCGTCGATTCGCGCGATCTCCACTTCGGCCGCAGTGAGCGCCCCGCTGACCGCGTCGAGCTCCTGGCGCAGGCCCACCTCGGCTGCGCCGAGCGTACGCAGCTCCTCGCCGAGCTCGCCCGCCCGGGTCGCGCCGGCGTCGACTCGTGCCCGTAGCGGTGTCTCGAGCCTCGCGGCGGTCGTTTGGGCTCGTCCGATCGAGTCTCGGAGCTGCGCCGTCAGCTCGACGAGCCTCGAATGGATCCGTGGATCGAGCGTCGCCGCGCGAAGCCGCGGCGCGCGTCCGAATGCAGCCTCGGCCACTCGCGCGCGTTCAGCCGTCTCCTCTGCGACCCCGGTCGCATCCGAGAGGAGAGTCTCGAGTCCCGTCACTTCTGCCCGAAGAGCGCTTCGCCGTCCATGTAGCTCGAGGAGCACCGCCTCGGCGGTCTCGCCCACGAACCAGAGCTCGCCGCTCTCCGGGTCGTAGCCGAACCCCTCGGCCGTGACCGACGCAGCCGTGACGTCGAGCAGCGCGTCGAGCTCGACGACCGGATATCCCCCCACGATCTCCTGGGGCGAACGCCCGGTGAGGACTGTCAGGCTGCCGAGTCCCGCTCCCCGCGCGCGCTGCAGGAGCGCGAGCCCGACGGAGGGGTCGTCCGCAAGGACTGCCGAGGCGCGAGCGCGAAGCGCCGCCGCGACGGCTCGCTCCCGACCCGGAGCGACGTCGAGCGATGCGAGCGCGAGCCGGGCGCCGTCCTCGGCCAGCGCGCGTGCGGCCGGCGGGAGCCCTTCCTGCTCGGCGAGCGCCTGCTCGAGCGCGCGCATGCGTTCGCGCACGAGCCCCGCTCTCTCTGCAAGAGTTGCGCGCTCGCGCTCGGCGTTCCGCGCTGCTTCGGCCGCGTCGACCGCCTCGCGCTCGAGCACGGCCATGCCGCTCTGCGCCTGGGGATCTGCCGAAGCAGGCGCCTCGCCGGCGAAGCGCTCGAGCAGGCCGGTCACCGACTCCGCGCGAAGCTCGAGCCGCTCGATCCCGCCCTGGAGCCGGTACCGGGCGGCGACCGCCGCCTCGCGGCGACCGGCGGCGTCCGAAAGCTCCTCCTCCGCACGCGCCCGGTCGGCGAGGAGGCCCTCGAGCCTCCCCTGCGCACCCTTTCTCGTGAAGGCGGCCGAGTCACGACGTTCCTCCGCTTCCGCCCGCCGAGCTCCGGAGTCCGAAAGATCGAGCTGCGCGATCCGTGCGTGGACGCCGGCGATCTCGACGGCGAGCTTCTCGGCACGCTCTGCCGCCGTCGCCTGGAGCGCGAGCGGCCGCAAGCGCTTGCGCACCTCCTCCTCGACATCTCGCGCGCGCTCGACCTGGAGGGCGACTCGCGCGAGCTTCAGCTCCGCGCGGTGCCGCCGCCTCTTGAACTTCCCGAGCCCGGCCGCCTCCTCCACGAAGGCGCGGCGGTCCTCGGGCTTCGATGCCAGCACCTGCTCGACCTTGCCCTGGCCGACGATCGAGTGCATCGCGGCCCCGAGCCCGACGTCCGAGAGGATCTCGACGAGGTCGGTGCGGCGGACCGAAGCGCGGTTGACCAGGTACTGGCCCTCGGCACCGCGGACCAGCCGGCGTGCGATCGAGACCTCGGAGAAGTCGAGGTCGGGCCACGTCCCGTCCTCGTTGTCGAAGACGAGCTCGACCTCGCAGTGCTCGGCGGCCCTACGGTCGGTTCCGCCCGCAAAAAGCACGTCGTCGGGCTTCTCCGCGCGGAGCTCGGACGGTGTCAGCGAGCCCGCTGCCCAGACGATCGCGTCGGCGATGTTCGACTTGCCCGACCCGTTCGGCCCGACGATGACGGCGACGCCCGGCTCGAGCGAGATCTCGATCGGTTCCGGGAACGACTTGAAGCCGCGGATGCGGAGCGTGCGCAGGTGCACCGAGGCCGCATTCTCGCGACGGGGACGGACGGCAGACGCCGGACCCTCGCCAAGCGCTCCGGCGCTCTCCTAGATGCGCTCGGGCACGACGCCGAGCGCGTCGAGCGCCTGGCGCGCTGCTTCCTGCTCGGCTGCCTTCTTCGTCGAGCCGCGGCCCATGCCGAGTTGCTCGCCCGCGATCTGCGCTGCGCACACGAAGCGCCTGTCGTGCGGAGGCCCCTCGACCTCGAGCACGATGTAGTGGACCTGCTTGCCGGAGCGCGCGAGCGCCTCCTGCAGCTCGGTCTTGTAGTCGACATGGCTCGTGCGCGCGTACTCGATGCGTTCGCCGAACGCGTCGACGATCGCCGGTTCGATGCGTTCGAACCCGTGCTCGAGATAAACAGCCGCGATCGCGGCCTCGAGCACCGCGGCGAGGACGTTCCCGCTCCGTGATATCCGCTGCAACTCGTCCTTCGCAACGGGTCCCGCGTATTCGAGCAGCCGATCGCCGAGACGAAGCTCCTTCGCCACCGCCGCGCAGCTCTGGCGGGAGACGACGTGGGCGCGGATCTTCGCGAGCCGCCCCTCGGACGCCGTCCCGAACCGGTCGAAGACCGTGCGGGCGATGGCGAGCTCGAGGACGCTGTCGCCGAGGAACTCCAGGCGCTCGTACGAGTCCGTGCGGTCGTCCGCCCAGGAGGCGTGCGTGAACACCTGCTCGAGCCTGTCGGCCGGCAGCTCCGAGATCAGCCGACCGAGCTCGGTCGGCCCGGCGTGGGCTTCGACCTCAGCCCTGATGCGCGATGACGTAGTCGATCGCCTTGCCGACGGTCGTGAGCTCGCGGGCGTCCTCGTCCGGGATCTTGAGCCCGAACTGGTCCTCGAGGTCCATGACGACCTCCACCAGATCGAGCGAATCCGCGCCGAGGTCTTCCTCGAACGACGCGTCTTCCGTGATCTCGCTCTCGTCGATACCGAGCTTCTCGCTCAGCGCGCCTTTGACCTGCTCGAGGATCTCCTCACGCGAAGTCGCCATCCTTGAAATCTCACCTCTCTGCCGTCGGGGTCGTGGAGCGCGCCGATGCTAACACGCCGGGAGACAAGCGCTCTTGCAGGCGCTCGACGACGCGATGCTCGACCCCGCGAGCGCCCAGTCGGATGGCGTTGGCGATCGCGACGCGCGAGCTCGACCCGTGGGCAATGACGACGAGGCCGTTCAGTCCGAGGAGGTAGCCGCCCCCGTACGTCTCGGGGTCGAGGCGCGTGCGGACGCGACGCGCGGCCGGTCGCATCAGCGCTCCGGCGATCCTTCCACGAACCGAGGACTCGAGCTCCGAGCGAAGGGCGTCGAGGATGGTCTTCACGGTTCCTTCAAGCGTCTTCAGGGCGACGTTGCCGGTGAAGCCGTCCGCCACGACGACGTCGGCGCCGCCCTCGAGCAGCGTTCTACCCTCGGTGTTCCCGGCGAAGTGCAGGTCGGCGGCGCGTAGGAGCTCGTGCGCGTCGATCGTCAGCTGATTGCCCTTCTCGTCCTCCTCGCCGATCGACACGAGCCGTACCTCCGGTCGCTCGATGCCGAGGATCTCCTGTGCGAAGACGGAGCCCATGTGCGCGAACTGGACAAGGTGTTCCGGACGTGCATCGGCGTTGGCACCGGCGTCGATGAGGACGCTCGGACCGCGCTTCGTCGGGATGACCGCGCCGATGCCCGGACGATGGACCCCCGGGAGCCGTCGGATGTACAGGAGGGACGCGGCGAGCATGGCGCCGGTGTTCCCCGCCGAGACGACGACGTCCGCCTCGCCATCTGCGACTGCGCGAACCGCACGAACGAGCGAGGAGCCCGGCTTCGATCGCACGGACTCCACCGCGTGGTCTTCCATCGCTATCTCCTCGGAGGTCTCGACCAGCGCCAGTCCACTCGTATCGAGGGCCGCAGGCCCGAAGAGGATCGGTTCGATTGCATCCGAGCGCGCAGCGAGTGCGCCGTGAACGATCTCCTCGGGTGCGCGATCACCCCCGAGAGCATCGACCGCGACGCGAATCACGGAGTGACTCTACGGCGCTTCGATGCGGAGCGGCTCGACGTCCCGGCCGTTGTACGTCTTGCAGTTCGGGCAGACTCGATGCGTCTGCTTCGGCTGCCTGCAGTTCGGGCAGACCTGCAGACGCGGGACGGAGATCCCGTGCTGCGCGCGGCGCTTGTCGCGCCTCGACCTCGACGTCTTTCGCTTAGGGACGGCCATGAGCGGCTGCGGAGTATAGCCAGAGCGGCTCAGAAGCTTGGTTGTAACACTGCGAACGACCGTCGACCTCATCAGCGAGGAGGTACATCGTGAAGCTCGAGCACTTCGCGCGCCGCGCGCTCGCCGTCGCGACCTTCGCGGCAGCGCTCGTGATCGTCTCGACCGGAGCCGCGCGTCAGCAAGCTGGACCGAACGAGATCGCACCGCCGGTGATATCCGGGCCTGCCATCGCCGGCAAGACGCTCAACGGCAGCCCCGGCACCTGGTCCGGGATACAGCCGATCTCGTACAAGTTCCAATGGCTGCGGTGTCAGGCGGACGCCGGCGACGACTCGTCCACCTCCAGTTGTACGTCGATCAGCGGTGCGACGACAACGTCCTACGCGGCCACGTCCGCTGATCTCGGATTCCGTCTGCGCTTTCGGGTGAAGGCGAGCAACAAGCAGGGCTCGTCGCAGTCGACGTCGACCGCGACTTCCGTCGTGACGACCGAAGGCGGCAAGCCCGCGAACTCAGCACCTCCAACGATCTCCGGAAGCGCGTTCGTCGGCTCGACGCTGACCGCGGCGACCGGATCCTGGGTCGGCGAGCAGCCGATCACGTACTCGTACAAGTGGCTCCGCTGCGACGGTGACGGAAACGCCTGCAAGTCGACCGGGAAGACCGCCAAGACGTACAAGGTCGTGCAGGAGGACGTCAGCCATCGGATGCGCGTTCAGGTCGTGGCGAAGAACAGCCGCGGCTCGGGTGACGCGTTCTCGACATCCACGGACGTCGTCCCGAGCACCGGCTCGGGCGGGATCATCGACCTCCCGGGTGGAGGCAAGTCGATCGACGCGAAGGACGTCGCGAAGGAGCAGCGGCTCGTCGTCGACTCCGTCCTCTTCGATCCGAGCCCCGTCAGGTCGCGTGCGAACCCGATCTACGTGAGCATCCGCGTGACGGAGACGGGGAAGGGCTATGCCGTGAGGAACGCGACGGTGTTCATCCGGTCGACTCCTCTCCTGACGAGTAGCGGGGACAACGGCCTCACCGCGGTCGACGGCTGGGTCACGTACAAGCTGCAGCCGGAGAGCGACTTTCCGCTGAAGAACGGCTACAACGTCCAGTTCTTCGTGAAGGCGTACCGAAAGGGCGACCCGAGCCTCGGCGGCATCTACGGAACGCGCCTCGTGCAGGTCCCGACCAAGAGCCCGTAGCGCAGTTGCCAGCCCTGGGGTGATCTGCGCGCAGGTCACCCCAGGGGCAGCGTGATCTCTCGCGTCGGAGCGCTGCGCTCGAGGAACCGGCGGTCGTGCGAGACGACGACGAGCGTGCCGTCGAAGTCGGCGAGCGCGCGTTCGAGCTGCTCCACCGCCTCGAGGTCGAGGTGGTTGGTCGGCTCGTCGAGCACCAGCACGTTCACGCCTCGCGCTTGCAGCTCCGCGAGGTGCGCTCGCGTTCGCTCGCCGGGCGAGAGCGACGAGCACGCGCGGGCGACGTGATCCGCGCCCAGGCCGAACTTCGCGAGCAGCGTGCGCGCGTCCCCGGCCGTGAGACCCGTGCCGGCCACGAGCTCGTCGACGAGGGAGACGTCCGCGTCGTAGGCCGCTCGCTGCTGGCCGATCGCACCGACGACCGTCGCGCGACCGACGCGCCGCGCTCCAGAGGTGAGAGGAATCTCTCCGAGAAGCATCCCGAGGAGTGTCGTCTTCCCGGTGCCGTTTCGACCCGCGATCGAGAGGCGCTCTCCGGGCGCGAGGTCGAGGTCGATCGGACCCAGGCGAAAACCGGCGCGCTCACCGACGGCCCCATCGAGGCTCAAGACGTGATCCGAGAGCCGCCCCCCGGCACGAAGCGTCAACCGGAGCTCCCAGGGCTCGAAAGGCTTCTCGGGGAGCTCGTTCCGATCGAGCAGCCGCTCGGCCTGCCGCACCTTCGTCTCGAGCGCATGCGTCGCGCGGCGATCGGCGCCGCCCGTCTTGTTCCCGAGCGAAGCCCCCTTTCCGCGCGCCTCCGTGCGCCGGGTGCTCAGGAGCTCGGTCAGTCGTCGCCGTCTCAGCTGAGCCTGCTCGAACTCGGCGAGCGCAGCCGCCCTCTCCGAGTCGCGCGCGACTTCGTAGTCGGACCAGCCGCCCGCCCACTGCCGCACACGATGCGTCCTGGGGTCGATCGAGACGACGCTTTCCACGGTTCTGTCGAGGAGCTCCCGATCGTGCGATACGACCACGAGCGCGCCCCGGTACGAGCTCAGGAAGCTCTCGAGCCGTCCGAGCCCGTCGAAGTCGAGATCGTTCGTCGGCTCGTCGAGCAGGAGAACGTCGAAGCGTGAAAGAAGGACGGCCGCCAGCCCGACGCGTGCGGCTTCCCCGCCCGACAGCCCTCCCCTCGGCTTTCCGAGATCGAGCTTGAGCCCGAGCTCGGCACAGACGCTTCCCGCCCGGGCTTCGAGATCGCCGCCCCCGAGCGAGAGATAGCGGTCGAGGGCCACCGAGTACCGGTCGGCACCATCCTCGCCGCGGGAGAGAGCCGCTGCGGCGTCCTCCAGCTCGCGCTCCGCCGCCTGGACGCCCGTTCGACGGCCCAGCGAGTCGAGGATCGACTCCCCCGGGGCGGCGCGCCGCTCCTGCTCGAGGTAGCCAACGGTCAGGGATGCGGGTGCGCGAGTGACGACGCCCCGGTCAGGCATCTCGACACCCGCCACGATTCTGAGCAGCGTCGACTTGCCGACGCCGTTCGGCCCGACGAGGCCGATCCGGACGCGCGAACCGATTGTCAGGTCGACGTCTTCGACGACGACCTGCGCGCCGTGGCTCTTGGTGATGCCTGCGAGCTGAACTCGCATCGAAGGACCTCCGGAAACCGTGGGTGACGCACGCGCGGACGCACGTGCAACGAACGGAAATGAGCCGGTCAGTCCGTCATGAGTAGGCGCCACGGCGCCGCGGCAATCGTAGACGACCGGGTAAGGGGGATGTAAGGCCCTGTAAGAGGACCGAAAGAGTTGGCGGCGCCAAGGAGGTCCAGCCGTCATAACCAGTGTGACCAAGGAGGTCTGACATGTCTCTGAGGGGAGTAGCTGCAACAGCACTCGTGCTCGGTGCGCTCGTCCTCCCGTCGGGCGAGGGGATCGCAGCACAGGCAACAGCACCGTCGAACACCGGCGAGCCGGCGATCAGCGGCCAGGCCGAGCAGGGAGCCCAGCTGACGGCGTCGACGGGCTCGTGGACCGGGACACAGCCGATCTCGTTCGCCTACCAATGGGTTCGCTGCGGGACCGACGGCGGTCAGCCGGACGGCGGAAACTGCGCCATCATCTCGCGCGCGACCGATCGCCGGTACCGACTCGTGGCCGCGGACGTCGGATCCCGGTTGCGCGTCCGGGTCACCGCGACGAATGCGGACGGGTCGAGAACGGCGGCATCGAACCCGACGGCTGTGGTCGTCGGACGGCCGGTGAACACGTCGGCCCCATCGGTGCAGGGAACGATGACCGTCGGCTCCGTCGTGACGGCGAATCCGGGGTCCTGGACGGGCAAGCAGCCGATCTCGTTCTCGTACCGCTGGCTTCGCTGCAACAGCGGCGGTGGAGACTGCGCTTCGATCGGCGGCGCGAGCGGGAGCACGTACCGCCTGACGTCGGCGGACGTCGGCCACAAGATCCGCTTCAACCTCACGGCACGCAACTCCCTCGGCTCGACGACGGTGATCTCCGGCGAGTCGGCGATCGTCGGGGAGCCGCCCCCCAGCGGCGCGATCAAGCTTCCCAGCGGGGAGACGTCGATACCCGCGACGAGCGTGCCGTCGAATCAGCGGCTCGTCGTCTCACAGGTGCAGTTCTCGCCCAACCCGGTGAGGAGCCAGCGGAATCCGATCACCGTTCGCGTGCGGGTGAAGGACACTCGCGGGTTCGTCGTCCGCGACGCGCTCGTCTTCGTGCGCGCGACACCGCGAGTGACCTCGGGCGGAGACCGCCAGGCGGCGACCGTCGACGGCTGGGTGACCTATCAGCTCGTGCCGAACGGGAACTTCCCGACGCCGCGCAACGGATACAACGTGCAGTTCTTCGTGAAGGCCTATCGATCCGGCGACCCGCCGCTCGCCGGGATCGCGGCCTACCGGCTCGTGCAGGTCCCGCTGGCCGGCTGAACGAGTAGGCGCCGGGCGAGCCCGGCGCCTACAGCTCCTCGCGCAGACCTTCGAGCGCGGCCCACCGCGGATCCGGCTCGCGTTCGAGGTGCTCGTGGGGTTCCGCATTCAGGTCCTTGCCGCAGACCGGACACAGGCCCGCGCAGTCGGGGCGGCAGAGGATCTGATCCGGAAGCTCGAGCGCGACCGCATCTCGCGCCCAGGTGCTCAGCTGGAGGTGGTCGCGGACGACGTAGTCCGAGTGGAGCTCGTCGGAGGCGGGAGCATCGGGGTCGTAGAACTCGCGCGCAGCGATCTCCCGATCGACCTCGGCGAATCCCAGACAGCGCATGCACGCGCCGCTCAGGTGCACGCGGAGTCGCAGGTCGAAGACCGTCGCGCCCGACGCCTGGGAGACCTCGAGGTCGACGGGAATCGTCGAGGGAGTCGCGTCGTAGCTCTGCCCGCCGAGGACGAACGGGTCGAGCTCGACGTCGAGCGTCTCGCGGCGTACCTCGCCCGGCCGAAGCCGAAGCGTCCTCAGATCCAGCGTCGTCATGCGCTGAGCGTAGCGCTCCGGTGAAATCCTCGACATAAGCCCGCTTGCTCGACTGCTAATTTAGGATCATGGAAGCTGATCGCTGGCTCGGGCTCGACCTACGGCACCTCGTGGCGCTGAAGACGATCGCCGACGAGGGTTCGTTCGGAAGGGCGGCCGAGCGTCTCGGCTACACGCAATCGGCGATCTCACAGCAGATCGCCGCCCTCGAGCGCATCGTCGGGCTCCGCCTGATCGAGCGGCCGGGCGGCCCACGCCCGATCTCGCTGACCGAGGCCGGGCAGGTCCTCCTTCGCCATGCAGACGCGATCCAGGCGCGCTTGCTCGCCGCCAAGGCCGACATGGCCGCACTGGAGGCCGGCGACGCAGGCCGGTTGCGCGTCGGGACCTTCCAGAGCGTCGGCGCGAAGATCATCCCCCGCCTCCTGCGCGAGTTCTCCGCGAGCCACCCCCAGGTGGAGGTCGTGCTTCGCGAGTCCCAGAACGAGAAGGAGCTCCTCGAGATGATCGAGCGGGGCGAGCTCGACCTGACGTTCTGGACGCTCCCGGTGATCGGAGGTCCCTACGAGGCGATCGAGCTCCTGCGCGATCCGTACGTCCTCGTGGTGCCGGCCGGCTCGCCGCTCACGGAGCTGAAGCGTCCACCGACCCTCAAGGAGATCGTCCTCCAGCCTCTCGTCGGCTTCAACCAATGCAGCGCGATGGCTCATGTCGACCTGCAGCTGTCCGCCGCCGGCCGTGCGCCGAACTACGTGTTCCGATCCGACAACAACGGGACGGTGCAGGGTCTCGTCGGCGCCGGCGTCGGCGTCAGCGTCTCACCGAGGTTGACCGTCGACGAGGACGACCCGAGCATCGACGTCATCGACCTGCACGGACGGATCGAGCCACGTGTCATCGGCCTCGTCTGGCACCGCGACCGCCACCGCAGCCCGGCGGCGGAGGCGTTCGTCGACTCTGCCGTGAGTGTGTGCCGCGAGTTGACACTCGAACCGGCAGCGGCGTAGGCGCACACGAGCAGTGAGTCGGCGGCACGACCCGCCCGCGAAGCGGGCGGCTTCAGGGATTTTCGCGACCGGATGTCCGCGCTAGCGGGCGTCCGGTCTGCGGATCAGGAAAAGCGCTCGAACTCTTCGGGCTCGTCGAGAGGTTCCGGCCCGATGCCGGCGACGACCGTCTCCTGGGAGCGCTCGTGCAGGCGCTCGCGTCCGCGCTTCACGGCGGTGAGGAACTTGTCGAGGTTCAGCTCGAGCGTCGAGAGGATCGAGTCCGCCCAGTCCTCCATCTCGAGGCGTGTCTCGCGCGCCTGCCGCTTGGCGTCGTCGACGATGTCGTCGGCCTGCTTCTCGGCGAGCTTCACGATCTCCGTCTGGGAGGCCTCGCGCGTCGCCTGCTCGCGCGCGTCCTGGATGATCCGGTCGCACTCGCGCTTGGCCTCCGCGAGCATCTCCTGACGCTCCTTGACGATCCAGCGGGCCTGCTTGATCTCCTCGGGGATGGTCGCCCGCATCTGGTCGAGGATCTCGTAGATCTCCTCGCGATCGAGGCGAACCTGGTCGGTCAACGGCACGGCTTTCGCGTTGTGCACGAGGTCGTCGAGCCTGTCGATGAGCACGAGTACGTCCATGGCCGGCCAGTCTACTCGGAGGGTGAGACGGGGGCGCCCGGGCGCCCGTCGGGGTAGAGCTCGGCGAAGCGCCGAGCGACGGCCGCCGGCACGAGCTCGTCCACCCTGCCTCCGAAAGATGCGATCTCCTTCACGCCGCTCGAGGAAACGAAGCTGTAGAGCGGGTTCGCCATGACGTAGAGCGTCTCGATGTCGGGTGCGAGCTGGCGATTCAGGTGGTTCATCTGGAACTCCCACTCGAAGTCCGAGGTCACCCGCAGCCCCTTCACCATCGTCGTCGCCTCGTGCTTTCGCGCGAACTCGACGACGAGCTCCGAGAAGACGTCGACGACGACATTTGGCGTGCTCGCGAGCGCGTCCTCGAGGAACGCCACGCGCTCCTCCACCGTGAACAGCGTCTGCTTGTGCGTGGGATCGCGGACGACTCCCACCACGACCCGGTCGAAGATCGCGGCCGCGCGCCGGATGACGTCGACGTGCCCGTTGGTGACGGGGTCGTACGAGCCGGGGCAAATGGCTGTTATCACCGCGAGAACACCGTGATCCGCGCGGAACCGTACCGCCGGGTCGTGACGAGGTCGAGAGGAAGCCCGGGCTCGACGTGCTCGGACGTCTCGACGACGACGAGCGCGTGGTCGGCGAGCACCGCCGGCACGAGCTCCGCGAGATCGGGCTCGCGCGCAGCCCACTCGTCGTAGGGCGGATCCGCGAGGACGAGGTCGTAGCGCCGGCCGCGATCCCGCTCCTCGCGAAGCGCCGCTGCGACGTCACGCGCAACGACGACCGCACCGGTGAGGTGAAGCTTCTCGAGGTTCGACTGGATGACGCGCGCCGCCTGCCGGTCCCGCTCGACGAAGACGCAGCTCGCCGCCCCGCGGGAGAGGGCTTCGAGGCCCATCGCGCCGGATCCGGCGAAGAGGTCGAGAACCTGCGCGTCAGTGACGGGGCCGAGGATCGAGAAGACCGCCTCGCGCACTCGATCGCCGGTCGGTCGCGTGACGATGCCCTTGGGCGCGTCGATCCGGTGGCCCTTCCGAGAGCCGGCGACGATCCTCACGACTCGCCCAGATGCTCGGACTCCCCGAGCAGCCGGTCGACCGCGTCGGCGAGCATCCCCTCCTCGGGAAGTGCGCGGGCGACGTCTCGCGCGCGCTCGAGCAGGTCCTGATCCCGCCGGAGCCGCACGAACCGCAGGTCCGAGTAGCCCGACTGCCGCGCGCCGAGAAGCTGGCCCTCGCCGCGGATCTCGAGATCGCGCTCGGCGAGCTCGAAGCCGTCGGTGGTCGCGACCATCGCTTCCAGTCGTTCCGTTGCCGTCTCGGACAGCTCCTCGCGAGCTCGCGAGACGAGCAGGCAGTACGACTGCTCGGCACCGCGCCCGACGCGGCCCCGCAGCTGGTGGAGTTGCGCGAGGCCGAAGCGATCGGCTTCCTGCACGATCATGATGGTCGCGTTCGGCACGTCGACGCCGACCTCGATCACCGTCGTGGCGACGAGGACGTCGAGCTCGCGCGCCTTGAACGCCGCCATGACCCGCCGGCGCTCTTCGGTTCGAAGACGGCCGTGGAGACAGCCAACGCGGTACCCGCGCAGCTCGGCGCTGCGCAGTCGCTCCGCCTCGGCCTCGGCAGCTCGCGCGACACGCGTCTCCGAGGCCTCGATGAGCGGGCAGACGACGTACGCCTGCCTGCCGTCGTCGAGGTGGCGGCACAGACGGGAGTACGCCTCCGAGCTGCGCTCCTCCGTCACCCACGCCGTGATCACCGGCTTGCGGTCGGCCGGTGGTAGCGCGAGCTCGCTGACGTCGAGATCCCCGAAGACCGTGAGCGCGAGCGTCCGGGGAATGGGCGTTGCGGTGAGATGGAGCACGTGCGGGCTCCGTCCCTCGACGAGCGCCGTGCGCTGCGCGACGCCGAACCGGTGCTGCTCGTCGATGACCGCGACGGCGAGGTCGTGGAAGTCGACCTCCTTCTCGATGAGCGCGTGGGTTCCGACGACGATCTCCGCGTCGCCCGAGGTGATGAGCTGCCGCACGAGATCGTGCTCGCGCGCTCGGAGAGAGCTCGTGAGCAACACGGCCCGGACGCCAAGAGGCGCGCAAAGCTCGTCGATCGTGAGGAAGTGCTGCTCCACCAGCGTCTCGGTGGGTGCCATCAACGCGCCCTGGCGACGCGACTCGACCGCCCGAAGGAGGGCGTGCAACGCAACGACGGTTTTTCCCGACCCCACGTCTCCCTGGAGGAGGCGCTGCATGGGAACGGAGCGGTCGAGGTCGGCGTCGATCTCGGCGATCGCATGCACCTGGTCCGGCGTGAGAGTGAACGGGAGCGAGTCGCGGTAGCGGACCATCAGCTCTCCGGGAGGGCCGAGCGGTTCCGCCGAGGCACTGTCCCGTGCGGCTGCGGTGCGGGCGAGCGCCAGACGAAGCACGAGGAGCTCGTCGAAGGCGAGGCGGATCCGTCCGATCTCGGCCTCGGGCAGCGAGCGCGGTCGGTGGACGGCCGCGAGTGCGTCGGCGCGAAGGGGGAGGCGCTCCGCGGCGAGCAGCTCGGCGGGAAGGTCGTCACCGAGGTCGCGCACGAGCTCGAGCGCCTGGGCGTGGAGGTCGCGCAGCCGCTTCTGGGCGACGTCCTCGGTCGCGGGATAGACCGGTGCGAAGTCCCCCGTCTCGGCATCGCCGTCGAGGTCGAACGACGAGACCGCAAACCCGTGGCGGTTCGCTCGACCACGTATCCGTACGGCCGTGCCGGCGACGAGCTTCGCCTCGAGCCACGGCTGGTTGAACCAGGTCGCCTTGATCTCGCCCGTCTCGTCGGCGACACGCGCGGTGAGGATCTTGAGCCGCCCGCGGCGATAGCTCGTGGCCGAGCGGACGACCCCTTCGATCACGGCCTCCTCGTCACCGAAGAGGTCGCAGATGCGCTTGAGCGGCGCAGCCTCTTCGTATCGTCGCGGACGCTGCCAGAGGAGGTCTTCGACGACGGACAGTCCGAGCTTCGCAAGACGCCGTGCCGATGTCGGGCCGACGCCCGTCAGCGCCTCGAGCGAGCTCTCGAGCCGGTCTTCTCTCGGCGCCGAGCGTGGTCGCGGCCAGCGCGCAGGTGCCTCGAGACCCGCGAAGCCGGCAGGGACCGTGACCCGTGCGATCGTCTTGCTCACACCAGCGACCACTATAGGTCCGGGACTGGAAGGGTTGCCGAAGAGCCCGAGGCACGAGCGGCCCGGACTTTCGGCTCTATCAGGAGTCCACGGCGAGCGTGTACAGCCAGCCGGGCTGCCAGCGGAACGATCCCTCGACCAGCTCGTCGAGGGGCGTTCCTTCGAGCAGGTGGTCGAGCGCCCACTTCGTAGCCGAGTGCCCGATCACCGCGATGCGGCGCTCCGAGTAGCGCGACGGCAGGTCGTGCAGGAAGCTGCTCGCCCGTGCGACGACGTCCGCGTAGCTCTCACCGCCTGAGTAGGGGTCGTGGACGTGGCGAGTCCGCTCCACCTCGAGGCGCGCGACGGCGGTTCCGTTGAGCATCCCGTAGTTGCATTCGCGGAGGCGCCAGTCGAGGAAGATCGGGAGCCCGCGACCGCCGAACGCGATCCGCGCCGTCTCGGACGCCCGACCGAGGTCGGAGCTGAACACCGCGACGATCTCGTCGTCGGCACGGCGCTCGCCGAGCTCCTTCGCCTGACGCCGGCCGAGCGGCGACAGCTGGCCGTCGAGCCAGCCCGACGCGATCCAGCGCTCGTTGTCGGTCGTGGTCGAGTGCGTCTCGAAGAGGATCTCGATGTGTCGAGCGCGCCGTCGGCGGGCCATTACTCAGTCCGCGTCTTGGAACCAGAAGAACCCGACAGCTCCAGGCCCGGCATGCGTGCCCACGACCGCACCGAGCATGGAGGTGAACTCGATCTCCGCATGCGGCCGCACGCGCCAGGCGAGCTCGGAGAGCGTGCCGACCCACTCGTCGGCGTCGGCATGCGCGATCGCGACGTGCAGCCCAGGGCCGTCGCTCGTCGCCTCCACGAAACGGCGTTCGAACTCGGCGAGCGCCTTCTGCTTCCCGCGGACCCGCGCGACCGCAACCACCTCTCCGTCCTCGACGCCGAGGACGGGCCTGAGGTTGAGGAGACCTCCCGCGATCGCCTGGGCCTTCCCGATGCGACCCCCGCGCTGGAGGTACTCGAGCGTCTCCACCGTGAAGAGAACCTCGCACTGCGCATGGAAGCGGTCGATGAGCGCCGAGACCTCGTCGTCCGTGGTTCCGCGAGCGAGCCGTCGCTGGATCGCGTGCGAGAGCATCGCGATCGCAAGTGACGCGGTCATCGTGTCGACGACGCGCACTCGGTCGCCGCCGAGCTCTTGCGCGGCCAGCTCGGCGCTCTGGAACGTTCCCGAGACCTTGGACGAGACGTGCAGCGAGTAGATCCGCTCGTACCCGGGGAGCTCCTCGTACGCGTTCAGGAAGTCCTGGGGTGTCGGCTGGGCCGTCGACGGCGTGACGGGCGAGATACGGAGCTTCTCGTAGAACTCCGCGGGACCGAGCTCGACATAGTCGCGGAACGTCTCGTCGCCGAAGCGGACGTACAGAGGGACGAAGCGCATGTTCGGGAACCGCGCCGGCGCATCCGGGTAGTCGGACGTCGAGTCGAGCACGATCGCCGTGTTCTCGCTCGTCAGGTTCACGTCCTCACCTCCCAGCGGCTGCGCTGACCGCGCCGACGAGTGCATCGAGCCCCTCGTCCTTGCGCACGAGCGCGGCGCCCACGCTCGACGCGGCATCGTACTCGTCGCTGCCCGCAGAAGCGCTCAGGAAGACCACGGGTCGCTCGAGGCTCGCCGCGACCGTCGCGCCGTCGATGTCGGGAAGGCGGAAGTCCACGATCGCGACGTCCGGATCGAGCTCGCGCGCGCGGCGGATGGCAGCCTCTCCCGTGGCCTCCGCGCCCACGACCTCGAGCTCGGCGCGGGCGCCTAGGAGGAAGACGAGGGAGTCCCGGTAAACGTCGTTGTCCTCGACGAGCAGGACGCGGATCGGGCGCGCCGGTGCGCTCACTGAGCGACGAGGAGAAGCGGGTAGTGCGGTTGGCCGCCTTCGTGTATCTCGACCTCGAGGTCGGGATGCCGATCCTCGACGGCCGCGACGAGCCCGTCGAGCGCCGGAGCGTCCTCGCCCGTGAGGATCGTCAGGAACCCCTGGCCGCCGGAAAGCACACGGTCGACGACCTCGTGCACGACGGCGTCGAGGTCGGGACTGGACACAACGGCGACGTCGTCGACGAGACCCAGGTACGCGCCCTCGCGGATCTCCACTCCGTCGAGCTTCGCGTCCCGCGACGCGACGGTGACCTCTCCCGTCGCGGCCGCTGCGAGCTCCTCCAGCATCGCCTGCTCGTTCTCGTCGGGAGACGACGTCGGCAGAAAACGGCTCATCGCCGCGAAACCCGCCTGGACGGATCTCGAGGGGACGACGCGCACGGTCTTCTCGCTCAACGCGGCGGCCTGCTCGGCGGTCAGGATCACGTTCGAGTTGTTCGGGAGCACCAGGACCTCGTCGGTCGGCACGGCGTCGATCGCAGCGACGATGTCGGCTGCGGATGGATTCATCGACTGTCCGCCCTCGATGACGCGCGTGGCGCCGAGGCTCTCGAACAGACGTCGGTTCCCGCGACCCGGACAGACGGCGACGAGACCGGTCTCGAGGGTCGCGACGGTGCCCGGCGCCACCTCGAGCAGGCGCTCCTCCCGCTGCGCAGTCTGGTGGTGCATGTTCGCGATCTCGACGCCCTCGACGAAGCCGACTGCCGTTCCCAGCGCAAGCGCCTTTCCCGGATCGTCCGTATGGACGTGCACCTTCAGCGCGGCCTCGTCGCCGACCACGAGCAGCGAGTCGCCGATCTTCTCCAGCTCGTCCTCGAGCGCGTCCTTGTCGAGGTTCTCGCCCTCGACCACGAAGACCGTGCAGTAGCGGAACTCGGACAGCTCCTGGTGGATGGCGTCGAGGCCGAGCACCTCGGCCTCGACCGGCGCGTCGGGAATGTCCTGTCCGAGCGCGCCGTAGACCATGCCCCGGGCGATCTCGACGAGGCCCGCTCCGCCTGCGTCCACGACGCCTGCATTGCGGAGCACGTCGAGCATCTCGGGCGTCCTCGCGAGGGCATCCTCTCCACGCGCGAGCACTGCCTGGAGGAGCTCGTTGGGGCGCAGGTCGCGATGCTCCTTCCGTTCGCTCTCCTCGGCCATCTCGCGGATGACGGTGAGCATCGTTCCTTCGACCGGACGCTTGACGGCTCGATAGGCGGTGTCGCTGGCACCCCGGAACGCGCGGCTCAGCAGCGAGGAGCTCACGCCTTCGTGCCGGCCGAGCACCTCGACGAAGCCACGAACGACCTGGGAGAAGATGACCCCGGAGTTGCCGCGCGCCCCCATCAGCGCAGCGCGCGTGACGTCTTTTGCAACCGCCTCGCTCGTGGTCGCGGTCGAGGAGTCGAGTGCCTCGACGATCGAGCGCAGCGTGAGGACGAGATTCGTGCCCGTATCGCCGTCGGGGACCGGGTACACGTTGAGGTCGTCGATCCGCCGCCGATGCGCCTCGAGATTCTTGAGCGCACTCCGCGCGAGGTGCTGGACGACTTCGAGCTGCATCAGCTGCCTCGCACGCCGTCGATGTGCACCTCGAGCGAGGCAATCGGAAGGCCGACCATCCGCTCGAGCTCGTACAGGACGCGAGCACGAACGGTCTCCGCGACCTCCGCGAGCTTGAGACCGTGCTCGACGACGACGCGGAGTTCGACGACGAGCCCGTCGGCACGCAGATCGACGTCGACCCCCTTCTTGATCCCCCAGGGCACGAGGCGCGAGAGCCGGCTCCGTCCCGCGAGCGCGACGACGCCGTAGCTTTCCGCCGCCGCGGAGCCGACGATCTGCGCGATCGCATCCGGCGCGACGGCGATGCGGCCGCGCTCGGTCGTGGCGATCACGAACGGCTCGCGCTCCACTGCGCGAGCCTACAAGGACTAGACGGCTTTTTGGACCTTGCCGGCCTTGAGGCAGCGGGTGCAGACGTACGCGCGCGTTGCCCGACCGTCGAGCATCACGCGAACGCGTTGCAGGTTGGGGTTGAAGCGGCGCTTGGTGGCGACCATGGAGTGGCTCCGGCTGTGGCCGAAACCGGGCTTCTTCCCACAGATGGCGCAAACCTTGCTCATGAGCGGCTGCGGAGTGTAGCGGTCACCGTGCCGCTGCCGCCCTGAGATGTGCGAAAAGATCCGCCATCTCGAGCGCGCTGCGAACCGCCTCGGCGCCCTTGCCGATCCGCGCCTCGGCCTGCTCGACGCGATCGAGCGTGAGGACGCCGAACGCGACGGGCACACCCGTCTCGAGAGCTGCAAGTTGGAGCCCGCTGGCGGCCTCGCTCGAGACGTAGTCGAAGTGCGGTGTGTCGCCGCGGATGACACAGCCGAGCGCCACGATGCACGCGAAGCGGCGTGTCTTGGCGAGCGCCGTCGCCGCGAGCGGGAGCTCGAACGCCCCTGGGACGACCATGATCGTGATCGCCTCCTGGCGAACGCCGGCAGCCGAGAGCTCGGCGAGCGCACCGTCCAGGAGCTGCGTGGTCACGCTCCCGTTGAAGCGCGAGACGACGACGCCCACCGCTCGGCGACCGCCCTCGGCGACGCCCTCGAGCACTGCGTACCCGTCCGGGATGTGGAGATCGCCCGCGGCGTGCTCCTGCGAGAGCTCGACGAGCATCGGCGTCTCGTCGATCTCGACGGCCTCGTCCGCGGGTTCCTCATCGACCACCTCGGGCTCGGCCACCTCGGGCTCGCTCGTGCCCTCGTCCTCCTCGACAACGGTGGCGATCGCAGGCTCGACCGATGCAGCAGCGGCTCCCCACGCCGGAGCGTCCTCCTCGACCTCGGTGCCCTCGACCTCGAGCTCTCCCTGCTCCTCCGGCGCGTCGAGCTCGTCGTGCTCGTCCTGCTCGTCCGACGATTCCTGGTCGTCGGCCCAGTCGTGGAGCACGTTCTCGCTCGTCGAATCGATGTCGCGGCTACTCATTCGGCGTCCTCCGGCGGGGCGTCGTCTTCGAGGCGCGCTCCTTGGTGATGGAGCCTGGTGATGGTGTGGCCCAGCTTCTCACGTTTGGCTGCGAGATAGCGCTCGTTCTCGGCGGTCGGCTCCGTCTCGAGCGGCACCTGCTCGACCACGGTGAGGCCGAAGCCGTCCAGCCCGGTGAGCTTGCGCGGGTTGTTGGTGAGGATGCGGATCGTCGTCAGACCGATATCGGCGAGGATCTGGTTGCCGATTCCCCACTCGCGGGCGTCGGGTGGGAAGCCGAGGGCGAGGTTTGCCTCGACGGTGTCGAGCCCGTTCGCCTGCAGCTCGTAGGCGCGGAGCTTGTTGAGCAGCCCGATCCCTCGGCCCTCCTGTCCCATGTAGAGCACGACGCCTCGCCCCTCCTCCTCGATGCGGGCGAGCGCGACCTCGAGTTGCTCGCCGCAGTCGCAGAGCAGCGAGTGGAAGACATCGCCCGTGAGGCATTCCGAATGCACGCGAACGAGCACGTTCTCGACGCCTTGGACGTCGCCCTTCACGAGCGCGACGTGCTGCTTGTTCGTGAGGAGCTCGCGATAGGCGACCGCCTGGAACTCGCCGAACTCCGTCGGCAGCCGCACCGACACGACCCGCTCGACCAGCTTCTCCATGCGGCGTCGGTACTCGATCAGGTCGGCGACCGTAACCATCTTCAGGCCGTGGCGCTCGCAGTACTCGACGAGGTCGGGCACGCGAGCCATCGTCCCGTCGTCGTTCATGATCTCGCAGACCACGCCGGCGGGGTTGAGGCCCGCTAGGCGCGCGAAGTCGACCGCCGCTTCGGTCTGGCCCGCCCGCTGCAGGACGCCTCCCGGCTTGGCGCGAAGGGGAAACACGTGACCGGGCTGCACGAGGTCGTGCGCCACCGATCCGGGATCGATCGCGACCTGGATCGTCTGGGCGCGATCGTGCGCGGAGATCCCGGTCGACACGCCCTCCCGCGCTTCGATCGACACCGTGAACGCCGTGCCGAGCGGTGCCTCGTTGTGGTCCGTCATCGGGCGAAGCTCGAGCTCGTCGCAGCGCTCGGGCGTCAGGCAGAGGCAGATGAGGCCGCGCCCGTGGGTCGCCATGAACGCGATTGCCTCGGGCGTGACGAACTGGGCCGCGATGGTCAGGTCGCCCTCGTTCTCACGGTCGGCGTCGTCGACGACCACCACGAAGCGGCCCGACCGGATGTCCTCGATCGCCTCCTCTACCGTCGCGAACGGGGACGCCGTCTCGGTAGGTCTCAGGTCGGTGGCCACGCGCGGATCGTAGATGGTCGAAGGGTAGCCACCGTCGATGTGGAGATGGCTGCGACCGAGCCTGGGACGCGGCCCGAGCGAGCGCGTATCGGGAATACGGGCGAGTGAGGGCGGCGCCATCCGGCGATGTGTCGCAGCCACCATCCACGCGACGAAGGGCTGCCGCTCGGCCATCTCACCCTCAGCGTGAGATGAGCCGCTCCACGTACTTCGCGAGAACGTCGGCCTCGACATTCACCGGCTGCTCGGGACGCAGGTCGGAGAGCGTGGTCGCCTCGAGCGTGTGCGGTACGAGCGCAACGGCGAACGCGTCTCCGGCAAGCTCGGCGATCGTCAGCGAGACGCCGTCGACCGTGACCGACCCCTTCTCGACGCAGTAGCGGAGCACGTCGTCGGGCGCCTCGACGAAGACGCGAAGACTCTCTCCCTCCACTTCCACGGACTGGATCCGTCCGACGCCGTCGACGTGACCCTGAACGTAGTGGCCACCCAGCTCCTCGCCCGCGCGGAGTGCCGGCTCGACGTTCACGGGATCGCCGAGCTCGAGCGCGCCGAGGGTCGATCGTGCGATCGTCTCCGGAACCGCGTGGAACGAGATCGCGTCCTCGTCGATCGAGCTCGCCGTGAGGCAGCAGCCGTTGATCGCGACCGAGTCGCCGAGCTTGGCCCGGGCAGCCGTCTCGGGCGCGTGGACGACGAGCGCCCGACCGCCTCCGACATCCTCGGCCCCGACGACCCTGCCGAGCTCGCGAACGATCCCCGTGAACACGCTCTGAGCGTAACGGGGACTAGGGCTCGTTGAGATACGCCTGGATGAGCACGTCCTCGCCGATCGGGCGAGCTTCCATGCGCGCGAGCTCGAGCCCGCTCGGGAGCCCCTCGAGCATTCCCGGCCCCTCTCCCGAAAGGCGCGGAGCGACGAAGACGAGCAGCTTGTCGACGAAGCCGCCCTCCAGGAACGCGGCCGCCAGAGTCGGCCCGCCCTCGAGGAGCAGTGACTGCACACCGTCCGAGGCGAGCCGTTCCAGCTCCTCTCGGAGCGGCCCGGACCGAAGCTCGAGTTCCGAGCCCTCGGGCAGCGGGCCGCGTCCGAACGCGATGCGGCGCGGCTGCCTCACGACCGGGACGTCGCGGGCGTCGAGACGCGGGTTGTCCCAGCGAACGGTCCCCATCCCGACTGCGACGGCGTCCGACTGCGCGCGGAGAACGTGCACGAGGCGCCGGGAGTCCTCGCCGGTGACCCAGCGCGTTCCGGGAACGCGGACGCGTCCGTCGAGACTCACTGCGACCTTGTAGGTGACGAACGGGCGGCGTGAGGTCACCCACGTACGCCACTCCTCGATCTGCTGGCGACAGCGAAAGGCGTGATCGCCACTTGCAACCTCCACGTCGACGCCTCGCTCCCGAAGCCGCTCGAGTCCGCCGCCGTGCTCGGGATGCGGGTCGAGCTGTCCCGCGACGACACGCGCGACACCTGCGTCCAGGAGCGCATCGACGCAAGGCGGCGTCGCGCCGTGATGGAGGCACGGCTCGAGCGTGACGTAGACGGTTGCGCCGCGAGCCCGATCTCCGGCCGCATCGAGTGCGACGACCTCCGCGTGCGGGCCGCCCTTTCGCTCGTGCCACCCCTCGCCGACGGACTCACCGTCGGCGACGACGACCGCGCCGACGATCGGGTTCGGGTACGTCGTGCCGCGGCCGCGCTCCGCGAGCTCGACCGCGCGCTCGAGGAAGCGCGCCTCCACGGCGCTGATCCTACGGGTCCATCCTACGCTGCCCGAATGCGAATCCCGCCGACGCTCACCGCGACGTGGAGCCACGAACCGGAATGGCTCGAGGCCCTCCCAGAGCTCGTCCGCGAGTGCAGCGCGCAGTGGTCGCTGGAGCTCGAGGAGCCGATCGACACGCCGCACTCCCTCGTCGCTCCGGCCGGAGACGTCGTGCTCAAGCTGAACGCACCGTCGCACGCGGAGGCGGATACCGAGGCCGACGCCCTCCAGCGCTGGGCCGGCGAGGGCGCGGTGCGCCTCGTCGCACGGGACGACGCGAGACGCGCGCTCCTCCTCGAACGGTGCGTGCCGGGAACACGGCTCTGGGACTCCGACGTCGACGACGAGCTTGCGGTGGTGGCCGGGCTGCTGCCGCGCCTGCAGGTCGAGATCGGCAGCGACCACCCGTTCGTCCTCCTCGCCGACGAGGGCGACCGCTGGGTCGAGGAGGTGCCGCGGCGGTACGCGGATGCCGGCGAGCCGTTCGAGAGAGCCCTGGTCGACGCCGCGCTCGAGGCCTATCGCACGGTCGACCGATCCGCCTCCCGTCTCGTGAACCAGGATCTCCATGGCGGGAACGTCCTCCGCGCCGAGCGCGAGCCTTGGCTCGTCATCGACCCGAAGCCGCTGGTGGGCGAACGCGAGCTCGAGGCGAGTGGCCTGCTGCGCAATGCCGATCATGTCTCGCTGTGGCTCGACGCCCTCTCCGACCTCGGCTTCGACCGCGAGCGGGCCTGGAGCTGGGGCGTCGCGCACAACCTCGCGTGGGCGTGGGACGAGCGCCGCGGGTGGATCGAGGAGCACGTCGAGGAGGTTCGCCGGATCTTCAACGCACGCTGAGGCGTGCCACGAAGAACCCCGCCGTCCCGTGCACGTGGGGCAGCGTCTGCAGGAACTCCGGGCGGGCGCGATGGCGGAAGCGAGGCCAGTCGTCTCCGAGTGTCCGATCGATCTCGAGCCCCGACGCATCGACGACCTCCTCCGCCTCGTCGGCGTTGATCGTGCAGACGGAGTAGACGACGGTTCCACCAAGGCGTACACGCGCGGCCGCCGCGCGCAGGAGCGCGAGCTGCAGCTCCGGGAGCGGCATGGCGCGCCAGCGCAGGTCGGGCCGGCCGTTGAGCACCCCGAGCCCCGAGCAGGGCGCGTCGACGAGCGCCCGGTCGAAGCCCGCCAGCCCCTTCGGGAGGTCGCGTCCGTCCGCAACGACGACGCGCACGTTCGACGCGCCGAGCCGTCCGGTCGTCGCGTCGAGCTCGCGTGCTCGTGCCTCGTTGACCTCGACGGCAGTCACCTCGCCGGCGAGCATCGTGGCCTTCCCGCCCGGAGCCGCGCAGAGGTCGAGCGTCCGCTCGCCGGCACGCGAGCCGACAACGAGCCCGACGAGCTGCGATGCGGCGCTCTGCGGCCAGATCCGTCCCTCGGCGAGCGCGCGCTCGTCGATTCGGTCGACGCTCCAGGCGCCGGGGACGTCGGCGTCGGGTGTGCCTGCGATCTCGCCTCGAACGAGCCGGACGACCGTTGGCGCAGGCTCGTTGAGCGCACACATGAGGGCGCGCGCATCGTCGCCGCCGAGGTCGCGCCACCACGACTCGGCGATCCAGTCGGGGTACGAGTGCCGCAGAGCCGCGTCGGTCGCGGTGTCGTCACCGAGCGCACCGAGGAGAGACCCGATGCCCTCCTCGAGCCGGCGGAGGACGGCGTTCGTGAACGCCACTGCGCGTTCGAGACCCGCTCGACGGACGAGCTCCACCGATTCGTTCACCGCCGCGTAGCGTGCGACACCGCTGACGAATCCGAGCTGGTACGCGCCGAGTCGCAGCGCCGCCCGGACCGGCGGGTCGAGGCGGGAGACGCGGCGACGGCCGAGCTCCTCGATTGCATGGTCGAGGGTTCGGACGCGCTGGACCGCACCGTAGGCGAGCCTCTGCGCGAGCGCACGATCTCGTTCGTCGAGGCCCGAAGCGGAAGCGCGGAGCGCGCGATCCGCGTATGCGTCGTCCTCGAAGACGCGCCGAAGCACCTCGAACGCGGCCACACGGGCCGGGCTTACGGACGCAGGCCCCGGAGCCACGCCTCGTAGGCCATCCGACGGCCGCCGTCCGGCTGAACCTCGACCGGCTCGAACGAGCCGTCGTCGGCCACCCTCGCCTTCCAGACCGTCACATTCTTGCCGTGGAGTTCGCCGCGGGCGCCGATGTGCGGCGACAGCGCTCGCACGCGGTCCACGAGATCACGAGCGGGACGGTCGAGGTCGAGCCGACGGTCGTCGGGAGTGATCTTGGCCGCGTAGGTCGCCTCGCCGACCTGTTCGCGAAGGACCGGGGTCGGGCTCGCCAGAACGTCTTCGAGAAGACTGACCGCAATGTCGGCCGACCGGACGTAGACATCTCCGGCGTCGTCCTCCGGGGCGAGCGCGAACGACTCCTGCGCAGCGATCGGGCCGGCGTCGAGCTCGTGGACGAGCTCGATGATGGTCACACCGGACTCGGTGTCTCCCGCAATGAGCGCACGCTCGACCGGAGCCGCACCGCGCCACCGCGGCAGCAGCGACGGATGCACGTTCAGCCAGAGGCGTTCCGCGAGCACGTCGTCCGGGACGATCAGGCCGTAGGCAACGGCGACGACGACATCGGCGCCGAGATCGAGCCCGGTTACGAGCCGCTCGGGCTCGTGGACCCGGATGCCGAGCCTTTCGGCAACCGCCTTTGCGGGCGAAGCGGCGAGCCGACGACCGCGTCCTGCAGGCGCATCCGGACGCGTGAGCAGCGAGGTGACCTCGTGGTTCTCGGCGAGACGCTCGAGCAAGTCGGCGCCGAACGCCGCGGTCGCGGCGACCGCGATCGGGCGCGTCAACGTGCGCCGAGGACCGGCTGTGGCCGCAGCCGCGCGAGGGCGGCTCGCCGCGACACGTCGTCGGTGCGATCGATGATCAGCACGCCGTCGAGGTGGTCGAGCTCGTGCTGGACGACCCGCGACGAAGGCGGCTCGAGCTCGAGCTTCACAGGCTCGCCCTTCGCATCGACGCCCTCTATGGTCACCCTCTCGGGGCGCTCGACCGGGACGAGGACGTCGCGCAGTGAGAGGCATCCCTCGTCGTCGACCTCGGTCTCGCGCGAGCTCTTCGTGATGACGGGATTCACGATGACGCGGTCCTCGCCGTCGTCCGTGAACACGAACAGCCGGCGGAGGACGCCGACCTGCGTCGCGGCGAGCCCCACCCCGCTCGCCTCGTGCATGAGCCCCGTCATCCGCTCGACGAGCCGCTCGAGATCCTGGTCGAAAGCCTCGACCTCCCGTGCCTTCATGCGGAGAACGGAGTCGCCGTACTGCCGGATCCGCGAGAGCGCCAGCAGCCTCCGGGCCTCGCGTTCGAGCTCCTGCTCGTCCTCCGCGTGGTCGTGGTCGTGGTCGTACTCATGCTCATGCTCATGCTCGTGGTCGTGGTCGTGGTCGTGGTCGTGCGGGTGATTGTGCTCGTGGTCGGCCATCGCGCGGCGAGTCTAGCCGCCGCGCGACGGCCGTCTCGATCAGCCGATTCCCGTTGGCTGCCGCGCGAGCTCGGCCCCACTTGCGTCAAGGGCAACGACAGCGACCGGTCCGATGCCCTTCTTGAGGTCCGACTTCCGAACGCGGAACCCAAAGACCTGCAGCTGTCGGTCACCGACGCTCGTGCGCCTCAGCTTCACGGCCCGTGCGGATCCATCGCTCATGAGAACGTGCACGGCTGCGACACGCTCGTCGGCGAGCCCGATCAGCCGTGCATCGCGCACCGCTTCGATCGCGGGGCCGCCGTCGTACGCGATGCTCGCGGAGACCGGATCTCCTCCCAGTGGATCATCGACGGCGTTGCAGCCGCCCCCGCCCATTAGCGGGGCGTCGAGCGGTGCATCGGAAAGGCAGAAGAGCCCCGTCGACGTGATCTGCACGAACACGCCACGCGCCGGCAGGCCGTCGGCCGCTGGAATGTCGGCAACCCGCGTCGGTCGCGTGTCGGTCAGAGCGATCCTCAGCTCGTCGGAGCTCCGCGACCAGTCGAAGCCCGCGGCGACGACGCCACCGACGAGGGTTGTGGCGGCAACCGCCACGATCGCGGCGACAAACGCTTTTCTAGTTCGCATAGCAACCGCCCCAGTGGCCACCGGTGTGCGCCTTGCAGTACGCCTTCTTGACCTGGGAGGTCCACCAGTTGGTGTGCGTCACCATGTCCCGGTTCCGGACCGTCGCGTGCCAGCTGTACGACACGTTGTCGATGAACGTGACGGTGGTGTCGTAACCCGACGACGGCTTGTTGAACCCGTTGTAGGTCCAGCTCGATTGCCACGAGCTCCCGGCCTCGTCACCGGGGTTCCAGTACCGCGGGCCGCCGTAGCCCACGGCCGCCAGCGCTGCGCCGACCCAAACCAGTGAAATCGCCAGCGCGAGCGGGAGAGCCAGTTTCCTCATCCACGACTCCTCTCGATTCGTCGAACCGTCGGTGTCGGTCTAGCGCTCGCCCGCGAAGCTGACAATTGGCCAAAACGGACATGGCCAGTTCGGTCGGGGCCGCTAGAGCGACTGCGGATCGACGTCGACGACCGCTGTCAGACCGTCCCGCCGCATCGCCGGGGCTGCGCGCGCGAGCACGGCCGCAGCGCGGCTCGCGAACGCCCGCGGCGAATCGGTCTTCGCAAGCAGCTGAGCGCGATGGCGGCCTCGAAGTCGCAAGAGCGGCGCCGGACCGAGCAGGCGCACGGATCGCATCTCGAGCGCGTGCCGCAACTCGCGCAGCGCCCGCCCGACGTCACCCGGGTCAGGTCCCGAGACGACGAGTGCAACAAGATGTGAAAAAGGCGGATATGAGAGCTCCTGTCGCCGTTCGAGCTCGTGTGCCAGGTACCCGGTCACGTCGTGGCGCACCGCGAACGCGAAGGGCGTCGCGTCCGGCTGGAACGTCTGGACGATCACCTTGCCCGGAGCGTCACGACCGCTCCGACCGGCGAGCTGCGTCACCAGCTGGAACGTGCGCTCCTCCGCCCTGAAGTCGGGAAACGCGAGGCCGGCGTCCGCGTCCACGACCGCCGCGATCTCCACACCCGGGAAGTGGTGGCCCTTCGCGACCATCTGCGTGCCGATGAGTACCGCGCTGCGTGTGCTCGTGAAGCGTTCGAGCGCCGCACGCAGTGCCCCGGGTGCCGATGCGGTGTCGGCGTCGAGTCGGATTCGCTCGAGGCCCGGAACCCTGCGAGCCAGCTCCGCGTCGAGACGCTGCGTCCCGGCTCCGATCCGCGCGAGCTCCACGGAACTACACTCGGGGCACGCCTCCGGAAGCTCCACGGAGAAGCCGCAGTGGTGGCAGTGCAGCCGCGAGTCGGAGTGCAACGTCAGGGCGATGTCACAGCTCCGACAGCGGCGGGTCGTGCCGCACGCACGGCAGTGGACGGCACCCGAGATCCCGCGCCGGTTCAGCAGCAGGATCGCCCGGCCGCCGCGCTCCGCGACGCCGGAGAGCTCCGCGAGCAGTGGCGCCGAGAGCGGATACCCGGCCTCCCGGCGAAGGTCGACGAGCTTCACGGACGGCAGTGGGGCGCCGATGCGCGTCGGAAGCGCGAGTCGCTCGAGCCGGTTCCAGCTCTCGGCGCGTGGCGTCGCACTCCCGTACACGGCGACCGCACTCTCGAGCGCCGCCCGCTTGGCGGCGACCGTGCGCGCGTCGTAGCGCGGATCGGATTCCTGCTTGAAGGACGCGTCGTGCTCCTCGTCGACGACGACGAGCCCGAGCCGCTCGACCGGCGCGAAGATCGCGGACCGCGCGCCCACGACCACGCGCGCCGCACCCGTGGCGACCCGCTCCCGCTCGTCGCGGCGCTCCGCGTCGGTCAGCCCCGAGTGGAGGACTGCGACCCCATCGCCGAAGCGCTCGCGAAAGCGGCCGACGGTCTGGGGCGTGAGGGCGATCTCCGGGACGAGGACGATCACGCCGCGGCCGCGCTCGAGCGCGGCCGCTGCGGACTGCAGGTACACCTCGGTCTTCCCGCTGCCGGTCGGGCCGTGCAGAAGGACGTGCCCGGCGCCGGTGTCGAGCGCGGCCACGATCCGCGAGACCGCATCCCGTTGGGCGGGCGTCAGCGTCTCGGGCTCGGGCTCCCCGCCGAGCGCGTCACGAATCGAGGGCTCGCGCCGCGCTCCTCGTCGCCGGCGGACGTATGGGGCAACGAGCGCGAGCGCGCGGGCGGGGGTGGAGCCGTAGTAGTCCGCCAGCCACAAGGCGAGCTCGACGAGTCGCGGTGGGACGCGATCGACGAGGGCGCCTGCGTCGGCGACGTCGACTCCCCGGGGCGCCGCGACGCCCGTCTCGACGACGACGCCACGGAGGTTGCGGGCGCCGAGCCTTATGGAGAGGACGTCCCCCTGCGCGACCTCCGCGGAGACGCGGTACGTGAACGGGCGCGCGAGTGCGCGCGCCGTCACGAGCGGATAGATCTCCGCGAGAGGCACGCGCCGAGCGTACCGCCGTGTGTCTGGGTTCAGGCGCCGACGGCGACGAGCACGAAGTCCGTGCCGAAGCCGAGGACGAGGCCCAGCAAGACTCCGGCGAGCATGGCTTCCTTCTTCACATTCCGGCCGCAGATCATGATCAGCTCGATGACGACGTAGAGGATCGAGCCGGCCGCGAGGGCGAGGAACGCTACGGAGAGGGCGGTGCTCACCCATGCCTGGCCGACGAGCGTGCCGACGAACGTCGGGGCGCCGCCGATGACGCCCAGCGCGGCAAGGAAGGCCCAGCTCGGACGATCCTTGTCCCCGGCGAGGGGGGCCACGATGCCGAAGCCCTCGGTCGCGTTGTGGAGCCCGAACCCGATGACCAGGGCAAGGGCGAGGCTCAGCTCGTCCGCGGCTGCCGACTGCCCGATCGCCAGCCCTTCCGAGAAGTTGTGCAGTCCGATCCCGGTCGCGATGAAGACCGCGAGCCACCTCGACGGCGACATCGTGACGAGATGTCGTTCGACCTGAAACTCGGCGATCGACGCTGCACCGGGACCGAGCATCGCCTGTCCACGACGTCGCCGAAGCCAGCCGTCGTACAGAGCGAGGGACATCAGACCGACTGCGAAGCCGGCGGTCAGGAGCACTGCGAGCCAGAGAAAGCGCCCGTCGTTCCCCTCCGTGAGCGCAGCCTCGACAGGTTCGACGGCTGCGGTGATCACGTCCCAGAGGAGGAAGATCAGGATCCCCGTCGCCATCGCGCTCAGGAACGACTTCGTCCCGAGGCTGATCGACTGCATGCGACCCACGGGAAGGCCGAGGAAGATGGTCAGACCAGCAACCGCCCCCAGAAGAACGATCTGTCCCGAGCTCATGTAAGGGGCACCTTACAGACGTTCGCACGGGGCTGCAAGAGCCCGTCGCTCTAGACTGGTCCGGATGGCTCAGCCGCACGGCCACTCTGTCGACGAGTACCTCGAGACGATCTACTTCCTCGCCTTCCCCATCGGCGAGTACCGACCCGCCACGGGTGCCACCGCGATCGCCTCGCGCGTGGCGGAGATGCTGGGCGTCTCACGTGCGTCGGCGGGCGAGATGCTGAAGCGGCTCGAGGCGGAGGGCCTCGTCGAGCGGGGCGAGCAGAAGGAGGCGATCCTCACGCCGGAGGGTGCCGAGCGGGCCAGGCGCGTCGTTCGCAAGCACCGGATCATCGAGCGCTTCCTCACCGACTTCATGGGCTACACCGCGGCCGAGTCGCATGTCCATGCGGACGAGCTCGGCGACACGTTCACGGACGAGATGATCGAGCGGATCAACGACCGGCTGGGGTCTCCCGACCGGTGCCCACACGGCTGGCCGGTCGACACGGAGTTCGAGCAGGCCGAGAATGCGGAGCTCGTCGCGCTCGCCGAGCTCGAGATCGGCACGGACGGGAGGATCGTCCGCCTCGCCGAGCACGACGGCGACCTCCTCCACTGGTTCTACGACGAGGGGCTCGTCCCGGGCTCCGAGGTTGCAGTCGTCTCGGCGCAACCCGCAGCCGGTCAGCTCACGATCGCCGTCGGCGGGACCGAACGGGCGATCAGCGAGCGTGCTGCCGACGGGATCTACGTCCGCGCGGCCTGACTGGCTTTACGAATCGCTCACGCTCTCCTTCGCGTCCGATCACAGGACGGTGACAGCATGCGGCCGATATTCGGGGAAGCCGAAAGGAGAAAGAACGGATGAAGCTGAATCGATATGCCGTAGGGGCGCTGGCCGCGACGGCGACGCTCGTCGTCGGTGGAGGCGTAGCCCTCGGAGCGGCGAACGACGGGGATCGCACGACGCGCTGCGAGCAGCGTGCGGCGCGGATCGCGGAGAGACGTGGCGTCACCGTCGACCAGCTCGAGGCGAACGTCGAGGCGCGCCTGCTCGCGCGGATCGACGCAGCCGAGAAGGCGGGGCTGATCTCCTCGGCGCGGGCGACGAACCTGCGCGAGCGCATGTCGGACGGAAGCCTCTGCGGCGCGGCCGCGAGAGTCCGCGTGAAGATCGCGGCCCGCGGGATGCTGGCCGCCGGCGCCCGGTTCCTCGGGCTCGATCGCGCAGAGCTCCGGGCGCAGCTCCCGGGACACTCCCTTGCGGACCTCGCCGAGCAACAGGGCAAGAGCGCCTCGGCACTCGAGGCGGCTATGGTCGCACCTGCCAACGCGAGGCTCGCGAAGGCGGTCGCCGACGGCAAGGTCACGAAGGAGCGTGCCCAGGCGGTGCTCGAGAGGCTCGAGCAGGCCGCCGAGCGTCTGGCGACGCACGTCGTCCCGGCGACCTAGCAACTGCAGAACCGTGCGCGCGACGGGGCCGGACCGAGGCCCCGTCGGCGTTCTTAGCCAACTCTTAGGCAACTCACACCCCGCTCTCATGGCGGCGCGATTGGATCGAAGGTGCAGTAACTCCCTCCGACGACTGCCCTCCGTCCGAGAGACCGGAGATCCGCCTCCGGGCGGGTCTCCGGTCGGCAGGCAGCCCTGGTCGGGGGCTATGCGGTCGACTCGGAGAGCAGGCCTGCCCCGGCGCGAAGCGCGTCGGCCTTGTCCGTGCGCTCCCAGGTGAAGTCCCGGTCGTCTCGCCCGAAGTGGCCGTACGCAGCCGTCTTGGCGTAGATCGGCCGCATGAGGTCGAGGTCGCGGATGATCGCACCGGGCCGCAGGTCGAAGTGCTCGGAGACGAGCTCCTCGATGCGCGGCAGCGGGATGGTCTCCGTGCCGAAGCACTCGACGTTGACGCTCATCGGATGGGCGACGCCGATCGCGTAGGCGACCTGGAGCTGGCAGCGATCGGCCAGCCCCGCTGCGACGACGTTCTTCGCGACGTGGCGAGCCGCGTAGGCCGCCGAGCGGTCGACCTTCGTCGGGTCCTTGCCCGAGAACGCTCCACCGCCGTGAGGTGCAGCGCCGCCGTACGTGTCCACGACGATCTTCCGACCCGTGAGGCCCGTGTCTCCCATCGGCCCGCCGATGACGAACTTCCCGGTCGGGTTCACGTACAGGAAGTCCCTCTCGCCGAGGCGTTTCGGATCGAAGAGATCGCGGAAGTCCGAGTGCAGGATCGGCTCGACGACGTGCTCCAGCAGGTCGGGTTTGAGCAGGCTCTCGACATCGAGCCCGTCGCGGTGCTGCGTCGAGATGAGCACCCTCTCGATCTCGACCGGCCGCTGGATGCCGCGCTCGTCGACCTCGTAGCGCACGGTGACCTGCGACTTGCCGTCCGGCCGGAGGTACGGGAGCACGTTCGCCTTCCGCACCTCCGCGAGGCGCCGGGTCAGGCGATGCGCGATGAGGATCGGCATCGGCATGAGCTCGTCCGTCTCGTGCGTCGCGTAGCCGAACATCATTCCCTGGTCCCCAGCGCCGAGCAGGTCGAGGGGATCCGTGTCGCCGTGCTGCGCCTCGAA
Organism: uncultured Gaiellaceae bacterium; assembly: GCA_963746975.1. Classification (GTDB taxonomy): domain Bacteria; phylum Actinomycetota; class Thermoleophilia; order Gaiellales; family Gaiellaceae; genus GMQP-bins7. The sequence goes on from CAVVDE010000005.1 coordinate 94,604, forward strand.
GGACTCGTCGACGCCCTGCGCGATGTCGGCGGACTGCTCGTCGATCGCGACGACGACGCCACACGTCTCGAAGTCGAAGCCGTACTTCGCGCGCGTGTAGCCGATCTCGGCGATGCGCTCGCGTACGACCGCACGGATGTCGACGTACGTGTCGGTCGTGATCTCGCCGGCGACGACGACGAGGCCGGTCGTTATCAGCGTCTCGCAGGCGACGCGCCCGTTGGGATCGTCGGTGAGGATCGCGTCGAGGACGGAGTCCGAGATCTGGTCGGCGATCTTGTCTGGATGTCCCTCGGTGACGGACTCCGAGGTGAACGAGAACGTGCGCGCTGCCACGGGGCGGAAGGCTACCTGTGCCGGCACGCAGATCCGCGATCTGCGAGTGCAGATCGCGGATCGCGAACGTCAAAGACGCTCGCCGCGAAGTCCTGCATCGAAGCGGCCGAGAGCCGGCGAAGCCCGCGTCGCTGGCTGGCACGCAGATCCGCGATCTGCGAGTGCGGATCGCGGATCGCGAACGTCAAAGACGCTCGCCGCGAAGTCCTGCATCGAAGCGGCCGAGAGCCGGCGAAGCCCGCGTCGCTCCTACTCCGTCGTCGGCGCGCGGCTCATCAGCTGCTCCACGAGCCCGGTCAACGGCACACCGTCGAGGACTGCACATACGCCCTCCGTGATCGGAAGCTCGATCTCGAGCTTGCGCGAGAGGTCACGCAGCACCGGCGCGGTCGTGAGGCCCTCCACGACCATCCCGATCTCGGCAGCGGCCTCGGCCGGGCTCGCGCCGCGCGCGATGAGCTCGCCTGCGCGCCGGTTCCTGCCGGACGGCGCCCAGCAGGTCACGATGAGGTCGCCCATGCCGGCGAGACCGGCGAACGTGTCCGGCCGTGCGCCCGCCGACTCCGCCAGGCGTCGCATCTCTGCGAGGCCGCGCGCGACGAGCGCGGCCTTCGCGTTGTCGCCGAGCGAGAGCCCGTCGGCACCGCCGGCCGCAAGCGCGATGACGTTCTTCGCCGCGGCGCAGAGCTCGACGCCGGCGGGATCGTCGCTGACGTAGACGCGGAACAGCACGGAGTGCACGGCGACCTGCAGCCTCACCGCGAGCTCCAGGTCGTCACTGGCCACCACCGCGGCGGCCGGGAGGCCGCGGATGATCTCCTCGGCGATGTTCGGGCCCGAGAGGATCGCGACCGGTCGTCCCGAGACCAGCGTCGAGAGCCGGGCGCCCGTTGCAGGATCGAGCCCCTTGCTGAGGCTCAAGACGGGCGCTTCTCCCGGAAGCTCCGAGACGACCTCGCCGAACACCCGGCTGGGGACGGCGACGACGACGAGCTCCGTCTCCGCGACCGGCGCCTCGGAGAGCGGCGCGGCGACGACCCCGGAGATGTCTGCCCCCTGCGCGTAGCGGGGGTTGCGACCCGTCGCGTTGATGGCGTGCGCCTGCTCCGGGTCGCGCGTGGCGAGCGTCACGTCGTGCCCGTGGTCGCGAAGGAGGCACGCGAACGCCGTCCCCCACGATCCGGCGCCCACCACGACGACCCTCATTCGGACGTGACGAAGTCGATCGACACGGGAACGCCCTCGAGCCCGAAGCGCGCGCGCAGCTCGTTCTCGACCCAGTACCCGTAGTCGCGGGTCACGAGGCTCCGGTCGTTGACGAAGAAGCGGAAGCGCGGCGGACGCGAGCTGACCTGCGTTCCGTAGAGGAGGTTGAGACGTCGTCCGCGCCGGCCCGGCGGCTGCCGCGCTTCACGGAGCTCCTGCAGCACCTTGTTGAGCTGCGCGGTCGGGATCCGCCCTGCGTAGCGCACGAAGACGTCCTCGACCAGGACGAGCAGACGCTCGAGCCCGCGCCCGGTCTTGGACGAGACCGCGATGAGCGGCGGGCGCTGCCTGAGGCGGGCGAGGATCCGCGGTCGCGCTTCCTCGAGCCGGATCTCGGTGGCGTCCCACTTCGAGAGGACGACAACGGTGGCGCACTGCGCCTTGCGCGCCACGTCCGCCACCGCGAGGTCCTGATCGACGATCCCTTCGCTCGCGTCGACGAGGACGAGAGCGACGTCGGCCCGCTCGGCGGCTTCGAGCGCGCGCAGCTCGGAGTAGTACTCGATCCCCTGCCGTTGCTTTCGCTTGCGTCGTAGTCCGGCCGTGTCGACGAGGACGAAGGTCGAATCGTCGCGACGCAGCACCGTGTCGATGGAGTCACGCGTCGTGCCAGGCACCTCGGAGACGATCACGCGCTCGCGTCCGAGGAGCGCGTTCAGGAGCGACGACTTGCCGACGTTCGGGCGCCCGAGAATGGCGACTCGGATCGCCTCCTCCCCCACCGGACGCTCGCTCCGGCCGGGCAGCCTGCCGACGATCTCGTCCAGGAGGTCGCCCGAGCCGTGGCCGTGCAGTGCCGAGATCGGGATCGGGTCGCCCAAGCCGAGACGGTGGAATTCGAGGGCCTCCAGGTCGCGGCGCGGGTCGTCGAGCTTGTTCGCGAGCACGAGCACCTGCCGGCGCGACGTGCGAAGGATCTCGGCGAGCTCCTCGTCGCCGGGCGTGACGCCCGCCTTGGCGTCGACGACGAGGAGGACGAGGTCCGCCTGGTCGATCGCCTCGCGCGCCTGGGCGGCGATCTGTGGGCCGAACGGACCCGTGTCCGCGCGGTCGACACCGCCGGTGTCGATCAGCCGGAACGTCGTTCCGGACCACTCGCAGAGGAGCTCCTTGCGGTCCCGCGTGACACCGGACGTCTCGTGCACGACTGCCGTCCGCGTCGCCGTGAGCCGGTTGATCAGCGTCGACTTGCCGACGTTCGGAAAGCCGACGATCGCGACCGTGCCTGCGATCTCGACGTCAGGGGCGACTTCGCTCATCGGCCGCCCGTCAGCCGATGAGCGTGGAGGGGCTTGGGGGACCGGGAGGTTCCCCAAGCTCTCGAGAAGAAGGGGGCGAGCCGCAGGCGAAGCGGTGTCGGTGTCATGACGGTGGCGTCGCGACCCGTGGACGTCCGATCTCGTGGACACCGGCGAGCCACTCCCACAGCGTCCGGATCTCCCGTTCGATCTCGACAGACGCCTCCTTGTAGCCCTTTCCGCCGCGGGGGAGCCCTTCGAAGGTCATCGGCGCGCCCCAGGCAACCGAGACCGGGCTGAAATTCCCGAGCCGCCACTCGTACGAGCCGTAGATCGTCGCGCAGATCACCGGGACCTCCTCGTTGATCGCGACCATCGCAGCACCGGGCTGCACCGGCCCGGGAACGCCCGAGCGCTGGCGCGTGCCCTCCACGAAGAGGCCGAGCGCATGGCCGTTGCGCACGATCTCGCGCATGGTGCGAACCGCATCGCGGTCCGACTCGCCGCGGCGGACCGAGAACGCCCCGAACGAACGCATGAGCTGGCCGAGGCCCGGAACGCGATGCGCCTCGACCTTGGCCATGAAGTAGAGCGTTCGCGGGCACGCATCACCCAGCGCGGGGGGGTCGATCCAGCTGAAGTGGTTGGCTGCGACGACGAGCCCACCCTCGCGCGGGACGCGCTCCGCTCCGTAGACGTGCACTCGCGCGACGAGCCTCGTCGCGGTCCCGATCGTTCGACGGCCGACGGCCCAGATGGCGTCCGTCCGGTTCATCGTCTGGCGCCCACGAGATCGGCGATTCGCTCGACGACCTCGTCGACGGTCAGCTCCGTCGTGTCGAGAAGCACGGCATCGTCGGCCGGCTTCGTGTTGACGGCATCCCGCTCGTCACGACTGCGGAGGTCCGCCGCGGTCGCGCCGGGACGCTCCGCGCTCCGGCGACGCACGCGTTCTTCCTCGTCCGCGAGCAGGAAGACCTTCACGTCGGCGTTCGGAACGACGACGCTCCCGATGTCGCGACCCTCCATGACGACGTCCCCGTCCACGGCGAGCGCGCGCTGGCGGTCCCTCATGACAGCGCGCACGCCGGAATGGCGCGCCACGACGGGCACGAGACGATCGATCTCCGCCTCCCGGATCTCGGCGGTTACGTCCTGGCCGTCGATCTCGACGAGCCCTCCGACGCCGAACGAGACCGGGTGCGCGAGCGCGAGCTCCGCGAGCGCCGCATCGTCGGCCAGGTCGGCCCCGTCGCGTCGCGCGACCCACGTCAGCGCGCGATACATCGCGCCGGTGTCGAGGTAGCGGAAGCCGAGCCGCCGCGCGAGCGTCGACGCGACGGTGCTCTTCCCCGAGCCGGCCGGCCCGTCGATCGCCACGATCATGTCGCGGGAGGGTAGTGAACGGCGCCGGGCGCGATCTGCTCGAGAACCTCGAAGAAGCCGGGGAAGCTCACAGCCGCGGCGTCCGCTCCCCGCAGCTCTACGCCCTCGCGCGACGCGACTCCCGCAATCGCGCCGAGCATCGCGAGTCGGTGGTCGCCGTGCGAGTCGACGACGCCGCCACGCAAACGCGCGGGCACGCCCCTGATGCGAAAGCCGTCCCGGGTCGCGCGGATGTGGCCGCCGATGCGCCGAAGCGCCTCGACGACGGCCTCGATCCGGTCGGACTCCTTCGCACGGAGCTCGCCCGCGCCGCGCACGATCGTCTCGCCTCGGGCGTGGCAGGCCGCGACGGCGAGGATCGGGAGCTCGTCGATCAGCGACGGCACCTCCTCGGCGCCGATCGTCGCGGCGACCAGGTCGGACGCGCGAATCTCGACGTCGCCGGCAGGCTCGCCGCCGATCGAGCGCCGGTTGTAGATCGCGATCCTCACGCCCATCCGCTCGAGCACGTCGAGGATTCCCGCGCGCCGCGGATTGAGGCCGACCCCGTGCACCGTGACCGACGAGCCCGGGACGATCGCCGCCCCGACGAGGAACGGCGCGGCCGACGATATGTCGCCGGGGATCTCGACCGACGGCAGCCGCAGGGTTTCCACGCGCTCCACCGTCACGCTCGTCGGACGACGCGTGACCCGGGCGCCTGCCTGCTCGAGCATCCGTTCGGTGTGGTCGCGAGTCGCGATCGGCTCGACGACCGTCGTCCGACCATCCGCCAGCACCCCCGCGAGCAGGATCGCCGACTTCACCTGCGCCGACGCGACCGGGAGCTCGTAGTCGATCCCGTGCAGCGGCCGTCCCTCGACCACGAGGGGCGCGTGCCCGTCGGTCGTCTCGACTGCAGCACCCATGCGGCGGAGCGGCTCGGCGATGCGCTCCATGGGGCGCGAGGAGAGCGAGTCGTCGCCCGTTAGCTCGAAGCGTCCCTCCTGGCCGGCGAGCAGCCCGGCGAGGAGCCGCATCAACGTCCCCGCATTGCCGCAGTCGATCGCAGCCGCGGGAGCCCGGAGCCCGCGGATCCCGACACCCTCGATCCGCAGCGTGTCGACGTCCTCGTCGACGACGTCGGCCCCGAGCGCACGCACCGCAGCGATCGTGGACTCGGTATCCGCCGACCGCCCGAAGCCGGTCACGACCGTGTCGTCCTCGCAGACGGCACCGACGAGGACGGCGCGGTGCGAGATGGACTTGTCGCCCGGGACGCCGACGTGACCATCGAGGGCTGGAACGGGCTCGATGCGCACGAGCGGCACCTTACGTCGGCCCGACGCAAGGCCGCGGGTCCAGGGACAATCCCGCGATGCGCATCTTCTCCGGCATCCAGCCGACGGGCGCCAAGCACCTCGGTAACTACGCCGGCGGCTTCCGCCAGTACGCAACCACGCAGGAGCAGGGCGAGGCGTTCTTCTGCATCGTCGACCTCCACTCGGTCAGCGTCGAGTACGACCCCGAGGATCTCCGCGAGCGGACGCTCGACCTGTTCGCGATGCTCATCGCGACCGGGCTCGACCCGGAGCGCTCGACGATCTTCGCGCAGAGCAACGTGACGGCACACGCCGAGGCGAACTGGCTGCTCTCGTCGGTCGCGAGCTTCGGGGAGCTCCGGAGGATGACCCAGTTCAAGGACAAGGCCGAGACACAGGACTTCGTATCGGCCGGCCTCTTCACCTACCCGGTCCTGATGGCGGGGGACATCCTCCTGTACCAGACCGACATCGTCCCGGTCGGGATCGATCAGCGCCAGCACATCGAGCTCGCCCGGAACGTCGCCGAGCGTTTCAACTCCCGCTACGGGGAGACGTTCACGGTCCCGCGCGGGGTCTACCCGGAGGTCGGAGCGAAGATCATGGACCTGCAGGAGCCGGAGAGGAAGATGTCGACGACGGGTGGCATCGAGAACGGAACGATCTTCGTCCTCGACCCGCCCGACGAGATCCGCCGGAAGTTCAAGATCGCGGTCACCGACTCGGGGCGCGAGATCGTCCACTCCGAGGACAAGCCCGGCGTCTCGAACCTCATCGAGATCATGACCGTGTCGACCGGCGGTTCGATCGCCGACGTCCAGGCGCGGTACGACGGACAGGGGTACGGGACGTTCAAGAGCGACGTCGCCGAATCGGTCATCGCACTCCTCGAGCCGGTCCAGGCGAGGTTCCGCGAGATCCGCGACGATCCCGGAGAGCTCCAGCGGCTGCTCGCGTTCGGCGCCGAGAAGGCGGCCGCCGCCTCGCAGCCCACGCTCGAGGCGATGTACGAGCGCATGGGCTTCGTGCGCCTCGGCTAGAGCTGCACCGACCGTCGCAGCGCTGCGACCTCGTCGCGCCGCAGCTCGCGCGACCCGCCCTCTTCGAGCCCCTCGAGGTCGAGCCCTGCATACCGGGAGCGATGCAGCCGCTGCACCGGATGCCCGACGGCCTCGAGCATGCGCTTCACCTGGTGCTTCCGGCCCTCGTGGAGCGTCAGCTCGACGCGGCTCGCGCGGCGAGTCCGCGAGAGGACGCGGATCCCGGCCGGAGCGGTCACGCCGTCGTCGAGCTCGATGCCCGCTCGCAGCGAAGCGAGCTCGTCAGGCGACGGCGTTCCCTCGACGTCGGCCTCGTACACCTTCGGCACGCCGTAGCGCGGGTGCGCGAGCCGATGCGCGAGGTCGCCGTCGTTCGTGAGCAGCAGCGCGCCGGTCGTGTCGGCGTCGAGGCGCCCGACCGGTACGACGCGCGGCTCGGGCGGGACGAGATCGACGACGGTCTTGCGTCGCTGCGGATCTCGCGCAGTGGTGACGACACGTGCAGGCTTGTACAGCAGAACGTATGCGAGCGGCTGGGGCTCCACACGTGCGCCGTCCACCTCGACGACGTCGTGCCTCCCGACGATGGTGTTGAGCTCGCCCGGCTCTCCGTTCACGCGAACGCGTCCGTCGCGAATCAGCTCGTCCGCCCTTCGGCGCGAAGCCACTCCGGACCGTGCGAGAAAGGCGTTCAACCGCATCGCGCTCATTCTGGCCCCGGATAGGGTGTGCCGGTCGTGAGCCAGATCGAGGAATGGAGCGACGAGCTCGCCGAGCTCGCAGTCTTCGGTGCGAACGTCCAGCCCGGGCAGCTCGTGTCGGTGACGAGCTACATCGAGAAGGAGGATCTGACCCGCCGGATCACGCGGGCCGCATACGAGCGCGGTGCCAAGTACGTCGACGTCCTCTACATGGACCAGTGGCTGAAGCGCGAGCGGATCGCGCATGCCGCCGAGGACACGCTCGACTACATCCCTCCGTGGATGCGCCAGCGGCTCCTGCATCTCTCGGACGAGCACGCGGCACGCGTCTCGCTCTCCGGCCCGCAGGCGCCACGAGCTCTCGAGGGTCTGGATCCGGCACGTGCCGGCCGCGATCTCCTTCCGTACCTTCCCGAGACCGGCGAGGTCGTGAACCGGATGACGACCAGCTGGTGCATCGTCCCGGTTCCCACTCGGCCCTGGGCCGAAATGGTCTACCCCGAGCTCGACCTCGAGGCGGGTTACCAGCAGCTCTGGGCGGACATCGCGTACATCTGCCGGCTCGACGCCGACGACCCGAGCCAGGCATGGCTCGAACGGTCGGACACCCTCAAGGACCACGCGCAACGTCTCACCGCCCGCCACTTCGACGCCCTCCGTCTGCACGGGCCGGGAACGGACCTCACGATCGGTCTCTTCCCGTCCGCGCACTGGGCGGCCGGCGACCTCGAGACGGTCGACGGACGCAGGCACTCGCCGAACATCCCCACGGAGGAGGTGTTCGGGACGCCGGACCCCGAGCGCGTCGACGGGCACGTCTCGGCGACCATGCCGCTCGAGCTCTCGGGCTCCATCATCGACGGACTCCGGATCGAGTTCCAAGGCGGTCGCGCGGTCAAGATCGACGCCGACTCGGGAGTCGAGGCGCTCCGCGCCGTCGTCGCGCGCGACGACGGCGGCTCACGCCTCGGCGAGATCGCGCTGGTGGACGGCGAGGGGCGAATCGGCCCGCTCGAGCGTGTCTACTACGACACGCTCATCGACGAGAACGCGGCGAGCCACATCGCGCTCGGCGGCGGTTACGAGCATCCTGTCGAGGATCCCGCGGAGGTGGCCCGCATCAACTCGAGCCAGGTTCACGTCGACTTCATGATCGGCAACCCGGAGCTCGACGTCGACGGGATCACGCGCGACGGCGAGCACGTGCCCGTCCTTCGCGACGGCGCGTGGCAGGTTTGACGGCCGCGCGCTAGGAGGCGCGGGCCTCGGCCACTTCGAGCAGCCGCTCGCGGAGGCCGGCCGCATCCTCGGCGAGGTCGTCCAGCCGTGGGAGCGCGGCGAGGCTCTCGAGTGCGAAGACCCGCTCGAACAGCGGCGTGGTGCGATAGCGCACGGCCCCGCCCGGGCCGCTCTCGCGTCCCGCCTCGGCGATGAGGCCACGCTCGACGAGGCTCGCGACGGCCGAGTCGGCCGCGACGCCGCGGATCCGTGCGATGTCCGGGCGCGAGCAAGGCCCGAGGTACGCGACGATCGCCAGCGTCTCGAGAGCCGCCGAGGAGAGACCGCGCTCGACCGGCCGCTCGAAGAGCCGCGCGCACGCCTCGCCGGCCTCCCGGCTCGCGCGAAACGCGTAGCCGCCCGCCACGGCCTCGAGGACGATCCCGCTACGACCCTCGCTGTAGCGCTCGCGAAGGAGGCCAATGGCGGTCTCGATCCGCTCCGGGTCGTCCTGCGTCGCCTCGCACAGCTCCTCGATCGACAACGGAGCCGACGCGACGACCAGCAGGCCCTCGACCGTCCGCGCCAGACGGTCGACCGGGTTCGCGGAGATCAGGCGGAGCGTGCTTTCCATTGGGTGGTCCTTTCGCTGTCGGCTCTCGAAACCCTTATGGGCATGAACGGTGCTGCCTGGCTCAGATCGATCTCGCCCGCCTTCCGCAGCTCGAGCAGCGCGAGCAGCGCCACGGCCTGCTCGACGCGTGGCAGCCCCTCCACCTCCGCGTCGAAGTCGAAGATGCGACGGCGTGACAGGAGTGCCCGGAAGCGCTCGAGGAACTGCGAGACGGGCGGGAACCGGAGGGCCATGTGCGAGAGCGAGACGGTCGGAGGCGGCACGGCGAGGGCGCGGAGCGCGTCGCCGAGGGCCTGCGGGTCCTGCGGAGCGAGCTTGCGCTCGACCGGAGGCGCAAGGGGAGCAGGCCCGAGGCGGAAGAAGCGGTTCTGCTCCGTGCCGAGCCGGTCGAGCAGCCACGAAGCCGCCTCCTTCATGCGCCGGTACTCGGAGAGGCGCCGTGCGAGCTCCTCGGCCGCCTCCTCGGGCTCGAGCTCGCCGAGCTCAGCCGCCTCCTCGGGGAACAGCGCGCGTGCCTTCAGCTCCAGGAGCGCCGAGACGAGGACGAGGAACTCCCCGCACGCCTCGAGATCGAGCTCCTCGCGCTCGGCGAGGCGCTCGACGAAAGCGATGACGATCGCTGCGATGTCGATCTCGCGCGGCTCCAGCTCCTCCTTGAGGAGCAGGGTGAGAAGAAGATCGAACGGTCCTTCGAACGCGTCGAGCTCGAGCTCGAGCTCGCGGACGGGCGTCTGCAGCACGCGCGGAGGCTAGCCGCGCGGCCGGACGCGTCCGGGTCAGCGCCCCTTGGGCACCGCCATGGTCTCGACCTTCGTCGGCGGGGTGGTTCCGCGCTTCCAGCGCCTCTGCCATACGACGAAGAACGCCGCAGAGAGCACGATCGCTGCTCCGGCCACGAAGACGTTCAGCCGCACGCCGCCGATCTCGTGTGAGGGGTCGATGCGCAGTGTCTCGATCCAGAGCCGGCCGACGCTGTACACGAGGACGTACAGGGCGAAGAGCCCGCCGGGACGGATCCGGCCCCTGAACCGCCGCTCGATGAGGAGCAGCAAACCGGCCGCTGCGAAGCACCACAGGGCCTCGTAGAGGAACGTCGGCTGGAAGGTCGCCCTGTCGACGAAGTCGATCGGCCGGTTCACCGGGTCGATCTCGAGCCCCCACGGCAGGTCGGTGGGCTTGCCGAAAAGCTCCTGGTTCCACCAGTTGCCGAAGCGGCCGATCCCCTGCGCGACGAGGAGCCCCGGAGCCACGCAGTCGGCGAGCCTCGCAACAGAAGCGCCGGAGCGGTGAGCGACGATCGCGCCGACGATCGCGCCGAGGCCGATCCCGCCCCAGACCCCGAGCCCTCCCTTCCAGATCGCGAACGGCCCCCACCACTCGTCCGGGAGCTCGTTCCAGCTCGTGATCACGTGGTACAGCCGCGCGCCGATGATCCCGAACGCAACGCCCCAGACGGCGACGCGGAAGATGAGATCCCAGTCGCCACCGCGCCTCGTCCAGCGAAGCCCGGTTATCCCGACCGCGGCCGCGATCGCGACGAGCAGCGTCAGTCCGTAGAAGTGGATCGACAGCGGGCCGATCTCGATCGTGCTCGAGCTCGGCGAGGGGATGGAGAGGAGCAGCATCACCGGCGGGCATTGTGCCCACAGTCCCGGCGACGCGCAGGGGAAACCGTCGCGCTAGAGCAGTATTTGGAGCGCGAGCTCGACCGAGCAGCCGCGCTCGAGCAGGCTCACCGCAGCGTGCAGATCGACGTCGTGGCTCGCTGCGATGACGATCGCCGCCTCGGGGTGGTACCCGGCGCGCTCGAGCGCCTCGTGCCGCCACTGCTCGATTCGATCCTGCTCCGTGAACTGGAGAACTTCGAGTTCTGCCGCAGACATGCCGCCGCCCTTCGCCTTGGGGATCGGTGTCACTCGCCTATTCGTCCGTTTCGACGTATCGGACGTCCCCTTTCTGGGGGGATTTGCAAGTCCCTAACAGGTACGCCAGGTCCGCATAACGAAGCGCTCGGCTCAAACGGAGCGGCCGTGGCCGGTGTTAAGCGCGCATGAGGTGGGTTGCAGAATCCGCTCGAACTTCCGACGTTCCAAGAATGGCCGCCACCGAAGCGGGCCACGCCGCCGCGCGGGCCGTGGACGATCTCTATCGGCAGCACGGTGCCGACGTCCACCGCTACGCGTACGCGGTTCTCGGCAACCATGCCGACGCCGAGGACGTCACTCAGACGACGTTCCTCAACGCCTACCGCGCGCTCGAGCAGGGCGTCCGACCCAAGAAGGCGTCCAACTGGCTGCTGACGATCGCAAGCAATGCGATCAAGCAGCGCTTCCGGCAGGAGCAGGCCAGGCCGCGCCAGGTGGAGCTCGACGAGCGCATCGCCGCCGGCTCCGAGGCCGACGACGAAGGCCCCAGTGTCGGCGAGCTCCTGACCGCGCTCTCGAAGATTCCGCCGAAGCAGCGGCAGGCGATCGTGCTGCGTGAGTTCGAAGGTCGCACGTACACCGAGATCGCGGGAATCCTGAGCGTGAGTACGTCGGCGCTCGAGACCTTGTTGTTCCGGGCCCGGCGCTCACTCGCCGAGGAGCTCGAGACACAGCTGACCTGCACCCAGGCGCAACTCGCCGTCTCGAACTCGATCGACGGACGACTCGGGCGCAAGGAGCGTCGCCGGCTGCGCGACCACCTGGCCGAATGCCCTGACTGTGCGCACTTCGCTCGCGTCCAGCGCCGACACGGACGGGTGCTGCGCGGGCTCTTGCTCATCCCGATCCCGCTCTCCTTCTCGATCTTCAAGAGCCTCGAGGGGGCCGGCACCGCGACAGCCGCGACGCTGCCTGCTGCCGCGGGACACGGAGCAGGTACCGCCTCCTCGGGCGCGAGCGCAGGCTCGGGGCTCGCGACCTCCGGCACGGCGGGCGGAGGCGCGGTCGCAACCGGGGTGACGATCAAAGCCGCGGCCGTCGCTGCGGCCATGGCGCTCGTCGGAGGGGTCGCAGTCACGGGTGCTGTCGAACTGGGCGATGCGCTCGACGTGACACCGTGGGCCGCGTCGACACGTGTCGAGCGTCCCCTTCACCGAACCCCGGGCGGAGAGGGAAACCGTGCCGCCTTGACCCGAACCTCTCCTCGAAGACACGTCGCGCCGCACAACCGACGAGCGAGCGTCGACAGGCGTCGTGCAGACGTCCAGGCCGACGCTCCCCGTGAGCGGAGCGGTCGATGTCCCTTCGGCCATGACGGACGCTGGAGGCGGTACGGAAGGCGACAACCGGACGACGCCTGCCGTGCCCCAGTCGCCGAGCGGCGATCCGCAGGGCGATGCGCCGCAGGGGAGCGCGCCGCAAGGCAGCGAGCCGCAGGGAAGCGTGCCTCAGGCGCAGCCGCCGCAGCCGACCGAGCTCCCCTCCAAACAGCCCAGGGCAAGGAGGGCCCACAAGAAGCCGACGAGACAGCACACGCCGATCAAGGTGCACGAACCGAAGAAGACCGGCGCGCACCAGCAGACCCCGAGGCGCCGAAGCCCGAGAAACGGCCCAACGCCGAGCAGCAGCCGAACCCGCGGCAGGAGGCCAAGCCGGATAAGACCCAGGACGCGCAGCCTGTAGGCACGGATTCCAACGCTTCGCCACCCGGCAAGTCCGGCGTGCCGAAGTCCTAGATCCCAGAGCCTCGTCGCCCTTCTCGGCGGCTTCCGTCGAGCAGACCTGAGTCCTCCGAGCCGACCGGCGGCCCCGCCCGACTTTCCACTGGCCCGACGCTGGCTCAGAATGTCCGCATGACTGCGGCTTCGTCCTCGACGACAAGCTCTTCCGCCGAGCTCGTCTCCTTCGTCCCGCGCCTGACGATCGACTGGCTGCGGGATCATCCGGACGACCTCTGGCGCGAGGTCGATGGAACCGTCGCGTTCATCGACATCTCCGGGCTTCACCGCGATGTCCGAGAAGCTCTCGAGCCGTGGAAAGGCCGGCGCCGAGGAAGTGACGGAGGTGATGAACGCCACGTTCGCCGCGCTACTCGCGGTCGCGTATGCGCAGGGTGGCGGTCTCCTGAAATTCGGTGGCGACGCGCTGCTCCTGCTCTACGAAGGCGAGGACCACGCCGCTCGTGCCGCGCGCGCGGCCTTCGAGATGCGGCGCACGCTGCGGGCGATCGGGCGTCCGCGGACGTCGGCGGGTGCCGTCCAGCTGAAGATGCACGCTGGCCTCCACTCGGGCCGCTTCCAGTTCTTCCTCCTCGGCGAGGGCCACCGAGAGCTCCTGATCGCGGGGCCCGCCGCCACGGAGACGGTCGAGATGGAGGCCACGTCTGAGGCGGGCGAGATTCTCGTCAGCGCCGCGACGGCGGGCGCGCTCGGAAACGACGTCCTTGCCGAGGAGAAGGGGACCGGTCGTCTCCTTCGTGGGGCGCCGGACGTCCGGGGCACGGTGGAACCGCTCCCGAGTGTCGAGGGCGTTGCGCTCGAGATCGCCGTGCCCGCCCCGCTGCGTGCACAGCTTCTCGAGATCGGACCGCTCGAGGGAGAACACCGTCACGCCTCGATCGCGTTCATCCGCTTCTCGGGAACAGATGAGATCATCGAAACCGAAGGGGCGGAAGCGGCCGCCGACGCGCTGGACGTGCTCGTACGCACGATCCAGGCGGCCGCGGACGAGCACCGGGTGACCTTCCTGGAGAGCGACATCGACCGCGACGGCGGCCGGATCATTCTCGTCTCGGGCGCACCGCAGACGTTCGGCGACGACGAGGAACGCATGCTCCGGACGGTTCGCGCCATTGTCGATACGGGGCTTCCGCTCCCCGTCCATATCGGCGTCAGCGAAGGACGGGTCTTCACCGGCCAGGTCGGAGCGAGCTTCCGTCGGACCTACACCGTCCTCGGCGACACCGCAGCGCTGGCCGCACGACTCATGGCACGTGCCGGCGAGGACGAGATCTGGGTCTCCGAGGGCGCACTGAAGCGTGGAGGAGCGTCGTTCGACGCCACGGAGCTCGAGCCGCTGACGCTCAAGGGCAAGGCCGAGCCGGTGCAGGCGTTCGTGCTGGGCGAGCTCGTGGCCGCGCCCGAGCGAACCGAGCCCTCGGAGGTTCGCGACGAGCTCCCGTTCTTCGATCGCGAGCGGGAGCGGGCGGTTCTAGGTGCATCGGTCGCCCCAGTGCGGATGGGCTTCGGGACACTGGTCGAGCTGATCGGCGAGCCCGGAATCGGAAAGTCGCGGCTGGCCAAGGAGCTCAAGGACAACTGTGCCGACATGCGGCAGCTCGAGGTCCGCTGCGAGCAGTACGAGTCATCCACGCCGTACTTCCCGTTCCGGCCCTTCCTCCGTTCGCTGCTCGACGTCCAGCTCAACGGTGGCGGTGAGCACAATCGCTCGATCCTCGGCGAGCGGCTGGGGCAGATCGACGCGGAGTTGGTGCCGTGGGCTCCGTTGCTCGCGGCGCCTCTGGACGTCGAGGTCGCGTCCACGCCGGAAGTCGAGGATCTCGACCCGGCGTTCTGGAGAGCGCGCCTCCACGGGGTCATGGGCACGGTTCTGGGACAGCTTCTCGACTCACCGACGCTCATCGTCTTCGACGACGTCCACTGGATGGACGACGCGTCGTCCGAGCTGCTGCGCTACCTCGGAACACAGCTACCGACGAAGCCGTGGCTCGCCTGCACGACCAGGAGACCGGGTGACGACGGCTTCGCCGCGGCGACCGGAACGCCGCCATTGCCGGCACTCACCCTGAGCCTCGAGCCGCTGCCGGAAGCAGACGCAAGGGCACTCGCCGTCGCGGCCTCGGGCGACCGACGCCTGACCGACGACGAGGTCGCCGCGCTCATGGAGCGCGCCGCTGGAAATCCGCTGTTCCTGCGCGAACTCGCGAGCGTCGGGGACAAGACGGAGGACGCGGAGGATCTGCCCGACACCGTGGAGACGCTCGTCGCGACGCGAATCGACCAGCTCGGCCCGGGTGATCGCGCGTTGCTCCGGTGGGCGTCGGTTCTGGGTATCTCGTTTTCGGGTGCCCTGATCGCGGAGGTCCTCGAGGACGACCCCAACGTCGCGGCGGGCTCGGAGGCATGGGACCGGCTCGGCGAGTTCGTCGAGCGAGACCCCGACGTCCCCGGCGCCTTTCGTTTCAGGCATGCGCTCATCCGAGACGCGGCCTACGAAGGCCTGTCGTTCAAGAGGCGACGTGAGCTGCACGAGCGTGTGGCCGAGGTCATCGAGCGGCAGCAGGGCGACAGGCCGGAGGACGCGGCTGAACTCCTCTCGCTTCATTCTTCAATGCAGGCCGTTGGGAGGAGGCGTGGATGATACTCGCGCCTCGCCGGCGATCTCGCGCGCGGGGTGTATGCGAACGTCGACGCTGCCAGATTCTACGAGCGCGCCGTCGAGGTGAGCAGCAAGTTCACCGTCCTCGTGGATGACGAGCTCGCACAGACGTGGCGGCGCTCGGCGAGGTCCGCGATGCTGCAGGCGACTATCGCGGAGCGATCGACGCCCTGGGGAACGCGACGCGACTGCTGAGAGACGACCCCGTGGGGCAGGCAGAACTGCACGAAGAACGCGCCTTCGCGTGGGCCCGACTCGGCTCGTACAGCACCGCGCTTCGAGAGATCACGGCGGGGCTGAAGCGGATCGAGCCCTGTGGAACCGTGGAGGCCAAGCACGCTGCGAACAGCCTCCTCGCCCGGCGGGCCTACATTCATCTCCAGCAAGGGCGCCCGCGGGACACCATCGCCATCGCCAGCAAGGTTGTCGCGGACGCGGAGCCGCTGGGACCGAGCGTCGCCCTCGCACGTGCCTACTCCGCCCTCGAAGGTGGCTACCTCTTCATCGGGGAGCCCGAGAAAGCTGTGTACGAAGAGAAGGCGTTGGAGATGTTCCGTGCTCTCGGTGCTGCCAGGTCGGCAGCGGTGATGGAGATGAATCTCGGCGTCAAGGCGTACGCGCAGGGCGATTGGGGCGAAGCTGCCCGGCTGTACAAAGGCGCCCGCAAGGAGTTCGAGCGCGTGGGAGACGTCACCCAGGCGGCCTATGCCGCCGCGAATCTCGGCGAGGTACTCGTCGTAAGAGGCTGCATCTCGGAGGCCGAAGCAGTGCTGACGGCGGCGCGCGACACACTCCGCGCATCGGAATACGTCTACGCGGCCGTCTTCTGCGAGATGCAGCTTGCGCGGCTCGCGACTTCCACCGGCGATCTGCCCACCGCAGTCAACGCCCTGACGATGCTTCTCGAGGAGGCGCGCTCCATGGGGGACGTCGGGTTGGCCGTCGAAGCGTGGATTCACCTGGCCGACGCGATCACCCGCAGCGGAGAGCCAGACCGTGCGCTCGTGGAGCTGGCCGAGGCGCGGCGACTGCTCGACGACGACTCGTCGCCACTCGGCGCCCCGCTCGCGCGCATCACCGCGAATGCGTTGATGCAGCAGGGCGAGCTGGCAGGGGCGGGCGAACAGCTCTCGAGCGCAGCGGGGCTCGCGCGGGAGCAACGGCTCGTCTACGAGGAGGCTCAGGCTCTGTTTGGGCTCGAACGTCTTGCTCGGTTGGAGGGTCGAGCCGAGGAGGCGGACGCTGCGCTGCATGAGGCCGAAAGCCTCATGCAGCGCGTCGGTGCGAACTTTCCGGCGAGCGACGGCGCCTAGTCGGAGCGCCTCCGTTCCCGCTTATCCCATCCCTCGTCCGCCGTCGTACGACGAGTAGACGAAGTATTCGAAGTCGACCATCGCGTCCGCTGGACTGTTGTCGCCGCGGACGGTCTGGTGCCCTTCGACGATGCACGATGTCTGGTCTGCCGGAAGCACATTCGCCGTCAGGAGGTCCGTGTCCGAAGAAACACGCGGATCCTGCAGGCAGTACGGCATCGGCTGGAAGTTCGTGAACGGCTCCGTGTCGTCGTACACGAGCTTGATCTGCTTGTCCGCACCAAGGGCGCTCTGCGCGATCGAGCCCTGCAGGTGCTCCAGAAGATAGATCTGCCCACAACCGGTGCAGGCATTGATCGGGGCGAAGATGAAGTACGGGCGGCCGTTGGCGTCGGTGAACGTCTCCTTGGTGTAGTGCGCTGCGAGCTTGGTCGAGTCACCACCCGCTGTGACCACATAGTTCGTGCCAGTCCCGGTGGTCTGACCGCCCTGGAAGTCGAACACGGTGACAGGAACGAGCGCGAAGTCCTCGCCGGTCGCGTTCGTGGTCGTAAGCGACGAGATGCCGACACCGTCGAGGCTGGACCCGTCGTAATCGTCGGGCAACCAGCTGCGGGCGTCCAATACGACGGCGTGACGAGCGTGCGGACCGCCCACGGGAGATTGCGGTCAGGATCGGGCGCGGCGGGTCCCGTGACGCAGAGGCGGTAGCTGCCTCCGAGTTGCCCCGTGACCTCGTACATGCCCGAGGCGTCCGTCGTGTCGGACCCAACGGTGGTGTACGTGCCACCCACGTTCCGTTGCAGGGTGACCGTCCAGCCGCCCTTCGCTACGTCGTTGGTCGCCGGCGAGTTGGGGTTGTCAGGACTGAACGCGCCGCTCTGGTCACGGTCGTGGTACACGCGTCCGGTGATCGTCTGGTCGCAGGTCTGCGTCTTGAGAGTCGGGAACGAACTCGGAGGCGCGAAGGTGTTCGCGTCGGGGTTCGAGCCGGAGTCGCTGAAGTCGTTCGACTGCTTCACCACCGCACTGATGGCCGTCGGCCCGGCGATCGTCGCATTCGTCGAGATCGGCACCTGGAAGGTGACCGTTCCGGTCTTGGACGGAAGGTTGAGCCCGCGCAACGAGACGACGTTGCTCGCGCTCTTGCTAATGCTCGCCCCAGCGGCCGCTCCGCCGCTGAAGGTGGGAGTCCCGAGCGTCAACCCCAGCGTGCCGTTCGGGAAGGTCACGTCCCCCGAACCGAGCGATGCGGTCTTCGACGTGTTCGTAAACGTGAACTTCACCGAGCCATACGCAGTGTTCGTGCAAAGGTTCTGCGCGAGCGTGGTCCCGGCTACGGGTGCCGATGGGTTGCTGACGGCGCCACTCGACGGGAACAGGACGGTGTAGTTCTTGTCCGGCGCGCCGCTGGCGATCGGAATGACGACGGCGGCGACAGCGACGACAAGAGCGATCGCCAGTCCCCAAGTCGCCCGCCGGTGGTTGCGATAGCTCGTGCGTACGTGCTGTGTCATGCCCCTCTCCTCAGTCCGCAGTTCTTGAAAGCGCGAAGAAATTTCTTTGCCCCAGTTGCGCGCCGGCGGATTCTACTCTCTAAGACGGCGGTACTTCCAGCCATCTTCCTTCGGTTCGGATTGTCGGCCCTGAGAGCCGCCTACTAGGATGGCGTCATGGCCCTTCGGCGCGACGCGAAGATCGAGCTCCTCAAGAAGGTCCCCCTCTTCGCGGGCTGCTCGAAGGCCGAGCTTCGCGAGCTCGCGAGGAGTGCGGACGAGCTCGATATCCGCGAAGGCACCGTGCTCACACGCGAGGGCAGGCCCGGACGCGAGTTCTTCGTGCTGATCCGCGGAAACGCGAATGTGACGAGGAAAGCGAAGAAGATCGCCGAGATCGGGCCGGGCGACTGGTTCGGCGAGATCGCACTCCTCACGAACACCCCGCGGACGGCAACGGTGACGGCGACCTCCGCGGGCGACGTGCTCGTGATCACCGACCGTCGGTTCCGTGGCGTCGTCGAGACGATGCCGTCGATCGCGCTCAAGGTGCTGGCGTCCGTGGGCGATCGCCTCGCCCAAGACGCGAAGAGTTAGCCGCTCGCCCGACCCGCCGCCAACGGCCCTGACGGCCGCCTGACGCCCATGCCGGCGAGGACGATGACGACGGCGCCGCAGGCGATGACGACGTCGCCGATCGAGAACACGTTGGCGAGCGGAATCCAGTGCGGAGCCGCCCAGCGATCGACGAGCCATGGCAGGTTCGGATCGGCGACGGCGGTCGAGTTCGCCTGCGTCACCGCGACCCGCCCGGCGTCGTGCATCGCCTCGAAGCGCACCGGCATCGTCCCGCGGTTGGCGAGAATCGCTGCCAGATTGAGGAGCATCCCGAGCGCGACGATCGGGACTCCTGTGATTCGCCGGTTGAGTGCAGCCGCCATGAACAGCAGGCCATAGGACGCGACCCACAGGATCGACGCGACGGTGGCGTGCACCTGCCACGGAAGGACTGCGACCGGGAACGCGACGATCTGGATCCCGACAGCTGCGAGGAACAGCCAGGGCGCGCGGAGACGTAGCTCGGCGAGCCGGCCGATCTTGCCTCCGAGGAGGACGCCGAGCCCTACCGCCACGAGCACGGGGAATGCGAGCGACACGTGCCTACGCCACCCGGCGCCGCAACACCACGACCTCGGCGAGGTCGAGCGTCGAGATGACGCCGGTCGCCTCCAGATGAGCCTCGAGCGCGGCAACGACCGCCGGGTCGAACTGCACCCCGGCGTTGCAGCGGAGCTCGACGAGCGCCTGTTCCGGGCTCATCGCCTCGCGGTAGCTGCGGTCGGTCGTGATCGCGTCGTACGCGTCGGCGACCAGGATGAGCCGTGAGCCGAACGGGATCTCCTCGCCGGCCAGGCCGTGCGGGTACCCGGAGCCGTCCCAGTGCTCGTGGTGATGCTTGATCCAGACGTCGACCGGGCGAATGTCCATCCCGTCCAGGAGCGATGCTCCGAGCTGCGGATGATGCGCGAGCTGGCGCTCCTCGTGGGGCGTCAGCGCGCCCGGCTTCTGGAGGACGCGATCCGGAATAGCGATCTTGCCGAGATCGTGGAGCCGGCCGGCGAGCTTGAGCTGCTCGACGTGGTCGTCCTCCAGCCCGAGCTGTCGCGCGATCGCCTCGACGAGCAGGGCGACGCGCTCGGAGTGCGCGCCCGTGTACTCGTCCTTGGCGTCGACCACCCGGATGAGGTTCTCGGCAGCGCGAAGCCGCGCCTGCCGCTCGACGCGTCGTTCGAGCTCGGCAGGAGCGTGGGCCTCGGCGACGGCCGCCGAGTACACGCAGAACCTGTTCTTGCCGTTCAGCTTCGACCAGTAGAGGGCGGTGTCGGCAGCCCGCTCGAGGCTCTCGATGTCGAGAGCCTGGTCGGGGAAGGTCGCGAACCCGACGCTCACGGTCGTCGTCGCACCGTGCGAGAAGCTGGCCTCGGAGATCCGGCGGTAGAGCGCCTCGACATGGCGCCGCGCCCTCGTCTCGCTGCAGGCGAGGACGATCGCGAACTCGTCGCCGCCGAACCTGAACGTCCCGACACAATCGCTCCCGGGGTGCAGCAGCCTGGCGATCTCGACGAGCACCTGGTCACCGAGCGGGTGTCCGTACGTGTCGTTGATCTGCTTGAAGTCGTCGACGTCGACGAGGCACAGGCTCAGCTGCGACCCATCCTCGGAAGCCGCCTCGAACGCGTTCGAGAGACCGAGCTCGTAGGCGCGGTTGTTCCCGACGCGCGTCAGGCTGTCCGTGTGCGCGTCACGCGTCGCTCGGCGCGAGGCCAGCGACGAGCGCTGATAGAGCGTGACGGTGAAGAGCGGACCGGCCATGAGGACGAGCAGCCGCGGATCCGTCACCCAGAGGGCAGCGGCGAGCGCGGCCAGGAATGCCTGGATCGTGAACGCCGGCCCCACGAGGCGAACCTCTTCCTTCAGCAGCGCCAGGACCGGCACGCGCTGGTGGAGCGAGATGGCGAGCGAGATGAACGCGAAGTTGACGAGGACGAACGCGGCGCCGCCGACGAGGGCGTCGACCGTGATCGCCACGGGATCGCCGGCTGCCGGACCGAAGACCAGAACGGGAAGGGCAGCGGCGAAGGCCGAGAGCGCGTAGACGGCCGTGTTGAAGGCGGTGCGCTCGAAAGGCTTGCGCTCGGCGACCTGCGCGACGAACGCGCTGATCGCGGCGACGAGCACGGCCTCCTGCCAGCCGAAGAGGATGACGGAGGCGAGGATGAAGACGAACGCGAGCGAGACGGTGCTGAGGTCGTCCTCCTCGAGCGGGACCGGCTTCAGCTCGGCGAGGAGCGCGAGCGCGAGGAAGAGGAGCACGGCCAGGCCCTCCGCGACCCCCGGCGGATGTAGCGCGAGGCTCACCGCCGCCCCGACGACGACCGGGATCGCGAGCGCGAGTGCGGTCGCGATCAGGGTACGCAGCCGGGGCGGGTAGCCGGTGGCCGATTGGTGCTCGGACATGCTCCGAACCCCTCGTCAGTCCCGGAGCTCGATCAGCTCCACCGCCAGCCGGCGCCGGAGGCGATGACGAAGGCCGCGATGCTCGAGAGAACGATGAGCAGCCGCGTCCAGCGGGCCTGCCACTTGAACATGCGCAGTCACTCCTTTCCGCAATTGAGTGGTCGCAGAGATGCGCGGGACTCAGTAGGTCACACGCAGGGGTGCCTCATCACCCCTCAGGCGGGGGAGCCGGGTCCTCGAACGAGGGATCGAGTGCTCGTCAGAAGGTGATCGTGCGGCGTCTAGAGGCCTGATGCGGAAGTGGCGCGACGTCGGGGACGGGCACGACCAAGCCGGGCGACGCCGATACGCCTCGTGCAGGCTTGAAGCCTGTGCGAGGCGCGGCGGTGGCGTTCCGACGCCGTGTCGTGACCGCCATCCGGCCCGCGTGAATTTCGCATCAGGGCTCTAGGAGATCGCCGCTTCGCCGAGGAGCGCGCGCACCTCGGCGAAGAAGTCGGCCTCGGGCTTCACGCGGTACTCCGGGCCGAGCGCGAGCGTCCGCTCGCCGATGGACGTCTCGAGCGCGACGTAGACGGGAGCATCCCCCGGATAGTCGGCAACGAGCCCGGCCAGCTCGCGGATGAGCCCAGCCGGGGCCTGGCGGGCGTCGATCCGGAGGCGCACTTCGCGTCGGACGAGCGCCGACTCGAATGCACTCACCTCGCTCGCGACGAGCTTCGTCTCGCCCGCCTGCTTGTGGTCGACGCGGCCCTTCACGACCAGCACGCGGTCCGCCTCGAGCAGCTCGCGCGCGGTCGCGTAGGTCGAGTTGAACACGACGACCTCGGCACTTCCGGTCGGGTCGTCCAGCGTGACGAAGACCATCGGCTCTCCGCGCTTCGTGGTCACCTGCTTGAGGCTCGAGACGATGCCGCCCACGGTGACGAACTCGCCGTCGCGCCTCCGTTCGAGATCCGTGAGCGCGCAGTCCGTCTTGCGACGCAGCTCGGCCCGAACCCGTTCGAGCGGGTGCTCCGACACGTACAGGCCGAGCGTCTCCTTCTCGAGCCGCAGGAGCTCGCGCTCGTCGAACTCCGTCGTGGCGATCGGCGGGTGCTGCGCCTCGACGGCCGTCTCGACTTCGCCGAAAGCGCCGTCGAAGATCGACGCCTGGCCGGCGAGGCGGTCGGCCGAGATGCGCTGGCCGTGGCCGAGCGCGGCCTCGAGCGCGGTGAGCATCCCCATTCGCGTCGCTCCTGTCGAGTCCAGGGCACCGCACTTGACGAGCGATTCGAGGGCACGCTTGTTCAGCACCTGCGGGTCGACGCGCTCGGTGACCTCCCAGATCGACTCGAACGGGCCGCCCTCGTCGCGCGCGTGGACGATCGCGTCGGCCGCGGCTTCGCCGACGTTCTTCACCGCGTTCAAGCCGAAGTGGATGACGCCTCCGACGACGGCGAAGTCCTGCCGGGAGGAGTTGACGTCGGGAGGGAGCACGTCGATCTCCATCTCGCGGCAGGCGTTGACGTAGAACGGGACGCGGTCCTTCGTGTTCATCACCGAGGAGATCAGCGCAGCCATGTACTCCTTGGCGTAGTTCGCCTTCAGCCACGCGGTGCGGTAGGCGATGAGCGCGTAGCACGCCGCATGCGCCTTGTTGAAGGAGTAGTCCTGCGAGGACTCCATGTCCTTCCACAGCTGCTGGGCGACGGCAGGCGCCACGTCGTTCTCGGCGCAGCCCTCGAGGAACTTGTCCTTGAGGGACGCCATGAGCGCGTGGATCTTCTTGCCGATCGCCTTGCGGAGCGTCTCGGCCTCGGCCGGAGAGAAGCCCCCGAGCTCCTTGGCGATCTGCATGTACTGCTCCTGGTAGATGCAGATCGCGTACGTCTGACCCGTGATCGCCTCGAGGCGCGGGTCGGCGAACGACACGTGGTCGCGCCCGTTCTTGCGTGCCGCGTAGGTCGGGATGTACGCCATCGGGCCCGGCCGGTAGAGCGCGACGAGCGCGATGAGGTCCTCGAACTCCGTCGGCTTCACCTGGCGAAGCGCGTCGCGCATGCCCGAGGACTCGAACTGGAAGACGCCGGTCGACTCGCCGCGCGCGAGCATCTCGTAGGTCTTCGCGTCGTCGAGCGGGATCGACCCGATGTCGACGCCGCCGACCAGCTCGACCGCCTTGTCGATGACATCGAGGTTGCGCAGGCCGAGGAAATCCATCTTCAGGAGCCCGAGATCGACGACGTCCCACATCCCGAGCTGGGTGACGACCTCCGACTCCGAGCCCTTCTGCTGGAGCGGGACGACCTCGATGAGAGGCTGGGCACCGATCACGACCCCCGCTGCGTGGATCGAGTCCGCGCGCGTCAACCCCTCGAGCGGGCGGGCGAGCTCCACGATCTCCTTCGCCACTGCGTCCGAGTCGACCGCCTGACGCAGCTCCGCACCGGGCTTCAGCGCCGCCTCCAGCGTCTGCCCTGGCCCTTCGGGAACGAGCTTCGCGATGCGGTCGACGACGCCGTAGGGGATGTCGAGCACGCGACCCGCGTCGCGGATGGCGGCGCGCGCCGCCATCGTCGAGAACGTGATGATCTGGGCGACACGGTCGCGCCCGTACTTGTCGGCGACGTAGTTGATGACGCGGTCGCGCCCGGCCACGGAGAAGTCGATGTCCATGTCCGGCAGGTCCTTGCGGGCGGGGTTGAGGAAGCGCTCGAACAGGAGCCCGTAGCGCATGGGGTCGACATCCGTGATCTCGAGGCAGTACGCGGCGAGCGAGCCGGCCGCCGAGCCTCGGCCCGGGCCGACGCTGACGCCGTTCTGCTTCGCGAAGTGGATGAAGTCCCAGACGATGAGGAAGTAGTCCGCGAACCCCATCTCCTTGACCGTCTTGAGCTCGAAGCGCAGCCGGTCCGTCAGCTCGGGCGTAGCCTTGCCGTAGCGCTTGACCAGCCCCTGCTCACAGAGCTGGACGAGGTAGTCGAACGAATCGCGCCCGTCGGGGACGGGAAACGTGGGCAGGAGGATCCGTCCGAGCTCGAGCTCGACGTTGCAGCGATCGGCCACTTCGAGGGTGCGCGCCATCGCGTGCTCCAGGCCCGGGAAGTCGCCGGCCATCTCCTCGGGCGTCTTGAAGAAGAACTCGTTCGTGTCGAACTTCCAGTGATTGGGGTTCTTGAGCGTGTCGCCGGACTGGATGCAGAGGAGCGCCTCGTGGGCGAACGCGTCGTCCGCATCCAGGTAGTGGACGTCGCCCGTCGCGATCAGTGGCAGCCCGGTCTCGTCCGCGATCGCGATGAGACCGGGGTTGACCTGCTGCTGCTCGGCGAGACCGGCGTTCTGGATCTCGACGTACGTCGAGTCGCGCCCGAAGATCTGCACGAGCCGGTCCAAGTCCGTGCGGGCGTCCTTGGGACGGCCCTCCGAGAGCGCCCGTGACACCCGGCCCGAGAGGCAGCCGGACAGGGCGACGATTCCTTTCGCGTGGCGTTCGAGCAGCTCCCAGTCGACGCGAGGCTTGTAGTAGTAGCCCTCGAGGTAGCCGAGCGAGGAGAGCTTGATGAGGTTGGCATACCCCTCGTTCGTCTCCGCGAGAAGCGTCAGGTGCGCGTACCCCTTCGTCTGCGCCCTGCGATCGTCGGCGACGTAGACCTCGCACCCGATGATCGGCTTCACGCCGCTCTGCCGCGCCTCCCGGTAGAGCTCGACAGCACCCGCGAGCGACCCGTGGTCGGTGAGCGAGACGGCCGGCATCTCGAGGCGTGCGGCCTTCTCGACGAGGGCCGGGATCCGGCAAGCCCCGTCGAGGATCGAGTACTCCGAGTGGACGTGCAGATGGACGAAGCTCGGAGCGGCGCGACCCACGGGAGGGCCATCGTACTGTCCCGGTCCGACGGGGTCCGAGGCGCGCGAAGACCTGCTCTACGCGGCCTCGCCCGACCACAGCCGGTCGGCGAGCGAGCGCCACGTGTCGCGCAGATCCGCCCTGCCCGTGACGCGCTGGAGCTCCCAGTAGACCCTCACGAGCGCCCCGAGGTCTGGCTCGACGCCCTCCCGACGGCCCTCTTCGAGCACGCGGACGTACCAGGTGCCCTTGTCAATGCCGACCTCGTTCGCGAGCGCGAGGGCGTGGTCGCAGAGCTCTACCGCTGAGGAGGTGTCCAGTCGCTCCATGCGTCGGCTATCGGCACCGGCCGAGGGCCGTATGAGGCGCTCCCCCCGGACGGGGTAGCGGAGGCATCGGCACACTTCGGCGTCGTGCGCCCGCCGACCGTCATCGAGCCCGGACGCCTCATCGCGGGGCGCCACCCGTGCGCGTGGGGCAGCGAGGGTGCATGGCTCGAGGTGCGTGACCTGCGCGAGGCGGGTGTCACGCTCTTCCTCGATCTGACGCAGGGCGGCGAGCTCGAGCCCTATGCGACGCTCGTCGAGCCTCCCGCCCGCTACGTCAACCGGCCGATACGCGACTTCTCCGTCCCGACCCGCGACGCGCTCGTCGCCACGCTCGACGAGATCGACGCGGAGATCGAGTCGGGCGGCATCGTGTACGTCCACTGCTGGGCGGGCTGCGGGAGGACCGGGATCGTCGTCGGCACCTGGCTCGTCCGCCACGGCACCGCACCCGACGAGGCCTTGCGGCGGATTGCGGAGGCACGAGGGCTCGGCTGCCCGCAGACCCTCGAGCAGCGGGTCTTCGTCCTCGACTGGAGGTCCGGCCTCTAGTCACTGATCCGAGTGAGCGAGCGCAGCCCTCGCCGCACCGATACGGCATGAGCATGCCCGCATGTTCTGGCGATCTCGTGGTGCAGGCGTCGAGGGAACGCGTGCCGGGCCGTGCTCTCGTCTAAGAACGATTCCAACAAGGTCGAAGAGCGCTTCCTGGCGCGGATCGACATGCTCACCGAGCGTGTCGACACGCTCGCGTCGACCGTCGCGACCACTGCGTCGGCGATCGCCAAGAAGGACGGCGAGATCGCGGTACTCCGGCGAGATCTGCAGGCTCGCGACGAGCAGCTCCAGGCGCTCGCGGCACGTGCGCAGGCAAGCAGCGACCCTGACCCCCGCGAGCTCCACGAACTCCGAAAGAGAGTGGAAGTGCTCGTGAGCGAGCGCGCAACGAAGGGCGGCTCGAAGCAGCTCGACGAGCTCACCGCGAAGGTCACGCTGCTCGGCCAGCGGCTCGAGACGATCTCGTCCACGGTGTCGACCACCGCGGCCGGCCTCGCAGGCCGGGACGGGGAGATCGCCGCGATCCGCAAGTATCTCGAGACGACGCATGCCGCCTTGCAGTCGGCGCCAGCGGCGAGTCCTGAGCTCGAGCGTCGAGTCCGTGAGCTCGGCGCCGACTTCGTTGGCGCCAAGGCCCGACTCGATGGCCAGGCAGCCGAGATCGAGGCTGTGAAAACACGGCTCAGTGACCCGCACGCACACGCGGACGAGCTGAGAGCGATGCTGACAACCCTACGTACCCGCGTCGAGGCGCTCGACGGCCTGCGGGCGGGCGTGGCCGAGGAGGAGCTCGAGGAGCGTCTGGGCGAGATCTCGTCCGCGCTCGACGGGTTGTCGCAGCGGCTCGACTCGCTCGCGGTGAGCATGGAGTCCGCGACGGCCAACCTCGGCGACAAGGAGCACGAACTCGCCGCCCTGCATCGCCACTTCACCGAGTCGAGCTCGCGAATCGCCGTGATCGCCGAAGAACTCGTCGAGGCAAAGGGGCGCGTGACCGAGGAGCAACTTGCGCAGAGCGTGGCAGGAACGCGGGGGGCACTCGATGAAGTCGAGCGGCGCATGGACGCGCTCGCGACGCGTGTCGACTCGGGGATGACGAGCCTCGACGACAAGGAGCAACGGCTGCGCGCACTCGATCGACAGGCCGCGGAGTCGACGTCTCGTATCGAATCGCTCGCCGCCGACCTCCGCGCCGCGAAGGTGGGCGTGACCGAGGAACAGCTCGACGAGCACCTGGCGAAGACCGCGGCCCAGCTGGACTCGCTCGCGCAGCGGATCGACAAGCTCGGCTCGAGCGTCGAGTCGGGCACCGCGAGCCTCACGCACAACAAGCAACGGCTCCAGGATCTCGATCGCCGGGTCACCGAGACGGGGTCGCGGATCGAATCTCTCACCGCGGACCTCCGCGATGCGAAGGCGGGCGTGACTAAGGAAGAGCTCGACGATCGCCTCACCGAAATGAAGGCGGCACTGAGTGCGGTGGGGGAGCGAATCGACGAGTTGGCTGCCGGCGTGAAATCGGCGAGCACTAGCCACTCCAACGAGGAGCAGAAGCTCGAAGCGCTCCACCGGCAGGTGTCACAGTCGAGCTCACGAATCGAGTCGATCGCCGACGATCTCCGCGAAACGCTCGGAGCATTTCCCGAGGCCACGCCGGATCAGCTGGGCGAGCTCGGCGCCCGCATCGACATCGTCGAGAAGCGCGTCGCGACGGTCGCAGCCGAGGTCGGACGGGCGAAGACGCTCTGGCCGGTCGCGCTGCGCTCGCTCGAAGCGCGCCTCGAAGACGTGACCGCGCGGAGCCACGAAACGCCCGAGGCGGCCACCGGCCACTCGACGACGGCCGCCGACCAGCCTGCCGACGAGGCTGACGATCTGCTGGCAGGGCTCCGTGACAGCTTGCAGGCGATGGAGAGCGTTGCCGCCGAGATGGAGCAAGCGCCCGAGGTCGACCCCACCGACGACGCGAACGACGCGACGCCAACCGCTCAGCAGGCGATCGCGGGTGGCGCGAGGATCGTGCCCCTGCGGTCGAGCGATCCGTAAGGAGACGAGACGAACGTGCTGCGGCTGCTCGACACCTTCCTGCTCACCCTCGGCCGCCACCGGCCGTGGGCCCGCGAACGCATGGTCTACCGCGCGCTCGCGCTGCTCGCCGCCGACCGCCCGCTCTCGCGCGCGCCGCGCTAGCTGTCAGTCCGAGGCGTCGGCGACGAAGTACGCCATGAGAATGGCGTCGACGAGCTCGCCGCCGCGTTCGTAGTGGCGCTTCCGATAGCCCTCTCGCTCGAAGCCGAAGGTCTCGTAGAGTCCGAGCGCCGGCTCGTTCCACGGGAAGACGTGCAGCTCGAGCTTCCGCACCCGTGCCTCGCGCGCCCACGAGACGGCCTGCTCGAGCAGCGCCGTTCCGACTCCCTGCCGGCGGTGACTCGCCGCGACCATGAGCCCGAGGTCGGCGACGTGGCGACTCGCGGGATGCGGGTCCCGTGAGAGCGAAAGGCGCCCGACGATACGAGCGCCGTCCTCGGCGACGAAGACGGCTGCATCCGGGTAGTGCTGGATCGTCCGGAGGTACCGCCGCTCGTCGGCCACGGCCCGCCAGGGGCCGGTGCCGAGAATCCAGCGTCCTTCCTCTTGCCCGACGCTCTCCGCGAGCTCGACGAGCGCGTTCGCGTCGTGCGGCGTCGCCTGCCTGACCGTCGTCGTCACGAGACGACGATCCCGACCCCGCCCCGCCGCGGGTCGCCCGCCGCCTGGAAGGTACCGTCGATCGTGCTCTCGACCGCCTGCACCCCGCCGAAGAACAGGTTCAGGTCGTCCCAGCGGTTGACGTCCCAGGATGCGGGCAGAGTCGCGACGTCGCCCTCGGGCCACCCGCCTTCGAGGTGCAGCACGGCCCCCTCGACATGGAGCCGCGGCGCCCGGATGGCGTCGGCAACGTGCATCCCGCGCAGGAATCGCCAGGTCACCTGCGCGATCGCCCCCGCCAGCCGCACGGAGCCGGCGCTTCCGATGACGAGCTGCGGCCGCCCTGCGTCGAGGACGAGCGTCGGCGTCATCATGCTCGCGAGCCGTTCCCCTGGGGCCTTCTCGCCCGGCCCGATCACGTCGAGCTCGCCGAGCATGTTGTTGAGCTGGGTCCCGCTGCGGAAAATGCCCGATCCGGAGCCGAGCGTGGACGAGAGCCCGGCTGCGAGGCCGTCGCCGTCGACGACGGAAACGTGTGTGGTGCCCGGAAGCGGCCCGGAGCCGAGCGGGCCGTACGCATCGGCGACGGCACGCGCCTCGCTCTCGAGCAACGGATCGCCTTCGTGGGCGCCGAGCAGCTCGAGGATCCGTTGGACGACGAAGCCCCCCTGTGAGGGCATCGAGCGGATCGTCCGACCGAGGACTGCGAGCTCGAGCGGCTCCACCGAGCGCACGCGGTAGTCGCGGAGGTCGTCCGCGTACTCGGGGAGGAGCTCGGCGACCGCTTCGGCGCCCCGGTCACGGATGCGCTCCAACGTCGCGCACGTGTCGGCCGTCCGGACGCGGGACGGATCGCCGTAGATGCGTTGTCCGCCTTCGTCCCGCTGCAGGATCCCTTCGAGAATCCGGTGCAGCGTCACGCGCTGCTCGTCACGCTCGAAACCCTCGCCTGCAAGCGCGATCGCCGGCTCCACGAGATCGCGCCAGTCGCGGCTCGCGAACCGGCCATGCACCTGCTCGAGGCCGGCAAGGAGCCCGGGGACGGCGACCGAGCCCTCGCCGATGTGGAACATCTGCGTCCCCGAGTCGCCGAAGTCGATGAGGAGCTCCTCCATCTCGCCGAGCCGCGCTGTCGGCGCCTGGAAGAAGCAGTCGAGCATCGTCGTCTGCCCGCTCGGCTCGTGGACGAGCGCGAAGCCGCCGCCGGTCGGGCCAGTCAGCGGCCCCTCGGTGACGAAGGCGGCGAACGCGGCCGCGAGCAGCGCGTCGACCGCATTCCCGCCCTCACGCAGGACGCGCGCACCCGCCTCGGCCGTGAGTGGATGGCCCGCTGCGATTGCTCCCCGCATCGCGGGGAGGGTACTTCGCTTCCGTTCGGGCGTCCCAGGTCCGACGTTGGAGCGCGCCCGTGACCCGGGCGTGCAGCCGTCGTGATCGAGGACGACGCCACCGGGGAGGTCGTCGAGATCGACGTGCGCGAGCGCGAGAACCCGCTCGAGCTCTTCCACCACCCGTTCGTGTACGAGCTCGAGCGCGGGCATCCTGGACGCTGGCCCGCGAATCGCGCGTTCGAACGAGTCGCCGCGTAGCGGTCTCTCCGGAGGCGCTACGCGGCGAGCGCCAGCTGCCGGCGCAGCTGTGCGACCGCTGCCGCGCGGTTGGCACCGAGGGCCGCGACGAGACGCCCCTCGCCGTCCACATAGCGCGCGAGGAAGTCCTCTCCTCCACCCTCGAGCTCGACGGCTGCGGTGGCATTCGTGCGACCGACGAGCTGGAGTCGAAGACCGAACTGGTCCGACCAGAAGAACGCCGGCTGCGCCGGCTGCGCCGGAAGACCGAGGATGCGGCGAGCGACGGCCACGGCCTCGGCCGCAGCGCTCGTCCAGTGACCGAGCCCTCCGGTCACGTCGCCACAGGCGTAGATCGGGACGCCCTCGACCGGGCCCCGCACGAGCTCGTCCGCGGGCTCGACCCCGATCCCCACGAGCGCGACGTCGCAACGAAGCTCGCTGCCGTCGCTGAGACGGACGGAGCGAACGGTTCCGGAGGGGTCGGCGCCGAACCCGGTGGCGCCGGTGTGCACCCGTAGGTCAACCCCGTGCGAGCGGTAGCGCTCAGCCAGCAGGCTGCCGAGGGTCGAGCCGAGTGTCCGCTCGAACGGCGTCCCGAGCGCCTCGAGCATCGTCACGTGTACGCCGAGCCCGACCGCCGTCGACGCGACCTCCGCGCCCACGAACCCGCCGCCGACGACGACGAGGCGCGCACCCGGGACGAGAGCCTCACGGAGGGCTTTCGCGTCCTCGACGGTGCGCAGGGCGTGCACCCCGCGCGGCACCGCGAACGGAAGCACACGGGGCCGGGCGCCCGTCGCGAGGACGAGGACGTCCCAGGCGAGCTCCTTCCCCGACGCGGTCGTCGCCCACCGGCGCGCGGGATCGACATGGATGACCCGCTGGCCGAGCCGTAGGTCGATGTCATGCTCGGCCCAGGCCGCGGGCGGGCGGAGGAGAAGCTCGTGCTCCTCCTTCTCGCCCGCGAGGAACCCCTTCGAGAGCGCCGGCCTCTCGTACGGGGGCAGCTCCTCGTCGCCTATGAGCGTCAGGCTGCCCTCGTACCCCTCCGCGCGCAGCGTCTCCGCGCACCGGGAGCCGGCGAGGCCGGCTCCGACGATGACGACCGAGCGGGAAGCCATCAGGCTGCCTCTTCCTCGACCACGGCGATGGCAGCCATCGGGCACGCGGAAGCCGCCTCGAGCACCTTGGGATCGGAGGTCACGCCGGTCCGAACCGAGGCGATCCCGTCCTTTCCCACCTCGATGACGTCGGGCGCGAGCTCCGCGCAGACTCCGAAGCCGCTGCATAGAGAGCGGTCGATCTCGATCCTGTACACGTTCGCTCCTTTCGGTTGACGCTCCCGACGGTACGGCGCTCCGGTTTAGAGCCGGGCTAGAGAGAGGGCAAGATTTCGACCGCCTGGAGTGAAGGTTTCGAAGCCGACGTTCGGCCGTGCGAGTGACGAGAGAGCGCTCGCGCGCCCTCTCGTCGGGTGCCTAGCTGCCTGCCGCCTCGAGTGCCGGGGCAGGCGGGCGGGCGGGTGCCGACCGCGGCATGAGGATGCGGGCGAGCCCGAGCCAGATCACGGGGCCTGCGGCGATCGCCGCCAGGACCGGCCCGCCGAGGCCGTGGAGGTCGGTGCCGGCGACGAGGGCGTGGCCGAGCGCGAGGACGAAGGCGCCGAAGCTCAGGTAGTGGAGTCGCCGCCAGCCCTTCTGTCCGATCCACTTCTTGAGCCGGAAGGACGAGGCGATCGCGAGCATCGACCAGCCGGCGACGACGCCCGCGGCGACGGCGGCGGGACTCCAAGGGGCCGCGAACGGCACGAGCAGCGCGGCGAGGCCGAAGTGGAGCGTCGGGTCGAAGAGGAGCGCCCCCGCGTGCAACCCGAGCATCGAGAGCCCCGTCCACGCGATCGTCTGGTGCCAGCCGAAGAGCGACTTCATCCGCTTCGGGCCGAGCAGTCGCGTGCTCATGGCGAGGCCGAGCCAGACGGACAGGGTCAACGCACCGAACGCGACGAGCCCGGACGCGCGCACGACGTACCAGGCGATCGGCGCCTGCACGAGGAAGGCGGTCATCATCACGCAGCCTCGACGAGCTCGGGTGCGGGCCTGAACGGGCCCTCCCCGAGCTGCTCGCAGGAACCGTCCTCGAAGACGAGCAGCGCGAACAGCCCGGGGTGTCCGGCAACGTAGGCGCGCGCCTCGCCGCGATCCGAGATGGCGAGCGCCGTGGCATGGGCTTCGGCCCAGGCTGCGTCGCGCGCGACCACGGTCACCGCGAGCGGCCCGGCGGTGGCAGGAGCCCCCGTCCGGGGGTCGATCAAGTGGTGCAGCGAGCGTCCCGGCCCGAAGCGCCTCGCGCTCCGCCCGGACGTCGCGACCGCGCCGTCCTCGAGGCCGAGGACTCCGAGGGTGACGTCCGGCTGCCGAGGATCCGCGATCGCGATGCGCCACGGACCTCGCTCCGGCGGCACGCCCGAGACCGCCACGTCTCCCCCGAGGTCGACGAGCGCTCCGGGTAGCCCGTCCCACGCCTCGCGCATCGCCTCAAGCGCGCGCGACGCGGAGAACCCTTTGCCGATGCCGCCGAGATCGACCATCGTCCCTCGCTCCACCCGTACGAGGTGCGCGTCGGATGCGATCTCGATCTCGCCCCCCGAGCGCCAGCCTGCGTGCGGCAGCGCCGAGCGCTCCTCGAGCTCTTCGAAGGTCCGGTCGTACCCGGCGGCGACGAGGGCGGGAAGGATCGTGGGATCGAACCTCCCGCCCGTCGCGGCCCGCGCCAGGCGCGCGACGCGAAGGGCGTCCACGAGCCTGGCGTCGACTTCGACCCACTCGCCGGCATGTCGGTTCATGCGCGAGAGGTCGCTGGCGGGGTCGAACCGGGTGAGAGACTGCTCGCAGGACTCGATCTCCGCCCGGCCGGCTGCGAGCGCCCGACGCGCGTTCGTCGCATCGCCCGGAAGGGCGGTCACCGCGAGCGTGCAGCTCGTGCCCATGGCCGGGAAAACGGCGCGCTGGAGAAGGCCGATCATCTGACCGGTGACGGTTGGGTCGTCGCGTGCGGGGCCGCGGCGGTGGTCGAGCCGAGCACGACGAAGCGCTGCGTCCCGGTCTTGCCCTTGACGACGAGCGTCGCCGGTGCGGGCTGCGCGAGCGGGGGAGCCGGCGCATGCCGCGTCCACGCGAGCCCGGCGACGATCGCGAGGGTCGCCCAGACGGCGACGACGGTTGCCCATACGCGGCGCATCAGTCGTCCTCCCAATGGATCGGCTGTGCCTGCGTCGGGGCGACCTGCACGATCGGGGTCGGCGCCGGAGGCGTAGCCGTGGTGGCGGTAGGTCGATGCGAGACGCCGGCGAGCGCGGCGACCGCGGTGAAGACGGTTGCGGTCAGGGCGCCGGCGAGCATGAAGGCCTGGCGACGCGTGTTCATGACGATCCTTTCCTGGACGACATCACGCCACCGGTTGTAACCCGGGCCTGGTTAGCGCCGGGACAAGCCCCGGTATCGAATCCACCCTCGAGCCCCAAGGTTGGCGCAAGTCGCGCCTCGCCCGTCAGTCGTCGGAGCCGGCCTCGCTCGTGCTGTCGTCCAACGGGCGCGTGGGAACAGAGCCCGACGACGGCGTGGTGACCGTCGACGAGCCGACCGGCACCTGGACGAACCCCGCATTGGGGCTGAGCCTGCCGACCGGGTCCTTCGGCCCGCTGGCCACGCCGAGAAGCACGATGTTCGCCGCGACCGCAGCCGCGAGCACGAGTACGAGGACGAGACCGACGCGAAGGATGCTCACGGAACCGCGTGCGATCATGCCCGAACCCCGCGCGGCGGCGCGACGGGAGGCATCACGGCGCGCCACGCAGTCGCTCCGACGACCAGCGCGATCGCGGACACGTAGATCGCAAGAGCCCACGGCTGGCCGCTGTCCGTTCCCGCGGCGAGGCCGTGAACGGTGGCGGCGGCAAAGATTGCGTACGTCGCCCAGTGCAGGCGACGCCAGTTCCGCACGCCGATCCGGCGGCGCAGCGAGAACGACGCGTAGACGACGACCATCAGCTCGGCCGCGAGCACGCCGAGCCCCGTTGCGAGCGGTCGATACGGCGACAGCCCGGGGACGACCAGGGCCGCCGGCGAGATGCGAACCGTGCTGTCGAGCAGGAGCACGGCGCCGTGCATCGCCACCACTCCGAGTCCGAGCATGGCGAGGAAGCGGTGCGTGTCGGTGACGGCCGCCGGGCGGAGCGACCGGAACGGCCGCGACTTGAGAACGAGGCCGGCGAGAATCGAGGTCGTGAGCAGGAGGTACGCGGTGAGCCCCGTCGTCCGTGCGAGGAGCCAGAAGGTCGGGTCGGCCCTCATGCGAGCCCCCCTGTGAGCACCGAGGTGCCGTCAACGAGGGTGAGCACGGCCGGAACACAGAGCTCGTCCGCTTCCAGAGCCGCCCGCTCGGCGCCCGCGAGGTAGAGCGACTTCGCGAGGACCTCGGCTTCGACCGCCGTCCGGCCGACCGCGGTCACGCGCAGCAGGTCCGTCTCGGCCGGAGCACCGGTCTGCGGATCGATGAGATGGTGCGCGTCCCCTGCCGGCGTGCTCCAACGGCGACGATCGGAGCCCGACGTCGCGATCGCGCCGCTCGACAGCTCGAGCGTGATCGTTCGCGGGTTCACCTCGACGCCGACGGGCCAGGAGCCGCCGCGAACCGCAAGGTCACCGCCTGCACTGACGAGGCATGGCCCGAATGGTGCGAGCAGCTCGCACGCGCGGTCGACTGCGTAGCCCTTCCCGATTCCGCCGAAGTCGAGTCTGACGCCAGGCCCCAGCACGATCTCTGCCGTCGCGGCGTCCACGCGCAGCGACCCGAGGCAGCGAGCCGGCGGCGAGGCCACGACGACGGTTCCGCCGGATCCGACCTCGTCGAACGTCCTGTCGTAGCCGGCGGCGACGACGGCGTCGTGCACGGTCGGATCGAAGCGCCCACCCGTGCGCTCCCGCGCGTCGAGCGCCAGCTCGGTGACGCGGACGATGTCCGGGCTCGCGTCGGCGAGCCGGCCTGCGCGGTTCAACTTCGAGAGCTCCGATTCGGGACGGAAGCGGGAGAGGATGGCCTCGAGCCTCTCGAACTCGGCCCGCGCGGCGACGAGCGCGCTCCCGGTCCAGCGTTCGCTCGGCACATCGAGCAGGAGCTCGACTTCCGTGCCCATCGCCGTGAATCCGGTGCGCTCCATCACGACGTCTTCGTGATCACGAGCGGAGGAAGCGTCACGACGCGCACGCTGGGCGACGCGCCCTGGGAGCTGGAGACGGGGGATGCCGCCGACGCTCGCGCCTTCGCGGCGGCGATCGCCGAGCGGCGCTTCGTCAGCTCCACTCTGTAGGTGGCGAAGCGGCGGTCGACCGCCTTCTGGACGAGTGCCGCGTCGGCGCGGAGGTGCCGCTCGCGCTGAGCGAGGGCGAGGAGGCGCGGGTCGGCTGTCGCCGTCGTCGCCCACGGGTGGGCGGCGATCACGGCCCAGAGGACGAAGAAGGCAAGCAGGGCTCCGGCGAGCGAGTAGAGGCGGCCGACGTGGCTAGTCATCGACGCCGCCTCCGTCCCCGAGCGCGTCCTCCGCCTCGTGCTCGCCGCCTGCTCGGCTCTTGTGGATGACGATCGGAGCAGGCCGGACGTACCTCACCTGCGGAGAGCTCGCCGTCGGCGCGGCGGAGATCGACACTGAGTCGGAGGCCGACGCCGCGGGTATCTTCGGCAGAGGCGGCGGCTTCTTCGCGAGCTGGGTCCTGAGCGAGGCCTCGAACCTGTCGAGCTGCGCGGTCCGCTTGGCGACGAGCGCGTCGGACGTCCTGTGCGAGGCCTGTCCGAGGTGGAGCGTGCGCGTCAGCGCGAGGGTGCCTGCGACCGCGTCGAGCGCCAGCATGGCGGCGAACGCGAAGGCGAGTGTGCGGGACATCTGCTCCTCCTTCCGGGTGCGAGTGCTGCGGTCACGGTAGGAGGCCCCGGGTGAAGCGCGGGCCAGGCGGAGGTAAGGATTGCGCCAGCCTTCGTCAGTCCTCTGCGCGCAGCGTGAGCTGCACGTCGAGGCCGCCACCCGGTGCGTCGAGGAGCTCGACCCGACCGCCGTCCGCCGTGACGAGGCGGTAGACGATCGCGAGACCGAGCCCCGTCCCTCCACCCGGCGTCCCCGCCCTCCAGAAGCGGTCGAATGCACGCGACCGCTGCTCGAGGGTCATCCCGGGTCCCTGGTCACGGAGGTCGAGGATCACCTCACGCCCAGAGCTGCGACCCTCGATCGTGATGGTGTCGCCCGGCCTCGAGACGGCGAGTGCGTTCGAGACGAGATTGTCGAGCACTTGCTCGAGCGAACCGGGAGTGACCAGCGCGGACAGCCCCACCGGCACTCGAGCGTCGAACGCCACGTCGCGCTCGACCAGCTGCGGCGACCACGCGTCCGCCCGAGCGGTGACGGCTCCACGAAGGTCCACGGGTGCCGGATGCGGTTTCGAGGCGTCCGCCCGTGCGAGCGCGAGTAGCCCTTCCACGAGGCGCGCGAGGCGGCCGACCTCGGCGAGCGCTGCGTCGAGATCCGCCCTCCCGTCCTCCCCCACGTCCCGCTCGAGGTTCTCCAGGCGGAGGCGCAGCGCCGCGAGCGGCGTCCGCAGCTGATGCGAAGCGTCAGCAACGAACTCGTCCTGTGAGCGCAGCAGCGTCTCGAGCCGGGCGACCGTGTCGTTGAACTCGGCGGCGAGGGCGCGCACCTCGGGGGGGCCGCTGTCCGTGGGCGCTCTCGCCTCGAGATCGCCCTCGCCGACCGCCGCGGCTGTCTTCTCGAGCTCGGACAGCGGCTCCGTCAACGTGCGGGCGAAGCGCAGTCCGACGACCGTAGCGACTGCCAGGACGACCCCGCCGATGGCGAGAAGCAGCAGCCAGTAGCGCCGCACCCGCGAGTCGAGCGCAGACGTCGGGTACGTGATCCGCACGGCCCCGCGAACGACGCCGCCGGACGATACCGGCACGGCCACGTACACGAGATCCGTCCCGAGGGTGCTCGAGTGCCGGATTCCCGAGGCGATGTTCCCTTTCAGCGCCGACGCGATCTCGGGCCGGCTCGCGAACGAGCGCCTGCCCGGAAGCGGAGGATTCGTGTCGAGGAGCGCGACGCCCTTCCCGTCCACTATCACCACCCGCCCGCCGGGGTCCCGCTGGTACCTCTTCGCCACCGCGACGAGGCCAGGCGGAGGAGTCCGGAGCCCGCGCTCGAGGGTGTCTTCGGCGAACGTCGCCATCGTCAGCGCGTCGCGCTCGATTCGGCCCTGGAGGTCGCGCCGCTCGCTCCGGCGGTACTGGATCCCGAGCGGGATCTCGAGGGAGATGAGCACCACGACGGCGAGCGCGACGTACGTGGCGAGGAAGCGCCGGCTCATTCCGGGACGTTCAAGCGAAGCCCGACGCCGCGAACGGTCTCGATCCACGACGGGTGTCCGAGCTTCTTGCGGAGCGCGGCGACGTGGACGTCGATCGTCTTGGCACTCCCGTACCAGGTCGTCTCCCACACCTCCTCGAGGATGCGGGCACGCGAGACGACCGCCCCGGGGTCGCTCGCGAGCAGCGCGAGCAAGTCGAACTCCTTGGGCGTGAGGTCGATCTCCCGCCCGCCTACGGCGACGCGCCGGCTGCGCGTGTCGACCTCGAGCGGTCCGATCGCCACGGCCGCCCGCACAGCCGACGGGCGTTCGCTCGTCCGCCGGCTCACCGCGCGGATCCGCGCGACCAGCTCGCGGATGCCGAACGGCTTCACGACATAGTCGTCCGCGCCGACCTCGAGGCCGACCACCCGATCGACCTCCTCGCCCTTCGCCGTGACCATGATGATCGGGACGCTCGACCTGCTCCGGAGATCGCGGCACACGGAAAAGCCGTCCATGTCCGGAAGGCCGACGTCGAGAAGCACGAAGTCGGGCTCGACGGCATCGAGCGCCTCCTGCCCGGTGGCGACGCGCTCGACGCTGAAACCCTCGCGGCGAAGGCCCTCCGCGAGCGGCTCGGCGATCGCGTCCTCGTCCTCGACCAGAAGGACCTTCACGGCTCCGAGTGTCCCACGAAGGCCCCCGGCTTGCTTCCGCAGAACTCCGCAACACGGCCCGGGCCAATCCTCGATGGAGTCGCGCAGGAACACGCCCGTGGACGCGAGTAACTTCCATGCGCCCGGCAGGATTCGGACCTGCGAGCCGCGGATTTGGGAGTCCGCCGCTATCTCGCTGTGGGCCTGCGGCTACGGAACCCGCATCGACCTAGGGCGGCCGCAGGCGGCCGCCCCCGTCACGCACTCAGGAACGACGGCAGCTCGGGATCTGCGGCAGGGCGACTCGGCTCGGCGGCAGACTCGAAGCCCGGGCGGGCGGCCCGGCGCTTCATGCCGCCCAGGCCCGTGGCCACGACCGTCACCCATACCTGGCCGGTGAGGCGCGGGTCGACGGTCGCGCCGAAGATGATGTTCGTCTCGTCGGTCGCCGTCTCGCGCACGACTTCGGCAGCCTCGTTGACCTCGACCAGCGAGAGATCGTCGCCACCGGAGATGGAGAGCAGAATCCCGCGTGCGCGGACGATCTCCGCGTCGATGAGCGGCGAGCCGAGCGCGCGCTCGGCCGCCTCGCGGGCGCGATTCTGCCCGGTCGCGTAGCCGATCCCCATGAGCGCGGAGCCGGCGTCCTGCATGACCGTGCGGACGTCCGCGAAGTCGAGGTTGATGAGGCCCGGAGTCGTGATCAGGTCGCAGATCCCCTGGACGCCCTGACGGAGGACGTCGTCGGCGATCTTGAACGCGTCGACCATCGAGGTCGAGCGGTCGAGCACCTCGAGCAGACGGTCGTTGGGGATGACGATGACCGTGTCGCACGCGGCGCGCAGCTCGTCGACGCCGTTGTCGGCAGCGGCACGGCGCCGCGTTCCCTCGAAGCGAAACGGCGTCGTGACGATTCCGACCGTGAGCGCGCCGAGCTCGCGTGCGATGCGAGCGACGACCGGGGCCGCACCGGTGCCGGTGCCGCCTCCCTCTCCCGCCGTGACGAAGACCATGTCCGATCCGCGCAGCGCCGCCTTCAGCTGGTCGAGCGCCTCTTCGGCGGCTGCTCGCCCCACGCCCGGGTCGGCACCGGAGCCGAGGCCCTGGGTGAGCCCCTCGCCGATGGCGATCTTCGTCGGGGCGTCGGAGATCGCAAGCGCCTGACGATCGGTGTTGACGGCGACGAAGTCCACCTGCGCGATCCCCGCGTCCATCATGCGGTGGATCGCGTTCAACCCGGCCCCGCCGACCCCGACCACCCGGATGGCGGCGATGTATGCCGCACCCTTGGGAGGCGGCACGCGATGAAGCTGGGGAGCCGGCTCGAGCATCGTCTGGAAATACCGCGCTGCTGCGCGCGAGGCTGCGGCTTCTGCGGTGACGTGCTCCTCGGGGTCGGCGGGCGCAGCCACTGCCGCCTCGGACACCGGCGGCTCCGCTTCCGGCTCGGGCGCTCTCGCGAAGTCCGGGACGTGCTCGACGGTCTCGTCGAGCGCTGCTTCGGCCCTCGGATCGACCGGCGCCTCCGCCGGCTCGGCGCCCTCCTGCGCACGCTGCGCAGCCTCGGTCTTGCGGAAGAGCTCGGCCAGCGGGCCCTCACGCATCGTCGCGCGCTTGCGTGCCATCGAACACCTCCTTCGCGAGGTCGCGGTAGGCCTGGGCGGCCGGACCGGTCGGGTCGTACTTGAGTACGGAGCTCCCCTTCACCGGGGCCTCGGCATAGCGGACGGTCTTGCGGATCCGCGTTTCGTACACGAGGTCGCCGAAGTGCTCCTCGAGGATCTCGATCGCCTCGCGCGCGTGCAGCGTGCGGCCGTCGTACATCGTCGGGACGATTCCCTGGACGTGAACCCGCGGGTTGAGGTTCTCGCGCACCATCGCGAGCGTGTTCTCCAGCTGCACGAGTCCGCGCAGCGAGAGATACTCGCACTGCACCGGGACGATCACGCCCTGGGCCGCGACGAACGCGTTGATCGTCAGCAGGCCGAGCGAGGGCGGCGTGTCGATGAGGACGTAGTCGTAGCGGTCACGTACCTCGACGAGCGCCTTCTCGAGCGCGCGCTCGCGACCGATGAGCGCGGACAGCGAAAGCTCGGCGCCGGCGAGGTCGATCGACGCGACTGCGATGTCGACCTCGACGGTCTTGATCACGTCCGAGATCGGGATGCGGTGGACGAGCACGTCGAACATCGAGCGCTCGATCGCGTCGGGGTTCATGCCCTGGCTCATCGTGAGATTCCCCTGCGGGTCGAGGTCGATCACGAGCACGCGATTCCCAAGCTCATGGAGCGCGACACCGAGATTGAGCGTCGTCGTCGTCTTCGCGACGCCGCCCTTCTGATTCGCGAGCGCGATGACGTTCGCCATCAGCGCGCCGTCCGGCTCGGGAGCGGCCGTCGGAGCCGGTACGACGGTCGGCACGGCCTGGAGGCGGGGTGGCTCCTGCGGCTCCTCCGTGTCTGTGAGCTGCTCGTCGTCGACCGGCTCGGGAACGGGCTCCGGGCGCGGCTGGAGGCGTGGGAGCAGGCGCGAGAGGGCCATGACTCCGTCAGCTTCACGCCGTGCGAAGCAATTCCTTCAAACACTGCAACCGTCAGTCCTCGCCGTCCCAGTAGTCGAGCTGCTCGCCGACCCGAGTGATCAGCTCCAACCCGACGAAGTACACCTTTCCCGACCGCGGGTAGTAGCAGACCTCGCCCGGCTCACGCGTCCCGTACATCAGGATCGTCATGCCGCCGTCCCCGCCCCGGAACGCGTGCGCCACGCCCGTACTCGCCGGACGGCAGACGATCGAGCCCACGCGCACGGAATGCTCCGTGATGCCCTCCTCCTCCCAGAGGAGCACGTGGCCGTCGCCCTCCAGCACGACGAAGATCTCCTCCTCGAGCGCGTGACAGTGCGGGGGGGCGTTCAGCTTGCCCGGGAAGACCTCCGCGTGCCTGATTCCGGTCTCGAGCGAGGCCATCGCGCGACCCGGGTAGCGCACGCGGCGGCCGATCGTCGTCGTCTCACGCTCGAGCGGCTCGAGATCCGGCACGTGCACGATCGTCGGTGGCCGAGGCGAGAGCTCCCCGACTGCAGGCGGGCCGGCGGCGGCCTCACGCGTCCATGGATGGTCCTCCTCGGCGCCGACCGGTG
Source organism: uncultured Gaiellaceae bacterium (assembly GCA_963746975.1). GTDB lineage: Bacteria > Actinomycetota > Thermoleophilia > Gaiellales > Gaiellaceae > GMQP-bins7. Next base: position 136,025 of record CAVVDE010000005.1, read on the forward strand.
CCCAGGTCTCGCCGAGCCAGGCCACCCCTGCGCGGGGCAGCCAGGTGATTCCTTCCGCGTGCGTGCGCTGGCCGAAGGCGAGCACGTCGAGCCCGTCCGCGCCGGCCTGGAGCGTGTGGGCATTCTCGAGCGCGAGGTGCAGGAGACAGTCGCCGGCCCGCACCTCGTACCCGACGGGGTCGCCCTCTCCCTCCCACTGGACGGAGACGCCGGAGCCGCCGAGCACGTAGAAGATCTCCTCCTCGGAGCCCTCGAGATGGAGTGGCGTCGACCACATCCCCGGATCGACCTGGATCCGCTTGAGGCCGACTGTCTGCGAGTTCTTGCCCGTAAGGCTCGACCACGTGCCCGCGATGTGTCCACGCTCGCCGCGCCAGGTCCGCACTTCGTCCCAGTGGGAGATCACGAGGTGATCGACCGGTGATGCCCGTCGATGCGGGAATGGGTGCGACCAAGCCGGGGACGCCGCCCGATCGAGCGCGTATCGGGAATACGGGCGAGTGAGGGCGGCGCCATCCGGCGAAGCGTCGCAGCCACCTCCCGCGCGGCGAGGAGCCGGTCGGTCACCCGTCGATCATGTCATGCGCAAGAGCGTCGCGAAGCCCTGCAACCGCACGCGTTCCGGCCTCACCTCCCTCCCGGCCCGCCCAGGCCTCCGCCTCGCCGAGGAGCGCGCGAAGCTCGGCGAGAAGCGCAGGCGGCGGCGCACCTCGACGGTCGAGCGCCTCGATCCTCGCGAGCCGCTCGAGGATCGCGCGTGACTCGTCCACTCGTCCAACGTAGCCCTGCCCCGCTCGCCGGCGGGTAACGGCTTCGCGCCGAGTTCGCGTCAGACGGCGACGGCGTGCGGAGTGCGGCGGTCGAGCCCCAGCAGGTCGCGATCGAGGTCGTGCACGAGGCGCTCGCGGTCCCGCGACCGCAGCACGGCGACGACGGCTCGACGACCGGCGTCGACCGAGGCGGTCGTCGCCGGATCGCCCCCCGCGAGCGACGTGAGCTCGCCGTATAGCTCCTCTCGCGCCTGCGCGTCCTCGCCGAGCAGGACGCAGCACCGCATCGCCCAGGTCTCGCCCAGGAGCGACGCGAGCGCACCACGGAGCTGCTCGGCGCGGAAGGGCTCTGCCTGGAAGAGCGAGAGCTCCCAGCGGTCGAGCGCGTCCGAGAGCTCGGGATCGCCGTCCGCGTCGCCGAGCGCCGCCAGGACATCCACGGCGATCGCCGACCGGAAGGCGTCGAGCCGCGACGGCTCTCCCGGAGGCTGGGTTGCCGCGATCGGCAGCACGGGCTGGATGCCGAAGGGGCGGCCGTCGAGCGTCTCGAAGAGCACCGGCCCGGCGGCGGCGGCGGCGGCGGTCGTGAGGCGCAGCGCACTGACCGCGTCCGCGATCTCGGCTGCCGCGTCGGGCGATCCTTCGTCCGAGTCGAGCTCGCGGCGCAGCTCCACCACGGCCATGCGATCCGGCTCGCGCCCGAAGTCGCGTGGCAGGAGCCCGCGCGACTCGGGCCAGTGCGTCGCGAGCTCGCCGTTGGCGAACGGACGGACGGAGACGTCGGCCGCGAGCTCCACCGGCTTGGCGAGCGAGAGTCCGACGAGCGGCGCGATCGCCACGTACCTGCGGCGCTCGCCGAAGAGGGAGCGCTCCAGCTCCGCATGGGCGTGCTCGAATGCCTCGTCCTCCCAGTCGAAGCCCCCGCACGCCTCCGCCGTGGAGATCAGGAGCCCGAGGAGGACCGTGCGGAAGAGCGCCTCGTCCTCGCTTGCACGCTTGCCTGCGTGCGCCTTCGCGAAGATCGCGGCCGACGGCTCACGTCGCAGCTCCTCGACGGCGAGCCGCGCATCCTCGCGGCCGCGAAGCATCGGCTCGCGCTCCTCGATGAACGCCCGCACGAGCGGCCGCAGCTCGTAGAGCGACGGCCCTCGGCGCTCGACGTGCTCCTCGAAGGCGAACGGAAGCTCCGCACCTTCCTCGAGCTCGCGCCCGAGCACGACGAACGACCCGAGGACGAATCCTCGGAGGAGCGGATAGAGATGGGGTGCGCGCACCGCCACGCCCTCCGGTACGCGGCGTGGGAGCCCTCTCCTTCGTTACGGTCGCAGCACCGCCCGGCGCGGCCCGGCCAGGAAGCCCGCCTCGACGAGGAGCTGCATCGCCTCGGTCTCCGCCACCGGCTCGCCGTCGAAGCGCTCCACCGCCAGCCGCTTGGCGCCGCCGGCGCGAACGTGGGCCACGAGCGCTGCGAGTGCCGGCTTCAACCAGTCGACCCCGGGCTCCCGGAGCGGGACGAGCGAGCGGCCTCCGCGCTCCACGAAGAGTGCCGCCTCGCCGTCGAGCAGCACGACCCAGGCTCCCGCAACGCGGGCCGCTCGTGCGCCGGAGCGTCGTGGCCAGGGAAGCGCCGCGCCGTACGGTTGAGCCGGGTCGGCAGCGGCGAGCACGAGCGCCTCGGGTGTCGCGTCACGACGGGCGGAACGGATCTCGCGCAGTCGCTCCACCGCACCGGGCAGCGCGAACTGCGCACCGCCGAGCCCCTCCACGAAGTACCCTCGCCGACAGACACCGAGCGTCTCGAGCGTCTTGAGCTCTGCGTACACCGCCCCGTAGCCGCCCCGGATCCCCTCGCCGCGGACGCCGTCGCGCGTGACGATTCCCTGCCGCTCGAGCAGCAGCTCCGCGAGGGCACGTCGCTCGGTGGTCTCGCCGAAGAGCGTCGAGGCAAGCGACCAGCGGCCCTGGGTCGGGGACGCCAGCACGCGGCGCGTGCGAGCGAACCTCCGCCCCACGGCGTCGGTCCGAGGCAGCTCGTAGCGGCGAGACGCGCGGAGTGGTGCCCACGAGTCGTTCGACACCTCGCCGGCCCAGACGAGCTCCCAGAGCGCGGTGAGGACGTCCTGCGGGGGATGGCCGGCCCGCTCGACGAGATCCGCCCAGAACAGTGCCCGCTCGGCGAGCGCCGCGCGGACCGCGACGGCGACCTCGCCATCTGGAGTCGGGTCCGCGCTCGGAGGGCCCAGCAGCCGGGCGTCGTCTCGAAAGTACACGGCGACCCGGTCGAGGCCAGCCCCGACCCAGACGACCTCGCCGGACGCGCACAACACGTCGAGATCGGACTGCCGGAACGTCGGGACGCGCCGCGGCAGAACGTCGGTCTCCCACAGCGACGCGGGCAGCGCAACACCCTGGAGCGGGACGAGCGCCTCCCGCAGGCTCTGACGCCTACCGATCCCGTGCCAGGCCGGCAGGAAACGTCCGAACGCCGCCTGCTCGGCGGGCTCGACCTCCTTGCGCAGCACCGCGAGCGTGGCGCGGCGGATCCGGCGCAGCACGTCCGGATCGCACCACTCGCGCTCGGAGCCACCCGGCCGCAGCTCACCCCGGACCAGCTCGTCCGAATGCTCGAGGTCTGCGAGGACGGGCTCGAAGGCCGTCGCACCGAGCCGGAACCGCTCTGCGAGCTCCGCCGTCGTGAACGGCCCGTGCGTCTTCGCGTAGCGGCGGAGCACCGCGCGCAGCGGTTGCTCGACCGGCTCCAGGAACACCTGCGGCACGCCTCCGGGGGGCACGACGCCGAAGGCATCGCGGACGAGCCCGGCGTCCTCGATGGCCGCGAGGAGCTCGACGTCCCCCAGGCGTACGCGGATAGCGCGTCGCTCACGCAGGAGCGTCTCCGCGAAGCCCCGGTCGTACTCGCCGTCCAGGAGCGGCCCGGCGCGGCGGAGGAGATCGTGCAGCTCGTCGACGTTCCGCGGGGTCGGCCGCAGTGACGCCTCGACCTGCTCGATCGCACCCGCATCGAGGAGCTCGCGCAGCTCTTCGATGCCCATCAGCTCGCGCAGGAGGTCGCGGTCGAGCGAGAGCGCCTGCGCACGCCGCTCCTCGGGCGGCGTGTCGTCCTCGTACATGTAGGTCGCGACGTATTCGAAGAGGAGCGAGGACGCGAACGGCGACGCAGATGCGGTCTCGACCTCGACGACGTCGATCGAGCGCGTCTGGATCCCACGCAGGAGACCGCGCAACGCAGGTAGATCGAACACGTCCTGCAGGCACTCGCGATACGTCTCGAGCACGATCGGGAACTGGGGATAGCGGCGCGCGACCTGGAGCAGGCTCTGGGCCTTCAGGCGCTGCTGCCAGAGCGGCGTACGCTGCCCCGGCCGCCGTCGCGGGATGAGGAGCGCGCGCGCAGCGTTCTCGCGGAACCGGGCGCCGTACAGCGCCGACTGCGCGAGCTCTGCGAGGAGCATGTCCTCGATCTCGTCCGGGTCGAGCACGAGATCCGCGAGCGGGGGCGCCGTGTCCGAGTCGGGGAAGTGCAGCGCGATCCCGTCGTCGGACCACAGCGACTGCACGTCCACGTCGAGAGAGTCGCGCAGCCGCGTGCGGAGCGCCATCGCCCACGGCGCGTGCACACGTCCGCCGAACGGCGAGAGGATGCAGACGCGCCAGTCCCCGATCTCGTCGCGGAAGCGCTCGACGACGATGGTTCGATCCGAGGGGACGACGCCGGTGACGGCCTCCTGCTCGCGGAGGAACGTCAGAAGGTTGCGCGCCGCACGCGGGTCGAGCCCGTACTCGCCCTCGATCCGGTCGGTCGCAGCCTCGTCGGCGAGAGAGGACAGCTCGCGCGCCGTCCTTCCGATCCTCTCCCCCAGCTCCGCCGGCCTTCCGACCCCTTCGCCCTTCCAGAAGGGTGCTACGCCGGGCACGCCCGGCGCGGGCGAGACGAGGACGCGGTCGCGCGTGATCTCCTCGATCCGCCAGGTCGACGCGCCGAGAAGGAAGGTCTGACCCTCGCGCGCCTCGTAGACCATCTCCTCGTCGAGCTCGCCGACTCGCCCGCCGCCGTCGACAAGGAAGACGCCGAAGAGCCCGCGGTCGGGGATCGTCCCGGCGTTCGTGACGGCGAGCCGGCGGGCTCCGGTACGGCCGCGAACCGTCCCCGCCGTCCGGTCCCACACGACACGCGGGCGGAGCTCGGCGAACTCGTCCGACGGGTACCGCCCGGCGAGCATGTCGAGGACGTTCTCGAGTTGCGCCCGAGAGAGCTCCGCGAACGGATACGAGCGCCGCGCGAGCTCGTGGAGCTCGTCGACCGAGACCTCCTCGTCGGCGCACACGGCCACGATCTGCTGGGCGAGGACGTCCAGCGGGTTCCGCGGGATGCGCGTCTCCTCGATCTCCCCGGCGCGCATCGCGCGCGCGACGACGGCGGACTCGAGGAGATCCGCACGGTACTTCGGGAAGATCCGGCCCTTCGACACGGAGTGCAGCTCGTGCCCCGCGCGGCCGACGCGCTGGAGCCCGCGGGCGACCGACTTCGGGCTCTCGACCTGCACGACGAGGTCGACCGCACCCATGTCGATGCCGAGCTCGAGCGAAGACGTTGCGACGAGGCATGGGATCTCGCCAGCCTTCAGCAGCTCCTCCACGACGAGCCGCTGCTCGCGCGCGAGCGAGCCGTGGTGCGCTCGTGCCAGCTCCTCGCCGGCGAGCTCGTTGATCCTGAGCGCCAGCCGCTCCGCGAGCCGCCGGTTGTTGACGAAGACGATGGTCGAGCGGTGCGCGCGGACGAGCTCGAGGATCGCCGGATACACGGACGGCCAGATCGAGCGGCTCGAGCGCTCGACGCCGACCCCCATCTCGACGCCGTCCGCGAGCGGCGGAACCGAGAGCTCGGCGGTCGAGTCGAGCTCGCGCATGTCCTCGACCGGGACGACGACCTGCAGGTCGAGCTCCTTGCGCACCCCGGCGTCCACGAGCTCGATGTCTCGTGCAGGTCCCGCGACGAAGCGGCCGATCTCCTCCATCGGCCGTTGTGTGGCCGAGAGCCCGACGCGCTGGAACGGCTGGTCGACGAGGCGCTCGAGCCGCTCCAACGACAGCGCGAGGTGCGCACCGCGCTTCGTCCCCGCGACGGCATGGACCTCGTCGAGGATCACGGTCCGGATCCCGCGCAGGGTCTCCCGTGCCTGCGAGGTGAGAAGCAGGAAGAGGGACTCGGGCGTGGTGATGAGGATGTCCGGCGGCGTGCGGAGCATCTCGCGCCGCTCGCTCGCGGGCGTGTCGCCCGTTCGCACGGCCACACGGAGCTCCGACCCCAGTCCGGCGAGAGGGCTCCGCAGGTTCCGCTCGATGTCGTAGTTGAGCGCCTTCAGGGGTGAGACGTAGAGCAGACGGAGTCCGTCGCCCGGCGTCTCGTTCAGCCGGTCGATCCCGAGGAGGAATGCGGCGAGGGTCTTCCCCGAGCCGGTCGGTGCCTGGATGAGGACGTGGCCGCCGCGCGCGATCGCGGGCCAGCCGAGCGTCTGCGCGGGCGTCGGCTCCTCGAACGCTCGCTCGAACCACGTTCTCGTCGTCGGCGAGAAGACGCTCAGGGGATCCACGAGGTGAGGGTACCGCCGGCGTCCTATGCTCCGGCCGTGCGCTACGACGTGGTCGTCGCCGGGGGCGGGACGGCGGGGTGCGTGCTTGCGGCCCGTCTCAGCGAGAACCCCGACCGTACCGTCTGCCTGCTCGAGGCAGGGCCCGACTACGGCATCGCCGAGAGCGGCCGCTGGCCGGCCGACGTCCTCGACGCACGCGGCATCGCGGCCGACCACCTCTGGCCGCCGGCCGAGGACGGGCGCACGTTCGGCGGACGCGTGCTCGGCGGCTCCTCCGCCGTCAACGCCTGCGCGATGCTGCACGGCTCGCGAGCGGACTACGACGAGTGGGGCGAATCGTGGAGCTACGAGCACCTTCGCCCGTATCTCGAGCGCGCGAAGACAACCCTGCGAACGGCCGGCGCGAACAGCGAAGACCCCGGGCCGTTCCATCGCGCGTACCTCGAGGCGGCCACGGCGGCCGGGTTTCCACGCCTCTCCGACCCGAACGACCCCGAGCAGGCGATCGGGGTCGCGCCGTTCCCCGCGAACGTCGTCGACGGTCAGCGCTGGAACGCGGCCTTCGCCTATCTCGATCCGGCGCGCGGCCGGCCGAATCTCGCCGTCGAGGGCGACGTCCTCGTCGATCGGGTCCTGCTCGATGGAGCCCGGGCCTCGGGGATCGTCACTGACGATGGTCGGCGGGTCGACGCCGAGACCGTCGTGCTCGCCGCCGGGTCGTACTTCTCCGCGGCGATCCTCATGAGGAGCGGGCTCGGCCCGGAGACCGAGCTCGAGCGCCTCGGGATACCGGTCGTCGCCTCGTTGCCCGTCGGCGAGCGCCTGCTCGACCACTACGGAACCGACGTCGCCTGGAAGCCCTCCGCACGGCTGGAATCGAGTCTGGCGGAACACGAGCGGGAACACGGACTGCTCGGGCCGCACGTCGTGCTGAAGGCCGGGAGCAGCTCGTGTACACCCGGCAACTGGGATCTACACCACATGACCTGGGTCAGTCCCGGGGAGAGCGCCGGCAGCTACGCGGCGTTCGCGCTCGTGTTCCACATGAAGCCGCTCTCGTCCGGACGCGTGCGGCTGCGCTCCACCGATCCGACCCAGGCGCCGCTCGTCGAGCGCGGTTACCTGTCGCGGCCCGAGGATCTCGAGACGCTGCTCGAGGGGATCGAGGTCGCACGCCGAATCGCGGCGGCCGAGCCGCTCGGCGAGTTGTTGGCGACCGAGGTTCAGCCGGGCCCGATCGACGTCGAGCAGTACGTACGCGAGACCGTCCGCAACTACTTCCACCCGGCGGGAACGTGCGCGATCGGGGAGGTCGTCGACTCCGAGTGCCGCGTCCTCGGTGTGGAGGGCCTGCGCGTCGTCGACGCCTCGGTCATCCCGACAATCCCACGCGCGAACACGAACCTGACGACCGCGGCGATCGCCGAGCGGATGGCGACAATCATCTGAGGCTCTACACTCACCGCGTGCCGTCCGCGCTCTACTTCACCGACTCGGACGACGCGAATCGGCTCATCGCGTCCGAGCCGCTCGCGCTCCTGATCGGGTTCGCGATCGACCAGCAGGTCACCGTGCAGCAGGCGTTCTCCGGGCCGCTCAAGCTCGAGGAACGGATCGGAACGCTCGACGCGCGCGCCATCGCCGAGATGGATCCCGCAAAGCTCGAAGCGGCGTTCCGGCAGACGCCGGCGATTCATCGGTTTCCCCGTGCGATGGCGGAGCGTGTCCAGGAGCTCTGCCAGGTCGTCGTGGACGAGTACGGCGGCGACGCGAAGCGCATCTGGACCGAGGCGGCGGACGGCGCCGATCTCCGCAAGCGGATCGGCGCGCTACCTGGCTTCGGGAAGATGAAGATCAACGGGTTCGGCTCCGTCCTCGCCCTCCACTTCGGTGTGGAAGCCGCCCAGGAGCTCGTGCCCGAGTACCCCTGCCTCGGCAAGATCAACTCGGCCGAGGATCTCGCCGAGTACCAGGCCGCGAAGCGCGCGCACAAGGCCGCGCTGCGGGCTGCGGCCTCCGGGTGAGCTCGGGCGCGACGCCGACCCCGATCGCCCTTCAGACGCTGACGGACGGCGGCCAACGGCCGGCCGACGTCGCACGCGGGATCGGCGCGTTCGTCGCGGCGGCCCACACGTCACTGGACATCGCGCTCTACGACGTGCGCTTCGAGACCGATGCAGGCGCGCTCGTCCTCGCAGCGCTCCTGGCGGCGGTCCAACGAGGCGTCCGGGTTCGGCTCCTCTACAACGTCGCTCACCCTGGCCCGATCCCGGTTCCACCCCCGCCGGAGACGGTGCCCGAGGCGATCGAGGCGCTACCGGTCGCGACGCGCGGAATTGCTGGCGTCCCCGATCTCATGCACCACAAGTTCGTCGTCCGTGACGGTGACGTCGTCTGGACCGGTTCGACGAACTGGACGGACGACTCGTGGTCGCGCCAGGAGAACGTCATCGTGACGGTCGACTCCCACGACGTCGCCTACGCGTACGCATTGGCGTTCGACCAGCTCTGGGAGAACGGCGACGTCGAGCACTCCGGACGCGTCGACCCGCGCCCGGAGGACGTGGGCGCGGCTCGGGTCCGGGCGTGGTTTTGCCCGGAGCACGGCGAGGCACTCTCGCACCGCGTCGCGAAGCACATCGGAAAGGCGCAGAAGCGGGTGCGGATCGCGTCGCCCGTCCTCACCTCCGGTCCGATCCTCGGGACACTCGTCGAGGTCGTGAACGAGGGGCGGTGCGACGTCGCCGGCGTGATCGACGACACGCAGGTCGACGAGGTCTTCGGGCAGTGGAAGACGAACGGCGTCAGCGAGTGGAAGATCCCGCTCCTACGGCGCGTCCTCGAGGGCGCCGCGTTCAGCGGGAAGAACTCGACGCCGTGGTCTCCGACGTCGCTCCACGACTTCATGCACGCCAAGGTCGTCGTCGCCGACGACACCGTGTTCGTCGGCAGCTTCAACTTCTCCCGGTCGGGCGAGCGAAACGCCGAGAACGTCCTCGAGATCCGCGACGCGGCGATCGCCGACAGGCTCGCGATCTTCGTGGACGAGATCCGCGCCCGCTATCCGCGCGCAACCGTCCCCGAGTGATCCAGTAGGGTCGCGCGGATGACGATCGAGGACGTCCTGGGAGCGACGCTCGCGACCGGCAGGCTCGTGCCGACCGCCGTCTCGGGTGAGCCGTACGAGTCCTGGCACGTCATCTCCGACGATGGTCGCGTCGAGCTCGGCATCTGGGAGGTGACCCCCGGATCTTTCCGCGGCGAGACGGACGGGATCTACGAGCAGATGCACTTCGTCGCCGGCAGCGGCACGATCACGGACGGCGACGGCGTCGTGACGGACATAAGGCCGGGCGTGGTGATGCTGTGCCCGGACGGCTGGTCCGGGCTCTGGGACGTTCGCCAGACGGTCCGCAAGACGTACGCGATCGTCAAGACCCACTAGTCGTGATCGACCCGCTCGAGCGCTGGCGCGAGCTCGGCCTCCCCGACAAGCCCGACTACGCGGGACTTCTCACATACGCAGGCGTGCCGTACACGCAGGACCCCGCTGCGCTCACCGGCGTCGACGTCGCGATCGTCGGCGCACCAATCGACGACCTCGTCTCCGACCGGCCGGGCACGCGCTTCGGGCCGCGAGCGATCCGCGCCGCGAGCTGCCCGCCGGGGCCGCATCTCGAGGCGGGGATCGACGCGTTCGCCGAGCTCGGCGTCGTCGACTTCGGCGATGCGGCCGTCGTGCCCGCGGATCCCGAGACGTCCCACGCCCAGATCGAGAAGACCGTCGCCCAGGTGGTAGGAGCAGGAGCAGTTCCCGTGATCCTCGGGGGCGACCACTCGATCACCGAGGCGAACGTACGAGCCGTCGCAGCTCGACACGGTCCCCTCGGGCTCGTCCACTTCGACACGCACACGGACACCGGCACCGAGGTCTTCGGCGTCGAGCGCTCGCACGGGACACCGATGTACCGCCTCGTCCGTGACGGGCGCGTCGACGGGTCGCGCTACGTCCAGATCGGCCTCCGCGGCTACTGGCCGGGCGAGGCGGAGTTCGCATGGCAGCGTGAGCAGGGCATCACCGCGTTCTTCATGCACGACGTCCGCGAGCTCGGCATCCGCGAGATCGTCGAGCGCGCAGTCGGCACCGTCGGGCGCGGTCCGGTGTTCCTCACCGTCGACGTCGACGTCCTCGATCCCGCTTTCGCCCCGGGCACGGGCACGCCCGAGCCCGGAGGCATGTCCTCGGATGATCTCCTCTGGGCGACCCGCGAGCTCGCCGCCCGGCTCGACGTCGTCGGGATGGACCTGGTCGAGGTGATTCCGACTGCTGTCGGCTCGGCGGACGTGACGGCGCTCGTCGCCGACCGCATCGTCCGCGAGGCGCTCACGGGCATGGCACTGCGCCGTCGGAGCTGACGCGAAACGCGAGCGGGGAGCCGAGGCTCCCCGCTCGACAGACCTCGGCGAACCTAGCGCTTGACCGGGTTGTGCATCTGCTCTCGCATCGCACCGCCCGGACTCACGCTCGTGTGCAGGTTCACGTAGTAGCCACGCGGATTGTCGAGGATCGCCTGCAGCGTCGCGGGCGATGTCCCCGTCACGACGGTCGTGATGTTGCCCTGTCCGTCAGCGTCGACGATCGACGAGATACCCGAGCTGACGACGATCGCGCCGTTCGCACCTTTCGCTCCCTGGTGGATGTGGAGGCCGGTGATGGTGACCGCCCCCGGGAACGAGTAGTTGAAGTAGAAGATCACCTCGCCCGAGGTGATCGCCCCCGAACCGGAGCGTTCGAGGTCGAAGGTGACGCTTCCGATCGCGTCGGCCTTCGAGCCCTTGATCGACGGTACCTCCTGGCTCGGCTTGAGTCTGAGCTTGAAGACCGGCGTCGCCGACAGGGTCGGCTTCTTCGCGGCAGCACCCACGACCGCGACGAGCGCGAACGCGGCGACGAGCAGTAGTGCGACGAAGCGAATGCGATTCATGTGATCCCTCCCTCGTTTTCGAGCGGCATCCAGGTAGATGCCCCGCGGGGCCGCTTCTTGCGCGTTCGGCGTCGCCCGAACCGAATGCTTACGGGCCGATAACACGCTGATCCCAGATCCCGAACGGCTTGGTGGCTGGATTCGTGGCGAACCAGTCGGAGGAGGGATTCATGAAGGGAATCGCACTGATCGCGCTCGGCGTCGTCGTTCTCGCGGCGGCCGCCGTGGTCGGCCCGGCCGCCCTCGCAGGAGGGAAGCCGAAGAACAACGGCGCCGTCTCGCGCGCCGACCTCGTCGGCGTCAACTTCGTCGAGAACTGCCGCTACTCGCACCAGGCGCCCGACGACCCGATCGTGTACCCGGGCCAGCCCGGTGCCTCACACCAGCACACATTCGTCGGCAACCGGTCGACGAACGCCTTCTCGAACTACGGATCGCTGCGCTCGGGGGGACCACGTGCATGCGGCAGGACGACACCGCCGCGTACTGGGTTCCCGCGCTCTATCAGGGGACGACCGAGGTGCTCCCCGTGGCCGCGACCGTCTACTACCGCCGCGGCACCCTCGCCGGGGTGACACCGTTCCCGAACAACCTGCGGATGATCGCGGGAGATTCGAAGGCGACGAGCCCGCAGGGGCTGGGCGTCACCTTCTGGAGCTGCGGCGTCGAATCGGGCGTCGGGCGCTCCGTGGACGTGCCGACGTGCCCCGACACGCGGGGCTCGTTCCTGCGTCTTCACATCCGCTTCCCGGAGTGCTGGGACGGACGGCGGCTCGACAGCCCGGATCACAAGAGCCACATGGCCTACGCGGTGCGGGGTCGATGCCCGTCGACGCACCCGATCGAAGTCCCGCAGATCACGCAGATCTACCGCTTTCCCACGCGCGGCGGTGAAGGCTTCTCGCTCGCCTCGGGAGGTGTGTACAGCGCGCACGCCGACTTCGTCAACGCGTGGAAGCCGAACGTGCTGCGGAAGCTCGTGGACGACTGCCTGAACGCGCTCGTCCACTGCGGCAGGGACTGAGAGCAGACATCGATCGAGGGCCGATCCGTCGGCCCTCGATCGAACGCACTTACCCGTTCATCACAGATCGGCCGCTACGGTCGAGCGCGTGCCGGCGCTCCGCTCGTTGCTCGTCGTTGCCGTCGTCCTCGCGCTGTCGGGGTCGGTCGCTCACGCGTCCGGTCATTCGGCGCAGACGACTGGGACTCCGGTCGCGTCGCTGGAGCCTGCGACGACCGATTCGCTCTGGAGAGCGCTCGTCGCGCAGCAGCCGAAGCCGGTGCGGGCACAGGCAGCATGCCGCCCGCTCCGCGCGGTCTTCTACGCCGCGTCCGACTGGCTTCGCCTGGCGACCAAGCTCGCCGCCGCGCAATCCCCCTGCGCCGAGTACTACGTCTCGGTCCCTCCGCTCGTCGCGGACAAGACACAGTTCCGGCGCGACCAGGCGTCGCGGATTCGGGCGCTCGGGCCGTCCTTCCACGCGATGGCGGAGATCCATTTCACGACCTGGAGCCGCTGGGTCGCCTCCACCGGCAGCTCGTGGTTCACGGCTGGAGTCACCGCGCGTGAGCACATGGCCTCGGCGGGGTACGACGTCGCACAGGGGGACACGTGGGCGGTCAACGAGCTGTCCACCGCCGTTCGGCGCGGCGACGGCAACGCGAGGGCGAACATCCGGGAGTTCGTGCGCGGCCTATACGAGGGAGACGGCTCCAGGCCCACGCGGGGCGACGTCCTCATCGTCGGCTTCGGCCAGCGGACGAGCGACCTGACCGCGTACCAGAGCACCCTGCAGAACTGGTTGGCAGACACCGCGTTCTGGACGGACATGGCGACGTACGTCAGCGACTGGTCGCAGGAGGTGTACGGAGATCTGCGTGCGCACGCGGTCCCCGGTGAGTCGGTGCAGGTTCGCCGCGAGTACTTGAACGACTACCTCCAGCACAAGCTCGTGCTTGCGAACGCCGGTCCCACGGCAATCGAGGCGGCGCGATCGTTCCTCCAGGCTGCATACAGCCCCCTAGCCAATGCCGCCTGGCCGCGCGAGACGAACTGGGGCTGGACGATGGTCCCCGTGGACCAGATGGCCGCCTACATCTCGGCGCAGGTGGACGCGATGCGCTACTTCACGACCACGACCGGGCAGGCGCGCGACCACTGGGGCTTCGCCTGGGCTCCGAGCAACACGACGGGCTTGTCGGCCGGCGACTTCGCGACGCAGACGGGTCAGCTCCTCGATCGGCTTGCCGCCGCAATCCAGGCATCGGGCGAGGCGACCGATCCCGAGGCCTCCGGTACGGGCGCCTGCGGGCCGCCCGGCCAGGACACGCTCTGCAACGTCGACATCCCCGGAGCGAGCCACAACGCGGCCTGGCGATCGTTCCGAACCTGGACGCAGCCGCTGCTCACCATCGCGCCGCCGACGCAGACCGTGACAGCGGGCACACCTTCGGCTGCGTCGACCGTCTCGCTGACGACGTCCTCCGGAACACCGGTCACGACGGGGCCGGCAGTCTCCGTCACGCTGCGTTCGAGCTCGTCCAGCGGCACCTTCTCGACGAACGCCGCCGGGCCGTGGGCGACGACGCTCGCGCTCTCGTTGGCGCCGGGAGTCCCGGGCACCTTCTACTACCTCGATACGCTCGCCGGCTCGTACACGGTGACCGCGTCTGCAACCGGCGCGACCGCCGGAACGCAGGCCGTCACCGTCGCCGCCGGACCCGCGGCTCGGGTCACGATCGAGCCCAAGGGCGGGAACCTTCCCGCGCGGGCAGCCCGCACCTACGCGGCGACGGTCACCGACACGTTCGGGAACGCGGTGAACGCCACGCTCGCGTGGAGCGTGACCCCGCGCGGCCTCGGGACCATGGAGGGAGCCGGCAAGACAGCGACACTCACCGCGGGTCGCACGCTGGGGCTGGGCACGGTGGTGGCGGCAGCAGGTCCGGCGATCACCGCACGCTCGGCGGTACGGGTGGTGCCCGCGCGGATGCACGTTCGGATGCTGGTGGCGAAGGCGACGGGACGAGGGATCCTGACGGTCGTCAGCACCGTCGACAGCTCGGGTCGACCGGTCTCGGGGACTCGGCTCAAGGTCGTTGCCGAGAGGGTCGGTCGCCGGATGAGCGCGGGAGGCACCACCGGCCCGGCCGGGAAGGCGCGCGTCCCGCTCAGGACGGGCCCCGGGTGCTATGCGGTCACCGTCACCCGTGCGAGATCGCAGGGCTTCATCTGGGACGGACGCGCTGCGCGCAAGCGAGTCTGCCGCTGAGCCGATCGGAGATCAGCGCCGAGCGTCGGCCTAGCCGATGCCCGCGAGGAGAAAGGCGCGAGACTCCTTGAGCATCTCGCGGGCGATCACGATCCGCTGGATCTCGTTCGTCCCCTCGTAGATCTGCGTGATCTTCGCGTCGCGCATCATGCGCTCGACCGGGTACTCGCGGACGTAGCCGTACCCGCCGAGGATCTGCACCGCCTCGGTGGTGACCTCCATCGCGGTGTCGGTGCAGAAGAGCTTCGCCATCGCCGACGCCTTCGTCAGCTCGGCATCGTCGGCGCCCTCGTCGACCATCCGCCCGAAGCGATAGAGGAGCCCGCGCGCGGCCTCGGTTCGCGTCTCCATGTCGGCGAGCTTCCCGGCGATGAGCTGGTGCTCGGCGATGGGCTTCCCCATCGTCTCGCGGGTGCGCGCGTACTCGAGCGCGTAGTCGGTCGCGCCCTGCGCTATGCCGAGCCCTTGGGCTGCGACCCCCGGCCGCGAGCGGTCGAGGATCCGCATCGCGATCCGGAAGCCCTCCCCCTCCTCGCCGAGGCGGTTCTCGACCGGAACGCGAGCTCCGTCGAAGGTCAGCTCACCGGTCGTCGAGCCCGCGATCCCCATCTTCGGCTCGAGCCGGGCGACCTCGAACCCCGGCGTGTCCGCCTGTACGACGAACGCCGAGATCCCCGAGTGCCCCCCATCGGGATCCGTCTTCGCGAACACCGTGTAGAGCCCCGCGACCGCCGCGTTCGTGATGAAGCGCTTCGAGCCGTCGAGAACGTAGGCGTCGCCGTCTCGCCGCGCGGTCGTGCGCATTGCCGCGGAGTCGGACCCGGATCCGGCCTCCGTGAGGGCGTACGCCGCGAGCGTCTCACCGGATGCGAGCGACGGGAGGAACCTCGCCTTCTGCTCGTCCGAGCCCGCGACCTTGAGGCCGAGCGAGCCGAGCTCCTGCGCCGCGAGGATGAGCCCGCTCGTCGCGCAGACCTTCGAGACCTCCTCGATCGCGACGAGCGAGAGCAGCGTGCCCGTGCCCGTGCCGCCGTATGCCTCGTCGAAGAACAGCCCGAAGATGCCGTGCTCGCGAAAGAGCTCGACCACGTCCCACGGGAACTCGTGCGACTCGTCGATCTCCGCGGCGCGCGGCGCGATTCGGTCGCGCGCGAGCGTGCGGACGAGCTCGCGGATCTCGAGCTGCTCGTCGGTCAGCGGCTCCCAGGCCACGGTCTGAGTCTAGAGCGGCCTTCGCGACGGAAGCATGCCCGCGTGCGGCGGCGCCGCCTAGGAGTGACGTTCGCCGTCTTCGCGGCGGTGGCGGGACCATCGCGGCGTCTCCCACGACGACGACCCGACGGGAAAAATGACGTACTCCATCGTCGGCGCGGACTACGCGGGTCGGGCTCCGGTGATGACAGGACGGCCGACACCCCCTACCCTCCTCCAAGATCTGCAGAAGGAGGAATCGCATGAGCACGACCGCATCTCCTGCCGCCGCTGCTCGCGACGAGCTCACGGGCTTCGGCGGCGAGCTGATCGGCCCGGACGACACCACCTATGACGAGGCACGTGCGCTCTACAACGCGATGATCGACAAGCGGCCTGCGCTGATCTCACGGCCGGCGGTATCGCAGGACGTGGCGGCAGTCGTCCGGTTCGCCCGCGAGCACGACCTGGCGATCGCGATCCGCGGCGGCGGCCACAACGGCGCAGGTCTGGCATGCGTCGATGACGGGGTCGTCATCGACCTCTCGCGGCTGAAGACGATCTCGGTCGATCCCTCCTCGGGCTCCGTCCGCGTCGGCGGCGGGAGCGTCTGGGGCGAGGTCGACGCCGTCACACACGAGCACGGGCTGGCGGTCCCGTCCGGCGTCGTCTCGACGACCGGCGTCGGCGGACTGACGCTCGGCGGCGGGAGCGGGCATCTGACCCGGCAGTACGGCCTCACCATCGACAACCTGCTGTCCGCCGAGGTCGTTCTCGCAGATGGCCGAATCGTCACGGCGAGCACGGACGAGGAGTCCGATCTCTTCTGGGCGCTTCGCGGCGGCGGCGGCAACTTCGGCGTCGTCACCGAGTTCGCGTTCAGGGCAGGCCCGTCACGACCGTCGTGGGCGGCCCGACGTTCTGGGCGCTCGAGGACACCGACGCCCTGCTATCCGCCTACCGCGAGTGGCTTCCCACGGCTCCGCGGAACGTCGCGGCGTTCTTCGCCTTCCACACAGTCCCGCCCGGCCCCGCCGTTCCCGGAGGAGATCCACCTGCGGAAGGTCTGCGGGATCGTCTGGTGCGTCGATGCATCCGACGAGGACGCAGAGAAGGCGATGGCGCCGATGCTCGAGGTTGCAGAGCCGCTCATGCACGGGGTGGGCCGGATGCCGCTCAAGGATCTGAACGGCGCCTTCGACGGCCTCTACGGGCCTGGCGATCAGTGGTACTGGCGCGGCGACTTCTTCGACGAGATCGCCGACGAGGCAATCGTCCGCAACCGCGAGTGGAACGAAAAGATGCCGACCTGGAAGAGCGGCTCGCACCTCTATCCGGTGGACGGCGCCGCTCAGGACGTGCGCGTCGAGGACACGGCCTACGCCTACCGCAACGCAACCTGGTCACAGGTCATCATCGCGGTCGACCCCGATCCCGCAGGGGCAGGGGCGATCCGCGACTGGGCGATCGGGTACTGGGAGGCGCTACACCCCTACTCGGCCGGCGGCGCGTACGTGAACTTCATGATGGAAGAGGGCCAGGCGCGGGTGAAGGCAACGTACGGGCCGAACTACGATCGCCTCGCCCGGGTCAAGACGGCGTACGACCCGGACAACGTGTTCCACGTCAACCAGAACATCGTCCCGGCCGCATAGAGGTCACACCGCGAGCGGCGAGGCCCCCTCGTGCCCCGCCGCTCGCGGATTCAGTCGGACGACGAGTGGCAGACGCCCTCGAGGTTGTTGCCGTCCGGATCGAGGACATATGCCGCGTAGTAGTTCGGGTCGTACTGCGCGCGGATCCCCGGCGCGCCGTTGTCCGTCCCACCCGCCGCGAGACCGGCCTCGTGGAAGCGATCGACCGCGGCTCGATCCACGCACGCGAAGGCCACATGCGCTCCGCCGACGGGGTCACGCCGGCCGATCCCGAAGTCGAGCCCGCCCGCATCGGCGAAGTACGCGAGCGCCCCTTCCTCCTCGTACACGATCCGGTAGCCGAGCGGCCCGAGGAGCTCCTCGTAGAACCGCTTGGCGCGCTCCCACTCCCCCACGTTGACGGCGACGTGCTCGACCGTCATTGCGGCTCGTGGCAGACGGCTTCGATGTTGTTGCCATCCGGGTCGAGGACGAACGCCGCGTAGTAGGTCGGGTGGTAGTCCTCGCGAATCCCGGCCGGACCGTTGTCGGTGCCGCCTGCGGCGACCGCTTCGGCGTGGAACCTGTCCACGGTCGCGCGGTCCGAGGCATGGAAGGCGACGTGCGTCCCGGTTCCGCGCGGATCGCGTGCCGACACCCAGAACTCCGGCTTGCCGTCGGTCCCGAACCCGACGCCGCCGAACTGAGGGAAATCCATCACGACTCGATACCCGAGCGGCGCGAGCGCCAGCTCGAAGAACCGCTTGCTCGTCTCGTAGTCGGACACGTTGAGGCCGACGTGGTCGAACATTCGCCATCTCCTCTCTCGGCGCAGAACGCAACCCGCGAGTACGGAGTCCGTTCGCGCAAATCCCTGAAACCGGCCGCTTCGCGGCCCGATCGTTTGCTTTCCGTCATCCTCTTCCTCGGTACAGTCGCCCGCGCATGATCCTGGAGAACGGCGTCGTCCGCACGATGGATCCGTCGCTTCCGACGACCCGTGCGCTCGCGATCGCCGGGTCGCGGATCGCCGGTGGCGTGGGCACGCACGAAACGGCGCTTCCGAGCCCCGATGTCGTCGACCTCGGCGGCCGCTGCGTCCTCCCGGGCTTCACCGACTCCCACGTCCACTTCCCGACCTGGTCGCTCGGACAGCACGACGTGAGGCTCGAGAGCGTCGACGGCCTGGCCGAGGCGCTCGAGCGGGTGCGCACGCACCCGCGGCACGGGACCTGGATCCGCGGATACGGCTGGCGCTCGGCGGGATGGAGCGAGCAGCCGACGGCTGCCGCGCTCGACGCGGTGACGGGAGAGACGCCCGCACTGCTCTTCTCCAAGGACTACCACTCCGCCTGGCTGAACTCCGCCGCACTCGCGCGGGCGGGAGGCGACCTCGACGTCGAGGGCGGAGTCGTCGAGCGGGATGAGCGTGGCGAGCCGACCGGGATCCTGCGCGAGGAGTCCGCCTGGCAGGTCCGCGCGCGCGTCGCCATGCCGTCCGAGGACGAATTCGTCGAAGCCACGCGCCGGGGCCTGCGGATCGCGGCGAGCCGTGGCGTCGTCGCGATCCACGAAAAGGACGGCTGGCTCGGCGCGCCCGGCATCTTCCAGCGCGTCGCCGAGCGCGACGGGCTCACGCTTCGCGTGTGGCAGTCCGTGCCCTACGAGCGGCTGCCGGAGCTCGACGCTCTCGGCATCCACTCCGGCATCGGCGACGAGTACCTTCGCATCGGCTACCTGAAGGCGTTCATGGACGGGACGCTCGGGTCGCAGACCGCCTGGATGCTCGACGGATCCGGCGTCACGATCACGAGCGGAGAGGCGCTGGCGGAGATCATCCGCGAGGGCGCGCGGCTCGGCTGGCCGGTCGCCGTCCACGCGATCGGCGACCGTGCGAACCGCGAAGCGCTCGACGCCTTCGAGTCGACCCGTGACGTCTGGGCCCCGCTCGGACTCCGGCATCGCATCGAGCACGCCCAGTGCCTCGCACCGGATGACGTCGACCGCTTCGCGAAGATCGGCGTCGCGTGCTCCGTCCAGTTCAGCCACGCGCCCTCGGACCGCGACCTCGCCGAGCGCTTCTGGGCCGATCGGATCGACGGTGCCTACGCTTTCCGCTCGCTCTGGGACTCGGGCGCGCTCGTCGCGAACGGGTCGGACGCGCCGGTCGAGGAGCTCGACCCGCTCGCGGGAATCCGCGCGGGCGTGCTCCGGACGATCGACGACCGCCCCGCCTGGCACGGGGAGCAGTGCCTCACGCTCGAGCAGGCTTTGCTCGCGTCGACGGTCAACCCCGCGTGGCTGTCGGGCGACGAGCGGCGCCGCGGCAAGCTCCTTCCCGGCTTTCTCGCCGATCTCGTCGTGCTCTCGCGCGACCCATTGGCATGCCCGCCCGACGAGCTGGACGCGGTCGAGGTCGTCGCGACCATGGTCGGCGGCCGCTGGGTCCACGAGCCGCCTCCCTGGGACTGATCTCCGACCGGGACATCACTGGTCGATCATCCAGGCCCGTACAATCAGCTCGTGGCCACTCGCACGATGCTCCCCGTTCACGCGGCACCGACGTGCTCGGTTGCCGGCGCGGCCGAGATCGTCGGCTCGAAATGGACAGTGCTGATCGTCCACGACCTCTCCGAGGGCCCTCGCAGGTTCACGGAGCTCGAGCGCTCGTGTGCGGGCATCAGCCCGCGAACGCTCGCCGAGCGGTTGCGGTGGCTCGAGTCCGAGGACATCGTGGCCCGGCAGAGCTACCCGGAGTCACCGCCGCGAGTCGAGTACGCCCTCACCGAGAAGGGCCGCGCCCTGCTGCCCGTCGTCCACGAGATGCGCCGCTTCGGCCACGAATGGCTCGGCTGCGGCGTCCACGACACCTAAGACTTATTTCGTCAGCGCCCGCGTGAGAATGCGGTCGCGGAGCCGCGTCGGGAGCCGCTCGATCCACGCGCGCAGGTGCGCATCGCGGCCGACCACGTAGCGAGCCTTCGGCCGTGATGCCGTGAGCGCGTGCTCGACGGCTTTGGCGACGACATCCGGGTCGACACCCGGCCCCCGCGCGAGTGCCACGGCGCGGAAGCGCTGCATCGGCTGCGCGTAGAGCGCGCCGGCCTCCGTCCCGATCTTCTCTCGCAGCGCGTCCGCGTGGCTGGCGCCCTTCGTCCAGATCGCGGTCTTCACGCTCGCGGGCTCGACGATCGACACGGCGATCCCCCACGGTGCCAGCTCGACCCGGAGCACGTCCGCGAAGGCCTCGAGCGCATGCTTCGACGCCGCGTAGGGTCCCGAGAAAGGGAAGAGCGCTACGGCCGCCGATCGACCCCATCAAGACAACCCGTCCACGCGCCCGCCGAATCGCGGGCAGGACGGACTGGAGCACGGCGAGCTGACCCACGACGTTCACCTCCAGCTGGCGGCGGAGCTCGTCGAGCGGCACGAGCTCGAGCGGCGCGGCCACCGCGATGCCCGCGTTGTCGACGAGCCCGTGCAGGCCGGCACCGACGGCAGCTGCGGCAGCAGCGATCTGCTCGGGGTCGGTGACGTCGAGGAGAACCGGCTCGACGCCCCTGTCGCGAACTGCTGCAGCATCCGCCTCGGTCCGGACACCGCCGAACACGCGCCAGCCCGCGCCGACCAGGCGTACCGCCGAGGCGAGGCCGATCCCCGAAGACGCGCCAGTGACGAGGACGGCGCGGGCCACGTCCTAGTCGGCGAGGCCCTTCGCCCTGAGCTCGGCCCGCGCCCGCTCGGACTTCTCGAGCCCTGCGAGCCCCATGCCCTCGAGCACGCGTTTCGTCTTCGCGAACTGCACCTCGCCGTACTCGACCACCTGCCAGTGATTCCCCCACGGATCCAGGAAGTCGTGCCCTCCGACCATCCGTGCGCCCGCCTCACGCGCGCGGCGCACGACCTCGGCCTGGTCGTCGACGACGAGACCGTAGTGGCCTGCGCTCACGGGCTCGGACGCACGCTCGAGCGCGATGAACTGATCGCCGAGATCGACGAAGGCCATCCCGCCCGAGCGCCCGCGCAGCTCGAGATCGTCGACGAGCCGCCCGAGGAACGCGATCATCTCGTCGAGGTCGCCGACCTGCACGGCGACGTGGTTGATCCCGACGAGCCGCGCCATCGCGCTATTCGGGCCTCTCGGCCCAGACGCCGACGAGCTCGACGATCGTCGCGGCCGCGGCCGCCATGTCCTGAACGCTCGCCCATTCGCGCACGGAGTGGTACTCCTGGCCGCCCGTGAAGAGATTCGGCGTGGGAAGACCTTGCGCGGAGAGCACGGCGCCGTCGGTGCCGCCCCGCGTGATGGCGAGCCGGGGCTCGACTCCCGCGCGGCGGATGGCCTCGAGCGCGGCGTCGACGACCCGCGGGTTCTCCTCGATGAACGGGCGCATGTTTCGGTACGAGTGGCGCACCTCGATGTCGACCTTCGCGCGTGGCTCGCGCGCCTCGACCTCCCGAGCCAGCGCGCGGAGAAGCTCGACGTGCTCCTCCAGCAACGCGTCGTCGTGGTCGCGCGCGATGAAGTCGACGATCGCCTCCTCCGTGCTGCCCGAGATCCGGTGAGGATGCACGTAGCCCTCTCGGCCCTCGGTCGTCTCCGGCGAGAGCCGTCCCTGCGGCAGGGAGAGAACCAGCTCGGACGCGAGCTTCACGGCGTTGACGAGCTTGTCCTTCGCCGAGCCGGGGTGAACCGACAGGCCGCGGATCGTCACGCGCACGGATGCGGCCGAGAACGTCTCCACCTCGAGCTCGCCGAGATCGGAGCCGTCGAGCGTGTAGGCGACGTCCGCGCCGAACGTCTCGAGGTCGAAGCCCTCCGCGCCACGACCGACCTCCTCGTCCACGGTGAACGCGACACGGATCGGTGCGCGCGGGCGATCGCCGTCCCGCATGAGGTACGCGACGGCGGCCATGATCTCGGCGATGCCGGCCTTGTCGTCGGCGCCGAGCAGCGTCGTCCCGTCGGTGGTGACGATGTCGTGGCCGACGCGCGCGGCGAGCGCGGGAAGCACGTCGGGGTCGAGAGTCTGTCGCGGATCTCCCGGGAGCACGATCGTCTCGCCCGCCCAGGACTCGTGGACGATCGGCGCGACCCCTGCGCCCACCACGTCCGGCGTCGTGTCCACGTGGGCGATGAGACCCACGACCGGCGCCTCGGCCGTGCCCGGCAGCGTCGCGAAGACGGAGCTCCCGTCGTTCAGCTCGGCGTCCGTCAAACCCATCTCGCGCAGCTCGTCGACGAGGACACGTGAGAGCTCGAGCTGCTTCTCGGTGCTCGGCCGGGCCGCGACGCGGTAGGCGCCCTGCGTGTCCACCCTGACGTAGCGCAGGAAGCGCTCGAGGACGTCGCCCGCGAGCTCCTCGGCCAGCGGGCTCGAGAAAGGCGCTCTAGGAGTCAAGCTCTCCGAGCCGAGTGAAGACCTCACGCATGGTCGCGACTCCGACCTCGACGAAGTCCTCGGGGACGTTCTCGTTCGGCGCGTGGACGTTGCACTCGTTCTCGATGCCGAAGCCCGTCGCGAGCGTGGGCAGGCCGCGGTCGACGAGGCTCGCATAGATCGGAAGCGTTCCGCCCGACCGCACGAGGTACGGCCGCGCCCCGATCACGCTCTCGAAGGCGTCGGAAGCCAATGCGATCGCACGCGAGTCGGTCGGCGTCAGCGCAGGCCGTGCGCTGTTCCGCTGCTCGATCTCGAGCTCCGCACCCGCGGGCAAAGCGTCCCGGACTAGCCGATCGAAGACCGCGCGGATCTTCTCCGGGTCCTGACCGGGGGCGAGCCGCATGGACACGTTCGCGCGGGCCTCGACGGGCAGGACGGTCTTCACGAGGTCCGGCGAGCCGCTCGCAACCCCGTTCACGTCGAGCGACGTGTCCGCGAACGTCCGCACGTAGAACTCGTCGTCAGCCCCGGGGACGATCGGCGCGGCCCCTTGCTCCGCGAGTTGCTCCGCGCCCGAGGGAAGCTGCGACCACGCCTCGAGCTCGTCGGCCGAGGGAGGCGCAACCCCCTCGCGCAACGCAGCCGGCACTCTGCCGTCGGCGCCGGGCAGGACCGGCGCGAGCGCAGCCATCAGGGCATGAGTGGCATTGAGCGCGGCGGCGCCGAACATCCCCGAGTGCATGTCCGTCGCACCTGTTCGAACACGGAGGTGGAGGTAGATCATCCCGCGTACGCCGACCATGAAGGCGGGCTGGCCGCGGCGGATCATCCCCCCGTCGAGGATCAGCGCGGCGTCGGCGGGCCCAGTGTCCTGATCGACCCAAGCAACGATCGAGTCGCCACCGACCTCCTCTTCGCCGTCGAATGCGAAGCGAACGTTGACCGGGAGCGCGCCCGCCTCCGCAAGCTGCCGCACCGCCTCGACCAGGACGAACATGTTCCCCTTGTCGTCGGCGACGCCCCGCGCGTAGAGCCGACCGTCGCGGTGTGTGAGGTCGAACGGACCGGACTCCCAGAGGTCGAGCGGGTCGGGGGGCTGCACGTCGAAATGCGCGTAGCAGAGGACCGTCGGCGCCGACTCGGGACGCCCGGAGGCCGCGACCTCCCCGACGACGAGCGGACGCGCGCCCCACGGAACCAGCTCGGCACTGCCACCGGTCTTCCGGATGTGGTTCGCCACCCACTCCGCCGCAGCGACGATGTCGGCCGCGTGACCTGCGTCGGCGCTGACGGAGGGAATCGCGATGAACTCGGCGAGCTGGTCACGGAGCGCGTCGGACGGGGGCGTCACGGGCGCGGAGTCTAGTCACGCCTCGATGACCGGGTACGCGGTTCGCGCGTCGAGGCAATCGGCAAGGTAGAGCGCGACGCCGAGATCGCCCGTCCATAACGAGTAGCGGCCGCGCCCTCGGTTCGCGCGCTGACGCCGCATCTGTGCGAGCGCATGAACGGCGAACCGACGCGCCCGCGCGAGCCAGCGTTCGTCGCCGGTGCGCGCGAATGCCTTCAGGAACGCATAGCCGTTCCCTGCAGTGCCGTGACAGATCGACGAGCCCCGCTCGTCCCCGTGCGGACCGACTCGCCACGTGAGCTCCGCGCCCGCGAGAAGCAGCTCGTCGTCGAGGTAGTCGGCAGCGGACGCGACGATCCCGGGCGCACCGTGGCACCACTGCACGCGAATCAACCCGGTGCGATGGACCAACCCCTCGCTGTCGGACGGCGGCCAGTTCGCGAGGCCGCCCTCGACGACGGCAAGCTTCGCGAGGGCGCGGTTCGACGCGTCGTAGAGCGAAGAGCGCCGACGAGGATCCAGCCCCTGCCCGAGAACGAGCACATTGCCGACGAGACCGTGTGCAGGGCCGATGATCCGCTGGGTGTGGCCGTAGAGATGCTGCGTCCACAGCCCGTCCGCATCGCGGCGCTCGAGCAGCACCCCGGCGCTCTCGTCCCACGCCTCGCGCCAGCGCGCATCCCCCGTCCAGTCGTGCATGAGACGGGCAGCGACGAGTGTGCCCGGCGAGCCCCACATGAGCTCGTTGGTCTCGTTGGAGACGTTCGCCCGTACGAGTCGATAGAGGTCGCCGGCGAGCTGTGGACTCGGCGCAAGTCGAAACGCGACCAGGAGCATCCCGGCCTCGGCTGCGAGAAGGGAGGACTCGCGTTCGGCCGGCAGGGGGATTCCCTCGGCGAAGTCGGGCATCGCCCGCTGGCGCTCGAGTGCTCCGAGCGCGATGCTCGGGAGATCGAGCGTCGTCTCGGCGTGCTCCCGCCCTCTCAGCTCGTCGAGCGCCCAGAGGACGCCCGCAGTACCGCAGTACACGTTCTTCATCGGGCTCCTCGCCCGCCAGCTGTCCCATTCGTCGGCTCGCCACTGGAGCCTCGGCCCGCGGAGCGCCGCGTCGGTGTCGACAACGATGTCCTGGATTCCCGCGCGGATCCGGCCCTCGCTCCAGCGCTCGTCGACTAGCGGCTCGAAGTCGCCGGGGTTGTAGAGCACGCGGCGCTAGGCCACGTCGCGGACGCGCTGGGCGTCTGCAAGCGCGCGGAGCTTCTTCAGGCCCTGGTGCTCGATCTGGCGGATCCGCTCGCGCGTGACGTTGAACGCGCGGCCGACCTCGTCCAGCGTGCGCGGCTGCTGGCCGTCGAGTCCGTACCGCAGCTCGAGCACGACGCGCTCGCGCTCCGAGAGCGCGCCGAGGATCGACCTGAGCGCCTCGCGCTGGAGCGTCGTCTCCGCGAGCTCGTCCGGCAGCGGAGCCGACTCGTCGGCGAGGAAGTGGCCGAACTCGGACTCGTCGTCGTCGCCGACCGGCTTCTCGAGCGACACCGGGACCTGCGCGCTCCGCCGGATCTGCTCCACCTCGTCGGTCGTCATCTCGACGTCGCGTGCGATCTCGTCGGTCGACGGCTCGCGTCCCAGCTCGGCGCGGAGCTTGCGCTCGGAGCGCATGATCCGGTTGAGCTTCTCGACGACGTGGACGGGCATGCGGATCGTCCGGCCCTTGTCCGCGATCGCCCGCGCCACCGCCTGGCGGATCCACCACGTCGCGTAGGTCGAGAACTTGAAGCCCTTGCGGTAGTCGAACTTCTCGGCCGCGCGGACGAGGCCGATGGTGCCTTCCTGGATGAGATCGAGGAACGGCAGCCCCTGGTTGCGGTAGCGCTTCGCGATCGAGACGACGAGACGGAGATTCGCCTCGACCATCGCCTGCTTCGCGGCGTGCTCGCCGCGCTCGATCCGCTTCGCGAGCTCGACCTCCTGCGCCGCCGTGAGGAGCGGGACCTTGCCGATGTCCTTCAGGAAGAGCTGGAGCGCATCGGTCGTGATCTCGGGCTGGGGCTCGACCTCCACCTCGGGCTCCTCCGCGTCGTCGGCGTGGACGACGGCGATCTGGGCCTCTTCGAGCGCTGCGTAGAAGTCGTCGAGCTGTGCCGGCTCCAGCTCGAGCTCGTCGAGAGCGAGCGCGAGCTCGTCGGCGTCCAGCTGGCCGGTGCGGTACCCACTCTCCAGCAGCCGCTGGCCCTCGTCGCTGACGAGGATCTCCTCGATCGGCGTGCGAGTGGTAGCGCCCTGCGTTTCTTCAGCGGCCAGACCGCCCCCCTTCCTCGTCGGCGGTCACACGGTAGTTGCAGCTGCGGCGGTCGTCAAAGCGGGACAACTACTCGCCCCTTTCGACATGTCCACCGCGGACACCTTGACAGCGGACGCAGGCCAACGACGATGCGGGCGACAAAGGAGGGCACATGCCGTCGACTCTGTTTCGCGCACGGTGGCTCATTGCCGCCGTCGTTCTCACCGCCGTCGTGACCGGCGGGATCGCCTATGCGGCCATCCCGGACGCCGGAGGCGTGATCCACAGCTGCTACACGAAGTCGTCGGGCGCCTGGCGGGTGATCGACACCGGCGCCGGCCAGACGTGCAAGTCGAACGAGGCGGCGCTCGACCTCTACTCGAAGGGCGCCGCAGACCTCGCCTTCCTGGACAAGCCGGAGGCCGACGCGACGTACCTCGGAAAGACGGCGAAGGCCGCAGACAGCGACAAGCTCGACGGTCTCGACTCGAGCGCCTTCCTGGGCTCGAACGCGACGGCAGCCGACAGCGAGAAGCTGGGCGGGTTTCCGGCTCGCGTGTACGTGATCGGGCATGGCGTCCTGCTTCACGACGGCGCCGACGTCCCCAACGGAGGCGCTTTCGGTTTCAGCTGCTGTTCCGACGAGGGAGATCTCACGCCAGCAGTCGACTTCGCGGTTTCGTGCAATACGGCGGGAGGAACGACGCTCGAGGTCTCGTCCCTCGCCAGCTTCCGCTGGTGGTGGGACGAGACGTCCGGCGAGGCCACGCCCGTCGGAGGCCGCTACGAGGCAGGGTTCGCGATCGGCGGAGGGTCGGACCGGCACTCGCTGCGGGCGCTGATGCTCAACGCCGGGACGAGTGCGACCCTCGACCTCGATACCTGGATCGGCTCCAGCTGCGTGCTCGGGTTGACGCTGCACAAGGCCCCGAACAGCAGCCCGGGGCCGTAGCGACCTAGCCGCGCGCGCGGCGGATCGTCTCGAGATAGCGATCCGCCTCGCGCGCGAGCGGGGACCCCGGCTTCGCCTGCGACGCGAGCCCGAACTGGCGCTCGGCCGCCTTGATGCGGCCCGTCCAGAGCAGGAGCACGCCGAGGTGGAAGCGGACGGTCGGCTCGTTCGGATACGTCGCCGACAGCGGGCCGAGCCTTCCGAACGCGCGCTCGGGCGCGTCCTTGTCGAACTGCCCGACGGCGCCGGCCACCTGCGCCTCGACGTCGTGGGGATACCGACGAGCGGCGCGATCGAAGACCTGCGCTGCCGAGACGGGTCGCCCGACCCGCTGCAAGCCCACGCCGTAGAGCAGCTGCGGGCGAAGACCGCCGTGGTCGGACGCCATGTGCAACGCGTCGAGCTGGCGCGCCGGCGGAAGTCTCGTGATCGACGCGGGGGCGCTGAACGAGGGGATGAACGCAGGCAGGCCGCGCGGGAGGTTGGGATGCAGGAGGTTCCCGGCGACGATCGCGTAGGGCGTGTCCGGCTCGTCGTCGAGCACGGCGCGCCACGCCTCCACGGGATCTCCCTCGTTCGACCAGAGGCGGGCGAGACCGAGATGGAGCTGCACGACCGCGATGCCGGGGTACAGCTTCGCGAGCTGCTCGAGGCGGGCGAGCGAGTCGTCGGGCCAGGCTGCGAGCGCAGCCCCGACCTTCGCCTCGAGCGAGTCGTGCTTCGTGAAGAGAGCCTCCGCAGCCTTCGTATCGCCCCGCGCATAGAGCGCCTGGCCCTGCGCGAGGTCGCGCGCCTCCGCATCGGTGCGAAAGCCGAGCGCGAGGGAGAGCGGCGGGCGCCCCGGGCGCATGCCCTGCGTCGTCATCGACGGCGAGGCCGTCGAGCCACCGTCCGAGGTGACGACTGCCGCGGCGACGATGCCCACGGCAGCGACCGCGACGGCGCCGACGAGAAGCGCGACACGACGCCGGGCGGACACCGCTTGACGATAGCCCTAGGCGTCAAAGCTATAGTTCCGAAAGTAATGGCGACGTACCGCGAGCTGCTGGCACAGGTCAAGAGCGAGATCGACGAGATCTCGACCATCGAGGCGCACGAGCGCCTCGAGTCGTCGGACGGCTCGATCTTCGTCGACGTCCGCGAAGCGGACGAGTGGGACGAGGGCCACATCCCGGGGGCGATCTACACGGGCCGTGGTCGCCTCGAGCAGCGGATCGAGGGCCTCGTGCCGGACAAGAGCCGTCCGCTCGTCGTCTACTGCTCGGCCGGATCGCGCTCGGCCTTCTCCGCGCAGGTGCTCGAAGAGCTCGGCTACCTGAACGTCGTCAACCTCGCCGGCGGCTTCTCCGACTGGAAGCGCAACGGCTTCGAGGTCACGATCCCGCGAGCGCTCTCACCCGAGCAGCGCGCGCGCTACAGCCGGCACCTCCTCATCCCCGAGGTCGGCGAGGAAGGTCAGCAGCGCCTGCTCGACGCGCGCGTCCTCCTCGTCGGCGCGGGCGGGCTCGGCTCGCCGGCCTCCCTGTACCTCGCGGCAGCTGGCGTCGGCACGCTCGGCATCGTCGACGCAGACGTTGTCGACGAGTCCAATCTCCAGCGGCAGATCGTCCACTCCACGGAGCGGCTGGGCGAGGCGAAGGTCGAGTCGGCCAAGCGGACGATCGAGGCGCTCAACCCGGACGTGAAGGTCGTGCCGTATCAGGAGAGACTGACCTCGGAGAACGTCGACCGGATCCTCGCCGACGGCTGGGACGTGATCGTCGACGGCGCCGACAACTTCCCGACGCGCTATCTCGTCAACGACGCCTCCGTCTGGAGCGGTATTCCGGTCGTGCACGGCTCGATCTTCCGCTTCGAGGGCCAGATCACGCTCTTCCACCCTGGTGTCGGCCCGTGCTACCGCTGCCTGTTCCCGCAGCCCCCGCCCCCGGAGCTCGCACCGAGCTGCGCGGAAGGCGGGGTGCTCGGGGTGCTTCCCGGGATAATCGGCTCGATTCAGGCGAGCGAGGCGCTGAAGCTGATCCTCGATCGCGGCGACTCGCTCGCGGGTCGGCTCCTGCTCTTCGACGCGCTCGGAACGACGCTCGACGAGGTGACCGTGCGGCGAAACCCGGACTGCCCGGTGTGCGGAGATCACCCGACAATCACCGAGTACGTCGATTACGTCGAGTTCTGCAACGCGCCGGTGCACCTTTGATGGCGGCCGTCCGCATCCCTCCCACTCTCCGTGCCGAGGTCGGCGGCGCACGCGAGCTCGAGGCACAGGGCTCCACGGTGGCCGAGGTGATCGACGATCTCGTGGAGCGCTATCCCCCGCTCGCAGCGCAGCTGCTCCAGGACGGCGAGCTCGCTCCGTTCGTGAATGTCTATCTCGGAGGAGAGGACGTGCGGACGCGCGAGGGCCTCGAGACCGTCGTCGGAGACGGGGATCAGCTGATCCTGCTTCCGGCCATGGCCGGTGGAAGCTAGGACGCAGGCCGCGGCGTCGCTGCTCGACCTCGTCGGGTCGACGCCGCTCGTCGAGCTCCCTCGCCTCTCTCCGAAGCCGGGCGTCCGCCTCTACGCGAAGCTCGAGGGCCAGAACCCGAGCGGCTCGATCAAGGATCGAGTGGCGAAGGCGATGCTCGATGCCGCCGAGGCGTCCGGTGAGCTCGAGCCCGGCCGCCGCCTCCTCGAGCCGACGAGCGGGAACACCGGCATCGCCCTTGCCCTCGCTGCCCGACTGCGCGGGTATCCGCTCACATGCGTCGTCCCGGCGAACGTGACCGCCGAGCGCCGCCGGCTGCTTCGTCTGTACGGCGCGGAGATCGTGGACTCGCCAGGCGAGGAGGGCTCGAACGGCGCCGTCCGTCTCGCCATCGCGCTCGCCGAGAAGGACCCGTCACTGTTCATGCCGTTCCAGTACGCGAACGAGGCGAACCCCCGCGCGCACTACGAGGGCACAGGCGCAGAGATCGCCGCCGCGCTCGAACGCGTCGACGTCCTCGTCGCGGGACTCGGCACCGGCGGGACGCTCATGGGCGCCGGAGAGCGCCTGCGCGAGTCGTTCCCGGACGTCGTCGTCGCGGCAGCCGAGCCGCTCCCGGGCGACGAGGTCATGGGGCTGCGCTCGCTGGAGGACGGCTACGTGCCGCCGATCCTCGACGTCTCGCGGCTCGACCGGAAGCTGCTCGTAACGAACGCCGAGGCGGTCGGCGGACTGAGGCTCCTCCTCGACCGGGAAGGCGTCTTCGGAGGCGTCTCGTCGGGTGCGGTGGTCCACGCCGCCCTCCGGATCGCCGACGAGCTCGACGAGGGCGTGGTCGTCTGCGTCCTCGCCGACGGCGGCTGGAAGTACCTCTCCGCCGACTTCTGGGATGCGGAAGACGTCGAGTCGACGATGGGGCGCTCGGTCTGGTGGTAGTCCCGGACGCGGTGCGAGCGGCCCTCGCAGCGCACGCCCGAGACGAGTCACCCAACGAAGCGTGCGGTGTCGTCGTCCTGAAGGACGACGTCGCGGAGCGTTACGTCGCCGGCCACAACGCCGCCGCCTCGCCCTATCGCTTCGAGCTCGACGTCCCACCCGAGACGTGGTTCCTCGAGGACGACGGCTACGAGCTCGCGGTCTTCCACTCACATCTCTCCTCGCCGCCCCGCCCCTCGCGGACGGACGTCGAGAACGTGGGACTCTGGGCCGGCAGGCCGTACCTCATCTACACCGTGCGGACCGACGAGCTCGCCGCCTGGACGATCACCGGCGCTGCTATCGAGCCGGTCGAGCTGACTGCCGCCTAGAAGTCGCGGACGGAGAGTCCGGCCGCGGCGATCGCTTGCCGCGCGAGCGCGTCGTCGTCCTCCCCGGGCAGCCCGCTCACGCCGACCGCGCCGACCCGTCGGTCGCCGTCGAACGCGGCCACGCCTCCCTTGAAGAACGTGAAGAACGGGTCGAAGCTCTCGCGCTCGGCGGCATCGGCGAGCGCCTTCTCTGCGAGCCTCGCCGTGGAGGTCGCGTCGCTCCGGGCAGCGGTGTAGGCCTTGCGCTGCGCGTTCAGCCGCGTGTCCGGCGCGGCGCCGTCCATGGTTGCGGCAGCGACGACCTCGCCGTGCGTGTCGGCGACGAAGACCGAGACCGGCGCCGGGGAGTTCTCGACGACGAACTGGACTGCGGCCATCGCTTGTCCGAGGATCACGGGCGACATCCTGACAGCGATACGCTCTCGCAGCGCATGCGAGCGATCGTCATCGAGAGGCCGAACGACATCGCCCTGCGCGACCTGGAGACGCCCGAGCCCGGTCCGGGCGAGGCCCGCGTCAGGAGCGTCGTCGCCGGCGTCTGCAGGACGGACCTCGACATCCTGTCGGGAGCGCTCGACCAGCGCTGGGTGCGCTTTCCGGTCGTCCCGGGTCACGAGTGGAGCGGCGTGGTCGACTCGGTCGGCGAGGGCGTGACGACGATCGCAGCCGGCCAGCGCGTCGTGTGCGAGGGAAACATCGGCTGCATGAGCTGTGCGCGCTGCAGAGCCGGCGACACGCACCTGTGCCAGAGCTACGACGCAGTCGGCTTCACGCGGAGTGGCGGCTGGGGCGAATACGTCGTCGTCCCCGCGCGCGTCCTGCACGCGCTTCCCGACCATGTGTCATTCGACGCGGCCGCGCTCGTGGAGCCGGGATCGGTCGTCGTCAAGGCGCTCGATCGCGCGCGGATCGAGCCGGCCGAGACCGTCGGGGTCATCGGCGTCGGAGCGATGGGCGCGCTCGCGATCCGCATCGCGCGGCTGCACTCGCCCGCGACCATCGTCGCGTACGGCCTGCGCGATGAGGAACTCGAGCTCGCGAGCACGCTCGGAGCCGATGCCGTCGTGAACGTCGGCGAGCAGGATGCCGAGGCCGCGACGAGGAAGGCTCCTCGGCGGCGGACTCGACGTCGTCGTCGAGACCGCGGGCGCGGTCGACGCGGTCGAGCTGTCGACGCGACTCGCTCGTGAAGGCGGTCGGATCGTGCTGCTCGGCATCGCGGGCCAGGATCACGAGCTCACGCTGCCAGCCGACCGGCTCGCGCTACGCGACCTCACGGTGTACGGGAGCGTCGGCTACACCACGGCGGCGTGGGCGACGATGGTCGGGCTCCTGCGCGAGGGTCTGGTCGACCTCGATCCGATCGTCACGCATCGCTTTCCGCTCGAGCGATTCGAGGACGCGTTCGCGCTGATGGACGCGCGCCAGGGCGTGGTCGCTCGGGTCGTCCTCGAGCACGCGCGCTGATGCGTATCGCCCGCATCACGACCGCCGTCATCGAGGCGAACTACGACTGGACCATCGTCCGCGTCGAGAGCGACGACGGCGCCTTCGGCTGGGGCGAGTCGTTCTGCGCACCAGGTCTCGCGGAGACGATCCGCGAGCTCGCACCGCTCCTCGAGGGCCGCGACCCGCGACACGTCGAGCCGCTCGTGCAGCGCCTGCACCTGGCGACGGCGCACGTCTCGAGCGGCGGCACCGTCTACCACGCGATCTCGGGCATCGAGGCGGCACTCTGGGATCTCGCCGCGCGGTCGCTCGAAGTCCCGCTCTGGCAGCTCTTCGGCGGCGCGTTCCGCGACCGCGTCCGCATCTACGCCGACTGCCACGCCGGCGAGGCGTTGACGAGCTACAGCGCGACCCTCGTATCGCGCCGGCTGCCCTGGATGGGGGCGGCGGCACCGGAGCAGCCCGCCGGGGAGCTGGAGCCGGAGGTCCACTGGGATCCCGCGGATACGGACGGCGTCTACACGCCCGAGGCGTACGCGGCACGCGCCGACGAGATGGCCGGGCACGGATTCACAGCGCTCAAGTTCGACCTCGACCTGCCGCTGCTCCCCGACGAGGATCTGTACGCGCGGACGATCTCGGCCCCCCAGCTCGAGCGACAGGTCGCCCTCGCGGAAGCGACGGTCGCGGCCGTCGCGGGACGCGCGGAGGTCGCATTCGATCTCCACTGGCGCTACGCACCCGCCGACGCGCTGCGCCTCGCGCGTGCGCTCGAGCACCTGCCACTCCTCTGGCTCGAGGACCCGACGCCGCCGCACGACCTCGCCTCGGTCGCGCGCCTCTCCGCTCGCACGACGACGCCGATCTGCACGGGCGAGAACCTCTACCGACTCGCCGGGTTCGCATCGCTGCTCGAGCACGGCGGCGTCGACATCCTCGCGCCGGACATCCAGAAGGTCGGCGGGCTCGCCGACACGAGGAAGATCGCGGCTCTCGGCGACGTGCATTCGACGCCCGTTGCGCCGCACAACATCGCCGGCCCGATCGGGACGCTCGCCTCGGCGCACGCCTGCGCCTCGATCCCGAACTTCCTCGCGCTCGAGTGGCATGCGGCCTCGGTTCCGTTCTTCGACGATCTCGTCACCCTCGACCGGCCCGTGATCGAGGACGGCTACGTCGCGATCCCCGACGGGGCAGGCGTCGGCGCCGACCTCGACCTCGACGTGGCGAGGCGCTACGCACGGCCAGGAGAGCCATTCTTCGGCGAACCGGGGCTACCATGAGCGCGCCATGAGCGCGCCTGCCGCCGTCGGTGTCGACAGGCCGACACTGCGAATCCGAGGCACCGCCTATCCGGTGCTGTTGCCGTCGATCCGCGACCCGCGGCTGCACCTCGCGTCGATCATCATCACGCTCCAGGTCCTCGGCCAGGTCGCCTTCGACTTCCGGCTCTCGATCGCACAGATCCTCGTCTCGCTCGCGGTCGCGGGAATCCTCGAGTTCGGCATCACGCTGTGGCGGAATCGCGTGCTCATGTGGCCGGCGAGCGCACTGCTCACGGGGAACGGCGTCGCGTTCGTGCTCCGCGTCCCGGGCACCGAGCACGGCGACTGGTGGAGCATGAAGGGCTGGTGGATCTTCGCCGCGACCTCCGCGGTCGCGCTGCTGTCGAAGTACGTGATCCGCGTGCGCGGCAGCCATGTCTTCAACCCGTCGAACATCGGCCTCGTCCTCTGCTTCCTCCTGCTCGGCGCGCAGCGGGCCGACCCGCTCGCGCTCTGGTGGGGGCCGCTCTCGCCGGCACTCGTCCTCGCGCTCTGCCTCATCGTCGTCGGCGGCTTTCTCATCCTCCGGCGACTGCACCTCCTGCAGATCGCGGTCGGGTTCTGGCTCTCGTTCGCCTTAGGCATCGGCGTGCTCGCGGCGAGCGGACACACGATGACGGCCGCCTGGCACGTCGGCCCGATCGAGGGCTGGCAGTTCTGGTGGCTGCTCGTCACCTCGCCGGAGATCCTCGTCTTCCTCTTCTTCATGATCACCGACCCGAAGACGACGCCCTCGAGCTCGGCCGGGCGGCGCATCTACGCGGTTGCGGTCGGGCTCCTCGCGACTCTGCTGATCGCACCGCAGACCACCGAGTTCGCGACGAAGGTCGCCATCCTCGGCTCGCTGGCGCTCGTCTGCGCGACGAGAGGGCTCGTCGAGCTCGTCGGCCCCGTGCGGATGGCGGCCCTGCGCGGGCGGCTCGCAGCGGCGTTCCCGAGCCGGTGGCCGCGCCCGGTCGCGGCGGGGGCCACCCTGGCCGGTGCGCTCGCGTTCGGCGCGCTCGTCTTCGCCGCGGGCATCCCCGCCCGCCCGGACGCGGCCGAGACAACCGCGACCGGAGCCGGAATGCGACTGCCCGAGATCGTCGTCACGAAAGGGAACGACGTGGCATCGATCGACAAGGCGACGGCGGAGACGATCGCCCGTGACCTCCTCGCAGACCTCGAGACGGAGTCGAAGGCGCTTCGGAGCAAGGACCAGAAGCTTGCAGCTTCCGCCGCGAGCGGTACGTGGCTCGCGTCTCTCTGGTCGCAGATTCGCGCGTCGTCGTCGCAAACGACGGTGGCGCAGTACGACGTCGAGCGAATGGTGATGTCCCTCCGTCGCGGTACCTACCAGGGGCCGCCGACGGTCGTCGCCAACCTGCAGGGAACGCTCGTCGCATCGACCTACGGCCAAGGGCCGACATTCGTGAGCCGTGAGGATCCGCAGCGCTTCCGGCGAACCGTCGAGCTCGCGCTGGAGAACGGGCGCTATCGCATCGTTCGCTCCGAGGGCGGCTTCGTCGCAGCCACACCGCCGGCCGCCGCCCCGACCGGCACACTCGGCGGCACGTCGTTCGTGAACGTCGCGCCGCAGGTCGGGCTCGACTTCCGCCAGGGTGCGTTCCGGTTCGGGATGTCCACGGACACGACGGCGATGATGGGCGGCGGGCTCTGCTGGCTGGACTACGACTCGGACGGCTGGCTCGACCTCTTCGTCGTCAACTCGCACGCGGACGTCGACATCGTCCCCTCGGACACCCACGGCGGCCTCCCTCGAACCGCGCTCTTCCACAACGTCGGAGGCCGGTTCGTGGACGTGTCGTCGCGCGCCGGCGCCGACCTCCCCATACGCGGAGACGGTTGCGTCGCGGCCGACTTCAACATGGACGGCCACACCGACCTCTACGTGACCAGCGCCGGGTACAACGTCGCGACGGATTCGTGGGACGCGCTCCTCTGGAACAACGGCGACGGGACGTTCACCGAAGGCGCAGCCCAGGCGGGCATCACCGCGATGGGGTGGCACTCGGCAGCCGTCGTCGGCGACGTCAACGGCGACGGGCGGCCGGATCTGTTCGTGGCCGGCTACACGGACCCGAACATCGTCGTCCCGTCCTCGTCTGGATTCCCGACCAACCACGAGGCAGTACGC
Organism: uncultured Gaiellaceae bacterium; assembly: GCA_963746975.1. Classification (GTDB taxonomy): domain Bacteria; phylum Actinomycetota; class Thermoleophilia; order Gaiellales; family Gaiellaceae; genus GMQP-bins7. Next base: position 172,145 of record CAVVDE010000005.1, read on the forward strand.
GACCGCCTCTATCTCAACGAGGGAAACGACTCGCGACGGGCACTCGACCTTCCGCGAGGTCTCTCGCGCGGCAGGTATCGAGCGTACGAAGGTCGGCCACGGCCTCGGCGCCGTCTTCACGGACTTCAACCGCGACGGCCGTCTCGACCTGTACGTCGCGAACGACGCCGATCCCAACCAGCTCTACGAGAACGTCGCCCTGAAGGGCGGGGCCGAGGCCGATCCGGCGCATCTCGGCTTCCGCCTCGAGGAGGTCGCCAGGCAGGAAGCCGTCGCCGATCCGAACGCAGGGATGGGAATCGCAGCACAGGACTTCAGCGGCGACCGACGGACGGACCTGTTCGTCACGAACTCACGCGGTCAGCTGCACGCCGTGTATCGGAGCCTGAGGCGTGAGAAAGGCCCGTCGTTCGCCGACGCGCGCCCGGAGTTCGCGTCTGCCGTCGGCACGCACTCGACGGGCTGGGGCGTGTCGTGGGCGGATCTCGACCTCGACGGCGATCCCGACCTCGTGCTCGCGAACGGCTCGATCCCCGTCACGAATCTCGCCAAGAACGCCCAGCACGTCCAGGTCATCGAGAACGTCACGAAGCGAGGCGGCGTCGAGCGGTTCGCATCGGTCGGTCAGCACGTCGGCCTCGAGCGGATCGCGCCGGTGAACGGCCGCGGCCTCGCCGTGGCCGACTACGACAACGACGGCGACCCCGACGTGGCGATCAACTCGATCGGCGGAAAGCTGATCCTGCTCCGCAACGACTGCGCCGAAGCGACACTGGCTCGAGGTTCGACTGGGCACGTTCGCGCCGGGAGCAGTCGTGACGGCGACGCTCAGCGATGGCCGGAAGCTCGTCCGCGAGCTGCACGCAGGCTCGAGCTACCTCTCGTCCGAGGACCCACGAGCGCTTTCGGCCTCGGAAACGCGAAGCGCGTCCGCGAGCTCCGCGTCCGCTTCCCCGACGGCCGCGAGGTCGTGCGGACGAACGTGGCCGCCGACCACGTCGTCGGCCTCGGCTGACGCCTCGCGTCGTGGCGTCCTCCGGCCTCGTGACCGTCGCAGCGTTGCCGTTCGAGCTGCGCTGGCTGTCGCCGCCCGTCTCCTTCGGGCAGGAAGCCCGATCGCTGCGCATCGAGGCGGGACCCGCAACGGACTGGTTCGTCGATCCGGGCGGCGCGCACGAGCCTGTCTGCAATGCGCCGGCGCTCATCGGCGCCGTGACGGGGGACTATGTGTTGAGCGCTCGCGTCTCGGTCGGCTTCGAAGCGACATTCGACGCGGGCGCCCTCATGCTCCATGTCGACGACCGGAACTGGGCAAAGCTGTGCTTCGAGCTTTCACCGGAGCGCCGGCCGATGGTCGTCTCGGTCGTGACTCGCGGCGTCTCCGACGACTGCAATTCGTTCGCGGTCCCCGGCGAGAGCATCTGGCTCCGCATTGCGCGGCTCGGCCCGGCCTTCGCGTTCCATGCCTCCACCGACGGGAGCCGCTGGGAGCTCGTGCGGCACTTCTCGCTCGCTGAGCACGTCGAGCCGGCGATCGGCTTCGAGTCGCAGTCGCCGACGGGGGACGGCTGCATCGTGACGTTCGATCAGATCCGCTTCGACGCCGCGCCGGCTCGCGGATCTTCGAAGCGGCGACTGACCGATCTCGGGCTAGCGGCCCGAGCGCTCCTGCAGCCGCCGAGCGATCGTGTCGAGCGTCACCGCGGCGAGCAGGATGGCGCCGGTGACGACGTAGATCGTCCCGGTCGAATAGCCGCCGATGTTCAGGCCGTTCGCGATCGTCGCGATGATGAGCGAGCCGAAGAGGGCGCCGCGGACCTCGCCGCGGCCCCCGAAGAGGCTCACGCCGCCGATGACGGCAGCCGAGATCGAGTCGAGCAGGAGCGTGCCGCCGCCGACGTTCAGATTCACGGACTGCAGCCGAGCGGCGAGAACGATGCCGCCGACGCCCGCCATGATCCCCGAGATCATGAAGACGAGGATCCGGACGCGTGCGACGTTGATCCCGGCGCGTCTCGCGGCCTCCGCGTTGCCACCGACCGCGTAGACGTGGCGCCCGAAGGTCGTGCGCTTGGCCAGGAACGTCAGCCCGACGAGGAAGACGAGCATGAGAACCGCGGCGAGCGGCAGCCCGAGAGGCTGCGTGCAGTTGACGGTGAGCGGCGTGCCCTCGGGACACGCCTTCGGCCTCGTCGCGTGCGTGCAGATGGCGACGACGCCGAACGCCGCGACGGCCACCCCGGCGATCTTCGCGATCGCCGGCAGCGGGCGCACCCTGAGCCCCGCCCGCCGCTGGCCGAGCAGAGCGCTCAGCGCGACGAGCGCGTACCCCGCCGTGATGATCGCGGCGATGATCCAGCTCGCCGTGGCGGAGAAGTAGTACGTCGCGGTCTTGTTGATCCAGTCGTCCTCGATGATGATCACGCCCCGCAGTTCGAGCACCTTCAGGATCACGCCCTGCCAGATGAGAAGGCCGGCCAGCGTGACGACGAACGACGGCACGCCCACTTTGGCGACGAACGCCCCCTGTGCCGCGCCGATGATTGCGACGACGCCGAGCGCGATGAGGATGCAGAGCCAGCCGGGGTAGTTGCGCCCGTCCGGGAGCTGCAGCTCGGCGGCGGTCAGCGCGGCGATGCCGCTCAGGTAGCCGATCGACAGGTCGATCTCCGCGATCAGCAGGACGAAGACGACGCCGAACGCGATCATCGTCACGCCCGCCATCTGCAGGATGACGTTCACGAAGTTTCCCGCCGTGAAGAAGTTGGTCGCGGTGAGGCTGAAGTAGGTGACGATCAGGACCTCGCCGACCACGACCGGCAGCACGCCGAGGTTCCCCGACTTGAGGTTGTCGATGGTTCGCTGCCAGATGCCCTGCTGCTCGTCCGCCTCCTGCGGCCCGAGGTCGGGTGCAGCGACGTCGACGGTGCTCACGCGAGCACCTCCGCGTCCGGCTCCGTGATGCCCGAGACCTTCGTCGGAATCCCCGCGGTGATCGCGTGGACGACCTCCTGCTGCGTGGTCGTCGCGCGCTCGTAAATACCGACGTTGCGTCCGAGGCGGAGAACGGTGATCCGGGTCGCGGTCTCGAAGACGTCGTGCAGGTTGTGCGAGATGAGCACTACGGCGAGCCCCTGCTCGGCCAAACGCCTGACCAGTTCCAGGACCTGCTCGGTCTGCGCGACGCCGAGCGCGGCGGTCGGCTCGTCGAGGATGACGAGCTTCGAGTTCCACATCACCGCGCGCGCAACTGCGACCGACTGGCGCTGTCCACCCGAGAGGGTCGCAACCGTCTGACGGATGGACTTGATCGTGGTGACGCGAAGGCCCTTGAGCGTCTCCGCGGAACGCTGCTCCATCGCCGGCTCCTTGAGCCGGAAGAGGAAGTCGCGGATCTCGCGGCCCAGGTACATGTTCTGGACGACGTCGAGGTTGTCGCAGAGCGCGAGATCCTGGTAGACGACCTCGATCCCGAGCTTTGCCGCGTCGATCGGACCGTGGATCGTGACGGGCTTGCCGTCGAAGAAGATCTGGCCGGAGTCGTAGCCGTGGATACCGGCGACGCACTTGATGAGCGTCGACTTGCCGGCCCCGTTGTCGCCGACGAGCGCCATGACCTCGCCCGAGCGCACCTCGAAGTCGACGTCGGTCAGCGCCTGCACCGAGCCGAACGTCTTCGAGAGGTCGCGGATCTCGAGGAGTGGTGTGTCGCTCACGAGTAGGGGCGATCCTACGACAAGAGGGTGAAGGCGCCTAGAGGCGCCTTCACCCTTCGCACGGTTCCGCTACTTGCAGTACTGCTTGTACGCCCCGGAGCACACCGTCGCTCCGCTTGAGGAAGCCGTCGCGGAAGAGCCGCGTGTAGTTCGCCTTCGTGATCGAGACCACCGGGATCACGTACGTCGGTATCTTCTTCTTGCCGCTCGGCCGCGTCGTGTTCGACTTCGGCTTCTTGCCGTTGTACAGGGCGATCGCCGCGGCTAGCGGCCGCGTTCGCCTCGTCGGGCACGTACTTGTAGACCGTGTTCGTCTGCCAGCCCGAGATGATGTTCTGCACGCCCTGAACCGTCGCGTCCTGCCCCGACAGCGCGATGGGCTTGAGGCCCTTCGCCTTCAGCGTCGCAACGACGGCGCCGGCGATGTTGTCGTTCGCCGCGACCGCGCCGTCGATCTTGTTGCTCGTCTGGACGAGCATCTGCTCGAAGATCGTCTGCGCGTTCTTCGCGTCCCATTCCGGCACGAACTTCGCCGGGCCCTTCTTGACCTTCTTCGCCTTGAAGAGCGGGTTCAGGATGTCGTCGTTGCCGCTCTTGAACCAGAACGCGTTCGCGTCAGTCGGGCCACCCCAGAGCTGGGCGAGCACGCCTGTCCGGTTGTACGTGCCCTTCGCCTTCATGCCCGCGATGACGCCGAGGGCCTGCTGGCGACCGACGAGGTTGCCGTCGAACGCGATGTAGACGGAGCCGGTGCCGCCGACGATCAGACGGTCGTAGTCGATCGTCTTGCCACCGGCGGCCGTGAACTTCTTCTGGATCGCGATCGACGTGCCGCGTGTCGAGCGAGGTGATGATGCCGACCTTGGCGCCTGCCGAGATGCACTGCTCGGCCTGCGAGAGCTGCTTCTGCGGGTCGTTCAGCGCGTTCACGATCGTCGCCTGCATGCCTGCCTTCTTGAAGGCGTTCTTGAACGCCGGGGCGTCGAACTGCTGCCACCGGACCGACGACTTCGTGTCCGGCAGACAGGACGCATACCGAGCCCGTCTGCGCCGTGCGCGCGGTCGCGCCGCTCGCGGCGATCGCCACGGCGACTGCGGCCGCGGCAACTCCCACGAGGAGCGTCGCTGACCTACGAGAAACTACCTTCACTGCAAATCCTCCTTGACGAGGGGTTGCCTGCGTGGGGGGACTCTATTACGAATCGGGCGCCGGTCAACGGTTTACGGCGCTCGATATGCGATCGACTCGCGCTTTCCGGATTCGCCGGAGCGCACGATCGCGTCGCAGACCTCGGCCGCGCGGTAGCCGTCCTCGAAGGTCGCACCGTGCGGCGCGACGTCCGAGTCGTCCGCGATCGCGGCCAGGAAGTGATGGAGCTCGTGCACGAACGTGTCGCCCCAGCCGACGATGTGGCCGGGCGGCCACCAGTGCTCCCAGAACGGATGGGTCGCCTCCGAGACGAGCACGTTGGTGAACCCGCGCGTGCGCGGGTCGCCGGTCTTGAAGACCTGGAGCTCGTTCAGGCGCTCCATGTCGAAGGCGAGCGACCCCTTCGTCCCGTTGATCTCCCACTGGAACGAGTTCCGGCGCCCGAGCGCGAGCCGCGTCGCCTCGAGCGTGCCGACGGCGCCGTTCGCGAAGCGCACGGTCGCCTCGACCGCGTCGTCGACCTCGCGGTTCGCGACGAAGGTACTGAGGAAGCCGCCGACCTCTGCGATCTCGCCCACGAGGTAGCGAGCGAGGTCGACGACGTGCGCTGCGAGGTCGCCGAGCGCTCCTGAACCGGCCGCGGCCTGGTCGAAGCGCCATACCTGCGCGTCGGTGTCGCCCCAGTCCTGGAGGTAGCGGCCGCGGAAGTGACGGATCTCACCGAGCTCGCCTGCGTCGATCAGCTCGCGGGCGAGGCGGACAGCCGGGACGAAGCGGTAGTTGAACGCGCACAGGTGCTTGACGCCGGTCGCGGCCACGCGCTGCCAGATCTCGTAGCTCTCGTCGGCGGTCGCGGCCGAGCGGCTTCTCGCACACGACGTGCTTGCCGGCCTCGGCGGCGAGGATCGTCGGCTCGGCATGGAGCGCGTTCGGGCCGAGGTTGTCGAAGAGCTCGACCTCGGGATCCGCCACGAGCTCCTGCCACGCCGTCGTCCAGCGCTCGAACCCGTAGCGATCGGCAGCCTCGCTGACGGCCTTCTCGTCCCGCCCTGCGATCGAGACGAGGCGCGGCCTGAGAGGAGGCGGCCACGCCATGTACGCGAGCGTCTTGAAGCCGTTCGAGTGCGCCTTGCCCATGAAGGCGTAGCCGAGCATCCCGACGCCGATCTCGCGAATCCCGTCCGATCCCACGCGCCCCTCCTTGGTCGTCTCGTCCCGCTCCTGGTGCGGGATACTAGGCCGCTCCACGAGTGAAGACCCCGGCGAACGGAGGAGGCCGCATGAAGACCTCGCTCGGAATCTGGGCCCTCGGGCCGATGGTGACGCGCTTCGTGCCGGGCGGCTACCAGCCCCAGCACGCCGGCGAGTCGACTGCCGTGAAGGTGTCACGCGCGGTCGCCGGCCTCGGCGACCTCATGGACGACTACGAGTTCCACTACCCGCAGGAGCTCGACGAGGAGAACCTCGAGGAGGTCAGGGGAGCGCTCGACGGCCACGGCATCTACGCGGTCGCCACCGGCACGCACCTGAACCCGCGATTCGGGAAGGGCGCCCTCTCGTCGCCGGACGACTCCGTGCGGGACGATGCGCTCGCCGAGGCGTTGCGAGCCGCCGACTTCGCAGGATCCGTCGGCGCTCAGATGATCCTGTGGCCGGGCGTCGAGGGCTACAACTACCCGTTCCAGACGCCGTATCCCGAGTCGTGGGCGAGGTTCATCGACGGCGTGGGAGAGGTCGCCGGGCGCTGCCAGGAGCACGGGGTCACGCTTTTCCTCGAGCACAAGAACTCGGAGCCCGCCATGAAGATCCTCATGCGGAACATCGGGATGACGCTGCATGTCATTCACACGCTTCGCGCCCGCGGGATCGCGAACGTGAAGGTGAACATGGACTGGCAGCACCTCCTCATGAACGGGGAGTCTCTAGCCGAGTACGCCGCACTGCTCGCGGCGGAGGGACTGCTCGGCCACCAGCACGCGAACTCGGGCTGGGGCACCTTCGACGACGACAACATGGTCGGCGCCACGGCGTTCATGGAGACCCTCGAGCTGGCGGTGGAGCTGCGGCGTGCGGGGTACGGAAACAACGGTGAGCGTCTCGGCTTCGACCTCTACCCCTACACCGAGGACGCGGTCGAGGCGGTGCGGCGAAGCGTGCTGCAGTGGCGTTTCATCGACTCGGTCGCTGCCCGGATCGACGACGCGGCGCTTCGCGAGGCGCAGGCGAGCAAGGACGCCGTCCGCGCGTACGAGCTCGTCTACGCCGCGCTCGGCGCGTAGGGGATGAACGCGCTCGTCGGGCTGGACGTCGGCACGACGGGCGTCAAGGCGCTCACCGTCACGCCGGAAGGCGCGGTGCTCGCCTCGGCCGAGGACGAATATCCCCTATCGACGCCGCAACCCGGCTGGGCCGAGCAGGATCCCGAGGACTGGTGGCGCGCCAGCGAGACCGCGCTCTCGCGTCTCGGCGTCGACGCGGGGATCCGCGTCGGGCTGTCGGGCCAGATGCACGGGCTCGTCTGCCTCGACGAGGACGGGCGCGTCCTGCGGCCGGCGATCCTCTGGAACGATCAGCGCACAGCCGAGGAGTGCGCGGAGATCGAGGAGCGAGTCGGGCTGGAGCGCCTGATCGCGCTTACGGGGAACCGAGCTCTCACCGGGTTCACGGCGCCGAAGCTGCTGTGGCTGCGACGGCACGAGCCGGACGTCTACGAGCGGATCCGGCGGATCGTGCTCCCGAAGGACTACGTGCGCTACCGGCTCACCGGCGAGTGGGCGATCGACGCGGCGGACGCGTCGGGCACGCTGCTGTTCGACGTCGCGAACCGCCGCTGGTGCGACGAGGTTCTGCGTGCGCTCGAGATCCCGGCGGAGTGGCTGCCGCCCGTGAGCGAGTCCACGGAGATCGCGGGCGCCGGCGACCAGCAGGCCGCAGCGCTCGGGGTCGGCGCCGTCGTCCCGGGAACGCTCTCGGTCGTGCTGGGCACGTCCGGGGTCGTGTTCGCTCCGCTGCCGGCGTACGAGCACGACGTGAGCGCCCGCGTGCACGCCTTCTGTCACGCGATCCCGGACACCTGGGAGGCGATGGGCGTGATGCTCAACGCGGCCGGAGCGCTTCGCTGGCTCCGCGACGTCGTCGCTCCCGGCACGTCGTACGAGGAGCTGACCGCCGAGGCGGAGCGCTGCGATGCAGGAGCGGAAGGGGCTCTCTTCCTTCCGTACCTCCAGGGGGAGCGCACGCCCCACTCCGACCCGGACGCGCGGGCGGTCTTCTCCGGTCTTTCGCTGCGGCACGATCGCGGCTCGCTCGTCCGTGCGGTGCTCGAGGGAGTTGCCTTCGGTCTCCGCGACTCGCTCGAATTGCTGCGCGAGCTCGGGGTCGAGCCCGTGCGCGGCCGCGCCTCGGGCGGCGGGGCGCGGAGCAGGCTCTGGCTCGAGATCGTTGCGTCCGTCCTCGGCCTTCCCCTCGAGCGCTGCGCCGTCGACGAGGGGTCGGCGTTCGGCGCAGCTCTGCTCGCCGGCGTCGCCGATGGGACGTTCGCGAGCGCGCAGGAAGCCGTCGACGCCTGCATCCGAGTCCGCGAGACGATCGAGCCCAACGGCGACTGGTCGGCGCGCTACGGCGACGGATACGCTCGCTACCGGGCCCTGTATCCGGCAATCCGAGGAGTGGAGGAACAGGCATGAAGCTCGAGGGCAAGGTCGCGTTCGTCACGGGCGCGAGTCGAGGTATCGGAGCCGCAATCGCACGCTCGCTGTCGAGCGAGGGCGTCTCGGTCGGGCTCGCGTCGCGAAGCGGCGACGACCTCGGGCTCGCGGACGCACTCGGGCTCGAGTGCGACGTGCGCGACGTGAGCCAGGTCGAGGATGCCGTCGCGAGGACGGTCGAGCGTTTCGGCCGTCTCGACATCTGCGTCGCGAACGCGGGCGTGGGCTCGTACCACACGCTCGTCGACACCCCGCTCGAGCACCTCGAGGAGATGATCGACGTCAACCTCAAAGGGACGATCTACGCGGCACGAGCCGCGATCCCGCATCTGATCGCGAGCGGCGCGGGCGACCTCGTGACGGTCGCGTCCGAGGCGGGTCGCCGAGGACTGCCGGGCGAGGCCGTGTACTGCGCGTCGAAGTTCGGCCAGGTCGGACTGACGCGGGCCCTCGACCACGAGCTGCGCGAGCGCGGTGTGCGCTGCACGAACGTCTGCCCGGGAGGCGTCGCGACGGACTTCGCGCTCGAGGACGGATACGGCCGGACGCCGGACGTGCTCGAGGGAATGATGTCGGCCGAGGACGTGGCCGAGGTCGTCGTGTTCTGCCTCACGCGACCCCGCGGCCACCGGATCCTCGAGACGGCGCTCCGACCGATGAAGGAGACGTCTTGGGGATGAACCTCGGGATCGTCTCGACCGCCGACATCAACCGGAAGGTCATCCCGGGCGCGCACGCGTCGGACAAGGTCGCGCTCGTGGCCGTGGCCAGCCGCGAGCAGCGGCGAGCCGAGGAGTACGCCGAGAAGTGGGGCATCGAGCGCGCGTACGGCACCTATGAGGCGCTCCTCGAGGATCCGGACGTCGACGCCGTCTACATCTCGCTTCCCAACACGATGCACCGCGAGTGGTCCATCCGGTCGCTCGAGGCGGGAAAGCACGTCATCTGCGAGAAGCCGTTCAGCCGTCGCGCCTCGGACGTCGAGGACGCGTTCGACGCGGCGGAGCGCTCCGGACGGCTGCTGACCGAGGCGTTCATGTATCGCCACAACCCGCAGACCGCCCGCCTCGTCGAGCTCGTTCGCGAGGGCGCGATCGGCGAGCTGCGCGTCGTCCGCTCCACGTTCAGCTACGCGCTCTACGACGCGGAGAACATCCGCCTGCGAACGGACGTCGAGGGCGGCAGCCTCATGGACGTCGGCTGCTACTGCGTGTCGGGGTCGCGACTCCTCGCCGGAGAACCTGAGTCCGTCTTCGGCAGCGCGTACGTCGGGCCGACGGGGACGGACTGGGTCTTCACGGGTGCACTGCGATTTCCCGGAGACGTCCTCGCGCTCTTCGACTGCGGGACGTCCCTCCCGGAGCGCGACGAGCTCGAGGCGATCGGCAGCGAGGGCTCGCTCTTCCTCGACGACCCGTGGCACTGCAACGAGCCGGTGATCGAGATCCGGCGCGCCGACGGGATCGAGAGAATCGAGCTCGAGCCCGTGGACTCGTACCGACTGGAGCTCGAGAACCTCGCCGACGCGATCGCCGGCGTCGCGCCCCTGCTCCTGGGTCGCGAAGACGCGCTCGGGCAGGCGCGCACGATCGAGGCGCTCTTCCGCTCGGCCGAGACCGGAGCGTCGACCAGACCCGGGTGACGCACGCCCGGAAGACTCGCCTGACGCGAGCCCCCGGACGTGCGTCCCGTCCTAGCCCGTGACGTCGAAGTCGCCGTTCATGGTGCTCGAGTGCGGATCGCACTGGAAGTGGTACGAGCCCGCCTTGAAGGTCACCGTCCACGTCGTCGTCCCCGTGCCGCCGACGTCCGTCGTCTCGTCGACGTCGGGGCCGGTGAGGTGGAAGTTGTGGATGTCCGCCTGATCGTCGACGGTGATCGTGTACGTCCCTGCTGCGAGCGTCGTCACATCGGCTCCGCTCGCGTCCTTGAGGCTGATCTCGAACCCCGGCCCGACCGAGGCCTTCAGGGTCGTCCCCGACGTCCCCGTGGATCCGGTCGTCGTCTCGGTGGTCGTCGTCGACTCGGTCGTCCCCGATGCCTCGTTGTTGCCACCGCCGCAGCCGGCGAGGGCGAGCGCTACGACCACCAGAGCGATGACGCCGACGGTGTTCACGCGTTTCATTCGCATCCTCCCTCGTTGCTCGTCCACGACGATACGCGCTGACCCTCGATTCGGTTCGCCCGGCACCGAAGGGGCTCGCCGCAGCTGCGTCGCGGCGAGTGCCGACCCCGTAGAGTCCCGGCCGTGGAAGTGCTCGAGATCGCTCCCGGCCTCTGGCGCTGGACCGGCTACCACGAGGAGTGGAAGGAGGACGTCGGCTGCGTCTACGTGGAGACGGAGGCGGGCGTCGTGCTCATCGACCCGCTCGTCCCGCCCGAGGCTCCCGCGAAGTTCTGGAAGGCCCTCGACCGCGACGTCAAGCGTCAGAAGGGGCCTGTTCACGTCCTGATCACCGTCTTCTGGCACGCACGCAGCGCCGCCGCCATGCGCGAGCGCTACGACGCTCGCATCTGGGCGCCGAGCTCCGGCAAGGCCGCGATATCGCGGCGCACGGGGATCGTCACCGACACGTTCGCTCCGGGCGACCCGCTGCCCGGCGGCCTCGAGGGGTACCGGACGGCGCGGGCTGCGGAGGTCGTGTACTGGATCCCGGAGCACTCCGCGCTCGTCCCGGGCGACGTCCTGCTCGGCGACGGAAAGGGTGGCGCTCGGATGTGTCCCGAGTCGTGGCTCCCGAGCTCGAAGACGCAGCGCGACCTCGCAGCGTCACTCCGCCCACTGCTCGACCTCCCGGTGCGCCGCGTCCTCGTCTCGCACGGACGCCCGGTGCTCACGGGCGGCGGTCGCGCACTGGCCCGCGCGCTCGAGCTTTAACGCTGGAAAGTCCGAATCGCTTACGCGACGGACTTTCCAGCGGAGCCAACTTCTACACTCGACGCTCCATGGTTTGGCTCTGGATCATCCTCGGCGTCGTTGCGCTTCTCCTCGTCCTCACCGCCTTCGGCTACAACCGCCTCGTCCGGCTCCGCAACGAGGCGAACACCGGCTGGGCCAACATCGACGTGCAGCTCGAGCGCCGAGCCGACCTGATCCCGAACCTCGTCGAGACGGTGCGTGGATACGCCGCGCACGAGCGAGGCGTCTTCGAGGAGGTCACGAAGGCGCGGACCGCCCTCCAGCAGGCGGCGACGCCGGCGGCGGCGGGCGAGGCGAACGACATCCTGACCGCCGCCCTCGGACGGCTCTTCGCCGTGGCCGAGGCCTACCCCGACCTCAAGGCGTCGGCGAACTTCCTCCGCCTCCAGGACGAGCTCACGGACACCGAGGACAAGATCAGCGCGGCGCGCCGCTACTACAACACCACCGTCATGCACTACAACACCGGCATCCAGAGCCTGCCCTGGGTGCTCGTGGCCCGGCTCCTCGGCTTCCGCGAGAAGGAGTTCTTCTCGGCCGAGGCCGACACGGCGCCGCCGCAGGTCTCGTTCACGCCGGCGACGTGACCCTCCAGGAGCAGATCCGCCGGAATCGCCTGAAGAGCACCATCGTCGTCTTCGGCTTCGTGGTGCTGCTCGGCGTCGTCGCCGGGCTCATCGGCGCCGTTCTCGACCTGAGGCTGGGAGTCGTCGCCCTCCTCGGAGCGGGCCTCTACGCGATCTTCGCGATGATCACGTCGCGCAGCATGGTCGCGCGCATGACCGGCGCGCAGGAGATCGGGCCCGACCAGCTGAGGCCGCTCCGGCGACTCGTCGAGAACGTGTCGATCGCGGCCGGACTGCCGGTGACACCGGAGGTCCGGATCGTCGACGACCCGTCTCCGAACGCATTCGCCGCCGGCCTGCGTCCGCAGACGAGCTACCTCGGAGTCACGACGGGACTGCTCCGCGTCATGCCGAAGCGGGAGCTCGAGGCCGTGCTCGGCCACGAGATCTCGCACGTGCGGAACCGCGACACGTATCTCATGACCATGGCGACGATCTTCGCAGGCGTGATCGCGCTGATCGCGGACATCGGGTTCCGCATGCTCCTCTACGGCGGCGGCCGCTCACGGCGTGGCGGCAATGCGCTCGTGGTCGTCCTCGCGGTCGTTGGCCTCCTGCTCGCGCCGTACGCCGCGCTGCTCCTGAGGATGAGCCTCTCGCGTCGGCGCGAATACCTTGCGGATGCGGGATCGGCGGAGCTCCTCAACGACCCGGAGGCCATGGCGCTCGCGCTGCGTCGGCTCCAGCTGGATACGACGACGATCGCCTACGCGGACGCATCCGTCGCGCACCTGTGGGTGGAGAGCCCGACGAGCCGCGTCGAGTCCGAGCGACGCGGCGTCCTTGCGCTCTCGAGCCTGTTCGACACCCACCCGCCGCTCGAGCAACGCATCGCCGCGCTCGAGGAGTCGGGTGGTTTCCGGCTGCCCGAGCAGCTTCCGCAAGACGAGCCGTTCGCAACCGAGATGGGGCTCGCGTGAGCTCGATGACTCACTCGAGTCCGTCACGTTCAGAAATCCGCAAAACGGGTCGATAATGGATAGGCCGTGAAAGGCTTGCGTATCGGTCGGCGCCGGGGGCGCGACAGTGAGGTTGCCCTGTCGCCGCTCGAGCTCGCCCTCCGGCCGGCTCTCATCGACGGTCGCTGGCAGATTCCCGACCGTTTCAACTTCACCCGCGACGTGGTCGAAACGCTCGCGCGCGACCCCAAGCGCCGCGCGCTGACATCCCTCGGTCGGGAAGGAGTCATCGAGCACCGCAACTTCCTCGAGATCTCGGACGGTGCCGCCGTATGGGCGACCGCGCTGCGCGAGGCGAACGTGAGCTCGGGAGACCGGGTCATCGTCGTCTCCGCCACCACGGTCGACTGGCTCGAGATCGTGCTCGGAGTCCTGAAGACCGGAGCGGTCGTCGTGCCGTGCACCCCGGACATCTCTGCGTCGATGCTCGAGCGGCTCGTCTCCTCCACCGATGCGGCGCTGGTCGTGTCCGAGCGCTCGTTGGAGCCGACCGTCGAGCGCATGGGCTTCACGCCCGACGTCCACTACTACGAGCCCGTTGCGAAGCGGAACTCGAAGGACGTGCCGGTCGCGGCGACGCACGACACAGCCTCGCGCGATCTCGCGTTCGTCGTCTCGACGACGGGTGTCGGCGGGACGCGCAAGGAGGTCGCTCACACTCACGGTTCCATCTTCGCGACGCGCGTTCAGGCCGAGCACTGGCTCGATGTCGGGCGCGGCGATGCCGTGTGGTGCACTGCGGACGCCTCCTCGCCGCTGAGCATGTGGAACACGGTCGCCGGGCCCTGGTCGCGCGGAGCAGAGGTCGTCCTGCACGAAGGCGGCTTCGACATCGACGAGCGCCTCGATCTGCTCTTCCGGCTCGGTCCGAGCATCCTCTGTCAGTCGCCCGGCGAGTACCGGGCGCTGGCGGAGCACCCCAAGCTCGAGCGCTTCAGGTCTCCTCGCCTCCGACGCCTGGTCTCGACAGGGGACCACCTCGACCCCGAGGTCGTCGCCGTATTCGAGGAGCGGTGGGGGATGACGATCGCCGACGGGTACGGGCAGGCCGAGACGAACATCGTCGTCGCGAACCTCGCCGACAGCGCCGCACAACCCGGCTCGATGGGCCGCGCGCTCCCGGGGCACCACGTCGCCATCATCGACGACCAGGGCAACGAGCTCCCCGCGGGCATCGAGGGCGACCTCGCCGTCCGCGGCCGACCGCCGACGCTGTTCGCCGGCTACTGGGAGCTTCCGGAGGAGACGAAGTCGGCGTTCCTGGGGGACTGGTACCTGACGGGCGACGTCGCACACGTCGACGAGGAGGGTGTATTCACGTTCGTCGGTCGAGCCGAGGACGTCATCACGAGCAACGGCCGAACGTTCGGGCCGTTCGACGTCGAGCGCGTGCTCGCCGGCCACGCGGCGATCGCCGCAGCGGCGGTCGTCGGAATCCGCGACCTCCAGCGCGGCGGGCACTTCGTGCGCGCGTTCGTCGTTCCGAAGCCGGGGGCCGCAGGATCGGAGCAACTCGAGGCCGAGCTGCGCCAGTACGCCGCCCAGACGCTGCCCGACCAGCAGGTCCCGCGCGAGATCGTGTTCGTGGACGAGCTTCCGACCACGGACTGGAAGGTCAGCCGGCATGCGCTGCGCGAGCGGCCGCTCGGCGGACGACCGCTCTGGGATCTCCCTCCCACCTCCGAGCCCGAGATGGAGGCCGCCCCGCCACTGCCGCCGCCCATCGACTCCGAGTTCTCGCCGCGCGTCGATCGCGGCGACGTACCAGCGCCCGTCGAGCTCGTGCCGGATACGAGCCCGGAGCCCGTCGTCTCCGACGTCTTCCCGCCACCGCCCCCGATCGTCGCCCCCGAGCCCGTGGCCGAGGCCGCCCCGACCATCGAGCCGGAGCCCGAGCCTGTGGTCGAGATCGTGGAGCCGCCCGTCGCCGAGGCTGTTCCCGTCGTCGAACCCGAGCCGGAACCGGAACCCGTCGTCGAGCTGGTCGAGGCCGAGCCGGAGCCCGTGCCTGTCATCGAGTTCGTCGAGTATCAGCCACTACCCGAGCCGGTCGCCGAGGCTGTTCCCGTCGAACCCGAACCGGAACTCGAACCCGTCGTCGAACTGGTCGAGCCCGAGCCCGTCGCCGAGGCTGTTCCCGTCGTCGACCGAGCCCGAGGTCGAGGTCGAGCCCAGGCTCGTCATCGAGTTCGTGGAGTATCAGCCGCAGCCGGAGCCGATCGCCGAAGCGGCCCCTGCGGTGGAGCCAGAACCGGAGCTGGAGTCGGAGCCTGAGCCCGTCGCCGAGTTGGTGGCGCCGGAACCGGAGCCAGTGGTCGAGGCTGTGTCCGTCATCCTTCCGGAGCCCGAAGTCGAGCCGGAGCCCGAGGCCGCTCCGCCCACCTTGGTCGTCCTTCCCGAGCCCGAGCTCGAGCCCGAGCCCGAGCACACGCCGGAGTTCGGCGCGACCCCCGAAGCCGCGGCACCGCTGCCGGAGTACGTGATCGACGAGCCGGACGGGCCGCCGCCGGTCGTCGTTCCCGAGCCGGAGCCAGAGCCGGAGCTCGGGCCGCTCCCGGAGTTCGTCGTCGAGCCCGGGCCGAACGCGGATGCGCCGCCGACACCCGTCGAAGCCGTGCTGGACCTCGAGGAGGAAGAGGACCTGGGCCCGCTTCCCGACTTCGTCGTCGACCCCGACCTTCCACCCGAGCTCCGGCCGCCCCCGCCCGAGCCCGTGGAGCCGCCTCCAGCACCGCCGCTCAAGGTTCCGACGAGCGCGAAGCCGGAACCGACGACGTCGAACGCGGCCGCGGCCGGTCTCTACTTCCCCCCGACCACCGCTTTCCCCATCAGGCGCGACGATGACGAGCAGCCGCGTGAGAAGCGTCCGCCGCGCGCTCGCCCGAGCGCCGAGCCGAAGAAGACGAAGCGCTCGACCGAGCCCGCAGAGCCCGGCGACGAGGGAGCCGAGGTCGGCTGGATGGCCGGTTTGTCCAACCGCCTGAGCGCCTACAGCCTCGCGGACGACGACACGGATGTCGAGGGCGAGCTGGAGCTCGAAGGCGAGTCGGACGCCGACGAGTCCGCGGACGAGACCACCGAAGACTGACGCTCACCCCGCGGTAGCCTGCGCCGCATGACGGATCAAGCGGCCGTGAGCCTCCTCCGCTGGCTCCGCCGCCAGCTGCGACAGCCGACTCCGCAGCGCGAACATCTCGAGGCCGCGATCCAGAACGACGACCCCGCGGAAGTCCGCCGGCTCGTGGCGCTCGTCCCGTTCACCGACGCGCAACGCCGTCACGTCGACGGTCTCCTCACGCGCTGGGAGGCCGGCCGTGCCCGCGGTTGAGAACGAGGCCATCGTCCGGCGGATCTTCGACGCATTCGCTCGGAAGGAGGGGCTCGCGCTCCGCGGGCTCTTCGCCGAGGACGCCGTGTGGTCGGTTCCCGGCCGGGGCGTCATGGCCGGCACCTACGAGGGCCGCGAGTCGATCTTCCGCTTCCTCGCGAAGCTCTCGAGAGAGACGGACGGAACGTACGGCTCGGAGCTGGTCGACGTCCTCGCGAGCGACGACCGGGCCGCGGCCCTCTACCGTGCGCGCGGCACGCGGCACGGCAGAACGCTCGAGCTCGACCAGGTGCTCCTCTTCCGCATCGAGCACGGCCTCGTTCGACGGGTGCTCGCGCTGCCGAGTGACCCCGAGGCGTTCGAGGCGTTCTGGGCCCGCTAGCTAGGGTCAGCCTCGCTCCCAGGCGAGCCCGGCGGCGAGCACCACCTCGTCTCGCGGCGCGACGAGCTGCATGTTTCCGACGGCGAGACCCGCCCAGCCGATGAGGTTCACCCAGCGGAGAAAGGAGGTCAGCGGAAGGCGCACCTCGAGCTCGTCCGCGTCCTCGTCCGGGAGGTCGACGGCGATGCACGGGCTGACGAACAGATCCACCTCCGGCTCGTAGCGGCGCCACTCGTCGATCGCGCGGTAGGCAGCCTCGATCTCGTCAGCCGTTGCCCGCTGGGCGGCGCGGAGCTTCTTTCGCATCGCCTCGCCGTACTCGCCCGCTCGACTCGGGAACGTCGCGGAATGAGATTGGAGCGCCTCGTGCTGGAACTGTGGCCAGGTGTTCGCGGACGGCTCCGGGACGCGCGCCTCGACCACCTGGGCGCCGAGTCTCTCGAGGTCTGCCACCCAGGCCTCCGCCGCGTCGCTCCGCTCCGTCTCTCGACCGTCCCCGATCCCCGGCGGCTGCCGGAGCAGCCCCACGACGATGTCTTCGAGACGTGGCTCGGGGACCGGTCGTCCCGTCAACACGGACCACATGAGCGCGACGTCGTGGACGCTGCGAGCCATCGGTCCGACGGTGTCGAGGGTGCGGACGAGTGGGAACGCGCCGTCCACGGAGATGAGGCCCCACTGCGACTTCAGTCCGACTACCTCGCAGGCTGCAGCCGGAACCCGAATCGAGCCTCCCGTGTCCGACCCCAGCGCCAGCTCGCAGAGCCCGGCAGCGAGTGCCGCGCCGCAGCCACTCGACGAGCCGCCGGTCGTCTTGCCGGGCCGAGCCGGGTTGTGGCAGGTTCCGTACCACTCGCTCTGCCCCAGCACGCTCCACGCGAACTCCGGCAGATGCGCCTTTCCGACCATGACTGCCCCGGCGTCCAGGAGGCGCTGCACCGCGACCGCGTTCCGCTCGGGAACGTGGTCTCGATAGAGGTTCGAGCCGTACGTCGTGCGGACGCCGGCGGTATCGAACAGATCCTTGACGGCGAGCGTCCTTCCCGAGAGCACCCCCGGCCCGGGCTCGGTGGGCTCCACGTGGGTGATGAACGCGTTGTAGGGATCGCCGGTCACAGGACGCTCTCGATCGGAGCCGCGGCGGCTCGGAGGAGGGCGACCGTTGGCCGCAGACCACGGCCACCCTCCGAGCCGTCACCGGCCGACCATGCCGCCGGCGCGCTGATCAAACCATGAACGGCTCGCGCCGTGGTCCCACGAGGGTCCCGATCGCGTAGAGGGAGCTCGTGGCGGTGACGTACAGCGTGTGCCAGTCGTCGCCACCCCAGGCGAGGTTCGAGGTGTTCTCCGGGACGAGGACCGTGCCGAGATGCTCACCATCCGGGGAGACGACCCAGATCCCGCCCGGCCCCGTGACCCAGACGTTGCCGCGCTCGTCGCACTTCATCCCGTCCACGGCGCCTTTGCTCGCACCGTCGCCGTAGATCTCGTCGAGGAACGTCCTTCCATTCGAGAGCGTTCCGTCGCTCGCGACGTCGTAGACGCGGATGCACCCACGCGGAGTGTCGTCCACGTAGAGACGCGTCTCCTCCGGATCGAAGCAGAGCCCGTTCGGCATCTCGAAGTCCTCCCGATCGACGACGAGCTCGATCGGCCCGCCTTCCGGAGGCACGCGGTACACGCCCTGGAACCCGAGCCGCCGTCTCCGCGGATGACCGTGGGCGGAGAGTCGACCGTAGTACGGATCCGAGAAGTAGATGGCTCCGCTCGAGTGCACGCAGAGATCGTTCGGGCTGTTGAGCTCCTCTCCCTCGAACTCCTGCGCAACGAGCTCCCGCGACCCGTCAGGCCGCTCGCGCACGACGGAGCTCGTGACGTGCTCGCACACGAGCAGGTTCAGGTCGGCGTCATACGTCATGCCGTTGCCCTTGTTCGATAAGCGCAGCACCTCGCGGAGGGTGCCGTCGCCCGGCTCGTACCTGCGGCGAACGTCCGCAGAGAGGTCCGAGAAGAGCAGGTAGTGCTCGGTCGGGTGCCAGACGGGGCCTTCCGTGAAGACGAACCCGGTCGCCACCTGCTCGACCGCCGACCCTTGCTCGACGAGACCGTAGATCGCCTCCGACTTCGCTTCGATTCCAAGGCCTGCTTCGCTGCTCGTCGCCAAGGTCCGACGATCCTAGTACGCGCGTTTCGCCCGAGTCACGAGCCGCATCGTTCAGTCGGGCCCGACCGCGTCCCCGACCGCGACGCGCCCCGGCTCGACGACCTCGCACCAGACGCCGAACGGAAGCGGCTCCGTCGTCTCGACGTCGGCTCGGTAGTCGGCGATGACGTCGAGCGTCTCGAGGTCGCGGATCCCGCTCTCCGGGTCGAGCGTCGTCACGCGACAACGGCCGACGTTTCCCCGAGGCACGACCACTGCCTCGCCGACGGCGACACGACGGCCGAGCCAACCCTCCTCGGCATGCGCCGCGATGCCGTCGACCCCGAGCGTCATCCGAAAGCGCCTGCCGTCGACGGGGCCGTCGATTCCGGCGGCACGCGCGAGCGCCTCCAGGGCAGCCGTCGAAACGAGCGACGCGGCAGCCTCGCGTCCGCGATCGAGACCCTCCCCGGGTTCGTCGGCGCGCACGAGCGCCAACGGCACGCCCGCGACGGTCGACAGCGCCTCTGCCCACGGCCCGTGCACGATCCGCCCCCGCACGGGGCGTCCGTAGAAGTTCGTCTCCACCGGCTGGCCGAGCTCGACCTCGCCGTCGACGGCCGATCCGTCGGGGAGGCGAACCCGCAAGCGGCTTCCGTAGCTCTCCGCGGAGGCGCTGAGCAATCCGCCGGCCCGCTTGGCATTCGTCAGATGCCCCTCCCCATCGACGAGGTAGAAGGCGCGGTCTTCCTCGATTCCGGCCGGTCCGAGCACGGCCTCCTCGCGAAGCGAGAGCCGGAGGCCCTTCACGGGTGCGGTCGCGATCCAGGCGACCCGGCCGCCCGTCGCGTTCACGCTATTCGACCTCGACGTGGATGCGCTTCTTGGCGTCCTTCAGGAAGCCGCCCTCGCGCTCGCCGCGGACGGCCAGGACCTCCGCGAGGATCGAAAGCGCGGTCTCCTCCTGTGTGTCCGCGCCGACGTCGAGGCCGCACGGCCCCATGATCCGGTCGAGCGCCTCCGCTGCGACTCCGGCCTCGAGCAGCCGCTCGCGCCGTCGCTCCTGGTTCCGCCGCGAGCCGAGCGCCCCAACGTAGAACGCCTCGGTCTCGAGCGCCCCGATGAGAGCGGGCTCGTCGAACTTGTCGTCATGCGTGAGGACGACGATCGCGGTCTGATGGTCGGGCTGTACCTGCGCGAGCGCCTCCTGCGGCCATTCGACGATGAGCTCGTCCGCCGAGGGGATCCGCTCGCGGGTGGCGAACTTCCCGCGCGCGTCGGCGACGATCACGTGCCAGCCGAGGAGCTTCGCGGCTCGCGCGAGCGCCTCCGCCGTGTCGACGGCGCCGTAGACGAAGAGGCGAGGCGGTGGGCCGTACCACTCTGCGAAGACCTTCGAACCGTCGCCCAGCGTGAGGAGCCTGTTGCGACCCCGTCGGATCAGCTCGTCGAACTGGGCGACCGCCTCGTCGAGGCCGTCGCCCACCTTCCCGCCCGACTCGAGGACGAGGACCTTCGTGCCGGCGTCGTCGCCCTCGATCGCGGTGAAGAGGATCCCGCGCTCTTCGGACTCGCGGAGGTCCGCGAGTCGGTGGATCAGGCTCACGCGCTACTCCACTCGCTCGAGGAAGACGTCGATCTCGCCGCCGCACGGCAGGCCGACGCTCCACGCGACGTCGTCGTCGATGCCGTACGAGACGAGCTTGGGCTCGCCGGTCGCGAGCACTTCCTGCGCATTCTCGAAGACGTCGCTCTCGACGCAGCCGCCGGAGACGGAGCCGCACATCTTCCCCGACTCGGAGACGGCGAGGCTCGCGCCGATCGGCCGCGGTGCGGAGCGCCGGGTCGCCACGACCGTGGCGACGACGACCTTCTCGCCGTCCTTCTTCCAGCGATCGATCTCGGGAAGGATCTCTTTCATGCTGCGTGCCTCCTTTCGATGCCGGCCAGCACTGCGCCGAGCTCTTCGAGACTCCGGAGATTATGGCCGGGCAGGAAACGGTCGACGAACGGAAGCGCAGCGCGCATTCCCCCGGCGAGCGGCTGGTACTCGGGATTGCCCTTGAGCGGGTTGACCCAAACGACCGCATACGCGGCACGCGCGAGCTTCGCCATCTCCCGTGCGACGAGATCGGGATCGTCGCGCTCCCAGCCGTCCGAAACGATGACGACGACCGCGCCGCGCGAGAGCGCGCGCCGTCCGTAGATCGCGTTGAACTCGGCGAGCGAGCCGCCGATGCGAGTGCCGCTCCCCCAGTCGACCGCGATCTCGCTCGCGCGGGCCAGCGCCGCCTCGGGATCGCGAGTCGCGAGATCGGGCGTGAGGCGCGTGAGCCGCGTGCCGAACGCGAAGGCCTCGACGCCGTGGCCGGTGCCCACGATCGCGTGGAGGTAGAAGAGCAGGGCTCGCGCGTATGCATCCATCGAGCCCGAGATGTCGCAGAGGACGACGAGCTTGCGGGGCACCGTCTTCCGCGACTTCCACGACTGCTCGATCGGCTCACCACCGGAGCGGAGCGACTTGCGGCACAGGCGGCGCAGGTCGAGGCGGTCTCCCCGCGTGTCGGGTGTGCGGCGGCGCGACTGCCGGCGCGGTCTCGTCCGCGCGATCGCGGCCATGAGCCGCCGGACGCGCTCGAACTCCTCGGGCGTCATCTCCGCGAAGTCCTTCTCGCGCAGCAGCTCATGGCTGGAGGCGCCGAGCTCGTGCGGGGTCGAGGACTCGTCGGACTCGTCGCCGCCCGCGTCCTGCTCGAGCGTGTCGCGCGCGACGCGGTCGGCGAACTGGCGGGTCTGCTTGTGGCGGACGAGTGGCGCGACCGGCCCGCGCAGGAACCAGGCGACGAAGGCGCGATCGAAGAGCTCGAGCTCGTCGTGCCGTGACACGAGCGTCTGACGGAGCGTGAAGTAGACGTCGTCCTGGCGCGTGAGATCCACCGCCGCGAGCCCGCGCACGGCGTCCTCCACGCGCCCGGGGCCGACCTCGATCCCGACCTCGCGCAGGATCCGCCCGAAGGTCACGACGTGCCTGACGATCGCCGCTCCTTGCATCTGCTCGCTATCGGTTGGCTGTCGCGCGAGCCTCTTCGATCAGGCCGACGAGGGTCTCGTCACGCACCGTCTCGATATCCTCGCGGTACTTCAGCACGGAGCCGAGAGTCTGCTCCACGACCTCGGCGTCGATCTCCTCGCGGCCGAGCGCAGCGAGAGCCTGCGCCCAATCGATCGTCTCCGCGACGCCGGGCGGCTTCGCGAGATCGAGCGTACGCAGGCCACGGACGAACGCAGCCGCCTCCTTCGCCAGCCGCTCCGGGATCCCGGGCACGCGCAGCATCACGATCTCGACCTCGCGCTCGATCGACGGGTGTCCGATCCAGTGGAAGAGAGCGCGCCGCTTGAGCGCGTCGTGCAACTCGCGCGTGCGGTTCGACGTGAGGATCACGGCGGGCTTGCGCCGCGCACGGATCGTCCCGAGCTCCGGGATCGTGATCTGGAAGTCCGAGAGCACCTCGAGCAAGAACGCCTCGAACTCCTCGTCCGCGCGGTCGATCTCGTCGATGAGGAGCACGACCGGCTCGTCGGAGTCGATCGCCTCGAGCAGCGGCCGGCGAATGAGGAACTCCGCGCCGAACAGCTCCTCCTCCGACACCGAGCCCTCCTGCGCCGCCCTGATGTGGAGCAGCTGCCGCGGGTAGTTCCACTCGTAGACGGCGTGCGAGACGTCGAGTCCCTCGTAGCACTGGAGCCGGATCAGCCGCGCGTCGAGCACCGTCGCGAGCGCCTTCGCCGCCTCCGTCTTCCCCACGCCGGCCTCACCCTCGAGCAGCACCGGCTTCTCGAGCGCGAGCCCGAGGAAGAGCGCCGTCGCGAGCCCTCGGTCGGGTAGGTAGTCCGCCACACGAAGCGCCGCGTCCAGCTCGTCGATCGTGCGATAGCTCACCGGGCCAGCGTAGCTCGCGCCGTCCGCAGGTGAGCCGGGCGGCACGAGGAGCGCGGCGAGCTGGGAGACGACGGGTGAGAGTCCGGTAACCGGCCGCTGGCCGCAGGAGGACGTCGGCTACCATGGCCGGGTCGGTCGCCGTGTGTGCGCCCGGCTCGGCTACGAGGCCGCGGGCGAGAGCCGTGGCCTTTTTCATTTCCGCCCAAGGAGGAACGAACCGTGCAGGCTTCAGCTCCATCCGTATTGACCGTCGAGGACGACCCCGTCACGAGGGCCGACCTCCGGCTCGCGCTCGAAGACGCGGGCTTCGACGTCGTCGCTCACGCCGGTGACGGCGCGGAGGCCGTCGAGCTCGCGCGCGAGCTCGAGCCCGACGTCATCGTCTTCGATCCCGCCCGACGCGACCGGGCCGAGGCGTCGCAGCGCATCCTCGAGGAGCGGCGCGTCCCGATCGTCGCCTTGCCCAGGCCGTTCTCGTCGTCGCAGGTCGTCGAAGCTGTCACCGGGGCGCTCGTCGCCCACCGCGAACAGGAGATCCGCGAGACGCGGACCGCTTCGCTGCGGTCGATCGAGAGCCTCGTCGACCACCTCAGCTTCGCGACGCCGCCGCCCGCCGACCTCGAAGAGGACGCCTGGGGACGCGGACACGTCTGGCGTCGGATCGACGCGCCCGAGCGCGACGAGGAGTAGGGCTCTACTCCTCGTCCGCGAGGGCGAGGAGCGCAGTCACGGTCGACCAGTTCCGGGACGTCGCGGTGACTCCGAGGGCCTTGCCGGAGAGCAACCGCCCGAGCCTGGAGCGTCCCATGCCCGAGGGATGCCAGGTGTACAGCTCGTGCCCGATGGACACGACCTCCTCACCGCCGGAGGCGGCCGCCTTCACCTTCTCGAGAGCGGCGCCATCGGGCTTCCCGTCGAGGAACGTCACCTGATAGCGCTTCGGATCGGTCACAACGGACCCGAGCGGGTCGCGCTCGACGACCTTCGCAAGCTGCGTGCGCGTTCTCACGACGATGCCGATGTCGAGACCAAACTGCTCCGTGACGACGTCGGCGACGGCTTTCGCGACGCTCCTCGGAGCACGCTTCGTGCTCAGCACGACGTTTCCGCTCTGCACGTAGGTCCGCACGTCCTCGAATCCCGCTTCCGCGAGCGCGTCGCGCAGCACGGGCATCGAGACGCGGTTGCGCGTGACGAGGTTGACGCCTCGGAGCAGGACCACAAGGCGCGCCATGACGGGATCGTACGAGCGGGCGGTAGGGTAGGCGCATGCCAGAGCTGAACGCCATCGGCATCGTCTCGGCCGACCTGGCCCGCTCGCTCGCCTTCTACCGTCTCCTCGGCCTCGACTTCCCGGATGACGACGGCCACATCGAGGCGACGCTGCCGAGCGGCACCCGCTTCATGCTCGACTCGGAGGACGTCGTGAGGAGCTTCCGCCCCGACTGGGCGCGCGAGACCGGCAATCAGCTGGCCCTCGCGTTCGAATGTTCGAGTCCGGCCGAGGTCGACCAGGTCTACGCGAGCGTCAAGTCCGCCGGCTTCGACGTCGAGAAGGACCCGTGGGACGCGTTCTGGGGTCAGCGCTACGCGCAGGTACGCGACCCCGACGGCGTTCCCGTCGACCTCTTCTCCTGGCTCCCCGACGCGCGCTAGATGTAGCCCAGGCGCGTCGCCTGCGCCGCCGCGGCTGCGCGCGACGACTGCGTGAGCTTGCGCAGGATGTTCGCGACGTGCCGGTGCACGGTGTGCTCGCTGAGCACGAGTGACGACGCGATCTCGCGGTTCGAAAGTCCCGCCGCGACGAGCCGCAGGACCTCCGCCTCGCGTCGGCTCAGCGGCGAGTCGCCGCTCCCCGCGACGTCGGGAGCGTCGTCGAGGAAGCCCGCGAGAGCTCGCTGGACCTGGCGCTGATCGTCGACGTGCGGGAGGTGCGCATCGCCGGTGAGCGCCACGAAGCGTGCGTTCGGAAGCAGCGAGGCGAGCTCGCGGCCTCGGGCGATGGGAACCGTGCGATCCCCGCGCCGGTGGAGGACGAGCGCCGGGGCAGTCAGGCCCGGGAGGTACGGCCGGGCATCGGAGTAGAGCTCGAGTTCGAGGAACGCGGCGGCAGCCTCGGCGTCCGCGGCGCGCCGCTTGTGCCGGCTGAGAACGGCGATCTCGTCGCCACTCGCGTGCGGGAGGATGAGTCCCGCGAGCATTTGCGCCGCAAGCGGCCAGTTGACCCGGACGAAGTCGACGAGCGAGCGGCGGGTCACTTCCGGGAGGTCCTCTCTCGAGACGAAGCTTCCGAAGAAGACGACACGGTCGACGAGCTCCGGCGAACGGCTAGCCAGCCTCGCGGTCACGATCGCCGAGCACGAGCACGCGAACATCGTCACCGGCCCTCCGCCGTTCGCGTCGATCACGGTCTCGAGAACGCGCGTGTCGAGGTCGATCGAGGCGGGCTCCCGTAGCGCACGCTCCGAGAGGCCGGCGCCCAGCCGGTCGTAGCGCACGACCGTGTGGTTGCGGGCAAGCTCCTCGTAGAAGCTCCGCGCGCGCGGGTCGTCCCACTCCTCCTCGAGGTGCGACACCCACTTGGCGCCGAACACGACAGGCGGGCCCTCCCCGACGGTCGCATAGGCGATCCGGCACCCGTCCAGCTCGCAGAAGCGGATGTCCTGCTCCATGGCCCGGCCAGTCTGATGGCCCGCTCGGGCCATGTCAACAAGATGGCCCGTCGAGGGGAAGCTTCGGGCCGTCCCGCGCGTTGACCATCCTCACATGCACTCCCGCTACGTCGACGGCCTCACGATCCGACCGCTGCGAGCCGGTGATACGAGCACTGTCGCGGCGCTGTTCGCGCGCCTCGGCGAGCGCTCGCGCGAGCGTCGGTTCTGCGGCGCGAAGCCGCGGCTGTCGGAGCTCGAGCTCGCGAACCTCGCGCGCGTCGACGCGAACCACCACGTGCTCGTCGGCTACGTCGACGGCGACCCGAAGCCGGTCGGCATCGCCCGGCTCGTACGCAGCGGCCCCTCGGCTGAGATCGCGTTCGCGGTCGCCGACGTTCACCAGGGACGTCGTATCGGGTCGATCCTCGCGGGCGAGCTGGCTGCGGATGCACGGGCGGCCGGTATCACCGAGCTGGTCGCGACCGTGTGCGGCGACAACCCGCGTGTTCTCGCGCTCATCAAGCGGCTCGGCTCCGTTCAGATGACGTGGCGCGGCGGCGAGCGCGAGCTCGTCGTCGGCCTCGAGCGCTAGAGCGGCCCCGCGCCAAGCTCGCGAGCAGCCGGCAGGGTAGGCTGGAGCCGTGGACCTGAAGGTCGGCACGATCGTCGCGTACCCACCCCACGGGATCGGTCGCGTCGCCGCGCGGGAGAAGAAGGTCATCCTCGGTGTCGAGGACGAGGTCGTGATCGTCGAGCTCAACAACGACCTCTCGGTCACGCTCCCGCTCGCGCGCGCCCAGGAGCAGCTGCGCCCTCCCGCAACAGAAGCGGATCTCAAGAAGGTGCAGAAGGCGTTGCGCCAGGACGCGGTCGTGAGCGACGAGATCTGGTCGAAGCGGGTGCAGCACGCGCAGGAGAAGCTTCGCAGCGGCGACCCGCTCGAACTGGCGGAGATCGTGCGCGACGGCGTGCGCCGTGAGCAGGGCAAGACGGCGACCGGAACGCCGACGAAGCTCTCCACGAGCGAGCGGGCCCTTCACCTCAAGGCGCGCGAGCTCCTCTCGGGCGAGATCGGCGTCACACGCGGCGTCGACCAGGCCGAGGCGGACGCCTGGATCGACGAACAGCTCGCGGCCGCGAAGTAGCGCTAGCCCAGACTCTCCAGTCGCGCACGAGTCGCCCGGGCTCCGAGGAGGTTTCCTTTCTGCTCCTGGACGCGGAGGGCCTGCTCGAGTGAGTTCCGCGCTCGTCGTGCATCTCGCCTGCAAGCTCGAGGACCTCGGCCCGATCGCAGAGCGCGTCGGCGTACGCGTGTAGGAAGTCGCTCGCGACGCCGTACTCGACAGCTTCGGAGGAGAGGCGCTCCGCCTCCTCGAACTCGCCGCGCTGTGCGCGGACCTTCGCGCGAATCGAGCGCCACAGGACCTGCGAATGCACGTCGTTGGGACGCGAAGCGCGCTCGCATTCGCGCGTGTACTCGTCGGCCTCCTCGTATCGACCCTGTGCATAGAGCGCGCTCGCGAGGGCGTGCGCAATCGACGAGAAGTGACTCCGCTCGCCGATTCTTTCGAGCGCCTCGTACGCCGGACGAAGCTCCTCCTCCGCGGCACCCGGGTCCCCGTACCAGAGGTTCGTGAACGAGCGCCAGAAGCTCACGATCCAGATCCACTCGTCCGCGTCCCGCATCGTCTCTCGGGCGCGCTCGAGCAATGCATCGGCCTCCGGGCGTCGGTCGAGCATCGCCAGCAGCGCCCCGGCTGCGCCCTCGACCTCCGCGCACAGCAGCGGGTCGCCCCACTCCGCTTCCAACAGCTCAACGCAGCGTCGGTACGCCTGGTTCGCGGGCGCCGGCCCCAAGAGGAGCGCGATCACGAGCCACTCGACGATCTCTCGTTCCTCGAAGCGATCGCCGGCTTGCCGTGCATGGACGAGCGCGCGCTCGGAGGCCTCAGCGCACGCGTCCACCTCGACGATCGAGATAGTGGGCCTGACCGACCAGCCGCCAAGCGCGTGCCAGGCCGAGCTCGTCGTCAAGGGTCTCGAATACCGCGATGGCGCGCTCGGCGACTTCGAAGAGCTCGCGCGCTGATGCATCGTCGTCCGCGAAGAGCCGCAGAAAGCCACGCTGCACGAGCGCGTGAGCAGCCAGCCGACGGTCGCCGCTGGTGGCCGCTGCCTCGACTGCTTCGGTCAGGACACGATCCGCCCAGGTCAGGTCGGGGAGACCCTGGACGACGCGAACGCTCGGGATCAGCTCGACGCGGAGCGGATCGTCGGGAGAGAGCAGCGCTACACTTCGTGAGATCAGGTTGACACCGGCTGGGCCGTCGCTCCGCAGCAGTGCTCGCCGGCCGGCTGCGCCGAGCCGCGTCGCGGCCGCTCGGCCGACCTCCCTGCGTCGCTTCGTCGATCGGGCCGAGCTCAGCGCGGTACTTGAACGCCTGCTCGTAGTGGTAGCCGACGATCTCGTCGAGCTCGAGCGTCCGTTCTTCGATCTCGCGCTCGAGCCACCCGGCGTGCAGCGAGTGGAGCGTTGCCCGAACCTCCTTCGGGATGGACTCATAGGCCGCGTCGCGGATGAGCAGGTGGCGGAAGCGGAATGCCACCTCACCGCTGAAGACCGGGGTCTCGACACGAACGAGACCACGTCGGACGAGCGCGATCAGCACCTCATGCGTCGAGGTGGTGTCGGTCGACGTCAGCTGCGCGACCGACGCCTCGTGGAACAGTTTGCCCTCCACGGACGCCGCCTCGATCGCGAGCCGCTCGTCATCCGGCAGCCGCTCCAGGCGAGTCGCCAGCAACGCCTGGATGGTCGGAGGAATCTCGAGGAGTCCGAGCCCGTCGCACCCTCCTGGACGAGCGCAAGCAGCTCCTCGACGAACAACGGATTGCCACCGGCAGCATCGACGATCCGCTGGCGCGCGCTGCCGTCGAGCTCGGCACTGCCTGTGAGCGTGTCGAGGAGAGTCTCGCTCTCCTGGTCGGACAACGGCTCGAGGAGGACGGAGGTCGCATTCAACTTCCCACCGCCCCAACCCGGCCGGACGTCGAGGAGCTCGGGCCGCGCGATGCAGACCACCAAGACCGGGACGTCGCTGAGCGTGTCCGCAAGGCGATCGACGAGGTCGAGGAACGTCGGCTCGCCCCAATGGATGTCGTCGAACACGAGCACGAGAGGGCGGCTGTGAGCGATCGACTCGACGAAGGCAACGAACGGCGCCCCCGATCTCGTCCGCGGTGCTCGCGCGCTACGGCGAGCCCCAAGACTTCGCCGAGCCGTGACGCCACCCGTTCCCCGTCCGGCGACACGGCGAGGAGGCTCCTCAGCCGGGAGAGGTTTTCCGCGGGCGAGGCCGTATCGTCGAGCTCGACCACATCCCGTACGGCTTCGAGAACAGGCCAGTACGAGATCCCCTCCCCGTACGGCAGACATCGACCGCGCGCGACCACGGCGCCTGGCGGCGCCGACGAGACGAACTCGTGCACGAGGCGCGATTTTCCGACTCCGGGGCCGCCGAGGATGGTGAAGAGCTGGCACGACCGATCTCCGTCCGCCTGCTCGAATGCGTCCTGGAGCCGACGGAGCTCGCGGCTGCGGCCGACCATCGGAGCGTCGAAGCGAGACGACTGCACGGCCCCCGATCGGCTCGATCGCCGAGAGATGCGCGTAGCCGTCGACGACCTCCGCCTCGACCATGTCTCGCGCGACGCGCAACGTCCGTACGTCGAGCAGGACGTCGCCTGGCGCTGCGCTCTGCTGCAGCCGGATGGCCGTTCGAACGGGCTCTCCCATCGCATGCGACGGGCCGTCGACGCCTCCGGTCACCACTTCGCCGGTTGCGATACCGGCCCGGAGCCGGAGCGCCGAGCCCCAGGCGTCCACGAGCTCGCCGTGGATCGCGTTCAGTCGATCCCGGATCTCGGCCGCTGCGCGGACCGCGCGCATCGCGTCGTCTTCGTGGGTCGTGGGAACACCGAACACCGCGGTCACGGCACCGCCCAGCGAGCGCTCGACGGTCGCACCATGCGCTTCGAGAACGGGAACGAGCTCCTCGTACCCCCGGGCAGCGAGCCTGCCGGACGGACTCGGGATCGAGATCGCTCGCGGAAGAGACGAGATCGCCCGAGAAGACGGTTACCGTCTTGCGTGTCTCGCGGAGCCGCGTCGGAGTCGCGGGCATAAGGGCGTCATCGACGTCGGCCGCAAGTTGCTCTCTTGGCGCGGCGAGGTCCAGCGCTGGGTCCTGGGCGAGGATCGCGCGCTGGAGCTCCCGGAGCTCCGGTCCCGGCTCGAGCCCGAGCTCGTCCGAAAGGAGCGATCGACCTGCCTGATAGGCCTCGAGCGCGTCTGCCTGCCTCCCCGAGCGATAGAGAGCGAGCATCAGCTGAGCGCGAAACCGCTCGCGCAGCGGATACTGCAGAACGAGCGCTTCCAGGTCGCCGACCGACGCCGGCATGACGGCCGTCGGCGAGATCCGCCTCGATCCGCAACTCCACTGTTGCCGCCCAGAGCTCCTCCAGACGCGCGATCTCGGACTGCGCGAACGGCTCGTACGCAAACTCCGCGAGCGGTGCGCCTCGCCAGAGTGCGAGCGCGTCGCGGTACTCGGCGCCTGCGGCGAGACGCTCGAAGCGATCGACATCGAGCTCGTCGGGCTCTAGTCGAAGCTCGTAGCCGGGCGAGGTCGTAACGATTCGCTCGCGGCCGAGCGTCTTACGCAGCTGCGACACGTACACCTGGAGCGCCTTCGTCGCCGTGCCGGGCGGACGCTCTCCCCAGAGCGACTCGATGAGCGCATCGGAGGAGACGACGCGATTGGCGCTCAGCAGGAGGATCGCGAGAAGCGCGCGCGGCTTCCGGCGCCGAGCTCGATCGCGTACTCGTCCTCGCGAATCTCGAGCGGGCCGAGGATCCGGAACTCCATCGGGCGACGCTAACAGCCGGCCTCGGCGGGAGGAAACGCGCTTAGCCGGCTCTTTACCGCCGGTCACCCCGAGCGTTTTCCGCGCCGCGCGACGCTGCCGTCACAGCGACCGCACGAGGCGATCGCACCGGACGAGGAGGAGACAGACGATGAAGGCAGCACTCTCACTCACGATCATGGCGACGGCGATCGCCCTCGCGGTCACGGCCCCCACCGCTTTCGGCGAGGGCCGGTTGGCCGGATCGCCGACGAACGACGCCGTCGCGTACTTCCATGCCAACGAGCTGTCGACCGCGGCCACCAGCTCGCTTCCGGTCTCCGAGGCCGTGTCGTACTTCCGCGCCAACGAGCTCGCAACGGCGGCGACCGCCGCCTCGAGCATGCCGACGTACCGCGACGCGCACGAGCGTGCGGAACCGGTCTCGTCGGGGCCGACCGAGGACGTCTCTGCCACGAGCGGCAGCGACTCGTCGATCGACTGGTACCTGGTTGCCGTTGCGATCGGAATCGGAGTGGCGCTGGCGTTCGGACTCCTCCTCACCGTCCGACTCTGGTCGAGCAAGCCCGTCGCCCAGTAGCGTCGCCTGCGCCCGAGCACGAAGCCGCCCACAAGGGCGGCTTCGTGGTTTCGGTACCCGTATCGAGGGCGCGCGGTGGCTCAGATCTTGCGACGGCGCGACGGCGCGCCCCACTTCGACTGACCGCGGCGCGAGGAGTAGACACGGCGCGGTGGCGCCACCGCCATTCCTCCAGAGGCGAACTGCTCGGTGTGCCCGGCAAGCCGAGCGACGCGACTGACATCCGCCTGCTGGTCGGGTAGGACGAGCGTGATCCCGACGCCGCCGCGGCCCGCACGCCCCGTGCGGCCGACGCGGTGAACGTAGCCCGCGTGCTCTGCCGGCGGGTCGAAGTTGATGACGTGCGTGATGTCGACGAGATCGAGCCCCCTCGCAGCGACGTCGGTCGCAACGAGCGTCGAGGCGTGCCCGCCCCCGAACCGCTCGAGTGCGCGCTCCCGTTGTCGCTGGTTCAGGTCGCCGTGGAGCGCGACCGCGTCGATCTGGTGGAACGCGAGCTTCTGCACGAGCCGATCCGCGCCGCGACGTGTGCGCACGAAGACGAGCGCGAGCCCGCGCTCCTCTCCGAGCAGCTCGGCGAGCGTCGCCACCTTGTCCTCGTGCTTGACGGGAACGAATCGGTGTTCGACCTCGACGCCCGGGATCGCATGCTCCGGAGCGGCCTCGCAGCGGAGGGGATTCGAGGTGTACGCGCGGGCGAGCTCGCCGACGGTCGCGTCGAGGGTTGCCGAGAAGAACATGGTCTGCCGCGCGCGCGGAAGTCGCCGAACGATGCGGTCGACCTGAGGCTTGAAGCCCATGTCGAGCATGCGGTCCGCTTCGTCCAGGACGAGCGCCGAGACGCCGTCGAGGGCGATCGCCTTGCGCTCGAGGAGGTCGTTGAGCCGTCCGGGCGTCGCGACGAGGATGTGCGCTCGCCGAGCACGCTTGGCCTGCGCGTGGAGCGGGACGCCTCCGTAGACCGTCGCGACCTCGACGCCGCTTGGCGCGAGGGAGGCGATCTCGACCGCGACCTGCGTCGCGAGCTCGCGCGTCGGAACGAGGACGAGCGCCGAAGGGCGTGCATCGCCGAGCTCGAGCCGCTCGACGAGCGGTATTGCAAAGGCAATCGTCTTGCCGGACCCGGTCGGGGCCTTGGCGAGAACGTCCCGGCCGCCGAGCGCATCTCGGAGGACGCGCTCCTGGATCGGGAACGGCGCGTGGATGTCGCGCTCGGACAGTGTGCGCACGATGCGCGCGGACACGCCGAGATCGGAGAAAGACTGCTGCATTTCGATTCAACTCCTAGGTAGTGCTGGGTCGAGATCCGTCTACCTCGACCCACAGGAGGAACCGAAGAAGTCAAACCTCACGGGACGACGGCGCCGTCCGTAGGCCCGAGGGTAGCAGTCGCGACGCTCCGGGCCGGAGAGTGCCCGGGCGGCGGCGCGTACACTGAGCGCACAATCGGACGAATACCGAAGGCGCCGCGGCACGCGCCCTCCCTATCCGTTCATGGCATGAGGAGGCGCGATGGCCGCATCGGCAGAGGAGCACTCGGCGACGGATGAGGAGGGAATCTCACATCGCGTCGCACGGCGATCGGCGAATCGCACGCTCGCCGCGACCAGGCCGAAGGAAGACGCACAAGGTCTCGTCGAGCTCGAATGCGAGTGCACGAGACCGGACTGCGAGCGGCTCGTGAAGGTGCCGCTCGACGTCTACCGGCGCATGGTCGACGCGGATCAGTACTTGCTCCAGGCGGGGCATCATGCATTCGCCCGGCACCGCACCATCGTCTCGATCGGGATGATGCGGATCGAAGAGCAGGCCTGAGTCACCCGCCGCCGAGCGTCACTCGTCGGCTTCCGCTTCCTGCCCTGCTTCCTGCTCGTCCTCTTCCTGCTCTGCTTCCTGCTCGTCCTCGGGCGGTACCCATGTGCCGTCGGCCTTTGCCCGGCGTTCTGCAGCGGCGGCGCGCTTCTTCTCGAGCTTCCGCTCGCGCTTTTCCCTGACTGCGCGCTCACGCGTGATCTTCGCCATCGTCTGTTGCCGCTTCGTCGCCATCAATCACTCCGTGTCCGTAAGTCATGGATCCGTCGACGTAAGCACGGATCCGCGGCTCGAGCCCGACGCTCGGAAGCGCCCTGAGGCGAGACCGAATGACGAACGCGTCTCCTCACAATAGCCTGGGGAGCGCCTGCGAGCGGGAAGTCGCTCCTGGAGTCGAACGTCGCGCCGCCGAGACTCTAGGCTTCGCTGCTGACCATGGCCGACGCAGAGAGGTTCTCGGAGAGAGTGGCTCTCGTCACGTGCGCGTCGAGCGCGATCGGCGCAGCCATCGGCGCGGTCAAAGGTTGCGCCTGGGGGCCGCACGAGCAGGGGCGCGCGGCGATCGAGTCCTCCACCGAGTCCGTCACCGTCCACCGGGACGCCCCGGTTGGCTGAGCGCACGCTCGTCACCGGTGCCCTCGGCTGCCTCGGCGCGTGGACGCTGAAGGCGCTCGTCGGCCTAGGCGAGGAGCCCGTCGGCTTCGACCTCGGCACGGACGACGCTCGTCTTCGACTCGTGCTGTCGGAAGATGAGCGCTCGCGCGTCACCCTCGTCGAAGGCGACGTGACCGACGCGGCGGCGGTCGGCGCCGTACTCGACGAGCACGACGTCACGAACGTCGTCCACCTCGCGGCGATGCAGGTGCCGTTCGTCCGCGCGGATCCGGAGCGCGGTGCGCGCGTGAACGTGCACGGGACCGTGGTCGTGTTCGAGGCGATCAAGAGACGGCTCAACCGGATCCGAGGCCTCGCTTACGCGAGCTCGACCGCCGTCTACAACGCGACGGATCGTTCGCCCGCGCCCGAGTCCGGCGGCCACGAGCCCTCGACGCTCTACGGTGTGTTCAAGCTCGCGAACGAGGGGACGGCCCGCGTGTACTGGCACGACGACGACGTCGCTTCGATCGGGATACGGCCGTACGTGGTGTACGGGCCCGGTCGCGACCAGGGGCTCACGTCGGGGCCGTCCCTGGCCATGGAGGCCGCCGCCCGCGGGGAGGGATTCACGATCGCCTACGGCGGAACGGCGCAGTACGACTTCGCTCCCGATGTCGGCAGAGCGTTCGCGCTGGCCGCGAGGGCAGCGACCGACGGTGCGCACGTCGCGAACCTCCCGGGCGTGCCCTCGACGATGCAGGAGGTCGTCGACACGATCGAGTCCGCTGCGCCCGCGGTCGCGGGCAAGGTCTTCTGGGAGGAGGGGCAGCTGCCCTTTCCGGAGGCGCTCGAAGGCCGTCAGCTCGAGCGCCTGATCGGCCCGATCAGGCTCACTCCGCTCGCCGACGGCGTGCGCACCACGATCGAGCACTTCCGCGCAGCCGGCTAATCGTTCAAGGAAGAGCACGCTCGGGCAGCCGAAGGCGCTGTCGCCGGGTCCATACGCCAACCTGCGTGCAGCAGACTCGCGGCGCGGGGCGGTGGACTACGAACGAACCCAGTTCGATGACAGAGCAGCGGGATGCGCGAGCGTCTGGTAGACGACGCAGTACCGCTCCGTCAACTGAAGCAGCGTGTCGAGCTGCTCCTCGGTTGCGTCTGTCTCCAACTCGAAGCGCATCCGGATCGACTGGAAGCCGACGGGCGCATCCTTGTCGACGGCGAGTGTGCCTCGGACGTCGAGATCTCCCTCGGCATGGATGCGACCGACTGGGATCGACAGCTCGAGAGAGGTTGCGACAGCTCGCAGCGTCACACCGGCACAAGCAACGAGTGCCTGCAGTAGAAGGTCACCCGAGCAGAGCGTGGAGGTGTCACCTCCGGTTGCTGGATGAAGCCCAGCCGTCGCGAGGGCACGGCCCGCCTGCACCGAGCACGTGATGCCTTCGCCGAGTTCACCGGACGCACGGAGCGTCGCGAATGCCGCGTCCGGGTGCTCTCGATAGTGCTTCTTCAGTGGATCCTGCACGGCCCTCAGCGACGCTCTGTTCAGGGTCATCTCCTTTCCGAGGATGTTGTCTCCAACGCATCCCGACGCTAGCCATCGACGACGATATCGCCAGTACCCCAGCAGGGCGGATGCCACCGTCGTCTGAAGGGTCGCGCTCAAGGGACATTTCCGCGCACTCGCGCACCGCAACACACACTCCCCGAGCGAACCTAGCGCGACGGAGGCTCGATTTGGTCGCCGTCCGCTTCTGCCGGCGATCCGCCGTCCGATCGTTGTGTTCGAGAGGACGCCCACTTGTAGGTCACCGCGGGCCATAGGCATTGCGGCGCGCCTTACATGGTGCGCGGCCGCCAGGGCTCGTGCTCGTGCGCGAGCCAGACGAGCTCGGGGTCGAGCGCGCGCACCCGCAGCTGGCCTTCGGTGTGCGGCTCGTCGAGCTCGCCGAACCAAACCGCCACGTCGCCGCCGACGACGAGCGGTCGCCCGCCAGTCTCGACGACGACCACCTGCATGCCGCGTGTGTGGCCCGGCGCCGGAACGAGCCGGAGCCCCGGAAGCAGCTCGAGCTCGCCGTCGACCGGCACGTAGCGCACGCCGGGCGCCTCGACCCACTCGCGGATCGTGTAGTCGTCCTCGCTGCGCGCGTCGTCGAGCTCCCGACGCTGGACGTAGATCGGCCTGCCGGCGAAGAGGTGGTTGCCGCCGCAGTGGTCGAAGTGCAGGTGTGTGTTGACGACGATGTCGATGCCCGCGAGGTCGAAGTCCTGCTTGCTCAGTGGACGGAGGCGGGGATCGAGGTCGGCCACCGCCGGGTGCAGCTCCGTCATGCCGGTGTCGACCAGCACGCGCGCATCGGGATGGTCGATGACGTGCACGTAGACCGGCATCCGCTCGCCCTCGGCGAGCAGGTCGGCCACGAGCAGCGGCGTGATCGTGGGCGGCGTTATCACCAATCAACCTCTTACCGAAGGTACGACTCCCGCCGCGAGGCGAAGTCATCGCTTCGCATCAATCGATGCCGAGGTCTCTCGACCAGCTAGCTCTTCGATGCGACTGCGCCGGTGGCGCTCCGAGCGACGGGAACGGCGCTGACGGAACCCAACGCACCGTCCGGCCTACTCGCAGCGTCCCCGTCGGGGGACATTGCCGCACGCTGGCGCAGCCTCCTTGGCCGTTGCGCCTAGGCTGCCTTCTCCCCCGCCGCGAACGCTTACGGGACGGGTGACGTCATCGGGGAGAGTCGGTCATCCAGCTCCGTGGCCTTCGCCGAGCTGGGTGATCTCCTCACCAGCCCGATAGGCCCGCCCGGGCGAGAGGGGCAGTCACAATCCGAGTGAAGCGTGTGCTGATCGAGGCCAATTGCCTCGGCTCCGCGAGACGTGAGCACATAGAACGTCGGGTCGGGCGCTGGCGCAGTGCGGCCCGGGTGCGTCCCGACAGGGTTGGTCCGACGCGGCCGAATTAGTTGGGCTCGAACGAGGCGCTCTAAGTCGAACTCCGGAAAGCGGTCGGCAATCTGCTCGGGCGTCTTGCCCTGATCGCCGACGAACTCGAGCACCTCACGATCAGCGTCTTCCATGAGACGACGGTACTCGATAGTCACGCTTCCCACCGCCAAACACGCGCATCTTCGAGAGTCGGGCGCTACTAGGACTCGAGCGACACGGGCTTGGCGCCGACACCCATCGGCACGACGGCTGCCGCGCAGGCCACGAGTTCGATCCGCTGCGCGCCGGCCTGCAGCGTCAGCACGGTCGCCTCGCTCGCGGGGCTCGAAGGAGCGACCCAGGACAGGCTACGGTGTCGCGCCGCCCTCGGCTCCCCAATCTTCGACCGGCATGGCTTCGGCCGCGTTGACCGTCCATTCACCTCCGACTTCTCGCCGTAGGGCCTTCCCGCAGTTCGGGCAGCGCCGCTCCGTCGCTTCACGGAGTGGCTCGTCGCCCGGAGCGCTGATCGAGGATTCCACGCGTGACCCGCAGTTCGGACAGGCGTCGTGTTCGCTGTCCAAGTCGGGTGTCACCATTGCTTCGAAACGTAGCACCGGCCCTATGGCCTATTCCGATGACTCGCCGCGGCGCGCCTTAGCCGCATCGTGGTCGCGCTCCGACGAGATCTCGTCCTCGACTCTGCCTCGGCGCATAGCGTCGTAAACCGCGTCCCAGTGATGCGAGACCTCTCCCAGCGCACGGGCTGTGGTCAGAGCGGCTTCCTCGAGCCGCGCGTTCACTCTCTCCACCTCGGCCACGCGCCCCTCGAGGGCGCGCCACTTTTCTTCGAGCTGGCTTAACTCCTCGGCAACTACCTCGTAGTCATCCACGTGTCGGCATGATCACTCCGCGCTCAGCGGGCCGTCAACTCGGCTTGGTCAGCCTAGGACGCGTCCACACCCCGGCAACATCGAGCCCGGTGAGGTCGTTGTTCGCGGGCTTCCCTCGCGGGCGGTCGCGTGTCGCATGGATAGCGTGAGCGCGTGGAAACCGTGCTCGATGGCGTCTCGGCGTTCTGGGACTACCTTGCCTCTGTCCATCGCGTGGCGCTCGCGCTTGCGCTCAGCTGTCACCTGGCGAAGACCGTGTGCGCGAGCCGTGCGTGGCGCAACGTCCTCGTGGCCGCCTATCCCGACACACGCGTCGGCTGGCTTCCTCTGTACGCCGCGTGGGTCGCAGGCGCGGGGGTCAACGCGCTCTTCCCCGCCCGCATCGGAGACGTCCTTCGCCTCACGCTGGCGCACCGTGCGATCAAAGGGTCGACGTACACGACGCTGGTCAGCTCGAGCCTCGTGCTGGCGATCGTCGACGCGCTCTGCGTGATCGCTCTGTTCTCCTGGGCGGTGACGCAGGGCGTCTTGCCGAGCCTCGACGTGCTGCCGTACCTGCCGAGCTTCGACTTCGCATGGTTTCTCCGGCACGGGACCGTCGCCGAGGTCGCTCTCCTCATCCTCGCCTTCGGCCTCATCGCCCTCGCCGCCTGGGTCCGTGCCAACGTCGCCGAGTTCAGGCAGCGTGTCCGCCAGGCATTCACCGTCGTCCGCACTCCTGCGCGGTGGCTCCGCACTGTTGTCTCCTGGCAGCTCGCCGAGTGGGCGCTTCGCCTCGCGACGATCTGGTTCATGCTCGGCGCGTTTCGGATCGAGCAGTCAGTCCGCAACGTGCTGCTGGTGCAGGCGGCGGAGAGCCTCGCGACGCTCGTGCCCATCAGCCCCGGTGGGATCGGGACACAGCAGGCGCTCCTCGTCTACACCCTCCGCGGTAGCGCCTCGCGGTCGGCGCTTCTGGCCTTCAGCGTCGGCATGAAACTAACCCTCACGTTTGTGAACGTCATCGTGGGCTTCGCGGCAATCCTGCTCACGCTGCGGACATTGAGGTTCCGCCGTACGTCCGACCCGGACGCTGCAGCACACACATCCTGACGCGGCCGCTCGCGATGACTCCTCGGCCGGGCGGGGATCTCAGCGGACGGACACGCCGGCCGGGGCGATGTCGGTTCCCTCGCGGTCACGAACGTAGTGGCCGCCATGCGTTCCGCGGACGAAGCGAAAGCCTGTCCGGCGAGTGCCGCTCGTCCGGATGTTGCCGGCGAGGTAGTCGTGCAGCTCATCGACCTCGACGTCGAGCAGTTGTGCCAGCTGCTTCTCGATCTTCAGTGCTCGTTCGCCGCTAATCATCGGGACGATTGAAGCGAGCGCGCCGGACGAGCCAGCGAGCAGGCAATCGGCTCGTCGCTCGACCTACGCGCGCGGCGTCCGGCACCGACGCGTCGGGCACCGAGCCTTCGGCGAACGGCTACCATTGCGTCTCCCGAGCCTCTCTTTCCGCGTTGACCTCACTGGCCACTGCGCCGAGGGCGGCGGAAGCGAGGTGCTGATGCAGGTCACGCGTAGCTTGTCCGCGCGGATTCGGAAGTGGCTGGGGCAACTCCGCAGGGGCCCGGCCCCATCGCCGTTCGGTGCCGGCTCGTGGGGCCGCTGAGAGCGGTGCTCCAGGTGATCGCGGGCCTCCCCCAGAACCTCACGCGGCTCGACGCGAACGAGCTTCGCGATGCGAGACGCGATCGTGATGAACGCATGTCACTGCTCTTCCGCAGTTGGCCGTCCCTGAGCAAGATCGAGTTGCGAGAACTCAGGAAGCTGAACGACGAGCGTCAGCGGCTCGCGAGGCACGTCGGCATCCTTCGAGGTCTCCACGCACTCCGAGCCTCATGACAGTCTCGCATCGCTCGAGCGACAGGCCACAGACGAGCCGCGAGGCTCTACTTGTCTGCCGGGAGAAACGGATCTGATCCGAACTTCTTGGCCGCGCGCTTCTCGCTACGGCGCTGCTTGAGCGTCTTCTGCGGCTTCTGCTTCTGCTGTTTCTTTGGCTTGTCGGAGCTCTTGCTCAAAGGACCTCCAAGCCGTCCGCTCCGCAACGGCTGCTCGAAACAACGAGAGCTGGCCCTGCAAGTCGAATCCTGTTCGCCTGGGCTCCTTCGTCTCGCGCGCCATAGCGCGTCGGGAGGTTGCGGGCTTTCGGCCGGGGTTCTGGCAGCAGGGCCAGTTCAAACCATCCTACTCCTCTAAGGCGCCGCTGGTGTGCGGAGTTCGGCTGGAGTAGAGAGCCGATGGGCGCAACTCCTCAGAACACTCCCGCACGATGGCGCACGGGGAGTCCTGCTGCTCGAACGAGATGCCGTCATCTCGACGCGACCGAGTCGGCTGCGGGCCGCCTCAGCCTCGATCCGGCCGTCCTCGGGAACGCCCACTCACCGCGCCCGGAACCCGTACCTCGCAACCAGCTGCTCGACAGTCTCGCGAGGCTCTGTCCCGTCGCCCCCTACCCGAGACACGCCACGACCGCCGCAGCCAGGTTCGACGCCCGTGGTTCACCAATCCGGAATGACCACAGATTCGTTGCATAGCCGAAGCCGACAGCGGAATCGAGGTCGCCGCAGGCGACCGATCCACCGGAGCCGGGGTGGCCGAACGAGCCAGGCCCGACCCAGGGCATCGGCGGGCAGGCCCGCCAGAACCCGAGCGACATGTAGAAGGAGCGGTCGGCTGGAATCTCCAGTCCGGGCGGAAGCCCGTTCATTCGCGTCTTGTCGGTCTGGACGACCGTCATCCTCTCGACCGTCGCCGGATCCAGCAGTCGCACACCGTCGACCTCGCTCACCGTGGCCGCATACATCCGCGCGAGCGATCGAGCGTTCGTGTACATGTTCGCGGCGGGGAACTCGGCAGCGCGCCAGGCACGCGTGTTCATGTAGTCGCTGGTGGGGTCGAGGGCGCCACCGAGCTCACCGGCGCGGGCCTGCACGGAGTCCGGGCCCCAGACGGCGTTCATCCAGGCGATGACCGTCTCCTCATCGAGGCCGGTGGTCTCGATCATCCCGGCGGTCATCTCCTCCATCGTGAACGGAGCGGCGTACTCGACCCGGGCCACCAGTCCCTCTTTCTCCTCGGGCAGCCCGATCCAGGCGCTCAGCCCGAGCGGGGCTGCGACCTCCTCGGCGAAGAAGGTACCGAGCGACCTGCCCGTGATCCGCCGCACGAGCTCCCCGACCAGGAACCCGAAGGTCATGCTGTGGTAGACGTGCTCGGTGCCCGGCTGCCACTCCGGCTTCTGCGCCTCGAGCGCCCGGATGACGGGGTCCCAGGCGCAGGCTTCATCGAAGGTCAGCGGTCCGTCGACGACGGGTAGGCCGGCTTGGTGGGAGAGCAGCCAGCGCACCGGGATCTGCTCCTTGCCTGCAGCGCCGAACTCCGGCCAGTACTTCACCACCGGGGCGTCCAGATCCAGCTCGCCGCGCTGCACCAGCAGATGCGCGCAGATGGCGGTGGCGCCTTTGGTCGTGGATGCGACGGCGACGATGGTGTCCTTGTTCCACGGCCGGTTCGCCCCGCTGTCGGCGAGGCCGCCCCACACGTCGACGACTGGGCAGCCGTCCGCGTAGACACAGCACGCCGCGCCGACTTCGCCGGGGTTCCCTCCGAAGTTCGCTCGGAAGGCATCGGCGACCTTCCCCCAACCCTCCTCGACATGTCCCTGTACAGCTGTCCCGCTTGCCGTGCTCACGATGCTGCACCGCCTTTCCGAGGTCGGAGCTTCAGCGGTCAATGGGGCGATCTTCGTCGCTTCGGGCTCTCGCCTCCTCGCGGAGAGCTGCCTCATAGGCATCGAGCAACGCCCTGTATCCACGCTGCTTCGACTCCGGGATGATCTGTAGGAACACGACCACGACGACACCGGTCCAGAGCGCCCAACCGAGCGTATAGAGCAGATCGCCGACCAGTCCAAGAGGCCCCGTTGTCGTCGACGACTTGATCAGGTAGCCACCGACATACGCCGCCAAGCCGACCACTGAAGCCGAGCCGAGGCTCCAGTACAGGATCCGCTGCCCGAACGCGGACCGCCGAACCAATGTCAGGTTCTCGCCTACCCAAGCCAGCTCCGCGCGACGTTCCAGCTCCCCGAGACCACTAAACGGTTCTGCCCCTTGTGTGGCGTGGATCTCGGCTTCTGCAGTCGCGATGCGATCTGTCACCGCCCCTCCTCTACTTCGCTCCGCTCTCCTCAGTTCGGCAATACCCCTGACGACCGACGCATAACCCGCATGCAGCGAATGTCACCCCGGAGGCCGTTTCGCCCGGTAGGGGTTCCCTAGTGTGGGTTCTCGTCGTGCTGGGTGGCGCCGTCGAAGGAGAGGTGCGCACCGGTGGATGCCTTTGCGGAGCAATCCGCTACAGCGTGAGCGGTGACCCGCTCCACGTCCGTCGATGCCACTGCGCTGACTGCAGAAAGGAATCAGGGAGCGCGTTCAGCGTCTGTGCGCACTGGCCAGTCGAAGTGTTCGAGATGACGGGGCTGCCCCGCGTGTCCCTCGACGGGTGTCAGCGTTGTCATCCAGCCCGATCGCTTGCTTACGGGCTGGGGGTGAACCGCTTCCAGTGCCCCTCGGAGACGACTTCGACGGTGCGGTCGGTCACTTTGATGGCGGTCTGATCGTCAATCGCATACGCCGGATTTGGGATCCCGTCCGCCCAGCGGTCTGCGTTGGCCATGGAGTTGTCCGGCAGTTCCTCATGATCCACGTGCGGAAAGATCGAGAAGTCGACGATTCCCAGCGTTCTGTCGCCGCCCGCGGGCGGCCTCCAGCCGACGAAGTCCTCCCCGATACGGGGGGTCAGCACCATGCTCCCGGCGCTCAGTCCCACCCAGACCGTCTCGTGCAGCGACGGCAAGATGTCCGCCAGCCCCGACTGCCGCATCCAGTGGCACAGGTACAGGGCGTCGCCGCCTGCGACCAGCAGGACGTCAGTCTCTCGGACCAAGGGAACCCAACGTTCTTCATCGATGCTGGGCAGCGCGGTGAGCTCCAGCACTCCCATGGACGTCCACCCCAGCTCGCACATGGGCTCGGCCGATCGTCCGCTGATGAAACGCCATGCGCCCGCTCCTGGACCGACCATGGGGTGCCCGTACATCGCAGTGGGAATGCAGAGGGCGCTGGACTCGCCAATCGGTTTGCCCAGCAGGTCGACCAGCGCGTCACGGATGCTCGCGTTCTTGATGCCTGCGGACGTGAGAAGAAACCTCATACTGCCTCCCGGAGTCATTGCTGCAGACCAGAACTTTCGAAGCCCCTACGGATGCGTATGCCGTTGAGACCGGCAGACGACCCAGAACTCATCGTCTCCGGAGGCTCACGCGTCGAGGTGCTCGATAGCCCCGACATGCTGATCGAGATTGCCGAGTGGGAGTCGGCCGAGGCGCGGGCGGCACACATGCAGGAGGCCGCGACCACGGGCGCCTACGAACCTCTGCTCGAGGTGTTGGCCGCACCGTTCACGGCGACGGTCGTCAAGCAGTTGCCCTGACGAGCCGAACTCGCTGCCTGTGTCGGCTGCGGCATGCGCGAGTCGGAGCGTCACTCGGACGGCAGCGCACCGACGCGCGACAGGCACGGATAGGATCTGCCGACCCGGACGGCTCTCGTCCCGACCTAGTAGGAGGCGAAATGCCCACCGTATTCGGCTACCACGACGTGAAGGACAAAGATCACTGGCTCACCTCGCCGAAGCGTGAGGAGT
The DNA here is from genome assembly GCA_963746975.1 of uncultured Gaiellaceae bacterium. Taxonomy (GTDB): domain Bacteria; phylum Actinomycetota; class Thermoleophilia; order Gaiellales; family Gaiellaceae; genus GMQP-bins7. The sequence continues at coordinate 215,166 of CAVVDE010000005.1, forward strand.
TCTTCGGCCCTCTCGGCGTGACAAACATCCGCACCTTCGTCGACCCCGAGAGCCCCACGCGCGTCGGTGTGTTGATGGACGTCCGGGACATGGACGCCGTCATGGCTGCGATGGAGACCGAGGCTGCGGCCGAGGCGATGGAGTACGACGGGGTTCTCCCAGAAACGCTCGTGCTGCTCGTCGAGGCCTGACCAACCCGGCTCTGGTTCGGGAAGTGCCCCGGCCGCGCACTCGCGCAGGCAAGCGTGCGCGACGTGCGCGTTATGCTCGCCGCCCTTGTCGACGAACGAAGGAGGGCTGTCGTAATGTGGGCACGCATCGCGAGATTCGAGGGCGATCCGGCGGACATGGACGCGAGGATCGAACGACTGCGCTCGACGCTCGAATCCGATGGCATACCTCCGGAGCTAGCCGACGCGAAGTTCCTTCTGCTCGTCGATCGCGCCTCGGGAGGAGCGCTCGGGGTAACGCTGTTCGATAGCGAAGAGGCGATGCGTCGAGGCGACGAGGTCATGAACGCCGGGCAGGGTCACGCCGGCGGCCGCACCTCGGTCGATTTCTACGAGGTGCCGCTCCACACGCTCGGGTGATGCGGAACGCCCGACGCCGTGACGGCGATCGCGCGACGCCTCGAGGAACGTTCCCGCACACTCGCACACTCGGATGACCTCTCCTCGGGAGCGAGGTCGCTTCTGCGCGGTGAATCGAGATCGTCGCCTGAGCTAGTCCTCGCCTTCCCAGTACTCGACCGTGGGTCCGGGCCTCGCGAACATGATGTCTTCGTCCTCGATGTCCTTCGCGAGAACCTTTCCGGTGTCGAGGTACTCGATGATCTCGCCGCGGAACATCGAGGAGAGCATCAGTATGCGAATCGGCGAGTCCGTGCGGTTGATGATCTGATGCGCACCCGCCTTGCCGCGCGGAAAGCAGACGACGTCACCCTCCTTCAACACCCGCTCGGCCTCGGGCGTGCGCAGCGTCGGCTCGCCGCGGAGCACGACCACCCATTCCTCGTTCAGGTAGTGCGTGTGGTACGGCCAGAGCTTGCTGCCAGGCTCGATCTCGGACATGGTCGCGCCGATCAGCTCACCACCGACGCGTTGGCCGACAAGCACGCCCTTGATGCGCCAGCCCTCGCGGTCCCTCGTGCCGTCCCACTCGTCGCCGTTGAGGTTGAAGGTCCTCATTCCGCAACCGTAGCCTACGTCTCGAGGGACGTTCCAGCACACTGGGGCAATCGTCGTACCTGTCGTCGGAGGCCCTCGGCGCCCCAAGAGCCCGGCTCGCATTGCGTTTCGCGCATCGGTCGAAACGCACGCGGATACGGGCCTACGGGGAGCTGTCGGGCGGGGCGGGAGCCTCTGCCGCCGCTTCCGGGCCGAGGGGAACGGCCCTCTCCGCCGTCTCCGCGACCACCTGGCGGCGGAAGACGACGAAGCCGATCGCCGAGCCGACTACGAGGATCGCAGTCGTCCTGAACATCTGGATCGGAAGGATCCAGGCGATCACCACGACCCCGAGGGCCCACAACCCCCAAGCGAGCCAGACCCGCCTCAGCGGTGGTGCGAGCGCCACGCGGGCCGCCGTCGCGCGCTCACCGGGCCCGACGAGCCAGGCGCCAACGGAGATGAGGATGCCAAAGACGAGTGAGACCCAGCCCGCGGCCGCCAGTGACGCGGTGATGATGTTCCAGGCGTCGCTCGCCGCCGGTCGGACAGAGTCGTTCGCGACGATGTTGTCGACGAGGTAGTTGCCGGCGAGCCAGCGCACGAGCAGGACCAGGACCCCGACCACGACGAGGCCGATGCCGAGAGCGCGCACTTCCTGCCTGCGTCGGCCGCGGGCAAGCCAGATCGCGCCCACCCAGCACGCGAGCGCCAGGATCCAGACGTAGTTCGCCACCTGCTCGAGCCAATGGGTGATCGTCTGTGCCGTATTCAGGTCCTCGGACTTGAGGATCGTCACCTGGCCCGCGTCCTGCGGAACCTTGGCAGCAAGGTTCTCGACGAACCCGAAGCGATCACCGAGCTTCAGCACGAGCGGCCGTAGGTCGAGGACGACGTTTCCGTTCGTGGTCTCGAGAGCCTTTGTGTCGCCATGCAGAACCTTCACGACCTGAGTTTGAGAGGCCGACGCAAGCGCGACGAACGTGTCCTGCACCCGCGGACGGGCGAGGAGCTTCTGTGCCGCGGTGTCCGCGAATCCCTGCGAGATGCCAGCGAGCGGGCCGGCGAGAGGCTGCAGGTTCGCCGGCAGGTTGCTCTCGAGTTCGGCCGAGACGTCGACGTTGGAGAAGAGCGCATCGACCATCACAGCCGCCACCTGCTCCTGGATGGCTGGGCTCTCGATCAGCGCACGCGATGTCTGCCTGAACTGATCCTGGTCGAGCGCCTCGCGCTTGACGTACGTCGAGAGGATGCTGACCACGGTCAGCACGACGCCGAGGACGAGGAGCGCGCGCACGCCGATGATCCGGGCACGTGAGGGGGGCGCAGAGTTGGTCGATGCGGCGGTCACGGTTGCTCCTCCTGCCATCTCGGGAAGGCGAGGACTTGCTGGCCGCCCGCTTGGGCGACCAGCGACGGACCTTGTCACAGATCTTTCCTAGATGCCGAGAATTGCCTTCTTCTTGGCTGCGAACTCCTCCTCGGTGATGAGCCCTTGATCCCTCAGTGCTGCGTACTTTTGGATCTCGGCGGCAGGGTCGGCCTCTGTCGGCGCAGCCGGCGCAGCGGCTGGGAGTGGTGCGGCTGCCGTGGCCTGCTGAGCCTGTAGGTCGGCGATCTGCTGGTTCTGAGCGGCTTCCTGCTGTGCTGCCGCCTGACTCTTCTGGGCGCTCTTCGCACCCATGTGCGCCGCCCCGCCCACGACGACTGCCGTCCCGATCAGTCCGGGACCTCTTCGTCCTCTCATCTGAGCCTCCTGTCTGTGTTTCAGGTCGTGGCGCCTTCCAGCGCCCACTCGCGGGCTGCCTGGACGACGTCGTGTGGGACGCGCTCGAACGCGACCAGCTGTCCACCGGCGTTGCGAATCGCCTGGGCGACCTCGCGGGCCCACACGTTCTCCCAGACCAAGAGTGCAGCCGAGGAGTTCAGCTCGAGCTCTTCGCCGATGGCGAGTAGATCTTCGTCACTGAGAAGTCCCTGCACTTCGATCCCCAGCGCATCGAGCCCAGCCTGAACGTCTGGATCGAGTTCTGTGATCTCGAGCGTGTAGACCTCGCCGCCCTCGTCCTTGCCGACGAACGCAGCGTCGATGAGGCGAATCGTTCCCGCCTCGACAAGATCACCGAGCGCCGGCACGATCTCACCCTTGAACTGGTTGCCCGGAAACGCCAGGACGGCGTAGTCCACGGGTCCGATCTCGTCCATAGTTCTCCCTTCAGCGCACTTCGATTGGCAACCCGAGCCTGCCGCCTTGCGCCACCAGGCGCATCGGGGAAGTCGCGGACTGTCGCCGGACGGGGGAACCACTGTCGATGACCTCGACCGCACGCGTGCGGTCGAGACGGGCGGCCGCTCGGTCTGGACGCCCCGCGACACGCACGAGCCGGGACTGAGAATCGCGTTCGTCGCCGAACCCGGACGGGAATCTCGTGGAGCTGCTTTCCAGCGACGAGGAAGCTCCTCCGACCTGAGCTCGGCCCGTAGCGTGGACGCGCGCCGCTTCGGAGGACACTCCGGAAACACTGGCCCGCAGCAGGACGTTGACGTCTGGCTCGCGCCCGCCTGCCCTGTTGTTTTGTAAGCCTGAGGCCTAGCAGGCGCGACCGCGGGCTGCCCAGGCACGAAGAGCCAGGACCAGGCCACCCTGCGGGAAGGCATCCCGGCAGTGCTCGCGCAGACGAGTCTGCTGCTCCTGGCTGAGCTGCGACAGATACGCGCCGACAGTGCCCGCACCAAAGGTGAAGGGCTCCCACCATTCGTCGAAGGTGGCGTGCTCGACGCTCACCGAGAGCGCCGTCGCTTCCACCTCCTCCAGCCCCGCTTCCCCGAGGAGTTCGGCGAGGTGGCCTCTTCGAGATCCGGCAAGTTCGGACTCGTCCTCGACCTCCGGATCGAGCTCGCGGGCAGCCTCCCAGAATCGGCTCAGTGCCCCCTCGCCGCCGGCGTCGTGGTCCCACACACACGCCGCGACAACACCGCCAGCTCGGGTCACCCGCGCCATCTCGCTGAGCCCTTCGATCGGCGAAGGCATGAAGTGAACGACGAGCTGTGCCAGCGAGGCGTCGAAGTCGCCGTCGGGAAACGGCAGCTGCTCGGCAGTCGCCTGTCGTACATCGACTCCTGGATGGCGCTCCCGAGCGGCCTCGACGAACGGCTCCGAGGGGTCGACTGCGGACACTCCGGCCGGCCCCAGCCGCTTGACGAGCTCGGCGGTCAGAGCACCCGGCCCACAGCCGACATCGAGGACGCGCTGCCCGGCGGCGATCCGCGAGAACTCACAGAACTCGGGCGCAAGCGGAATCGAGTACCTGCCCATATAGCGGTCGTACGCCTCGGCCGCGACCGTGAACATCGCCCCAATATACGTCTCGCCCGCGATCGGGACGATCGGCGCTTCGGGTGTCTCGCGCTTCCTGGATCGAGAGACACTTCGATCGTCGGGCATGCGAGCAACGCCTCTTCCGGCGGAGATCAAGGTCGGCATGATTTCCCGAAGCTGCGGCAGCATGCAGCCGTGCACGTCTTCCTCGAGACGGAACGTCTCGTCCTACGTCGATTCACCGGGAACGACCTGGACCTTCTCGTCGAGCTCGACAGCGATCCCGAGGTGATGCACTTCATCACCGGTGGACGCCCCACGTCGCGCCGGGAGATCGAGACCGAGATCCTGCCGGCATACCTCGCGTACTACGAGCGGTACGCGGGGTACGGCTTCTGGGCCGCAGTCGAGCGCTCGACCGGGGACTTCGTCGGCTGGTTCCACTTCCGACCCGAGAGCGACGACGATCCGGATCAGGTCGAGCTCGGGTACCGGCTGCGCCGCTCCGCCTGGGGCAAGGGGTACGCAACGGAAGGCTCACGCGCGTTGATCGAGAAGGGCTTCGTCGAGCTCGGCGTCGAGCGCGTCTATGCGACCACGATGGCCGTCAACTCGGCGTCTCGGCGCGTGATGGAGAAAGCCGGGTTGCGGTACGTCAGGACGTTCCATCAACCCTGGCCCTACCCGATCGAAGGTGAAGAGCACGGCGATGTGGAGTACGCGCTGCTGAAAGCCGAGTGGCAAGGAGCTTAGGGGGCCCGGTCGTTCCCGCCAACGAGCTCGCCGGGCCGCGCGGCGCGGGCTATCGGCGCATGCTCGAACAGAGCCCGGCGGGCGGGCCGGAAACCCCCGACGGGGCGTTCATCACCGGGAGCGACTTCCTCATGGGCGGCGGCGTCACGGCCTCGTACTTCTTCGGCGAGCTCGCGGGCTGAACAGCCCTGAGGCTCCACCTCCGATCTGCGCCACCTCAAGGGACTCTCCTGCACACTCGGGCATCCAAGTGGCCACTCCCAGGACGCTGCTCTCGGATCCTGGGGCGCGCAAGAAGCTATGCCCGGGCGTATCTGACGTGAGTCACCCCGGGCGCCTCGACCGACTCGACCTGCTCGAGCTTCGCATCTCCCACGTTCTCGAACAGTCGAGCGCCGCCTCCGAGCAGGATCGGGACGACCGAGAGGACGATCTCGTCGAGCAGACCGGCTGCGAGGTACTGCTGCGCGACGGACGCCCCGCCGCCGAGGGACACCCCCTTTTCTCCGGCTGCTGCCCGCGCCTGTTCGAGGGCCGACTCGATCCCGTCCGTGACGAAGTGGAACGTCGTTCCGCCCTGCATCTCGAGCGGCTCGCGCGGATGGCTGGTGAGGACGAAGACGGGATGGTGGTACGGGCGGATCGTCTCCCCACCAGCCCTTCCACGACTCGTCCCACGGTCCCGGACCGCCGCCGAACATGTTCCGGCCCATGACGGTCGCGCCGGCGCCGCCGAGGATGTCCTCGGCGAACACCGTGCTCGCGTTGACCTCCCCGCCTTCCTCGCCGTGGCTCTCGCGGAACGCCTTGAGCGGAACGAGCCAGTTGTGGAGCTCCTCACCGCCGACCCCGAGCGGACGCTCGGGCGACTGATCCGGGCCGGCGACGAAGCCGTCGATCGACATCGTGATGTTCAGCTTCAGCTTGCTCATCTGATCCTCCCTGTGTCGACACGCTCGTAGGATCGCCCAGCGTCAGAAGTCATCGGTCGAGCCAGAAGCTTGACGAACCCAGCGACAACCCCGGTCGACACAACCGGAGGCGGGATCGTCGTCATCGTGATCGCCGCGATCGCGTGAAGTTGCTGTAGCTCCGCCCTTCGGCGTCTGGTGATTGCGCCTGCCAGGACGCGGGTAAGCGGTCCATCGACGGCGAACGAGAGAGGATGGGTCCATGAACGAGATCACTCCCTGCTTGTGGTTCGACACCGAGGGCGAGGAGGCCGCGAAGTTCTACACCTCGGTCTTCCCCAGCTCGAAGATCAAGAAGATCACGCACTATGGCTCCGCGGGGCCCCGCCGCGAAGGAACCGTGATGACGGTCGAGTTCGAGCTCGACGGCGAGCCGTTCGTCGCGCTGAACGGTGGTGCTGACTTCACGTTCAACGAGGCGATCTCGTTCCAGGTGTTCTGCGAGACCCAGGACGAAGTCGACGCGTACTGGGACACACTGGCCGAGGGCGGCGAGGAGGGGCCGTGCGGCTGGCTCAAGGACAAGTTCGGCGTGTCGTGGCAGATCATCCCGAAGGCCCTGCCGAAGCTCTTGAGCGACCCCGACATCGAGAAGGCGCAGCGTGTCATGGCCGCGATGCTCGAGATGAAGAAGATCGACATCGACGAACTCGAGCGAGCAGCGGAGAAGGTCGCCGCCTGAGGCAGCTCGCTCGAGCGACATTCCCACACACCGGCGCAACCGAGCATGATCCACCGGAAGTGACCCGACGGACTCGGAGGAATCGATGCGCCGCCTGAACTTTCTGCAGGACGACCCCTGGGACGAGGTGAACGACGACAGCAACCGTGTCCGCTGGTTCGGGCACCCGTTCGCGACCGGCGGCCTCGGGGCGTCCCTGATCGAGTATCTGCCTCGGGCGCCTGACAGTCCGATGCACATGCACTACGGCGTCGAGGAGATGTTCTTCGTTCTCAGTGGAACGCCGACCGTTCGCACTCCGCAGGGAGCTGAGGAGCTCTCACCCGGCGACGTCGTCTACTTCCCGGAGGGCCGAGACGGGCTGCACACGTTCTCGAACCCCACGGATGAGCCGGTGAGGATGCTTGGCATCTCGACCAAGCGTTTCCCAGATGTCGTCGCCTACCCGGAGCGCGGAGTTGCCTGGGTGGCGACACGCCATCCCGAACGCCCGGTACCCGAGGGCGGCGACCAAGGAGTCATCGCGCGCTTCGAGTTGCCAACGGACGACTGAAAGCGCCGACGACACGTGCTCAAATGACGTTCCCTAGACTTCCCGAGTCGGTTGGCCACGCCGGTGAGCGGAGGACGCGATGAGTGACTACGAGATTCGGCCGCTTGATGCCTCCACGTGGGATGCCTTCGCCAAGCTCGCGGAGAAGCACAAGGGCATGGGGTTCGGCGGCTGCTGGTGCACGTGGTTCCATACGCGTGAAGGCAGGCCCGAGGGCGAGATGGGCCGCCCCTGGAAGGAGCGTCTCGTTCGCGAGGGGAAAGCGCACGCCGCTCTGGTCTTCGACGGCGACGCCGCGGTGGCGTGGTGTCAATACGGCTCTCCGGAGGAGCTTCCGCGCATCAATCACCGGAAGGAGTGGGAGGCGGGTCTCACGGGAGAGCCGCCTGCCTATCGCATCACGTGCATCTTCGTCGACAGGGACTATCGGCTGAAAGGCGTCGCAGCGGTGGCGGTTCGTGGAGCCCTCGACCTGATCGCGGAGGAGGGTGGCGGCGTCGTGGAGGGCTATCCGCACGACCTGCAGGGCGAGAAGGTGCGGTCTCAGTTCCTCTACAGCGCCACGCGCAGCCTCTTCGAGGAGGTCGGCTTCAGCTACGAGCGGCCGAAGGGAAAGAGGAATTGCGTGATGCGCACGACGATTCCATCCGTCGAAGTGCGTTGATGGGCTCGCGTCCCTGACTGCCGCCGCTTCGCAGCCGCGACACCGCAAGCTCTCACCCACTTGAACACGATTTGGTCGCGCGCTAGGGTCGCCGTTCTGCGTCGGCGACCACGGATGGAGGCATGTCGGGATGGCTGAGGACCAGAGGAATGCGCGGATATTCGGAGTGCTCTTCCTCATCACGTTCATCACGTCGATCCCTGCGCTCGCCCTCTATCAGCCCGTTCTAGACGATCCGGCGAAGTTCATCGCCGGCAACGCCGACGTCAACCAGATCTACCTGGGGGCCCTCTTGGAGCTCCTGTTGATCGTCGCCAATGTCGCAACAGCCGTGGTGGTGTTCCCGATCCTCAGGCGGCAGAACGAGATCCTCGCCGTGGGCTACGTCACGGCGCGTGTGATGGAGTGCGTCTTCATCGCGGCAGGGGTTCTCTTCGTTCTCGGAATCGTGTCGCTGCAGCAAGACGATCCCGGGGCCGCATCACTGGCGGTTTCGCTCGCCGCCCTCAAGGATTGGACGTTCCTGCTCGGTCCCGGCTTCATCGTCGGTTGGGGTAACGGCTTGATCCTGGGTTACCTGATGTACAGCTCGGGGTTGGTGCCCCGCCGGATGGCGATGCTGGGACTCATCGGAGGCCCTCTCATCATCCTCTCGGGGATCGGGGTTCTGTTCGACTGGTGGAACGCCGGGGGAACGGTGCAAAGCCTCGCGACGATCCCCGAGTTCCTTTGGGAGCTTTCGCTTGGTATCTACGCAGCCGTCCGGGGGTTCAGGCGGGATGCTCCGATCCTGGCGCCGGAGGGGCGCGTGTAGTCGAGGGTGCCGTCGGCCGCTCGGCAGGCAGGCGGGATGCCGGCGGCCCTGGACGCCGCGACGGCAACCACCCCGAACAGGATCAGAGGACGCTCGAACCATGCCGTCAGAGCGATGACCACGATCGCGATCGGAACGACATGGAAGACCGCATACGCCGTGACGAGAGGCCCTGTCACCCGCGTCCGGGTTGGGCTCACGGCGGGCGGCTGCGTTTCCGGCTCGATCGCACCACGCTATAGGGACGCGCTCGGGCTCGCAGGTGCACGGCGTACCCGGAGAATGGTCCCCGCTCCGAGCCAGCCGTGCTGCTAGAGCGCGCGGATCTCGTCGGCTGTGCGCAGCCTGTAGCCGGATTCGAGCAGCACGCGTCCGCGGGCGGCGAATGCCTCCGGCGGCGGAACCTCCCATCCGAGGGAGTCGGCGAGCCGGACGATCATGCTGAAGAGAGCGCAGACGCGGATTGCGTCGACGAGCGCCTCGCGGGTCACGCCGGCAGCCAGCACGGCGTCGGCATCACCGGGGGCGAGCTCGCCCGGCGCGAGCGTCATCTTCTCGAGGAACCCGAGCGTCGCACGCAGTTGCGGCGAGATCGGCGCCGTCCGCCAGTCGGTGGCGACAGCGTCCCAGATCTCCTCGCCGAGCGCATACGACGCGACCGCGCCGTGGGCGTTCGTTCAGAAGTGGCAGCTGTTGAGGAGCGACGTGAAGCCCGCGAACAGCTCCCGCTCGCCCGGTGACCAGTCGGATGGGCCGCGCAGCGCCAGCTGCAGGGCATCCGAGAACGGAGAGCCGAAGATCTCGGGCCGGTAGCGCAGCGTCTTCTGGACGCCCATCGGCTCGGTACCGAATCGTTGCCGCATGGCGTCGAGCGCCGCAGCCTGCTCTGGCGCGTGTCCGCTCTCGACGGCTTCGAGCCTCATCCGAGGACCCTCAACGCCGCATCGAGGCGGACGAACCCTTCCGAGACCGCCGCGGAGACGGTTTGCTCGAAGATCTCGTCCTCCGAGAACCCGGCCGCGCGCAGTTCGTCGATGTCCTCGTCGGTGACGCGATAGGCACCACGGCGCACCTTCTCGAGGTACGGCTCCATCGCCGCCGGCGCCGGCCTATCCGGCCGCGCAGCAAGCCGCAAGGCCTCGATCGCGTCCCCGTGGTCGCTCACGAGGCGAGCGTAGCTCACTGTGCAATCTTCTACGCCGCCGCGTAGACGTGCCAGCTGCCGGGGACTCCCTTCAAATTCGTGTCGCTCGGGTACTCGAGCGACATTCCGGAGCACTGGCGAGGTATGCGTGCCCTTGCCGGGTAATGACGCACCGGTTCGGGACTGGATGGCGTGGTGACGGTTCAGCCGGGCGCAGGAGCTGCCGGCGGCAGGCTCATCGTCGCCTTCTCGGCGAGCAGCGGCGTGGCGGGAACCTCGATCAGACCTCGCGTCGGCCGATCGAGGTCGAAGGTGACGAGGACGAGGAAGCTGACGAGAGCTGCCGCGGCGAAGATCGAGACGAGGCCCCTGCCGAGCACCGAGAGGTAGAGAGCAAGGAGGCCGAGAGCAGCGGCCGCACCCAGCAGCTCGAGCCAGAGCACTGCATCGGGGACACGGTTGTTGAGGCCCGAGAGACGGACGGTCTGCTGGTCGATCATCTGGTTCAGGCTGTCCACGTAGAGCCGCGGCGCGCTGTCGCGCGGACGCGCGTCGAGAGCCTCGCCTGCCAGACGCCAGAGCACGCGTTGCAGCTCCCCCTGCTGCGCTGAGGTCGCGCGAATCGCAGCGCCACCCGGAATCTCATGCGTGACTCGGATCGCGAGGTCGTTGTAGCGACGAAGGAGGGCAAGCGAACGGGTTCGTTGCGGCTCGGCGATCGTCTGTGCACGGAGGTACGCCGTCCCGATGGTGTTCGCGTCGGTCACGACGTCGGCACGGCGGTCCTGGTAGCGGCCCACGGCAAGCGAGAGGCCGAAGGCGAGGATCAGGCCGACGACTCCGAGTAGTGCGCCCTGCAGAACGCCGATCGGCTCGCGGTACCTGTCCGAGTGCACCCGCATGTAGCGGCCGGCGAGCACGCCGAGAGCACTGGCGCCGCCAATGACGGCGAAGATGAGGAGCCCGAGCTCCCAACTGCTCAACCGGAAGAACACTGCGCACGCAAGCTAGGTCAATCGGCGGACAGCGACCGCGACGGGCACATCAGTTCTCAGACGCTGAGCGAAGGAGCAGACTCGAGAGACGCTTCCGTCGCCCGCGGACCAACGCCGCCAGGCCTAGATCGGACTATTCGCCGACCAGCGCGCCCGTTTCGACCTCGACGCAAGGGATCGTCAAGGAGTCGGCATCGATGCCCGCCTAGCTCATCGCTTTCATCGACTCGGGCTGTGAAATGAAGTCGCGTCGACGAAGGCGACGCCCGAGTGGCCGACGAGTCGTTACCCCAGCCTGTACACGATGCGGCCGCGTGTCAGGTCGTACGACGAGAGCTCGATCCTGACGCGATCACCGGGGAACACTCTGATGCGGTACCGCTTCATCCTGCCCCCCATGTATCCGAGTGCCTCGTGTCCGTTGTCGAGCCGGACCCGAAACATCCGGCTGCGCAGCGCCTCGATGACCTCGCCCTCGACCTCGAGCTTCTCTTCCTTCTCCTTCATGCGCGCTCCTCGGCTCGGAGATGGATGCGCCGCGACCGCGAAGCGGCCACGGCGCAGGAGCTTCGCTACGACGCGACGGGAATGACGTTCGTCGCCTCGGGGCCCTTCTGACCCTCGCGCGGCTCGAACTCGACGCGCGCACCTTCCGGCAGGCTCTTGAAGCCATCGCCGGCGATGTTGCTGAAGTGCACGAAGAGATCCTTGGATCCCTCGTCAGGGGTGATGAAGCCGAACCCCTTGCTGTCGTTGAACCACTTCACGGTTCCAGTTGCCATAGAAATAAACACCTCCCTCACCAACCTACGAACGGGTAAGGAAGGCGCCACGCGCAAACCGGACTCGCTCTAATTAGACCTCACGGTAGCAGTAGCCGCCCGGCGGACCGGCTTCAAGACAGCGCGACCGGTGTCCGGTCGACGCTCAGCCAACGCCGAATCCTCGCGCGCAAACCGCGCCAGCTCTTCGCCCGGACGACAGTCCGACGGTCAGCATCGTCCTCTTCGACATCCTCGGAGACCGCTGGATCGGCGGTGTCGAACTCGCCCGAAACGCTGTCGGAGTCGGGCGGCCTACTCGCACGCGGCAGATTCCACGCAATGCGGTTGAGTTCCGACTCGGCGTGCCGATTCGGCGGGGCATGCGCCGACGCTGTGTGACCGCTCAAGAGATTCTCCTTCCGATCGGCCCCGTCCTGGCGCAACCCGTCGAGAGCGCAGCAGCGGAAGGAGAAGCAGTGTCGTGTGACGATAGCAGCGCCCCTCGGCGGCCCTTCCTCCGGGTCCGAGATACGTATGACCTCCTCGGAGCCGCTCGCCGATCGAGGTGAGCGAGGACGTCGCGGGGCCGCGAAGAGGCCAGGAGCCCGCGATCCCTTTCCCGGCCCGCGCTGATAGCCTGACTCTCGACACCGCTTCTCCTTCCGCTGCTGCGCACTCGACGGGTCGCGCCAGGTGTGAGCCAGAGTCGAGAGGAGACTCCTTTGAGCGGACCTCGCACCACAGTTGATCGGACCGAGGCCGACACACGTCGCAGGGAGCACGACGGTGTTGCGTGGAACCTTCCACGCAAGCTGCGTGTCGCGCCCTCGGATCCGGCGCGAGAGGCCGGGGCACGTCTGACGTGAAGCTCGCCGTCGGCGACCTGGTGGTCTACGGAAATCATGGGATCGGACGCGTCTCGGTGCGCAGGAAGCAAGAGGTCCTCGGGGAGGCGCAGGAAGTCGTCGTCCTCGAGCTCGAGGAACTCAGGGTGACCTTGCCCATGGCGCTTGCGAGTACGCAGCTGCGGCCGCTGGCGAATCAGGCCGAGCTGAGCCGCGTAGAGGATGCTCTCCGTAAGGACGACGCCCTCAACTCGAGGAATTGGCTATCACGGCGCAGAGAGACGCTCGAGAAGCTCGTCAGCGGGACACCTGAAGAGTTGGCCCAGATCGTCAGTGAGGGAGCGCAGCGCGAGCGTCTGCGCTCGGCCAAGGGCGGGAAGCGACACCTCTCGTTGAGCGAGCGCGACATGTTCACCAGGGCGCGCAGGTTGCTGTCCGACGAGATTGCGTTGGCGCTCGACATCCAGCCGGCCGCAGCCGAGAAGTGGATCGACCGCCACCTTGCGCGACCCGTCTAGGTTGCGCACCGGTGCGGGCACCACTCGGAGGCTCGATCGTGCCGGACGGTGATGGTGCCGTAAACGGCGCAGCGCGCCTCTTGCGCGGGCGGTTCGAAGCGCAGTTCGAAGGAGTGGAGGCCGCGAGGGCCGCTGCCCGTGACGCACGCGCAGTCGGATTCGTCGTCGATGTCGAAGAGAACGCGACGGGATGGCTCGCCGTCGGCAGGCGCCGACTACCGTTCCCGGGCGACGAGCGCAATCGATACGCGAGCCGTTTTCAGGCGATCGCGATACAGCATGGCGGCGCATTCACCCGGTTCGTGGAAGAGGCGCCATGAATCCTGAAGCGGCTCATTGAGCCCGCCTACGGGTGGGACGGCGCGCGCGGGGACCGGTCTGCAAGTTCCTTCAACTGATCGGAGCGCTCAGCCGCGAAGCGCACCAGCTCGATCTCGTTCGGGGTCAGCTCGGCCCCCCTCTCTGCCCCTTCCAGCTGTGACCGCAGGTGCTCCTCGACCGCACGCGCGGTGAAGTTCCGGAGGAAGTAGCGGATCCCTCTCATACCAGCCTCGAAGGATATGGCTGGACGACCCGGCCCGATCGACCGTTGATTACTGCCGTGCGCCGCCAGCCTAGGACACGTTCAGGGCAACGGCCGCGCGAATCAGGGCCTTCAGGGCCTCCTCGTCGACGCTGTCGCCCTCGCGAATGTCGATGGCACGTCTGACCTTGCCTTCGAGGCTCGAGTTGAAGAGGCCGGAGGGGTCCGCCAAGGATGCACCCTTGAAGAAGGTGAGCTTGACGACGCTCTTGTAGACCTCGCCTGTGCAGATCCCGCCGTGGTGCGACCAGACGGCGGTCCCGCCGCTCGTCGGCTTGACCCACTTCCACTCTTCGACCACTTCGGGGTCGGCTTGCCTGATCAGTGAGCGAACGCGAGAGAGGGTGCTGCCCCGCCAGTCGCCGAGCTCCTCGATCCTCGCATCGATCAGTTGCGAGGGCGTCTTGTCCTCCCGCGAACCGTTGAGAGACATCCCGCACACTCTCGCACGCCTGAGGCGGCCTGCCGTCGCAGCCATGGCATACGCCATGCCCGGAGTCGCCAGGTGCCTAGACGCGCCCGCAGGGAAGACACGGCCGAACTTCAAGCACGAGGCGGCACCGTCGTCCAAAGAAGCCGAAGACCCGCCGGAGCGGGCCATCGGCTGGTGACTCGTGCGAGCTGGCTACTTCGAGATTTCGTACTCCGCCTCGAGCTCCTCGAGCTCGATCGCAAACCCCAGCGCGCGCATGATGTTGCCGGTCGCGCTCACGACGCGCGGCGTACCAACGATCGGAGCGATGGCTGCGAGGATTCCGCGGACGTCCTCGAGCTCGATCTCGAGCTCGGTGGCTGCGCCGAGATTGACGAGATACGAAGCAGGAGGAGCGTCGATCGCCACGAGCGCAGCGATCCGCACCAGCATGAGCTCCTTCTCGTCGAGGGTCGATGCCTCGATCGAGCTGGCCGTCATCTCCTTGATGAGGTCCAGAACCGGAGTCTCCGTTGTCTTCGTGACCATGAAGTGTCCTTTCGTCGACTCCCTCGAAGCTAGCCCGGGGTACCTGCCGCGCCATCGGTAGTTCGCCGCCGTGTGCCGTGAGGGGTCGATTGCACTTCCGCGGACTGATCGTCGACACAGCTGGGGACGGCTTGCTTGCGGTCTTCGACGCACCTGCGCGCGCGCTTCGGTGCGCGAGCGCGATTCGCTCGGCTGCCGGAGCGCGCAGGGCCTCCGAGTACGGGCTGGCGTCCACGCAGGCGAGGTGGCGACGGCCGGCTATGAGGTGCGCGGAATCGCCGTGCACGAGGCCGCGCGGATCATGACTGCTGCGGATCCAGATGGAGATCCTGGTCTCGGCAACGGTTCCGGAACTCGTCTCGGGTGTCGGTCTCCGCTTCGAGCCGCGCGGAGAGTACGAGCTGAAGAGGTTCGGGACGCGCACGCTCGACGCGTACGCCGACTGAGCGTCTCTCCCACGCGCTCAGGCACGCTTGCCGCCGACTGACGAGACGCCTCGGCTTGCAGCCTCTAGTACCTTGTGCTTCTATGCATCGCACCTCGAGCCATGGAGCCGGTGTGAAGATCGACAAGGACCTCGTAGCAGCCTCAGCGACACCGCTCGTGCTCGCGATCCTGGCGGACGGTGAGAGCTACGGCTACGCGATCCTCAAGCGGGTGCGTGCGCTTTCCGCAGGAGAGCTCGAGTGGACCGACGGGATGCTCTACCCGCTTCTCCACCGCCTCCGTCGGCTCGGATACGTGACGACGGAGTGGCGAACGCCGCCTGAGGGCCGTCGGCGCCAGTACTACACGATCACCGAGGAGGGGCGAGCAGCACTCGCCGACCAGCAACGGCAGTGGGCTGCCGTCACCCGTGCGCTGAACGACGTCTGGCCGGGCTCCGGCGGGCTGCTGACGGCAGCAGCCGGGGAGGCGTGACCGTGCCGGACCTGGAGGCACAGATCGCCGAGTGGCGGGCGTACGTCGCCGGTGCCCCCGCCGTCGACGGCCACGACGTCGACGAACTCGAAGACCACCTCCGTCACCAGATCGCCGAGCTCACGGAGGCCGGCCTTACACCCGACGAAGGGTTCCTCATCGCCGTCAAGCGGATGGGCGACCTCGATGCCCTGTCCCGCGAGTTCGCACGCGAGCACAGCGGACGGCTGTGGAAACAGCTCGTCCTCGCGACGGACGACGAGACGAGGCACGCGTCGAGCGGCTGGGTCGAGGCCTTCGCCTTTGCCGCTGCCGCGGCCGTGGCGATCCAGGTCGCCCGCCTCGCGGCCGGCTTCCCCGACGACGAGCCGACGTGGTTCGCGCGAGACCTCGGCCTGATCGTGCTGCCGTTCCTCGCCGCGTACTTCGCGCGGGGACGACAGCTCGACCTACGGGGCTGGACGCTGACGGCAGCACCGTTCGTGGTCGCCGCGCTCGTGGTGAACGTCTACCCCTACGACCCGGACTCGGACACCGAGATGCTCGTCGCGCTCTTCTTGCCGGTCGCCCTGTGGTTCGCGATCTCCTTCCCGTACATGGGTGGGACGATCCGGTGGCACGAGCGGCGCATGGACTTCGTCCGCTTCACGGGCGAATGGTTCATCTACTACGTGCTGATCGCCCTCGGGGGCGGGGTGCTCATGGGGTTGACCGCGGGACTCCTGGAGCCCACGGGGGTCGACGTCGACCGCGTCGCCCAGTGGATCCTGCCCTCGGGCGCAGCAGGCGCAGTCGTCGTGGCCGCCTGGCTCGTCGAGTCGAAGCAACGCGTCGTGGAGAACATGGCCCCGGTGCTCACGATGCTCTTCACTCCGCTCTTCGCGGTGATGCTGGCGTGCGCGACCGTCGTCTACGCCGTGACCGGGCTCGGCGGCACGTTCGATCGCGACCTTCTCAGTGTCCTCGACGCGCTGCTCGTGGTCGTCCTCGCGCTCGTCCTGTACGGCATGTCCGCCCGCGAGCCGTCCACGTCGCCCCGCTGGATGGACGGCATCCAGCTGGTCGCTGTCGTCAGCGCCCTCGTGCTCGACCTGATGGTGCTCGGCGCGATGATCGCGCGGATCGGCGACCTCGGGTTCACTCCGAACCGGACGGCAGCGCTCGGTCTGAACGTCGTCCTGCTCGTGAATCTGGCCGGGGCGGCCTGGCTGTCGACCCGCTTCCTCACCGGGCGCAGCAGGTTTCACCCGCTCGAGCGCTGGCAGACGACCTACCTTCCCGTCTTCGCCGTGTGGGCTGCCGCAGTCGTGGTCGTCTTCCCCCCTGTGTTCGCGTTCTCCTGAGCGACGTCGAGAGTCTCGCTGCGCGCGCACACGGAGGACCCGGTCCTGGCGGCCCGCGTAGCCTCCGCGTGTGTCCTCCCCCGGGACGGAGACCCCGCGCGACGTCGTGTCGCTCTCTACCGTCGTACACGAGTGGGGACGCATCGGCTGCATCGGCTTCGGCGGACCTCCCACTCACATCTCGTTGCTGCGGGAGCTCTGCGTCGAGCGGCGACGCTGGCTCGACGCGGAAGACTTCGAGGATGCGATGGCAGCCTGCAACTTGCTGCCCGGCCCGGCCTCGACGCAGCTCGCGATCTACTGCGCCTGGAGAGTGCGCGGCCGCATCGGTGCACTGGCCGGAGGCGTGGCGTTCATCCTCCCGGGCCTGCTGCTGATCATCGCACTCGCGGCGCTGTTCCTGTCCTCGTCGCCCCCGCGCCTGGTGCTCGGCGCCGGGGCCGGGGCGGGTGCGGCCGTTGCAGCCGTTGCGGCACACGCCGGCTGGTCGCTCATGCCCGCGAGCTGGACGCGGGCGGTGAGCCGCAGCCGCATGCGGTGGGTCGTCTACGCCCTCGCAGGAGGGGTAGCGGCGGCGACGCTCGGCCCGTGGCTGGTGCTCGTCCTCCTCGCCTGCGGCGCCGCCGAGCTGATCGTGCGACGAGCGATCCGTGCGCCGGGCGCCTTCAGTGTCACGCCGCTCGCGGCAACCGGCGTGGCGGCGGGCGGATTGCTCTCGCTCGTCTGGGTCGCCTTCAAGGTCGGCGCGCTGTCCTACGGCGGTGGCTTCGTGATCATCCCGCTGATGCAAGGCGATGCCGTCGATCGGTATCACTGGCTGACCGCAGGCCAGTTCCTCAACGCCGTTGCTCTCGGCCAGATCACTCCCGGCCCGGTCGTCCAGACGGTCGCAGCGGTCGGCTATGCGGCCGCCGGCGTCGGCGGCGCCTTGCTTGCAGCCGTCGTGGCTTTCTCACCCTCGTTCGCATTCATCCTCGGGGGCGGACGCCGCTTCGATCGGATCCGCAGCGACAACCGCGCGCGGGTCTTCCTCGACGGCGCAGGCCCGGCTGCGATCGGCGCAATCCTCGGCTCGTCGATTCCGCTCGCTCGGGCGCTCGAGGAGACGTGGCAGTACGCGGTCCTGGCCGGTGCTGCGCTCCTGCTCCTCGCGTTACGCCGTGGCGTCGTCTTCACCCTCCTGCTCGCAGGGTCGGCGGGGATCGTCGCCGCCCTTGCCGATGCCCCGCTCCCGCGCTAGCCGCGCGCTGAATCGGCCAGGCGGAGGGTTCGGTCGCCCGAGACCCCGCCCATCCCGACTCGACGTCCGTCTGACAACCTGCGTCTTGTTGAAACCCCTGCTGCTGTCGGTCCTGTCGTTCGCCGGTGCTGCGCTGCTCGCCCTGACACTCCCGAGCACGTGGCCACTTCTCGTCGCGAGGATCGCCCTGATCTGCCTCGGGATCGTCTTCCTCGTGATCGGCCTCCGGCGACGAACGCGAGGATCTCGGCTCTGGCGTGGCAAGTGACTACGGCTGGGCGGGACGAACCAGTAGCTACGATCGGCTCGTGCGCGAGTTGGCACCAGGGTTGTGGCACTGGACAGCGCCGCACCCGGACTGGCGGTCGAGCGAGCCGTGGAATCAGAACGTCTCGTCGTACGCGATCGACGACGGCAAGCGCGTGCTGCTCTTCGACCCGATCGCTCCGCCGAGCGGGATCGAGGAGCTGGCAGCCGAACGCGAGACGGCAATCGTGCTGACGTGCCCGTGGCACGAGCGCGACTCCCGGGGCCTCGTGGAGCGACTCGGTGTTCCGGTGTACACGCCACTGCCCGATTCCGCGGAGTACCTCATGGAGACCTACGGCATCACCGCCGAGCAGGCGGGCGACGGCAGCCCGGACGTCGTCTGGCTCCTCAAGGACGGGATCGGCGACGCGCATCCGTACGCGGCGGGCGATCGGCTGGACGTCGACATCGAGGCGTTTCCCGGGCAGAAGCCGAACGACATGGTGCTCTGGAGCGAGAGCCATCGCGCGGTCGTCGCCGGCGACACGCTCGTCGACTTCGGCAACTCGCTCGAGCTCAACTCCCGATGGCTGGAGTACCAGGGATTCACGCGTGAACAGGTCGTCGAAGAGCTGCGTCCGTTGCTGGAGAAGCCGGTCGAGCACGTGCTCGCCGCGCACGGTGGGCCGTTCGACCGTGCAGCCCTGGAGCGCGCGCTCTCCACTTCGTAGCCTTTCCCGTCGCCCTGGTGGCGACCCACAAGCGGTTGTCGAACGACGTCCGGTGCGGCCCCGATCAGAGCACGAGCAAGATCAAGGCCAGAACACACCGGTGCTCCAGGTTCGCACGCTTTCCGCAGGCGGATACGCGGCATCCCTGATAGCCCCGGACGAGCCGAGTGCGAACGTGTGCAGGTCGAAAGAGATCGGATGCTCGGCACCAACGCAGTCAACCGAGTGTGGGGTCATCTCGCCACGGTCGATCCGTCGACGGCACGACCGGCGCGCTCCCTCGACGGTGGCCGGGCCGCTCGAATCAACGCCGCCGCGATCGCTGGAGCCGTCGCTGTCGCCCTCGGTCTCGGCCTCGTCCCGCGGGCGCTTCTGGCCGAGTCCGTGGGGGCAGGGATCGTCGCGGCCGCGGCGATACTCGGCGGACTCCTGCTTCTGGGCGCGGCCTGCAGGGACGCCCTCGGAGGGCGGCACTGGTGGACCAAGCTGCTCGGCGTTCCGGTCGCCCTGGTGCTCATCCAATGGGTGTTCGTGCCCGCAGTGAACGTCGGCTTGGTCACGAACGCGCCGCACGAGCACTCGCCGAACGCGGAGGCTCTCGGACTCCCAGGTGCCCGCGAGGTCAGCTTCCCGGCACGCGACGGGGTTCTCCTGCGTGGCTGGTTCGTCGTCGGCGAGTCGCGTGCCACCGTGATCGTCCTGCACGGTTCACATGGGAACCGGTCGGACGTGCTCGATCACGTTCGGATGCTGAACGCACACGGGTACAGCGTGCTCGCGTACGACGCGCGTGGCCACGGAGACAGCGCGGGGCGCACGAACGCGCTCGGCTGGGATGGCAACGACGATCTCGCAGGCGCTATCGCGTTCCTCCGCCGCCAATCGAACGTCGATCCGCGGAGAGTCGCCGCTCTCGGTCTCTCGATGGGGGCGTAGAGGATGCGAAGGCGCGTCAGCGGGCGTCGTCGACCTGGAAGCTGAACATCATCCCGCTCTCGTGGTGCTCGGCGATATGGCAGTGCGCCATCCACACGCCGGGGTTCGTGACGTCCAGGAGGATGTCGACCGTCTCGCCCGTCCGTACGAGAACGGTGTCCTTCCAGACGAGGTTCGGCTCGGGGATGTCGTCGCGCGCGAGGATCAGGAACCGACCTGCCCCGTGGATGTGGAACGGATGGGGCATCGGGTGGTCGGAGTCCATCTCGTTGACGAGACGGATCTTCACCCGGTCGCCGACCCGGAACCGCCAGTCGATCGCCGCGTTCTCCGCCCCGCTCGACCGATCGACGAGCTTCCAGCGCATGTTCGCCGGCGTCGTCATCCGGTTCACCTCGACCATGTCGTCTTCCCACTCGATTCCCTGAGGCGAGTCGTGTGCGTGATCGCCGGCGTGGTGGGCGTGCGCGTGCTCGTCGCCGCTCGCCGAGACGAGGTGCGCCGGCACGAGCTTCATCCCGCACTCGGGACAACGCTCATCCGGGGCGTCGCTGGTGACCTCCGGGTGCATCGGACAGACGTACGTCGTGTCGGCGGCCGCAACCGCGAGAAGCTTCATGCCGCACTTCGGACACGAGCCGGGTTCGTCACTGACGACCTCCGGATGCATCGGACACGCGTGGACGACAGGCCCTTCGGGAGCCCCCATGTCCATCTCCGCGACGAACGCGAGCGTCTTGTCCGGAGTCGCCGAGAAGCAGTGCGCGACACGCTCTCGCTCGCGAGCCATGTCCTCGTTCGTCCGCAGCGTCGCGAAGACGGCCGCGCTCGGCGAGTCGACCGCTTCCTCGCCCACCTCGATCGTGGCGAGCGGATACTCGCGGTCAGGCGTGCGATGGACGAAGGTGGTGACGCCAGGTTCGGCCAGCAGAACGTCCACGACGACACGCTCCGACGGCGCGAGGAGGACTGCGTCGACGAGCTCCTCGTGCTCGTAGTGGCCACTGTCGGCGCCGACGAGCTTCATCCGAGCCCCCGGGACGGTGACGTTGAAGACGCGGGTGTTCGCGGTGTTGGTCAGGTAGAACCGGACGACCTCGCCTCGCACGGCCGTCAAAGACAGCCCCGCCTCGCCCGAGACGAGCATGACGTTGCCGAAGCGCCCCATCGCGACGTACGTCGTCTCCGTCCGGCTGAACGCGGCGACCTTCCCGTCCTCGATGAGGATGTCGTCGAGCGTGAGGAGGATCTCGCGATCGGCAGGCGGCCAGTATTCGGGCTCCGCGGGAACCACGACCACGTTTCCGTACAGGCCCAGCTCCTGCCCGTAGTCCTCGCGGATGTGTGGGTGGTACCAGTAGACGCCGGGATCGGGGAACGTGAGCTCGTACGCGAACGTGTCGCCGACGGGGATGGGGGCCTGCGTCTCGTGCGTCCCGTCGTACCGGTTCTCGAGACGCAGCCCGTGCCAGTGGACCGTGGCTTCGAGATCGCCGTTGTTCGTTGCACGGACGGTCAACCTCGAGCCTTCGGGCACCCTGAGCGTCGGCCCCGGGATCGAGCCGTTGTAGGCGAGCATCCGGAGTGTCGCCCCCTCGATCGTCTTTGCGACCGGCGCTATCTCGAGGTCGAACGCATCACCGTCGGCGAGCTCGACGAGGGCGGGGCGAGACGCGCTCGGCAGACCCTCCGTCGTGGTCGGAAATCGATCGCTCGCGCGCGTCGCGTCAGACGTGTCCGGCGCCATCCCGTACACCATTCCACACTCTGCGCCCGTGGGCCCCGCACGCCCCATGCGCGCCGCCAGGGCCGACGGCCGCGGCCCGTCGGGGCCTGGCCAGAGGAGGACGTCGAGTTGCGGGCCGTCGATGTCTTCGAAGCCATGCCGGTGCAGCGCCCGCAGGATGTGTTGCGTCACTGCGTCCCACGGCACCCGCATGAGAGCCGAGTGTGAGCAATCGCGGGCCGGGGACCGATACTCTTCCCCGCGCAAACCAGAGCGAGTACCGGAGGCGGCGCCTCTCTACCCGTTCGATCGTAGGGTGAGAGGAGGTGTTTCCATATGGCAACCGGAACCGTGAAGTGGTTCAACGACTCGAAGGGCTACGGCTTCATCACACCCGACGAGGGCGGCAAGGACCTGTTCGTCCACCACTCGAACATCGCCGGCAGCGGCTTCAAGTCGTTGCAGGAGAACGCTCGTGTCGAGTACGAGGAGCGTGAGGGTCAAAAAGGCCCCGAGGCGATCAACGTCCAGCAGACCGTGTAACGCGAACGCGCGGCCCCCAGTGGCCGCGCGTCGCACAAGGAGGCGGGATCGTGGCCGAGGAGAAGATCGAGATGGACGGAGAGGTGCTGGAGGCACTCGGAGGCGGCATGTTCCGCGTGACGCTCGACAACGGCCACTCTCTCATCGCGTACACCGCCGGCAAGATGCGCCGCTTCCGAATTCGAATGGCTCCGGGCGACCGGGTCAGTGTGCAGGTCTCGACGTACGACACGACACGCGGGAGGATCGTCTACCGGCACCGGTGACGACGGCCGCTCACCACCGGCAGGGTCCGGGGGAACTCGCTCCGCGGTGCTTGGCACGATGACCGGTCGGCGCTGGGACGGGGACGAGCGGGGCGAGGGAATCGGTGACGCGGCGAGCTTCGCGCCCGCCGCGGCCGAGCTCGTCGACGCGATGCAACTCGCACGCTGGGTGGCCGAGCAGCCCGAGTTGCACCTCCTCCCGCACCTCGAGCGAGCGTGCGAATCGCTCCCGCTTCAGGTCGTGAGCACGCGTGGGAGCGACGACGGCTCGTTCGAGGTCTTGCTGCGCTGGACAGGATCCACGTTCCGCCAGGCAGAAGTCCGTGCCGCCGTATTCAGCCTGATCGGCAGCTTCGCCGAGGTCTCGACCTACGTGCGACAGCTCTCCGATCGGGCGACCGACGGAACGCTTTCGTTCGAGGTCGTCACCGGGATCCTGCGCGGGGAGAGCCGC
Source organism: uncultured Gaiellaceae bacterium (assembly GCA_963746975.1). Classification (GTDB taxonomy): domain Bacteria; phylum Actinomycetota; class Thermoleophilia; order Gaiellales; family Gaiellaceae; genus GMQP-bins7. The sequence continues at coordinate 238,307 of CAVVDE010000005.1, forward strand.
TTCGAGCCGCACGGCCACACGCTGAGGATCAGCGTCTCAGAGACACCCTGAGGGTCTGCTCGAGACCCTCTACCGAGGCGCGGCCGTCACCGGCTCCTACGCGCGCCGCGTTGCCGCGAGATCCTCGAGCTCGACCCGATCGATCAGCTCGCCCGGGATCACCGCGACGCGGCAGCGCGTTCGCGCGTTGAGCGTGGCCGTTCGCGTGCCTCCCTCGAGCAGAGCCTTCTCGCCGACGATCGCACCAGGGCCGATCTCGGCGATCTCCTCGCCGTCGATCTCCACGACGAGCACACCGTCGAGGACGAGGTAGAGCTCGTCGCCGGGCGCTCCCTGCTCGACGAGCGTCTCGTCCGGCTCGAGCGTTCGACGCTCCGGGATCTGCTTGCCCGCCATCAGCTCGCGTGAGATGTCTCGTTCGAGCGCGGTCTCGGCGGCTGTGACGAACGCCTCTGACTCCTCGTCGCCCCACGGCGTGTGCTCACCGTGCGCCCCCTGGTACCACGCCTTGAAGTCGATCGTCCCCGACTTCGCACCGAGGTTTCCGTCCCGGTCGTAGATCCAGTGCCTCGGAAAGGTGCTGGCGCCGACGAGCTCGTGCTCCGACGAGCCGTCGGCCCGAATGGTCAGCGCGAGCGTCGTCCACGCGGTCGCCGATTGGATGCGGACGAACGGCCGTCCGGTCACCCGCCGCGGGGCCGGGAACCCGGCACGACCGCCGACGGTCTGGACGAAGCGGACGGCGTCGTCCTGAACCTCCGGCTCGTGGCGGAGGACCTCGAAGGCGACCCCGGGAATCGTGATATCCCGGATACCGAGGTTGAAGGTCGTCGAGCCGACGAGCCCCGCACCCTCGTAGCCGTGGCCGACGATCTTCCCGTCCTCGACCTCGATCCACGCCGCGAGATGGTTCGCCTCGCGGAACCGATCCTCGGCGCGCAGTCGCTCCAGGTCGCCCTCTTCGAGTCGATCGGGCGGCGGCTGGTCGTACTTCGCGACGCCCAGCTCGAACGGAAGCTTCGGCATCCCCTCGATCGCATCGGACGGAATCCAGGAAATGGCCGTGACTGACGAATCGATCCGCATCTCGTTCTCCCCTTCTCTCGGACGCCTCCACGCTAGAGCATCGCGGAGTCCTTTGCCTAGTGTCGGAGCTCTCCGTCGAGCCATCCCGGGGGTCGCATGTAGGTTCAGCCGGTGGGTCAGGCTTTCGGGACCGTGCTGCCGCTGGCGGTCGCGATTGCGATCTTCCCCATCCCGATCGTCGCCTCGGTGCTCCTGGTGGGGTCCGATCATGGTCGAACGAAGGGCGCCGCGTTCGCTCTCGCCTGGTGCGTCGGCCTTGCCGCCGTCGGCGCGATCGTGCTCCTGCTCGCCGGGGCTGCGGACGCGAGCAAGGAGGACGGGTCTGCAACCTGGGTGAGCCTGCTGCTCCTGGTACTCGGCCTGCTTCTGCTGGCGGCAGCCGCCAAGCAGTGGCGCGGCCGTCCGAGGACGGACGAAGAGGCACCCACACCAGGCTGGATGCGCACCATCGACGAGTTCACGATCACGAGAGCCGCCGGAGCAGGCTTTGCCCTCTCGGCTCTCAATCCGAAGAACGTCTTGCTCACCGTCGCCGCGGCGACGGAGATCGCGGAAGTGGGACTCCCATCCGGACAGCAAGTCGCCGTCCTGCTCGGCTTCGTTCTGATCGCGTCCGTCGGTGTGTTGACGCCACTGGGTCTCGCCGTCGCACTGGGGGACAAGTCGCGCGAGCCACTCGAGAGCCTCAGGACGTGGATGGCACGTCACAATGCGGTGATCATGGCCGTGCTCTTCCTCGTCATCGGCGCGAAGCTGATCGGCGACGCCGTCTCCGGATTCTCGGAGTGACTCGGCGCGTCTGGCTGCGCCGGTCCCCGGCGACGCTGCTGGCGTCGTGAGCGAGCCCGAGCTGAAAGGATTCGCCGGCCCCGTTCCGATGTTCGAGCTCCGCGGACCCCGGGTACCAGACTCGAGCAATGGCTGAGGTCGTTCTCTTCCACCACGCACTCGGGCTCACCGAGTGGATCCACGGATTCGCCGACGAGCTGCGCGCAGCGGATCACACGGTGCATACCCCGGACCTGTTCGACGGCCGGACGTTCTCGGAGATCGACGAGGGGGTCGCGTACTCGGAGGAGCTCGGAGGGCCGATGGAGGTCGTCGACCGGGCTCGCGTCGCGGTCGACTCGTTGCCCGCCGACGTCGTCTACGTCGGGTTCTCGCTCGGCGTGCTCGCCGCCCAGTCGCTGGCGCAGACGAGACCAGGAGCCCGCGGCGCGGTGCTCTGCTACGCAGCGCTGCCGCTCGGTCAGTGGGGGGACAACTGGCCGGAGACGTGGCCGAACGGTGTCGGGTTGCAGCTCCACATCCTCGAGGGCGACGAGGACGTCGAGTTCGCCGAGGGCCTCGCGGCGACGGTCGACGGAGCCGAGCTCTTCGTCTATCCGGGGTCCGAGCACTACTTCGCCGAGCACGACGACGAGGCCGCAGGGCTTCTACGGCAACGCGTGCTCGCGTTCTTGGCGGCTCGGTAGGTCGGATGCACGAGGTACGGCCCGGCCTCTGGCACTGGACGGCGAAGCATCCGGATTGGAGCGACGAGGATTCGAGCCGCCGCAGCGAGATCCCTCGCCTTCGACGGCCGAACCCGCGAGACCCCCGCCGACGGCGGTCGTCGTGCTCACGAATCCTTGGCACGAGCGCAGTACGGAGAGACTCGTCGAGCGGCTCGACGCCCGGCGCGGCAGTTGACACGAGCCCAGCGCGTGGCAAACAATCAGTCGTTCGCACCCCCAAGTCGAAGGAGGCCGGCATGGCGTGGAGCATCAAAGGGAGCTACTTCGAAACGTGCTCCTGTGAGCTGATGTGCCCGTGCAACCTGTCGTTCGACCACGGCGCAACGTATGACTACTGCCGCGTCACGCTCGTCTTCCACATCCGCGAGGGGCAGGTGGAGGGCACCGACGTCGGCGGGGTCAAGCTCGCCGTGATCGCGGACACGCCCAAGGTCATGACCGAGGGCAACTGGCGACTCGGCATGTTCGTGGACGAGTCCGCATCGGACGAGCAGACGGCGAAGATCACCGCGGTCTTCGGCGGGCAGCTCGGCGGCCCGATGGCGGGTCTCGCTCCACTCATCGGCGAGCTGCTCGGCGTCGAGAAGGCGCCGATCGAGATCGTCGAGGACGGCCTCCGCCACAGCGTCCGGATCGGCGACGCGATCGACTTCGAGATCCAGGACATCGTGCCCTTCGGGATCGAGACGGGCGAGCCCGCCAGGCTCACGGGCATCTTCCACCCGGTCGGCTCCGAGCTCACTGCCGCGGAAGCGAAGCGGTCGAGGATAAGCGCCTTCGGGATCGAGTACGAGGGCAAGACAGGGCTCTCGTCCGAGTTCTCCTGGGCAGCTTGAGCGCTTGACGGCGACGGCACACGCGGAAGCGCCCGAGCGCACCGGTCTCGCTCCGGCCTTCGCGGCCGCACGCGCGAGGCTTGCGCTCATCGGGCTGCTGTTCGCGATCGCCGCGATCGGTTGGTGGTGGACCGCCGGGCAGATGCAGGACATGGACGCCGGCCCCTGGACGGAACTCGGCACGTTGGGATGGTTCACCGGCGTCTGGGTCGTGATGATGGCCGCGATGATGTTCCCGTCGGTCGCGCCGACGGTCGCGCTCTATTCGAGACTGACGAAAAGCCGCTCACTTGCGCAGCCACTCGTCTTCACCAGCGGATACCTCCTCGTGTGGACCGCTGTCGGTGCTCTCGCATTCGTCGTCGCCTGGGTTGGCGGACGCCTCCTCGGCGACGTTCTTGCATGGGACCGAGCAGGGCAATGGGTCGCGGGAGTCACGCTACTCGTTGCAGCCGTCTACGAGCTGACCCCGCTCAAGGACGTCTGCCTCGGCAAGTGCCGGTCGCCGCTCGGCTTCCTCCTCGGCGCTTGGCGCGACGGCCTGTCCGGTGCGCTGAAGATGGGCGCGCGACACGGCGCGTGGTGCGTCGGCTGCTGCTGGGCACTGATGGCGTCGCTCTTCGCACTCGGCGTGATGAGCCTTGCCTGGATGGCGTTCGTCGCCGGGATCATCGCGCTCGAGAAGCTGCTCCCGTGGCGGCGTGCGGCCACGTGGGGAACGGCTGCGGTGCTCTTCGCGCTCGGGGTGCTTCTGCTCGTCGCGCCCGACGCGATCCCTGGGCTGACGATTCCAGGCGGCCCGATGGACCCGATGATGCCCTAGTACCGACCGCGGCCCGACCCTTTCCCGAGTTGGGCAGGCCGGGCGCCTAGAGTGCCGGCGTGCGAATCGGCGGGCTCGGTCACAACCTCGTTCGGGTTGCGTTCGCAGGAACCGCCGTGATCGCGATGACCTACCAGTTCGCGAAGTTGAACGGGGACGAGAGCTTCAGCCCCGGGAACTTCTTCAGCTTCTTCACGATCCAGTCGAACATCCTGGCCGCCGCCACCCTGGTGTTGGTGGCGCTCGTTCGCCGCGACGAGCGCTCGCAGCTGTTCGACGCCGTGCGGGGCGCGGCGACCTTCTACATCACGATCACCGGAGTCGTGTTCGCCCTGCTGCTCTCGGGACTGCAGGAAGAGCTCGACACGCACATTGCCTTCGTCAACTTCGTCGTGCACTACCTCATCCCGGTCGTGCTCGTCGTCGACTGGTTGGTCGAGCCGCCGCGATACCGGCTCGGGCCGAGGATCGCGCTGGCATGGCTGGTCTACCCGCTCGGGTGGTTCGCGTACACACTCGTCCGCGGGAGCATCGTCGACTGGTACCCGTATCCGTTCGTCGACGCGTCCCGCCACGGGTATGGCGGCGTGCTCGTCCGTGGCGTCCTGTTCGCCGTGGCGTTCGGAGCAGGCGCCCTCGGGTTCGCCCGGCTCAGCGACCGGAGGTCCGCATCCGAGCGGGCCGGGGCGGGACCGACCGTCCCCTAGCCGGATGCGGCCGGCCTGTAGGTCGAGAGGTTCGCGCCGGTGCCGGTCGTGACCGTGGAGACGAGCTCGAACGTGCGCAGCTCGCCGTCGTCCGGGAAGATCGTCTTGCCGCCGCCCAGGATCACGGGTTCGACGACAAGCTGCAGCTCGTCGACGAGGCCCTCGCGGATGAGGGTGCGCACGAGCGTCGGGCTCCCCATCATCGCCAGGTCGCCGCCTTCGGCGTCGCGCAGCGCTCGGATACGGGAGACCGCCTCGTCGCCCGGGATCCGGGTCGTGTTCCACGTGAGCTCGTCGTCGGTCAGCGTCGAGGTCACGACGTACTTCGGGAGCTCGTTCATCCGGTCCGCGAATGGATCGCCTGCACGCTCCGGCCAGGCGGCCGCCATCGTCTGCCACGTTCGTCGACCGAACAGCAGCGCGTCGGCCCTGCCGAGGCCGTCGGTGAACGCACCGCCCATGACCTCGGGATCGAAGAACGGGTGCGACCAGCCGCCGTGTGCGAAGCCCCCGTCGGTGTCCTCCTGGGGCCCGCCGGGCGCCTGGACGACGCCGTCGAGGCTGATGAACTCGGTTACCACGATGCGCATTGGACTCTCCTCCTCGTCGCTGCTTGGTTACAGGACGGTAGACCGCGGCGGAGCGCCAGAATCATCGGATACCGATCGAGCCGAAAGGAGAAGCAATGGAGATCACGAGAAACGGCGTCGCGACGAGCACGGGGCCGAGCGACTGGTTCACGGGCGTCGTCTACCTCGACCCGATGGCCACACCCTCGGAGCAGTCGCGGCTGAGCGCGACGAGCGTGCACTTCACCCCGGGGGCGCGAACGGCGTGGCACACGCATCCAAACGGCCAGACGATCTACGTCGTCGAGGGCCTCGGTCTCGCGCAACGGCGCGGCGGGCCCGTCGAGCTGATCCGCCCCGGCGATCGCGTCTTCTTCGAGCCGGGCGAGGACCACTGGCACGGCGCCGCGCCCGACCGGTTCATGACGCACGTCGCAATGCTCCAGGTCGACGACGAAGGGAACAACGCCACGTGGGGCGAGCACGTGACGGACGAGGAGTACGGCAGACCGCCGTCGACGAACGCGTAGATACCGTGGGCAGGTGGCCGAGCGCGTCCTCACGCAGCGCGAGCTGAGTCGCGCCACGCTCGCTCGCCAGCTCCTCCTGCAACGGAAGCATCTCCGGCCGATCAGCGTCATCCAGCACCTGGTCGGCATGCAGGCGCAGTGGCCACCGGCCCCGTACGTCGGCATCTGGACGAGAACGACGAGCTTCCGGCGCTCGGCGCTCGAGCGCGAGCTCGCGAGCGGCGCGGTCGTCAAGGCGACGGTGATGAGGCAGACGCTGCATCTCGTGACCCCACGCGACTACGCGCTCATCCGCGCGGCGATGAGCGAGACGAACTTCCCGTGGGAGTCGACTCAGGCGAAGGGGCTGGCGCCGTCCGTTCGCACGCTGGGTGCCAGCGAGCCGGTCACCAACGCGGAGGGGCTCGAATATCTCGAGCGGGAACACGGATTGGTCGGCACGGCCGCCCGTCGCGCCTGGCGCTATGCCCGCATTCGCGCTCATCTCCTCCATCACCACGAGACAGCGCTCTGGCACGCGAGACCCGAAGGCAGGTTCGTGGCGCTCGACGAGCCCGAGCTCCACGATCCGACCGAAGCGCGCGCGGAGCTCTTCCGCCGCTACCTCGCGGCCTTCGGCCCCGCGACCCGCCGCGACATCGTGGCCTGGAGCATGATGCACGTGCCCGAGATCCAGCGCGCGCTCGATCGCCTCGAGCCGTTGCGCCGCTTCCGCGACGAGCAGGGACGCGAGCTGATGGACGTCGAGGGGGCGCCGCTCCCCGATGCGGACACGCCCGCACCCGTCCGCTTCCTGCCGAAGTGGGACAACGTGTTGCTCGCGTGGGCCGATCGCACACGGATCCTCCCCGAGGAGCATCGGAAGACGGTGATCGGGATGAACGGCGATGTGGCTCAGACGTTCCTCGTCGACGGCTTCGTCGCCGGAAAATGGCGCGTCGAGGACGGCCGCGTCGTCACAGAGCCGTTCGCGGCTCTCTCGCGCGCAGCTCGGGCCGACGTCGCGGCCGAGGCGGAGCGCCTCCAGACGTTCGTCACCGCCTGAGCGCTGGGCGAGCGACGCCGGCGCTCGACCGCCTCACCAGGGCGCGACCGTGACCCCGCCCCACTCCTCGGGCGCCGTGTCGTCGACCGTCTGCGTCAGCTCCCAGCGGTGGCCGGCCACGTCCTCGACGACACCGGAGCGTTCGCCGTACTCCCACGTCCGCAGCTCCTCGACGACACGAGCACCGGCCGCACGCGCCCGCTCGAACGCAGCGTCCACGTCGGGCACGCGCACCTTGACGATGTGCAGCACGGTGCCTTCGCTCGGCGCCACCTGCTCGCCGCGAACCTCGGCGACCACGACCGCACCGTCCACCCCGACGCGCAGCTGCGCTCGGTGCGAGTCTCCGATCCGCACGCGCTCCTCGAATCCGAAGGCCGACTCGAGCCACGCGACCGCGGCCCGGACGTCCGGGTAGAACAGCACGGGCGTGACGGTCGCAGGCGGCGCCGAGCGGTTCGTCAGCATGCGACGAGGCTAGGCCGGGCCGGCATCGCTTCCGTGGCCGGCATCGCTTCCCCGTCCGCCGAGCCAGCGGTCGGAGCGGTTCGGCGGCATCAGGCTGACCAGGATCAGGATCACGACCGTCGAGCCGAAATAGGTGTAGAGCTCAGCCGTGCCCGAGTACTGCTTCGTCGCCGTCTGACCGAAGGCCAGGAACGCGAACGTGAGCAACGCGGTTGCCAAGCCGACCTGGAGAATCGACTTGTCGCGGTGCGGCAGGAACTCGAGCCGGACCAGGCTCGCCAGAAGAAGCACGAAGACGCCGAACTCGAGTAGCCCGAGAATGACCCACGCCGCGTCGGTCCCGGGGATCGTGTCGAGGAACGTCCCCTTGAACTGCTCCTTGATGTACGAGGGCGCATTCCCGTCGTCGTCGAAGAGCTTCTCCTTGCCGGAATAGAACATCAGCCCGCCGACCATGACGTACACGCCGACGAGGGTCACCCAGTACGCGATGCCGTCGAAGATCGATCCTCGACCGATCACGGCAAACGGCTTGTCCGAGCCTTTGATCGCCATGCATCTCTCCTTCCTCGCTGACTGGCAGGACAAGTATCTCGCGCTTATGCGGTTCTTAGAAGGCGGCCCGCGCTGCCGGGTACCCTGACCGCCATCGACTGGTCGCTCTTCCACCTGGTGAACAGCGAAGTCGCGACACGCGACTGGCTCGAAGATCCCGTGACTGCTGTCGCGGCACTCGCAGTACCGCTCTACGCGCTCGCGACCGTCGCGCTCTGGCTCGTGTCCAGGCCGCCCGGCGTCTCCCGCTGGAGGCTCGCGAGCGTGTCCGCCCTGGTCGCTGCGGGAATCGCGATGATCGCCAACCAGGCGATCGCGCATCTCTGGGATCGGCCGCGCCCGTTCGCGACCCACGTGGCCGCGACGCATCTCCTGTCGGCCCCCTCCCCGGACCCGTCGTTCCCGAGCGACCACGCCGCCGCGGCGTTCGCGATCGCGTTCTGCGTGCTCGCGTTCTCGCGTTGGGCGGGCGTCGGCTTCCTCACTGCGGCCACGCTGATCGGCCTTTCGCGGATTGCGCTCGGGATGCACTACCCGAGCGACGTCCTCGCGGGCATGGTCGTCGGCTGGGCTGCAGCCATGCTCGTCGTGCACCTCGGCAGGCCGACCGTTCAGCGCGTCAGTGCCATCGTGGGCCGCGCGACGGACCCGCTGGTCGCCCCGGTCTGGACGCGCGTCGCTGGATGGGTGCCCGCGCGCCGTAGGCGCGAGACGCTCGTCTAGCGGCGAAGTTCCAGACGGCCGCTCGCCGGCGGCCAGTCGACGAGCGGCTTGCCGATCTCCCAGTGGTGACCGTAGGGGTCCTCGACTCGGCCGAGGAGCCAGCCGTGAGTCTCGGCGACGGGATGGATCTCACGCGCACCGGCGGCGACGGCCCGTTCGAGGCACGACTCCGGGTCGTCGGCCTCGAGGAGAAGGCGCACGGTGCTTCCGCCGACCGACTCGGGGCTGTGGTTCCCCGCCGCGGGCGCCTCGTCCGAGACCCAGAACGACGCATCGCCGATTACGAGTTGCGAGACAACGTCGGGATGCTTGTCGGTGCCGCCGACCCGGTACACCTCGACGGCGCCGAAGGCACGCTCGTAGAACTCCACGGCTTCGCGACCGCGACGGACGGACAGCTGCGGCACCACACTGGTGCGTTCTCGACGCGGTACGGACACGGGTCGCCTGGCTAGCGGATGAGTGGCCGGAGCGCGTCCCGCGCAATGAGGAAGCCGCGCTCGACGAGCTCCTCCGTGCCCTCGAAGGCACGATCCTCGTGCTCGATCGAGATCACGAAGTCGTAGCGCTCGCGGTAGAGGGCCGAGACGAACCGGTCCCAGCGCACCTCTCCCAGGCCGGGCAGCCGCGGTACCTGCCAGCCCATGCCGAGCGACCCGGTGCCGTGGCGATAGAGCCCGTCGCGGTCGATCTCCATGTCCTTCGCATGGACGTGGAAGATCTTCGACGCGTAGTCACGGACGACACGCTCGTAGTCGATCATCAGCCACACGAGGTGCGACGGGTCGAGGTTGAGGCCGAAGCTCTCGCTGTCGACGATCGAGAACATCTCGTCCCACGCCGCGGGTGACGAGGCGAGGTTCGTGCCGCCCGGCCACTCGTCCCAGCTGAAGATCATCGGGCAGTTCTCGATCGCGATCTTCACGCCGCGGGACTCGGCATAGTCGACGAGACGCGGCCACACCTTCCGGAACTCGCGGAAGTTGTCGGGGACGTTCTTCGTCTGGTTTCGCCCGACGAAGGTGCCGACGATCCCGACCTCGAGCTTCGCCGCCGCGTCGATCACCTTTCGAAGGTGCGTGTTCGCCGCCCGCCGCTCGGCGGGGTCCGGGTGAAGGTTGTTGGGGTAGTAGGCAAGTGACGAGATCTCGAGACCGTGCCGGTCGAGCACGTCGCGCACGGCACCGACGTCCAGCCGCGTCACGTCGATGTGCGACGTGCCTGCGTATCGTCGCCTCCGACCTCCGGCCGCGGGCCAGCAGGCCACCTCGAGCATCTCGAACCCCTCGCCCGCCGCCCAGTCCGCAAGCTGGGTCAGCGAGCGGCGGGGAAACGGGGCAGTGAGAAGCCCGAGCTTCACTCGGCGACGACCGGGTTGGTCAGCGACTCGAGACCGTCGATTTCGATCGTCACGTCGTCGCCCGGCCGCAGGAGACGCTGCGGGTCGCGGAACACGCCGACACCGGCAGGTGTGCCCGTGAGGATGAGGTCTCCGGGCTCGAGCGTGGTCGTGCGGGTCACGTACGCAATGACCTCGTCGACGCCGAAGATCAGGTTCGCCGTCGAGGAGTCCTGCAGCACCTCGCCGCTGACGATCGCGCGGATCCCGAGGACGTGCGGGTCCGGAATCTCGTCGCGCGGCGTCATCGCTCCGACCGGGCAGAACGTGTCCGGCGACTTGCCGCGTGTCCACTGCCCGTCGGAGAACTGGAGGTCGCGCGCGCTCACGTCGTTCGCGCACAGGTAGCCGCGAACGGCCTCGAGCGCGTTCTCCTTGGACACCCCCCGCACGCGCTCGCCGATGACGACGCCGAGCTCGGCCTCGTAGTCGGCCTTCGTGACGATCGACGGAATCACGATCGGCTCTCCGGGCCCGATGAGCGACGTCGGCCACTTCGCGAAGAGGAGCGGCTCCTTCGGCAGCTCGACGCCCTGCTCCTCGGCGTGGTCGCGGTAGTTGAGGCCGACGCAGACGATCTTCCCGGGGCGCTCGATCGGAAGCATGGGAGAAAACCTACTTCGACCGACCGGGTGCGGCGTGCTGTACTGGCTGCATGAAGATCGGAGTCATCGGCGGTGGGCGAGTCGGCGGATCGCTCGCAGCGACGTGGACCGAGAAGGGGCACGAGGTCGTCGTCTCGACGCGCGAGACGGTCGCCGAGACCGCGGCCGCAGCCGATGTCGTCGTGCTCGCCCTGCCGGCGGCCGCGGTCGAGGACGCCCTCGGACACGCCGGCTCGCTCGCCGGGAAGGTCGTGGTGGACGCGACGAACAACCTCTCGGGCGGACCGGGCGGGCTCGAGATCGCGGCGATCGTTCCCGACGCGCGGTACGTGAGGGCCTTCAACACCGTCTTCGCGACGTTCATGCACGACACACCTCCGGGCTCGCCACCGCCGGCGCTCGTCTACTGCGGCGACGACCCCGGCGCCAAGGCAGTGGCCGCAGGGCTGATCAGTGACCTGGGTTTCGAGCCGGTCGACGTCGGAGGCGCAGAGGCGACTCCGTGGGTCGAGGCGCTCGCGCGCATGGTCATCGGGCTGGCGTACCGCCAGGGCCGCGGCCCGTTCGTCTATCGGTTCCAACCGAGCTGACCTTCGAGAGGCGGCTCTAGACTCGGCCGCGTGAGCCTGCCGGGACCCTTCGTCGCCGAACTGCGGGCTGCGCTCGGCGCCGACCACGTCGTCACCGAGCCGGAACAGCTCCGTGTCTACGAGTGCGACGGCCTGACCGGGCATCGCGCCGTTCCCGAGCTCGTCACCCTCCCCGGCTCGACCGAGGACGTGCAGGTCGTCCTCCGTGCCTGTCATCGCGAGCGCGTGCCGTTCGTCGCGCGCGGCGCGGGCACCGGCCTGTCCGGAGGAGCAACGCCCTTCGCCGGCGGTGTCGTCGTCTCCCTCGCCCGGATGAACCGCATCCTCGAGATCGATCTCGACAGCCAGCGGATCGTCGTCGAGCCCGGCGTCGCGAACCTCGAAGTCACCCGTGCCGTCGCCGGAGCCGGCTTCTTCTATGCGCCCGACCCGTCCAGCCAGCAGGTGTGCACGATCGGGGGCAACGTCGCCGAGAACTCGGGCGGGGCGCACTGCCTGAAGTACGGCTTCACGGCGCACCACGTGACCGGCCTGACCTTCGTCCTCCCGGACGGTGAGGTCGTCGAGCTGGGTGGGAAGGCGCTGGACCCCGAAGGCGCCGACCTGCTTGGCGTGATCGTCGGATCCGAAGGCACGCTCGGTGTCGCCACGCGAATCACGCTCCGGCTCGTCCGTACACCCCAGACGATCAGGACGCTGCTCGCCGGGTTCCACACGATGGACGCGGCCGGAGAGGCGGTCTCCGGGATCGTGGCTGCAGGTGTCATGCCTTCGGCGATCGAGATGATGGACCGGCTCACGATCGAGGCCGCGGAGCGCGCGGTCGCGCCGGGCTACCCGGAGAACGCGGGTGCCGTCCTCCTCGTCGAGTTGGACGGCGTGACCGAGCAGGTCGAGGACGACGCGGCGGAGGTCGAGCGCATCTGCACCGAGTGCGGTGCGTTCGAGATCAGGGCGGCGGCGAGCGACTCCGACCGGGCGCTGCTGTGGAAGGGCCGCAAGTCCGCGTTCGCCGCGATGGGGCGGGTCGCGACCGACTACTACGTGCAGGACGGCGTCGTCCCGCGCACGCGTCTACCCGAAGTCCTCCGACGTATCGAGGAGCTGTCGGTCGAGCACGGCCTGCGCGTGGGGAACGTCTTCCACGCCGGCGACGGCAATCTCCATCCGCTCGTCCTCTACGACGCGGAAGCCGGCGAGACCGAGCGCGCGCGCGAGCTCGCCGAGGCGATCCTCGACGCTTGCCTCGACGCGGGTGGCTCGCTCACCGGCGAGCACGGCGTGGGGATGGACAAGGCGTGTTCGATGCCACGCATGTTCTCGGAGCGCGATCTCCGCGTCTTCGAGCGGCTCCGCCGTGCATTCGACCCGCTGGGGCTGTGCAACCCGGGCAAGGTGATCCCCACTCCCCGCCTTTGCGGCGAGGTTCCGGGCCCGTACCGCGTCCACGCGCTCGAGAGGATCGGCATTGCCGAGCGTCTCTAGCCTCGAGGAGGCGTCGGCGGTGCTTGGCGCCGCACACCGGGACGGGCACAGGCTCCGCATCGGCGACGACCTCACGGCGCACGGGCTGAACCGGATCCTCGAGCACGACCCGGGCGACCTCACCTGCACCGTCGAGGCGGGCGTCCGTCTCTCGAAGCTCCGCGCTGCGCTGGCTGCCGCCGGCCAGCGCCTCTCGCTCGATCCCCCTGGCGACCCGACCGTCGGTGCGTTGTTGGCACGCAACGTCTCCGGCCCTTTGCGGCACCGCTTCGGCGCGCCGCGCGACCTCGTGCTCGGCGTGACGGTCGTCCTCGGCGACGGGACGATCGCCAACGCGGGCGGCAAGGTCGTGAAGAACGTCGCCGGGTACGATCTCGCGCGACTCGTGTGCGGCTCGGAGGGACGGCTCGCGTTCGTCGTGCGCGCGAGCTTCCGGCTCCATCCGCTCCCACGGGCGCCACGCACGCTCGTCGTCGAGACCGACGACGCCGCACGCGTGGCGGCGCGACTCCTCGGCTCGCAGCTGCAGCCGAGCGCGCTCGACGTCCTCCATCCCGGACGGGTCGCGGCGCTGTTCGAGGGATCGGAGCGGGCGGTCGGCGCTCAGCTGGACGCTGCGCAGGCCCTCGTCGGCGGCGAGCAGACAGGTCCGGGCGTGTGGGACGAGTCCCGCGATCGGCAGGCGGCCGCCCGCAGCCGCATCCACTTCGAGCCCGGGTTGCTCGGCGAGACGCTCGGCGACTTGCCTGACGCCGTCGTCCGCCCTGCCACGGGCGTCGCGTACACGGCCGCCTCGATGCCCGTGGCAACCTCCGACTCGGCGACGCGGCTGATCGAGCGGATTGCGCGCGAGCTCGACCCGCGGGGAGTCCTCGCCGCGTGATCCGCGAGTACACGTCGGACTGCGTCCACTGCGGCTTCTGCCTTCCGAGCTGCCCGACATACGTGCTGTGGCGCGAGGAGATGGACTCGCCGCGTGGCCGGATCCATCTGATGGACGCCACCCTCGACGGCACGATGACTCTCAACTCAACCGTGGCGCAGCACTTCGACCGCTGCCTCGGCTGCATGGCATGTCTCTCGTCCTGCCCGTCCGGCGTCCGCTACGACCGCCTGATCGAGAGCTCGCGCGCGGCCGTGGAGCGGGACGTCCCGCGCGCGGCCGGCGATCGTCTCGTCCGCGGGATGCTCTTCCGGCTGCTCCCCTACCCGGGTCGCATGCGCGCCGCGCTGCGGCTGGCACCCCTCGGCCGGCACGCGCCGATGCCGAAGAGGTTTCGCCCGCTCGTCGATATCGCGCCTCGCTGGCGCGGGCGAGGCGTGGTTCCTTCGCTCACCCCTGCTGCCGGCGCCCGGCGCGGACGGGTCGGCCTGCTCACGGGCTGCGTTCAGAGCGCAGTCTTCCCGGACGTGAACACCGCGACGGCACGCGTTCTGGCCGCCGACGGATTCGAGGTCGTCGCGCCCCCGCAAGGCTGCTGCGGCGCGCTTTCGCTCCACGCGGGGCGACTCGACGAAGGAAAGGCTTTTGCCCGGCGCCTCATCGCCGCGTTCGACGACGTCGACTACGTCGTCGTCAACACGTCGGGCTGCGGCTCGCACCTGAAGGAGCTCGGGTGGCTGCTCGAGGACGAGCGCGCCGAGGACTTCTCGGCGAGGGTGCGCGACCTCGGAGAGCTGCTCGCGGACACGCCTGCCCGCGCGCCGCGCCAGCCGCTGACGATCAAGGTCGCCCTGCAGGACTCGTGCCACCTGCGCCATGCGCAGAAGCTCCCGCTCTCGTCGAGCGTCTCGCTCGCGCGGATTCCCGGGCTCGAGGTCGTGGAGCCCGCCGAGCAGGACATCTGCTGCGGTTCGGCCGGGATCTACAACGTCGTCCAGCCGCAAGCCGCGCGCGAGCTCGGCGACCGCAAGGCCGCGCACGTTCTGGCGACCGGCGCCCAGGCGTATGCGAGCGCGAATCCGGGATGCCTCGTCCAGATCTCGGGCGCGCTCAACCGGATGAAGCAGCCGCTGCCGGCACTCCATCCCATCGAGCTCGTAGACGCCTCGATCAGAGGAGTGCCCGCAGGACGGCTGCGAGCCGAGGCTCGCCGCTAGCTCCACTCAGGCTTCGACGGCGACGGGCCGTAGCTCGTCGAGCCGGTCGACGCGCGCGAGCGACGGGAACAGCTTCCACCAGGCACCGGCGACGACGACGGTCACGATGCCGCCGACCACCACAGCTGGAACTGCGCCGATGAGCGCCGCAGCGACGCCCGATTCGAACGCACCCAGCTCGTTCGAGGCGCTTATGAAGACCATCTCGACGGCATTGACACGACCGCGCAGCTCGTCGGGCGTGACGAGTGGCAGGATCGTCTGGCGGAGGACGACGCTCACCATGTCGAGCCCGGCTCCGACTGCCAGTGCGAGCATCGAGAGCCACATCTGCCGCGAGAGACCAAAGGCGATCATCGAGATGCCGAACCCGGCAACGACGCCGAACAGCATCGGCCCCGCTCTTCGTCGGATCGGGTAGCGGGCGATGATCGCCGCGGCGATCAGCGACCCGACTGCGGGTGACGCTCGAAGCAGCCCGAGACCCGTCGGGCCGACCTCGAGGATGTCCTTCGCGAAGATCGGGAGAAGCGCCACGGCGCCGCCGAAGAGCACGGCGAAGAGATCGAGCGAGATCGCTCCGAGCAGGACGTTCGTGCGGCGAATGAGCCGAACCCCTGCGAGAACCTCGTCGAGTCCGACCGCAGCCTCCGCGGCGGGTTCGCGCCCGCTGCGCAGCGCCAGCACGCACCCGAGGGCGATCACCGCGAGCGCGATCGAGACGACGTAGACGAGCTCCGCTTGCACAGCGAACAGGATCCCGCCGATCGCCGGCGCGACGATCGCCGAGAGCCCGAACGCAATCGATCGCTGCGCGAGCGCGCTCACTAGGATCTCCTCCGGCACGAGCGACGGCGTGAGCGCGCGGCCCGCAGGCGCACCGATCGCGCTCCCGACGCCCTGGACGAATGCGAGCGCGAAGAACGGCCAGACGACCTGGGCGTCCGCGATCGTCACGCCCAGGAGTCCCGAGAGCACGACGAGGTTGAGGACCATCATCACGGTGAGCAGGAGACGCCGCGGCGCGCGATCGGCCAGTTGGCCGGCCGGAAGGGCCAGCAGGAGCAACGGGAGGAACTCCGCGAGACCGAGCAGCCCGAGGTCGAGCGCGCTGCCTCCGATCGAGTACACCTGCCACCCGATCGCGACGAACGACATCTGGAGCGCGAAGGACTCCGCGACCATCGATACGAGGAGCAGCGAGAAGTCGCGGTGCCGCAGCGCGGATCGTGCGGCCTGGCTCACGACGAGAACCTACGCAGCAGCGGGCTCGTCGGTCGGCGTCTCGTCGTCGACGCCGAACTCGACCTCGAGCTTCAGGATGCGCGACCCCTCGATCACGACCACGCGGAGGCTCAGTCCGTCGACGCCGACCTCGTCGCCGACCTCCGGGGCGCGCCCGAGCTCGCCGAAGACCAGGCCTGCCATCGTGTTGTAGTCCTCGTGCTCGAGCTCGGTCTCGAACTCCTCGTTGAAGTCGTCGATCGTGTACGTGCCGTCGATGCGGATGTGCGTGTCGTCGATCCGCTCGATCGACGTGTCGGGGAGGTCGAACTCGTCCTCGATGTCACCGACGATCTCCTCGAGCAGATCCTCGAGCGTCACGATCCCCTCGACGTCGCCGTACTCGTCGATGACGATCGCGAGATGCTGCTTCTCGCGCCGGAAGTCCGCGAGGAGCGCCGCGAGATCCTTCGTCTCGGGCACGACGTAGGCGGGCCGGACGATCGCCTCGAGCTCCACGGCCGCGATTCCGAGGTCGTGGATTGCGCCGAACAGATCGCGCACGTGGAGGATCCCGACGACGTCGTCGAGCGAGCCCCGGTAGACCGGGTAGCGCGTGTAGGGCGAGTCGACCACGGCGCGGAGCGCGTCCTCGGGCGGCATCTCGACCGAGATTGCTACGACATCGGGCCGCGGGACCATCACGGCCGACACCTCCTTCGAGGCGAAGTCGAAGACCTTGTAGAGCATCTCCTCCTCGGCTTCTTCGAGCTCGCCGTGGTCCTCCGCCGCCGCGACCGAGTGCCGGATGTCCTCGCGCGTGTACGCGATCATCCCGGCCGGTGCCGGCTTGACCCGGAGCACGCGCAGTACGAGGTTCGCGGAGACCTGCAGGAGCCAGACGAGCGGATGTGCTACCCGCGCCATCACGTCGAGCGGGACGGACAGGAATCCGGCGATCCGCTCGGCGCGCTGCAGCGCGACCGCCTTCGGAACGAGCTCGCCCAGCACGACCGAGAGGTAGGTGAGGATCGCGAACGCGAGAGCGAATGCGATGCCGGCCGAGAGCGGAGGCTCGAAGAAGTCGGAGAGCAGCGGCTCGCCGATCGCGCCGACGAGGATCGCGAACACCGTGATCCCGACCTGGATGAGCCCGATGAAGCGCACGGGCTCGTCCATGAGGCGCAATGCCGTCTTCGCCCCGCGCGCGCCTCGCGCGGCGCGCTCCTCCAGGCGCGCGCGGCGTGCGGTGATAAGCGAGTACTCGGCCGCGACGAACACCGCGCTCCCGAGGACGAGGAGGAGCACGATCAGGATGTCCAGGAAGACGGTCACGCCACTCGCGCTCGCAGCGCCCGCCAACGGCCCCCGAGGAGTGTGTGGATTGCCTGCGTGAACGCGAACGCCCCCGAAGGGGCGCAGGTACTAGGCGGGTAGTCGTCGCCCATCGATCAGGCGGCAGTATAGGTAACCGCCCCGCCGACCTCCGTCCGCCGAGCGGCCCCCTCGTGCACGAGGCGCTCGAGATGCGAGAGCGTCTCGGCGATCGCGAACCGGCGCCCGGCCGCGGGTAGCTCCGAGCCGAAGAGCGCGAACGAGAGCTCGTAGCCGGTCTGAGGTTCGAATCCGAGTGCGTCGGTGGCAGCATCGAGCCGGTCGCGGTGATGCTGCTTCAGCTCGCGTGCACGTCCGGCCGGATCGTCGATCGGATCGCCGTGACCCGGGAGCGCGATCTCGGGGTCGAGCTCGATCGTCCGATCGAGGGCGGCGAGGTAGTCGCCGAGAGGGTCCGCCCGGCTCGCCGGCCAGAGGCCGACGGTCGGAGTGATCCGCCCGAGCAGGTGATCGGCGGCGATCAGAACGCCGTCGCGCACGAGGCACAGCTGCCCGTCTGCATGGCCGGGGGCGGCGATCAGCTCCCAGCCGTCCACGTGCTCGCCCGCCTCGACCAGGATCGGGTCTCGTTGGTAGCGGATGAACGGCCGGTAGACGGAGCTCTGCCCTACGAGCTCAGCCGTGACGTCGTCGGGCGCGCCGTGCAGGTGGAACCAGTCGACGAGCCGCTCCGTCCATGCAGGATTCCCCCAGACGAGCTCGCACTGCGCGTAGTCGAGCGCCCCCTGCACGACCGGCGCACCGGTCAGCTCGTGGAGATCCGCGGCCGCCCCGACGTGGTCGGGATGGAAGTGCGTGACGAAGATCGTCGCGACACGACCGCCCGCCTGCGCAAGCTCGAGCGACCACGTCTCCTTCGCGTCCGGGAGGCCGACGCCCGTGTCGACGAGCGTCCATCCCTCCTCGCCCGGGAGCAGGTACGCGTGCACGTGCCCGGGTCGCGTCGGGAGAGGCAGCGTGACGCGGCGGATCCCGGCGACGAGTGCCTCCATTGCGCGGACTCTACGCAGCCGGCCTTTCGCCTTGTCCCGATCGAACATATGTTCTATTCTCGATCGATGCGGGTCGAATATCGGATCGAGCCCTGCAAGTCGGCGCTCACGCAGGTCCGAGGCATGCCGTTCAGGTGGTCACTCAACCCCTACATGGGCTGCGTGCACCGGTGCACGTTCTGTTACGTGGAACAGTCATTTCTTTCCACCAAGGACGTCGCTAGCGTGACCGCGACCGCGTGAGTCGGGCAATGGAGAGCGCCGGCTCGCATTGCCGGCGGATGCCCGAGGGCCACAGTGCTCACGCCTTGTCCAAGAGGGCGTGATCGAAGAAGCCGACCACTCGCCGCTCGTACTCCGCCGGATGGGCTGTGATGCCCTGAACGTGCTTGGCGTCGGGAATCTCCCAGATCGTCTTTGGTCCCGGCGCCAGCTGGAAGTAGACCGGGTTCATGGTCTCGGCGTTGCCGCCATTCGGCGCCCAGATCAGATAGAGCGGTTGGTGGATCCGGGTGACGAGGTCGGTCAGCTTGGGAGGCGGCGCGGTGTTCGAGAACACCGCCACTGCGCCCGTCTTCACGATGAGCGTCGGGAGGTCGAGCCACTTCCGCCAGCCGGGGATCGTGTCGAACTCCTCGATCTCTTCGGCGAGCCAGCGCGTGCCAGCGCCTTCGGAGACCACCGCGGCCAGGTCGTCGGTCTCGGCCGCCGCCTGCAGCATCAGCTCGCCGCCGACGGAAAAGCCGATCCCCCCGATCCGCTTCGGATCGACGTCGTGCCGAGTCTTGAGGAACTCGACAGCCGCGAGGATGTCCTGGTCGCCGCCCCAACCGAAGAGGTTGCCGTCCCCGTCGCTGGCAGCCCTCGCCCCGGCGGTCGAAGAGGAGCACTCCGTAGCCGTGCTGAGCGAGCATTCGTGCGTGCTTCTGCGGGCCGCTCCGACCCGGAAAGGCGATCACGGCGGCGCGGTTCCTTGACGGGATGTACCAGCCCTCGAGCCGCAGGCCATCGCTCGTGGTGAAGGACACGTCCTCGTATGCCGTCCGGAGCTCGTTGGCGGGGACGGCGGGGCGCAGGATGTGCGTGGTCCCGTACCCCAACGCGATCGGGAACACGATCCAGGCGAGGATGAAGGCACTCGCGATCGCGATAAGCGACCGCCGCAGATACCGCCGGCGTCGAGTGTCGTCCCGCCGCCGCGTCCTCCACAGCGTTACGGCGCCGAGCCCGAGCAACAGGATTCCGGCCACGATCGCCAGCAGTCCCGTGTAGTCGTCGCCGGAAGGCCCGACGGTCAACGAGTAGTACGCAGCCTCGGTCGCCCCCACGATGACTCCGACGAGGCCGAAGAACAGCGCGAGCGTCGCGCGGAGACCCGCGCGTAGTCGTGGGTACAGCACCGCCCCGAGAGCGAGCGCGACGACGGGGACGAGCCCTCCCGCGAGGTGGTCGCCAGCCGACGTGCCCGGCTGTGGCTGGAGGAAGCTGTCGTCGATCACGTGCAGGCCTATGACGGCGACACCGATCCAAGAGAGAGTCACCTCGCGGCGAGCAGGACGGGCGAGACTGGCGCTGGCGAGCGCAGGCATCGCCATCCGCGGCGTGGTTCTCGGCTGGGCGCTCACGCCGCCACCACGACAGTCGAGGAGGTGCGGCGATCAACGCGCATGAGTACGAGCGCCCACGCAGTCCTCGCGATGCCCCAACCGAGCGCGACGAGGCCGCTGAAGAGCAGGAGATAGGCGAAGTCAGGCAGCCCTTGGGCCAGTACGGGCAGCGGCAGGCCGAGCACCTTCTCCGGCACAACGATCAGGATCAGCGCCGACCATGCGAGGTTCATGAGCAGCGACGCGATGATGTGCCACCACGGTCCAATGCGGCCCCGTGGAACGCGCCCGTGCCGGAACGCGATCACGGAGCGGATCATGAGGCCGAGCTGGACGGCAACCACAGCGAGGAGAAGCGCGTAGGCGATGAAGATCGCCGTCCTCGACGGTGGCGAGGGCGGCTCCTGTCCGCGGAGGAGGCTTACAACGCCTTCGGCGACGCTTGCCATGCGACCGCGAGTGAAGAGATCCAGGGAGTTCTCGGCGTTCATCAACACGACGACCCCCTGCTTGGTCTGGGGAAGGAGCACGACATTGGCGTGATAGGTGAACGTTTCTCCTTGGTGGAAGACCGCCGGAATGCCGTTCACTGGACCGACGAACCAACCCATCCCGTACGACGTGTTCGCCGCGGGCGTCGCGACCGCCGGTCGGTGCAGCTCGGCAATGCCGGCTGGCGACAGGAGCGTGGCATGCCTGTAGCGCCCGTCGTCGAGCTGGGCGCTCAGGTAGTGAGCCATGTCCTCCGCACTTGAGATCAGATAACCCGCCGAGATGAGCCCGCGGTTGTACGGCACTTGAGCGGCGCGTGGCCGGCCGAACCAGTAGTTGTGCCCTTCGGCCAAACCGTGTTGTTGCGGCCACCTCCTCGGACGTGAAGGAGTGACGCATCTCCAGCGGGCCGAAGATGTTCTTTTGGACGTACGCCTCATACGACTGTCCGCTGACGGTCTGGACGATCAGCCCGAGCACCGAGTAGTTGATCGTGCTGTATTGGTGCGTCGTCCCGACGGGCGCCGTGAGTTCGGCAGAGCTCAGCTTGCGAACCGCCTTCTCGAGCGCTTCGTCACTGGTGTCCCCGCTGCCTTGGAACGACCTTCCTGTCTTGGTGGACAGGCCGCTCGTCTGGTTCAGGAGATGGCGAACGGTGATCTCGGCCGACGCGTCCTCGTCGGCCACGCGGAACCACGGGAGGTACTGTTGTACCGGCGCGTCGAGGTCGATCTTTCCCGCCTCGACCAGCTGCATGATCGCCAGGCCGTGAAGGACTTGGCGACCGAGCCGATGACGAAAGGCGTCTGCGGTGTGACCGCTCGCCCGGACGAGTCGGCGTCACCGAAGCCGCGCATGTGCACGACCCGGCCGCCCTGGACGATGCCGAGTGCCAAGCCGGGGATGCGCTGGGCACCGATCTCCTTCTGAACGAACGCATCGATCGCCGCGTACGTGGGCTCTGCAGAGGTGCCGCCGCCGGCTTGCGCATTCGCACTTCCCGGACGGCTTGCCAGATACGCGCCGCCGAGGACGAGGGCGAGGACGAACCCGAAGATGGCGAGCTTCCGCCGCCGACGGCGCCGACTCGTGTCGCTTGAATGCGTTGCAGCGAGGGGGGCGCCGGCGACCTCGGACGTCTCCGTGGCGTCCTCGCGGGAGGGCATGAAACGAGCCACGATCACGGCCGTGACCGCGGCGAGTGCTGCGGCGACCAGGAGGCCGAGGCCCATCGCGCTGGTGAAGGCATTGCCGGTCGTTGCGAGCAGGCTCGACGCAGCGTGCGGTGGAAGCTCGGCCGCAATGGCGTTGGCAGCGCCGATCGAGCTCTCCGCTCCGGCTTGCACACGAGGAGGCAGACCGTGGAGGGAGTCTTCGACGTCGTTCGCGTAGAGCGAGCTGGCGAGCGAACCGATGATGGCCACGCCGAGGGCGCCCGAGACCATGCGCGCGACGGTGTTCGTGGCCGACGCGACCCCTGTCTTGGCAGTCGGGACGGCGCCCACGACTGCATCGGTGGCTGGCGCCATGATCCAGCCCATCGCCAGCGCCAGGCCGAAGAACCAGGCAGCCAAGAGAAGTGCGCTGGTGTCGGGCTCGAATACGGCCGTCAGGCCCAGCAGGAGCGCGAGCCCTGTCAGGCCCACAGCGACCACTCGAGATGTTCCGAGTCGCCTGGCTGCCTTGTTCGACGATCCTGCACCCATCATCAGCCCGAGGGCGAGCGGGCTCATCAACGCACCTGCCGCGATCGCCGAGTAGCCGTGAACGAATTGCAGGTACTGAGTTAGCAGGAAGATGGCGCCGAGCAGAGCGAAGAAGGCCACGCTGACCGCGGCTGTCCCAACGCTGAACCTGGCGCTTCTGAAGAAATTGAGATCGAGCATCGGCTCGGCGGTGTGGCGCTCCCACCAGAGAAAGCTCCCGAGCAGGGGGAGGCTTGCAGCCAACGACCCGAGGACGGGGCCGCTCAGCCAACCGCGCTCGGGCGCCTCGATGATCGCGTACACGAGCAGGCTGAAGCCTGCGATCGAAAGTACGGCTCCTGGCACGTCGAACGAGCCAGGCTTCGGGTCACGACTCTCGGGCACGTAACGGATGCCAAGGAGCAGCGCCGTCGCCGCGATCGGCACGTTGACGACGAACACAGACGACCAGTCGAACCACTCGAGCAAGAGACCGCCGGTCAGCGGGCCGAGCCCAATCCCGACGGCTGCCAACGCAGCCCAGATCGCGATCGCCTTGGCGCGCTCCTCGCCGGTAAAGACGTTCGCGATGATCGAGAGCGTGGCGGGCATGATCAGCGCCGCGCCGACGCCCATCGCCGCGCGCACGCCGATCACTTCGTTCGCCGAGTCGGCGACGAGAGCGCCGAGGCTGGCGAGTCCGAAGATCGACACGCCCGCCTGCAGCGCGAGCTTGCGTCCGAAGCGGTCACCGAGGGTGCCGAAGACGAGTAGCAGGCCGGCGAAGACGAGCAGGTAGGAGTCGACCATCCACTGCAGCTTTGAGGGCGAGGCGTCGAACTCGTCCTGCAGGGTCGGCAATGCGACGTTGAGGATCGTGTTGTCGAGCCCGATGATCACAAGGCTCAGCGAGAGCACCCCGAGCGTCTTCCAGCGCCGGGCGTACTGAACTGGGTCGATAGTCATCAGGCTGCGCTCCTTTCGGTGCGGCTGGGCGTCGGGGGCTCGGAGATCGCACAGCGGGCTCGAGGTCCCTCGGCCGGCTACGTAAGCGAACGGGTGGTAGAAGACATCGAGGGCACACGCGGGAGGAACGTCGACGTGGAGTTCGGCCTCGAACATCTGGTCGACGACGACGACTCGCGTGTCGGCCGGTTGACTTGCTCCAGAACAGCGATACAGCGAGGCCGTCGTTCTCGCGGACCGCGAGCTCGTTCCAGTTTCGTTCTGACGAGATGCGCTCATGACTCCTCCTTCTGGATTGCGGGTGCCGGTGACGGTCACGGGATCAGCACCTCGTTGACCGCGACGGCCGTTGTGCGCTCAGCGACGAAATACGGCAATTGCTTGAGCGCGTTCTCCTCGCTCGAGGCGTCAACCGTCCACCACATCGAATGGCCGCCGGAATGGCACGAGGCCAGCGCGGCCTTATGACGAAGCGGGCTCTCGAAGCCGCTGAAGGCGGCGAACGCGACGCCGCACTCATTCGGCTCGTGGTGGTGGTGAAGCATGTAGCTGGGCATGTGTCCGACGATGCCGCGAAGCCGTCGTCCGGACATCAGGCGGTCCCCCTCGATCGGGCACCCTGATTTCTCGATTGCCGGCCCTGATTTAGGGTGGAGGCGAAAGCCACATATGACACTTGCCACCCATCTCGTCGGCCGAGCGTCAGAGCTCGACTCGGTCGACAGTCTCCTCGCCCAGGTCGCTCGGGGAGAATCCCCGGCGCTCGAGTTGGTCGGGGAGCCCGGAATCGGCAAGACGCGCCTTCTCGCCGAGCTGGCTGCCCGTGCCGACGCACGCGGGTACCTCGTCCTCTCGGGTCGGGCCGGGGAGCTCGAGCTCGACTTGCCTTTCTGGGTCTTCGTCGACGCGCTCGACGAGTACGTCCACGGCCTTGACCCGCAGCGCCTGGACGAACTCGAAGATGACGTACGCGCAGAACTCGCCACCGTCTTCCCGTCACTGGCCGGCCTGGCGACCGGGTACAGAACGGCGATCCAGCACGAGCGATATCGAAGCCACCGCGCCGTATGCACGTTGCTCGAGGCGCTCGCGCAGACCCAGCCGCTGGTGCTCGTGCTCGACGACGTTCATTGGGCGGATCCGGCGTCGGTCGAGCTGCTCGGCGCGCTCCTCCACCGGCCGCCGGCGGCTCGGGTACTTGTCGCACTGGCCGTTCGGCCGCGACAGATGAGCGACCGGCTCGGGGCGGCGCTCGAACGGGCACACCGCGCCGGCACGGTCGTTCGCATCGAACTCGGGGCGCTCAGCCCCGAGGATGCACGCGAGCTGATCGGGGACGTGAGCGGATGCGACCAGCCTCTATGAGGAGAGCGGGGGTAATCCCTTCTACCTCGAGCAGCTCGCGCGGTCGGGCGACCGTCTCGAGAGTCCGGCGCCGGCCCACGAGCCTTTGCTCGCAGGTGTCGACGTCCCAGCCGCAGTCGCTGCCGCGCTCGCCGAGGAACTCGCTCTTCTGACGAGCCCGCACGCATCATCCTCGAGGGCGCTTCAGTCGCTGGAGACCCCTTCGATCCTGAGCTCGCCGCCGCGGCGGCTGGAGTTGCCAACGCGGCAGCGATCGATGCGCTCGACGAGCTGCTACAGCTGGATCTCATCCGCCAGACGGATGTTCCGCGGCGCTTCCGGTTCCGGCATCCGCTCGTGCGTCGTGCGGTGTACGAGTCGATGCCCGCG
Source organism: uncultured Gaiellaceae bacterium (assembly GCA_963746975.1). Classification (GTDB taxonomy): domain Bacteria; phylum Actinomycetota; class Thermoleophilia; order Gaiellales; family Gaiellaceae; genus GMQP-bins7. The sequence goes on from CAVVDE010000005.1 coordinate 263,440, forward strand.
GGCTCGCGGCTCGTTGCGCACGAGCGCTGTGCCGACGCGCTCGCAGGTCGAGGTTCATTGACCTCGGCGATCGCGCCCCACGTCGAACGCTCCGCGCGTCAGGGCGACGAGGCGGCCATCGGGTTGCTGCGAGAGGCCGGGGAGGCGGCGGCTCCGCGTGCACCTGCAAGCGCCGCGCACTGGTTCGCCGCGGCGCTGCGCCTCCTGCCGCCGGCCACGCCCGCGGACCGGCGCGTCGAGCTGGTGTTGGCCCGTTCCGAAGCGCTAGCTGCTACGGGCCAACTCGGCGAGAGCCACGCAGCGCTACTGGAGTGCATGAACATCGTCCCCAAGGAAGCGGAGTCGTTGCGCGTGCGCCTCACCGTTGCCTGCGCGCGCGTCGAGCACCTTCTCGGCCGCTACAACGAGGCGCACTCCCACCTCGAGACCGCGCTCGCCGAGCTCCGAGACCCTGCTTCCAGCGCAAGGCGTCGAGCTCATGATCGAGCTCGTCGGTGACAGCCTCTACCTCGGCGACTACGACGCGATGCAGCCGGGGCGGACGGGGCGGTGGATGCCGCCGAACTGCTCGGCGATCAGGCGCTGCTCGCAGCCGCGCTCGCCGGACGTGCTCTCGCAAGTGCCGTTGGGGGTCGTGCGGCTGAAGGACTTGGATATTCCGCCAACGCCGCTGCACTCATCGACGGTCTTGCGGACGACGAAATCAGCGGGCGCCTCGAC
>CAVVDE010000006.1:0-93149 GCA_963746975.1 uncultured Gaiellaceae bacterium
CTAGTGTGAGTTATCCCACAAAGGTGTTGACACCTCGTGGAGTCTGGAAGGCGCAGATGAAACGAGGGCCAGAGACCTATTCTTCCGAGAGTGTTCCTCGCCAAAGGAGCTCAAGGAGGAAGGTCGATGACCCTCGAGGAGAGGATACAGGGACTCCGTCTTCGGGCGCTGTACCGGGCAGTCGAGTTGGGCAACGCGAGCCAGGTCTGTCGGGAGCTGGGGATCTCGCGATCGCTGTTCTATCGATGGAAGAAGAGGATGGCTCAATACGGGCCAGAGGGGTTGCATCCGCGCCGGCGGGGGTGCCGGCGCGGGCGGCCGACGAAGCTCGAGGCTCACGAGGAGCAGGCCGTCTTGGGCATGGCCGTGTCCTGGCCGACGTGGGGTCCGCGGCGGCTGTCGGCGCAGTTGGCTCGCAGCGCGGTTCACGTCGCTCCCAGCACCGTTCACCGGCTGCTTCGGCGTGTGGGGCTTGGGACCCGGCATGAGCGGCTGGCTGTTCTCGAGCACCACAGCGCCAGATCCGCTGGGCTTCTCACCGAGCGCACTCGCCGACGCCTCTGGCAGGCTCGTTACGGCCGTACCCGCCACGTCGAAGCCAAGCTCCCCGGCGATCTGGTCTGCCTGGACTGCTTCTACATCGGCAAGCTCAAGGGCGTCGGAACGCTCTGGCAGGTCACGGCCTGCGATGCGGCCTGCTCCTTCGCCTTCGCCCAGGTCATCCCGTCGGTGGAGGCGATCCACTGCGCTCGGTTCCTCAAGCGCGTCCTGCTTCCGTCCTATCGAAAGGCCGGCTGGAAGCTCAAGCGCGTCCTCACAGACCACGGAAGCGAGTTCAAAGGCCTCTTCGACGCCGTCTGCTCCGAGCTCGGCATCCACCACACGCGGACCAAGCCTCGTCATTGCTGGACCAATGGCTTCGTCGAGAGGCTTCAGGGAACCATCTTCCACGAGCACTGGAGAGTCGCCTTCCGGCGTCGCTACTTCACGTCGGCAGCCACCGTCGATCGCTCCCTCCAGAACTTCCTGGCCTTCTACAACCACCAGCGATCTCATCAGGGATACCGACTCAAAGGCCGGACTCCAGCCGATCTCTTCCTCGGTGCGATACAGTGAAAAACCAATCTCTCGGACCAGAAAAGTGTCAACACCCTTCCGAAGCCGGACAGGCTAGAGAAGCGCACGTACTTCGCGGACGTCCTTCTTCCAGACGACGACGCCGCAGAAGCGGTCGCCCTCCGGACAGACGGGGCGGACCTCGGCGAGGTGGCGGAGCGTGCAGGGCGGGAGGAGCCACGGGCCGATCCGGGGGTTGACCTCGCGGATCTGCAGCGCCTCGTCGAGCGAGGCGTGCCAGATCTCCTCCTGCGCGTTGTAGCAGAGCCGCATCGCGAGCTTGTGGTGGAGGTCGAGCAGGTCGGCCGACTCGGTGAAGCGGATCGCGACCGCGTTCGGGAGGAGGTAGGCCGCGAACTCGTCGGGGACGCCGAGCGCCCGAAGCCGCTGATCGCCTCCCAGGTCTGCTCCATCGTCCGCGGTAGAGGCCCTCGGCCCGGCTCGTCGGCGACGAGCAACGGGACGACGTAGTCGGGCTCCTCCGGAGGTACGCCGTCAGGGCCGGCCGCGAGGCGGGCGTCATGCGGTGGCGCTGGTCCTGGGAGTCGGCCGTGTGCGAGAGCTTCTTGCGGAACGTGTAGAGGGGTGGAACAGCGCGCGCGAGAGCTTCGTGGTCGTCACGTTGAGCGCTCGCCGAGAGCGGTTCTGGCCGGGTCCATCACGAGCGCGATCGCCTCGTCGTCGGAGAGCGCGCCGCGGGAGGCCGAGCACCTCGCGCACGGACGGGGCGAGGATCTCCTCGTTGTTGCCTTCCAGTCCACGAGGAGCGACACGCGGCCGCCGAGCTCCTGATCGAACTCGCGCCGGAAGTCGCCTCCGGCCGGCCGCACTCCGGCGTGCGCTGGAAGAGCTGTACTCGAGCGTCTCCTCGAGCGGGATCGGCTCCTCGAGCACGCCCGAAGAGCGGGTCATGGCGAGGACCGCCTCACCATCTGTCCCACGACCTCGCGCTGCTCGGCGGGGCGTCGAAGTACTCGCAGAGCGCCGGTAGCGGAGGAGCGTGAGCCGGAGACCGTGTGGTAGAGGTACGCAAAGGTCGCGACCGGCAGCACGTAGCGCGCCACCTCCTGCGCCTTCTTCTGGATCGCCCCGCCCAACTTCTTGCGCCCGTCTCCGCGGCGCCCGGGGAAGACGCTGTAGTACTCGCCCGCGACCGGCGTCAGGAGCTCGTCAGCCGCTCGTAGTCGGCCTGTGCCCCCGCGCCGCCTTCTCGTACATCGCCCCCTCCGCCTGACCCAGCGGCGGCACGTCGTAGTTCCGGCTTCACCTCGACGTAGCGCTGGCTCACCTGCTCCGAGTTGTAGAACGGATGGCGTGCAGGAAGGTCCAGACGAACTGCCGCGACACGCGCTCGAGCGTGAACTGGAAGTGCGCGTGCTGGAACGTGGTGTGATGCCCCGCCGCGTAGAGGACTTCGCGAGCGCGTCGCGGCGCTCGCGGCATCGGCGCTTGTCCTCCGTGATGATCCCCTTCGACGAGTAGCAGGTCCGCGCCGTCGCGACCGCGTTGTCGAGCGGCCGCGCGAACGCCTGCACGAGCTTGACCTCGGGGGCGGGGAGGTGAAGCCAGGAGTCACTCGCTCGGTCCGCGGAAGGGTTGACATCGCTTGAGAGGCATTATCCCCTCGCGACGGGCGGCGCGGACCGGGTTTCTGCTAAGTCGGGTTGAGGTCTCCTCCTTAAGCGGGTCGTCGCCCTCTTCGATTCAGCGCCCCGGCCACGGCTCTGGCCTCGGCGCGGGCGTCGCGGCTGACGGCTTCGCAGACGACCGAACAGAGACGCTCCAGCGCCGGATCGGAGATCGAGTAGACGGTTCGGTTCCCCTCCTTGCGCCCGCTCACGAGCCTTCCTGTTCGCAGGACCGCCAGGTGCTTGCTGACGTTCGCCTGGGTGCCGCCCACGGAGTCCGAGGATCTCGCCGACCCAAGCGGGGGAGCGGAAGAGCCGCTCGAGGATCTTCAGCCTCATCGGCTCGCCTAGTGCCCGGATCCGCACGGCCATCAGCTCGCGTGTTCGCTCAGAGAGGCGGGGAGGAGGCGCCACGCCGGTAGCGTAGCCGAATTCTCCGGCGGCGGCCGCCCAGAAAGAGTGCGTCATAGGGCTTGACTATATAACTATATGCTCATATAGTCAACCAATGCTCATGCCGATCCTGCTTCTGGCCGGCTTCCGCGGCGGTGGCGTCAGCAGGCGCCGCTGACGGTGCGGGGAGGCCGCGGCGCTCGCGGCGGGAGAATCGCCCGCCATGACACAAGCCCGGGCCGGGACCGATCTTGCCCGGGCGCGGGAGAGCGCCGCGCGGTCCCGGCTCTGGCCGTTGCTGACGGCGGAGGCCGGGTTTCTCTCGACGAACGACCCGGTGGAAGCGTTCTCTCTCGCTTTGAAGCAGGAGCGATTCTCGGCGCTCGACTTCTTCGCGTCCGATCCCAACCATCCATCGCAGGAACCGCCGTGATCGCGATGACGTATCAGTTTGCGAAGTTGAACGGGGACGAGAGCTTCAGTCCCGGCAACTTCTTCAGCTTCTTCACGATCCAGTCGAACATCTGGCGGCCGCGATCCTCGTGTTGGCGGCGCTCGTCCGGCGCGACGAACGTCGAGCTGTTTGACGCTCTACGCGGGGCGGTGACCTTCTACATCACGATCACGTTCGTCGTGTTCGCGGTGTTCCTCTCGGGGCTGCAGGAAGAGCTCGACACGCACATCGCCTTCGTCAACTTCGTCGTCCACTACCTGATCCCCGTCGTCCTCCTCGTCGACTGGTTCGTCGAGCCGCCCCGACACCGCCTGGGGCTGAGCATCGCGTTGGCATGGCTGGTGTATCCACTCGCGTGGTTCGCGTACACACTTCCGCGGGAGCATCGTCGACTGGTACCCGTACCCGTTTGTCGACGCGTCCCGCCACGGGTATGGCGGCGTGTTCGTCCGTGGCGTCCTGTTCGCCGTGGCGTTCGGAGCAGGCGCCCTCGGGTTCGCCTGGCTCAGCGACCGGAGGTCCGCATCCGAGCGGGGCGGGGCGGGACTCACCGTTCTCTAGCCGGATGCGGCCGGCCGGTAGGTCGAGAGGTTCGCACCCGTGCCGGTCGTGACCGTGGAGACGAGCTCGAACGTGCGCAGCTCGCCGTCGTCCGAGAAGATCGTCTTGCCGCCGCCCAGGATCACGGGCTCGATCATAAGCTGAGCTCGTCGACCAGGCCTTCGCGGAGGAGGGTGCGGACGAGCGTGGGGCTCCCCATCACCGCGAGGTCGCCGCCTTCGGCGTCGCGCAGCCCGCGGATAGGGGCGACCGCCTCGTCGCCCGGGATCCGGGTCGTGTTCCACGTGGCTCGCCGTCGCCCAGCGTCCAGGACACGACGTACTTCGCGAGCTGGTTCATCCGGTCCGCGAATGGATCGCCCGCGCGCTCCGGCCAGGCGGCCGCCATCGTCTGCCACGTTCGTCGACCGAACAGCAGCGCGTCGGCCCTGCCGAGGCCGTCGGTGAACGCACCGCCCATGACCTCGGGATCGAAGAACGGGTGCGACCAGCCGCCGTGTGCGAAGCCTCCGTCGGTGTCCTCCTGGGGCCCGCCGGGCGCCTGGACGACGCCGTCGAGGCTGATGAACTCGGTTACCACGATGCGCATTGGACTCTCCTCTCGTCGCTGCTTGGTTACAGGACGGTAGACCGCGGCGGAGCGCCAGAATCATCGGATACCGATCGAGCCGAAAGGAGAAGCAATGGAGATCACGAGAAACGGCGTCGCGACGAACACGGGGCCGAGCGACTGGTTCACGGGCGTCGTCTACCTCGACCCGATGGCCACACCCTCGGAGCAGTCGCGGCTGAGCGCGACGAGCGTGCACTTCACCCCGGGGGCGCGAACGGCGTGGCACACGCATCCAAACGGCCAGACGATCTACGTCGTCGAGGGCCTCGGTCTCGCGCAACGGCGCGGCGGGCCCGTCGAGCTGATCCGCCCCGGCGATCGCGTCTTCTTCGAGCCGGGCGAGGACCACTGGCACGGCGCCGCGCCCGACCGGTTCATGACGCACGTCGCAATGCTCCAGGTCGACGACGAAGGGAACAACGCCACGTGGGGCGAGCACGTGACGGACGAGGAGTACGGCAGAGCGCCGTCGACGAACGCGTAGATACCGTGGGCAGGTGGCCGAGCGCGTCCTCACGCAGCGCGAGCTGAATCGCGCCACGCTCGCTCGCCAGCTCCTCCTGCAACGGAAGCATCTCCGGCCGATCAGCGTCATCCAGCACCTGGTCGGCATGCAGGCGCAATGGCCACCGGCCCCGTACGTCGGCATCTGGACGAGAACGACGAGCTTCCGGCGCTCGGCGCTCGAGCGCGAGCTCGCGAGCGGCGCGGTCGTCAAGGCGACGGTGATGAGGCAGACGCTGCATCTCGTGACCCCACGCGACTACGCGCTCATCCGCGCGGCGATGAGCGAGACGAACTTCCCGTGGGAGTCGACTCAGGCGAAGGGGCTGGCGCCGTCCGTTCGCACGCTGGGTGCCGGCGAGCCGGTCACCAACGCGGAGGGGCTCGAATATCTCGAGCGGGAACACGGGTTGGTCGGCACGGCCGCCCGTCGCGCCTGGCGCTACGCCCGCATTCGCGCTCATCTCCTCCATCACCACGAGACGGCGCTCTGGCACGCGAGACCCGAAGGCCGGTTCGTCGCGCTCGACGAGCCCGAGCTTCACGATCCGACCGAGGCGCGCGCGGAACTCTTTCGCCGCTACCTCGCGGCCTTCGGCCCTGCGACCCGCCGCGACATCGTGGCCTGGAGCATGATGCACGTGCCCGAGATCCAGCGCGCGCTCGACCGCCTCGAGCCGTTGCGCCGCTTCCGCGACGAGCAGGGACGCGAGTTGATGGACGTCGAGGGGGCGCCACTGCCCGACGCTGACACGCCAGCACCCGTCCGCTTCCTGCCCAAGTGGGACAACGTGTTGCTCGCGTGGGCCGATCGCACACGGATCCTCCCCGAGGAGCATCGGAAGACGGTGATCGGGATGAACGGCGATGTGGCTCAGACGTTCCTCGTCGACGGCTTCGTCGCCGGAAAATGGCGCGTCGAGGACGGCCGCGTCGTCACAGAGCCGTTCGCGGCTCTCTCGCGCGCAGCTCGGGCCGACGTCGCGGCCGAGGCGGAGCGCCTCCAGACGTTCGTCACCGCCTGAGCGCTGGGCGAGCGACGCCGGCGCTCGACCGCCTCACCAGGGCGCGACCGTAACGCCGCCCCACTCCTCGGGCGCCGTGTCGTCGACCGTCTGCGTCAGCTCCCAGCGGTGGCCGGCCACGTCCTCGACGACACCGGAGCGTTCGCCGTACTCCCACGTCCGCAGCTCCTCGACGACACGAGCACCGGCCGCACGCGCCCGCTCGAACGCAGCGTCCACGTCGGGCACGCGCACCTTGACGATGTGCAGCACGGTGCCTTCGCTCGGCGCCACCTGCTCGCCGCGAACCTCGGCGACCACGACCGCACCGTCCACCCCGACGCGCAGCTGCGCTCGGTGCGAGTCTCCGATCCGCACGCGCTCCTCGAATCCGAAGGCCGACTCGAGCCACGCGACCGCGGCCCGGACGTCCGGGTAGAACAGCACGGGCGTGACGGTCGCAGGCGGCGCCGAGCGGTTCGTCAGCATGCGACGAGGCTAGGCCGGGCCGGCATCGCTGCCGTGGCCGGCATCGCTTCCCCGTCCGCCGAGCCAGCGGTCGGAGCGGTTCGGCGGCATCAGGCTGACCAGGATCAGGATCACGACCGTCGAGCCGAAATAGGTGTAGAGCTCAGCCGTGCCCGAGTACTGCTTCGTCGCCGTCTGACCGAAGGCCAGGAACGCGAACGTCAGCAACGCGGTTGCCAAGCCGACCTGGAGAATCGACTTGTCGCGGTGCGGCAGGAACTCGAGCCGGACCAGGCTCGCCAGAAGAAGCACGAAGACGCCGAACTCGAGTAGCCCGAGAATGACCCACGCCGCGTCGGTCCCGGGGATCGTGTCGAGGAACGTCCCCTTGAACTGCTCCTTGATGTACGAGGGCGCATTCCCGTCGTCGTCGAAGAGCTTCTCCTTGCCGGAATAGAACATCAGCCCGCCGACCATGACGTACACGCCGACGAGGGTCACCCAGTACGCGATGCCGTCGAAGATCGATCCTCGACCGATCACGGCAAACGGCTTGTCCGAGCCTTTGATCGCCATGCATCTCTCCTTCCTCGCTGACTGGCAGGACAAGTATCTCGCGCTTATGCGGTTCTTAGAAGGCGGCCCGCGCTGCCGGGTACCCTGACCGCCATCGACTGGTCGCTCTTCCACCTGGTGAACAGCGAAGTCGCGACACGCGACTGGCTCGAAGATCCCGTGACTGCTGTCGCGGCACTCGCAGTACCGCTCTACGCGCTCGCGACCGTCGCGCTCTGGCTCGTGTCCAGGCCGCCCGGCGTCTCCCGCTGGAGGCTCGCGAGCGTGTCCGCCCTGGTCGCTGCCGGAATCGCGATGATCGCCAACCAGGCGATCGCGCATCTCTGGGATCGGCCGCGCCCGTTCGCGACCCACGTGGCCGCGACGCATCTCCTGTCGGCCCCCTCCCCGGACCCGTCGTTCCCGAGCGACCACGCCGCCGCGGCGTTCGCGATCGCGTTCTGCGTGCTCGCGTTCTCGCGTTGGGCGGGCGTCGGCTTCCTCACTGCGGCCACGCTGATCGGCCTTTCGCGGATTGCGCTCGGGATGCACTACCCGAGCGACGTCCTCGCGGGCATGGTCGTCGGCTGGGCTGCAGCCATGCTCGTCGTGCACCTCGGCAGGCCGACCGTTCAGCGCGTCAGTGCCATCGTGGGCCGCGCGACGGACCCGCTGGTCGCCCCGGTCTGGACGCGCGTCGCTGGATGGGTGCCCGCGCGCCGTAGGCGCGAGACGCTCGTCTAGCGGCGAAGTTCCAGACGGCCGCTCGCCGGCGGCCAGTCGACGAGCGGCTTGCCGATCTCCCAGTGGTGACCGTAGGGGTCCTCGACTCGGCCGAGGAGCCAGCCGTGAGTCTCGGCGACGGGATGGATCTCACGCGCACCGGCGGCGACGGCCCGTTCGAGGCACGACTCCGGGTCGTCGGCCTCGAGGAGAAGGCGCACGGTGCTTCCGCCGACCGACTCGGGGCTGTGGTTCCCCGCCGCGGGCGCCTCGTCCGAGACCCAGAACGACGCATCGCCGATCACGAGTTGCGAGACAACGTCGGGATGCTTGTCGGTGCCGCCGACCCGGTACACCTCGACGGCGCCGAAGGCACGCTCGTAGAACTCCACGGCTTCGCGACCGCGACGGACGGACAGCTGCGGCACCACACTGGTGCGTTCTCGACGCGGTACGGACACGGGTCGCCTGGCTAGCGGATGAGTGGCCGGAGCGCGTCCCGCGCAATGAGGAAGCCGCGCTCGACGAGCTCCTCCGTGCCCTCGAAGGCACGATCCTCGTGCTCGATCGAGATCACGAAGTCGTAGCGCTCGCGGTAGAGGGCCGAGACGAACCGGTCCCAGCGCACCTCTCCCAGGCCGGGCAGCCGCGGTACCTGCCAGCCCATGCCGAGCGACCCGGTGCCGTGGCGATAGAGCCCGTCGCGGTCGATCTCCATGTCCTTCGCATGGACGTGGAAGATCTTCGACGCGTAGTCACGGACGACACGCTCGTAGTCGATCATCAGCCACACGAGGTGCGACGGGTCGAGGTTGAGGCCGAAGCTCTCGCTGTCGACGATCGAGAACATCTCGTCCCACGCCGCGGGTGACGAGGCGAGGTTCGTGCCGCCCGGCCACTCGTCCCAGCTGAAGATCATCGGGCAGTTCTCGATCGCGATCTTCACGCCGCGGGACTCGGCATAGTCGACGAGACGCGGCCACACCTTCCGGAACTCGCGGAAGTTGTCGGGGACGTTCTTCGTCTGGTTTCGCCCGACGAAGGTGCCGACGATCCCGACCTCGAGCTTCGCCGCCGCGTCGATCACCTTTCGAAGGTGCGTGTTCGCCGCCCGCCGCTCGGCGGGGTCCGGGTGAAGGTTGTTGGGGTAGTAGGCAAGTGACGAGATCTCGAGACCGTGCCGGTCGAGCACGTCGCGCACGGCACCGACGTCCAGCCGCGTCACGTCGATGTGCGACGTGCCTGCGTATCGTCGCCTCCGACCTCCGGCCGCGGGCCAGCAGGCCACCTCGAGCATCTCGAACCCCTCGCCCGCCGCCCAGTCCGCAAGCTGGGTCAGCGAGCGGCGGGGAAACGGGGCAGTGAGAAGCCCGAGCTTCACTCGGCGACGACCGGGTTGGTCAGCGACTCGAGACCGTCGATTTCGATCGTCACGTCGTCGCCCGGCCGCAGGAGACGCTGCGGGTCGCGGAACACGCCGACACCGGCAGGTGTGCCCGTGAGGATGAGGTCTCCGGGCTCGAGCGTGGTCGTGCGGGTCACGTACGCAATGACCTCGTCGACGCCGAAGATCAGGTTCGCCGTCGAGGAGTCCTGCAGCACCTCGCCGCTGACGATCGCGCGGATCCCGAGGACGTGCGGGTCCGGAATCTCGTCGCGCGGCGTCATCGCTCCGACCGGGCAGAACGTGTCCGGCGACTTGCCGCGTGTCCACTGCCCGTCGGAGAACTGGAGGTCGCGCGCGCTCACGTCGTTCGCGCACAGGTAGCCGCGAACGGCCTCGAGCGCGTTCTCCTTGGACAACCCCCGCACGCGCTCGCCGATGACGACGCCGAGCTCGGCCTCGTAGTCGGCCTTCGTGACGATCGACGGAATCACGATCGGCTCTCCGGGCCCGATGAGCGACGTCGGCCACTTCGCGAAGAGGAGCGGCTCCTTCGGCAGCTCGACGCCCTGCTCCTCGGCGTGGTCGCGGTAGTTGAGGCCGACGCAGACGATCTTCCCGGGGCGCTCGATCGGAAGCATGGGAGAAAACCTACTTCGACCGACCGGGTGCGGCGTGCTGTACTGGCTGCATGAAGATCGGAGTCATCGGCGGTGGGCGAGTCGGCGGATCGCTCGCAGCGACGTGGACCGAGAAGGGGCACGAGGTCGTCGTCTCGACGCGCGAGACGGTCGCCGAGACCGCGGCCGCAGCCGATGTCGTCGTGCTCGCCCTGCCGGCGGCCGCGGTCGAGGACGCCCTCGGACACGCCGGCTCGCTCGCCGGGAAGGTCGTGGTGGACGCGACGAACAACCTCTCGGGCGGACCGGGCGGGCTCGAGATCGCGGCGATCGTTCCCGACGCGCGGTACGTGAGGGCCTTCAACACCGTCTTCGCGACGTTCATGCACGACACACCTCCGGGCTCGCCACCGCCGGCGCTCGTCTACTGCGGCGACGACCCCGGCGCCAAGGCAGTGGCCGCAGGGCTGATCAGTGACCTGGGTTTCGAGCCGGTCGACGTCGGAGGCGCAGAGGCGACTCCGTGGGTCGAGGCGCTCGCGCGCATGGTCATCGGGCTGGCGTACCGCCAGGGCCGCGGCCCGTTCGTCTATCGGTTCCAACCGAGCTGACCTTCGAGAGGCGGCTCTAGACTCGGCCGCGTGAGCCTGCCGGGACCCTTCGTCGCCGAACTGCGGGCTGCGCTCGGCGCCGACCACGTCGTCACCGAGCCGGAACAGCTCCGTGTCTACGAGTGCGACGGCCTGACCGGGCATCGCGCCGTTCCCGAGCTCGTCACCCTCCCCGGCTCGACCGAGGACGTGCAGGTCGTCCTCCGTGCCTGTCATCGCGAGCGCGTGCCGTTCGTCGCGCGCGGCGCGGGCACCGGCCTGTCCGGAGGAGCAACGCCCTTCGCCGGCGGTGTCGTCGTCTCCCTCGCCCGGATGAACCGCATCCTCGAGATCGATCTCGACAGCCAGCGGATCGTCGTCGAGCCCGGCGTTGCGAACCTCGAGGTCACCCGTGCCGTCGCCGGGGCCGGCTTCTTCTATGCGCCCGACCCGTCCAGCCAGCAGGTGTGCACGATCGGGGGCAACGTCGCCGAGAACTCGGGCGGGGCGCACTGCCTGAAGTACGGCTTCACGGCGCACCACGTGACCGGCCTGACCTTCGTCCTCCCGGACGGTGAGGTCGTCGAGCTGGGTGGGAAGGCGCTGGACCCCGAAGGCGCCGACCTGCTCGGCGTGATCGTCGGATCCGAAGGCACGCTCGGTGTCGCCACGCGAATCACGCTCCGGCTCGTCCGTACACCCCAGACGATCAGGACGCTGCTCGCCGGGTTCCACACGATGGACGCGGCCGGAGAGGCGGTCTCCGGGATCGTGGCTGCAGGTGTCATGCCTTCGGCGATCGAGATGATGGACCGGCTCACGATCGAGGCCGCGGAGCGCGCGGTCGCGCCGGGCTACCCGGAGAACGCGGGTGCCGTCCTCCTCGTCGAGTTGGACGGCGTGACCGAGCAGGTCGAGGACGACGCGGCGGAGGTCGAGCGCATCTGCACCGAGTGCGGTGCGTTCGAGATCAGGGCGGCGGCGAGCGACTCCGACCGGGCGCTGCTGTGGAAGGGCCGCAAGTCCGCGTTCGCCGCGATGGGGCGGGTCGCGACCGACTACTACGTGCAGGACGGCGTCGTCCCGCGCACGCGTCTACCCGAAGTCCTCCGACGTATCGAGGAGCTGTCGGTCGAGCACGGCCTGCGCGTGGGGAACGTCTTCCACGCCGGCGACGGCAATCTCCATCCGCTCGTCCTCTACGACGCGGAAGCCGGCGAGACCGAGCGCGCGCGCGAGCTCGCCGAGGCGATCCTCGACGCTTGCCTCGACGCGGGTGGCTCGCTCACCGGCGAGCACGGCGTGGGGATGGACAAGGCGTGTTCGATGCCACGCATGTTCTCGGAGCGCGATCTCCGCGTCTTCGAGCGGCTCCGCCGTGCATTCGACCCGCTGGGGCTGTGCAACCCGGGCAAGGTGGTCCCCACTCCCCGCCTTTGCGGCGAGGTCCCGGGCCCGTACCGCGTCCACGCGCTCGAGAGGATCGGCATTGCCGAGCGTCTCTAGCCTCGAGGAGGCGTCGGCGGTGCTTGGCGCCGCACACCGGGACGGGCACAGGCTCCGCATCGGCGACGACCTCACGGCGCACGGGCTGAACCGGATCCTCGAGCACGACCCGGGCGACCTCACCTGCACCGTCGAGGCCGGCGTCCGTCTCTCGGAGCTCCGCGCTGCGCTGGCTGCCGCCGGCCAGCGCCTCTCGCTCGATCCCCCTGGCGACCCGACCGTCGGAGCGTTGTTGGCACGCAACGTCTCCGGCCCCTTGCGGCACCGCTTCGGCGCGCCGCGCGACCTCGTGCTCGGCGTGACGGTCGTCCTCGGCGACGGGACGATCGCCAACGCGGGCGGCAAGGTCGTGAAGAACGTCGCCGGGTACGATCTCGCGCGACTCGTGTGCGGCTCGGAGGGACGGCTCGCGTTCGTCGTGCGCGCGAGCTTCCGGCTCCATCCGCTCCCACGGGCGACACGCACGCTCGTCGTCGAGACCGACGACGCCGCACGCGTGGCGGCGCGACTCCTCGGCTCGCAACTGCAGCCGAGCGCGCTCGACGTCCTCCATCCCGGACGGGTCGCGGTGCTGTTCGAGGGATCGGAGCGGGCGGTCGGCGCTCAGCTGGACGCTGCGCAGGCCCTCGTCGGCGGCGAGCAGACAGGTCCGGGCGTGTGGGACGAGTCCCGCGATCGGCAGGCGGCCGCCCGCAGCCGCATCCACTTCGAGCCCGGGTTGCTCGGCGAGACGCTCGGCGACTTGCCTGACGCCGTCGTCCGCCCTGCCACGGGCGTCGCGTACACGGCCGCCTCGATGCCCGTGGCAACCTCCGACTCGGCGACGCGGCTGATCGAGCGGATTGCGCGCGAGCTCGACCCGCGGGGAGTCCTCGCCGCGTGATCCGCGAGTACACGTCGGACTGCGTCCACTGCGGCTTCTGCCTTCCGAGCTGCCCGACATACGTGCTGTGGCGCGAGGAGATGGACTCGCCGCGTGGCCGGATCCATCTGATGGACGCCACCCTCGACGGCACGATGACTCTCAACTCAACCGTGGCGCAGCACTTCGACCGCTGCCTCGGCTGCATGGCATGTCTCTCGTCCTGCCCGTCCGGCGTCCGCTACGACCGCCTGATCGAGAGCTCGCGCGCGGCCGTGGAGCGGGACGTCCCGCGCGCGGCCGGCGATCGTCTCGTCCGCGGGATGCTCTTCCGGCTGCTCCCCTACCCGGGTCGCATGCGCGCCGCGCTGCGGCTGGCACCCCTCGGCCGGCACGCGCCGATGCCGAAGAGGTTTCGCCCGCTCGTCGATATCGCGCCTCGCTGGCGCGGGCGAGGCGTGGTTCCTTCGCTCACCCCTGCTGCCGGCGCCCGGCGCGGACGGGTCGGCCTGCTCACGGGCTGCGTTCAGAGCGCAGTCTTCCCGGACGTGAACACCGCGACGGCACGCGTTCTGGCCGCCGACGGATTCGAGGTCGTCGCGCCCCCGCAAGGCTGCTGCGGCGCGCTTTCGCTCCACGCGGGGCGACTCGACGAAGGAAAGGCTTTTGCCCGGCGCCTCATCGCCGCGTTCGACGACGTCGACTACGTCGTCGTCAACACGTCGGGCTGCGGCTCGCACCTGAAGGAGCTCGGGTGGCTGCTCGAGGACGAGCGCGCCGAGGACTTCTCGGCGAGGGTGCGCGACCTCGGAGAGCTGCTCGCGGACACGCCTGCCCGCGCGCCGCGCCAGCCGCTGACGATCAAGGTCGCCCTGCAGGACTCGTGCCACCTGCGCCATGCGCAGAAGCTCCCGCTCTCGTCGAGCGTCTCGCTCGCGCGGATTCCCGGGCTCGAGGTCGTGGAGCCCGCCGAGCAGGACATCTGCTGCGGTTCGGCCGGGATCTACAACGTCGTCCAGCCGCAAGCCGCGCGCGAGCTCGGCGACCGCAAGGCCGCGCACGTTCTGGCGACCGGCGCCCAGGCGTATGCGAGCGCGAATCCGGGATGCCTCGTCCAGATCTCGGGCGCGCTCAACCGGATGAAGCAGCCGCTGCCGGCACTCCATCCCATCGAGCTCGTAGACGCCTCGATCAGAGGAGTGCCCGCAGGACGGCTGCGAGCCGAGGCTCGCCGCTAGCTCCACTCAGGCTTCGACGGCGACGGGCCGTAGCTCGTCGAGCCGGTCGACGCGCGCGAGCGACGGGAACAGCTTCCACCAGGCACCGGCGACGACGACGGTCACGATGCCGCCGACCACCACAGCTGGAACTGCGCCGATGAGCGCCGCAGCGACGCCCGATTCGAACGCACCCAGCTCGTTCGAGGCGCTTATGAAGACCATCTCGACGGCATTGACACGACCGCGCAGCTCGTCGGGCGTGACGAGTGGCAGGATCGTCTGGCGGAGGACGACGCTCACCATGTCGAGCCCGGCTCCGACTGCCAGTGCGAGCATCGAGAGCCACATCTGCCGCGAGAGACCAAAGGCGATCATCGAGATGCCGAACCCGGCAACGACGCCGAACAGCATCGGCCCCGCTCTTCGTCGGATCGGGTAGCGGGCGATGATCGCCGCGGCGATCAGCGACCCGACTGCGGGTGACGCTCGAAGCAGCCCGAGACCCGTCGGGCCGACCTCGAGGATGTCCTTCGCGAAGATCGGGAGAAGCGCCACGGCGCCGCCGAAGAGCACGGCGAAGAGATCGAGCGAGATCGCTCCGAGCAGGACGTTCGTGCGGCGAATGAGCCGAACCCCTGCGAGAACCTCGTCGAGTCCGACCGCAGCCTCCGCGGCGGGTTCGCGCCCGCTGCGCAGCGCCAGCACGCACCCGAGGGCGATCACCGCGAGCGCGATCGAGACGACGTAGACGAGCTCCGCTTGCACAGCGAACAGGATCCCGCCGATCGCCGGCGCGACGATCGCCGAGAGCCCGAACGCAATCGATCGCTGCGCGAGCGCGCTCACTAGGATCTCCTCCGGCACGAGCGACGGCGTGAGCGCGCGGCCCGCAGGCGCACCGATCGCGCTCCCGACGCCCTGGACGAATGCGAGCGCGAAGAACGGCCAGACGACCTGGGCGTCCGCGATCGTCACGCCCAGGAGTCCCGAGAGCACGACGAGGTTGAGGACCATCATCACGGTGAGCAGGAGACGCCGCGGCGCGCGATCGGCCAGTTGGCCGGCCGGAAGGGCCAGCAGGAGCAACGGGAGGAACTCCGCGAGACCGAGCAGCCCGAGGTCGAGCGCGCTGCCTCCGATCGAGTACACCTGCCACCCGATCGCGACGAACGACATCTGGAGCGCGAAGGACTCCGCGACCATCGATACGAGGAGCAGCGAGAAGTCGCGGTGCCGCAGCGCGGATCGTGCGGCCTGGCTCACGACGAGAACCTACGCAGCAGCGGGCTCGTCGGTCGGCGTCTCGTCGTCGACGCCGAACTCGACCTCGAGCTTCAGGATGCGCGACCCCTCGATCACGACCACGCGGAGGCTCAGTCCGTCGACGCCGACCTCGTCGCCGACCTCCGGGGCGCGCCCGAGCTCGCCGAAGACCAGGCCTGCCATCGTGTTGTAGTCCTCGTGCTCGAGCTCGGTCTCGAACTCCTCGTTGAAGTCGTCGATCGTGTACGTGCCGTCGATGCGGATGTGCGTGTCGTCGATCCGCTCGATCGACGTGTCGGGGAGGTCGAACTCGTCCTCGATGTCACCGACGATCTCCTCGAGCAGATCCTCGAGCGTCACGATCCCCTCGACGTCGCCGTACTCGTCGATGACGATCGCGAGATGCTGCTTCTCGCGCCGGAAGTCCGCGAGGAGCGCCGCGAGATCCTTCGTCTCGGGCACGACGTAGGCGGGCCGGACGATCGCCTCGAGCTCCACGGCCGCGATTCCGAGGTCGTGGATTGCGCCGAACAGATCGCGCACGTGGAGGATCCCGACGACGTCGTCGAGCGAGCCCCGGTAGACCGGGTAGCGCGTGTAGGGCGAGTCGACCACGGCGCGGAGCGCGTCCTCGGGCGGCATCTCGACCGAGATTGCTACGACATCGGGCCGCGGGACCATCACGGCCGACACCTCCTTCGAGGCGAAGTCGAAGACCTTGTAGAGCATCTCCTCCTCGGCTTCTTCGAGCTCGCCGTGGTCCTCCGCCGCCGCGACCGAGTGCCGGATGTCCTCGCGCGTGTACGCAATCATCCCGGCCGGTGCCGGCTTGACCCGGAGCACGCGCAGTACGAGGTTCGCGGAGACCTGCAGGAGCCAGACGAGCGGATGTGCTACCCGCGCCATCACGTCGAGCGGGACGGACAGGAATCCGGCGATCCGCTCGGCGCGCTGCAGCGCGACCGCCTTCGGAACGAGCTCGCCCAGCACGACCGAGAGGTAGGTGAGGATCGCGAACGCGAGAGCGAATGCGATGCCGGCCGAGAGCGGAGGCTCGAAGAAGTCGGAGAGCAGCGGCTCGCCGATCGCGCCGACGAGGATCGCGAACACCGTGATCCCGACCTGGATGAGCCCGATGAAGCGCACGGGCTCGTCCATGAGGCGCAATGCCGTCTTCGCCCCGCGCGCGCCTCGCGCGGCGCGCTCCTCCAGGCGCGCGCGGCGTGCGGTGATAAGCGAGTACTCGGCCGCGACGAACACCGCGCTCCCGAGGACGAGGAGGAGCACGATCAGGATGTCCAGGAAGACGGTCACGCCACTCGCGCTCGCAGCGCCCGCCAACGGCCCCCGAGGAGTGTGTGGATTGCCTGCGTGAACGCGAACGCCCCCGAAGGGGCGCAGGTACTAGGCGGGTAGTCGTCGCCCATCGATCAGGCGGCAGTATAGGTAACCGCCCCGCCGACCTCCGTCCGCCGAGCGGCCTCCTCGTGCACGAGGCGCTCGAGATGCGAGAGCGTCTCGGCGATCGCGAACCGGCGCCCGGCCGCGGGTAGCTCCGAGCCGAAGAGCGCGAACGAGAGCTCGTAGCCGGTCTGAGGTTCGAATCCGAGTGCGTCGGTGGCAGCATCGAGCCGGTCGCGGTGATGCTGCTTCAGCTCGCGTGCACGTCCGGCCGGATCGTCGATCGGATCGCCGTGACCCGGGAGCGCGATCTCGGGGTCGAGCTCGATCGTCCGATCGAGGGCGGCGAGGTAGTCGCCGAGAGGGTCCGCCCGGCTCGCCGGCCAGAGGCCGACGGTCGGAGTGATCCGCCCGAGCAGGTGATCGGCGGCGATCAGAACGCCGTCGCGCACGAGGCACAGCTGCCCGTCTGCATGGCCGGGGGCGGCGATCAGCTCCCAGCCGTCCACGTGCTCGCCCGCCTCGACCAGGATCGGGTCTCGTTGGTAGCGGATGAACGGCCGGTAGACGGAGCTCTGCCCTACGAGCTCAGCCGTGACGTCGTCGGGCGCGCCGTGCAGGTGGAACCAGTCGACGAGCCGCTCCGTCCATGCAGGATTCCCCCAGACGAGCTCGCACTGCGCGTAGTCGAGCGCCCCCTGCACGACCGGCGCACCGGTCAGCTCGTGGAGATCCGCGGCCGCCCCGACGTGGTCGGGATGGAAGTGCGTGACGAAGATCGTCGCGACACGACCGCCCGCCTGCGCAAGCTCGAGCGACCACGTCTCCTTCGCGTCCGGGAGGCCGACGCCCGTGTCGACGAGCGTCCATCCCTCCTCGCCCGGGAGCAGGTACGCGTGCACGTGCCCGGGTCGCGTCGGGAGAGGCAGCGTGACGCGGCGGATCCCGGCGACGAGTGCCTCCATTGCGCGGACTCTACGCAGCCGGCCTTTCGCCTTGTCCCGATCGAACGTATGTTCTATTCTCGATCGATGCGGGTCGAATATCGGATCGAGCCCTGCAAGTCGGCGCTCACGCAGGTCCGAGGCATGCCGTTCAGGTGGTCGCTCAACCCGTACATGGGCTGCGCGCACCGGTGCACGTTCTGCTACGTCCGCCACTTCGAGCAGCGTGCCGACCGTCCGTCGGACGACCGCTACGGGCGGTCGATCCGCATCAAGGAGAACGTCGCGGAGGTGCTCCGCCGCGAGCTGGCGCGACGGTCGTGGCAGCGCGAGGAGGTCGCTCTGGGCACCGCGACCGACCCGTACCAGCCCGCGGAGGGGCGTTTCCGCCTCACGCGGTCGTGCCTCGTCGAGCTCGACGCCGCCTGGAATGCCTTCTCGATCGTGACGCGAGGGCCACTGATCGTGCGGGATATCGACGTCCTGCAGACGGCGACGAGCCGCGCCGGCGTCGGAGTGTTCTTCTCCCTCCCCACTCTCGACGAGCGCGTGTGGCGGACGACCGAGCCGGGCACTGCGCCACCCGACAGCAGGCTCCGCGCGATTCGCGCGCTTGCGGACGCAGGCATCGAGGTCGGGGTCGGGATGGCGCCTGTCCTCCCGGGCCTCTCCGACAATCCTCGCCAGCTCGAGGACGTCGTTCGGGCCGCACGCGCGGCAGGCGCGCGGAAGATCTGGGCGAGCGTCGTCCACCTGCGACCGGGCGTCCGCGAGCACTTCCTCCAAGCGCTCGATAGGGACTGGCCCGAGGAGGTTGCACGCTACGAGGCGCTCTTTGCGAACCGCGCCTACCTGAGCACGGCAACCACACGGCCGATCCTCGAGCCGGTCCGACGTGCGACGTCGGCGACCACCATGACGCGTCGGCGCGCGCCTCGCGCGGCCGAGCCGCGCCAGCTGGCACTTTCCTTCTAGGGAGGATCACGCAGGTCCGCGCCGTAGAATCGCGACGTGGCCGACGAGATCACCTGCCTCATCGCGGACGACCACGAGGTCGTCCGGGAAGGGCTCCGGTTGGCGCTGTCGCGCTCCCCGCGGATTCGAGTGATCGGCGAGGCGACGGACGGCGCATCCGCTGTCGCGTTGGCCGAGCGTCGGCGCCCGGACGTCGTGATCATGGATCTGCGTATGCCCGACATGGACGGCCTCGAGGCCACCGAGCAGGTTCTCGCCAAGGCGCCCAACACCGGCGTCCTCATCTTCACGGCGTACGGCGAGCGATCGCTCCTCCAGCGCGGCCTCGAGTCGGGCGCGCGCGGCTACATCCTCAAGGAGGCTCCGCACGAGACGCTGCTGCGGGCGATCGAGAAGGTCGCCGCGGGTGAGACGTTCGTCGACCCGGGGCTCATGGCCGAGTTCGTCACCGGACAGGGGCAGGCCGACATCCTCACCCCGCGGGAGCGCGAGATCCTCCAGCTGCTCGCGGACGGGATGTCGAACGCAGACGTCGCGGCGAAGCTCTTCATCAGCCAGGAGACCGTGAAGAGTCATGTGCGCCACATCCTCGCGAAGCTCGAAGCCGACACGCGCACACAGGCGGTCGCGATCGCGCTCCGCGAGGCGATGATCGATTGACGCTCGACGACGCCGAGCGAGCGCTTCTCGCCGAGCGCATGCTGTCCGAGCAGGAGGAGCGGCGACGCGTTGCGGAACTCCTCCACGACGGCCCGATCCAACAGCTCTCCGCCATCGCGCAGATGCTCGACACCGGCCTCGCCGACCTCGAGGCGGGCAACGGGGATCGCGCGAAGGAGGTGTTCGCTCGCGGGCTCGACCTCGCCCGGGACGCCGCGCGCGACCTTCGGCAGCTCTGCGACGACCTCGAGCCTCGCGTTCTCCATCAGCTCGGCTTTGCTTCAGCCGTGGCGGCACTCGCTCGCCGAATCTCGTCACGTCACGACGTCGAGATCGAGCTCGACGTCGAGGCCGCGGACGGGCTGGGCGAGAACGCGGCGCTCGCGCTCTACCAGATCCTCCGCGAGGCGACCGAACAGGCGGTCCGGCGCGGACCGTTGACGCGCATCGAGATCGCCGTTCGAGCCACGGAGGCCGGCGGGGTCGAGCTGATCGTGGCCGACGACGGCCCGCCGGAACGCCGTGCGGCCGTGCTCGAGGCGCTGGCCGAGCGAGCAGCGACTCTCAACGGGCGCTTCGCATCCGAGATCCGGTACCCACGCGGCTCGACTGTCAGGATCGAGGTGCCACCCGCTGCAGCGCATCGCTAGCTGGCCGGTAGTCGGCGTCGGTCATCTAGGATCGAGGCGTGGAAGGGAACGGCAGGAGCGGCTTCCTCTTCTTCGTCTGGTCGCCGGCCGGCTACACGCTCATCGAGCGCTCGGGCGATCCGCCACGCCCCGGAGCGGAGGTGGAGGACGGCGACAAGCGCTACCGCGTGACGAAGATCGCTCCCTCCCCGCTGCCGGGCGACCCACGCCCGTGCGCCTACCTCCAGCCAGTCTGAGCCGCGCTACTCCAGAGGCTCGTTCTGGACGTTGTGCTCGGTCGCGTAGGCGGTCGTGAGCGAGTTGATCTTCTCAGGGTCAGGGAAGGCGTAGTTGATCTCGACGAAGGCGTTCCACTTGTCGGGCAGGGCGTCCTCCGGGAAGATCGCCTCCACCGGGCACTCCGGCTCGCATGCCCCACAGTCGATGCACTCCTCCGGATCGATGATCAGGATCCGCTCGAACTCGTGGATGCAGTCGACCGGGCAGACGTCGACGCAGGAGCGGTCTTTGATGTCGATGCAGGGCTCGGCGATGATGTACGTCACGGGCGCGAGTCTAGCCGCGGCGTCGGGGCACCCTACGGGGCCTCGGTCGCGCCCGAGCCCACGAGCTCGTCGACGAGCTCCGGCGCACGCTCGACGAGCGCGGACTTGACGATCACCTGGTCGAATCCGGCCGTGTGCGCGCGCTGGAGGCCCGACTTGTCGGTGTGGTTCGTGTAGCCGAGGATCGGGATGTCCGGCCAGGCGTCCACGACCTCTTCCGGCTCGACGCGGGCGATGTCCGCGATCACGAGATCGGGTTCGTCGACGCTGTCGCTCGTCACCAGGCGGTGCGCGGCGAGCAGGCCGTCGAGTTTCCCGCGGAAGAACAGGTCGACCCCAACGAGCAGGATCGTCGCCACGCGCTCGACACTAGCACCGTCCGCGGACGCCGATAATCGGCGTCGATGAGCCTCCAACGAGGGCTGGAGCTGATCCGCGCAGGCGAGTACTTCGACGCCCACGAGGAGCTCGAGGACGAATGGCGAGTTGCGCCCGAAGCCGAGCGCGATTTCCTGCAGGGACTCGTCCACGTCGCGGTCGCGTGGCTGCACGCCGAGCGAGGAAACCGCCCAGGGTGCGAGCGCCAGCTGGACAAGGCGGCCCGACGGCTCGGGCCATACGCGCCCGAGCATCGAGGTGTCGACGTCGCGCTCGTCCTCACAGACGTCGCGAGCGCGAGAAGCGCGGCGGAGGGCGGCTCGCTCGATCTCGGCTCGCCGCGCGTCTGATCAGAAGGCGGGCTCGAGGCCGAGCCACTCGAGGAAGCGGTTCAGGTACACACGGAGAACGTAGAACCGCTCGAAGAAGAGAAGCAGGCCGAGCGCCACCATGATCGCGCCGCCGCCGATCTGGATCGCGCGGTAGTGATCGCGGAGCCATCGGAATGCCGACATCGCGCGCGTGAAGACCGCCGCGGCGAGGATGAACGGGACGGCGAGGCCGAGCGAGTAGACGGCAAGAAGCGCGGCTCCCTGGAGTGCGGTGTCCGACGAGCCCGCAAGGACGAGGATCGCCGCGAGCACCGGCCCGATGCACGGCGCCGCGCAGACTGCGAACGCGCCGCCGAGCAGCACGCGCGAGCCTCGCCCTCGAGCTTCCCGCAGGAGACCGGCGCCGACGAGGCGCTCCGGCCATGGCAGGAGCCCCATGAAGGCGAGCCCGAATACGACGAGGACGAAGCCGGCGATCCGCTCCAGCAGGAACTGGTCGCCCAGGATCCGTCCGCCGACGAGGGCGGCGCCGACGCCGAGCAGGACGAAGAACGCAGTGAAGCCGACGACGAACGGCACGCTGGCCCCCACGACCCGACGTGCGGTCCCCGGTTGACCGAGCCGATCCGCGTCGACCGCCGAGACAGCGGAGAGGTAGGCGGGAACGAGGGGAAGGACACAGGGCGCGAGGAACGAGATCATCCCCGCGAGGAATGCGACCGGGATCGAGGTCCAGCTCATGGACCGACCCCAGCGCTCACGCGTCGAAACGCGCGAGCTCCTCGTCGACGAGGCGATCGAGCTCGGGGTCGAGATCGTCGGTGCTCGCTGGCGCGGCGTCGCGACGGCGGCTCCACGCCCGGACGAGGAACGCGACCACCACCGCACCGACGAGCACGGCGGCGAGGGGCAGGAGCCAGGCGAGGAGTCCGAACCCGCCACCGGGCGGCTCTGCCAGCACTCCTGGTCCGAACTCGGCCACCAGGGCGTCCTTTATCTGCTGCTCGGAGTCCCCCGCCGCGATACGCGCACGGATGAACGCCTTCATCTTCTGGGCGATCGGCGCGGTCGACTGATCGAGCGTGGTCTCGCAGACCGGACAGACGATCTCGGACTCGAGATCCGCGGCACGAGGTGGCGTGGCGGCCGTCCCGACGGCGGCGGCGGCGAGCGCGACGAACGCCAGGACCGCCGCGGCGCGGATCACGACAGTGCGTCCCGGATCGCGGACTCGAGCCGCAGGCGCTCGTCGTCCCCGTTCACGGCGCCGGCAAACCCCGCAACCACCTTGCCCTCGCGATCGATGACGAACGTCTCGGGGAACCCGGTCACCCCGAAGCCGTCGATCGCGTTCCCGGGCCCGTCGTAGACGAGCGGGAACGTCAGGTCGTAGCGAGCCGCGAATCGGCGCGCGTCGGCGCGAAAGTCCTTCGCGTCGAGCCCGAGCACGACGAGGCCTCGTGCGCGGTTCTTCTGCCAGACCTCCTCGAGATACGGCGCCTCCTCCTTGCACGGGCCGCACCAGGACGCCCAGACGTTCAGGATGACCGCCTTACCGCGGAGCGACGAGAGTTCGAGCTGACCGCTCCGGTCGAGACGCTCGAGCGTGAAGTCCGGCGCGGACGGCCGGTCGCCTCGGTTCGCCCGCTTCATCAGGTCGCCGCCCTCGTCGTGCAGAAGCGACCACGCCAGCAGGATGAAGAGCAGCGCGACGAGACCGATGGCCACGCCCTGGGCCACGAGCCGCACAGGGGACGCCATCTCGCTACTTGGCGATGATGAAGACCGGGGTCCCGATCTTCACGTGCTGGAAGAGCCACTCGGCGTCCGGAATGCGCATGCGGATGCACCCGTGCGAGGCCGAGTAGCCGATCGACGCGGCGTCGGGCGTTCCATGGATGCCGACGTACGGCGCCGACAATCCCATCCAGCGCGTCCCGAGCGGGTTGCCCGGGCCAGGAGGTACCGGTTGCGAGTCCTGCGCCCACGGCGACGGGGGCGGATACCACCATGGGTCCCGCTGCATGTTCACGATCGCGTAGTCGCCGAGCGGAGTCGGGTACGCGGACTGTCCGGTCGCGACCCCGAAGCTGCGAGCGTACTTCGCGTTGTCGAAGTACAGAAGCCTGTTCGAGCCCCGCTCGATGACGATGGCCTCGTCGAGCTTCGCCGACCTCACCTCCGGCTTCGTGATCTCGTAGCGCAGGCGGATGGGCAGGCGGCTGTTCGTCGCGAGCGACGTGCGGATCGCGCGGCCAGTCGCGAGCCGCTTGAGGTAACGGCCGTCCCGAGCCTCGATGGCGCGGGGCTGCACGCCATGCAGGACGATGCGTGCGTCGCGTGCGTCGTGGTCGACCCTGTCGCCGAGGCGATCGACGTACCCGCGCACGCGGGCCTGCGAGACAGTGACGTCGAGCGGCACGATCGCGCCCGGCCGTGCGAACCGGGCTCGAAGGATCGCCTTGTCGAAATTGGCCCTCGCCCCGAGCGCCGTCGGCGGCAGAGTGAGCGCGTGCGTCTCGTCGATCAGGAGCTGTAGAGACGCGGCGTACGCCTTCTCGACCGCTTTCCGCGCCTGATAGGCCATCATCCCGCCGACCCGAACGCCGCCCACGGTCACACCGAACGCGATCGGCGCGGGAGTGCTCGGCGGCGGCTCGGCCGGCGGCTCAGTCGGAGGCGGCTGCGTCGTGGTGGTCGTCGTCGGCGGCTCGGTCGTCTGCGAGGGCGCCGTTCCGGCGCCGGCCTTCGACGCGAGCCCGAAGGCGGCAGCGAGGCCGACGAGGGCGCAGGCAGCAAGAAACGCTGCTCCGAGCATGCGGGCAGGCACTTTCACGTGTCCAGTGTAGACGTGAAAATGCGCGGATCGTTCGTGACAACGGCGTCCACGCCCGCGTCGTCGACGCGCGCGAGGTCCGCTGGATCGTCGACGGTCCACGCAACAACCGCGGCGCGTCTCGCGTGCGCGGCGCGAACACTCCCGGGTGTGACGAGCGAGTGGTGGAGCGCGATCGCCGTGGCACGGGTCGTCTCGAGCAGGAGCGGGACAACGAACGGCGTGAACCGGCGAAGCGTGCGGAGCCCCGCACGCCCGATCGGTGCCCGGCGACCGTGCTCCGTGATTCCGAGCATGGTCCTCGGGAACGTGATCCCCGTGCGGACGTCGCGGCTCCTCTCGGCTACCGCCCGCGCAGTACCGAGATGGAAGCCGCTGACGAAGCTCCTGCTCTCGAGATCATGGCGCCGGATCAGCTCGACGACGTCGCGCTCGCGACCCGTCAGCTTCAGATCGACGTGCGCGCCGACGTCCGGCGCCTCCTCGACGAAGAACCGCAACGCCTCGGCGAGCGACGGGGTCTCGCCGTCGATGTCCGCGCGCGAATGCGCCACCACGAGCTCGCCGCTCGCTGCGGCGACGACGTCGAACTCGACGAGATCGACTCCGGCCTCGACGGCCGCACGGAACGAGCGCAGTGTGTTCTCCCGGGCGAGCGACGCGGCGCCGCGATGACCGATGCGCAACGGACGCCCGTTGCGACGCGAGATGGAAATCAAGGGTGGGGCCTCGTCGGGAGATAGTCCTCCTGGAGACGGCCGCCCTCGGCCGCGTACTCGACGATCATCCGATCCGTCAGCCACTCGACCGGCGCGCGGTCGTCGGTCCACGGACGCGTGCCGACCTCCATCCGCACTGCGTCGCGCGCGAGCAGGCGCCGGAGCGGCGAGAGCGCGGCCGGCCCGCTCGAGAGCCGGCGCCTGAACTGCGCGTCCGGCAGTGGCCGCGTGAGGCCGATGACGAGCGTGTTGAACCGCAATGCGGGCCAGGCGAGGACTTGCGGGAAGTCCGCCGCGAGCGTCCCGCCCACGGCCTCGACCAGGCGCTTGTCGTCGGGCACCGTCGCCACGTTCAGCGCGACGATGCCTCCCGGAGTGAGATGGTCGCGCACGAGCCGGAAGAATTCACGCGTCGCGAGATAGAAGGGCACATATGGCTGACGGTACGCGTCGACCACGATGAGGTCGTACCGTGCATCCGTCGACCGGAGGAAGGGCCGCGCGTCCGCGTCGTGCACCGTGAGCCGTGGATTGTCGCCCAGCCCGAAGTACTCACGCCCGACCCGCGTGACCGCCGGATCGAGCTCGACCCCGTCGACTGCCGCATCGGGGTAGTAGACGCCGAGCGCGCGGGCAGTCGTGCCGCCTGCGTTCCCGAGGATCGCAACCCGGCGCAGCGGGCGTCCGAGCAGGGAGGGGACGGCGAGGTACATGTCCCACTCGCCCCCCGTCAGCACCGAGTCGGGCCACCACACCGAGTGGATGGCGACGCCTTCGTTGAGATGAAGGACGCGCCGCCCGTCGGGACGTTGCACGACGCCTATGTACTGGTACAGCGAGTTCTCCTCGTGAATCAGGCCCTCCTCGGCCTTGATCGCCCCGGGCGGCACCACGAGCAGCACCGCGAGCAGCCCGGTGACGAGCAGGTAGCGCGCCCCGAGCATGAGGCAGGACGTCGCGGCGAGGATCACCGCGATCACGAGGAACGTCCTCTGCGTGCCGATCGCGGGAATCAGGACGAGGGCCGGCAGGAACGTTCCGAGCAGTGACCCTGCCGTGGACAGCGCATACAGCCGCCCCGCCACCGCCCCGGCGGTGGCGATCGACGAGACGGCGAGCCGGATCGCAAAGGGCGAGACCATCCCGAGGAGGACGACAGGTGGCGCACAGAGGACGAGAATGGCGAGGAAGCTCCCGACGACCGCGCCCGCAGACGCCGTGTCGAGCCCTTCGACCGTGACGTCGAGGAGGGGCTTGGCGGCGAACGGGATCACGGCGACGAACACCGCCGCCGCGAGCACGATCCAGCCGAGGAGTCTCTCCTCCGGCCGCCGGTCCGCAACCCGACCGCCAAGCCAGTACCCGAGGGCGAGCGCGGCGAGGACGATCCCGATGAGGTTGGCCCAAACGACCGTGGACGAGCCGAAGTAGGGAGCGAGCAGCCGCGACGCGGTGATCTCCGTGGCGAGCGCGCCGATACCGGCACCGAACACCAGCGCTCCGAGCGCGACACTCCCGGGCCGGTCCCCGGGGTGAATGGTGGTCATCTAGAGGCCGAAGACGCGCTCGATCTCGCCGAGGGTTCGAGCGGCGAGAACCGCTGCCACCACGACGACGAGCACGAGCACGAGCCAGAAGCGGACGCCCGCCCAGCGCTTCGCACGATGACGACGAGCCTTCGCCGCGCGCCGTGCGCGATGGTGCCGGTACGACCGCTCGATCGCGTCGGGATCGAGCGGAGGGTCGTCGTCGGCGAGCGGCGGCTCGTGGATCGACGGTGCCGGTCGCGCCATGCAGGGAATTCTAGGAACGTGTCGCGCTCACGTGAAGGCAGGTCCCGTCTGCGCGAGGTCATATGCTTCGCGCGATGGACGGCCCGAGAGGACGCGGACGCATGTCCTTCCCCGGCGCTGGAGAGCTCTCCAGCATGGGAGGGCGACTCACCCTTCTCTTCGGCCTGCTCCTCGCGATGTCCGCACTGACGGGCTGGTACTCGGGCGAGGGCAACGGCACGACCGTGTCGGTCATCGGCTGGCACACGGGCACGATCGGCAAGGTCGTGCTCTTCCTCGGCCTCGCCGCTGTCGTTCTCGTCGTGCTGCGCGAGGTCGGCGTGAACATGCCTGCGTCGGTGCCCGAGAGCCTCGTTGCGATCGGCATCGGCTCGATCGCGACGGTTCTCGTGCTCGTCAGGGTGATCTCCATCCCCGATACGTTCTTCTTCGCGACCCGAGGGATCGGGATCTGGATCAGCCTCGTCTGCGCGGTCGGGATCATTCTCGCCGGGCTGCTGGAAGCTTCCGAAGAGCTCTGATCAGGGGCTCGTCGCCGTGACGGTCACCGTCACGGTCCGTCCCGGCGCACTCTGCGGAAGCGGCGTCAGCGTACGGACGATCGTCTCGTCACCGCTCGTTCGAGGTCGGTCGTCGAGGGTTCGCGCGAAGGCGATCCCGAGGAGGAAGGCGAGAACCGCCCCGAGAACGGCCGCGATCACGCGGATCGGCCGCCGGCCGCGGCGAGGCGGTGTGCGCGATGCGTTGCGGCTCCGACGTTCGAACGTGCTCACGGTTGGTAGTCCAGGGCGCCGCGAGCGTACAGATGGAACGCTGCGCCCTCGACGAGCGACAGCGTTCTCGGCCAGTCGCGCGCGTCCAGCTCGGAGAGGACGTCACGGGCCCAGACGTCGGCTCGCGCGTACTCGTCCGCGAGCTCCTGGATCGCGAACGTCCCGCCGACGCGGCGGCGAAGCTCCGCGATGAGCGCCTCGAGCTGCGGGCCAAGTCGGTCCGCGAGCGCCGGATCGCCGACGTCGACGAATGCGCGATACGCCTGCTCCCACTCCTGCACCGCGCTCTCGACCATCGCCGACACGAGCGCGCAGATTAGTCGGCCTCGCGGAATCCCTCGGAGCAGCAACGTACGGCCGGCCAGGGCTCGACGACCTCCGCGAGAATCCGCTCGCCGAGCTCGTAGCCCGGGTTGGCCAGTGCGAACGCGACGTGGGCGTGGAGGCATTTCAAGTGCTCCGGGGAGTGCGACCCACCGATCCCGAGGTCGAGTGACGCGCCGTCGTCCGAGCCTCGCTCGCCGCCGGCGAGGCTGCGTCGGATCCGGCGCTGCTCCTCGGTCGCCCGCGTGAGCGACGCAGCGATTACCGCATCGGTGCTCGCAGCCTCGCTCCAGCGCTCGACGCCCCCCGCCGCCTCGACCCGCGCGATCGCGGCGACCAGATGCGGGCAGGTGGCGTAGTAGGTCGTCGGGAACGGCTCGCCGCGTGTGTCGTACGGCGCTTGCTCCGTCACTGCGGGTAGCCCGAACGGGCACCGCACGGCGACGCGCCCGAAGGCACGCGGGGGGCGGCCGAGCTGTCGCTCGACGACCGCGCGATCGTCCATCCCGCGAAGACTAGGGCCGGTCGCCTCGACCGGAGCTGCGCGCCTTGCGCCACGCGGGAATGCCCTTCACCACGAAGAGCCGCTCCCCGGGCTTGACGTACCCGATGCTGCGAGCCTCGCGCTCGATCGAGCCGACGCTGGTCGAGTTGACGAGGCGCAGCTGCAACTCGCCTTTCACGAGCCGTAGCGAGTCGACTTCCGCGCGACTCGTGGTGAGCTCGTTGCGCGTCTCGAGATACGAGGAGATGGGCCGGTAGTAGAGATAGACGACGATCCCGACGATCGCAACTGCCCAGAGCAGACGGAGCCGTCGGCGTCCGAGCCGCGGCCGGATGCGGCGCTTCTTCGTGCGCTTCCTCTCCTCGGCCCTCCCTGCCACGACGCCTCGTTCGGCGCGCGTCGGTTCAGCCCTGCGTCACGCGATATCGACTTTGATCACGTTCGTGGAGCCCGGAATGTTCACCGCCGTGCCGGCGGTGAGGACCACGCGTTCGTCGGGCTCGACGATCCCGGCATCGCGAGCGGCGTCGATCGAGATCCGCCACAGCTCCTCGACGTCGGTCACCTCGGGGATCTCGATCGGCGTCACCCCCCACTCGATCGCCATGTGCTGCAGCGACGCCTGCACGTGCGTGAGCGCGACGACCGGTCGTCGCGGTCGCAGCCGCGCGACGGCGGACGCCGTCCGCCCGGTGAACGTAGGCACGAGGATCGCCTTCGCGCCGAGCGCCTCGGCCAGGTCACACGCCGCATTCGACATCGCCCGGCCGACGGTCGGGTTCTCGAGCGCCGACGGAAGCTGGTGCCGGTACCCGAGGTTCGGCTCGACGGCGCGCGCGATACGCGCCATCGTCTCCACCGACTCCACGGGGTACTCCCCGACCGCAGTCTCCGCCGAGAGCATCAGCGCCGACGAGCCGTCGAGGATTGCGTTGGCCACGTCGGAAGCCTCGGCACGGGTCGGCTCGGGGCGATGGATCATCGTCTCCAGCATCTGCGTGGCGGTGATCGCCGGCTTCCCGCGGTCGAGCGCCCCCAGGATGATCTGCTTCTGCAGGATCGGAACCTCCGCGACACCGATCTCGACCCCGAGGTCGCCGCGCGCGATCATGACCGAGTCGGTGACGTCGAGGATGGTTTCGAGCTGGACGACCGCCTCCTTCAGCTCGATCTTCGCGATCACCCAGGCCTGCGATCCGGCCTCCTCGATCCGGGTCTTGAGCGCGGCGACATCTGTGTGCGAGCGGACGAACGACAACGCGACATAGTCGACGCCGAGCGAGAGCGCGAAGTCGAGGTCAGCGAGGTCCTTCTCGGTCAGAGACGGCACCGGCAGCGGCACACCGGGGACGTTCACGCCCTTGTGGGGCTCGACGACGCCGGCCGTGACGACCTCGCAGATCGCCTTCGCACCGTCCACGCGGTCGACGCGCAGCCGCACGTGCCCGTCGTCGATGAGGATCTCGTCCCCCGCCTCGAGGACCGAGGCGAGAACTGCGGGCGCGACCGGAAGGTCTCCCTCCCGGCACTCCGCCTCTCCTGCGACCACGATCGACTGCCCCACCTCGAGCTCGAACGGGGCCTCGAGATCACCCACCCGGATCTTCGGGCCCTGGAGGTCCGCGATGAGAGCGAGCGGGCGGCCGGCCTCCGCCTGGACCGCACGGGCGCGCCGGGCGCTGAGTTCGTGGTCCGCGTGCGTGCCGTGCGAGAAGTTGAGCCTGACGCCGTCCATGCCGGCTTCGACGAGCGCTGCAAGCGTTCGCTCGTCGTTCGACGCCGGCCCGATGGTCGCGACGATCTTGGTTCTGCGGTCGGGCGGCGGCACGCGGGCAGGCTACCGAGGAGCCCTGAAGGCGGACCAGCCCGGGTACGTTGCGTGCTCGCCGAGCTCCTCCTCGATCCGGATGAGCTGGTTGTACTTCGCGACGCGGTCGGTGCGCGACGGCGCGCCCGTCTTGATCTGGCCGGCGTTCACCGCGACCGCGAGGTCGGCGATGGTCGTGTCCTCGGTCTCCCCCGAGCGGTGGGAGATGACGGTCGAATAACCGGCCGTGCGCGCGAGCTCGATGACGTCGAGTGACTCGGTGAGCGTCCCGATCTGGTTCACCTTGACGAGGATCGCGTTCGCCACGCCCTCCTCGATCCCGCGGCGGAGAAACTCGACGTTCGTCACGAACAGGTCGTCACCGACGAGCTGGACTCGATCGCCGATCGCGT
This sequence comes from uncultured Gaiellaceae bacterium, assembly GCA_963746975.1. Classification (GTDB taxonomy): domain Bacteria; phylum Actinomycetota; class Thermoleophilia; order Gaiellales; family Gaiellaceae; genus GMQP-bins7. The sequence continues at coordinate 30,519 of CAVVDE010000006.1, forward strand.
CCGTCAACGCCCGCCAGTCGGGCCACGCGTTTTCGTCGAGCCCGTCCTCGATCGAGACGACCGGGTACCGATCCGCGAGCCCGCGGTAGAACTCGATCATCGCCGCGGGATCGAGCGTGCGCCCTTCGCCAGGGAGGTCGTACACGCCGTCGCGGAACACCTCGCTGGCCGCCGGGTCGAGCGCGATCGCGACCCGCTCGCGATGCCCCGCACGCTCCGCCGCCTCGAGAACCGCCTCGATCGCCTGCTCGGTCGACTCGAGATCGGGCGCGAAGCCGCCTTCGTCGCCTACGCCGGTCGCGAGCCCACGATCGTGGAGCACGGCCTTGAGCGCGTGGAAGACCTCGGCGCCGATCCGCAGCGCCTCGGAGAACGTGTCCGCACCCGCTGGGACGACCATGAACTCCTGGAGGTCGAGCCGGTTCTGCGCGTGCACACCACCGTTGACGACGTTCATCAACGGAACAGGGAGCGCCCGAGCGGCGTCGCCTCCCAACCACCGGTACAGCGGAACGCCGGCGTTCGCGGCTGCAGCCTTCGCCGCTGCGAGAGAGCACCCCAGGATCGCATTCGCACCGAGCCGGCTCTTGGTCGGTGTGCCGTCGAGTTCGACGAGTGCCTCGTCCAGCGAGCGCTGGTCGTCGGCGTCGAGGCCGAGGACCGCCTTCGCGATCTCGCCGTTGACGTTCGCGACCGCCTTCGACACGCCCTTACCGAGGTAGACGGCAGGATCACCGTCGCGGAGCTCCACCGCCTCGTGCTCGCCGGTCGACGCTCCTGACGGGACCGCCGCCCTGCCGAACGCGCCCGACTCGAGCCGGACGTCCACCTCCACGGTGGGGTTGCCGCGCGAGTCGAGCAGCTGGCGGCCGTGGACACTCGTGATCGCAGTCATGCGAGGGACTCCTTCGCGCGCTCGTAGTAGGCATCCTGCGCGTCGAGGCCGAGGCTCTTCCAGTCCTCGCCGGACGCATCTGCGAGCTCCGCCGCGAGCTCGACCCTGGTCGTGAACCGACCCGTCGTTCCGCGGAGCGCGAGCTCGGGATCGACGTTCAGCCGACGCGCGACGTTCACGACGGTGAAGAGGAGGTCGCCGACCTCGTGCGCGGTCTCCAGGTCCGGCTCGGCCTCGGGAGCGGGTACTCCGGTGCGCGCGATCGCCGCCTCGAGCTCGTAGAGCTCCTCACGCACCTTCGCGAGCGGACCTTCGAGGTCGGGCCAGTCGTACCCGACGGTCGCGGCTCGGCGCTGCACCTTGCGGGCCTGGAGAAGCGCCGGGAGCGCGTCGGGAACGTCGTGGAAGATGCCCTTACGCCCCTCCTGCTCGGTCTTGAGCTTCTCCCAGCGCTCCTTCACGCGGCCCGCGGTCCGCACGTCGGCGTCACCGAACACGTGCGGATGCCGCCGAACGAGCTTCTCGTGCACGTCGCGCGCAACGGCCTCGAGGTCGCCTTCGCCGCGCTCCTCGAGCAGGAGCGCGAGGAAGTAGACCTGGAAGAGGAGGTCACCGAGCTCTCCCCGGAGCGCGACGAAGTCGTCGGCGAGTGCGGCGTCGGCGACCTCGTATGCCTCCTCGACCGTGTGCGGCACGATCGTGCGCTCGGTCTGCTCGCGGTCCCACGGACACTCGCGGCGAAGCCGAAAGGTCAGCTCCTGGAGGTCGAGAAGCGCCTCCGCGAGACCCATGAAGAGAGCCTACTGAGTCGCGGTCGAGGTGGGCGCTGCGGGGAGCTCCGGCGGCTCGTACCCAGCCGCGTAGCTCACCTTGCCGTCGTAGTCCTTCTTGGTGTCCTCGACCCACTTCTGCATCTCCGTGTTGCGCTTCTGCTGGAGGAGCGTCGCGCGGATCGAAGCCTTCACCTTGTCGATCGGAGTGACGGTCGACTTGCGGATATCCGAGACCGCCTGGATGACGTGGTAGCCGTAGCTCGTCTTGACGGGCTTCGACAGCTCGCCCGTCGCGAGGTCGAACGAGACCTTGTCGAACTCGGGGACGGTCTGCCCGCGTGAGATCGTCAGCTTGCCGCCGAGGTCCTTGCTCCCCGGGTCGGCCGAATTCTCCTTGGCGAGCTTCGCGAAGTCCGCGCCCGCCTTGAGCTGCGCATAGATCTCGTCGGCCTTCGCCTTGCTGGCCGGGTAGTCGACGTTGCCGTCCTTGTCCTTCACGGCGATCAGGATGTGCCGCACGTCGCGCGACTCGGGCGTCCCGTACTGCGACTGGTTCGCCGTGTAGTACTCGAGGATCTCCTGGTTCGTGACCTCGACGTCCTTCGTCACGGCATCGAAGATCTTCTGCGTGAGCGCGGAGACGGCGAGCGCGCTGGCGCGGTAGTCCTCGGGAGTGAAGCCGGCCTTCTTGAGCGCCTTCTCGTACTCGGACCGCTTGCCGCCGAACTTCTCGGCGATCGTCTGGTTCTCGACCTTGTCGACATCCTTGTCCGTCACCGTCACGCCGAGCTTGTCGGCGGCCTGCCGGAACTCGGCGAGCTCGACGAGATACGCCACGTACTGCTGCTGAACGCTCTGGTACTCGGGCGTTCCCGCCTTCGGGAAGGACTGGTTCTGGGTCTGGTACCCCCGCTTCGCCTGGACGATCAGCTTGTCCAGTTCGGCTTTCGAGATCTCCGTGCCGTTCACCTCGGCGACGGCACCCGCGGGGACGCTTCCGGAGCCGCTTCCGCACGCCGAAGCAGCGATCGCGACGGTGGCGAGCAGCAATCCGAGGAGCAGGCGCAGAGGAGTCATCAGAGCCCGTCCCTTATAGCCGAGGGGGTGTTAGGCAGGGGTTGCGGACTGTTCAGAACCGTGGAGTTCATCGGGGTCGGGACCATGAGAAAGGCCGCAGCTATGCGGCCAAACGAGCCTGGACGATAGCATCGGGCAGCTCGAGCGCGTCCTTGAGGCCCTCCACGCGCAGCGAGACCTCCCGCTTCTGGGTCGAGTAGACGAGCGTCGGTGCGACCGCGACGAGAGCCCGGACCTCGACCGATCCGAGCGCCAGCGGCCCGACGGTCACCCGGCCGCCGCGGAAGACGAGATAGTCGGCTCCTAGCCTCGCGAGCTTGAGCTTCGCCTCCTGGATCGCGAACAGGTTCTCGACCGGCTCCGGCATCGGCCCATACCGATCTTCGGTGGCGGAGACGAGTTCGCGGAGGTCGTCTTCGTCCTCGGCGAGGGCGATCCGTCGGTGGAGGTCGATCTTCAGCGCTTCGGCGGCAACGTACGAGGCCGGCACGAACGCGTCGACACGGGCGTCCACACGCACGGGTCGCGCAGCCGTTCGCGTGCGGCCCATGAGCTCCGCGACTGCCTCGTCGAGCATCTCGACGTACAGCTCGAAGCCGAGCGCAGCCACGTGGCCCGACTGCTCGGGACCGAGCAGGTCACCCGCCCCACGGATCTCGAGATCGCGCATCGCGATCTGGAAGCCCGAGCCGAGCTCCGTGTGGTCGGCGAGCGTCGACAGGCGTGCTCGGGCCTCGGGCGTGAGCTCCGAGGCGTCGGGGTAGAACAGGTAGGCGTACGCGAGGACGTCCGAGCGCCCCACCCGCCCGCGGATCTGGTACAGCTGCGCCAGCCCGAGAGCGTCCGCGCGCTCGACGACCAGTGTGTTCGCCTGCGGGATGTCGATGCCCGACTCGATGATCGTCGTGGAGACGAGGACGTCGGCGTCTCCCGCGAGGAACGCGTGCATGCGCTCCTCGAGCTCCTTCTCGGACATCTGGCCGTGCGCGACCAGGAAGCGCAGACCCGGGCAGAGCTCCTCGAGCTTCTGACGCACCTCGTCGATCGACTCGACGCGGTTGTGCAGGTAGAACGCCTGACCGCCGCGTGCCTGCTCGCGCTCCAACGCCATCTTGATCACGTCTTCGTCGTACTCCCCCACCGTGGTTCGGACCGGGCGTCGGCCCATGGGCGGCGTCTCGATGATCGAGATGTCGCGAAGACCCGAGAGGGACATGTGAAGCGTGCGAGGAATCGGCGTGGCCGAGAGCGCGAGCACGTCGACCTCGAGCCGGAGTGACCGCAGAAGCTCCTTCTGGGCGACGCCGAAGCGCTGCTCCTCGTCGAGGACGACCAGGCCGAGGTTCTTGGGGATGACGTCCCGCGAGAGGACGCGGTGCGTCCCGACGAGCACGTCGATCCTCCCACCCTGGAACTCCTCGAGGATTCGCTTCTGGTCGGCGCGGCTTCGGAACCGCGACACCATCTCGACCTGCACCGGGAAGTCGCGGTAGCGCTCGCGGAACGTGTTCCAGTGCTGCTCGGCGAGGATCGTCGTCGGACACAGGACGAGGGTTTGCCGGCTGTTGAGCGCGACGGCGAACGCCGCCCTCACCGCGACCTCCGTCTTCCCGAAGCCGACGTCGCCGCAGACGAGCCGGTCCATCGGCCGATCGGACTCGAGGTCTTCCTTGACCGCCTCGATTGCCTGAAGCTGGTCGTCCGTCTCGCGGTACGGGAACGACGTCTCGAGCCGCTCGAACCAGTCGCTAGTGAGGTCGAAGGCCTGGCCTGCCGCCTGGCGGCGCTGCGCGTAGAGCGCGAGCAGCTCGCCCGCGAGCTCCCGGACGGAGGCACGTGCACGGCTCTTGAGGTTCTGCCACGCCTTCCCCCCGAGCTTGGAGAGCGCCGGCGCCTTCGCGTCGGCTCCGATGTAGCGCGAGACTTTTCCGATCTGCTCGTGCGGGACGTACAGACGATCCTCGCCCCTGAAGGCCAGGAAGAGATAGTCGCGCGTGACTCCTGCGACGTCTTTCGTCTCGAAGCCCAGGAGACGCCCGACGCCGTGATCCTCGTGGACGACGTAGTCTCCGACGCGAAGGTCGGCGAAGGATTGGAGCGCGCGGCCGAGCCGGGCATCCGCCCGCGGCGGCCGCTTGCGGAAGACCTGCGTGTCCGGAAGGAGCGCGAGGCCGAGGTCACGCCACACGAATCCCCGGCGCGCCGGGCTGACCAGGAAGGTGACGGACGGATCCGGCGGAAGCTCGTCCGTGTCCTCGCGGACGGTCGCCTCGACTCTGCGCAGGAGCCGCTGCGTACGCAGCGCTTCACCTTGGTGCGGGAAAGTCACCACCACGCGGCGACCCTGGCGCACCATCGCCGCGAGCTCGTTCTCCGCCTCGGCGAGGCCCCGCGCAGCGACCGCCGGTCGCTGCGCTTCGAAGGCGTGGGGCTGCGAGCGCGGGAGTGCATCCAGCCGGGCGGAGCCGTCGACGAGCGGCGGTGTCAGTCCCTCTTCCTGCCATACGCTCGCGACGTCGTCGAGCTGCCAGACGACGTCCGGCGCGCGATCGAGAAGGGGAACGAGGTCGTCCGCCTCCTCGTCGGTCATGGCGAGCTCGAGATCGTGGTCGGTCCGTTCGCGAGCCGGGAAGATCACGGCGTCGTCGACCGCGTGCAGCGCGCGCTGGGTGAACGGCGAGAACGCCCTGATCTGCTCGACCTCGTCCCCGAAGAACTCGATACGGAGCGGCTCCCGGCCCGTGCTCGGAAACACGTCGACGAGGCCGCCTCGCACGGCGATCTGTCCACGCTCCTCGACGCGCTCGACGCGCTCGTAGCCGGCGAAAGCGAGCTCCCCCACGAGCACGTCGAGGCCGCTGCCGGCCGCGCGTGTCAGCTCGATCATGCGCGCGCGGGGGCCCTCGGGCGGAATGCCCTCCGCGAGCGCCCGCGCCGACACGCAGACGAGGCCTCCGCGGGCGAGGACATCGAGCGCGCGTGCCCGCTCACCGACGAGATGAGCTGGTGGCTCGAGGCCGGAGCCGGCATGGACGCCGCGGCTCGGGAGGAGCGCCACAGCCGCCGGATCGGTGTACCAGCCGATGCTCTCGGCCATGTCCCGCGCCTCCTCGTCGTCGGCGATGAGACAGACGAGCGAGCGGTCGAGTGTCCGGTGCAGCGTCGCGAGCAGGAGCGGAAGCGCCGGCTCGGAAACACGCGCGTTCGCCGGAAAGTCTTCGGCGAACGCGTGGAAGCGCTCGCTCGCGGCGAGGGCGTCGACGAGGCCGGAGAGGGGTGAAGAGCTCTGGTCCATACGAGTGGCGGGATTCGCATCCCGCGGGGTGATCGTAGCGACGGCGGCCACGCCGTCAGCCGCGGGCCGGGCGCCCTAGAACGACCCCCAGGGGCACTCCCGTGTCCCTTCGTTCACGGTAGCCACGCCCGCTTGCCCTACGCGTAACGGGACCGCGAAAGAAGCGTGCCGATCGCTCCACACGGAAAGCGCGCGTCCCGGCGCGGCCGGACAGGCATGCCGTCGGTCAGTTGAAGCGGCGCTGTGTTTGCTCGAGCCCCTCGGACAGGAGCGTTTCGACCGCGTCGGCAGCGCGCGAGACGAGCGCCTCACGATCCTCGTGCAGCTCGAACGGCGCAAGCACGAAGGCCGCAATGTCGCGCCGATCACCGCGTCCCGGGCGACCGACGCCGACACGGAGGCGCAGGAACTCGCCAGTGCCGAGCGACTGCGAGATCGAGCGAAGCCCGTTGTGCCCGCCCAGCCCTCCGCCGGCGCGCGCCTGCAGACGACCGAACTCGAGATCGACGTCGTCATGCGCGACGAGCACGTCGCCGGGATCGGCCTTGTAGTAGCGCGCGGCCGCCGAGATCGAGCGACCGGAGTCGTTCATGTAGGTCTCCGGCTTCAGGAGCGCAATGCGGCTGTCGCCGACGCGGGGCTCGGCGATCCGGCCGTCGAACTTGGACCGGAAGGAGGCATCGTGCCGTCTCGCGAGCTCGTCGACCACCATCCAGCCGACGTTGTGTCTGTCGTGCTCGTGACGCGGACCGGGATTGCCGAGACCCGCGACGAGCAGGTCGAGCGTCGAGGCCGACTCGCCTCGACGAAAGAGTCGCACGACTACTCCTCGGACTCGGAGCTCTCGTCGGCGGCGCCCGCCCCCTCGGCCGCAGGCTGTTCGCCCTCGGCCCCGCCTTCCTCGCCCTCTGCGGCCTCTGCGGCCTCGGCTGCCTCGGCCTCTTCCAGCTCGGCGAAGCCTCGTGGAACCGACACGGTCGCGATGACCGTCTCCTGCGGGTCGTCGAGCAGCGTCACCTTGTCGATCGCACGGACGTCGGCGAGCCGGAGGACGTCGCCGACCTCCATGTGCGTGACGTCGACTTCGATGTGCTCCGGAACGTCCGCCGGAAGCGCCTCGACGTGGACCTCGCGCGTGACCAGCGAGAGCATGCCTCCCGCCTTCACGCCCACCGATTCACCGACGAGCTGGACGACGACCGTGGCTTGGATCGGCTGGTCGAGGCGCACCTCGCGCAGATCGATGTGCGAGATCGTCCCGCGGATCGGATCCTGCTGGTAGTCGGCGAGGATCGACGGGTGCACGGTCTTCTGTCCCTCGACGACGACGTCGAGGATCGCGTGGAGCCCCGACGGCCCCGTCATCGCCGCGCGCAGCTCGCGCTCGGGGATGACGATCGCGCGCGCGTGACCCTTCCCGTACAGAACGCCGGGTATGAGCCCCTGCGAGCGCAGGCGCCGTGTGCGGCGCGATCCGAGATCCTCGCGCTCGCGCACTTCGAGCTTCAATCTGTCCCCGGACACGGCGGCGGATTGTAGCGACGACCGCAGCTCGCCCGAGCTGTTCGCCGAACCACCCTCCAATCGTCGAGGCCGGGCGCGTACAGGCACGTCGGCATCGGGAGAAGCCGCGACCGGGACCGCCGATCGGGGAGCACGCTGATGCGCCGGTTCTCCCCTCGTGAGAGCGTCCGGTTAGGAAGGAGGTGTCACATGTCGACACTCCCGCATCCACCGACACGATCGTTCGACGAGCATGGCTGGTACGCGGTGCTCCGACTTCGAGATCTATGGGCCTCGGTGGCGATCTCTGCGATGTGGATCGCGGTGTCCGTAGCCGCCATCTGGGGACCCGACCTCGTCTCTACGAGCTCCGACGGCAACGGCACGACCATTCCCTCGGGAGTCGCCGTCGCGCTGTTCGCCATGATCGGCTCGTGGGCGGTCGCAAAGCACGCCTTCGGCAGAAGGACCGACTGAGAACGAGACCGGATCGAGCGTCGTCGCGCTCAGACCGGGACGAGTGGTCGCCAAGAACGCGCGGGACGGACGAGATGCACCTCACGAGTCACGCTCGCGCGAACCCGAACGATGCAACGTTGCGTGTTCCTACCGATGCCCTGGTCGCCGCGTGGAGAGACACTCGCTGTCGATGGGGCTCTTCGCGATGCCCCTGAGAATCGGAGGTTCGTATGTTCACTTATGTCGGGCTCTTCAGGCTTGCGCCGATTGCGCGAGAGCACATCGAGAAGACCCCCGAGTACTTCGAGAAGATCCACAAGATCGTCGAGGTCGAGGGCGGTACCGTCGAGCGCTTCCTCGCCGTGATGGGCCCCTGGGAGTATCTCGCCATTCTCCAGTATCCCGATCTCGAGACCGCGTTCCGCGTCCTCGGCAAGATCGCGAAGCTCGAGGTGTTCGAGACCGAGACGTTCCCGGCAGAGGATGTCAAGCTCTTCCTGAAGGAGCTCGTCTAGCGACGACGCTCCACCCAAGACGGAAGACCGCGTGGGCCGCTCAGACGCGGCCCACGCGCTATTTGCCTCGCTGAGCCAGAACTCCTAGAAGAGCTGGTTCTCGCCGGCGAAGATCGCAGAGACCGAGTCGTCGGCGAAGACGTTCCTGATCGTGTCCGCGAGGATGCCGGCGACCGTGAGCACCTCGACGTTGTCCGGCTTCGAGCGCGGGTCGATCGCGACCGTGTCGGTGACGACGAGACGGTCGATCTCGCTGCCCGCGATCCGCTCGAGCGCCGGCCCGTTGAAGAGGCCGTGCGTTGCGCACGCATAGACCTTCACCGCCCCTGCCTCGCGCAACGCTGCGGCGCCTGCGACGAGCGTCCCCGCCGTGTCGACGATGTCGTCGGTCATCACGGCGACCTTGCCCTCGACGTCACCGATAACGGTCGTCACGCGCGCGACCTGCTGCTCCGGGCGTTCCTTGTTGAGCACGACCAGGTCGCCGCCGATCATCTCCGCGAACTTGCCCGCAAGCTTCGTGCGGCCGGTGTCGGGGGAGACCGCAGCGATGGGCACCTTGAGATTGAGGTCGCGGAAGTACTGGGCGAAGAGCGGTATCGCGGTCATGTGGTCGACCGGGATGTGGAAGAAGCCCTGCACCTGGCCCGCGTGGAGGTCCATCGTGAGCACGCGGTCCGCGCCGGCGGACTGCAGCATGTCGGCGACGAGCCTGGCGCTGATCGGCTCCCGCGGCCGCGACTTCTTGTCCTGGCGCGCGTAGAAGTACCAGGGGATGACCGCAGTGATGCGCTTCGCGGAGGCGAGCCGCGCAGCGTTGATCATGATCAGGAGCTCCACGAGATTCCTGTCGACGGGATCGCAGGCCGACTGGACGATGAACATGTCCGCGCCGCGAACCGACTCCTCGTAGCGGCAGTACGTCTCGCCGTTGGCGAACGTCTTGAGCTTGACGTGGCCGAGCTCGATGTCGAGGTTCTCGGCGATGTGCTGGGCGAGATCCGGGTTCGAGCGACCCGAGAACAGCATCAGCCGCTTCTGCGGAGCGAGCGCGAGCGCGCGCCCGGCCTCGAGCCCGGGCTGAGGCGTCATCCCCTCGAGTCCGGGGAGCGTCTGCTCAATCGTGCCGCTTTCCACCGCGCCCTTCCTTGTTCACCTGCTTCGCCCGGGCGATCGCCAGGGCGCCCGCAGGCACATCCTCTGTGATCACGGAGCCGGCTGCAATCCATGCGTCGTCGCCGATCGACACGGGGGCGACGAACGTATTGTCGACCCCCGTCCTGACGTTGCGGCCGATCGTCGTGCGGTCCTTGACGCGCGCGTGGTCCTGGTTCGCAGTGATGTTCCCCGCAGCGATGTTCGTATCAGGCCCGACATCGGCGTCGCCGAGATACGTGAGATGCGGCACCTTCGTCCGCTCCCCGACCCGCGAGTTCTTCATCTCGACGAACGTCCCCGCCTTTGCACCCGCCTCGAGAACCGTGCCGGGTCGGAGGTAGCAGAACGGTCCGACCAGGGCCTCCTCACCGACGATCGCGTCGACCACGACCGCGTGGGGACCGACCTCGGCGCGCGCAGCGATCGTCGAGGATCCTCGGATCACCGTGAAGGGATGGATCACGGCGTCGGGCTCGAGAGTCGCCTCGGCATCGATCCAGGTTGTCGCGGGATCGACGATCGTCACGCCCGCGAGCATGTGCGCCTCGTTGACGCGATCGCGCAGCGCGGCGGCTGCGGCAGCCAGCTCGACTCGTGTGTTCACACCCTCCGTCTCCACTGGATCGTCTCCCTTGTGCACTGCTACGCGTTCGCCGTCTGCCACGAGGATGGCGACCGTATCGGTCAGGTAGAGCTCGCCCTGCACGTTGTGCGGCGTCAGCCGGTCGAGCACCGGCCACAACCTATCTGCCCTGAACACGTAGATGGACGAGTTGACCTCGCGCACGGCTCGTTGCTCCTCGGTCGCGTCGCGATGCTCGACGATGGCGGACAGGCCGCCACCCGGTGAGCGCAGCACACGGCCGTACTGCTTCGGGTCGTCGGGCTCGAACGAGAGGACGGTCGCGGCGACGTCCTCACGACGGTGAGTCTCGACGAGGTCGCCAAGGATCCCCGGTGTGAGGAGCGGGGTGTCGCCGGAAAGGACGAGCACGTCGTCCACGCGCCCCTCGAGCTCGGACCGGGCGCAGCGCACGGCGTCTCCGGTCCCCAAGGGCTCCTGTTGGACGGCGACGCTCGCTCCATCGAAGCCGGCGGCGGTCGAAGGGGACGCCACGACGACGACGTCCTCGACTCCGAGCGCGCGCGAGGATGCGAGCACCCAGTCGACCATGCGTCGTCCGAGAATCGGATGCAGGTGCTTCGGGATGTCGGAGCGCATGCGCGTGCCGAGTCCGGCCGCCATCACGACGGCTCCTAGGGTCCTCTCACCGTTTGCCGCCACGAAGGCTGGGGCGCCAGGATTCGAACCTGGGATCACGGGACCAAAACCCGTTGCCTTACCACTTGGCCACGCCCCAGAGCGAGGATCATCTTGCCACTCACGATCGGTCGGCTGCCCCGATCGGGCGCGTGACGAAGGTGCGGCCCGCCGACGCGAGCCACGCGGCTGCCGAGATCGCCTTCGTCTCGTCGTCGAACAGCCCGTACACGGCCGGTCCGGCGCCAGAGACGTCCGCGCGGAACGCCCCGGCTGCCTCGAGCTCGTGGGCGAGCGGCGACGACGCGAGATCATTCGGTGGAAGCGCAGCGAGATCTCGTGGAGCGCGGAGTCGCGCGAGCGAGGCTCTCAGCAGCTCCGCCCGGTCCTTGAAACCTGCTGCTCCGCCGCGCGCGTCGAACTCCGCATAGACCGCACCGGTGGAGTCCTTGGTCTCGCCGTGCGGCAACACGAGCACGATCGCGTAGGCGGTCGGGAGGTCGACATGGGTCAATGCCGTGCCGTCACCCGTCGCGAGCTGGCTCCCGTGGCGGAGGAAGAACGGAACGTCGGCGCCGATCCCCGCGGCGAGGCGATGGAGCGTGCCGCTGGAGACCGGCTCCTTCAGCGTCGCGTTCGCGAGCTCGAGCGCCGTCGCGGCATCACTGCTCCCGCCGCCGAGGCCGGACGCGACCGGGATGCGCTTCTCGATGCGCACCCCCCAGCTCGGGGGCTCGCCCACAGCACGTGCGAGCGCCTCCAGAGCGCCGCGAACGATCGTGTCGTCCGGGAAGCCCTCGATGACGAGGTCGTCGGCGGAAACGAGCGAGATCGTGTCGTGAAGGTCGATCCGCTGGAGCAGCGTCGCGACCTGGTGCTTTCCGTCGTCACGCAACGGGCCGACGACGAGGGCCAGGTTGATCTTCGCGAACGCCGCCGCGGAACTCAGCGAAGGGCCTCCGCCAGAGCGACGAACTCGGCCGGCTCGAGCTCCTCGGCCCGGGCGTTCACGGCATGGCCGATCGATTCGAGCGCCTCCTCGACTCGCTCGCGTGTGGCCAACCCCGTGAGCGCGATCGCATTCGCCGCGGTCTTTCTCCTGTGGCCGAACGCGGCCTCGACCACCGGTCGCATGTCGGCGATCAGCGCGCTCGGGGCACGTTCGAAGGCCACCAGCGCGGACTGAACCCTGGGGGGTGGCCGAAAGACGGTCGGCGAGACGGGATGGAAGCCGGTCCTGCGCGCCGCCAGCTGCACGAGAACGGAAACCGCCCCGTAGGCCTTCGTCCGCGGGGTCGCGAAGAAGCGATCGGCGACCTCGCGCTGCACCATGACGCACCACAGCTCGATGGAGCACGCGTGCTCGAGGGACTCGACGACGAGCGGCGTTGCGATGTTGTACGGGAGATTGGCGACGAGCTTGTTGGGCGCAGGCACCAGGTCGTGGCCGATCACCTGGAGGGCGTCACCCCAGACGAGCTCGACGTTGGCGCTCCCCGCAAGCACATTGCGGAGGTGAGGCTCGAGGGACCGATCGACCTCGACGGCGTGCACGTGCGAGATGCGCTCGGCGAGATGGCGCGTGAGGATGCCCAGGCCAGGGCCGACCTCGAGCACGACGTCAGTCGCCCGAAGCCCGCTCATGCGGTCGATCACGCCGAGGATGTTCTCGTCGACCAGGAAGTGTTGGCCGAGCGCCTTCTTCGGCTCGACGGTCACGCCAGGCCGAATGCGACGCTCGCATTGGCGTGCGTGGCGCTGGCGAGCTCGTCGAAAGTCACGCCGCGCGCCTCGGCGAGCGTTCTCACCGTGTGTGCGACGTTGGCAGGCTCGTTCGGCTTGCCACGGACGGGTTGCGGGGCGAGATACGGGCTGTCGGTCTCGACGAGGATCCGGTCGGTCGGAACCGACGTGGACGCTTCGCGCAGTGCAGCCGCATTCGGGTACGTGGCGTTTCCCGCGAACGACACGTAGTAGCCGCGGTCGACGGCGAGCGAAACCATCCCCGGCGACGAGAAGCAGTGGAGGATCACGATTCCGCTGAACGGCTCGAGTGCAGCCGCAGTCTCCTCGTCGGCCTCGCGGTTGTGGATCACGACGGGAAGCTCGAGCTCGTCCGCGAGAGCGAGCTGCGCGTCGAGTAGCCGACGCTGCTCCGCCGGAGTGGCGAAGCGCCGTACCGTGTCGAGCCCGGTCTCGCCGACCGCGACGGCTTTCGGATGTGCCAGGAGCTCTCGGAGCTCCTCGACGCGACGCGCCTCGGACGTCCCTGCCTGATGCGGGTCGATGCCGAGCGCCGCGAACACCCCCTCGTGACGCTCGGCGATCTCGAGCGCCGCGCGGCTCGACTCGATTCCGGTCCCGATCGTGACGATGCGCGTGACGTACTCCTGCCGCGCGCGCTCGACGAGCGTCGCGGCCGGTTCCTCGCACGCGTCGAGGTGCGCGTGCGAGTCGGTCACGCCGTGGTCGCGGCTTCCATGCGAGCGAGCTCCTCTTCGACGACGCGCTCGGCGTCGAGCTTCACGAACAGCGGCCCGGGCTCCTGGAGCGCCTGCCCCGGAGGCAGCGTGGACGGCTCCCAACGACCGCTCCAGCTCGCATAGTCGCCCGTGAGCACCACGTGTTCGGCATCTTCTTCCGAGACCGACTCGAACCGGAGCGGCCCGGCGATCACGTCGTCGTAGCCGAGGAGCTCGTGGAGCCGCTGCGCCGAAAACGGAAGGAACGGAGCGAGCTGGATCTTCAGGCTGTCGATCGCGCGGAGCGCGACGTACAGGATCGTGCCCGCGCGCTCCCGGTCCCTCTCGAGCTTCCCCCAGGGCGCCTGTTCGGCGACGTACTGATTGCCGAGGGCGGCAAGCCGCATCGCCTCCTGAAGGGCGCTTCGAAAGCGCGCGGCCTCGATCAGCGATCCGACGGAAGCGAACCCCGCCTCGACCTCACGAAGAAGCGTCTTGTCCTCGTCCGTCAGGGCGCCGGGTGCCGGCGCCTCGCCGAAGTTCTTGAACGCGCTCTGGAGCGTCCTGTTCACGAGGTTCCCCCAGGTCGCCACGAGCTCGTCGTTGTTGCGGCGAACGAACTCGGCCCACGTGAAGTCGGTGTCCTGCGTCTCCGGGCCGGCAATGGTCAGGAAGTACCGCAGGGCATCCGGGTCGTACCGGCTCAGGAAGTCGCGCACGAGGATCTGCACGCCGCGGCTGGAGCTGAACTTCTTGCCCTCCATGGTCAGGAACTCGCTCGAGGCGACGTTGTCGGGCAGGTCGAGATCACCGCGGCCGGCGCCGTATGCGCCGCCGGACCCGTAGCCGAGGAGCATGCTCGGCCAGATGACCGTGTGGAAGACGATGTTGTCCTTCCCCATGAAGTACGTGTGCTCGGCTGCCGGGTTCTGCCACCACTCGCGCCATGCGTCGGGCGTCCCGCGATTGCGAGCCCACTCGATCGACGCGGAGAGGTATCCGATCACCGCGTCGAACCAGACGTAGATCCGTTTGTCGGATTCCTCGTAACCGGGAACGGGTATCGGGACTCCCCAGTCGAGATCTCGCGTGATCGGACGCGGCTTCAACTCCCGGACGAAGTTGAGCGAGAACCGCCTGACGTTCTGCCGCCAGCTGTCCTGACCATCGATCCACTCCGTGAGCTGATCCTTGAATGCGGGCAGGTCCAGGAACAGGTGCTTCGTGCGCTCGAACACGGGAGGCGTGCCGTCGATCCTCGACCGCGGATCGATGAGATCCATCGGGTCCAGCTGGTTGCCACAGTTGTCGCACTGGTCGCCGCGAGCGTTGGGGAATCCGCAGATCGGGCACGTCCCCTCGATGTAGCGGTCGGGGAGCGTGTGGCCGGTCGTGGCGGAGAACGCGCCAAGTGTCTCGCGCTCGACGACGTATCCCTTCTCGTAGAGCGTGCGGAAGATGTCCTGCGTGACGTCGTAGTGGTTCCTCGTGGTCGTCCTGGTGAACAGGTCGTACGAGAGACCGAGGTCGCGCAGGTCTTCGCGAATGAACTCGTTGAAGCGATCTGCCGTCTCACGCGGCGACTCGCCCGCGGCGTCGGCGGCCACCATGACGGGCGTGCCGTGCTCGTCGGTGCCACTCACCATGAGCACGTCGTTGCCACGCAGCCGGTGGTAGCGCGCGAACGTGTCGGACGGAACGCCGAATCCCGCCACATGGCCGATGTGACGAAGTCCGCTCGCATAGGGCCAGGCCACCGCGACCAGGATCTTCCTCGGCGTCGGCGTCTCCGGCATGGGCGCGAATGATAGGGAGTCGCTTGCCGGCCACCCGGCGCGCGCCAAGAGACGCACCGCCGGCGAGCCCGAGCAGGAGCAGGACGAGCAGCGGGATGCGCTCGAGACCGATGCCAGCTCCCGATTCACTCTTGTGAAGGCGTTGCGCGCGGCTGTCGGTGGCCTCGATGCGAGCGGGCCTCCCCGAGATCACGTCGCCCCGAATCGGAAGGCGGACGACGTCCCTGGAGTCGACATGCGTCCGGTTCGTCGTGACCGCACGGTGTGCGAAACGGCGATCCGACATGTGGGCGATCGTCGACCCGACGCGTGTCGGCGGATCCTCGCGCCGCAAGTGCCGCGCCCTGTGTCTCGTCGGCTGCGACGGGGCCTCGCGGACCGCCCGCGTCGAGCGCCCGCTCGCGGCCGTCGCACCGATCCGGATCGCAGCCGCTCTCCCCTTGGTCGCCGAGTCTGTGGACGACTCGATCGCAATCGCCGGCACCGGCGGCGCAACGGGTGCCGGAGCCTGAGCCTCCTGCTGCGGCTCCGGCGCGGATTCGGGAACAGGCGTGGGGCTGGAAGCCGGCGGGGGAGCGCTCGCGGCGGTTGGCGTTGCGGCCTCAGCAGGCGCCTCAGGTGCGGGCGGCGCCTCAGGCGCCTGGGGAGGATTGGGCGCGCCGCGAGGCGGAAGGAGCAAGAGTGGGTCGACGTAGCTCTCCGCGGCGCCGGCACGGATTCCCAGGTGCACGTATGCCACGGCATGCTCGGGCTCGCCCGTCGGGCCTGGTTGAGCGACGACGTCGCCCTCCTCGACCGTCCCGCCTCGACGGACGCGAAGCTCGCCGAGGTGCGTGAGCGTCACCTTGTACTCACCGGTTGCGATCGTCACCGTCAGGCCGCTCGACGGCACGCGCCCGGCGAACGTCACGGTGCCTGCGACGGGTGCGCGAACACCGTTTCCGTCACCGATTGCGACGTCGATTCCCCGATGTTGCCCACCCGCGTACTCATCGCCGCTGATGGAGAACCCTCGCAGGACTGGACCGTCCGCCGGCCACGCCCAGGCCCATGCCGGAGCGCTCGCGCACAGCGCGCCGACCACCGCTGCTCCGAGACATACGAGCCATTTCGTTGCCTGTCGGGCGAACATGCAGCGACCGTAGCGACAGCCGGCCGGAGGGGCAATGCAAAGTTGCCGTCTTGTTACAAGGAGCTGCGATACAGGTCGTTTCGCGGAGTACCGGTGAGCCGCGAGACCACGTCCGCGGCCGTCCGCCTCGACGCTCCGGACTCGACGAGCTCCTTGACGGCGTCACGCGGGGCTTCGTCGTCCATCGCCGGGACATCCCGCTCCGGTCCTCCGAGAACGAGCGTGATCTCACCCTTCGGCGGCTCCGCGAAACGCGCCACGAGGTCGGCGAGCGACCCTCTCACGACCTCCTCGAAGCGCTTCGTGAGCTCGCGACAGACGGCCCCCGACCGTCCGGGCAGCTCGTCCGCGAGGACGCGCAACGAGGCGGGCAGCCGCCGCGGAGACTCGAATGCGACGACCGCACCTGACCACGAACGTAGCTCCACGGCAAGCATCCGCAGCTCGGCCGCACGGCGTGGCAGGTACCCGACGAACTGATAGCGATCCGCCCCGACTCCGCTCGCGACGAGCGCGGTCTCGACGGCGGACGCACCCGGAAGGACCGTCACCTCGAGCCCGGCGGCTGCGACGGCGGCGATCAAGCGAGCGCCGGGATCGTTTATCCCGGGCAACCCCGCATCGGAGACGAGCGCGACTCGCTCGCCCCGCCGAAGCCGGCCCATGAGATCACCGGAGCGGGCTGCCTCGTTGTGCCTGTGATAGCTGAGGAGGCGCGCATCCAGGCCGTGCCGTTCGAGCAGGATCCGAGTTCGCCGCGTGTCCTCGCAGAGGACGACGTCCGCATCGCGCAGCTCTTCGAGCACGCGGAGCGTCACGTCGTCGAGGTTGCCGATCGGGGTCGCGCAGATCGCGAGAGGCATCAGCGCACTCCGTCGAGCGCTTCGAATCCGACGAGGCCGGCACCGACGAGCCCTGATTCCCGCCCGAGCTCGGCCGGGACGATCCGAAGGCGCTCGTTCGCCGGATAGATCGCTTCCCGCCGGGCGGACTCCCGAGCCGGTTCGAGAACGAGGCTTCCTGCGGCAGCACCGAAACCGCCGCCGACGACGACGAGTTCCGGGTCGAAGACATTCGCGAGCGAGCCGATGGCCGCGCCAAGCGTTCCGCCGATGCGCGCGAGCGCATCTCGCGCCGCCTCGTCTCCAGCCTTCGCGTGCTCGACCAGAGCGTGTGCGTCGCCCGTATCCCCGTACAGGTCGCGTGAGGCCACGTCCGCAGCGCTCCCCGAGGCGAGCACCTCCAGGTGCCCGTGACCGCCACACGTGCACTCGCGCCCGCCCTCCTCGACGACGAAGTGGCCCAGCTCGGCCCAGCCGCGGAACAGGCGCCCCTCCACGATGAGCCCGCCGCCGACGCCGGTTCCCAGCGTGAGCATCAGGAGATTCGCCGTCCCCCTCCCTGCTCCGAGCCTCCACTCGGCGAGGGCCGCAGCGCTCGCGTCGTTCTCGATTCCGACCGGCAGCCCGAAACGCTCCTGCACGCGACTCCGGAGATCCACGTCCGTCAGCGGAAGGTTCGTCGCCCAAAGGATCCGGCCACTCCCGCGCTCGATGTTGGCCGGAATGCCGTACCCGATCGCCGCCACGCGGTCGCCGAGGAGATCCTCGACCGCAGCGTCCAGGGCTGCGAGAACCTCGTCCTCCGACGCCCCCGGGCTCGGCGCCATGCGCTGCTCGAGGACGTTGCCCTCCCGATCGACGAGGCCGGAGAGGATCTTCGTCCCTCCCACGTCGAGCCCGATGACGACGGGAGGCTCCACGGCGGGGGCTACCATAACGCCCCCGATGGCCGTGGAGGACAAGCCGTACCGGCTGTATCGCGGCGGCCGCAAGAAGGGCAAAGTCCCCGTCCCGGGCGCCACGCGCCCGACGCCGCAGCCCTCACAAGCTCCTTCGCGCACACGCCGCCGGCGCTGGTGGCTGTGGGCTCTCCTCGCCGTCGCCGGGCTCCTTCTGCTCGCCCTCGTATGGGGGGTGCTCGGGTACCGCTCGTTCGCGAGCGGCGTCGACAAGGCGAACGGGCGCCTGCCCCGCAGCGCGAAGGCGCAGCTCGCGAAGCGCGATCGCTCGCTGCTCTCCGAGCCGACGACGATCCTCGTCATGGGCACGGACGGCGGCCGAGCCCCCGGCCGCGGAGACGCGCACCGGTCGGACTCCCTGATGCTGCTCCGCGTCGATCCCACGACGCATCGGGTCTCGTACCTCTCCATCCCCAGAGATCTTCGGGTGGAGATCCCCGGCTACGGGACGGGAAAGATCAACGCTGCCAGCCAGATGGGTGGGCCCGCACTCACGCTCGCGACGGTCAAAGCGCTGACCGGACTGCCGATCGACCACGTCGTCGTCGTCGACTTCGACGGCTTCAAGGAGCTGATCGACGCCATGGGCGGGATCGAGGTGAACGTCCCGAAGCGCATCCTGTCGAACAAGTTCGACTGCCCCTACAAGCCGGTGCGGTGCGCCAAGTGGGAGGGCTGGAGGTTCGAGAAGGGAACGCAGCACATGGACGGTCGGCGTGCGCTCGTCTACTCGCGTGTCCGGAAGAACCAGCTCGACCCGTCCGACACGGACATCACCCGAGGCACGCGTCAGCAGATCGTCGCCGACGCGGTTGGCGACAAGGTGGCGAGCTTCGGCACCTTCCTCCGCCTTCCCTTCATCGGCGACAAGCTCGCCGCCCCGCTCGCCACCGATCTCTCGACCTGGCAGCTGATGCAGCTCGGATGGGTGCGGTTCCGGTCGGGGAGCAACTCGATCCGCTGCCGCCTGGGAGGCGACCCGAGCTCGTACAACGGCGAGTCCGTCCTCCTCGGATCCGAGGACAACGCGTCCGTGGTTTCGATGTG
Source organism: uncultured Gaiellaceae bacterium (assembly GCA_963746975.1). GTDB lineage: Bacteria > Actinomycetota > Thermoleophilia > Gaiellales > Gaiellaceae > GMQP-bins7. The sequence goes on from CAVVDE010000006.1 coordinate 49,693, forward strand.
GCTCGGCCGGACGGCCCCGCTGCCGCCGCCCAAGGGCACGCTCTACGGCGCGGGCTGCACCAAGCGCTAGCTGGAATCCGACGCTGGCTTTGGCTTGCTGTCGGTGGAGGACTTCTCGGCCGGCTTGTCGGCCGACTTCTCGGACGTCGACGAGCTCTCCGTCTCCTTTGCCGCCTTCGTCTTGCGCGACCCGTAGTCGGTCGAGTAGAAGCCCGAGCCCTTGAAGTGCACGGCGACGGGGAAGAGGAGCTTCTCGACCGGTCCCGCACCGCAGATCGTGCACACCTCCGCGGGCGGGTCGGACATCTTCTGGAAGAGCTCGAACGTGTGCCCGTTGGGGCAGCGGTACTCGTAAATGGGCACAGTGGGCGAGAAATCTAGCGCTGCGAGCTGCTCGGCCCCTGCTCGCGCTCCAGAAGCTCGAGGTAGCAGGGAGCGCTCTCGAACGCGGCGAGCCCGCGCGGCCGGCCGCGCCGGCGCTGCGCGCGGCGACGCCGGTCGAGCGCCGCGAAGGCGGCGGACGCACCGACGAGCCCTCCCAGGAGGAAGGTCCGGAGCCTGCCCCGCCGCTCGCCGTCCACACGCGGATCTTACGATCCTGCTCGCGATGCTCGTTTGCACGCTCGGAGACCTCACACTCGACGTCGTCGTCCGGCTCGGTGGGCCCGTAGCGTCGGGAGGAGATACGAACGCCTCCATCCAGCTCGGGCCGGGCGGGCAAGCGGCCAACGTCGCCGCGTGGGCCGCGGCGCTCGGAGCCGACGCCCGCTTCGTCGGGAGAACGGGGGCCGACGACGCGGGGGAACTGGTGCGCTCGAAGCTCTCGGGCCTCGGCGTCGAGGTCGCAGGCCCGGTCGGTGGACGCAACGGCACCATCTGCGCGCTCGTGTCAGCCGACGGCGAGCGCTCGATGGCATCAGACCGCGGCACAGCGGCCGAGCTGCGAGTCGACGACCTCGATGCCTCCTGGTTCGCGTGCGACCACTTCCATGTCTCCGGGTACGCGCTCATGGCCGAGCCCGCGCTCAGCGCTGCCTTGCGGGCCGTCGAGCTCGCACGCGCACAGGGAGCCCGGGTCAGCGTCGATCTCGCATCGTGGAGCGGCATCCGCGACGCCGGAGTCGAGGAGTTCCGCACCGCGGTGCGCTCCGCGGCGCCGGGCGTCGTGTTCGCAAACGACGAGGAGGTACGCGAGATCGGAGCCGGGCTCGTCGACGCCTTGTGGGTCGTGACCCACGGCGCAGGCGGATGCTCGTTCGGAGACGACGAGCGGGAGGCGCTGCCGGTCACGGGCGCCGTCGACTCGACGGGCGCCGGAGACGCGCTCGCGGCAGGCTGGATCGTGGGCGGGCCTGACCTGGCCTTGGAGGCGGCAGCGCGCTGCGTCCAACAGGTGGGCGCGATGCCGCTAACGTCGCTCGCGTGAGCGAGCTGATCCAGCTCTCGGAGGAGGTTCGCGCAGCGCTCGAGGACGGTCGACCCGTGGTCGCGCTGGAGACGACGATCGTCGCCCACGGCTTCCCCGCTCCAGATGGAGTCGAGGTCGGGATCGCGATGGAGGAAGCGGTTCGGGAAGCGGGAGCGACGCCCGCGACGATCGGCGTCCTCGAAGGACGGATCCACGTTGGCCTCGACGGGGACGAGTTGCGGCGCTTCGACTCCAGCGCGCGGAAGGCCGGCCCCCGCGATCTCGCGGCCTGCGCGCTCGGCGGCGAGGTGGGCGCGACGACGGTCGGCGGGGTCCTGACGGTGGCTCGCTCGATCGGTATCCGCTTCCTCGGTACCGGAGGCATCGGCGGCGTCCATCGCGGCTACCCGGACCCACCTGACGTCTCGGCCGACCTGATCGCGCTCGCGAGATCGTGCGTACTCGTCGCCTGCTCGGGCGCCAAGTCGCTGCTCGACATCGCCGCGACCACCGAGTACCTGGAGACCCTCGGGATCCCGGTGCTCGGGTTCGGGACGGACACGATGCCGCTCTTCTACGAGGCGTCCGGCGGGCCGCCCGTCACGCAGCGGGTCGACGATCCGGCGGGGGCGGCTCGGGTCGCGGCTGCGCACTGGCGGCTCGGTGGCTGCGGGCTGCTGCTCACCAACCCGCCACCGGAGAGCGTCGAAGTCGGAGACCTCGTCGAGGAGGCCGTCGCCGAGGCGGCACGACGAGGCGTGTCGGGTCAGGCCGTCACCCCGTTCGTCCTCGCATCGCTGCACGAGCGCTCGGGCGGGCGTACGCGCGAGGTGAATCGCAAGCTCGCGGTGGCAAACGCGAGGCTCGCCGCCGAGGTCGCGGTAGCCTTCGCCGCCTTGTGAGCCTGTACGACGCCGTTCGCGATCTCCCGCTGAGCATCGAGGGCTACGGCCTCGAGCTGCTGTCGCTGCAGGCACGACCGGATTTCCTGCGCAAGACGACCGTCGTCCACCTGCACGGAGGCGGAGACGAGGGGATCGGCGAGGACGTCACCTACCACGGCGAGGAGCACGACCGGCTACAGGGGCGAGGTCCCGACCTTCCGCTGGCCGGGTCGTGGACGCTGCACACGTTCTCGGAGCACCTGGCGACGCTGCCGCTGTTCGACGCCGAGCCCGCTCAGCACGCGTACTACGACTACCGGCGCTGGGGCTTCGAGAGTGCCGCGCTCGACCTCGCGCTTCGGCAGGCGGGCGTCTCGCTCGGCACGGCGCTGGGCCGACAGGAACACCCGGTGTCGTTCGTCGTCTCCGGAGGCCTCGGCGATCCCCCCTCGACGGCGAGGTTCCACGAGTGGCTGGCGCTGTACCCCGGTCTGGGCTTCAAGCTCGACGCGAACCCGAGCTGGAGCGAGGAGCTCATCGCGGAACTCGCGGAATCCGGCGCCATCGACTCCGTCGACTTCAAGGGGCAGTACCGGGGCACGGTCGTCGACATGCCTCCCGACGCCGCCCTCTACCAGCGTGTCGCCGAGGGTTTGCCGCAGGCGTGGCTCGAAGACCCGGCGCTCATAGACGAGACCATCGCCGTGCTCGAGCCGCATCGCGAGCGCGTGACCTGGGACGCGATCATCCACTCCGTCGACGACATCGAGTCCCTGCCGTGGCCGCCGAGGACCGTGAACGTCAAGCCGTCGCGTTTCGGCTCGGTCGAGCGCCTCTTCGCCGCCTACGACTACTGCGAGACGAACGGCATCGGCGCGTACGGCGGCGGGCAGTGGGAGCTCGGCCCGGGCCGTGGCCACATCCAGCTCCTTGCCGCCCTGAACCATCCCGACACGCCGAACGACGTCGCTCCGCGCGAGTACAACCTCGACCCGCAGCCAGGACTCCCGACGAGCCCGCTCACCGTCCGTCCACGCGAAACGGGCTTCATGGTCTTGTAGCTCCGCGGCTGCGAAACAGCCGCCTTCAGGGATGCTCGCGCGATCGGTCGGGCTCCTTCGCCCTTCAGTCGAGGCTCGCGAGAAAGTCGTCCACCTGGATCAGCGGGAGCGACTCGAGCTTCGCGCTTCCGCGCGCCCCGAGCGCAATCGAGACCTTTGCGATCGTGAGGTCGTCGGGCGCTTCGACGATGTTCACGAAGTCGTACTCCCCGAGCGCCGCCCACTGGTGGAGCACCTTCGCCCCCATCTCCTCGACGTCGCGATTCACCTCGGCGAGGCGCGCGGGGTTCGCATGGAGCGTCTGAACTCCCTTCTCCGTCAACGTCGTCAGCATCAGGTAGGTCGGCATCTCACTCCTCTCGTCGCTCTCCGCGCGAGCGTAACCGAGCCTCCTGGTCGACGTAGAGCAGCGCGCTTCCGAGGAATACGACCGGCGACACGACGAGCGAGGCGAGCGCGGCGGCGATCATCCGTGTGTTGTCCGCGTACTCGCGAAGCACGAAGTAGAGGCTGAACTGGGAGATGACCACGACGAGCGCGAGCGTCGAGAGACCCCCCAGGACGTGGACGAAGTCCGCCCGCGCGAGCTGCACGCCGCGGGCGAGCGCAGCCCGAACGCCGAGCCCCTCGACGAGAACCGCCGGCACCGACAGTCCGACGAGCGAAAGCCAGACGAGCGACGGGATGATGAAGAGCACGGCGAGAAGCGGCACCGGTAGGAACAAGATCGACGCCAGGAGGTAGGCGACGAGCCCGCGCCTCGTGCGCACGTCGGCGCCCGTGACGAGTCCGATCGCGAGCACGTAGCTCACCGAGATCAGCATCGCCGTGATCGGCAGGAGCGCGAAGCTCAGGTTGCCCGAGGGCCGCGCCCAGACGAGCGCGTTCGCGACGACGACCGGGAGTCCGAGGACGAGCGACTTCCAGAAGCGCGCACCGTAGGCGCGGATCGCCTCACCGACCAGCTGTCCGACGGTCCGCCGCTCGGGTGGGAGCGGGGGCGGCAGGGGGCGCTCGGGCCGCTCACCCTTCGCGCGCCGCGCCATGCGCGGAGGCTACTCGGCGGTCGCTTGGAGCAGGCGCGGAAGCGCATCCGCGAGGGCTTCGATCGCTCTCCCGATCCGCCAACGACTCCTGTCGTTCTCCGCGAGCTCGTTCGAGATCGCACGGATCTCGACCGCCGGTATCCCCGCCTGCTCGCACGCACGCAGCACCCCGAAACCTTCCATGGCCTCGACCCGTAGCTCGCGAGGAACGACGCCGCCGACGGCCCCCGTCGTCCCGATCGGCAGCACGAGCGCCTCGGGAAGCGCGGATCGCGTCTTCGCAAGCAGGTCGGAGTCGGGCTCGACGCGGTCGACGACGGGGATCTCGGCGGAGATGTCGACGTAGAGGGACTCGCTCCCGATGACGAGACCCCCCGGCGTGATGCCGTGCCCTCCGGCGATGCCGATGTGGACGACCGCGTCGGGCGGTCGCAGCGCGAGCGCGCGTGCAGTCGCGGCGGCCGCCTCGACCGGGCCGACGCCGCAGACGAGCCCCTCACGGTCGCAGAGCTCGATGTCCGTTGCGGCCACGAGGAGGACGTTTGCCATCGCTCGATCCTACGACCCCATGGGCACGAGCTGGAACACGGGATGGCTCGGCGCCTCGGCGAGCCATTCGGCACGAGGCGAGGCAAGTGTGACCTCGAAGAACGGGCGGGTCACATGACCGATCCGGAAATACTCCCGCAGTACCGGCACGGCCGCCTCCGGAGAGAGCTCGCGAACCGCCAGGCGCTCGTCTCGACGTCCGCGCCGCAGCTCGACCCAACCGGCTGCGCGGGCGTTCTTCACCCAGTTGCGATCGCCGTACGGCGCGACGAGCCAACGGTCGTCCCCGATCCGAACGATCGAGACCGGCGTCGACCACGGCTTTCCGGTCTCCCTCCCGGGAACCGTGAGGAGGTGCGTTCGCGGTCCAGTGAGGCCGATGCGCGCGAGCGGACGGACGAGGGCGTTCACCGCGCGCCGCCAGTAGGACTTCCGGTACGGGCGAGGCGCGCCTGCCATCCCGGGACCGTACCCCCGCACACGCCGCAACCGCCCTCTCGGGCGGTTGCGGTCGGTCGGGCCGAGGTGAGTGACCCGGATCAGTGAGCCAGCGGGCGCTGCCTCGTTGCGCGGAGCATCAGCAGAAGGCCGAAGGCGAGTGCGATGCCGATCCCGAGACCGATTCCCACCTGCGGCCATTCGATGTCGGTGCCGGAGCTCGTGGGCGAGACGGTCGGGTTCACGGGGCCGACTCCACGCTGATTCGCGTCGACGTAGCCGTCGGAGCCGGTCGCCGGGAAGGTCGACCGCTGTCCTGCGTCGCGATACGTGCTCGACTGAGGAGTGGGTGCCGTCCGGTCCCACGCGTCCGTGCGGCGATCGAGCTGGACGGGCTGCTGCACGAGCGTCGCGAGCTCGTTGGCCTTGAAGTAGGTCACGGCGTCCTGCGGCTGCGAGCCGGCAAGCCTGCCCTCGCCGAGCGCCGTGGGGACTGCGACGGCGAGAGCCGTCACTGCGATGCCGATGATGAATGAGATCGTCCGGGTCATCTCTCCGTCTCCTTCGCTTCGGGTGGCCCTCGTAACCACCTGTCTCGAGGCTACGGAGCGGGCGCCTCTGCTGAAACGGGAGAGTCCCCTGGGTTTGAGACCCCGATCCCCCGTGTTTGAAGTGCACCGGCGAGCTCCGCGCGATGCCTGATGCCGAGCTTCCCGAAGATGCGTGCGAGATGCCCCTCGATCGTGCGGTCGGAGAGAAAGAGCGCGGCCGCGACTTCCTTGTTCGTCTTGCCTTCGGCGACGAGGGTCGCAACGCGCTCCTCGGCGGGTGTGAGCGCACCTGGCGTCGCCGCGCGGCCGCTGATCCGCTTGAGCTCTCCGCGCGTGCGCGCTCGGCCCATAACGACGCGCCGATGCGCTCGAACACTGCGAGTGCCTGTTCGAGCGTCTCGCGTGCCTCGCGCCGTCGCTTGAGGCGCCGTTGTGCTGCTCCGAGCGCGAGCAGCGTGCGGCCTCGATCGAGCGGAAGCTCGACCTGAGCGTGCCACTCGAGCGCCTCGGCAAACGCCGCGAGCGCAGCGTCGAGGTCGCCGGCCTGAGCGGCGCGCAAGCCCCGGCAGCGCGCGCAGTTCGCGAGCGCAGACGCCCGCTCGAGACGCCGCGCATTGCGCTCGTACCAGGCGAGGAGGTCACCGGCATCCTCGGTTCGTCCGAGCTCGGTCAGTGCCTCGACGTAGTCGATCGCGAAGCGCATCACCCCGGGCTCGACCATCCGCTCCTCGCGGACGAACGCGATACACGGCCCGAGGGCGCGAACTGCTTCCTCGGGGACACCCGACGCGAGCGCGAGGTGGCCCAGCGCGGCGGCGCTCTCGAGTCGCGCGTAGCCGTTCGGACTCGAGCCGAGGGCCCTCTGCGCGCTCGCACGAGCGGGCTCCGCCTCCCCGCGCTGCGCTCGCACCATGCTCTCCAGCGCGAAGCCGAGACCGACGAAGATCGGCTGACCCGATTGCTCCGCCGCCTGCTGCGCCTCGAGCGCGAGCGCGAGCGCCCGATCGAATTCGCCGGAGACGAGCTCGACCTCGCCGAGGAGACACGAGGCCCAGGGCCGACAGTTCTCGTCCCCGATCTCGCTCGCGTGCCGGAGCAGGGCTTCGAGTGCGTCACGCGCCTCGGCATGGCGATCCACCCATATCCACCTTTCCGCGACGGAGATGAGGGGCTGATCGAGCACGCGCGCTTCGAGGGTTGCTTCCTGCAACTCGAGGCAGCGCGCCTCTGTGGCTTCGGCGCTCGGGTACCCGAGCAGCGTCTCCGCCGAGAGACGCGTCATGAGGACGTCGCCCATGAGCGCGTCGCCTCCGGCTCGTGGGATGAGAGCGAGGGCGCGCTCGCTGTGTCGAAGCCCTTCCTCGAATCGCTCGAACGTCCAGACGCTGCACGCCGCGATGCCCTCGTGCGCTATCGCGGAGGTCGGACCGTCGTCGCCCGCTTCCTCGACGACCTGCAGGAACAGCTCGCGTGCCTCCTGGGGCTCCTCGTAGAGGCGGATGCGCGCCAGGACCGCCAGGGCACGTGCCCGCTCCGGACCGGCGGACAACGGGGCAACGACGGCTCGAAGCTGGGCTTCAGCGCGACGCGAGTCTCCGGCCTCGAAGTGGAGGAATGCGGCGTCCACGGCGCGTCGTATTCGCTCCGACGGTAGGTCAGAGGGCGTGAGGTGCTGAGCGCGATCCAGGAGAAGCGCCGCCGGCCGTGGTGCGCCCCGAGCCCGGGCGTGGGTGGACGCCGCCTCGAGCGCGGCCGCGACGGTCTCGTCCGGCTCGCTGCAACAGGCCGCGAGCTGCCATGCCCGCGCCTCGGGGTCTTCGAGGAGCTCGGCCAGTCGCCGATGCACCGCAGCGCGACGGCCGGGGTCAGCCGCCTCCAGGACACCAGCCGCGAGGAGGGGGTGCGTGAAGCGGATCCTCGAGCCGTCGACCTCGACGATGCCTGCGGCGACGGCGGGGGCGAGCCCTGCGTCGGCGCCGACATCGGAGGCCGCCTCGGTGATTGCGACCGTCGGATGCGCGTGGGCGGCCGCCGCGAGCAGGAAGTACCGGCTCTCGTCGGGCAGCGCCGTCAGCCGTTCGTCGACGAGGTCGTGCAGCGAGTCCGGAACGGGCAGCGGCCGCCCCGCCTCGACCTCCGCTCCGCGACGTTGGAGCGTCCTGACGATCTCGATCGCGTAGAACGGGTTCCCCCCGGATGCCTGGTGCACCTCGGCGAGCAGCGGACGTGGGAGCGACGCGCCCAACCGCTCGTTCACGACGCGATGAAGCGCGGCGGCGTCGAGCGGACCGACGTCGAGATGCACCGTCCGGTCGCCCAGCGTGCGGCTCAACTCGTCTGCCAGCGGACTCGTCAGTCCGGCTCGGCGAGCCAAGAGGATCCCGATCGGCTCGCCGCGCAGGCGCCGGCCGGCATAGGCCAGCGCCGCAGCCGATGCCGAGTCGAGCCACTGGACGTCGTCGACGGCAACGAGCACCCGGCCGCTTGCGGCCAATGCGCGAAGCGCACCCAGAAGCGCCACTCCGACTGCGTGCGCATCGGGCGGCGACCCTTCGACGTCCTCGAGGACGAACGCGCGCGACAGTGCAGAGCGTTGACCAGTCGGGAGGGGCTCGAGTGCCTCGTCGAGGACGACGTCGAGCAGGTCTCCGAGCCCGGCGAACGAGAGCTCCGACTCGCTCTCGGCCGGCTGCGCCTCGAGCGTACGTAGCCCGTCGATGGCAGCCTGCTGCAGTCCGGCGCGCCAGAGCGTCGTCTTCCCCATGCCCGCCTCGCCTTCCAGGACGAGCGCCGAGGCGCCGTTCGAGATTCCGGCGACGAAGTTTCGGAGAGCGGCGAGCTCGGCGTCTCGCCCCACGACAGAGGCTGGCATCCCGGCCGATCGTACGCCTGCGGGATACTGCGTCCCATGGCGTTCACAGTCTTCAATGCGTCCGACCTCGAGTGGGAGCCTCGCGACGACGGCAGCGGGCGGACGATCGCGCGCCTCTCCGACTCGCTGACGCAGTCGCGGGCCAACATCTGGCGCTATCCGCCGGGAGCACGCGGCAAGCGCCATGCGGACAAGGTGCAGGAGGAGGTCTTCGTCGTGCTCGACGGCACCCTCACGGTCGATCTCGGAGAGCCCCCCGAGCGGCACGTGCTCGAGCGCGGCAGCGTTCTGGCCGTCCAGCCAGGGACGATCCTGCAACTCCGGAACGCAGGCGCTGAGGAGCTCGTGCTCTTCATCTATGGCGCACCGCCCGAAACCGGCGGCGCCGACTTCTACGACGACGTCCCGGACTAGCGCGCGTCCGCCGCGAACCCGTACTTCAGCCAAAGTCGACGTGCTCGGCGGCGAACGCCGTCAACGGCGGCCGCCGCCGGCCTCTAGCGGCCCAGTAGCCCGAACGTCAGTCGGCGGATGCGGGCGCGACGCCGGGCCATGTACTCGTCCCACTCGCGCAGCCGCTGCTCGCGGCGCGCGACCATCTCGCGGAACTTCCTGTCCTCCTCGGCCCAGATCGGCTTCAGCTCCTCGAGTCGCTCGCGCCACTCCTTACGCGTCATCGTCGTTCTCCTTGTCTCGAATCCCGAAGTGCTCGAGCAAGAGCGCGAGCTTGACGTCGATCGCCATCAGCTTCCTGATGATGCCATCGACCGTCTCGCGGCCAAGCGCCGGCTCGGGTCGTCGCCGCCACACGGCGCCATCGTGAGGACGCGCATCGCCAGCCGCAAGATGGCCGCTCCGGACTACGCCGGAGTGGGCGCGGCTGCCTCGGCGCGCTCGAAAACGAGCTCGCCGTCCGAGGCGTCGACCCGCACGACATCGCCTTCCGCGAAGTCGCCTTCCAGTAGCCGGAGCGCCAGCGGGTTCTCGACTCGGCGCTGGATCGCGCGCTTCAGCGGACGCGCGCCGTACGCCGGATCCCAGCCTTCCTCTGCGAGCAGCCCCTTCGCGGCATCGGTGACATCGAGCTCGAGCTTCCTCTCCGCGAGCCGCTCGCGCAACCGCGTGAGCTGCAGCTCGACGATCTCGGACAGCTGCTCGCGGCTCAGGGCCTCGAACACGACGACCTCGTCGACGCGGTTCAGGAACTCCGGCCGGAAGCGGTCGCGGAGCTCGTTCGGCGAGCGGATGTTCGAGGTCATGATGATCACCGTGTTGCGGAAGTCGACCGTGCGGCCGTGACCGTCGGTCAGCCGCCCGTCGTCGAGCAACTGCAGGAGGACGTCGAACACCTCCGTGTGCGCCTTCTCGATCTCGTCGAGGAGGACGACCGTGTACGGGCGACGCCGCACGGCTTCGGTGAGCTGGCCGCCTTCCTCGTAGCCGACGTATCCGGGCGGGGCGCCGACCAGCCGCGCGACCGTGTGCCGCTCCTGGTACTCGGACATGTCGAGCCGCACCATCGCGCGCTCGTCGTCGAACATGAACTCCGCGAGCGCTCGCGCGAGCTCGGTCTTCCCGACGCCGGTCGGCCCGAGGAAGATGAACGAACCGATCGGGCGGTCGGGGTCTTGCAGGCCGGAGCGCGCGCGCCGCAGCGCGTTCGCGACGGCCTCGACCGCCTGATCCTGGCCGACGACGCGGTGGTGGAGCCGCTCCTCCATGTGGATGAGCTTCTCGACCTCACCCTCGAGCAGCCGTGAGACGGGGATGCCTGTCCATGACGACACGACGGCGGCGATGTCGTCCTCGTCGACCTCCTCCTTCACCATGGGGATCTCGGTGCGCTCCTCGCGCTCCGCGAGCTCCTTCTCGAGCTCGGGAAGGATCCCGTAGCGGATCTCCGCCACGCGCGCGAGGTTCCCGGCGCGCTCCTCGCGCTCAGCCTCCATGCGCAGCTCGTCGATCTGCCGCTTGATGTCCCCGACACGCTGCAGCGCCTCCTTCTCGCGCGACCAGCGCGCGGCGAGCTCGTCGCGCACGGCCCTGGCATCGGCGAGCTCGCGCTCGATTGGCTCGCGCACCGCCTCCGTCTCGTTCCCCATCGCGGCGAGCTCGATCTCGAGCTGCCGGACACGGCGGTCCGCCTCGTCGAGCTCGACCGGCGACGAGTCGATCTCCATACGCAGGCGGGACGCGGACTCGTCGACGAGATCGATCGCCTTGTCGGGCAGGAAGCGGTCGGTGATGTAGCGGTCGGAGAGGACGGCCGCGGCCACCAGCGCCGAGTCTCGGATCTCAACACCGTGGTGCGCCTCGTAGCGCTCCTTCAGCCCACGCAGGATCGCGATCGTGTCCACGACCGAGGGCTGGCCGACGAGGATCGGCTGGAAGCGGCGCTCGAGAGCGGCGTCCTTCTCGATGTGCTTGCGGTATTCGTCGAGCGTCGTCGCGCCAACCGCTCGCAGTTCTCCGCGCGCGAGCATCGGCTTCAAGAGGTTGGCCGCATCGACGGCCCCCTCCGCCGCGCCCGCACCGACGATCGTGTGTAGCTCGTCGATGAAGAGGACGACTTCCCCGGCCGCATTCTCGATCTCTGCGAGAACGGCCTTGAGCCGCTCCTCGAACTCGCCGCGGTACTTCGCCCCGGCGAGCAGCGCGCCCACGTCGAGCGCCCACACGCGCTTGCCCTTGAGACCTTCGGGCACGTCCCCGGCCACGATCCGCTGCGCGAGGCCCTCGACGATCGCCGTCTTCCCCACGCCGGGCTCGCCGATGAGCACCGGATTGTTCTTCGTGCGCCGCGAGAGCACCTGGATGACTCTGCGGATCTCCTCGTCGCGCCCGACGACCGGGTCGAGCTTCCCCGACTCGGCGAGCGCGGTGAGGTCGCGCCCGTACTTCTCGAGCGCCTGATACGAGCCCTCTGGGTCCTGGGACGTCACCTTCTGGCCGCCGCGCACTCCTTCCAGCGCCTGCAGCAGCGGGTCCCGGGGAACGACGTCGAGCGCAAGCACGAGGTGCTCCACCGACACGAACTCGTCGTCGAGCTTCCGCATCTCGTCGAAGGCGGCGTCGAGAACGCGCGTGAGCGCTGGAGAGGCCTGAGGCTGGGCGCCGCCGGTGACCGTCGGGAGCTGCCGGAGCCGAGCCTCCGCCTCGGCACGAAGCGTGTTCGCGCCATAACCGGCCCGATCGACGAGGGTCCGCGGCAGCTCCTGGTCGAGCAGCGCGACGGTCAGATGGTCGGGGGCCAGTTCGGGATTGCCGGACCGCCGCGCCAGCTCCTGAGCGGCCGCGACGGCTTCCTGGCTCTTGAGTGTCAGCTTGTTGAAGTCCATGTCAGCTCCTGGTGGCCGGGTGCTGGGCCGGCCGGTAGAGAACGACCTCGCGCCTGTAGGAACGGTGCACCTCGGCGATCTCCGCGCGAAGCTCGCGTTCGAGGCGATTCATCCGGGCGCGCGTGCGGTTGAGCTCGTCCTGCAGCCGCAGAACGTGCTCGACACCAGCGAGGTTGAGACCGAGCTCGGTGGTCAGGCGCTGGACGAGGCGGAGACGCTCGACGTCCGCGTCCGAGTAGAGCCGCGTCCCGCCCGGCGTGCGGCCCGGGCGTACGAGGCCCTTGGCCTCGTACATGCGAAGCGTCTGTGGATGCATGCCGACGAGGTCGGCCGCGACCGAAATCATGTAGCGAGGACGGTCGGGCATCAGCGCTCGACCCCTTCCCAACCGAGGACGCGGGCAACGCCGTACGCGGCGACGCCGACGCCCAGGGCCAGTCCGACGAACTGCGGCCAGCCGGCGTCACCAGTGCCGATCTGGACGATGTTGACGAGCACGAACAGGCTGGCCAGCACGACGACCGTCGTCCAGCGCGCACGCAGGGACGGGCTCACGACGTGAACGCCTCACGAGGACTCTCGCGAGACACCCTCTGGTAGCCCTCGAGCGCTTCCTTCTCGGCCTTCGACAGCTTCTTCGGAACGGTGACCCGCACGCGTGCGAGGAGGTCGCCGCGCCCGTTCCCCTTGATGTGCGGCGCTCCCCGCCCCTTGACTCGAAGGAGCTTTCCGCTCTCGGTCCCGCCGGGAACCTTGAGCGCCACGGGACCTTCCGGCGTGGGGATCTCGACCGAGGCACCGAGCGCCGCCTCCGCGTAGGTCACCGGAACCTCGAGCACGAGATCGGAGCCCCGCCGCTCGTAGAGCTGGGACGGCTCGACGTCCACGACGACGAAGAGATCGCCTGCCGGTCCACCGTTGTGCCCCGCCTCGCCCTTGCCCTTGAGCCGAACCCGGGTGCCGGTCTTCGCGCCCGCCGGGATCTTCACCGAGTACCGCTTCGTCGTCCGCTCCCGGCCGCTCCCGCGACAGTTGCGGCAGGGCTTCTCGACGATCGTCCCGTTCCCCCGGCAGCGCGGGCACGGCTGCGAGAACGCGAAGAGGCCCTGCGAGTCGGACACCACGCCGCGACCCCCGCACTGCGGGCAGGTGATCGGAGACGTGCCCGGCTCGGCGCCGGTTCCGTGACAGACGGAGCACACGGTCTCGGCCTCGACCGGCACACGAATCTGAACGCCTCGCAGCGAGTCCTCGAACGAGACGCGGACATGTGCCTCCAGGTCGTTCCCCCGGACCGGCTGGCGGCTCGCCGGGCGGCGCCCACCGCCGAACATGCCGCCGAGCAGGTCTCCGAGGTTCGACAGGTCGAACTCCTCGAAGCGCATCCCTCCCATGTCCGCCCCACCGCCGGGGAACCCACGGGCTCCTGCCTCGCCGAACGTGTCGTACGCCTTCCGCTTCTCGGGATCGGAGAGCACGTCGTACGCGGCCTGCACCTCCTTGAAACGCTCCTCCGCGGCGTCGTCCCCGGGGTTGCGGTCCGGGTGGTACTCGCGCGCGAGCTTGCGGTATGCCTTCTTGATCTCGTCATCGCCGGCGTTCTTCGGGACGCCGATGACCTCGTACGGGTTACGCGCCACGTCCGACCTCCGCGATGAAGCGGTCGGGATCCCGCGGCGACACGGCGAGCGGGGCGTTTCCCACCTCGAGCAGAACGACGTTGCGTCGATCCGTCACGAATGCGCGAACGGTCCGGCCGTCCGCTCGATAGCGGCCCAGATAGCCGTACCCGCCCCCGTCACCGAAGACGCGGAGCCCGAGGCTTCCACGATGGACATGCTCGATCGGGCCGCTGAAGCTGGACGGAGACGCGAATCGACGATGCACTTGCAGCGCACCGTCACCGACGTCGTAGGAACGCGGCTCGATGCGCCGCATCCACGCCATCGTCGCGAGCAGGAGCGCGCCGACCGCGAGCATCGGAACGCCCGACCAGGCCGAGCCGACTGCTGCGACGAGCACCCCGGCGACGGCGAACGCGATGGCGAGCATCCACACGGACCTCGTCACGAGTCGCGCCGTGCGATCGAGTGGCGCGGCCTCGAAGGAACTCGCGTATCCGGGCACTCAGACGTCCTCGGGCGCGGCGGCGACGATCACACGCGCGGGTCGCACGACCTTGTCGCCGAGGCGGTATCCGCGCTGCACGACGTCGAGCACGGAGCCCGGATCGGCGTCGCTCGGCTGCGTGAGCAGCGCCTCGTGCACGTGTGGGTCGAACTGTCCTCCGGTCTCGATCTCGGTCAGGCCCTCCTTGGCAAGCGCGGCACGCAGCGACTTCTCGACGAGCTTGACTCCGTCCACGAGCTGAGCCTCCTCGTGCCGCTCCGCCGCCTCGAGCGCCCGCTCGAGATCGTCGAGGATGGGAAGGAGCTCGCGCACGAGCCGCTCGTGCGCGTGGGCGACGAGGCGCTCCTGGTCTCGAAGGGCGCGCTTGCGGTAGTTCTCGAAATCCGCCTGCACGCGTTGTGCCAGTGCCAGGTACTCGTCCCGCTCTGTGGTGACCGTTGCGAGCCGGTCGTCGGGAGTCGGAGCCTCGTGCCCCGACTCCTCGACCTGCGTCTCCTCCGTGAGCTCCTCGCTCACGACTTCGCCGCTTCCTCTTCGTCGATGACCTCGTAGTCGGCGTCCTCGACGACCTCGTCGTCCGTGTGCGCTCCTCCGTTGCCCGACGGCTGCGCGCCCGCCTGAGCCTGGGCGTAGATCACGTCGGCGAGAGCGCGCGACGCTTCTTCGAGCGCGGTCGTCTTCGACTGGATCTCGGAGACCTCCGAGCCCTCGAGGGCCTGCCGGAGCTCCATGATCCTGCCCTCGATCGTCGACGCCTCGGCCTCGGGCAGCTTGTCGCGGTGCTCGGAGAGCGTGCGCTCGGTCTGGTACGCGAGCTGCTCGCCGGCGTTGCGGGCGTCCGCGAGCTCGCGCAGCCGATGCGCCTCGCCCGCGTGCGACTCGGCCTCGGAGATCATGCGATCGACCTCGTGCTCGGTCAGGCCCGAGCCGCCCTCGATCCGGATCTGCTGCTCGTTCCCGGTCCCGAGGTCCTTCGCCGAGACATTGATGATCCCGTTGGCGTCGATGTCGAAGGACACCTCGATCTGTGGCATCCCACGCATCGCCGGCGGGATCCCCACGAGCTGGAACTTCCCGAGCGTCTTGTTGAACGAGACCATCTCGGACTCGCCCTGCGCGACGTGGATTTCGACCGACGGCTGGTTGTCCTCGGCCGTCGTGAACGTCTCCGACTTTCGCGTCGGGATCGTCGTATTGCGGTCGATGAGCCTGGTGAACACGCCGCCCTTCGTCTCGATCCCGAGCGAGAGCGGGGTGACGTCGAGCAGGAGGACGTCCTTGACCTCGCCCTTGAGCACGCCCGCCTGGATGGCTGCGCCGACGGCGACGACCTCGTCGGGGTTGACGCCCTTGTGCGGCTCCTTGCCGATGAGCTCCTTGACCTTCGCCTGAACCGCCGGCATGCGGGTCATGCCACCTACGAGAACGACGTGCTCGATGTCCGCAGCCGTGAGCCCGGAATCCGAGAGCGCCTGCTTCGTCGGTGCGACCGTGCGTTCGAGGAGATCGTGGGCGAGCTCGTCGAGCTTCGCGCGGGTCAGTTGCAGATCGAGGTGCTTCGGCCCCTCGGGCGTGGCGGTGATGAACGGCAGGTTGATCTGCGTCGTCATCGTCGACGACAGCTCGATCTTCGCCTTCTCTGCCGCCTCGTAGAGGCGCTGCAGCGCCATCGGGTCCTGCCCGAGGTCGATGCCCTGATCGCGCTTGAACTCGGCGATCATCCAGTCGACGGTCGCCTTGTCGAAGTTGTCGCCGCCGAGGTGGTTGTCGCCGTTCGTCGCCTTGACGTGGTACACGCCGTCGCCCAGCTCGAGCACGGACACGTCGAATGTTCCGCCGCCGAGGTCGAAGACGAGGATGGTGTGCTCGGCGCCTTCCTTGTCGAGTCCGTACGCGAGCGCCGCGGCGGTCGGCTCGTTGATGATCCGCAGGACGTTGAGCCCGGCGATCTTGCCAGCGTCCTTCGTCGCCTCGCGCTGCGCGTTGTTGAAGTACGCGGGGACCGTGATGACGGCGTCCGTCACGGGCTCGCCGAGATACGCCTCCGCGTCGGCCTTCAGCTTCTGGAGGATCATCGCCGAGATCTCCGGCGGCGCGTACTCCTTGCCCTCCGCCTCGACGCGCACGTCGTCGTTCGGTCCCTTGACGACCTCGTAGGGGACGATCTTCATCTCCTCGGAGACCTCGTCGAACTTGCGCCCGACGAAGCGCTTGATCGAGAAGATCGTGTTCTGGGGATTCGTGACCTGCTGGCGCTTGGCGGGTGCGCCGACGAGCCGCTGGCCGTCACGCCCGAAGGCGACGACGGACGGAGTCGTGCGTCCACCCTCGGCGTTCGGGATGACGGTCGGCTCTGACCCTTCGAGAACGGCCATGCACGAGTTGGTCGTCCCGAGGTCGATGCCGATGGTCTTGGCCATGTGTTCTAACTCCTTTGGTTGAGTCTCTACGGTATGAAAACCTGAGCCTCACCCTAGCAGATCACTCTCGGAGGAGACCACACTTCGTGTGGAGAACACACCACGCAATGCCTGTGTGGCTCATGAGCGACGCCTCGCTCACGCGGCTCAACAAGGCCGTCATGTCCGGGCGCATCATCCCGTACCTCATCGCCGTGATGTTCCTGGTCGGAGCTGCCGGCACCGCCGCGGTCGAGATCCTCAGCCCGAACAGCTTCCAGAGCCTCGGCGACGCGGCGTGGTGGGCCGCGACGACGGTGACGACGATCGGGTACGGCGACGTCGTTCCCGGGACGAGCGGCGGCCGGGTCATCGCCGTCTTCGTCATGTTTGCGAGCGTCGCCACGGTGTCGTTCACGACGGCCGTCGTGACAGCGTCGTTCGTCGCCTTCCAGCAGCGCCGGCTCGGGCCTGAGACCGAGCGCCACCAGGAACTCGTCGATACCCTGGCGCGCGTCGAGACGCGGCTCGACGCGATCGAGCAGAAGCTCGGCTAGCGGAAGATCCCGATCAGGACGCCACCGGCGACGACGAGTGCCGCGCCGAGAACGACCTTGCGTCCGACGCTCTCGGAGCGACGCAGGACGAGCCACGAGAACGTCACGCCCCACAACGACTCGGTCGCGACGATCGGGGAGACGACGGAGACCCGCCCGCGCGCGAACGCCTCGAAGAGGAAGACATACGAGAGCCCGTAGCAGAGGGCCGCGGGCACGAACGCGCCGGCCGCCTTCGCAGTGAGCTTGGTACGCGTCACCAGCGCGAACGTGAGGGCGGCGAGCGTCCCGGTCAGCATCGTCACGAAGGCAGCCAGCGTCGGATCGACGTCGGTCGCGTCCTCGATCAGCCAACGGACGAACGTGTCGCGGCTTGCGAACGCGGCCGTCCCGATGAGCGCGTAGACGAGCCCGATGCGCTTGAAGTGCGCCGGCCTGGAGCGGTCGCTCGCGAGGACGATCCCGCCGGTCACGATCAGCGCCGCTCCGAGCAGAAGCCCGGCGACCAGGGGCTCGTCGAGGAACACCAGCGCCGTGGCGACCGCGAACAGAGGCGCGGTGCCGACCGTGACCGACGTGCGCGACGCGCCGGCATCGCGCACGGCGAACGTGAAGAGGATCTGTGCCGTTCCGGGCGCGAGGAGGCCGGCGAACACGAACGGCCAGGCATCGGCGATGTCCCACGCCCCCTGCTCGACGGCCGCGGCGGCCGTCACCAGGCACGCGGGGAAGATCGTGAAGAGCGTTCCGGCGACGGGAGACACGCCCTTCTCGAGGGCGATCCGGACGAGGACGGTCATGGCTCCGAAGAGCACGGCGGAGCAGCAGGCAAAGAGAATCGGGGTCACGCGGGCGCGGGCGCTCGCCGAGAGAGGCGCCGAAGCGCCGACGCCGCAGCCGGCTCGGCCACGAGGATCCCGGCCATCATGACCGCGCAACCGAGCCAGCCGGCCCAGCCGAGCACCTCGTCCGCGAGCAGGACGCCGGCGAGCGCCGCGAACGGCGCCTCCAGCGTGAACACGAGCGCCGCCCGGGCGGCGGTGGTCCTGGCTTGCACCCATGTCGCGATCAGGTAGCCCAGCGCTCCCGCGAAGATGCCCGTGACGAGGAGAGCACCCCAGACGGTCCTCCCCTGCGGCATCTCGAGCTCGCCGCGTGCGAGGGCGATCACCAGGAAGGCGGCCGCCGAGGTCGCCATCTGCAAGAACGTCAGCGCGCGCGGGTCGTAACGAGGTGCGTACCTCTCCATCGCCGTGATCTGGAGCGCCTGGAACACGGCGTTCGCGAGGACGAGCACGTTGCCGAGCGTCGAGCCGCCCGGGACGCCGTTCAGCAGGAGCAGCCCTCCGACCGAGAGAGCGATGCCGAGCCAGAGGGCACGAGGAACCGCGGTGCCGAACAAGGCGAGGGCGAGGAGAGGCGTGAAGACGACGTACAGCCCGGTGATGAAGCCCGTGCTCGCCACAGTCGTGAGGTCGAGCCCGGCCGTCTGCAACGCGTACGCGGTTGCGAGCAGCGCGCCGACGCCCGCGCCGACGGCGTATCCGGATCGCGGAAGACGTCGCAGCGAGCCGAAGGCGAACGGAGCGAGGACGAGGGTCGAGATCGTGAAGCGGAGGGCGAGAAACGCGAAGAGCGGGTAGAGCGCGATCGCGTTCTGGACCTGGACGAACGTCACGCCCCAGATGGCGGTGACGCCGACGAGCGCGAGTAGCGGTGGGCCTAAGTGGCTGCGGGCAGGCACCCGCGGCAGGCTATTCGTCCAGGCCGTCGACGAGTATCAGGTCGGACGTTGCGCCGTTCTTCCTGATCTCGAGCGGGCCGGCGTACTCCGCCGACGAGTACCAGTTCCGCGCCGCTTCGAGCGACGGGAACTCGAGCACGACCGCGATCTGCGGTCGCCATGCGCCCTCACGGACGTCCACGTCACGCGTCCCGACGATGTAGCGGCCGCCGTACGCCTCGATCGTCCGCTCGACGTCTCGCGCGTAGGCCCCGGAACGCCTCGTCGCTGTGCCAGTCGACCCCGACGATCACGTATCCAGGCACGGCCGCAGCATAGGACGAACGGGTCTCTCTAGGCTGTCCACCGTGACAGTCGTGGACACGCTCGGCAGGCCGGTCAGGGATCTCCGGATCTCCGTGACGGATCGCTGCAACTTCCGCTGCGTGTACTGCATGCCGAAGGAGGTCTTCGGTCGCGAGTACCGGTTCCTGCCGCGCCGGGAGCTCCTGACGTTCGAGGAGATCGAGCGCGTCGCCCGCGTCTTCGTCGACCTCGGCGTCCGCAAGCTCCGGATCACGGGCGGCGAGCCGCTCCTTCGTCGCGATCTCGAGGTTCTCATCGCACAGCTCGCGGCGATCGACGACGAGCTCGACGTGACGCTCACTACGAATGCGGCAGTACTCGCACAGAAGGCGCAGGCGCTCGCGGACGCCGGGCTCTCCAGGATCACGGTGAGCCTCGACTCACTCGACGACGAGGTGTTTCGCGCGATGAACGACGTGGACTTCCCCGTCGCGCGCGTACTCGCCGGGATCGACGCCGCCGCCGAAGCGGGGCTGCCGGTCAAGGTCAACGTCGTCGTGAAGCGGGGTCTGAACGAGTCGTCCGTCCTCGACATCGCGCGTCGCTTCCGCGGGACCGGGCACACCGTGCGCTTCATCGAGTACATGGACGTCGGAGCCACGAACGGATGGCGCACCGATGACGTCGTGCCCGCTGCCGAGATCGTCTCGACCATCGGGGCCGAGTTCCCGCTCGAGCCGATCGCAGCGGCCTACCGGGGCGAGGTCGCCGAGCGCTACCGCTACCTCGACGATGCCGGCGAGATCGGCGTCATCGCATCGGTGACGCAGCCGTTCTGCGGAGACTGCACACGAGCGCGCATCTCCGCGGACGGGAAGCTCTACACCTGCCTCTTCGCGGTCCGCGGACACGACCTGCGGGCGCTTCTGCGCTCGGACGACGCGGACAGGCTCGAGGAGACGATCCGCGCCGTCTGGGCGCGCCGGACGGATCGCTACTCCGAGATTCGCACGGCAGACACCTCGAGCCTCCGCAAGGTCGAGATGTCCTACATCGGCGGTTAAGCGGTCGGCTCGGTCGCCGCTGCGGCGGCGATCGGGCGTTGCCTCGCGAACAAACCGCGGCCCGGCTCGAGGCTCGTTCCGCCCGAGCGCAAGATCACGGCAACCGAGACGAGGACGGCGGCTCCGGCGACCGCCATCTGCACGGTGATCTCCTCGCCGAGGATCAGCCAGCCGAGAGCGACGGCGACGATCGGGTTGACGTACGCGTAGGTCGACACGAGAGAGATCGGCGCGACGCGCAGAAGCCAGACGTACGTCGTGAAGCCGACGAAGCTTCCGACGACGATGAGATACGCGAGGGCGAGGACCGCGTCCTGGCTCCACACCGCGTCACCCACCTCGCCCGAGATCAGCGAGTAGCCGGCGAGGAGGATCCCTCCGCACAACGACGCGAGCCCCGCCGAGACGATCGGACGTTTGGGGAGGGGCGCACCGCGCGAGTAGAGCGAGCCGACGGCCCAGCACATCGCGCCGAGCACGATGACGAGCGCGCCTTCGCGGTCGACCGACCCCTCGCCGAAGGGATCGAAGAGGAACGCGAGGCCGACGAACCCGACCGCGATGCCCGCGTACGCCTTCGCAGGCAGCCGCTTCCCGAATGCGACGCGGTCGAACAGCGCCATCCAGATCGGGATCGTTCCGACGAGCAATGCGGCCACACCGGCGGGAACGGTCTGCTGCGCCCACGCGAGCGACCCGTGCCCCGTCACGAAGAGGAGGCCGCCGAAGACGAAGGCTGCGGCGATCTGTCGTCTCCCGATGCGATCGCCGGCGCGGTCGCCCCGAGGCAGTGAGACGGCGAGAAGCACGCTGCCCGCGACGAGGTGCCGGGCGGACATCGCGAGGAACGGCGGCAGATCGCGGATGACGATCGCGAGCGCGATGAACGTCGAGCCCCAGACGACGTAGAGCGTCACGAGGGCGAGCCAGACCCGAACGCCATAGCGCGCCGCCATCCCGTGATCCTGACGATGGCTTGCCGAGCGCTCAAGTCGGACCGATCCCGACCTCGATCAGCGCCACTGATCGCGTGCGGGAAGGCCGTAGCCCGGTCAGCGTTCGCACCGATTCAGCGCGGTTCGGGTGCGCGCACGCTGAGGACGTGGAGCGACGGGCAACGATCGACGGCAACGAGGCGGCGGCCTGGGTTGCATATCGCGCGAGCGAGGTGATCGCGATCTACCCGATCACGCCCGCGACGGCGATGGGCGAGCTCGCGGACACCTGGTCGGCACGGGAGATTCCCAACGCGTGGGGCGTCGTGCCGCAGGTCGTCGAGATGCAGAGCGAGGGCGGCGCCGCGGGGGCCGTCCACGGAGCGCTGCAGGCCGGTGCGCTCGCGACGACCTTCACGTCCTCGCAGGGCCTGCTGCTGATGCTGCCGAACATGTTCAAGATCGCGGGCGAGCTGACGCCCGCCGTCTTCCACGTCGCGGCGCGGTCGGTCGCTACGCACGCCCTCTCGATCTTCGGCGACCACTCGGACGTGATGACCGCGCGGCCGACGGGGTTCGCGCTCCTGTGCTCGTCGTCGGTTCAGGAGGCGCAGGACTTCGCGCTCGTCGCGCACGCAGCGACGCTGCGCGCCCGCGTGCCGTTCCTCCACTTCTTCGACGGCTTCCGCACCTCGCACGAGCTGAACACGATCGACCGGCTCGACGAAGACGACATGCGTGCGCTCATCGACGACGATCTCGTCGCGGCACATCGCGCGCGGTCGCTTTCACCCGACCATCCCGTGCTCCGAGGAAGCGCCCAGAACCCCGACGTCTTCTTCCAGTCGCGCGAAGCCGTCAACCGGTTCTATGCGGCCGTTCCCGAGATCGTGCAGCAGGAGATGACGAGGCTCGGCGAGCGGACCGGCCGCCGCTACCGGCTATTCGAGTACGTCGGCGACCCGGAGGCGGAGCGCGTGCTCGTGCTCATGGGCTCGGGGGCGGGAGCGGCCGAGGAGGCCGTCGAGCGGCTCCGTGCCGACGGCGAGCGCGTCGGGCTGCTGAAGGTTCGGCTCTACCAACCGTTCGATGCTGCCGCGTTCGTCGCAGCGCTCCCGGCGGCAGTCCGCGCGATCGCCGTCCTCGACCGTACGAAGGAGCCCGCCGCTCAAGCTGAGCCGCTGTTCCAGGACGTGCTCACCGCGCTCGCCGAGCACGGCGGCGACCTGCCTCTCGTCGTCGGCGGACGCTACGGGCTCTCCTCCAAGGAGTTCACCCCGGCGATGGCGGCCGCGGCGCTCGCCGAGCTCGACGCCGCGACGCCGAAGCGACGCTTCACGGTCGGCATCACCGACGACGTCACGTCGCTCTCGCTCGAGGTCGACCCCGAGTTCCGAACGGAGCCCGACGACGTCGTGCGTGCGGTGTTCTTCGGGCTCGGCTCGGACGGGACGGTCGGCGCGAACCGCAACTCGATCCGGATCATCGGCGAGGCGACCGACCTCCATGCGCAGGGCTACTTCGTGCTCGACTCGAAGAAGGCGGGCTCGACGACCGTGTCGCACCTGCGCTTCGGCCCGCGCCCCATCGGATCGACCTATCTCGTCCAGGAGGCGGACTTCGTCGCCTGCCACCAGTTCGGCTTCCTCGAGCGCATCGACGTGCTCGACGTCGCGGCTCAGGGAGCAACGTTCCTGCTGAACGCGCCATACGGGCCTGAAGAGGTGTGGGAGCACCTTCCCGCCCCGATCCGAGAGCAGATCGTCGAGAAGGAGCTGCGGCTGTGGGTGGTCGACGCGACGAGCATCGCCCGCGAGGCGGGGCTCGGCAAGCGCGTGAACACGGTGCTGCAGACCTGCTTCTTCGCCCTGTGCGACGTGCTCCCGACGGAGGACGCGATCACGGCGATCAAGGAGGCGATCCGCACGACGTACGCGAAACGGGGCGAGGCGGTCCTGGAGCGGAACTTCGCTGCCGTGGACCGGGCGCTCGAAGGTCTCGCGGAGGTCGACGTCCCGACGCTGGCCGTCGCGGTCTCGGCGGATCCTCCCCGCACGAGCACCGGCGACTTCGTCCAGGACGTGACCCTGCCCCTGATCGCCGGCCGGGGTGATCAGCTCCCCGTGAGCGCTCTCCCCGTCGACGGCACGTATCCGACGGGCACGGCGCGCTACGAGAAGCGGTCGATCGCGCAGGAGATCCCGATCTGGGATCCCTCGATCTGCATCGACTGCGCGAAGTGCGCCCTCGTCTGCCCGCACGCCGCGATCAGGATGAAGGTGTTCCAGCCGCAGGCACTCGCGGATGCGCCGGCCGGCTTCCTCTCGAAGGAGTGGAAGGCGCGAGACCTGCCCGGCATGCTCATGACGATCCAGGTCGCGCCGGAGGACTGCACCGGCTGCGGGATCTGCGTCGAGACGTGTCCGGCCCACTCGAAGGAAGAGGTCAAGCACAAGTCCATCAACCTCGAGCCCAAGACCGAGCACCTCGCCGTCGAGCGCGAGCGCTACGAGTTCTTCCTCACGATCCCCGAGATCGACCGAGAGCTCGTCGCTCCGGCAACGATCAAGGGCTCGCAGATGCTCGAGCCGCTCTTCGAGTACTCGGGCGCGTGCGAGGGGTGCGGCGAGACGCCCTACCTCAAGCTCCTGACTCAGCTCTTCGGCGATCGGGTGCTGGTCGCGAATGCGACCGGCTGCTCCTCCATCTACGGAGGCAACCTCCCGACGACACCGTGGTCGCGCAACGGGGACGGCCGCGGCCCCGCCTGGTCGAACTCGCTGTTCGAGGACAACGCGGAGTTCGGGCTCGGCATGCGCCTCGCACTCGACCAGCAGGAAAGGGTCGCGCGCGGGCTCGCACCCGTCGTCGCGCCGGATCTCGCCGCAGCGATCCTCGAGGCGGATCAGTCCACCGAGGCCGGCATCGCTGAGCAGCGCCGGCGTGTCGCCGCGCTCGAGGAGCGCTGCCGCGAGCTCGATACTCCGGAGTCACGCGCGCTGCTCGCCGTGGCCGGCACCCTCGTCGTGAAGACGGTTTGGATAGTCGGCGGGGACGGCTGGGCCTACGACATCGGTTTCGGCGGGCTCGACCACGTGCTCGCTTCCGGCCGCAACGTCAACCTGCTCGTGCTGGACACCGAGGTCTACTCCAATACGGGCGGCCAGGCGTCGAAGTCGACACCCCGCGGCGCGGTGGCCAAGTTCGCCGCCGGTGGCAAGCGAACGCGCAAGAAGGATCTCGGGATGATCGCCTCCGCCTACGGCGACGTCTACGTCGCGCAGATCGCGATGGGCGCGGACAACGCACAGACGGTGAAGGCGCTCGCGGAGGCCGACGCGTACGACGGGCCGTCGCTGGTCATCGCGTACAGCCACTGCATCGCACACGGCATCGAGATGAAGACGGGCATGGAGCAGCACAAGCTCGCCGTCGACACGGGCTACTGGCCGCTCTACCGCTACGACCCGAGGCACGCGGCAGCAGGCGAGCACCCGTTCCGGCTCGACTCGCGGGCGCCGAAGCTTCCCCTGTCGGAGTTCACGTCGCGCGAGGCGCGCTTCGCGATGCTGGCACGGGCCAGGCCGGACGACGCCGCGAGGCTCGCAGAGCTTGCCCAGCACGACGTCGACGAGCGCTGGCACGTGTACGAGCAGCTCGCCGAGATCGAGCACGAGCCCGGGGAGGAGCAGTGACCGTCGACCTCACGACCACGTACCTCGGACTCCGGCTCCGCAGCCCGATCGTCGCATCCGCCTCTCCGCTCACGGGCAATCTCGAGTCGCTTCGCGCGCTCGTGGACGCGGGGGTCGGCGCCGCCGTCCTCCCCTCGCTCTTCGAGGAGCAGATCGAGCACGAGGAGATCGACATCCACGAGCTCCTCGAATACGCCACCGACAGCTTCGGCGAGGCGACGACCTGGTTCCCCGAGCTCGACACGTACAACACGGGACCCGGCGCGTATCTCGAGCACGTTCGCGCGGCGCGTGCGGCCGTCGACGTCCCGATCATCGCCAGCCTGAACGGCGCCTCGCAGGGCGGATGGCTGCGCTACGCGCAGCTGTGCGAGGAGGCGGGCGCGGATGCGCTCGAGCTGAACGTGTACGCGGTGGAGGTCGACCCGCGCACGCCGGGAGCGAGCGTCGAGGCGCGGACCGTGGAGCTCGTCCGCGAGGTACGGCGCCGCGTCGGCATTCCTGTCGCGGTCAAGGTCGGCCCGTTCTACTCGGCGTTCGCGCACATGGCCGCTCAGCTCGAGGGCGCCGGAGCCGACGGACTCGTCCTCTTCAACCGCTTCCTGCAGCCGGACATCGATCTCGAGACGCTCGAGGTGTCGCCTTGGCTCGCGCTCTCGACGGACGCCGAGCTCCGGCTGCCCCTCCGCTGGATCGCGATCCTCAGCGACTCCGTGTCGCTGAGCCTCGCCGGCACCGGCGGCGTCCACGACTGGCAGGGAGCCCTCAAACTCCTGCTCGCAGGCGCAGACGCCGTCATGGTCGCCTCGGCGGCGCTCGCACGCGGGCCGACAGTCGTCACCGACATGCTCGACGGCCTCCGTGCATGGATGACCGAGCGCGAGTACCTGTCGGTAGAACAGCTCAAGGGCAGCCTCAGCCGAACCTCGGGACCCGATCCGGCCGCATTCGAACGGGGGAACTACATGCGAGCACTCGTGTCATACGCGCCACAACGCGGAGGCTGGAGTACCGCGCCGCCCGACAGCCTCCCTCGTTAGAATCGAAGTGCAATGTCGAGTGTCGTCGCCGAGACATCCCGGCGCCTCCCTCGCGGCTGGGCGCATCTGGCCTTCCAGTTCGTCATCTGGATCGGCTTTTACGTCGCGTACCAGATCGTGCGTGGAGCCGCCGATCGCAGCGTCACGCATGCGTTTCAGAACGGCGAGGCAGTGCTCCGCACCGAGAACCACCTGGGCGCCCTGTTCGAGCCCGCCGTGCAGCGGGTCGTCGACACGTCGTCGATTCTCGTCACGCTCACGTCGTACACGTACTGGCTCTCGCAGTTCGCCGTCGTAGGCGGAACGCTCCTGTGGGTGTACTTCCAGCATCACGAGCGCTTCGCGAGCTTCCGGAACTGGCTGATCGTCGCGAACCTCGTCGGGCTCGTCGGCTACGTCCTCATGCCGACCGCGCCTCCGCGAATGTTCCCCGAGTGGGGTTTCGTCGACACGCTCGGCCAGTACTCGTCGATCAACCACGACAGTGGACTCATCGCCTTCGCCGCGAATCCGTACGCGGCAATGCCGAGCCTCCACTCGATGGACGCGCTGATCGTCGGGATCGTCATGTTCGGAGTCGTACGCTCGAAGCTGGCGAAGGCGCTGTGGCTCACGTGGCCGCTCTGGGTCGGGTTCTGCGTCATCTCTACGGGCAACCACTACTGGCTCGACGTCGTCGCCGGCTTCGTGCTGGCCCTCGTGACCGGGTTCGCGCTCCGGCAGATGCGTCTGCTGCGCGACCGCCGGCGTCTGCGTCAAGCGTGACCGACCAACAACCCGCCGAGCCGCGGGTGGGTCAGCTCGATCGCGTCAAGCAGGAGTACACGCAGGCTGCACGCGAGATCCTGCAGCGCTCGATGCGCGGGGTCGCCAAGACGAAGCTGACCCCGGACATGCTCACGCTCGCGGGCGTCTCCCTCTGCCTGGCAGGCGCTGTGCTCGTCGGCTTCGAGGAGCGCAACGAGAAGCTCTTCTTCTGGCTCGGCGGTCTCCTCTTCGTCGTGGGATCGATCGCCGACATCCTGGACGGCGCTCTTGCGCGGGCCGCGAGCAAGGGCACCGTGTTCGGAGCGTTCCTCGACTCGACCTTCGACCGGCTCGGCGAGGCCGCGATGCTCACCGCGATCGGGCTCGTCTTCATGCGCGACGGCAACGAGATCGCGCTCGTCGCGACCTTCGCGGCCGTGATCGGCTCCTTCCTCGTGAGCTACACGCGCGCGAAGGCAGAGGCGCTCGGCCTGCGTGGTGACGTCGGCTTCGGCTCTCGCGTCGAGCGCGTCGTCCTCATCTCGGTCGGTCTGGGCCTGGCACCGTGGGGATGGCTGCAGTGGCCGATCTACATCCTCGCCGCGATGGCGTGGGTCACGGTCGTACAGCGGATGCTCTTCGTCCGCCGACAGCTCCGGGAGCTTGCCGAGACCTGACGTGTAGAGATCGGCGCGCCCGGGGTACTTCCTCGTCGGAAGCAACCGAAGGAGTCTCCGTAGCCACCGACAAGCAGGTTCGGGCAGCGAAGCGGAACGTCCGGAAGGCTCAGCGCTCAGCGAAGAGCGAGCGCACGATCGCAGTTCTCCCCGACGAGACGCGACGGGATCTCGGCAAGCAGGCGTCCATGGCGCGAGGCCGTGGCGGTCGCGCCGGGCACGCTCTCGAAGACCGCACGCGCGAACAGCTCTACGAGCTCGCCCAGAAGCGGAACATCCGCGGTCGCTCGAAGATGGGCAAGTGGGATCTCATCCGAGCATTGCGGGCATAGCGCGTCGAGATGGGCTAGAGTGCTAGCAGTTTGACTGCTAGCACTCCTGAGAAACGAGCGGGCATCCTTGTCAGGATGCCCGCTCCCTTGAAGGGGGCTCTCGTACGGGAGACCGCACGACGGTCCTCGAACCTCAACGACGTGGCGGTGGGCATCCTCGCAGACATGTTTGCCATCGGCTACACGCCGACCGGTCGCCGCCGCAAAGTGCTAGCAGGCTCTTCACCCGTCCTCCTACTCCGCGTTCCGCAGAAGCTGAAGGACGAGATCCAGGCGGAGGCGTCGCGACGCGACTCCAACGCGAACGACGTCATCCTCTCCGCGCTCGCCGACGGACTCGGCGTCCCTACGCAGAGCAATCGCAAAGGAAGGACTCCCATGGCCAGCCAGAACGGCTCGAAGAACGGCGCGCGCGCGAAGGACAAGGTGCGTGTCGCGATCATCGGCGTGGGCAACTGCGCCAACTCGCTCCTCCAGGGAGTCGAGTACTACAAAGACGCGAAGCCCCACGACTCGGTCCCAGGCCTCATGCACGTCGACCTCGGCGGTTACCACATCTCGGACATCGAGTTCACCGCGGCGTTCGACGTCGTCAAGGGCAAGGTCGGCGTCGACCTCGCAGAGGCGATGTGGGCGCACCCGAACGACACGATCAAGTTCGCTGACGTCCCGAAGACCGGCGTGAAGGTCTCGCGCGGCATGACGCACGACGGCATCGGCAAGTACCTCTCGCAGGTCGTCGAGAAGGCGCCCGGCAAGACGGACGACGTCGTCGGCATCCTCAAGGAGACCGGCACGGACGTCGTCGTCAACTACCTGCCGGTCGGCTCCGAGATGGCGACGAAGTGGTACGCCGAGCAGATCCTCGACGCCGGAGTCGCGATGGTGAACTGCATGCCGGTCTTCATCGCACGGGAGCCCTACTGGCAGAAGCGCTTCGAAGACGCGGGCGTGCCGATAATCGGCGACGACATCAAGTCGCAGGTGGGCGCGACGATCACCCACCGCGTGCTGACGACGCTCTTCGGCGACCGCGGCGTGCATCTCGACAAGACGATGCAGCTGAACGTCGGCGGCAACTCCGACTTCCTCAACATGCTCGAGCGCGAGCGCCTCGAGTCGAAGAAGATCTCGAAGACGAACGCCGTGACGTCGATGCTCGACTACGACATCGGTGACAGGAACATCCACGTCGGCCCGTCGGACTACGTGCCGTGGCTCACGGACCGCAAGTGGGCCTACATCCGGATGGAGGGCTCCGCGTTCGGCGACGTGCCGCTCAACGTCGAGCTGAAGCTCGAGGTGTGGGACTCGCCGAACTCGGCCGGGATCGTCATCGATGCGGTCCGCCTCGCGAAGCTCGCCCTGAACAACGGCATCTCGGGCGCCCTCGAGGCGCCGAGCGCGTATCTGATGAAGTCGCCCCCGAAGCAGATCCGCGACGACGAGGCGCACGAGGACATCGAGCGGTTCATCGTCAAGAACGCGGTGACCAAGAAGGTGGCAGCCAAGACGTGAGCCGGCTCCGGCTCGCCCGGATCTTCTGGATCGGCGCGGCGGCGGTCCTCGTCGCCGCCGCGCTCGTCGCTCTCGCCGCGGTGCTGCGCGGGGACTTCTCCGACAACGACGACCGCATCCTCGTCACGCTCGGCGCGCTGCTGTGTGCGGGCGGCGCGGCGCTCGCCGGTCTCGCTCTCGTCGATCGAGGACCGGCCCGCCTCCTCGGCTGGATCGTCGTCGGCGCAGCGCCCGTCTGCTTCGCGAGCATCGCCTGGGCTGTCTGGTCGTTCGCCTTCGAGGGCGAAGGCAACGAGACGGCCGACAAGCTCGCCTGGTCGGCTGCGATCGTGGCGCGTTCCCGTGGAGGGCGTGCCCCTGCCGGCGCCGGGACGCGGGGAGCGGCTCGTGCTCCGGCGCCGCGTCTAGCGCGCCAGGCGGAGCTCTTCGGTGATTCCGGCCAGGCACAGCTTGTAACTTGCGGAGGGTGAACCTGCGCATCTGCTTCGTCACGCCGTTCGCGTGGTCGCAGCCCCACGAGGTGAATGCGCACGTCGCCGGCGCAGCGGGGGCGCTCCGGACTCTCGGTCACGAGGTGACCGTCCTCGCGCCCTCCTCGCGCGCGCGAGATCTCCTTGCCGGACGACGCGCCCTGCAGCGCGGAGACGACCTCGACGTCATCGCCGTAGGCCCGTCGGTGCCGCTGTCGCGCCGCACGAACATGGGCGTCCCGGTCGCGGTGCGTGCGAACCTCCGCCTCGCGCTGACGAAGGGCCGCTTCGACGTCGTGCACGGATTCGAGCCGGGTCTCCCGAGCCTGTCGTACCTGGCCCTGACCTCCACGGACGCCCTGACGGCGGCGACCTTCTTCTCGGTCGACCGTCTGGGCTATCCGGCGAGACGGTCCCGTCGCGACCGTCTCCGCGCGCGGGTCGACGCCCTCCTCGCCACCTCGCCGGAGACCGCAGAGGCGGCGAGCGAGCGGTTCGAGGGCGAGTACCGGGTCATCCCGCTCGGCGTCGACCTCGCCACCTTCGCTCCCGCGACGAAGCGGAACGTCATCGTGGCCGAGCTCGAGGTCGCCGGCCGCCCGACCACGCGCGCACTCCTGCGCCTGCTCGAGGAGCTGCCCGACTGGGAGGCGACGCTGCTGCACACGAAGCCACTCGGCTTCCGGCCGGCAATACCGAGAGCGGTCCGCGGCCGTGTCCGCGTCAAGGCTGTGCGGACGCCCCAGCAGCGCGCGGATGTGCTCGGACCTGCCGCGATCTTCGTGCCCGCACCCGGCGGCGAGCAGCGGCTCGCCCTCGAAGCTGCGGCATGCGGTGCCGCGATCGCCGACGGCCACGACGAAGCCGAGCGACTCGCGCACGACCCAAGGCGTCGCGACCGCGAGTGCGCCGCCTCGCGTCTACGCGCGGAGGCCCAGAGCTTCGCGGCGGTCGCCGAGGAGCTCGACGCCGTCTATTCGCGCCTCGCGCGGAAACGGCGTGCTCGCCCGGAGAGAGATGCCGACCCGCTCGGCGAGCGCGACTGGGTCACGATCGACCTGCATATGCATACCGACTGGTCGCACGACTGCTCGATCCCGGCCGAAGAACTCGTGGAGCACGCGGAGGCCATCGGTCTCGGCGGCATCGCGGTCACGGACCACAACGTCTTCGGCGGGGCGCTCGAGGCGGCAGCGATCGGCGCGGAGCGCGACCTGATCGTCATTCCCGGGGAAGAGATCAAGACCGACAATCAGGGTGAGGTGATCGGCCTCTTCCTCGAGGAGGAGATCCCGCGAGGGATGGCCTTCGCCGACACGCTCGCGGCCATACGCGAGCAGGGCGGTCTCGTCTACGTGCCGCACCCGTTCGACCGCCTTCACGCGATCCCCGACCCGGCGACACTCCACCGCCACGTCGCCGAGATCGACGTCCTCGAGGTCTACAACGCGAGACTGCTCCGCGACTCATTCAACGACGAAGCTCTCCGCTTCGCCCGCAAGTACCGACTCCTCCAGGGAGCGGGATCGGACGCACACGTCCTCCAGGGCGTCGGAACGGGAGCCGTCCGGATGCGGCGCTTCGACGGGCCGGAGGAGTTCCTCCTGTCGCTCCGCACGGCGGAGATCCTCCGTCGGCCGAAGTCGCTCGCCTACCTCCAGTCGCTCAAGTGGGTGGCGCAGGTCAAGGAAAAGGTTCGCTGAGCGAGAAGGGTGATCTCGACTCCGTGCCCGCCGCCGTGCCCACCGACGAGATCTACGAGCGGTACCTGAAGAAGGCGATCTCCGAGATCAACGACCTCGGGGACGAGCTCGCGCGCGCCGGTGACGAGCTGCGCGTTCCGGTCGTCGGCTCGGGACATCCGCTCGCGGACATCATGCTGCTGAAGTTCTCGCCGCAGCCCGCGGAGATCCAGGAGGGCGTGGCGTTCTTCGGCCGTGCCGGGCAAGCGGTGCTCAAGTCGCTGCAACGACTGCACGTCGATCCGCTCGCCGTGTACGGCACGAACTGCCTGAAGTTCGGCACCGAGGATCCGGCGGACGCGGCCGGCTGGCTGACGCGTGAGCTCCACATCGTCCAGCCGAAGCTCGTCGTGGCGATGGGCGAGAGCTGCGTTGGATTCGTCGACGAGCTCGCCTTCCCGCTCTCCGACCGACTCGACCCCGACGCGCCCGGTGTCATTCAGCGTTTCACGCCGACGATCCAGGCACTCGTGACGACGGACATCGACGAGGCGCTCGACGAAGCGCCGGCCAAAACGGCTTTCTGGAACTCGTTCAAGGCGCTCGGCCCCTGGTGGGCGGAGCAACCTCCGTACTGAGTCGGCGCCGCGCTGCGGCGCTCGGGGTCGTCCTCGTCGGCCTCGCCCTGTACGGGGCGTCGGCATCGCATCTGCCCGGGCTCCCGTCGGGCGTGGACGTCGCCTTTCACGCCACCGTCGTGTTCCCTGCGTTCGCCGCCGCGATCTGGCTCGCTCTGCCGCTCGCACGACTGCCGACGATCCCGCTCGTCGTGCTGGCACTCACCGCGGCACTGCTCGCCCTTGCCCTCTCCCTACTCGGAGTCGGCTCGCTCGCGAACATCGCGAAGCTCACCTGCTTCGCGCTCGCAGGCTTCACCTTCCTGACGCTCTTCGAGGAGCTCTGGTGGCTGACCATCGTCGCGATCCTCGTGCCATGGGTCGACATCTGGTCGGTCGCGGCGGGGCCGACCCAGTACGTGGTCGAGGAGCGCCCCGGGATCTTCGAGAGGATCGCGGTCGCGTTCCCCACCCCGGGCGACACGGCCAGCGTGAACCTCGGACCGCCGGACGTCATCTTCTTCTCGCTGTTCCTCGCCGCGGCGGCGCGCTTCGGGCTCCGCGTCGCCCCGACCTGGGTGGGAATGACCGCGTTGCTGGCAGCGACGGTTGTGCTCGTGTGGTCGTGGGACAGCGTCGCTGGGCTCCCGGCATTGCCGGCCGTTTGTCTGGGCTTTCTCCTTCCGAACGCGGACCTCCTCTGGCGCGACGTCAGGAACGCTCGCTCGCGCTCGGCGGCGCAAGGCTGAGCTTGGAGACCGATTCGACGTGCGGCGTGTGCGGGAACATGTCGACCGGCCGGCACCGCTCGAGCACGTAGCCGTACTCGTCGCGAAGTACCTGAAGGTCGGAGGCGAGCGTCGTCGGGTTGCACGAGACATACACGATCCGCGGAGCGAGAAGCGCTCCCGTTCGGCGGAGCGCCTTGCCCGCCAGCCCCGCTCGCGGAGGATCGACGACGACGACATCGGGCGTGCCCGCCTCCTCGCGGAGCTCCTCGATCGTCTGTCCGACGTTCCCGGCGAAGAAGCGGGCGTTCCCGATCCCGTTGAGCTCGGCGTTCTCGATGGCGCACGCGACGGCCTCCTCCGAGATCTCGAGCCCCCAGACAGTTCGAGCGCTCCCCGCGAGCGCGAGCCCGATCGTGCCCGTTCCACAGTAGAGGTCGTAGACGTTCTCGTCGCCCGTCAATCCCGCGTACTCGCGGGCGAGCTCGTACAGCTGTGACGCCATCTCGGTGTTCGTCTGCAGGAACGCCGACGGGCGCACGCGGAAGGTGAGGCCGAGTATCTCCTCCTCGATCGCCTCGGCCCCCCAGAGAAGCTTCGTCGGGAGGTTCGTCTGCTCCGCAGGCGTGTCGTTGATCGCCCAGTGAATCGACCGCACCTCGGGGAAGCGGCGCAGAACGTCCACGAAGTAGCCGGTCTCGAAATGCTCGCCCGGCGCGGTCACGAGCACGACGAGGGCCTGGCCGGTGTTCCGACCCTCTCGGACGACCAGGTGGCGAAGATAGCCGGCCCCGCTCCCCTGGTCGTACGCGTCGAGTCGCTCCTCGCGAGCCCACCCGCGCACCGCGAGTCGAACGGCGTTGCCCAGATCCGTCGTCAAGAGGCACTCCTCGATCCCGATCACGTCGTCCCACCGTCCCGCGCGATGGAAGCCGAGGTCGAGACCCTCATCGCCGGCAGTGAACGAGTACTCGAGCTTGTTCCGGTAGCCGTACTGAGACGCGGCCGGCACGATCGGCTCGAGCGGCGGGTCGGGGAAGCGACCGATCCGAACGAGTGCGTCCCGCACCTGACGCTCCTTTTGCGCAAGCTGGGCGTCGTAGGCAAGGTGCTGGAACCGACAGCCGCCGCACGTACCGAAGTGGCGACAGAGCGCCTCGACTCTCTCGGAGCTGGGCTCGACGAGGTCGGTGACGACGCTTTCCGCGAATCCGCGTTTGACCTTCGTGACACGGGCACGCACCGTGTCTCCGGGAAGCCCACCGCGCGCGAACACGACGAATCCGTCGTGGCGGCCGACACCGCTGCCGCCGTACGCGAGCGAGTCGATGTGGAGCTCGAGCTCCTCTCCCTTTCTGACGGGCGCGGCCACGACGGGCCAGCGTAACGTCAGGCGATGTCCTGGCGGGAGATCCGCCACGCACCGGCGGCGCCGACGAGGACCACCCACACAGCCGCAACGGCGCCCCCCGCCCAGGTGGAGAGCCCGCCCTCCGTGCCGTCGAAAGACGACAGCGCTCGCCCAGGGAGGTAGTCCGCAACGCCACCGGCGTCGACGAGACCGAGCAGCGCTGCGACGAGGTTCTCCACGATCAGGATCCAGATGACGGAGCCGACGACCGCGAACGTCTGGCTCTGGATCAGCGCACCGATGCCGACGCCGAGCGTTCCCCAGAGCATTGCCACGAGCACGAGGCGGCCCGCCTGGCGAGCTTGCGTCGACTCGAGCACGAGCGCCGGCGACCCGTCCACGGCGAGCCACGTGGCCGCGATCGCCACGACCAGCGCCAGGGACACGACCGCGAGAACCGCCGCGAGCAGCGCGATCCAAACCTCCTTGGCGAGGAGGACCCGCGTGCGGCGGGGTGTGACCAGCAGGGTGCGCGTGATCGTCCCGTGCCGCCACTCGGACGTCACCGACACGATCCCGACGAGGAACACGATGGTCGCCGCCAGCACTGCGCTCGACAACACCTCTCGCGAGAAGTCGCTCGTCCCCAGCCGGTCCTGGTGCGCCGAGCCGACCGTGCCCGCAGTGCCGATCGCCACGAGGGCGAGCGCTGCGAGAACGAAGCCGAATCCCGCCCGCGTCGTCCGGAACTTCAGCAACTCGGCGGCGACGAGCTTCGTCACGAGTCGTCCACTCCGGTCGTCAGCTCGAGGAAGACCTCTTCGAGCGTCGCGTGCTCGACCCTCAGCTCGTGGAGGACGATTCCGTGCGCGGCGGCGACCTCGCCGACACGTTCTGGAGGCGCGGCGACGGCAAGCCGTCCGTCGGTCAGGGTCTGCACCTCGCCCCCGAGAAGCTCGGCCAGCTTCGCCGCGTCGGGGGAGCGCACGACTGTCGCCCCCGTCGCCATCGCCTGCAGCTCGGCAACCGTGCCTTGGCGCACGAGTCGCCCCCGCTGGATGATCACGACTTCGTCCACCGTCTGGGCGACCTCCGCGAGCACGTGGCTCGAGATGAGGACCGTGCGCCCCTCCGAGGCGAGACTGCGCAGGAGATCGCGCAGCCACCGGATCCCCTGGGGGTCGAGACCGTTCGCGGGCTCGTCGAGGACCAGCACCTCGGGATCGCCGAGCAGCCCGGCGGCCAGCCCGAGCCGCTGGCGCATTCCGAGCGAGTAGCCCTTGACGCGCCGTCGGGCCGCGGCGGAGAGCTCGACGAGCTCGAGGACGACATCGACGCGTTCTCGGGGAACCCCGGCGGCGGTGGCGAGAACGCGCAGATGGTTGCGCCCCGACCGTCCGGGATGCGCGTCGAGCGCCTCCAGGACCGCGCCCACCTGGCGGATCGGGCTGTCGAGGCGACCGTACGCCTGACCGAGGACCGCCGCCCGGCCGGTGTCCGGGCGCACGAGGCCGAGGATCGACCGCAGCGTCGTGGACTTTCCCGCTCCGTTCGGCCCCAGGAAGCCCGTCACGCGTCCCGGCCGAGCGACGAACGACAGGTCGTCCACGGCCAGCACCGAGCCGTATCGCTTCGTCAGTCGTTCGACCTCGATCATCGGTCCGCGACGCTCATGCTCAGCGCAGGATCGAGACGTACACCGAACGGTCGCGCGGACCGTCGAACTCGCAGAAGAAGATCCCCTGCCAGGTGCCTAGCGCGAGTGAGCCGTCGTCGCGGAGCGGAACGACGACGCTCGGGCCCATCAGCGCCGCTCGGACGTGCGTCGGCGCGTTCTCCTCGCCGGGCTCGATGTGCTCCCATGGCCAGTGGTCGTCGACGAGTCGCTCGAGGGCAGCCTCGAGATCGCGTGCGACCGCCGGATCGGCGTGCTCGTTGATGGTCACGCCGGCGGTCGTGTGCGGGACGTACACGAGCACGGCCGTGCCTCTCTCCCCCGAGACCGCCTCCCGCACGTCGCGGGTGATGTCCACCACGTGGCTCCGCCGCGCGGTACGCAACCGGATCTCGTGCAACGTGCTCCCCTAGAGGGCGCCGCCGGCCGCCGGCGGCGCGCCCGCCTCGAGCGGATTCTCTCCTCCCGCGGCCCGGCTCAGGTACTCCTCCACCGTCAGCAGGTTGTCCTTCCCGCGTTCGACGACGGCGAGCAGCTCGGTCATCGACGCCACCTCTTCGCGCTGCTCCTGCAGGAACCAGTGGAGGAACTGCTCTCCGACGAGCTCGCCCTCGTCGCGAGCCAGCTTCACGAGCTCGACGATCTGCTCCGTCACGCGCTTCTCCTGCGCGAGAGCGAGCGCGACGGGCGCGACGGGATCGGAGAAGTCCGTCTGTGGAGAGTCGATGCCAGGCGTGGCGACGTCGTGATCGGCGTCGAGGAGGTACTGCACCATCATCATCGCGTGGTTTCGCTCCTCGACCGCCTGGCGGTAGAAGTGCGCCGCGAGCTGCGGAAGGGACTGCGAGT
This sequence comes from uncultured Gaiellaceae bacterium, assembly GCA_963746975.1. Lineage (GTDB taxonomy): Bacteria > Actinomycetota > Thermoleophilia > Gaiellales > Gaiellaceae > GMQP-bins7. The sequence goes on from CAVVDE010000006.1 coordinate 86,335, forward strand.
CGTAGTAGACGGCGACCGCGACGTACTGCTGCGAGGCGGAGAACTCGTAGCGGATCTGCTCGTTGAGCTGAGCTGCGAACGACGGCATGGGTCCGACTCTACCTCGGTCGAGCAGGCCGAGCGACCGGCACTCGTCCCGTAGCATCGCGCCCATGGCGGGCGTGCCAAACGAGCTCAAGGGCCGGAGCTTCACGCGTATCTCGGCGTGGTCCAGTCACGAGCTCGGGACCCTGCTCGACCTCGCCGACGAGCTCAAGGCCGAACGGGCCCGCCGACCGGAGCTGCGCCTCCTCCCCGGGCGAACGATCGGCCTCATCTTCCACAAGCCGTCGACACGGACGCGCGTCGCGTTCGAGGTGGGCATCGCGGAGCTCGGCGGCATGGCGCTCTTCCTCCCGGCCGCGGAGCTCCAGCTCGCCCGTGGCGAGTCGTTCCGGGACACGGCGCTCGTGCTGTCCCGGTTCCTCTCCGCCCTCATGATCCGCACGTTCGACCAGGCGGAGGTCGAGGAGTTCGCCGAGCATGCCGCGATCCCCGTGATCAACGGGCTGACGGACGAGGCACACCCCCTCCAGGCCCTGGCGGACGCGCTCACGCTCCGTGAGCGGTTCGGCACGCTCGCAGGGCTGCGCGTCGCGTACGTCGGCGACGGCAACAACGTGTGCCACTCGCTCATGCGTATCGCGGCGCGGTTCGGACTGCACTTCGTCGCAGCGACGCCGCGGGGATACGAGCCGACTGCCGAGTTCGTCGCGGCTGCCACGGAGGATGCTCGGCAAAACGGCGGCAGCGTGGCCGTCGTCACGGACCCCCGAGAGGCAGCCACCGGAGCGCACGCCCTGTACACCGACGTCTGGGTGAGCATGGGGCAGGACTCCGACCGCAACCGGCGTCTACGCGACCTCGAGCCCTATCGCATCGACGACCAGCTCCTCGCGCTCGCAGATGCCGACGCGGTCGCGATGCACTGCCTTCCTGCGCATGTCGGCGAAGAGATCACGGCAGACGTCCTCTACGGGCCGCGCTGCCTCGCGTGGGAGCAGGCCGAGAACCGTTTGCACACGCAGAAGGCGCTCATGGCGCTCGTGATCCGGTGAAGTTCGAGGATCACGTGCGCGCCGCCCTCGACGAGCTCCCGCCCAACCTCGCGGCCGCGCTCCGGAACGTCGCCGTGGTCGTCGAGGACGAGAATCCGGACGACCCGGATCTCTTGGGCCTGTACCACGGCGTCCCCCTTACGGAGCGCGGCGACATGGCAGGCGTGGCGCCGGACACGATCTCGATCTACCGGCTTCCGCTCGAGGAGTCCTTTCCCGATCCCGGTGAGCTGCGCGAGGAGATCCGCATCACCGTTCTCCACGAGCTGGCGCACTATTTCGGTCTCGACGAGGAGCGTTTGGCAGAGCTTGGATATGACTGAAACGGGGAATGCATCCCTCATGCCACACGTTTCAACCCGCGTGACACCGAACCAGATCCACAGCGAGATCGAGCGCATCTCGGAGGAGCGGCAGGAGCTCTGGCACCGCCTCTCCGACGGGCTCGACATCGACATTCAGAGCCAGATCAAGGATCTCGACGATCGCCTGCAGGAGCTCTGGCAGTCGCTCCGCGTCGAGAAGGCACGCCTTCGCTTCGGCGAGCGCGAAGAGATCGTTCGTCGCGCCCGCGCCGAAGAGCGTCTCGAGCGCGCGGCGTAGCTGAGGCAGGAGATCGGTCGGGGCGCGCGCATATCATCGGCGCGTGGCGTTGTTCGGCAAGCAGAAGAGCGATCCGGTCTCGATCCCGACGGAGCAGGAGCGCCTGCGCGCGATTCGCATCGCTGCCGAAGAAGAGCTCGGCCGGCTTCGACTCGAGTTGACTCAGCGGGTCGCCGCGGTCGAGGCACGAGAGCGCGAGCTCGTCGACGCCATAAGCCGCGCGGGGCGCAGCTCCGCCGGGTCGGGGAGCCCGCACGACCGGGCGCTCGAGCATGCTCAGGTCGGGCTCGCGGCGCACGCTCACGAGCTGAACCGTCGAGAGAGGGAGCTCGAGGCACGTGAGAGCCTCCTGCTGAAGAACGAATCCGATCTCGCCCGTCGGGCGGCGAGCGCAGCCGAGACGCCGGAGGAGCGGCTCCAGCACATCGAGGAGCGTCTCGCGGCACTCCACGAGGCCGAGAAGTCGTTCGCCCGAACGCAGGCAGAGCTCGCAGCGCGAAGCGCCGAGCTCGCGAGCCGTGAGGCGGCGCTGGCCGAGCAGGCTCTCTCGGGCCCCGTCGACGTCGGCCCGGTCATTCCGAGCCGCGCCGAGATGGCCGAGCTCGACGAGCGGCTACGCAGGCTGGAGCGCGAGACGCGCGACGCGACGCGAGAGCACGGCTTCGGCGACAGTCTCCGAACACTCGAGCACCGCGGGCTCCGGGGTACCTCACCCGGCCACTGAGGCCTCTACACTGAGCGTTCCCCCGGGGCGTTAGCTCAGCTGGGAGAGCGCCGGCTTTGCAAGCCGGAGGTCACCGGTTCGATCCCGGTACGCTCCATGGCTTAATCAAGCCGTTTTGAAGCACTTCGGAGGCCGCGACGTGGGCCTCAGCCTTCCTGTCGGTCAGATTTGGTCAGATCGTCGAGGCTCCATGAGCGCCAAACGCGGCGGTAAGCCGCTCGACGATGTCGTCCGTGCCTCGCGCCTCCTCGAACTCGTGTGCGTAGATGTCGAGCGTGATCGACGGCCGCGCATGGCCCATCTGCCGCGCAGCGCGGACCGGGTCGAGGCCCTGCCTGACGACATGGCTCCCATAGCTATGCCGCAAATCGTGAAAGGTCAACTTCGGCACTCCTGGCCGGTTCAACCCGGCGTCCGCAGCGGCTCTGTCGAGCCCCCGGGTCGCAACGTTGCGGTAGTTGAACGGCGTTCCTTTCGAAGTCTCGAAGACGAAGTTTTCTTGAGCTGCCCGTCCGGCAACGAAAGCCTCGCGGGCGGTGGCTCTGGAGCTGACCTGCCAGCATTGGGAGAAGGACGATGTCGCGCACGCCGGCGCGACTCTTCAGCCTCACGATGCGGGGTGGGGTCGTCCGTGAGCCGCGCGTGAGCTGTCCGCGAACGCGGATCACTCCAGCGTCGAAATCCACGTGCTTCCACTGAACGTGAAAGAAGCTCTTGGATGCGCATCCCACTGTAGGCACGCGGTCGCAATCAACACGCGGTATCGATCCGGCGCATGCTCAAGCGGGGCGTCGATTTCGCAACGCGAGAGTGCGCGCGGCGCAGCTCTGCGAACGCCCCTGGGCAGCTCCTCAGGCGCAAGGCGATCGAAAGGATTGTCGGCGGATGATTCCCGGCGCCGGAACTGCAAGAGCCAGGGTACGGGCGAAAAGGCGTGACGAGGGCCTCGCAGGGTCCAGGGGGCGAGGCCGGACGGCGCGCTTATCGTGGAAGAAGCGGGCGAGGTCGCTCAGGCGTCAGCTTCTGAACGGGCAATTCTCCGAGCTTAGGGAGGTACATGGCCCTCAAGATGCTGGGCGATATCGCTCGACGGTGCGCTCTGCGCGCTCGCCGGAGACGAGCGAGCGCGATCCTGACCGGCAAGATACTCGTCGACCACTTGCCGCCAGGGTGATTTTGGACGGCACCACGACTGTCGCCGCGGCGGGAGACTTCGCGAGGAACGCATCGCGTTCCGCCCGAGCCTCGGTGCGGTTCCGAGCCTTGAGTGTCTTCATTCGCCAAGCGCCATCGACGTCGGCGTATCCGACCTCGTAACGGTGCTCGCCGCGCTTCTTTCCGGGACGCTCGTAGAGGTTGTCGGCGAACCGCGCGCGCCGTCGCGTATTACGCTCGTTCTGCATCAGGACTTACCTCCTGGTGCCGCGCCCCCGGGTGTTGATGCACCGCGGGGGCTTTGTTGTCAGGGGCGGTCATCGTAGGTCCTCGCGGCTCGTTCCGCAAGCTCCAGATCGCACCCAGTGGTCAAGCTCGGTCAGCGAGAAACTGAGTCGGCCGTTTTCGGTGCGGTGCAATGGGATCTGGCGGCGTTTCACCAGGCCCGTATCGCGTCTGGGCGACATGCTAAGGTGCGAGGCCGCGCCCTCGACGTCTAGCCAACCAGTCTCCGCGCGCGCCGGCGCGTCGGCCACGAACTCGGCTAGACGAGTCGCGATGCGTCCGACGTCATCGTCAGTGAGCTGGATCTCGACAAGGAACGGCACGCTAAGAGGGCCTTCCGCCAGCCTCGGATGCAAGCGAGGCGGGTTGGTCGTCGTCCGCAACAGCGTTGCGCAGGTGACGGTGCACGTTGCGAAGCGACATCCAGACCCAGCCCGACAGTTGGTAGACAGGCCCGCCGACACGCGTCCCACATTGCTCGAGTACCTCGCGCTCGATCATGAGGTCGAGCGACGACGCCGCGTCCCGCAAGCCTGTCGGTGAGAACCAGGGCCACCAACCACCCGGTCCACGCATTTCCGCTTCCCGGCGGATGACGGAAGCCCAACCCGTGACATCGCGATTGATGAGCCGCTTCTCCGGATCCCCAATGCCCGGATCTGACGGCGCTACATTTGCGTGCCAACCGAGTCCGACCAAGCTTCTTGCCACATCCTCCCCTAGTCGTCCGACCGTGAGCGCGTGGAGCGCAGCCTCTTCCGCGGAAGGTCCACACGCAAGCGGTCGTCCGGCGTCGAAGGACGCGAAACTCGCCGTAAGTCATCAGAAGCCTCGAACGCCGCCTTGAGCGCCCTGGATTCACTACGGCAATCCGGATCGATCATCTGCACGAGCCTCCTTCGGTCGATGTGGTCGTAGCCAGCGAGTGCGGCGGAAGACCCATACGTCTACGAACCGCCCTTGCTCGCTCGCACCTGGCAGCGCGGAGTGCTTCATGGAGCTCGTCGCCATCCATGAAGAGCCGCGCAGCGAGAAGGCAGATCGCAGCTTGATCGGCGTCCTCAAGCAGAGAGGGGCCGACCGCGTAGCTCGGCAGCCGCTAACACCGCGGCTTGCGCTCGGCTGACGGCCTGCGTTTCCGTGAATCTCTACGGCCCGCTCGAGGATGATCATGGACTCGCCTCCTCGTGCGCCCACGCTTCGCGGCGGCAAGAATAGAAGAGATTTCTGGCGGGACAGGTGTCATCGCATGCGGAGCCGCCCTGCTGACAGACGGGACAAGCGGGACAACGGGTCCCGCTCTGCGATCGGCTGTCCCGGCCGTCCCGGCTGTCCCGGCTTCCCCTGCAGGTTCCGGAAGGGGCGTGACGTACCGATCCGCTTGCTCGGCGACGTCCGCAAGCCAGTAGCCACGCACCTTCTGCCCATCGTTCGTGCGCCCTTGACGCGGAGCGACGCGGTAGGCGCGCAACCAGCGAGCCATCCGCGATGCCGTAAGAGGTCGTCCGAAGATGTCATTCCAGTCGGCCTCGTCGTCCTCGTGGAGAGCGGAAAGCAGCGCTGCAGTCGCCAGGACCGGTGGGTCTCCACTGACCGAAAAGACCGCACGTACATCCCGGAGGAGACGGAGCGGAGCGACTGTTCCTGCCAGTCCTCCGTGCGCTCCGAGGTGATCGAGCACGCTGCCTCCAGCGAGCGACGAAACCACTCGTCCCCGGCGACACGAGCGATGGCGATCAGAGGTTCCCACGTATCCGCCGCGCGATCGTCCATCGACGCCAACGGTCCTCCGTTGTCAAACAGGACGTCCAGACCGTCGATCGGTACGGAGCCCTTCGCCGCAAATTCGTGTCCCCACGCGCCGAGCTCATCGCCAACGCTCGTGGCTTCAACGCGCACGTCACGATGTCGAAGTCGATCGACCTTTTCATCGCGGCGCTTGCGGAGTAGCGCAATCACGACCGAGCGATCAGCGAGCGTGTCGGGCAAATCCCCAAGCCGACAAAGGCCTTCGGGCAGAACACTCGGAAGACTCGCAAGTCATTTCCGGGGCCGATACAGCGAGGAACAGTCGCCCCGTCCTCGTAGCCGGCATTCAGGATCGCGCGCAGTCCCTCATGCTCGCCGCGTGCCTTTGGACCAAAGAGTCCGTCGACCTCGTCCAGCAGCAGAGTGGGCGCCTCGGAGTCGACGATGCGAAAGACCGAAGCCTCGGACGGCGTGACGAAGTAGCGAGGCCGAGCACAAGCCCACCGGATCAGCTCAATCACTCGGCTCTTGCCGCACCGCTTCTCGGGGCTTGTGACGCCGAGGTAGGGGATGAGGTCGAAGGCCTGGAACACGTGAGTCATCGCCGTCCACAGCGCGATCGCGTCGATCTGGCAAGGCGTCGCGACAAGGTGACGGCGAATGAGCGTCACGAGCCGGTCGAGACTCGCGGCGAGGTTGTCGGCCGCCGCTGCTTGTGCGTGATTCGAAGCTGTGGTATTACGTATCACTCTGGAGAGATCATGACCAACGCTGACGAATATGAAAAGGCTGAATTTCGTATCACGGCATGGCCGGAGCGGATTTCGGTGCGCGGCGTCCTGGCGGGTTCGTATGAGCTGACTCCGTCGGACTCCGCGCTGGTGATGAGGTGGCCGGAGAGGATTCATCAACCCGGCGGAGAGACCTACCTCGCGCTCTACGACCTCAACCTCGACGACCCCGAATCGATCCAAGCTTTCGCCAATACACACGCGCACTTGGCGGGACGCGAGATGCTGTTCAGGTACGAGGACCCATCTCTAATACTCCGCTCAGAGCTCGACGAGGCGATCGTCGACAGTCAGCGGCGAGAGTTCTTCACGTCATCGACATCCGAAGGCCTCGAGCTCGAGACTCTCGAGGAGTTCAGATTCGCTGCCCGCGTACTACGCGACCTCACCTCGGCTTGGCTCGTCATCTCG
>CAVVDE010000007.1:0-316621 GCA_963746975.1 uncultured Gaiellaceae bacterium
GCTCCCGGAACCGGTGAACGCTCCGCCCGACCCGGAATGGCTCGAGCGCTTTCGATGATCGTCCCGCCGTGACCGACGTTATCCCGGTATCCGTGGTCGTGCCGACGCTGGGACGAGTGGCGCAGCTGCGCCTGTGCCTCCGGTCGCTGAGAGACTGCCGTCCGGCCGCGAGCGAAGTCCTCGTGGTCGACCAAAGCAGCCATCCTGCAGTTCGCGACCTGGTTGAGGAGTTCGCAGGTACGGGTACCAGGCTCGTCCCATGCCGGGGTCGCGGAGTCAGTAGGGGCAGAAATCTCGGCATCCAGGACGCGCGCAACGAGGTAGTCCTCGTGACCGACGACGACTGCACCGTTGCCGAGGACTGGGTCTGGCAAGGCTGGGACCTCGTCGCCGGGGATCGGAACACGATCGTCACAGGTCGTGTGCTGCCGGTCGGAGATCCAGTCGCCGTCCCGTCCATCAAGGACGAACCAATGCCGCACGACTTCACGGGCGAGGTTCACGCTGGCGCGCTATTTCCGAACAACATGGCGCTTCACCGGTCGACCGTCCTCACGGCGGGGGGCTTCGACGAGCACTTCGGCCCCGAGGAGGCGGCGGAGGACAACGAGTTCTGCTACCGGTGGTTGCGGAGCGGCCGAACGCTCCGATACGAACCGTCGCTCGTCGTTTGGCATCACGATTGGCGGACTCCGGACCAGCTCACCGCCTGTACGTCGCATACGCGCGCGGCCAGGGATTCTTCTATGCGAAGCACCTTCGCCGGCGCGATCCCCAGATGCTCCACTACGTCGCGAGAGACTTCTATTGGGCGTTGCGTGGACTTGCGGCGGGCCTGATCACGCGGAGAGAGAGTTGGACGGATCCGCGGCGCGGCATCCTGCGTGGTCTCCCGGGCGGCCTGGTCGAAGGCTGGCGCGTGTTCGGCTCGAAACGACTCACCTGACGATGGGCTATCCCGAAGTGAGCGTCGTGATACCGACCCGAGATCGGTGGGAACTGCTCTCTTCGCACGCACTCGTGTCGGCCATGGATCAGGTGGACGTCACTCTTGAGGTGATCGTCGTGGATGACGGCTCGACCGACGGCACTCAACATGGACTCCAACAGATAGGTGATCCGCGGCTGCGCGTGCTGCGGCACGATACTTCGAGGGGCGTCGCCAGCGCAAGGAATGTGGGTCTTTCCGTGGCGACTGGGGAATGGGTTGCGTTCCTCGACGACGACGATCTCTGGTCTCCCCGGAAACTGCGCGCGCAGTTGGAAATCGCGCAGATGCGCGGTGTCGACTTCGTCTACGCGAAGGGTGTCCTCGTCGACGACGAAAAACGTGTTCTTGCGGCGGACATTTCCGTTCCGGAGAACGAACTCGTGCACGGCTGCGTACGAGCAACGTCATCCCGGGCGGGTGCTCGAACGTGGTGGCCAAGACCGACCTGGTCCGTAAAGTCGGCGGATTCGATGAGAGGCTCACGTACACCGAAGATTGGGATCTTTGGATCCGGCTCGTGGCGGCCGGTCGCCCTGCGGCTTGCCAGGAGGTGCTGGTAGCACACGTCGAGCACCTGGACAATGCGCTCTTCCGCTACCGGCCTGACGTCGCGTCAGAAGTGGAGTACGTCTTGACCAAACACGACCCGGACGCGGACGGAACACAAGTCTGCGTATTTCGTCTGCAGACGCTCGAGTGGATGGCGTACGAGTTCCGCCGCGCGGGCTACCGGCGGGAGGCGGCCCGTATCTATTTCCAGATCGCACGAGAACGACGCGGCGTCGGAGATCTGGCGCGCGCGCTGGTCATGCTTTCGGGAACGAGAGGCGAGGCATCTGCGCGAATGCTCAGACGCGCCTTCTCGCGGAGCACGGTCGGGGGCAATCCCCTGCGCCGCCCGCCCCGGCCTGGCTCGAACGGTATACGAATGCAGGCGCTCGCCTCGAAGACGCATGACTCGCCCAGTCCTTGTCGCCGGCATTCCACGCTCCGGGACCACCTGGGTAGCGCGCGTGCTTTCCCAGACGGTGAACGCCACGTACCTGGAGGAGCCCGACAATCATTTCCGGTTCCCCTATGCATTCCGGGCGAAGTACCGAATGCGACGGGGGGAGTACCCAGCGGTGTCGCTGGGTGACTCGCCGGGCGAGTACGAGGTGCTTTGGAGAGAGGCGATTGCACCGGCACCCGCAGCGCTCGATCCGTGGCGGCGTGTGCGAGGCCGAGTCGCGGGTCACCTTCTTCGCGCGGCAAGCGCTGCAGAGGTTTCGGCGGTGATCGCCCGACGATCATCTACGAGGCTGAGACTCCGGGCTGTCGACCGACTCGCGGTTCCCGAGCGGGCGGCGCACATGGGCGAGCACGTCGTCGTGAAGTCGGTGTATGCACCACTCGCCCTGGAGTGGATCGCCGATCAATTCGGACCACAGATCGTCGTCGTGATACGTCATCCACTCAACGTGATCTCGAGTTGGCGCGCTCTGGGCTGGCTGGAGCGCGCAGGAGCCGACATGCTCGACGAACTTGACCCGCGTGCGAAGGGTGACCTCGCGCAGACATTCGGCGTTCCCGAGCCGAATCGCGAAGCCTCCGCGCTCACTCGTGCCGCCTGGCTGGCCGGCGCAGCTCCGAGCTCGCTTGCTGCGACGGCTGCTCGACATCCCGCGTGGAATGTCGCATTCCACGAGTCGTTGTGCGAACGACCACAGGACCGGCTCTCGCGCCTCGCATGCGCACTGGGCTTTCGCTGGACAGACGACGTTGGCAGGCAAGTGGATGCCATGAACCGTCCGGGTGAGGGATTCGACATCCGGCGGGTCGCGAGCGAGCTTCCACAGATTTGGCGTCATCGGCTAACGACTGAGGAAGCAGAGGAGGCCCTGGTCGTGCTCCGCCGGTTTCCGGTCGACGGCTGGACCTCCGGAGTCTCTCCATGACGCGAGCGCTGCGGCCACTCATGCGCGTGCTCGGCGCTCTGCTCGGGGCGGTCGCCGTCACGCTTCTACGTCTCTCGAGCCGGCGGGTCGGAATCGCGCTGCTCTACCACTCGATCGCGGAGTCATCTCGTCGACCGGACGAGGAGATCGTGCCGCCGCACCCGCCCGGCCTCTTCGGCGGGCAGGTCCGCCATGTCGATCGCTGGTACCGCGTGGTCGATTCCACCGAGCTGCTCGAGGCGGTCGCGTCGCGCCGACGGGGAGAGCGATTCCCGATCGCGATCACGTTCACGACGACGTCCCACACCACGTGGCCGTGGCGCTTCCGATCCTCCGTGACGTGGGCACATGCGCGACCTTCTTCCTCTGCGGTGCATCACTCGAGCGACCATCCGCGTTCTGGTGGGAGCGCCTCCAGCGAGCCTTCGACGCCGATCCCATCGCAGCAGCGGAGATCGTCCGCGCCCGGAGCGATCGCGATCTCCCGTCGCCCACGAGCGTTCGCGACCTGGCGCAGTTGATCGAGCACATGGACGTGGACGACCGGGAGGAGGTCGGGCGTGTGCTCGGTGAGCTCGTCGGTCCGGATCCCCACTCGGCCGGTATCCGCCGGGACGACGTTCGCACGCTGGCGGATGCAGGCATGACGGTCGGCTTCCACACGCTGCGGCACGACCCCCTCGATGCGCTCGACGAGGACGATCTCGCAGAGGCGCTCACGCGCGGGCGGGAACAACTGTCGCTCGCGGCGGGTCGCGCCCTCGACGCCATTGCCTACCCGCACGGCCGCACGAATCGTCGGGTCGCCGATGCAGCCCGCGCGGCCGGGTTCTCCGTGGGCTTCTCTGCCCAGGGCCTCCCGGTGCGGCCCAACGACGACCCGCTGCTCGTCCCACGCATCACGCCGTCGTACCGCTCGACCGGCCACATGGCGCTTCACTTGTTCTTGGTCGTCCTACGCGCTGGAGAACGAGGCGCGACGTGACTGCCGAACCGCCACGGTGGAGAGCGAGGGAATTGCTCGCACCCGAGCTCGCTGCAATCGTCGTCCTCGGGGCCGGGCTCCGCTTCACGTCGCTTCCAGCGCGCAGCTTCTGGCGCGACGAAGCAGTGACGGTCGAGCTCATCCGAAGGAGCTTCGGCGAAATGCTCACCACCATCCCGGACCGCGAAGGCACCCCGCCCCTCTACTACACCCTGGCATGGGGCTGGACCCAGCTCTTCGGAAGCAGCGAGGCCGGTCTTCGCTCGTTCTCGGCTCTCGTGGGGACGGCAACGGTGGTGGTCGTGTACGCGATCGGCCGCGAACTCGTCTCTCGTCGCGTCGCCGCGACGGGCGCGCTCCTTGCCGCCGTCAGCCCCCTGCTCGTATGGCAGGCGCAGGACGGTCGCTCGTATGCGCTGTACACCTTCCTCGGAGCGCTCTCGTTCCTCGCCTTCGTACGCACCCTCCGCTCACCAAGCACAGCTGTCCTCACCTTCTGGGCGGTGAGCTCGTCTCTTGCACTCTGCACCCACTACTTCGCCGTATTCCTCGTGGCGCCGGAGGCGATGCTGTTGCTCGTCGCGACATGCGGACGAGACCCGCGAACCGTCGCCGCGGTCGCGGGTGTCGGGATCGTCGGCCTTGCTTTGCTCCCGCTCGCGCTCGCGCAGAGCTCGAGCGCGAGCGTCGCGTGGATAGCGGAGATTTCCCGCGCCGACCGGTTGAGCGAGCTCGGACGCGAGTTCCTCGTCGGGCCGCAGGCGCCGCGGCATGCACTGCTCACGGCGATCACCGCAGCCTGCCTGCTCGCGGCCGCGTGGCTGTTGGCGACCCGAGGCGACGGGCGGGAGCGCCGCGCCGCATTTCTTGCGGGCGGCACGGCTATCGCGACGCTGGTCCTCGCGCTCGCCGTTTCGCTCGCCGGCGTCGACACTTCCTCTCGCGCAACGTGGTGGTGGCGTGGGTTCCGCTCACTGTCACGGTCGCCGTAGGACTCGGCGGTCGCCGCGCCGGCCTATTGGGGACGGGCGCACTCGCGGCGCTGGCGCTGATCGGTTTCGCGATCGTGGTCGCGACAGCGCACGATCCGAAGTTCGGGGGCGAGGACTGGCGAGGCGCCGCCGATGCACTCGGACCACCCGGAGCGAGTCGCGCGGTCGTCCTCTGGTTAGGAGTCGGAGCCGATCCCTTCCTTCTCTACAGACCGACCGCGCGCGTGCTGCGAAAACCCGGCGCGACCGTTCGCGAGGTCGACGTCGTCTTCGTCGGGATCGGGCCTGACGCTGTCCGGCGACGGCAAGCGGAGCTTTCTCCGGGCGCGCCGTTCCGCCAAGTGGCGCGGACCGAGCACGAGCATTTCACGCTTCTTCGATTTCGCTCTGAAGAGGCTCACACGTACAGCGCTCGACGCTCGTACGCGGCCCCGCCGGGTTTTCGGCGGCAGTGTTGCTGGATCAACGGTAACGCTGCAGCCAGGCCGGAGCGCCGTCGGAGCGGGCATCGTCCGTGTCGCGGGCCGCTGGCGACCTTTGCGGCCGAAGAGGCAGAGCGTCCGGCCCGAGGAGCGCGCCGATCGCACGAGCGGCGGAGCCCGGGTCGCGGTAACGGAATGCAGCGCCAAGGTAGGTTCGCGCCGCATCGGCCCGTCGCCCGGCCCGCAGATGCCCGAGCGCGACCCACCGGCTGAACTTCGCCCTGTCGAGCTCCACGCCATACGTTCGGGCCGTGTCCGCGTGCTTGTCGAGCATGTAATCAAACTCCTGAAACACGTCCCGGTCCAGTGAGAAGCATGCTTTGCGGCTGCATCACGTAGCCGACGACGACGTCCGCGCATGCGGCCGCAGGCGCGGCAAGGGCGAGCCGGATCCAGAGATCCCAGTCTGCGAGCTGGAAGAGTCGCTCGTCGAAGCCGCCGAGTTGCTGGAGGAGGTCTCGCCGCGCGATCACGTTGGAGCAGCCCGCCCAGATGACGTTCCACCGCAGCACCTGCAAGAGCAACCCGGTGGGCTCCGGCGGCGCGAGGATGCGCAGGAACGTGCGTCGCGCGCCATGCGGCACCTCCGTACCCGAAGCCCGCGCCCGCTGAATCGACTGCCTCAAGTTGCGCGCGTAGCTTCAGTGGGACTAAATGTCGTCGTCGTCGAGGAACGCAATCCACTCACCGCCTGCGGCCGAGATGCCGGCATTGCGGGCCTGCGCCACGCCTCGCGAATCCTCGTGCTCGAGCACACGCAGTCGCGGCTCGTCGAGCTCGACGAGACGTTCGACGGTCTCGTCGCTCGATCCGTCAACGACGACGATGACCTCGTGATCCACGCTCTCCTGGCCAAGCGCCGACGGAAGCGCCGCGGTCGAGAGAAGGCGCCAACGATTGCGGGTGGGGATCACCACGCTGATCTGGCAACTAGTGACGGTCAACGAGCACTTCCGTAGGCTTCAGTAGTCGCATGGGGGTGCACTCCGCGCAGGAGCTGAAGAGGATACGTCGCTCTCGGCGTCATCCTCGGCCGACGCAGTTCGACTACGTCCACATCCGTCGCCTCGTCTCCGATCTCGAGATCACGCTGAGACGGGTCGCCGGGGCACACGATCGCGTGCTGGACATTTACTGCGGCTGGCGTCCTTACGACGACCTCTTGCCCTACGGCCCAGACATCGTCGGCCTCGACGTGACAGGCAACCCGTACGGGGTTGCCGACGTGGTCTCGGACGAGTTCTTGCCGTTCCCGGATGCGTCGTTCGACCTTGCCATGTGCATCCAGGCGTTCGATACGTCCCGGACCTCGGTGGGCGGTCGCCGAAATCCGGCGGATTCTCCGCCCCGGCGGTTCGCTCATCCTCACAATCCCTCTCGTCTGGGAGTACGACCGACGGACGCCGGCCCACCGCTATCCGGGCCCGACCTAGCCGCTCTGTTCGACGGGTGGCGCGACGTCGAGGTGATCGAGAGCGGTGGACGGGCGGTCGCGTCGGGCAACTCTGACGGGCTCGCTCGTGGCCATCGCCGCCGACGCGGCGCGGCGACGGGTCTCGCGTGCCTCCTCCGACCGGTCGTGGCCGGCGTGTACGGGGTGGTCAACCTGGTTGGCCTCGCTCTGGATGCGGGCGAACAACGATACGCGCGCGGTCCCAACACGCTGCCGATGAACCTCCTGCTCTGCGCGAGATCGCCGGAGACGCCCGAGCTGCCCTGATCGCTCCTCGTGGATCGGTCAGTAGGCGCCGTGTCCCTTGACCAGCACGACAGCCGTCTTGCCGAGCACTGCCATGTCGAACTTCAACGACCAGCCACGGACGTATGCGATGTCCATGCGGACGCGCTCCTCGTAGACGTTCCGCGAACGACCGTTGACCTGCCAATATCCGGTGACCCCCGGCCTGAAGCTCAATAGTGTCGAGACGTCGTCCTCGTAGCGGCCGAGTTCGACCTCCGTGACCGGACGGGGGCCGACGAGGCTCATCTCTCCGCGGAGCACGTTCACCAGTTGGGGCAACTCATCGAGCGAAGTACGACGGAGGAACCGTCCGAACCTGGTGACACGCGGATCATCTGCCAGCTTCTGGGTGCGTTCGAACTCGTCGCGGGCACTTGGGCTTTCGAGGAGGCGCTGCAGCTCGCCGGCCGCGGCTTTACCTCCGTAGCCCTCGCCGATGCAGTGCTCGAGGACGGTGGTGCGGAACTTGAGGAGGCGGAGGGGGCACGTTCAGTCCGACACGCGCATGTTGTAGAAACAGGGCCGCGCGACTCGAGTTGATCCGAAGCGCGATGATGGCCAAGAGCGGCGTGAGCAGCACGAGTCCCAGCGCGGAAACAAAGACGTCGAGGCCCCGCTTGATCGACAGCGAGGAGCGCCAGAGACGGGCGGGTGGCAGACCGATCAGAGGGAAGCCCTCGAGCGTGTGAATCTGCGCCCGGCGGGCCTACCGCAGCGAACAGCCGCGGGACGATGTCGATCTGCACACCGAGGTCCTTTGCCTCGCGGAGCAGATTGATCGCTTCCTCCACGGGCCGGTTGAAGAATGCGACGACGACCCCTCGACGTCGTTGCTCTCGACGAGTTGAGGAGGTCCTCGGAGCTGCCGATGACGGTCAGCCCGCCGATCACGTCCGCTCCGGCATCCGACAACGGATCCACGAACCCCACGATGTTCACTCCGTACTCGGGGTGGTCGAGGATCTTCTGTGCGACCAGCTTGGCGATCGAGTCGACGCCGACGATGACCGCGTTCTGGACTGGGACCGTCGCGTGCGCGCGAACGTCCTCGCCCGACTCGAGCGAGCTCGACGAAGAGGACGGCGAACACCCAGAAGGTGAGGAGTTTCGGTGGATAGGGCTTGGCCAGACCGGTGATCCACGACCCCGCGAAGAAGAGGAACGTCCCGACCGTGACGAGGTTGAAGACGCCGACGAGATCGTCCGGAGTCGAGTGACTGGCCCGTTCCTCATCGCGATCGTAGAGGCCGTACAGCCGTGCAAGCAGAATCCATCCGGGGAGCGTGACCACGAAGAGCAAGACCTCGCGACCGTGGGTGACCGGGTCCGTTGGGCCTACTCGAGACCTGAAGAGCACCACGGCGACCGCGAATGCCAGCATCAGCCCGGATAAGTCCGCCAGCATGAGCATGCGCCGAACGAGCCACCCACGCCGGCGGCTCGGCATCGCCGGCATGGAACCCTTCGGTGCGCGGGTCGGACGCTTCGATCCGGAACCGTTTTCCTCTCCCGCGGGCGACGGCAGCGAGTCTCCTGATTCGTCCTGCACTCGTCGGCGTGCTCATGCGATCCGGTCTGGCTCCGAGACCGAGGTGGTGGGGGATGCCGGAACTCGACGAGACGGGGAATCGGACAGCGGTGCCTCCTTGCCCTCGGTTAGCGCGACCGAGGATCGCGGGATTCCAGGTATCGGTCGCCCGTCGCGCGTCGGCCAGTGTTGGCCCGCGTGCATCGGCTGAGCTCACCACGAGGAGCACCGCGTCCATCCGGGAAATCAGAGCTGCCGCGTCCGGAGCTTCGAGAAGGGGCGGCACATCGACGAGCACGACGTCGGCGGCTTCGCGGATTTCGAAGAGCACGTCTGCGAGCGCCTTGGAGCTGAGAATCTCGGCAGGATGACCGTCCATCGCGCCCGCCGCGACCGCTTCGAGGAGCGGGCCGCCGTTCGGCCGGCCGTTCAAGCGCGATGAGACGTCTCGTTCAGGCCCGCCCGCGCTCAAGGAGACCACGGCCTGACTCAGATCGCATTCGCCGCGGAGAACGGCAGACAACCCGAGCCGGTCGTCGAGCCCGAGGAGCCGACTGAGCGAAGCCGGCGCATATCGAGGTCGACGAGTATTACGCGATGCCCCGCGCGTGCGAGCGCACCCCCGAGCCGTGCGGTTGCCTCGCTCTTCCCCTCACTCCACCGTGGGCTCGTGCCATGATCGTTCGTGCACCGATCTGGGCGTTCGCAAGCTCGAGATTCGTCCTCAGCCCGTGGATGGCGTCACCATCGTCACCCCGTGCCCCGACCGATGATCGCCATACGTCGCCCTCTACGCCCAGTCGAAGGCGGCCGAGAAAGGGCATGCCGGCACGCAATGCCTCGACCTCGTTCTCCGTCGCGAGGCTTCGTGCTGAGGCTCTCCGCAGGAAGACCAGGATCAGCCCGACGACGACGCCGATGACCAAGGCAATCGCCAGCGTGCGGCGCGGCCGAGGCGCGACCTTGTCCGCATCCGCGGCCGCTGGCGTGCGGACGACTGAGACGTTCGACGAGCGAAGCGTCCTCAGCGTCTCGAGTTGCTGCTCGCGGTCAGCGAGCCGCACGTAGAGGGCCGAATTACTCTTCCCGGCAGCCTGGAGCTGGCGCATCTGGCTTCTCAGCTGCTCCAGCGTGCGCGCCAACCCAGACGTGTCGAGCTCACGTCGGTAGCGCACGAATGCGCGTGCGTATGCGCTCGCAAGGCTCGCCGCTCGCCCGGGGTCGTGGTCGGAAACGCTGAATCTCAGGATGTCCGCGAGGGGAAACACACTCGAGTGCGCGCTCAGTCGACTCGCCGACAGCCCGGTGACGCCGGCATCTGCAATCGTGCGCTCGAGGACGGCCGGGATCCTCGCCAGCCTGACTTGCGTCTCCATCGTCCGCGCGGCGTCGTCAAGCGCTGGCGTCTGGCCTATCACACTTGTCGTCGCGACCTCCTGTCGATTGATCAGCGCGTCGGCGGAGACCTCGTACATCGACTGCTGGCGTAGCGTCGCCAGGAGCGCGACGAGCACGACCAGCCCGATCGCTACGAGGCCGATCCACCTTCCCCTCCAGAGGACGTTCAGGTAGTGCCGGAGGGTCGATACGCCGTCCGGCCGGTCGTCGTACTGATATCGCTCATCTGGCACCAGAGCTTGGATGTCAACCTCCCCGCTTCCCCGCCCAACTAATCCTGGGAGAGGAGGGACCGGGGCGTCAAGGTTGGCGCCCCAGCCTGCCGAGGATTGACGGTCGACCCGGAGGCCGCTAGAGATTGATAAACATTATGGTCGATCGAGTTCTCCCTCCATCGAGCGAATCCCTGCTTGAGGGAGACGTCGAAACGAATCGTGGCCGAGGTGGACGGGTGGCTCGGACCTGAGGAGGGCCGACTGCTCTATCGCCTGGCATTGAAGGCCGAGCCGCATGGGTGCATCGTAGAGATCGGAAGTTGGCAGGGACGTTCCACGATCTGGCTCGCAGCCGGCGCCAAGGCTGGCCGCGGTGCGCGGATCGTCGCGATCGACCCGCATACCGGGACGCACCTCCGCGAGAAAGGGGAGACGACGGCAAATACCCTCCGCGCGATCTTGAGCCGGGCAGGTGTCGCCGACCAGGCGGAGATCATCGTCGCCACGTCCGAGGACGTCGCCCGAAACTGGTCGCGGCCGATCTCGCTCCTGTGGATCGACGGGAACCACGAGTACGAGAGCGTCCGACGAGACTTCGAGCTCTGGGTGCCGCACCTGCTGGACGACGCCACCGTCGCCCTGCACGACACGTTTGTCCTGCCGGGTCCGAGAGGGTGGTTCGCGAGCTCATGATCGCGACGGGTGGGTTTACGTCCTTCGTCCACGCCGAGACGACGACGGCTGCACGTCGTTGCGAGCAGCTCGGTCTTCGCGAAAAGTTGGCGCGGCGCGTGAGGCTTGTTCGGCGCGCCCTGTACGGAATACGGCTGCGCGCCTACGACGAAAACACTGGCGGAGACGCACGCATTCGCGATGCCCTCACCCGCAGGTGAGGAGAAACTGCTCCGAGCCAGCCTCGCGCGAGTCGCTCCGCGGAGGCCCCGATCCGTGCCACTTCCCCAGCTGCTTGAATCCTTCAGTATGACCCGCGCTCTACCGGAAGTACCGCCCGCAGGGATTCGACGAGGTCGTCGGGCAGGAGGCGGTCGTCCGGACGTTGCAGAACGCCATCGAGCACGACCAGGTGCGCCAGGCATACCTCTTCGCCGGTCCGCGCGGGACCGGGAAGACATCGATGGCGCGCATCCTCGCGAAGGCGCTGAACTGCGCCGGCACGCCCGGACCGTCGCCCTCGCCGGACATGACCTGCCCGGTCTGCCTCGCGATCGCGAACGGCACCTCGCTGGACGTCGTCGAGATGGATGCTGCGTCCCAGCGCGGTATCGACGACATCCGCGAGATCCGCGAGCGCGTCGTGCTCCAGCCCGTGGAGGGGCGCTACAAGGTCTACATCCTCGACGAGGCCCACCAGCTCACGGACGCAGCTTGGCAGGCACTGCTCAAGCTCATCGAGGAGCCTCCCCCGCATCTCGTCTTCGTCTTCTGCACGACCGAGCTGCAGAAGGTGCTCGCCACCGTGCGCTCGCGGTGCCAGACGTTCGTGTTCCAGCGCCCGCGGCTGACGGAGGTCGTGACACTCCTTCGCCGCGTCGCGGAGGGCGAGGGAATCCAGGCGCAGGACTCCGCGCTGTCGTTGATCGCCCGGGCGGCGCGCGGCTCGTTCCGTGACGCCGTGTCGACGCTCGACCAGCTCGCCGCGGCGACGAACAACTCGATCGACGCACAGTCGGTCCTCCAGCTCGTCGGAGCGGTCGAGGAGGAATCTCTCCTCCGGCTCTGCGACATGGTCGTCGACCGCGACACGGCCGGAGCGCTCCTGTTCATCGAAGAGCTGGCCGAACGCGGGCAAGATCTCGGCCGCGTCGTCAACGACCTGCTCGAACACCTGCGGCACTTGCTGCTCGTCCAGCACATGGGCCACGTCCCGGAGTCGCTCCCGGTGACCGAGGACGCGAAGGACCTCCTCCGCGAACAGGCGAACCAGCTCCCGGAGCCGACGGTGCTCCGTCTCATCGACCTCCTGGCGGTCGCCGTCGACGACATCCGCCAGGGCGCCGACCCGCGCCTGCCTCTCGAGCTCGCGCTCGTGAAGGTGACGCGGCCCCACTCGGATCTCTCGCGCGAGTCGCTGGCCCATCGCGTCGAGCTTCTCGAGGCTCGCGCTCCCACGGTCGCAACGCACACAACGCCCGCTCGCGAGCCGGAGCCCCGTACTGAGACGCGAGACCGGCCGGCTCCCCCTCCCGAGGCCAACGAGACGCCAGACGCGCCCCAGGTCGAGCTCGAACAGGTCACCGAGGCCTGGGAGCGCAGCATTCTCGATGCCGTCCGCGAGCGGTCGATCCCGGTCGCGAGCCTGCTGACCGAGGCGCGGCCGACCGACCTCGCCGAGGACACGTTGACGCTCGAGTTCCCCGCCGGTGCGGACTTCCACCGCCGACAGGTGGCGGAGCCGCAGAACATCGGCCTCATCCGCGATGCGCTCTACGAGGTCACCGGGCGCAAGCTCTCGGTCGTGCTCGAGTCGGGCGAGGGACACGTCGAGACCGAGCCATCAGACGACGAGCCTGCGGGCGAGGACATGTTCATCGCAGCGCTCAAGGAACGATTCGATGCCGAAGAGGTGGAGGAACCAGACGCATGAAATTCGACATGAACAAGATGCTCCAGGAAGCACAGCGAATGCAGGAAGAGCTCGCGAAGGCGCAGGAGGAGGCAGCGAGCGAGATCGTCGAGGCCTCCGCCGGAGGCGGGATGGTCACGGTGAAGGCGAACGGTGCCGGCGAGGTCGTGTCGATCACGATCGACCCACGCGCGATCGATCCGGACGACCCCGAGCTGCTGGCGGATCTCGTGCTGGCGGCCGTGAACGAGGCGCTCCGGTCGGGCCGTGCGCTGATGGAGTCGAAGATGTCGGGCCTCATGCCCGGCGGACTCGGCGACCTCGGCGGACTGATGCCCGGAGCCTGACCGAACCGGCTTCGTCGTCGGGGTGTCCGAAAGAGACGGCTAGGCTCTCGCCGTGCTCAGCCCGGCCGTCGAGAACCTCGTCACGCAGCTGACGAAGCTGCCCGGCATCGGTCGCCGGACCGCGCAACGACTCGCGTTCCACATCCTCTCGACGCGCCCCGAGGACGCGCTCGAGCTCGCGCACGCGATCGAGGACGTGAAGGCTCGCGTCCGGTTCTGTCGCGAGTGCGGAAATCTCACGGAGGAGGAGCTCTGCGCGATCTGCGCCGACGCACGCCGCGACCGCTCGGTGATCTGCGTGGTCGAGCAGCCGGTCGACGTCGTCTCCGTCGAGCGGACGGGCGAGTACCGGGGTCTCTACCACGTCCTGGGAGGTGCTCTGTCACCGCTCGACGGTGTCGAGCCGGACGACCTTCGGATCGCCGACCTCCTCGGACGGGTCGAGCGTAACGGCGTGGGCGAGGTCGTGCTGGCGACGAACCCGACGATGACCGGCGAGGCGACGGCCGCCTATCTCGCCGACCGCCTGCGCGGGAAGGTGCAGGTCACGCGGCTCGCCAGCGGGCTTCCCGTCGGCGGGGATCTCGAGTACGCGGACGAGGTGACGCTGGGCCGAGCCCTTGCGGGCCGGCGCGCGATGTAGCGGGACGTTTCTTCCGCAATTTGCGGCTTTCTCGTCACGTGTGGGGGTTGCATGCCGCTGACGAGCTGTCATAGGTTCCACCCACTGAACCGGCGGGCCTTCGGGTCAGCCGGTTCAGTGTTTTTCGGGGCTCGTTTTCGCACCGTCCGTACACTGGGGCGCGATGATCGACCCGGAACTCCGCATCGGTGTCGTTGGAGCGACTGGCGCGGTCGGACAGGTGACGCTCGAGTACCTCCTCGACCGCGGCTACGGAGACATCCGCGCGTTCGCGTCCTGGCGTTCCGCAGGCGCAACGGTCGGGACGCTCGAAGTCGAGGAGGCCACGCCGAACGCGCTCGGTGCGGGCGACCTCGACCTCTGCTTCTTCTCGGTCGGCACGCAGCTGCAGCCGCGAGCTCGTCCCGGTCGCGCAGGCCGCGGGCGCGATCTGCATCGACAAGTCGTCCGCGTACCGGCTCGAGGAGGGTGTCCCGCTCGTCGTCCCCGAGGTGAACGGCGAGCGCGCGCTCGAGCACGCGGGAATCATCGCGAACCCGAACTGCTGCACGATCCCGCTCACCATGGTGCTCGCACCCCTGCACGACGCCGTCGGGCTTCGCAACGTCCGCGTTGCCACGTACCAATCGGTCTCCGGAGCGGGCTCCGATGCGATCGAGGATCTCCGGGCGGAGGAGCCCGACGACCACCTGCTGCGAATGGATTGGGAGTTCGACGGCGTCGAGTTCGACGAGGAGGCGAAGCTCCGAGACGAGACCCGCAAGATCCTCGAGCTCCCCGAGCTTCCGCTGAGCGCGACGTGCGTTCGCGTTCCGGTCGTCGTCGGCCACGCCGAGTCCGTGTGGATCGAGACCCAGGAGCCGCTCTCCCCGAAGGACGCCGAGCGGATCCTCGCCGAGGCGCCGGGATTGCAGCTCGAGAAGGTGCCGTCGCACGGCCACGCGATCGGTAGCGACGAGGTTCTCGTCGGTCGGGTGCGCGCAGATGCGGCGTCGGAAAACGGCCTCATGCTCTACCTCGTCTGCGACAACCTCCGGAAGGGTGCGGCGCTCAACGCGATCCAGATCGCCGAGCTGCTCGTGGGCGCGTCGCTTCCGAGCTACTTCGGGCAGCGAGCGAGCTAGCCGCCGCTCGGCGGGGCCGGCGCCGGCGCCGGCGTGAACGCCTCGCGAACGGCGCTCAACACCTTCTCTCGCGTTCCCTCCTCGACGGGCTGGAGCCCGCCGAGATCGAGGCGCGCGAGCTCGATGCGTCCCGACGTCCTCAGCGTGCGGAAGCCGAAGTCCGCGAGGAAGTCGCGGGGAAAGACGGTGCGATGGACGAGGAAGCGCTCCGCCGGCGACGACCCCTCGCGGTAGCGATAGGCGAACGCCTCGAGCGCCCGTGCGCCCTTGTCGCGCGCCTCGCCGATCGCGGCCAGGAAGAGCGACTGCTCCACCCACGGCTGCGTCTCGGTGAGGAGGTACGCGCACGTGACGAGCACCGCGTCCTCGGACGGCGGGCCGGCCGGCAGGTCGGCCGCCCGAGGGAAGAGCGACGCTGGCCCGTACTGCATCGATCCGAGCACGCGGCCGTCGTCGTCCCGGTAGACGGAGCCCCACGCCCCCCACTCCTCCTCGGCTCGCTCGATCCACTTGCGCTTCTCCGCCTCGCGGTTGCCGCGGCTCTGCCACCACGCGCAGGTCTGGCACACGGACGGCGCGGTCTCGAGCGTCGCGCCGGTGAGGCCGGCGAGCCGGGAGATCATTGCTTCGCGGGCGGCGCGCCGACGCGCTCGACGACGACGTCGACCGAGCCGATCTCGAGGTTCGCCATCCTTCCGAGGTAGTCGGCGACGCGCGCCTGTACCTGCCGCGCGACATCTCCGGCGCCCGCACCCCACTCGAGCTCGAGATGGACGACGACGTCCGCCCGCTCGCCGGTGCTCGTGACCTCCGCCGCATCGCGCGCGAGGCCCGACACCCCCTCGACCTCCTGCGCGGCGTCGCCCGCGTAGCGAGCCAGGACGTCCGCGGAGATGACAGGGGCCTCCATCACGTCGATCGTACAACCACCTCCGTGACCTCCGGTCTCGCGAAGAGGCGGAACGGCACGAACGTCGTCCCGAGGCCGGGCGAGACGTGCAGCTTCGTCTTCCCGTAGTCGTAGACGCCCTCGACGTCGTGCGCCCGCAGGTGGGCGAGCCGGAGCTTCCCACCGGGATAGGGCAGGACGATCTGGCCCGCGTGAAGGTGGCCGGACAGGACGAGATCGAAGACGGGTGGGATGTGCCGCACGATCCCGGGGAAGTGGCAGAGGAGGATGTGGAGGTCGACTGACTGGTCGATCAACGCATCCGGGCGCGCTTCACGACGCGCGTACGTGCGTGGATCCACGCCGACGAGCTGGACGCGCCGACCGCGTATCTCGACGGTGATCGACTGGTCAGTCAACAGGATGATCCCGTCGATTCGCCCGAGAGCGTCGGTATCGACGCGTTGCGAGAACGGGTCGCGGCTGTCGGCGAAGTCGTGGTTGCCGAGGACGACGTAGCACCGCCCGAGCCTGGCCAGGAGGCGCTCGAGCTCGCCCATTCCTGACCTGCCGCGAGACGAGATCGCCCGGTGATGCACACGAGGTCCGGCTTCCGCTCGATCACCCAGTCGACGGCCTGGGCGACCGCCCGGCGGCCGCGCGAGGGAACCCCGAGATGCAGATCCGAGAGGTGCGCGATGCGCAGTCCGTCGAGCTCGGCCGGCACGCCCGCGAGCTCGACCTCGACCACGCGCCGCCGGAGCCAGCCCGCCTCGAACCACCCCCACGCGACGAGCGCAAGGCCGACCAGGACAAGTGCAAGGACGATCCAGGTCACGGCGAAGTCTTCTCGCGGATCGACGCTTGCGTCGATCCGCGAGGCGATCAGACCGACAGCTTCTCGGTCACGGGTGCGACCGAGACGACGTGACGCTTGAACTTGAGCTCCGACGAGTCGATCCCCGCGGCGACCCCCACGAGCTGCGAGAGGTGCAGGATCGGCATCTGGAAGTCCCTGCCGGTCTGCTTCTGGAGCTTCGACTGCCACGCGTCGAGCGAGAGGTGGCAGAGCGGGCACGGCGTGACCATCGCGTCGGCGCCGGCCTCCTTCGCCTGCTCGATCGGCTGGATGAGTTCCGCGAGCGCCACGTCCTCGCGCGCCTGGATGATCGGAAAGCCGCAGCACTTCACCTTCGCCGGGTAGTCGACGGGCTCGCCGCCGCAGGCCGTGATGATGCGTTCGAGCGACTCGGGCCGGTCGGGATCCTCGAAGCCGAGGAGCTTGGACGGCCTCAGGATCTGGCAGCCGTAGAAGGGCGCGATCTTCAGCCCCTTGAGGCCCTTGTGCGCCGCGCCCAGGAGGAGCTCGTACCCCTCGCCTGCCGAGATCAGCCAGAGGAAGTGCATGACCTCGACGCTTCCGGAGTACGAGGGAGCACCGACCGAGACGAGGTTCTCGTTGACGCGCGCGAGCAGCTCGGCGTCGCCCTTGAGCGCGTGGTTGGCCTGCCGCAGGTTCAGCGTGCAGACGTTGCAGATGGTCATGAGCGTGTCGGCGCCCGTCGACTCGGCGTACGCGAGGATGCGCGCGTTGAGGTGGAGGTAGTAGTCCGGCTCGGCCTCGTGGATGTCACCTGCGCCGCAGCACGTCACCGCCTCGAGCTCGATGAGCTCGAGCCCGACCATCGGCGCGAGCGCCTGCGTCGACGTGTCGAGCTCCTTTGCCGACAGCGAGGCGAGACAGCCCTTGTAGTAGGCGACGGTTCTCACGGAGCGGGCTGCTCTTCCGGCAGGTAGGGCTTCGCGAACGACCCCTCGCCATACGGCCCGCGCGCGGCGGCCTCGCCGCCGTCGTCCGCGTGCTCGAGGTGGCCGAGCGCCTTCTCCACCTGGGCGATGCCGCTGGCGCCGTCCTTGCCCTGTTCCTTCACGAGGTCGTAGAGCGCGCGCGCCTCGCCGACGTGCTCGGCGACGTGCGGCGGGAACGGCGGCGGCACCTTGCCGTGGCGGAGGAGGCCCATCGCGAACTTGACCTCCTTCAGCGACTTCGCCACGCCCTGCGTCTTCGGGACGAGCTCCGTCTCGCGGAGCCACCCGGTGGTCTTGGCAGACGTCACGAACCACTTGGCGTGCTTCGCGCCCATGTCGGAGTCGATGCCAACACTCATCGCCTCGGCGCCGAGCTTCGCGATCGCATCGCGCGGATCGACGCCCTTCGGGCAGCGCTCCTGGCAGAAGTAGCAGCGGGTGCAGTCCCAGATCCCGTGCTCCTCGGAGTAGGACTGGAGCCGCTCGACGGTCGCCCGGTCACGAGGGTCGCCGACGAAGCGCATCCCCTTCGCGAGAGCCGCCGGGCCGAGGAAGTCCGGATCGGACTCCATCGAGTTGCACTCGGAGACGCAGCAGCCGCACATGATGCAGAGGGACTCCTTGTGGATCACGTCCATCTGCTCCTGCGGGACGATGTTCTCCTTCTCACCCGGATCGGAATAGCCGGGCTCGAGCCAGGGCTGGACGGCTCGGATCTTCCCCCAGAACGGCCCCATGTCCACGACGAGGTCCTTGACGATCGGGAGGTTCCCCATGGCGGAGATCACCGGGACGTGGCCCGCCTGCGCGATCTCGTACATGCGCATCTTGCAGGCGAGAACGGCGGCGCCGTCCACGCGCATCCCGCACGACCCGCAGATCATCATGCGGCAGCTCTTGCGGTAGGCGAGCGACCCGTCGTGCTGGTCCTTGACGATGTCGAGGCAGTCGAGAAGCGTCGCCTCCTCGGGCGCGTCGACCTCGTACTCGCGGAGAGCGCGCTCGCCCTTCACGGCGTCGTACCGCCAGATCTTGAGAGCGACCTGCATCACGCTAGTAAGAACGTACCTCGGGCTGGTACTTCGTCATGCGGACAGCCTCGGTGGAGAGCTCGGGAGCACCGTCGACCCACCGTGTGATCGAGTGGTGGAGGAACCGCTCGTCGTCGCGCTCGGGGAAGTCCGCGGGACGCGAGTGGGAGCCGCGGCTCTCTTCGCGGGCGAGCCCGGCCTGCACCATCACCCACGCGAGGTCGAGCATGGACCCGAGCTCGATCGCCTGGGTCAGGTCGGTGTTGAAGACGTCGCCCTTGTCCTCGACGACGACGCGCTGGTACCGCTCGCGGAGACCCTGGACGACGTCGAGCTGGTGCTCCATGCGCTCGGCGTAGCGGAAGACGCCGAAGTTCTCGAGCATGGAGGCGCCGAGCTCGTCGCGGATCTTCCAGGGGCGCTCGCCCTCGGTGCGGTCGAGCAGGGTGCGCAGGTCGCGCTCGGCGTCGGCGAGGGATGCCTCGGTCACGGCCGGCTGCGGAGTGACGAGCGCGTGCTCGGCCGCCGCCTGGCCTGCGCGCCGGCCGAAGGTGATCGTCTCCATCAGCGAGTTGCCCCCGAGACGGTTCGCACCGTGAACGGAGACGCACGCGACCTCACCGGCCGCGTACAGACCCGGGACCTCCGTCGCGCCCCAGTTGTCCGTCGACACGCCGCCCATGTGGTAATGGGCGCCGGGCCGGACGGGGATCGGGTCGTAGATCGGGTCGACGCCTGCGAACGTCATCGCGAGCTCGCGCGAGCCGGGAAGGCGCGTGAGGATCCGCTCGGCGCCGAGGTGGCGCAGGTCGAGGAGCACCGACCCGTTGAGGCCACGGCCGCCTTCGATCTCCGTCGTCTCGGAGCGCGACACGACGTCGCGCGACGCGAGCTCGAGGGCGTTCGGCGCGTAGCGCGCCATGAAGCGCTCGCCGTCACGGTTGATCAGGAACCCTCCCTCGCCCCGGCAGCCCTCGGTGATGAGGACGCCGCTCGGATAGAGCGTTGTCGGGTGGAACTGCATGAACTCCATGTCCTTGAGCGGAAGGCCGGCGTGCAGCGCCATTGCCATGCCGTCGCCGTTGCATGCGTATGCGTTCGTCGTCGCCCGGTAGATGCGGCCCATGCCGCCGGTTGCGAGCACGATCGACTTCCCGGTGACGAGCTTCAGGCCACCCTGCACGAGATCCCAGCAGATCACTCCGACGCAGCGGCCGTCCTCGATCACGAGACGCCACGCGAAGTACTCCTCGTGGACGTCCATCGGCCCCTGCTCCATCCGCTTCATGAGCTGCTCGTAGAGGACGTGGATGAGCACGTGGCCGGTGATGTCGGCCGAGTACACCGTCCGCGGCGAGCCGGCGGCCCCGAACGGTCGCTGCGCGAGCTTGCCCTCGTCGTTCCGCGAGAAGACGCAGCCCCAGTGCTCGAGCTGGTAGATGTCCCCGGGCGCGTCGTTCGCGAGGATCTCGATCGCGTCCTGGTCTCCGAGGTAGTCGGAGCCCTTGACCGTGTCGAATGCGTGCGTCTCGGGGCTGTCCTCGGCGGCGTTCCCGAGCGCCGCATTGATACCGCCCTCCGCCGCGCCCGAGTGGCTGCGCGTCGGGTGCAGCTTCGTCACCACGCCGACGCTCGCACCCGCGTCGAAAGCCTCGATGGCGGCACGCATGCCGGCACAGCCAGCCCCGACGACGACGACGTCGTGCATGACCTCCATCGCGGAGGACGCTACACAAAGGCCGGCCGCCCTCGCGTGGCTACGCGCGGGAGCGGACGAACGTGGCGCGGGCGCTCGTCGCCGCGCTCATCGGCACCGTGCACGTCTTCTTCGACCCGCGGCAGGCACCCGACCACCCTCGAAGCTTCCAGCCTTTCGCCGGCGCGGCGATGAGGCGCACAGGAGCGTACGACGGGAAGCTCGCGGAGCACCTGGGGCGACATGTGATCCCCGACCCCGAGCTTCGCACGCTGCCCCTGCCGGCCACCGAGACCGCCAGGCGGAAGGTCACCGGCGCGAAGAGCGCGGACACGCGCGCGCCGGGATTCACGGTGACGCTGCAGCTCGCGCTCCCCGTGCATGCTCCGCCCCAGCGCACGAGCTTCATGCCCGTGCCCGGCGCCGCCGTGAGGGCGAGCGCCTGGCCGGAGTTCCACGTCGTCGTGCAGGTCGCCGAGCACTGGAGTCCGGGCACGTCGGCCATGACGGTGCCGGTGCCGGAGACGGTCAGAGCGAGCGGCGCCTGGCTGTCGAGGCGCACGAGCCACGCCGAGTCCTGCGTGTCGAGCCACGCGCTCGGGTGCCCGTAGTAGTCGTTCCGACCGGGATCGAGCACCTTCGCGGACAGCCCCTCGCCGCCGATGGCGGGGTACATGATGTCGCTCTCGTCGTCGCAGGTGTGCCCGCTGTTGTCTCCAGGGCAGTCGTTCGGGGCCGCGCTCGGCACGGCGCCGATCGTGTGCAGGAACTCGTGTGCCGCGACTGCTGCCGTCGACACGCCCGCACACGAGCGGTAGTAGACGACCGCGACCCCGAAGCCGCTCCCGTCGCTTCCACCCTGGCCGCAGATGTTGTCGTCGTCGACGGGTCCGTCGTAGTAGACGAGGTACTTCGTCAGCGACGACGTGAGCCCGGCGCGCTGCAGCGTGTCCGCGATGGCCGGGAAACGCGCCGACGTGGACGTGAGCTGCGCGCTCGACCTGGTCGAGCGCACGGTCGTGATGTCGAGCTGCGTTCCGCACGAGAACGTGGCGACGTCGTTCCGGGGAGTACGGGTGGGATCCTGTCCGCGCCACCAGGCGTCGATCTGTTCCGCGTCCGACTGCATCGCGGTCGCAACCGCCGGGAGATTGTCCGCGCCGTCGGAAGGGATGAGATAGACCCAGTGGACGGGATCCCCGGACACGCCGTTCGGTACGCGATCCGTCTGCGCCTCGGCGCCGCACCATGCGGTCGCGGCCGAGGTCGCCTGCGCCTCGGCGGCGGACTCGCCGGCGGAGGCGACGGAGCTCCGGAGACCATGCGCCGGAGCACGGCCATGCGCTGCGGATGCCGCCGCGCTACTGCAGGCAACGACGGCGACGAGAGCTGCCGCCGCCAGTGCTCGCGTCACGGGGTCGTCACCGAGACGCGGATGCGGCCGAGGAGACCCTTCTCCGTCACTCGGACGAACAGCGACCGCTGACCGCAGATCGAGCCGTCGAGTCGCTTCACGCGCTGGCTCACCCACTGAGCGCGGCGAACGACGGTCTTGCGATCCGCGCCGACCAGCGCGACGTCGACCGAGCCGCCCCTCCCGGGAACCGTCGCGCTGACACGCACGTCGCCGTCGAGCGGGGTCGCGAGCGGAATCCACCAGACGCGCGGCGTCTTCTTGCCGACGACGCGCGAGAGGAGGGTCGTGTGCGGAGCGGTCCACGGCTGCGTGACGTCCTGCTCGGCCGCCGTCAGGGCGGGGTCGGCGGGGAAGAAGCTGGGCGCGATGATGGGCCAGGTCGCCGTCGTGATCCCGGCCTTTCGCTCGTCCATGAGCCGGTAGACCTCCGCCCACGCCTCGCCCGGGTTCCGCGTGTAGTTCGTCGTCTCGTCGCCCGGGAATGCCTCCTTGCGGCCGACGAGCGCGCAGACGTTCGCTTCGCTCGCCCACCGCTTCGGGCCCCAGTCGATCGCCGACCAGGGCGGATTCAGCCGGTGATACGCGATGTGATGCCCGTACTCGTGCCGCACGACCTCCTCGGGCGTCGTGTCGAACTCCGTCTCGCCCGGCGCGACGAGCTCGTCGCGCGCGTAGCAGCCGAGCGCCTGCGTCCCGCAGACCTGCTGGACCTCGTCGAACGTGAGGATGTACACGGTCAGCTGCGCGAGCTCGGGCCCGTGCGTCATGTGTGTCGAGGAACTCGGCCCAGCTCTCCGGCGTCACCGTGTCGGCCGGGAGCGCGTCCGAGACGCGCACGTCCACGGTCTCGCCGGTCGAGGTCGTGATCGGACCACCTCGGTACCCCGCCGGAGCCTGCGCTGCCGACAGCTCCGAGGCTCGTGGCTGCGCGTAGGCGTCGATCGTCCGGGCCCAGGCCGGGTTGGCATTCGCGGAGGCGCCATGCGCGGCGACGAGCGGCGAGCGCCACGATGAGGAGCGCCCCCGAGAGCAAGGCGGCGAGCCGCCGCAGGTTCAGGAGCGCCACGTGACCCTTATAGCCGCGTGAGTGTGAATCCTGGGTAAGAACGGCTCAGCGAGGGCCTGCGGCGGCGACTGCCCGGGCTCGACGTCGTCGAACTTCGCGAAGTTGGCGCGGAACATGGCCGCGAGCTCGGCGGCCTTCGCGTCGTAGGCGTCAGGGTCGGCCCAGGTCGAGCGCGGGTCGAGGAGAGCGGGATCGACACCGGGGACGCTCACCGGCACCTCCAGCCCGAACACGTCGTCGACGCGGTACTCGACGCTGTCCAGCTTCCCGGAGAGCGCCGCGTGCAGGAGATCGCGCGTGGCCTGGATCGGCATGCGGTGGCCGCGGCCGTACGGGCCCCCGGTCCAGCCCGTGTTGACGAGCCACACCTCGACGTGCGGATGCTCGGCCAGCTTCCGACCCAGCAGGCCCGCGTACACGGACGGCGGTTGGGGAAGGAACGGCGCGCCGAAGCACGTCGAGAAGGTCGGCTGCGGCTCGGTGACGCCGATCTCGGTGCCGGCGAGCTTCGAGGTGAAGCCCGAGAGGAACCAGTACATCGCCTGATCGCGGTCGAGCCGCGCGATCGGAGGCAGCACTCCGAACGCGTCGGCGGTGAGCATCACGAGCGCGCTCGGATGCCCTGCGCGCTTCTCCGGCAGCGCGTTGGCGATGCGTTCGAGCTTGTACGCCGCACGCGTGTTCTCCGTCTTCGAGTCGTCGTCGAGATCGAGGACGCCGCGCTCGTCCATGCACGACGTTCTCGAGCACCGTGCCGAACGCGCGCGTCGTCGCGAAGATCTGCGGCTCCGCGTCCTCGGAGAGGCGGATCACCTTCGCGTAGCAGCCGCCCTCGAAGTTGAAGACCCCGGTGTCGCCCCAGCCGTGCTCGTCGTCGCCGATCAGGGCGCGCTCCGGGTCGGCCGAGAGGGTCGTCTTGCCCGTTCCCGAGAGCCCGAAGAAGACCGCGACCTTCTCCTTGGCGCCCACGTTCGCCGAGCAGTGCATCGGGAAGACGCCCTCGAGCGGAAGGCGATCGTTCATGAGGGTGAAGATCGACTTCTTGATCTCGCCGGCGTAGTACGTCCCGCCGATCAGGATCTCCGCCCGCGAGGGATGGAGGCAGATGAACGTCTCGCTGCGCGTCCCGTCCTCCTCCGGCGAGGCGTTCACGGACGGCGCATGGAGGACGAGCGCCTGCGGCTCCATCTCCTCGAGCTCCTCGGCGGTCGGGTCGATGAAGAGCGTCTTCGCGAAGAGGGCATGCCAGGGGCTCTCGCTGATCACGCGCACCGCCAACCGATGCGCCGGATCCGCGCCGGCGAAGGCGTCGATGACGTAGACGTCGCTCTCGCTCAGCCGCAGCGCCACCTTGTCCCGGAGCTGGTCGAAGCGTTCTTCCGAGATCTCGGCGTTCACGTCGCCCCACCAGATGCGCGACGCGGAGCCCGGCTCGCGGACGACGAACTTGTCCTTCGGGGAGCGGCCGGTGTGCTCGCCCGTGTCGACGACGAGCGGCCCGCCTTCGGCGAGGCGGGCCTCCCCGCGCGCGAGCGCGTGCTCGTAGAGCTGCGCGGTCGTGGGATGCCAGTAGACATGCCCACGCACGGAGATCCCGTGTTGAGCGAGCTCGTCCCGGTCGGGAACGATCGCGATCACGAAACCCAATCCTACGCGGACGTGCAAGGATTTCGCCTGCTCACCGGTCACTCTCGCGCGGGGGCCGGCGTCGGAGCGGATCGGACCGTCCGCGGGGGAACAGAGAATCCGCGCGATGGTCCGGGTCGGTTGTTTCCTGGTGGTCCTCGCTGTGGCGGGGATCGTCGACGCCTGCCTCTACCGCCGACTACTCGGACGAGAAGGCGCTCGCAGAGCGCCACGCGCCGATCGTGCGGCTCGTCGAGCAGCGCGAGGAGTGCGGTCACGGGGAGCCCTACGTCCCGACCGACGTCGACCTCCTCTTCGACGAGCCGACGGTCGCACTTCGCGGCCCGTGGAATCCGACGGATCTCGTGAAGATCGCGCCGGCCGCCACGGACCTCGTCGACCGGTACGAGTACCACCTCGACTTCCCCGGCGACCCACTCGACGCCGGGTGCGACTACGAGCGCTGGGCGAAACGCCTCACCAAGGGCCACGACCCCGTCGTCTACGCCCACGTCGTCACCGAGCCGAGCCGGCCGGGCAAGGTCTCGCTCCAGTACTGGCTCTTCTATCCCTTCAACGACTTCAACAACACCCACGAGGGCGACTGGGAGATGATCCAGCTGAACTTCGACGCGACGGACGCAGCCGAAGCGCTCGGCCGTGATCCGGTCGAGGTCGGCTACAGCGCGCACGAAGGGGCGACGTCGTCGGCGTGGGACGGCGACAAGGTCGAGGTCGTGAACGGCACGCGGCCGGTCGTCTATCCCGCGGCGGGCTCGCACGCGAACAAGTACAGCGCGGCTCTCTGGCTCGGCAGCTCAGCGGAGGCCGGCGTCGGCTGCGACGACACCAGAGGGCCGCACCGGGAGCTCTCGCCGCGTGTGGAGACGATCCCGAGCGATCCGGTGGCGGCGGTGAAGGCATATCCCTGGATCGCGTTCGAGGGTCGCTGGGGCGAGCTCCAGAAGGCGTTCTTCAACGGCCCGACCGGACCGAACATGAAGCGCCAGTGGACGGAGCCGATCTCGTGGTCCGAGGGCTGGAGCGACCGGAGCTATGCGGTGCCGACCGGCGGGCCTCTTCGGCACGGGCACCACCGACTTCTTCTGTGCCGCCGTCGAGCGCGGGCTCGCGCGGCCTCGTCCGCCTGCTGCGCAACCCACTCCCGACCCTGCTCTTCATCGGCGGCATCCTCGCGCTCGTCGATCTTTGCCGTGTATCGGGCGACGTGGACGCCGGTCGCGCCGAGGCGCGTCGGTCGCAGGCGCTCGTGGGGGCAGATCCTGTCCGCGTCGGGAACCATGTACGTGAAGCGACCGGGCCTGTTCCTGGGCCTCGGCGCCCTCCTCGTACCGATCTCGCTCGCGATCACCTTGGTGCAGTGGTTCCTGCTCGAGGGAATCGACCTGCTCGGAGTGGTCACCGGGGAAGCGGCGGGAAGCTGGGCGCTGGTCGCGGCGATCGTCGGCATGACGTTCACGTTCCTCGGTCTCGGCCTCGTCCAGGCGGCGGCAGCATGCGCGCTCGTAGAGATCGACGGCGGGCGTCCGATCGGAGCCGTCGAGGCGTATCGCCTCGCATGGCGCCACATCCGACCGCTCCTCGGCGCGATCGCGATCTGGGTGGCCCTGTGGATCGTGCTCACGGCCACCGTGTTCCTGATCCCGGTGGCGATCTGGCTCGCCATCCGCTGGGCACTCATCGCACCCGTCGTGGTGCTCGAGGACCGCCGACGGCCGCTCCCCGCCCTGCGCCGGAGCGGCGAACTCGTTCGGCATCACTGGCTCCGCGTCGCCTCCCTCGTCGGTGTGAGTGCGGCCCTCGCGTTGCTCCTCGGGCCGCTGCTCGGAGCGATCCTCATCTTCCTCACCGACGTCCCGCTCGGGTTCCTCAACATCGTGGCCGGCGTGGTCTACGCGCTGGCGATGCCGTTCGTGGCCCTCGTGACGGCGTACGTCTACTTCGACGGCCGAGCCCGACTCGAGCTCGAGCCACGAGAGCGCGTCTCCGAGCTCCCGGCCGAGATCCAGCTCGAGGCCTGAGTCAGGCGAGCTCGGCCTCGAGCGGCTGGTCGCCGGCGACGAGCTCCGCGAAGCGGCCGCCGCGGTCGAGCAGCTCGTCGTACGTCCCGATCTCGACGATGCGGCCGCGATCGAGCACGACGATCTGGTCGGCGTCGCGGACGGTCGAGAGCCGGTGCGCGATCGCGATCGTCGTGCGCCCCTCCGAGAGCCGCTCGAGCGCCTCCTGGACGAGCCGCTCCGTCTGCGTGTCGAGCGACGACGTCGCCTCGTCGAGCACGAGCACGGGCGGGTTGCGGAGGATCGTCCGTGCGATCGCCATCCGCTGCTTCTCGCCGCCGGAGAAGCGGTAGCCGCGCTCGCCGACCATCGTGTCGTAGCCGTCCGGGAGCGTCGCGATCAGCTCGTGGATCTGCGCCGCGCGCGCCGCCTCCTCGATCTCCTCGTCCGTCGCGCTCGGCTTCGCGAACCGGAGGTTCTCGCGGACGGTCGCGTGGAAGAGGTACGTCTCCTGCGAGACGACGCCCACGGTGTCGGTGAGCGACGGGAACGTCAGGTCGCGCACGTCGACGCCGTCGATCGAGACCGTGCCCTGCGTCGCGTCGTAGAGGCGCGCGACGAGGTAGGCGCAGGTGGTCTTGCCAGACCCCGTCTCGCCGACGAGCGCCGTCTTGCTGCCCGGCGCGACGGTGAAGGAGACGTCCTGGAGCGTCCACGCGGCGTCGCTGTAGCGGAACCACACCGAGTCGAGCGCCACCTCCCCACGCGGCGTGTCGAGCGACTCGGCGCCTTCGGCGATGTCGATCTCGTGGTCGAGGTACTCGAAGATGCGGTCGAAGAGCGCGAGCGAGCTCTGCACCTCGATCTGCACGCCCAGCAGGCTGCCGATCGGGAAGAACAGCCTCGTCTGCAGGGTCGTGAACGCGACGAGCGTCCCGATCGTGATCGCCTGCGAGCCGTTCGAGATCGACCAGCCCGCGAACCAGTAGACGAGCGCGGGCATGATCGCGAACGTCATCTGGATCGACGCCATCATCCAGCGGCCCGTCATCCGGCTTCGGACCTCGAGGTCGGCCAGGCGTCGAGACTCACCTGCGAAGCGCTCCGCGAGGTCGTCGGCGCGGCCCATCGTCTTGCCGAGCAGGATCCCGGACACGGACAGCGACTCCTGCACGATCGAGGAGACGTCGGCGAGGGAGGCTTGCCGCTCGGCCGTCACCTTCTTTCGTTGCGCGCCGACCCGCTTCGTCAGATAGACGAAGAGCGGGAGGAGAGCGAGCGCGAAGACGGCGAGCCTCCAGTCGAGGAGGAACATCGCGACGATCGTGGCGATCACCGTCGTCACGTTCGAGAGCACCGAGGTCGCGGTCGAGGTGACCACGTTGTCGATCCCGCCGATGTCGTTCGCGATCCGGCTCTGTACCTCCCCGGTACGCGTGCGCGTGAAGAACGCGAGCGACAGCCGCTGGAGATGCCGGTAGACCTGCGTGCGCAGGTCGTGCATGACGCTCTGTCCGACCTGATTCGAGAGGAGCGTCTGATAGACGCCGATGATCCCCGTGACGATCGGGATCACGACCATCCCGGCGACGAGCACGGTGAGGAGCCGCATGTTCTGGTCGGGAATGGCGACGTCGAGGACTTCTCGCAGCAGGAACGGCGAGATCACGCCGATCGCCGCGGAGAAGACGATCAGCGCGCAGACGGCTCCCAGCCGCGCGCGGTACGAACGGAAGAGCGGGAAGATCCGGCGCAGGTTCGCCTTGCGGACCGCAGGATCGGAGGGACGCTCGACGGGCTCGTCGGAGATGAAGGCGTCGAAGCGTCGTCCCGGCACGGCCTACAGGGTGCCTGGCAGAAGGCGACCTGCGCAGCACGGCGAAACGTCGGGACGTGGACACCGTCGCGGCGATCGAGCGCTTTCTCGAGCACGGAGGGCTCTCCGACGCGACCCGGCGCGCCTACGGCAGCGACCTTCGCTCGTTCGCCGCCTGGCTCGAGGTCCGCCGACTGACCCTGGACGACGTCGACGCCCGCGTGCTCTCGGACTGGGTCGCGGAGCTCGGCAGCGGCCGCGACCGGCTCTCCGCGTCGTCGATCTCGCGGCGCCTCGCGGCCGTTCGCTCGTGCCTGCGGTACACGTTCGGCCCGGCGCGCGTCCCGGAGGGCTCGCTGGCGCCGAGCCGATCCCGTCGGCTCCCGGATGCCCCGAAGCAGGCCGAGATCGACGAGCTGCTCGAGCGTGCCGAGGGCGACTCGCCGCTCGCCCTTCGCAATCGTGCTCTGCTCGAGCTCCTGTACTCCGCCGGACTACGAAGCCAGGAAGCGGTGACGCTCGATCTCCTCGACGTCGACTTCGACCGCGAGGTCGTTCACGTCCGGGGCAAGGGGAACAAGGAGCGCGTCGTTCCGCTCGGCGAGGAGGCTGCTTACCACCTCGCGCGCTACCTGCAGACGGGGCGACCGGCGCTCGCGAGGGGTGCCGACGACGCCGTCTTCCTGTCGGCGCGCGGCCGGCGGCTCGACACCAGCACGGTTCGCCGCCTTCTTCGTCACCCGCACCGCCTCCGCCACGCGTTCGCGACGCATCTCCTCGAGGGTGGCGCCGATCTCCGCGTCATCCAGGAGCTGCTCGGGCACGCGTCGCTGTCGACGACCCAGATCTACAGCCACGTCGACGCCCGCCGCCTGCGGCGCGTCTACGACAGGTCGCATCCGCGCAGCTGATCGCTACGGGTGGCAAGGGCTCGAGCGGGCCATCAGCGTCCGCTGGAGCTCGTTCATGCGCGTCTCGAGGGCGACGTCGTCCGGGTTGTTGGAATCGAAGTCGGAGAGAGCCGCCCCCTCCCACACCACGTCCGGCGTGACTCCCGGCCCCGACACCGCAACGCGGTAGCGCTTTCCGTTACCCGGCGGCCGGCGCTCGCCCTGGGCCGTGACGTGCGGCACGAACCCGTAGCAGAACGTCCCGTCCGGGTTCCGCGCCACGAATCCGTTCTCGCGCCTCCACCCCCCTCCGTAAGCGGAGTCGAGCGTGTCGACGTAGAGGACGCGGCCGTAGGCGTCGAGCGGGTCTCCGGACGGCGTCGTCGCGAACCCGAACACGGGGAGCCCGCGGTACGTGAGCCGGCCGAAGAGGTGGTGCCAGCGCCCGCCGTAGCTCCAGTCCTGCCAGACCTCGAGCGCGGCGACCGGCCCGCGCCAGTGGGAGACGCGGAGCTCCCACGCTCCGTGCCCGTCCTTCCAGGGAGGCAGCCCGAAGTTCGCTTGCGCGCGCTGCCACTTCTGCAGCGCCCAGTGCGATCCGTCGCGGGCCGTGCATGCCGCGACGAGGTACGGCAGCTGCGGGCCGCGATACGCGCCACAGGCGTTCCGGTGGGTCTTCCAGACGGCTTTTCCGTGCGAGCCCCAGCCGCCCGAGTAGTCGACGCGGAACTCGGCCTGCGGCGCATCGGCAGTCGGAGGCCTCGCATTGATCGCGCCCCAGACGAGCACCCGCTGGAGCCCGCCCTGACCGTGGTACGTGACCAGCGCCCGGCCCGACGAGGAAACTGCGAGCCGCTCGCTCGACGTGTTCCGCGCGACCAGTTGCGACGCGCTCGCGAGGCCCGGAAGCGCCGCGAACGCCGCCGCAACCGCCGCAAGGACGAAGGCGGCGCGGAGGAGCGGGCGGGCCGCCGACGAATCCGGTCGGGCGCCGTGACTGCCGCCGACCCCGACGTCGAGCGCTTCCTGCTCACCCTCCAGGCCCGCCGGTCGCCCCGAACGGTCGACGCGTACCGTCGCGACCTCGCCGCGCTTCACGCCTGCAGCGGCAAGCCGGTCGCCGATGTCACGACCGAGGACCTCGAGAGCTGGCTCGCCTCGATGCGCGCGGACGGGCTCGCCGCCTCGACCATCGCTCGGCGCGCCTCCGCGGTGCGTACGTATTTTCGCCACCTCGTCCTTATCGGCACGCGCGAAGAGAACCCCGCTGCCTCGCTCCAGCTACCGCGCCGAGCCCGCAGGCTACCGCGCGCACTGTCGCCCGCGGAGACGGAACGGCTGATCGACGCTGCAACGGGAACCGCGCCGCGTGCTCTTCGCGACCGCGCGCTCGTCGAGCTCCTCTACGGCGCCGGGCTGCGTGTCTCGGAGGCCGTCGGGCTCGAGAAGGGCGGCGTCGCCGTCGAGGAGCGCGTCGTGCGGGTGCTCGGCAAGGGCGGCAAGGAGCGGCTCGTGCCGCTCGGGCGGCCTGCTGCGGAGGCGGTGCGGCGCTACCTCGCGCTGGGGCGGCCGCACCTCGACCGGCGCTACCGGCCGGAGCTCTTCCTGAACGCGCGCGGCGGCGCGCTCACGCGAGCCGGCGCATTCCTCATCCTGCGCAAGCTGGCCGACCGCGCCGGTCTCGAGCCAGAGCGCGTACATCCTCATCTCCTTCGCCACTCCTTCGCGACACACTTGCTCGAGGGCGGTGCGGACCTTCGCTCCGTGCAGGAGATGCTGGGGCATGCGGATCTCGGCACGACGGAGCGCTACACGCACATCTCCGACCGCCGTCGCCGCGAGGTCTACTTCCAGGCGCATCCGCACGCACGCCGCCGCAGACGCGAGCCCGAATCCAGCGCCTGACGGTCACGAGAGCGCGCCCAGAGCGCCACGATCTCGCAACGCGCAGCGCCCGACGCCGACCCGGGCGAGCCCGGCATCGGGCGGCCTCCCTATACTCGCGCGCCTGCACGACCTGACCACCCCTCTTCGCGAGCTCTTCGGATTCGACGCGTTCCGACCCGGTCAGGAGGAGGTCGTGCGCGCTGCGGTCGACGGCCGGGACACGCTCGCGCTCATGCCCACCGGGTCCGGCAAGTCGCTCACGTACCAGCTCGCCGCGATGCTCCGGCCCGAGCCGACGCTCGTTCTCTCGCCGCTCATCGCGCTCATGAAGGATCAGGTGGACAAGCTTCCTTCCGGCGTCGCGCCGACCGCGACCTTCGTCAACTCGTCTCTCCCGGGGGAGGAGACGGCCTCGCGACTCGCGAGCGTCCGGGCGGGCGAGAAGCGGCTCGTCTACGTCGCACCGGAGCGGCTGCGCCAGGCGGGATTCCTCGAGACGGCGCGGTCGATCGGCATCGGGCTGGTCGTGGTCGACGAGGTGCACTGCGTGAGCATGTGGGGCCACGACTTCCGCCCCGACTACCTCTTCATCCGCCGTGCGCTCGCCGAGCTCGGCGAGCCGACGCTCCTCGGCATGACTGCGACGGCGACTCCCGAGACGGCGAAGGACATCTCGGCCGCACTCGGCCGCCGTCCCGAGGTCGTCCACACCTCCGTGATCCGCTCGAACCTGCGCTACGACGTGCTGCGCGTCTCGAACGCCGACGACCGGCTGCGAGCGCTGGTGGAGCGCAGCGGACGCCTCGACGGAGCGTCCGCGATCGTCTACGCGCGGTCGCGACGCTCGACCGAGGAGGTTGCTCGCGTGCTCGCGAGCCACGGTGTCCGGGCCGAGCACTACCACGCCGGCCTCGACGCGCGCGAGCGGACACGCGTGCAGGACGCCTTCTCGACCGGCGAAGCGCAGGTCGTGGTCGCGACGACTGCCTTCGGGATGGGCATCGACAAGCCCGACGTGCGCCTCGTCTGCCTCGTCAACCACCCTTCGTCGCTCGAGGAGTACGTCCAGATGGTCGGGCGCGCCGGACGCGACGGCGCGCCGAGCGACACGCTCCTCCTGGCGAGCACAGCCGACGCCGTGTCCCTTCGCCGATTCGCGGTCGCCGACGTGCCCGAGGCGCCGGAGCTCCGACGCGTCTACCGGTCGCTCCGCGACGCCGACGGCCTGGTCGAGCCGGACGAGCTCGCCGAGCTCGCGCCCGAGCGCGACGTGCGCGTCCTCGTGGGGATGCTCGAGCAGGCCGGACTGGTCGAGCGCGGCTTCGACGAGGGGCGACGCATGCGGGTGGCGGTCCCGCAGCCGCCCGTGGATGCCGGGGAGCGCGTCGACGCGCTCCTCGCGCGCGCACGGCTCGTCGCGGAGAGCCGCGCGGAGGTGATGATCTCGTTCGCCGAGAGCGCCCGCTGCCGCCACTCCCAGGTCGCCGCACACTTCGGCGAGGCGCTCGAGCCGCCGTGCGGCACCTGCGACGTGTGCGCGCCGCAAACGACGGCGTTCGTCGTGCCGGTGGACATCGTCTCGCCCCTGCCCGAGGACGTCGGAGCGGCGATCGTCGACGCCGTGGCCGGTCTCAGATGGCCGCTCGGGAGGCGGAGCCTCGTGGCAATGCTGCGCGGCTCGGTCTCGGCGCCCCGCTCCGCACGTACCTCGCACTCGTTCGGGATCCTCGCGGCCGCGACCGACGCCGACGTCCGCCGTTGGGTGGGTGTCCTCGAGCAGGCCGGAGCGCTCGTCGAGCGAACGACCCCCGACGGCTACCGCGTCCTCGAGGCCGACAGGTCGGTGACGCCACCGCGGATCGCCGCCGCCGGGGGCAACGACTCCGATGTCGACGTCGCGCACTTCGAGCGCCTTCGCAGCTGGCGATCGGAGCGCGCCCGCGCGGACGGCGTGCCCGCCTACGTCGTCTTCCCGGACGCGACGCTCCGCACGATCGTCTCGACGCAGCCAGGCTCACTGGCGGAGCTCGCGACCGTCAAGGGTGTCGGGCCGGCGAAGCTCGAGCGGTACGGCGAGGCCGTCCTTGCCGCCCTCGCATCGTCGTAACGCCGCGCGCTACGCCGACCACGCAGCGCCTGCGAGTGACACGACCTCTCGGACGCCGTCGTCCTCTGCGTCGACGAGCGTGACGTGCCCGAGCTTGCGACCCGGGCGCGGGGCCTTCCCGTACAGGTGGACATGGGCGCCCGGCACCGCGAGCAGGCGCTCCACCGGCGGAAGTCCGCCGACGAGATTGACCATGACCGAATCGCCGCGCGCGACTGTTCGCCCCAGCGGGAGCCCGAGGATCGCGCGCAGGTGGTTCTCGAACTGGCTCGTCTCGGCACCGTCGATCGTCCAGTGGCCCGTGTTGTGCACCCTCGGGGCGAACTCGTTCGCGAGCAGCGAGCCCCCGACGTCGAAGAGCTCGACCGCCAGGACGCCGACGTAGCCGAGCTCGTCGAGGAGCAGCCGCGCCAGGGCTTCCGCGTCCGTCTGGAGAGCGGCAGCCGCGGGGGCGCGCGAGACGGCGAGGATCCCGCCGCGATGCTCGTTCTCGGCGAGCGGATAGAAGGCCGTGTCGCCGTCTCTCCCGCGCACGGCCACGATCGACACCTCGCGGTCGAACGGGACGATCGCCTCCGCGAGCTCGTCCGTGCGGATCGGCTCGACAGCTTGGACGACCCGCTGGCCCTTGCCGTCGTAGCCGAGCCGACGCGACTTCACGAGCGCCGGCGTGCCCACGTCCTCGACGCTCCCGAACGGCGCCGTCGGGATGCCGAGCCGCCGGAAGAGCTCTTTCTCGACCAGGCGGTCCTGCCCGAGCTCGAGCGCCCGGGCGCCCGGAACGGCAGCAACACGACGCGCTGCGTCGACCGGGACGTTCTCGAACTCGTAGGTGACGACATCCGCCCCGTCCGCGAGCCGCGCGAGACACGCATCGTCGTCGTAGGCGCCGACGAGGAGCTCCCCCACCTCGCCCGCGCACGCATCGGGCGCGGGATCGAGGAACCGCATGCGCACACCGAGCGGCGCGCCGGCGAGGGCGAGCATGCGCCCCAGCTGGCCGCCTCCGATGCACCCTACGAGGGCCGTCACACCGATGGATCGGGCGCCGCGAGCACGGCCTCGGTCTGGCTCTCGCGGAACGCGGCCAGGCGCTCACGTACTCCGGCGTCGCCGCGCGCCACGATCGCCGCGGCGAGGAGCGCGGCGTTGATCGCGCCGGCGCGTCCGATCGCGAGCGTCCCCACGGGCACTCCGGCCGGCATCTGGGCGATCGAGAGCAGCGAGTCGAGCCCCTGCAACGTCTTCGACTCGACCGGGACGCCGAGCACCGGCAGCAGGGTCTTCGACGCGGTCATGCCGGGGAGGTGGGCCGCACCACCGGCGCCGGCGATGATCACCTGCAGGCCGCGCGACTCGGCGGAGGAGGCGTACTCGAAGAGCTTGTCCGGCGTCCTGTGCGCCGAGACGACCTCGGTCTCGAAGGACACTCCGAGCGACTCGAGCGTCTCGGCCGCGTGGCGCATCGTCTCCCAGTCGGAGCGGGAGCCCATGATGATCCCGACGACGGGCGGCGCCTCGCTCACGGGGCTGAGACTACTTCGCGCGCGACTTCTTCAGGAGCAGCGTCGACACCGACTGCGCCGTCTTGCGGACCTCCGGCTCCTCGTCGTCCGAGTCGGCGATGCCGTCGAGGATCTGGATGGTGTCGCGCTGGGGCGTCCCGTTGCGCAGGGAGACGATCGCGAGCCGGCGTACGGCCGCGTTCGGGTCCCGCGAGGCGAGCTCGTGCAGGAGCGGCCGGAACGAGTTGACGTCACCCGGGTGGTTACGCGACAGCCCCTCGAGCGCGATGAGCGCCGAGCCACGTGCGGCCGGGCTGTCGTCCTCGAGGCCCCGCCGGAGGAGCTCGAGCTTCTGGCGGAAGCGAAACTGCGCGATCGCCCGATACGCCTGCGCGCGCACGCGGTAGTCGGCGTTGCGCGCGTCCGCCTCGATCTCCTCGTCCCACTCGCCGCGCATCCTGGCGAGCGCCTTCTCGTCTCCCGCGTGCGCGAGGGCGTCCGCCTCGGCAGCCGCCTCGGCCAGGGTCATAAGACCGCCGGAGAGAGCGACCGCGGCTCGGGGCCCACGTACCGCGCGGACGGCCTGAACAGCCGACCTGTCCGCTTCTGCTCGAGGATGTGCGCCGACCACCCGGCGACTCTCGAGCAGGCGAACATCGCAGGCGCCAGCGGCGGCGGTATCTCCGCGACGTCGAGGACGAGCGCGGAGTAGTACTCGACGTTCGTCCTGAGCGGCCGCTCGGGATGCCGGCGCTCGAGCTCGGCGAGGGCGACCTCCTCGAGCTGCTCGGCAACGTCGATCTGTGGCGATCCGAGCTCGCGCGCGGTGCGCTTGAGGATCCGGGAGCGTGGATCCTCTGCGCGATACACCCGGTGCCCGAAACCCATGATCCGCTTCCCCTGGTCGAGCTCGTCACGCACCCACTTCTCGGGGTCGCCCATCGCCGTGACTTCCTCGAGCATCGG
Source organism: uncultured Gaiellaceae bacterium (assembly GCA_963746975.1). GTDB lineage: Bacteria > Actinomycetota > Thermoleophilia > Gaiellales > Gaiellaceae > GMQP-bins7. The sequence continues at coordinate 35,694 of CAVVDE010000007.1, forward strand.
CTTGACGTACGCAGGCGCCCCTCCGTGGAGCGGCCCCGAGAGCGCGCCGACGGCGGACGAGAGAGCGGCGCCGCAGTCGGCACCCGTCGAGGCCGTCACGCGGGCGGTGAACGTCGACGCGTTGAGACCGTGCTCCGCGGTGCAGATCCAGTAGGTGTCGATCGCCGTGACGGCTCTCGGATCGGCGTGGCCACGCCAGCGAAGCAGGAACTTCTCGGCGGCGGTCTGGCCCTGCTCGACGATCGCGTCCGGGACATCCTCCGCCTCGCCGTCGGCGATGCGGGCGGACCGCGCGACGATGCCCATCATCTGGGACGAAAGGCGCCCGAGATCAGTGCGTGCCTGCTCGTCGGAGATCTCGTTGAGCTTGCCCAGGCCCCATACTCCCGCGAGCCGAGCCGTCTCGGCCTGGAGGTCGGCAGGCGCGTTCCCGGTGAGCGCCGCCGGGACGTACGGCTCCGGCGCGGGCATGACCGACGAGAGGTCGTTGTCGACGAGCAGCCCCCAGACGTTCTCGTACGGGTAGCGGCCGACGAGCTCCTCGATGTCGATCCCGCGGTAGCGAAGGACGCCACCCTCGCGATCCGGTTCGGCGATCTCGGTCTCGACCGCGACGACGCCTTCGAGCCCCGGCTTGAAGTCGGCGACCTCGCTCATCCGCAAGGGACGCTACCTGACCGGGATTCGTCGATGGCTCAGATGACTGACCGGCAATTCACAGCCGCGCGGGAGGTGGCTGCGACGCGTCGCCGGCTGGCGCCGCCCTCACTCGCCCGTATTCCCGATACGCGCTCGATCGGGCGGCGTCCCCGGCTCGGTCGCAGCCATCCCCGCATCAGCTGCAATGACCGGTCAGTCATCTAGCTACGATCGCCCAGCCCATGGCCCACCGTGTAACCCTCATTCCCGGCGACGGGACCGGGCCGGAGCTCACCGAGGCGACCCGCCGTGTGCTCGAGGCGACCGGCGTCGACCTCGAGTGGGACGTACGTCACGCGGGCGTCGACGTGATGGAGGAGGCGGGCACGCCGCTCCCCGAGGACACGCTGGCGTCGATCAAGGAGAACGGCGTCGCGCTCAAGGGGCCGATCACGACGCCGATCGGGACGGGCTTCCGCTCGGTCAACGTGGCGCTCCGCCACGAGCTCGAGCTGTACGCATGCCTGCGGCCGTGCAAGTCGTACCCCGGGGTCCGGTCGCGCTACGAGGGCGTCGACGTCGTCATCGTCCGCGAGAACACTGAGGACCTCTACGCAGGAATCGAGTACGAGGCAGGGACCGCCGCGGCCGAGCACGTGATCGCGACACTCAACGGCCTGCAGCCGAAGCAGATCGCGGCGGGCTCGGGCATCTCGGTGAAGGCGATCAGCGCTGCCGCCTCCGAGCGCATCGTCCGCTTCGCGTTCGAGTACGCACGTGAGCACGGCCGACGTGAGGTTGCGGGTGTCACGAAGGCCAACATCATGAAGTTCACGGACGGGCTCTTCCTGTCCGTCTTCCGCGAGGTCGCCGGCGAGTACCCCGACGTCACGGCGCGCGAAGTGCTCGTGGACGCGCTCACGATGCAGCTCGTGCAGCGCCCGGAGGAGTTCGACGTCCTCGTCCTCCCGAATCTCTACGGCGACATCATCAGCGACCTGACCGCCGGCCTCGTTGGCGGCCTCGGCGTCGCGCCCGGTGCGAACCTCGGGGAGCATGCTGCGGTCTTCGAGGCGACCCACGGCTCCGCGCCCAAGTACACGGGCCAGAACAAGGTGAACCCGACGGCGATGATCCTCTCGGGCAAGCTGATGCTCGAGCACCTCGGCGAGGGCGCCGCAGCCGAGCGGCTCGAAGCGGCGGTCGCCGGGGTGATCGCCGACGGCGAGCGCGTGACGTACGACCTCAAGCCGACGCGCGACGATCCGAGCGCCGTCGGCACATCCGAGTACGCAGACGCGATCATCGAAAGGCTGGAGGCGTAGACATGCGAAAAAAGATCACCGTCGTCGGCGCGGGGAACGTCGGGGCCACCTGCGCGCAGGAGCTGGCGCGCCGCGACTACGCCGACGTCGTCCTCGTCGACATCATCCCGAACTTCCCTCAGGGGAAGGCGCTCGACATCAACCAGGCGGCCGCCGTTCTCGGCTACGAGCCGGCCATGGTCGGGTCGAACGGCTACGAGGAGACCGCGGGCTCGGACGTGATCGTGATCACGGCCGGCAAGCCGCGCTCGCCGGGAATGAGCCGCGACGACCTCGTCACGACGAACGAGTCGATCGTCTCCTCGGTGACCAGGGAGGCGGTGAAGCATTCGCCGGACGCAGTCCTCGTCGTCGTGTCGAACCCGCTCGACGCCATGTGCCACGTCGCGAAGGCGACGTCGCGCTTCAAGAAGCACCGCGTGGTCGGAATGGCCGGAATCCTCGACACCGCCCGCTTCTCGACCTTCATCGCGCAGGAGCTCGACGTGTCGGTGAAGGACGTGACCGCCGTCGTGCTCGGCGGCCACGGCGACCAGATGGTTCCGGTCGTGTCCGCGACGAACGTCGGCGGCGTCCCGCTTCCCGAGCTTCTGCCCAAGCGCCGCATCGACAAGCTGGTCGAGCGGACGAAGTTCGGGGGCGGCGAGCTCGTCTCCCTTCTCGGCACGTCCGCCTGGTACGCGCCGGGGGCTGCCGCCGCACAGATGGTCGACTCGATCTGTCTCGACGAGAAGCGCGTCCTGCCGTGCACGGCGTACCTCGAGGGCGAGTACGCGATCGACGGCCTGTACATGGGAGTCCCCGCGAAGCTCGGCGCGGGAGGCGTCGAGGAGATCGTCAAGCTGCGACTGACACCGGACGAGAAGAAGAAGCTGCGCGCGTCCGCCGCGGCCGTGCGCGAGGTCGTCGGTGTGCTGAAGAAGAAGTAGCCGTGGATCTCGGGCTCAGCGGCCGCACGGCGATCGTCTGTGGCGCATCGTCGGGGATCGGCCTCGGCATCGCCGAGTCGCTCACGGCAGAGGGCGCCAACGTCGTGATGTTCGCCCGCCGTCGCGAGCTCCTGGAGCAGGAAGCCGCTCGCATAGGCGGTTTGGCGGTTCCCGGCGACGTCACGAGCTCGGGAGATCTCGAGCGCCTCGTGGAGGCGGCGGTAGATGCCCATGGCGGCGTCGACATCCTCGTGAACAACTCCGGCGGCCCGCCTCGCGCTGCCGCCACCGAGCTCGACGCGAGCAAGGTCCGCGAGGCGGTCGAGCTCCTGCTCGTTTCGATCGTGCAGCTCACGGGCCTCTGCCTGCCGCAGCTCGAGCGCAGCCCCGCGGGCAGGATCGTCAACGTCACCTCCTCGACCGTGCGCGAGCCGATCGACAGCCTCGCTCTCTCGAATTCCATCCGCCCCGGGATCGTCGGCTGGTCGAAGTCCCTCGCACGCGAGCTCGGCCCGAAGGGGGTCACGGTGAACTGCCTCGCGCCCGGACGCATCGACACGGAGCGGATCCGCGAGGTCTACCCGGACGGCCCCTCGGCCGACGATCTGACGACGATCCCACTGGGCCGGCTCGGAACGACCCGCGAGGTCGGCGACGTCGTCGCGTTCCTCTGCTCCGAGCGAGCGTCCTACGTAAGCGGGACGGTGATGCTCGTCGACGGTGCCCTCACGCGTGGCCTGTAGTCCTTGAAGCGGCTCTCCGTCGCGGCGATCGTGTTGGGCCTGATCGGGCTGATCACCGCCCTCGCCCTGTGGTGGCTCCCCGCGAACGACTTCCTCATCGTTCCGGACAAGGCGAAGCCGCTCGCCGCCAAGGTCGCTGTCCAGGGCGGCCAAACGAATGCCGAGGGCGACGTCTACTACGTCGACGTCTTCGTTCGCCGCATCCGCAAGCTCGAGGAGCTCCTCCCGTTCACGCGGCCCGACGGATCGACGGTCGTGCCCGAGCGGGCGATCGCGCCGGCGGGGTCGACCGACAAGGAGCGTGACCGCCAGAACGCCGCGGACATGCAGCGCTCCGAGCAGATCGCCTCGGTCGTCGCACTCCGCGCGCTCGGCTATCACGTCGTCGCCACGCCGCGCGGCATCCTCGTCACCACCGTGACACCCAACGTCCCCGCGGCAAGGGTCCTCGAGCCGCAGGACGTCATCGTCGCAGCCGACGGGGTTCCCGTTCGGACGCCCGCACAGCTTCGCCGCGAGATCGGGCGGCGCAAGCCGGGCGATGCGGTGCGCCTCACGATCCGGAGGGACGGGAAGGCGGCGGACGTCACCGTGCGGACGATCGCCAGCCCGACGGACCCGTCGCGCGCCATCATCGGAATCCTCGTCGACCAGGACGCCAAGATCGAGCTTCCGATCAAGGTGAACATCGATCTCGGTCAGGTCGGGGGGCCGTCGGCGGGCCTCCCGTTCGCCCTCGAGATCGCCCGCCAGCTCGGTCGCAACGTGACGCACGGCTGCCGAGTGGCCGCGACCGGCGAGCTCGCGCTCGACGGCAGCGTCCTTCCCATCGGAGGGATCGAGCAGAAGACGGTCGGCGTACGTCGAGCCGGTGTGGATTACTTCCTCGTGCCCGCAGGCGAAAACGCCCGCGGAGCAGAAGACAACGCCGACGGGCTCCACGTCATCCCTGTTGACAGTTTTCAACAGGCGTTGCGGAAGCTGACAACGGACGTCAAGAAATGCTGAATTTGCAGGTACTTCGTCCCCGCTGACAACAGGCGCAAATTGCGGCGATTTCCGCTCGGGCGGGGGTTGTGGGGCCCCGACGGCCTCGCCAGAATGCTGGCTGGCCGAGAGGGGCGGCACATGACCACATGGCGAAGAAGAGAGCATCCATCACCTGCGACGACTGCTACTTCCGGCAGGAAGGGCTGTGTGCGTTGACCGGCAACGTGCCCTGCCCGACGTTCCGGGCAACGATCCGCGGAGCGCTGGCGCCCCCACCCCAGCCGCGCCTCGTGCCGCGCCCGCTTCGACCGACTTCGGTCGGCCACGCTGCCTAGACTTGGCATGTGAGCTCGCAGGGAGCGCCCCCAGCGCCTGAGAAGGACACGCCCTGGAAGCTGATCGTGTTCGCGGCGCTCGCCGTCTACGCGATTCTGATCGTCCTCTTCAACCGCAAGGACGTGGAGGTGAGCTTCGTCTTCTTCTCCGCGCAGATCTCATTGCTCGTCCTCATCCTGCTCTGCGTCGGCATCGGCTTCGCCGCCGGCTACCTCTTCGAGCAGCTCCGCGACCGCCGCAAGCGACGCGCCTCAGCCTAGGAGGCGCATGATGCGCTGCACGCCGTCCGCGATGCGCTCGGGCGTCTCGTAGCTGAACGCGAACCGCGCAGTCGAAGCGCCGTCCGGCGAGCCTGCGGCGAAGAACCCGGGGCCTGGGATGAAGCTCACGCCCTCCCGCTCGGCGGCCGCCGCAAGATCGGTCGAGCTCGCGGCCGGATGCTCGAACCAGACGAAGTAGCCGCCTTCCGGTCTGCTCCACGAGGATCCATCCGGCGCATGTGCGGCGAGCGCGTCGAGCATCGCGTCACGCCGGGCCCGAAGCTCGGCCCGAACGTGCTCGAGATTCGGCTCGAATCGGCCCTGCGCGACGAACTCCGCAACGATTGCCTGCGGGAGGAACGGCGGGGAGATGTAGGTCGATACCGCACGCTCCTCGAACGACGCCGCGCCGCTCTCCGGCAGCAGGAAATAGCCCGTCCGGACGCCGGGGGCGACGGTCTTCGAGAACGACGACGTGTACGTGACGAGTACGCCGCCCTCGAGATCGAAGAGCGTCGCCGGCGCGTCGCCCTCGAATCGGACGAGACCGTAGGGATCGTCCTCGAGGACGGACAGACCGTGCTCACGGATGACCTCGACGAGCCTGCGGCGGCGCTCGGGCGACAGCGTCCGCCCACTCGGGTTCTGGAAGGTGGGGATCGTGTACAGGAAGGAAGGCGGATCACTACGCCTCCGCAGCTCCGCGTCGAGCGCCTCGGGATCGAGGCCCTCGTCGTCCATCTGGAGCGCGACGATCTCGGCGCCCTCACGGGCGAGGATCTTGAGCGGTCGGTCGTAGCTCGGCGCTTCCACGAGAACGCGACCTGGCCTCCGCGCGAGCTGCTCCGCTGCGTAGAAGACGAATCCCTGGAGGCCCCCGACGGTCAGCACGACGCGTCGGGCGTCGACGCCGTGACGCGTCGCGACCCACTCGCGGAGTGGTCCGTAGCCACCTCCCGGGCCGTACGCGAAGACCTTGTCGCCGTCACGCTGCGCAACCGTGTAGGCGCACTCGGCGAGCTCTTGGGCGGGAACCAGCTCCGGTGCGGGGGCTCCGCGGGCGAACGAGATCGGCGCGTCGGACATCGATCGAGACTACGCGAAGTGGGTGTCGCCGTCGGAGTACGGTGGAACGCAGCAGCACAGGAGGCGGACTCCCGAGTCGGCGGCGGTGAGCTGATGCCAGCTGCCAGGCGGGATGAGGATCGCATCGCCCGCGGCGACGCGGCGTGTCTCGCCGTCGACCTCCAGCTCGCCCTCGCCGTCGACGACGAGGTAGATCTCCTCGCTGCGCGAGTGGTAGTGGCGCTGGGTCGCCTGGCCGGGCTCGAGCGATGCCTCGGCGAGGCTCTGGACGTCGGTGTGCAGGTACTCGCGGATCGTCGAGCCGTCCTTCGTCGTGAACGGCGTCGCGTCGCGATCTCGGTTGCGGACCAGCATGCGACGACTGTAGCCGCCGCCCGAGGCGATCCTCCGCGGGGTGCACACGGGGGCGAACGGCACGAGTGCGGCCGTTCGCGAAGTGCCCGCAACCACCCCCAGGGGATCCCCGAGATCCCTGCTGTCAGCGTAGCGACGACAGGCTCACGAGAGGTACGCGACTTCGCGCCGATTCAACGCCGAACCGCCCGACCCGCCCCGGCGGGCGACGCATGCCGCACCGGGCACTATCCCTGCGCACTATCCCTGCGCGATCTCGGCGATGAGCTGCGCGGCCTCGGTCGGCGTCGTGCCGACCCGGATGCCGCGCGCCTCGAGCGCTTCCTTCTTTGCCTGCGCCGTCCCCGCGGAGCCCGAGATGATCGCCCCTGCGTGCCCCATGGTCTTCCCGGGCGGCGCGGTGAACCCCGCGATATACCCGACGACCGGCTTCGACATCTCGGCCTCGATGAACGCGGCCGCCTTCTCCTCCTCGTCGCCTCCGATCTCGCCGACCATCACGACCTGCTCGGTCTGCTCGTCGGCCTCGAACAGCGCGAGGACGTCGATGAACGACGAGCCCACGATCGGATCGCCTCCGATGCCGACGATCGTCGAACAGCCGATCCCGAGCTGCGCGAGCTCGTGCCCGATCTGGTAGGTGAGCGTGCCCGAGCGCGACACGAGCCCGACGGATCCCTCTCGGAAGATCTCGGCGGGGATGATCCCGACGTTCGCCTTGCCGGGCGACAACGCCCCCGGGCAGTTCGGTCCGACGATGCGGACGTCACGACCCTGGACGAACGCATGGAGGTGCAGCATCTCGTGCGCCGGGACACCTTCCGTGATGCACACGACGGTGCCGATCCCGGCGTCGATCGCTTCGTACATCGCGTCGCCGGCGAACGGCGCGGGCACGAAGACCATGGCCGTGTTCGCACCTGCTTCCTCCACGGCGCGAGCGACGGTGTCGAAGATCGGGATGCCGTCGACGTCCTGGCCGCCCTTGCCGGGGGTCACACCGGCGACCACGTTCGTGCCGTGAGATCGGTTGCGAAGGCCGTGGAACCTGCCCTCGGACCCCGTGAGTCCCTGCACGACGAGCCTCGTATCCGTGTCGACGAGAATCGCCATCAGGCGGCGAGCTCCACTGCCCGTCGCGCCCCGTCCAGCATCGTTGCCTCGGTGCTGAGATTCGGGAGCGCTGCATCGGCGAGGATTCGCCGCCCCTCGTCGGCGTTCGTCCCGTCGAGCCGAACCACGATCGGCAGCTCCAGCCCCATCTGCCCGACTGCCTGCAGGATGCCGCGGGCAACCTCGTCGCACCGCGTGATTCCCCCGAAGATGTTGAAGAAGATCGCCCGCACCTGGTCGTCGCGCGTGATCACCTCGAGCGCATCGACGACGCCTTGCGCGTCTCCACCTCCTCCGAGGTCGCAGAAGTTCGCGGGCCGGCCCCCCGCGAACGTCACCACGTCGACCGTGGCCATGGTGAGACCCGCGCCGTTGCCGAGAACGCCGACCTCGCCGTCGAGCTTCACGTAGGTGACGCCCTTCTCGCGCGCCAGGGCCTCGAGCGGATCCGAGGCTTCGATGTCGCGAAGCTCCGCGATATCGGGGTGCCGGAAGAGCGCGTTGTCGTCGACCGTGAACTTGGAGTCGAGCGCGCGAACCTCGCCATCGGGCGTGACGATCAGCGGGTTGATCTCGCAGAGCATGGCCTCGGTCGAGACGAACGCCTCGTAGAGCTTCACGGCGATCGCCGCGATCTGCTTCTGCTCGTTCGGCTCCGTCACTCCCGCGTCGTACACGAGGCGCCTCGCGTGCCAGGCGTGCGCGCCCTCGAGCGGATCGACGTGGAGTCGCACGAGCGCGTCGGGATGCGTCGCGGCGACCTCCTCGATCTCCATGCCACCCTGCGTCGTGAACATGAAGAGCGGCTTCTTCGCGCTCCGGTCGAAGGTCAGCGAGAGGTAGTACTCGCGCGCGATGTCCGACGCACGCTCGATCCACAGCTTCCGCACGACGTGTCCGCGAATGTCCATCCCGAGGATCTCGCCGGCCCGGGCCTCGACCTCGTCCCCGTTGTCCGCGAGCTGGATCCCTCCCGCCTTTCCCCGGCCCCCGATCAGAACCTGCGCCTTCACGACGACCGGGTAGCCGATCTCCTCGGCGGCGGCGCGAGCCTCGGCCGGAGTCGTGGCGAGACGCCCCTCGGAAACCGGGATCCCGTGGTGCCGGAAGAGCTCCTTCCCCTGGTACTCGTGGAGGTCCAAAGCGCGCGCGAGTCTACCGCCTCGACCCCGGGCCGCTGGACGGACGGCATGCGATCAGCGGGCGTGTGCGAGCATGCGCGCGGCGTGAGCCGGTCCACGATCATCGTCCTCCTGGCCCTCGCCGCCACCTTCGCGGGCTTCGTCTTCGCGTCGAATGCGAAGTTGCGCGGTGGGAACTCGGGGGTGACGTCGACGGTCGCCGCCGGCCCACAGACGGCGACGCTCGACTGGAGGGAGCCGTACGGCAAGGCAGGCGAGCGCATCGTGTTCACCGTCGACTCGCTCGAGGTCACGCCGTCGGGCTGGAACGCCGCGGTTGGCATCGACAACCGGACGAAGGTGGGATGGGAGCTCGCACCCGGTGCGACGCCCGAAGGATCCTTCGGCCTCCAGCTGTTCGAGACCGGAGACGATAAGGAGCTCGACCAGCGCAACCGGCAGGGCACACTCCCGGCCGTGCGCGCTGCGACGGGTTACGTCCCCGAGCTGCCCGGCATCCTCGAGCCGGGCAAGTCCTGGTCCGGGACGATCTCTGCCCGCGGCCCGCTCGTCGCAGGCAGCTGGGCGCGCGTCGCGTTCGGGACGCTCGTCGCAGTCGGGAAGCCTCCCGAGGGCTTCCAGGACGTCGTCGTCTGGATCACCGACCACGCGTACCTCCTCAAGCCGTGAGCCCGTGAGCTAGACGACGCGTGCGACATAGCCGGTCTGGGGCTCCGGCTCGGCGCCGCAGCTGGCCGGCACGACTGGTCCGATCCGCTGCTCGACCACTGCGACGTGCTCGCGGCCGGAGCGGTCGCGAAGGCGAACACGTCCGCCGGCGGCTTCCACAAGCTCGAGGTCGTCGAGATCGCCGAGGCTGCGGGCTTTCCGTATCGCGATGTCGGCGACCTGCACATCGGGCGCGTAGACGGTTCGGCCGCGCAGGTGGTCGAGCTCGAGCCGGCCTTCGAGCGCCCGGGCAACCACATCCGGGGCGTCGTTCGGCGAGAGGCGCCCGAGCTGGATGCCCGCGGGCAGCACGAGGACGTTCGCCGCGAACCGGTGTCCGCCTTGATGCGACGAGATCCAGACCTGATCAGGGTTCAGGCGCGCAGCCAGAGTCGCGTACACGGCGGTGCCGCGTTGTGCGCAGCACGCGTCCCGCGTGCCGTGGCCACAGACGAGGACGAGCGGAGCGTCGGTGACTTCCTCGCCCGCCTCGTGGAGATCGGCAGGCTCGTTGACCGCCGCGAGCTTCAGCCTGCGGACGGTCCTCGACGTCTCTCCTGCATGTACGACGAACGCAACGTCACTGTCCGCGGACGTTCGGCCGGGGCGCCGGACGAAGAGAAGCCGCGACGACGGAGTCTGCTCGAGCCACGCTCTCACGGCCGCGCGCAGGGGTTCCGCCAGCCCGGCGCCAGCGCCGACGTCGCGCGACCACGTGCCCGCGACCTCTACGAGCAGCCAGTGCTCTGCGGTCGTCGCGGTACCGCCGATCGGCTCGCCGGCGAGCTGGGAGAGGTCGGCGCAGCGCGTCGGGGTGGTCACTTCGACGCGATCACGCAGATCAATTGACCATTCGCGACCTGATCTCCCGGCGCCACGCGCAGCTCAGTGACGACGCCGTCGCCGTGAGAGAGGATCTCATTCTCCATCTTCATCGCTTCGATCACGCAGATCAGGTCGCCCGCAGTGACCTCGCTCCCGTGCGCCACCGCGACCGAGAGCACGGTGCCCTGCATGGGGCTCGTGATCGTCGCGGCGGCGTCTGCAACGAGCCCTTTGCGCCGCTCGCGATGCCGGCGCGCCAGCTCCGCCCACGGCGGCTCCTCAGCCTGCAGGCGGACCTCGTGCCGCCGTCCGTCCACCTCGACGACCAGAACCTGCTCGAGCGCTCCTGCTCGTCCGAGCCGTCCGTCCGCCGTGGACACCGTCGTCTGCCGATGAGACAGCTGGTCGAGCTGACGAGCACGTTCCGCGAGCTCTTCCGACTCGACGACTCCCCGGCAGGTCGCTCCGTCGATGAAGCACTGCGACTCGAGCAGGGCGCGGTGGAAGCCGAGTAACGTGAGCGGACCCTCGATCACGAACTCCTCGAGGGCGCGGAGCATCCGCCGGCGCGCGTGTTCCCGGTCGACGTCGTGGACGATCAGCTTCGCGATCATCGGGTCGTAGAGATCGGAGATCTCGTCGCCTGCGCGCACCCCGGAGTCGACCCGCACGCCGATGCCCGCAGGCTCCCGATAGGCCGTGATCCGCCCCGGCGAGGGCATGAACGAGCGAGTGACGTCCTCGGCGTTGATCCGGCACTCGATCGCATGGCCGTGCAGTTCCACGTCGGCCTGATCGATCGTGAGCGGCTCTCCGGCCGCGATGCGCACCTGCTCGCGCACGATGTCGATGCCCGTGACGGCTTCGGTGACCGTGTGCTCGACCTGAACGCGGGTGTTCATCTCGAGGAAGTAATACGAGCCGTCCCTGTCGAGGAGCCCCTCGATCGTTCCCGCGGAGCGGTACCCGACCGCGCGTGCGGCGTCGACCGCGATCGAGCCGATTCGCCCGCGGAGGGCGTCGTCGACTGCTGGAGACGGCGTTTCCTCCACGAGCTTCTGGTGACGTCGCTGGATCGTGCAATCGCGTTCGCCGAGGTGGACGACGCTGCCGTGCGAGTCCGCGAGGATCTGGACTTCGACGTGACGCGGGTCGTCGAGGTAGCGCTCGACGTAAACGGCCGCGTCCGCGAAATACGCCTCACCCTCCCGACGCGCCGTCTCGAACGCCCGTGGAACGTCCTCCTCCGAGCGAGCCACACGCAGACCCTTCCCTCCGCCGCCGGCCGACGCCTTCACGGCGATCGGGTACCCGACGTCCTCGGCCGCTTCGAGCACGTCTTCGAGGCTCGCCGCCGGCGTCGTCGTGCCCGGGACGACCGGCACGCCGGCCGCTCGCATTCGCTCGCGTGCCGCGATCTTCGATCCCATGGCCTCGATCGCGTCGGGCGGCGGTCCGATCCAGACGAGCCCCGAGCCCTCGACACGCCGAGCGAAGTCCGCGTTCTCGGCGAGGAAGCCGTAACCGGGATGGATCGCATCGGCGCCGGCGCGCTGCGCGATCTCGACGACAGTGTCGCCGCGCAGATACGAATCGCTGGGTGGGCCGGGCCCGAGGAGGTAGGCCTCGTCCGCGACCGCGACGTGCAGCGCGTCCCTATCGACCTCCGAGTACACGGCGACGGTCGCGATCCCGAGCTCCCGAAGCGTTCGGAATACACGGACCGCGATCTCGCCGCGGTTGGCAACGAGGATCTTCGTGAAGGCCGCCATGCGACGCGTATTCTCCAAGACGGTGAGCCTCCCGGACCAGCTGACCGTCGCCCGTATCGCTGCGGTCCCGATCGTCGTGGTCCTGTATGCGTGGAACTTTCCGAATCACGACTACTGGGCGACTGCAGTCTTCGTGGTGGCCATGGCCACCGACCAGATCGACGGGTGGCTCGCGCGCCGGCGGGGAATCAGCTCGGCACTCGGCATGCTGCTGGACCCCGTCGCCGACAAGGTCCTCGTCCTGGCTGCGCTCGTGATGCTCGTGGGCGAGGGAGTCGCGCCTGCATGGATGATCGCGTTGATCGTGGTTCGGGAGATCCTGGTCTCCGGGTTGCGACTTGCGGCCGTCGAGCGCGGCGTGGTACTCGGAGCGCGCGATCTCGGGCGGGCCAAGACCTGGGCGCAAGCGCTGGCTGCCACGATCGCCGGGCTCGCCGCTGCCGGGGCGTGGAGCAAGGACGTCGCATGGTGGGCGCTCCTGATCGCGCTCGTGGCGACGTGGGTCTCGGGCCTCGACTATGCGCGCGTCGCGCCGCGCGTGCTGCGCGGCGAAAGCGCGTAGCTCGATTCGTCGCTGTCGCGATCGACGCCCTCGCACAAGCCCGCGCGGCGCCAAGCGCCGTCGTAGCTCGCCGCGCCTGTGCTGTACAACCCGCGCTCCTGAAGCAGGTCGCCGAGCACGTCGCTCACGGCGTCCTCGAGCGGCGGATCGACGAAGACCTGCACGGGGGAAGAGCCTAACCCGCACGGGGCAATACGCTGTCCGACGATGGACGACCGGCTCCGGCCGCTGTGGGACTTCGACGACCTCGACGCGAGCGAGCAGCGCTTTCGCGAGCAGCTCGGACACGAGAGCTCGGACGTAGGACGAGCCGAGGTGCTCACGCAGCTCGCGCGCGTCCACGGCCTGCGGGAGGACTTCGACGACGGCGACGCGCTGATCGACGACGCCGGCCTGCTCGCAGGCGAGTCGACGGTCGCTCGTGCACGTATCGATCTCGAGCGCGGCCGGCTCCGTCGGTCGAGTGGAGATCGAGAGAGCGCGCTGCCGCTGTTCGAGTCGGCGTTCGCGATGGCACTCGAGGCGGAGCAGGACTTCGTCGCGGTCGATGCTGCGCACATGGCGGCACTCGCCTCGCCGGACCGGGAGGGGTTCATCGCCTGGACAGAGCGTGGAATCGCGCTTGCCGGGGAACGCGACGACGCCTCCTACTGGCTCGGCCCGCTTCTGAACAACCTCGGCTGGGAGTACTACGAGGCCGGCGCGTACACGGAGGCGCTCGACGCCTTCGAAGGTGCGCTACGCGCACGCGAGCGAGAGCCGGGGAACCGAGCACCGATCGAGATCGCCCGCTATGCGGTCGGCAAGACGCTCCGGGCGCTCGGTCGCGCCGAGGAGGCGATCCCGCTGCTCGAGCGTGCCGTGGGTTGGGCCGAGGGCGCGAACGCGCCCGACGGCTGGTTCCACGAAGAGCTGGCGGAGGAATATGCGGCGCTCGGCCGGCTCGACGATGCGCGCGAGCAGGCGCGCCACGCCATCCCGCTCCTAGAGGTGGCCGACCCGGCGTTCGCCGAAGACGAGGCGCGCCGGACGCGACTGGCGTCTCTCGCAGCGGGCAAGGCCTGACGTCGCTCGGGGCGCTGCTCGACGGAGACGTGACCGTTCCGCGCGCGAAGGCGAGACCGCGCTCTCGACGAAGCGCCCGAGCGGCTCGAGATTCTGCCAGGGGAGGAGGGGGCTCGTGGGGGAACCATGGGTTCCCCCACGCAGACTAGAGCGGGATGTTGCCGTGCTTGCGCCGGGGGCCAGGCTCGCGCTTCGAGAGCGCCGTCTCGAGTGCCGAGATCAGTACCGGCCGCGTTCGCCTCGGCTCGATGACGTCGTCGACGTACCCGCGCTCTGCGGCGGTGTACGGGTTGGCGAAGCGCTCCTTGTAGTCCGCGATCAGCTCCTCGCGCCGCGCGTCCGCGTCGGCCGACTCGGCCAGCTCGTGGCGAAACACGATGTTGACGGCCCCCTCCGGCCCCATGACCGCGACCTCGGCCGTCGGCCACGCGACGTTGAAGTCGGCGCGGATGTGCTTCGAGGACATGACGTCGTACGCGCCGCCATACGCCTTGCGGGTGATCACCGTCAGCTTCGGAACGGTCGCCTCGGCGTACGCATAGAGGAGCTTCGCGCCATGGCGGATGATCCCGCCCCACTCCTGGGCGGTGCCGGGGAGGAAGCCCGGGACGTCGACGAACGTGACGAGCGGGATGTTGAACGCATCGCACGTCCGGACGAACCGCGCGCCCTTCACGGACGCGTCGATGTCGAGAACGCCCGCGAGCGCGCCAGGCTGGTTCCCGACGACGCCCACGGAGTGACCGCCCAGCCGGGCGAAGCCGCACACGAGGTTCTCGGCCCAGTGCGCGTGCACCTCGAGGAACTGCCCGTCGTCGACCACCCGCTCGACCACACCCTTGATGTCGTACGGCTTGTTCGGGCTGTCCGGAACGAGCTCGTCGAGTGCCGCGTCCTCGCGATCGACGGGATCCGACGGCTGCGCGTACGGCGCCGAGTCGAGGTTGTTCTGCGGGAGGAACGAGAGGAGATATCGGGCCTCCTCGAGGCACGCCTCCTCGTCGCGAGAGGTGAAGTGCGCGACTCCCGAGCGCGTCGCGTGCGTCGCCGCGCCGCCGAGCTCTTCGAAGCTCACGTCCTCGCCCGTGACGGTCTTCACGACGTCGGGCCCCGTGATGAACATGTACGACGTCCCCTCGACCATGAGGACGAAGTCGGTGATCGCGGGCGAGTAGACGGCGCCGCCCGCACACGGCCCCATGACGAGCGAGATCTGCGGCACGACGCCCGACGCCTGCACGTTGCGCCAGAAGATCTCGGCGTACCCGGCGAGGGACACCACGCCTTCCTGAATCCGGGCTCCGCCCGAGTCGTTGATCCCGACGACCGGGCAACCGTATTTCACGGCCATGTCCATCACCTTGCAGACCTTCTCTGCGAAGACCTCAGACAGAGAGCCTCCGAAGATCGTGAAGTCCTGCGAGAAGACGAAGACCTTGCGCCCGAGGACCGTCCCGTAGCCGGTGACGACGGCATCGCCCCAGGGCCGGTTCTCGCGCATCCCGAACTCGACTTCGCGGTGGCGAACGAAGCGGTCGAGCTCGACGAACGAGCCGGGATCGAGGAGCTTCTCGATCCGCTCACGTGCGAGAAGCTTGCCTTTCTCGCGTTGGCGCTCGACATGCCGGTCGCTCGCATGGTCGCGCGCTTCCGCGCTCAACTCTTCCAGCCAGCGCAGCTTCGCGTCCGTGGTGTCGTGGATCTCCGACATCGTCGAGGAGCCTAACGCCGCGTCTCGAGGCCGGTGATAGCTTCGCCGCCGTGGGGAGCACTCCGATCGACCGGTCGACGACGTGGCCGTACGAGAACGGCGAGGCCGCAGCGTTCACCTACTCCCGCTTCTCGAGCCCCACGGTCGCGGAGGCCGAACGGGCGCTGGGAGAGCTCGACGGCGGGGAGGCTCTCCTCTTCGCGTCCGGAACGGCTGCGTGCACTGCGATCGTGCTTGCGCTGCTCTCCCCCGGCCAGACCGTCGCTCTCGCCGAAGGCGCCTATTACGGCACCGGGGTCATGCTGGACGAGCTCGCCCGCTGGGGCGTTCGGACGGTCGAGTTCGACCAGACCGGGCCTCCGCCGGCAAACGCCGACCTCGTCTGGCTCGAGGCGCCGTCGAACCCCTTCCTCACGATGCCCGATTTCGAGGCCGCCGCCGCGCATCCGGCACGAGTCGTCTGCGACTCGACCGCTGCGACGCCACTCAATATCAGGCCGCTCGAGCTCGGCTGCGACGTCGCCGTCCACTCCGCGACGAAGTACCTCGCGGGACACGACGACGCGCTCGCAGGCGCCGCGGTCTGCAAGAGCGGTAACGACGCGGCCCGGCTGCTCGAGTTCCGGTCTCGCACGGGGCCCGTGCCCGCTGCCGACACGGCCTGGCTCGTCCTTCGCGGTCTGAAGACCCTCGACGTGCGCATGGCCCGTCAGAGCACGTCCGCTCGCGAGATCGCGCGGCGGCTGCGCGAGCACGAAGCGGTCCAGCTCGTTCGCTATCCCGGATTCGGCGGCCTCCTCTCGTTCGACGTCGCGGATGCGGGCGCGGCGCGGCGCGTGGAGACGGCCACGACCGTGATCGTGAACATGACGAGCCTCGGCGGCGTGACGTCCCGAATCGAGTCCCGCTCGCGCTGGGAGGGAGCTCGGGTGCCGCCCGGCCTTCTGCGCCTGTCGGTCGGACTCGAGGATCCCGAAGAGCTCTGGAACGACCTCGAGCAGGCACTCGCACACGCGTGAGCTTCCTCGACCGGATCCGCTACCACCGTCCGCCGAAGTCGCCTCAGCAGGCGGACGCGCTCGCGCTGCGGCAGCTCGCCGGGCGCGGCGCGAATCTGACGAAGCCGCGGCACGTCATTCACTTCCTGCTCTTCGAGAACGAGGACGACGCCGAGGCGGCCGCCGACGCCATACGCGGGACGTCCTGGAACGCGCACGTCGAGCCACCGGCGGAGAGCCGCGCGGAATGGACGGTGCGCGCCGACGACGACCGGATCGTGAGCGTCGACACCGTCGCGGCGTACCGCTCGTGGTTCGAGCAGATCGCATCTCAGCACGATGGGGAATACGACGGCTGGGAGGCGAAGGACAAGCCCTGATTCCCAACCGACCCGAAGGGAGGAGAAATGGCGGACGAACAGGTGCACGGACGGATCGAGGAGCTCGTCGCCGAGGAGCACGACCTGTGGGAGCGCGAGGAGCAAGGTTTCGCGAGCGAGGAGGACAAGCAGCGGCTCGAGGCGGTCAAGGTGTCACTCGACCAGTGCTGGGATCTCCTGCGCCAGCGCCGCGCGCTCAGGGAGGCCGGTCTCGATCCCGAGACCGCGCACGTGCGCGACCCCGGCGTCGTCGAGCGCTATCAGCAGTAGTCGATGACCGGCGAGGTCGTCGTGCGCGACAATCCGCGCGAGCTCCGCTACGAGGCCATGGTCGACGGTCGGCGGGCCGGGCTGATCCGGTATCGCCGCGAGCCCGGGCTCGTCGTCCTGGTGCACTCGGAGGTCGATCTCGCGCTCGAAGGCACCGCCGTCGAATCGGAGCTCGTGCGCGGCGCTCTCGCAGACATTCGGGCCCGCGAGCTGAAGGTCGTCCCGCACTGCCCGTTCGTGGCGGAGTACCTACGTCGGCACCCCGAGGAACTGGATCTCGTCGGCGTCGACCCCGCCCCCGCCGAGTGAGCGGGGTGGCACCACGACTCCGCTACCGTACGTCGATGCTCTTCACACGTAAGCCGAGCGCGATGCCGACCCCCGAGGATGCGCTCCCCGGTCGCGACACTCCGATCGTCGTCCCTGGCAGTCACCTCGTGCTCAGGACGCCGATCGCTCCGCCGTTCCCCGAGGGCACGGAGCGCGCGATCTTCGGAATGGGCTGCTTCTGGGGCGCCGAGCGGATGTTCTGGCGCGCACCCGGCATCTACACGACCGCGGTTGGCTACGCGGCCGGCTTCACGCCGAACCCCACGTACCAGGAGGTCTGCACGGGTCGCACCGGCCACAACGAGGTCGTGCTCGCGGTCTTCGACACGGACGAGACGAGCTATGAGGCAATGCTCAAGATCTTCTGGGAGGGCCACGACCCGACGCAAGGCATGCGCCAGGGGAACGACGTCGGCACGCAGTACCGCTCGGGGATCTACTGGACCTCGGAGGCGCAGCGCGACGCGGCGCTCGCGTCGCGAGACATGTTCCAGGAGCAGCTCTCGCGTGCCGGCTTCGGGCAGATCACGACCGAGATCCTCGAGGCGGGGCCTTTCTACTACGCCGAGGACTACCACCAGCAGTACCTCGAGGCGAACCCCAACGGCTACTGCGGCCTCGGCGGAACGGGCGTCTCCTGCCCGATCGGCATCGGTGTCAGCGCCGCCGGCGCGTAGCGCACCGCTCTAGGGCTCGGCTTCGATCGAGGCGGCGACCGCGCTCTGTCCGGGCCGGTCGGTGGACAGGCCGGTACCGCCGGCGACGCGCTGCGCGATCCAGACCGGGATGATCGACGCGACGATCACGAAGAGCGCGACGACGTTGACGACGGGGAGCTCGCGGGGACGGGCGAAGTTCGTGAAGATCCAGATCGGCAGCGTCTGCTGAGCACCCGACGTGAAGATCGTCACCACGACCTCGTCGAACGAGAGGGCGAACGCGAGCAGGGCGCCGGCGAGCAGCGCCGAGCGCAGCTGCGGAAACGTCACGAACCGGAACGTCTGCCAGCCGTCGGCACCCAGATCCATCGATGCCTCGTCGAGATTCCCGGAGATCCGGCGCATCCTCGCGACGGCGTTGTTGTAGAGCACGACGATGCAGAACGTCGCGTGCCCGATGACGATCGTCCAGATGCTGAAGCTGATACCGATCGGGTCGAGGACATTGAGGATGGTCGCCTGCAGCGCGAGGCCCGTCACGATCCCCGGCAGCGCGATCGGGAGGATGACGAGGAACGAGATGATCTCTCGCCCGAAGAAGCGTGAGCGCGAGACTGCGAGCGCCGCGAGCGTTCCAAGCCCGAGCGCGATGACCGTCGCACCAAAGGCAGCCTTCACGGAGAGCCAGAGAGCGCCGCGGACATCGGGGTTGTGCCACGCGACGCTGAACCACTTCGTCGTGTAGTGCTCGATCGGCCACGTCTGCGAGATGTTCTCGTTGAACGCGTAGAGCGCGATCACGACGAGCGGGAAGTAGATGAACGCCAGCGTCGCTCCCGCGCCCAGCCGAAGGAAGATGCGCGTCGTCCTCGACTCGGTCACGCGGCCCTCACAGGCTCTCGAACGCGCCGAGCCGCTTGGCGCCCCAGAGATAGACGGTCATGACGGCGATCGGAACCATCGCGAACGCGGCTGCCACCGGGAGGTTGCTCCCGCGATCGTTGTAGATCACCGTCCCGATGAACTGCTCGTTGGAGATGAGGCTCGGGAGGATGTAGTCGCCGAGCGTGAGCGAGAACGTGAAGATCGAGCCCGCGATGACGGCCGGGAACGCGAGCGGCAGCGTGACCTTCCAGAAGGTGCGCAGCGACTTGCCGCCCAGATCCGCCGAGGCCTCGAGCAGCGAGCCCGGGATCCGCTCGAGCCCGGCATAGATCGGCAGGATCATGAACGGGAGCCAGAGGTACGTGAACGCGAGCCAGAGGCCCGTCTGCGAGTAGCCGGGACCTGAGAGCCCGAACGGCGCCAGCAGCCAGTTGAGGACGCCCTCCTCGCCGAGGATCGTCCGCCACGAGTAGGCCTTGACGAGGTAGCTCGCCCACAGGGGAGTGAGCACCGCCACGACGAGGAGGTTGCGCGTGCGCGGAGATGCGACCCGGGCCATGTAGTACGCGATCGGGAAGGCGAGGACCGCATCGGCGACCGTGACGAGCGCGGCCATGCTGATCGTCCGGAACGCAACGTCGCGGTAGACCGGCTCCTGGACGAGCGTCTTGTAGTTGTCGAGGTTCCAGCTATGGACGATCTCGGTTCCGAGGATCCCGCCGACTTCCCAGAAGGAGGCGAGCAGCAGGAGGAACAGCGATCCGAGGTAGATGACGAGCAACCAGCCGATCGGCAGCGCGAGCAGCGCTGCCAGCCGGAGGCGCGAGTGCCGGACGAAGAACGTGGAGAGCCGCCGCCCCGGGCCCTGCCGGGGCGGCGGCTCGACATCGGCGATCGATGTCACGCGGGGAGGCCCTCCGCGGCTAGCCCCTCACTTCCGTCCACGCAGTTCGCCAGTCCTCGTACGTCTTGCAGACGTCACCCCGGTCGTCACCGCAGTCCGCCTGCGGCGTGTTCCAGTAGTAGACGTTCGACCAGTACGACTCGTCGTCCGCGTGGTAGTCGGCGCAGTGGTTCGGGTTGCTCGTCTTCTCGCAGGCCTTTGCGTTCGACGGGGCCTCGCCGAAGTACTCCGCCACCTTCGCGTTCGCGTCCGGGGAGATGATGTAGTTCATCCAGAGGTACATGCAGTTCGGATGAGCGGCCTTCGAGGCGATCATCCACGTGTCCGACCAGCCCGTCGTGCCCTCCTTCGGAACCTTCGCCGTCACGTTCAGCGGCGGCTTCTCGGCCTTCATCAGGTTCACCTGGTACGGCCAGGTGGTCCCGACGGCCGCTTCGCCCGACTTGAACGACGTGACCTGCTTCGCGTACGTGACGCCGTCCCAGTACTCGCCGATGTTCGGACGCTGCTGCTTCAGCAGGTCGATCGCGGCGTTGAACTGGTCGTCGTCGAGCTCGTACGGGTTCGTGATGTTGAGGTCCGGCTGCGTCGCCTTGAGATAGAGCGCAGCGTCCGCGATGAAGATCTGGTTGTCGTAGATCGACAGCTTGCCCTTGTAGTCGGTCCCCGGCCAGATCGGCGCCCACGAGTCGTTGCTCGCCGGGATGGCGTCGTTGCCCCACACCATGAGGTTCGGCCCGCGGCCGTGCGGGACGCCATAGCCGACGCCGTCGACCGTGTTGTACGACTGCCCCTTCAGGCCTTCGTACACGTCGGCGTAGTTCGGGATGAGATCGAAGTTGACGGGTGCGACGTCGCCCTTCGCGATCAACCGCAGCGTCGCGTCACCCGACGCCGAGACTCCGTCGTACGCGCCGGTCGCCATCAGGTCGACCATGTCGTCCGAGCTCGCGCCGTCCTTCGTGTTCACCTTGCAGCCCGTCTCCTTGGTGAACTGGTCGGCCCACGACTTGTCCGCGTAGCCCGCCCAGATGACCATGTTGACCTCGCCTTCGTTCTTGGCGTTGGCCTTGATCTCGTCGAGGTTCGAGCCGAGGCCCGAGACCTGCCAGTCCGCGGACGAACTGCTGCTGCCACCACCGCCGCAGCCCGCTGCCACGATGCTGAGAGCCGCGACGAGGAGACCCAGCGCGGCCTTCACCGCGATGCGCTCCCTTCTCATTCGGATCCTCCCTCCGTCTCGGAAATGACCGACTCCTGCTCCGGTCGCCACTCGAGCGACACCGTCCGACCCCTCGCCTCGAGCACCTCGCTCGAGCCCTCCTCGAGGTTCTGCGCCAGGACCTGGAGCTCCCCTCCGCTCGCGAGCGTCACGTGGTACCGGGTCACCGGCCCCACGTACTGCACGTCGCGGACCACACCGCGTTCGACGTGCGACCCCGCCTGCGGGAGCTCTCCGTCCAAGAGGATGTTGATCTTCTCAGGTCGGACCGTGTAGCGCCGACCGTCCCGCTCGATGACGTTCGAGACGCCGACGAAGCCGGCGATGAACTCGCTCTGCGGGTGCTCGTACACCTCGGCGGGCGGTCCGATCTGCTCGATCCTGCCCTGGTTGAAGACCGCGAGCCGGTCGGACATCGTCAGCGCCTCCTCCTGGTCGTGCGTCACGTAGACGAACGTGATGCCGACCTCGCGCTGGATCGACTTGAGCTCGATCTGCATCTCCTGACGAAGCTTGAGATCGAGCGCGCCGAGCGGCTCGTCGAGGAGCAGGACCTTCGGGCGGTTCACGATCGCCCGCGCGAGCGCGACGCGCTGCCGCTGCCCGCCGGAGAGCTGCGCGGGCTTCCGGTCGCCGAAGCCGCCCAGTCGAACCATCTCGAGCGCGTCCGCTGCGCGTGACCTCCGGTCTCCCTTCTTGACCTTCGTCACCATCAATCCGTACTCGACGTTCTGCTGCACGGTCATGTGCGGAAAGAGCGCGTAGTCCTGGAATACGGTGTTCACCGGGCGGTCGTACGGCGGGAGGCGCGACACGTCCTCGCCTGCGAGCTCGATCGTGCCCTCGTCGGGCATCTCGAACCCGGCGATCATGCGGAGCGTCGTCGTCTTGCCCGACCCCGACGGGCCGAGCATCGTGAAGAACTCTCCTGCCGGGATGTCGAGGTCGACTCCGTCGACCGCGACGACCTCGCCGTATCGCTTTGTCAGGCTTCTGACGCTGATGTCCGGGGGGGCCACAGCGCCAGGTTCAGGCGCCAAGCGACTCCTCCAGGATGGCGAGCCCCTCGTCCAACTCGTCCGGCGCGATGTTGAGAGGGGGTAGCAGGCGGATCACGTTGCCGTAGAGACCGCACGACAGCAGGATCAGTCCGCGGTCGAACGCCGCGTCCACGACCGCCTTGGCCCGATCGGGCGTCCGCTCCGCGAACTCGAACGCGAGCATGGAGCCGAGCCCGCGAACCTCGCCGATCTCCGGATGACGTGCGGCGATGTCGTCGAGCCGCGCTCGCAAGGTTCTGCCTAGCTCGCGCGCCCCCGCGAGGAAGTCGGGCTCCGCGACCACGTCGAGCACGGCGAGTGCAGCAGCGCAGGAGAGCGGGTTGCCGCCGAAGGTCCCGCCGAGCCCTCCGGGCGGAACGGCGTCCATGACCTCCGCTCGGCCGGTCACTCCGGCGAGCGGGAGCCCGCCGCCGATCGACTTCCCGAAGACGGTCATGTCCGGCTCGGCGTCGGCGTACTGCTCGATCGCCCACATCGTCCCGGTGCGGCCCGTCCCCGACTGCACCTCGTCGTTCACCCACAGGATCCCGTGCTTGCGGCACAGCTCCTGGAGCCGCGCCGGATAGTCGGGCGGCATCGC
This sequence comes from uncultured Gaiellaceae bacterium, assembly GCA_963746975.1. Lineage (GTDB taxonomy): Bacteria > Actinomycetota > Thermoleophilia > Gaiellales > Gaiellaceae > GMQP-bins7. The sequence continues at coordinate 58,543 of CAVVDE010000007.1, forward strand.
GACGAAGCCGCCCTCGCCCTGCACGGGCTCGAGAACGACACACGCGACCGTCGAGGGATCGACGTCCGCCTTGAAGAGGTGCTCGAGCGCGGCGATGGCGTCGTCCGACGAGATCCCGTGGTACGGGTACGGCGCCGGGGCGCGGTACACCTCGGGCGCGAACGGCCCGAAGCCCGCCTTGTACGGCCTCACCTTGCTCGTCATCGTCATGGCGAGCAGCGTTCGCCCGTGAAAGGCGTTGTCGAAGGCGATCACGGCCGGGCGCCCCGTGGCCCAGCGCGCGATCTTCACGGCGTTCTCGACGGCTTCGGCACCCGAGTTGACCAGGATCGACTTCTGGCCCTCTCCGGCGCACGGCGACAGCTCCGCAAGCCTGCGACACACCTCGACGTACGGCTCGTACACGCCGATCATGAAGCACTGGTGCAGGTAGCGGTCGGCCTGCTCCTTGATCGCGTCGACGATCGCGGCGTGGCGGTGGCCGGTGTTCTGACACCCGATGCCACCTGCGAAATCGACGTACGTCTTGCCGTCCGGGTCCGTGACGCGTGCGCCCTCGGCGTCGGCCACCACCAGTCGCGGCGTGGACATTCCAGGGGCGACGTAGCGGGCGCGATCGGCGAGGATGCGCTCCGCGGCGGAGGTGTCCGTCGGCTGCATCGCGGCAGTATCTCTTTGCAGCGCGGGGGTCGCAACTGCAAACCCCGCGCGCGCGATTCCCTGAAGCGAGGCCGCCAAGCGCCCGCGGCGATCGCGACTCGTCAACCGAACCGAATGACCGCGTACCCTTGTACGCCGGTGCCGGAGTAGCTCAGCTGGTAGAGCACCTGATTTGTAATCAGGCGGCCGTGGGTTCGAGTCCCACCTCCGGCTTTGGTGGCGGGGGAACCCGTGGTTCCCCCGCCGGCCCCCTCCTTCACGCCGTGCACGAGCGAGCCCGCACCGTGCTCCCGGCCGGCGAAGCCGGCCTCCGGCGATCAGCTAGCGCTCGGCAGGGAGCGGGCCGCCCTATGCCAGGACTTCTCGCGTCTTCTGGTGCGCGAGGATCTTCCGCTTGACGCGCTGGAGCGCGTTGTCGATCGTCTTCGTGTCGCACCCGAGGTCGTCGGCCATGTCCTCGTAGGAGTTGCCCTCGAGGTAGAGCGTGAGCGCCTGCGACTCGAGTGACGAGAGACCTGTGCCGAGGCAGAAGACGAGGCTCTGAAGCTCCTCCGTCGAGATGACGCAGACCGACGGGTCGTTGACGCTCGGGCCGGGAAGGGCATCCCCCAGCGTGCAGTCCCCCTCGGACTCCTGGCCGGCGGGCGTGTGGCTGAAGGAGACGTACGTGTTGAGCGGCGAGTGCTTGAACCGGGTGGCCGTCTTGATCGCCGTGATGATCTGTCGCGTGACGCAGAGCTCGGCGAAGCTCCGGAACGACGTCTCCTTGTCAGGGCGGAAGTCGCGCACCGCTTTGTAGAGACCGATCATCCCCTCCTGGACCAGGTCGTCGCCGTCGCCGCCGGCGAGGAAGTACGAGCTCGCCTTGAGCCGGACGAAGCCGGTGTACCGGCGCATCAGGTCGTCGAGCGCATGCTGGCTCCCGTTTCGCGCCTTCAGAACGAGCTGGAGATCCTCGAGCTCTCGCTGGATCTTCTGGGCCGGCTTCGGTGCGGTGGCGGTGCGAGCTGCCATACCTGTAACCCCCATGTCGACGGCGTTCGTGACCCTGCACGCTCGGCGATCATTTTGCCTCGCGTGCAAGTCTCACCTTGAAGTTGAGGGAGAACCTAGCACCATCGCGCACGCGTTACAAGGGCTTTGCGAGAAATGCAGGATGCTAAGAACATACGTTCGCCCGCGGGGTGTGGCTGACCGCACCACCACACGCCCCGGCGTCTGCCACGATCTCGGGTATGAGCCTGACCGTGCTGATAGTGGACGATCACCCGAGCTTCCGTGCCTCCGCACGCGCCATGCTCGAGTCCGAGGGATTCGTCGTCATTGCCGAGGTGTCGGACGGGGCAGCGGCGATCGCGGCCGTCGAAGCCCTCTCGCCCGACGTCGTCCTCCTCGACGTCCAGCTTCCGGACATGACCGGCTTCGACGTCTGCGCGGCGCTGGAGAGCCACAACGGCGGGAGGCCGGAGATCATCCTCGTCTCGAGTCGAGACGTATCGGACTACGGGGAGCTCGTCACTGCGTCGTGCGCGTGCGGCTTCGTGCCGAAAGGCGAGCTTTCCGGCGAGCGCGTCGCGGACCTCCTCTCCTAGGCGGAACGCGTGAGCCGGCTGACCCTCGCGCTCGGAATCGCGCTCCTCGCCGTCGAAGCGAGTGTCGCCGTCGCGATCGTCGCGACGAGCGACCAGAACAACCAGTCCTGGTGGGCGAACGGTCTCGCCCTCGCGGCCGGCGTCGCGTTCGTCGTCTCCGGGTTGATCGCGATCATGCGCCGGCCGGAGAACAAGACGGGCGTCTATCTCGCCGCAGTGGGCTACGCGTGGTTTCTGGGCGCGCTCGCGGACTCGAACAATTCTTGGATCTCGACGGTCGGCAATGTCTTCGGCTCGCTCGCGTTCGCCGCATTCGCCGCGCTGCTGCTGACGTACCCGACCGGCCGCTACGGGTCGCGGTTCGAGCGCATCTTCCCGACTGTCGTCGGGGTGACCTTCGTCGTGCTGACGTTTGGACAGACGCTCGTCGATCCGACGCCCATCTCCGGGTGCGACCGCTGTCCCGAGAACCCGATCGACGTCGTCGACGCACCGCGCGTTGCGAACGCAATCGAGACGATCTCGAATCTCGCGGGCATCGCGCTCGCCCTGGTAGGCGTGGTGCTCATCGTCCGCCGCTGGCGGAACGCGGCGCCGGCGCTACGGAGAACGCTTTGGCCGGTGCTCGCAACCGGGGGCTTCGCTCTCGCCGTCCTGATCGCCTTCGGCGTCGCCTACGAGGTGACCGGAGCGGAGCTCGATGCATTGGGGCCTGTCTTCCTCGCGAGCTTTGCCGCGGTTCCGATCGCCTTCCTCTCGGGCATCCTCCGAACGCGGTTGGCTCGGTCCTCCGTGTCGGAGCTCATCGTCGCGCTCGAGGCAGGCGAGCCGTTGCGGGACGCGCTCGCCGGGGCGGTCGGCGACCCGGAGCTCGACGTCGTGTACTGGCTCGACTGGCGTCGGGGCCTCGGTGGGGCCGGCTGGGTCGACCCGCAGGGCAGAAGCGTCCCGGAGCCGAAGCCGAACGAGCGCCGCGCCGTTGAGCTGGTCCAGCGGAACAACGAGCGCGTCGCGGCGATCGTGTACGACCGAGGGCTCGACGCCGAGCCGGAACTGCTCGAGGCGGTTACAGCGGCCGCGGCACTCGCCCTCCAGAACGACCGACTGCAGGCAGAGCTCCGTGCCGAGGTCGGCTTCATCACAACGGTGACGGACACTGCTCCGAGCCTCCTCGTGAACATCGGGACGGACGGGCGCGTCCGCAACATCAACGTCGCCGCGCTCGAGGTCTCGGGACTCGACGACGAGGAGGAAGCACGCGGCCAGCACTTCTGGAACCTCTTCATCGAGCCGGGCGAGCGCGACGGCATGATCGCGCGCTTCCACGCATTGGCACCCGACTACCCGCCGGGCGAGTACGAGAACACGTTCACGAACGCCCGCGGTGAGGTGCGCACGATCTACTGGCGCGCCGCGCCGGTCAAGGATGCAGCGGAGCGTGTCGTGAGCATCGTCAGCGGCGGACTCGACATCACGGAGCGCCGCAAGCGCGAGCTCGAGCTCGAGCGCGAGCGCGACGCGACCACTACCGCGCTCGAGTCGATACCGAGCATCGCGGTCGTGCTAGACCGTGGCGGGACGATTCGCGACCGCGACGTCGACAACCCGCGCGTCGGCGCCAACCGCGCGTTTCGCCAAGCGCTCGGTTGGAGAGACCACGAGCTCGTCGGGCGGGCGTTCACCGACCTCGTCGTCGAGGACAGCGACGGCCGCGCCACAGCGGCCATCGCGACGGCCGCGGCCGGCGGAGCGTCGGACGAGGTCGAGTCCGAGCTGCGCGCCGCGGACGGCAGTGTGCGCGCGTTCCTCTGGACCGCGGTGCCCGTCGCAGACGTGACCGGGCGAACGGACGCGCTCGTCCTCGTCTCGGGGATCGAGGTGACCGAGCGGCGCCGGCTCGAGGCGGAGAAAGAGCGTGAGCGCGCCTTCCTGAACGCCATCGCGAACAACGCGCCCAGCATGCTCTGCCTCATCGACGCGGAAGGACACCTGACGCAGGGCGGCGCCAATATTGCATTCGAGCACACGCTCGGCTACGAGCCAGCACAGATAGGCGGCCAAGTGCTCTGGGAGGACTTTCTCGATCCTGACGAATCGACCGAGGTCGAGAGCATTGTCCGGGGCGTCGCCGCAGGCGACGCCCCGCGAGAGCACGACAACACGTGGGTCACGAGCTCCGGCGAGCGCCTCTCGGTGGCTTGGACGGTGACGCCGCTGCCCGAGATCGACGAGCGCAGGCTGTTCCTGATCACCGGAGTGGACATCACCGAGCGGAAGCGGATCGCCGAGGACCTTCGGGCATCGCGCGCACGCCTGGTTCGCGCGGAGGATCAGGCACGGCGTGCTCTCGAGCGGAATCTCCACGATGGTGCGCAGCAGCGCCTGGTCGCCCTCTCCGTGGCACTTCGCCTCGTGGAGTCGAAGCTGCACTCGGATCCGGACGGCGCGACCGAGCTTCTCAGCGGCGCGCGAGACGAGCTCACGCAGGCTCTCGCCGAGCTTCGCGAACTGGCCCGCGGGATCCACCCCGCCGTCCTCACCGACCGCGGCCTTCGCCCCGCGCTCGAGACACTGAAGTCGCGCACGCCGATCCCGGTCGACCTCGAAGCGAGCGACGAACGCTTCCCTCCCGAGGCTGAGGCTGCCGCCTACTACGTCGTCGCCGAGACGCTCACCAACGTCGCGAAGTACGCGCGCGCGTCATCGGCACGCGTCGAGGTCGCACGCCTGAACGGCGCGCTGCAGGTAACTGTTTCCGACGACGGCGTCGGCGGCGCAGACCCGGCCGTAGGGTCAGGCCTCCGTGGTCTCGTCGACAGGGTCGCCGTACTCGACGGAACACTCGAGATCGAGAGCCCCCCGGGTGGAGGAACCTCCATTCGCGCGAAGATCCCGCTGTCCGGGTAAGGCTCTACATACACTCGCTGCCGTGGACGCGCTCCCCACGGGCACCGTCACCTTTCTCTTCGCGGACGTCGAGCGCTCGACGGCCCTGCAGCGCGAGGCGCCCGTGCAGTACGCCGAGGCGATCGCGCTCCTCCGCCGGCTCGTGCGCGACGAGGTCGCCGCGTGCGGTGGCGCGGAGTCGGACGCCGTGGGCGACGAGTACGTGGCGGCGTTCGGTGATGCGCGAGCCTCGGCGAAGGCTGCGTTCGCAATCCAGCGCATACTCCGGGACACGGACTGGCCCGGAGACGTTCGCCTGCGCGTCCGCATCGGGCTGCACACGGGCACGCCGTCGCTGACGGACGAGGGCTACACCGGAATCGATGTGGTGCGCGCGTCGAGGATCGCAAACGCCGGCCACGGGGCGCAGATCGTCTGCTCCGCGGAGACGCTCGCCGAACTCAACGGCATGGCCTCACGAGACCTCGGGGAGCACAGGCTCGAGGGCCTCGCGACCCCGGAGCGCATCCACCAGCTCCTGGCCGACGACCTTCCACGCGACTTCCCTCCGCTGCGCAACACGATCTCCATGCTCGGCGCGGGCATCACGGTCGCGCTCGCGGACGACACGATCCTCCTGCGCGAGGGGATCGCGCGCCTCCTGGCCGATGCAGGCTTCGACGTCGTCGCGCAATCCGACAACCCCGAGGATCTCTTGCGGCACGTCGCGATGCACAAGCCGAGCGTCGCCGTCGTCGACATCCGGATGCCTCCGACGCATACAGACGAGGGCCTCCGGGCGGCGCGGGAGATCAGAGCTCGCTTCCCGGACACGAGCGTTCTCGTGCTCTCGCAGTACGTCGAGGCCGCGTATGCGATGGATCTCTTCTCCGAGAGCACCGAAGGTCTCGGCTACCTGCTGAAGGACCGTGTTGCGGACGTCGAGGAGTTCGCGCTCGCAATCCGGCGCGTGGCCGAGGGCGGCTCGGTACTCGATCCTGCGGTCGTCGGCGAGCTCCTGGGCCGCAGTCGTCAGCACGATCCGCTGGAGCTGCTCACTCCGCGAGAGCGCGAGGTGCTCGAGCTCATGGCCGAGGGGCGCTCGAACCAGGCGATCGCGGACCGCATGTTCGTCACCCTGCGCGCGGTCGAGAAGCACGTGACGAGCATCTTCGCGAAGCTCGACCTGCCCGCGACGACGGACGACCACCGCCGCGTCCTGGCCGTCCTGGCCTTCCTGCAGGCCTGAAGACGCACGTCGCGGTGGTGCGGATAACCGCACCGCGAAACACCTGACCGCCGCACTGTGAGCGCGACCGCTCGGCGCGATCCTGGGGACACGTTCAGTCGACCCGGGAAGGAACCGAGATGTCACCTCTCAAGCACAGCACCAACATCGCGGCCCGCATGGGTCGCTGGAGCGCGAGACACCGCAAGACCGCCATCTTCGGCTGGCTCGCGTTCGTCGTCGCATCGTTCGTGATCGGAACGGCCGTCGGCATGCAGACGATCGATCAGAACGACTCGAACGTCGGCGAAGCGCGCCGCGCGGATCACATCATCCGTGACGGCGGCTTCTCACTCGACGAGCAGTCCGAGTACGTCCTCGTCCAATCGAAGACCCGGACGGTCTCCGACCCCGCCTTCAGGGCGGTCGTCGGCGAGGCCGTCGCGGGCCTCGAGCGCTTCCCGCAAGTGACGAAGCTCCGCTCGCCACTTGCGCCGGGCAACGGGGGCCAGGTCTCGGCGGACGGGCACTCCGCACTCATCCAGTTCACGCCGAAGGGCTCGTACGACGAAGCCGTGACGTACATCGACTCGCTCACGGCCGCGGTCGACGAGGTCCAGAAGGCCAATCCCGGCTACTACGTGGCCGAGGCCGGCTCCGCATCGACCGGCAAAGCCCTCGACGACATGTTCAACTCGCAACTCGCACGCGCCGGGCTTCTCTCGATCCCGCTGACCCTCGGCATCCTGCTGATCGTCTTCGGGTCGCTCGTCGGCGCGTCCGTTCCGCTCCTGCTCGCGCTCACGTCCGTGTTCGCGACGATGGGGCTCGTCGCCATCCCGAGCCAGTTCGTCCCCATGGACGAGTCGATCTCGGAAGTCATCCTCCTGATCGGGCTCGCCGTCGGCGTCGACTACTCGCTCTTCTACATCCGCCGCGAGCGTGACGAGCGCCGCGCCGGAAGGAGCGAGTCGGCCGCACTCGAGGCTGCTGCCGCGACCTCGGGCCGGGCGGTCCTGATCTCGGGCATCACCGTCATGATCGCGATGGCCGGAATGTTCTTCTCCGGCGACAAGACGTTCATGTCGTTCGCGATCGGGACGATGATGGTCGTCGCCGTCGCGATGATCGGCTCGCTGACCGTGCTGCCGGCCATGCTGTCGTGGCTCGGCGACCGGGTCGACAAGGTGCGCGTCCCGCTCGTCTGGCGCCTCAAGCGCCAGGACGGAGAGCCGCGCGTCTGGGGCTTCGTCCTCGACCGCGTGCTCCGGCGCCCGCTCGTCTCGGCGATCGGCGCGGCGGCCGTGCTCGTGGCTCTCGCGATCCCCGCGCTGAGCCTCCACACCGCCATCTCCGGCCTCGACGCGCTGCCGAAGTCGATGAAGGAGATGCAGTCGTACAACCGGGTCAACGACGCGTTCCCCGGCGGTGCAACGCCGGCCGTCGTCGCGATCGCCGGCGACACGTCGAGCCCCGAGCTGCATGCGGCCGTCGCCGACCTGAAGCAAAGGGCAGTGGCCTCCGGCCAGGCGCTCCAGCCGATCCGGGTCGAGGTCGCGCCGACCGGCAGGGCGATGCAGGTCCAGATCCCGCTCGTCGGGAACGGCACCGATTCGGTCTCGAACGACGCGCTCCGGACCCTGCGCGAGGACCTCCTCCCCGCGACGCTTGGACGGGTCGACGGGATCGACTATGCGGTCACAGGCGACACGGCAGCGTCGAAGGACTGGAACGATGCGATGAAGTCGGCCGTCCCGATCGTGTTCGGGTTCGTCCTTGCGTTCGCGTTCCTGCTCCTCCTCGTCTCGTTCCGGTCGGTCGTCATCCCGCTGAAGGCGATCATCATGAACCTGCTGTCGGTCGCGGCAGCATACGGAGTCATCGTCGCGATCTTCCAGTGGGGGTGGGGCGAGAACCTCCTCGACTTCAGGTCGAACGGCGGAGTCGCATCGTGGCTCCCCATGTTCCTGTTCGTGATCCTCTTCGGTCTCTCGATGGACTACCACGTGTTCATCCTGAGCCGGGTCCGCGAGTACTACGACCGCGGACTCGAGACCGAGAAGGCGGTCGCGCAGGGCATCAAGTCGACGGCGGGAGTGGTCACGAGCGCCGCGGTCGTGATGGTTCTCGTGTTCGGCGTCTTCTCCCTCATGCCGATCATCGACATGAAGGAGATGGGGATCGGGCTCGCCGCCGCGATCCTGATCGACGCGACCATCGTCCGGGCGGTCCTGCTGCCGGCGACGATGAAGCTCCTCGGCAAATGGAACTGGTACCTCCCCCGCTGGCTCGAGTGGCTGCCGAACCTCGAGCACGAGCGCTCGGTGGAGCCCGCGCCGCAGAGGGCTGCCGCCTAGCGAAGGCCGCGAGCGCCCCGGCTGCGTTCCACCCGCAGCCGGGGCGCTTCGGCGTCTCCTACTCTCCGCGACGCAGCCGCTCGAGCTGCTCGCGCGTCTCCGCGTCGAGCCGGTCGCCGACGCGGCCGCCGGCGCCTCTCTGCTCGTGGTCGACGTGCTCCATCGGCCGCAGATCGGCGAGGAATGCCTTCGAGGCCAGCTTGCGCACCTCCTGACCCGACGTCCAGCGGACTGCGTGGTCGGAGGACACGACGCAGACGAGCTCGGATCGGCGATTCTCGGCCGCCAGTCGCTCGAGTAGGTCATCGGCATGCGCCGTGAAGCGGATCTGGAGCGGGCCGATGGTGCGCTCCTCCCCCACTCCGTCGAAGACGACGACTCCGCGGGCACCGCGACCGGCGACGAAGCTCGCAAGCGTGTCGACGAGCTCGTCGCGGTCCCCGAACGACCCGGCGTGCAGGAGGTTGTAGCCGTCGAAGAGGTAGAGAGTCGGCTCAGCCACCTCGCCCTCCCCTCTGCCGGCGCGCCTCGAAGAGCAGCACAGCGGCCGCGACGGAGACGTTGAGCGACCCGACCTTGCCGCCGAGCGGGATCGAGACGGTCGCGTCGCAAGTCCGGCGCACGAGCGGCCGAACGCCTCTGCCTTCGCCGCCGAGCACGAGCGCGATTCCGCCCGTGAGGTCGGCATCCCAGAGCGAGACCGTGCCCTCTGCGTCAGCCGCGTACGCCCACAGCTCGTTGCTCTTGACGTCCGCGAGGAAGCGAGCGAGGTTCGGCACGACGGCCACGGGCAGGTGCTCCACCGCGCCCGCCGACGAACGGCACACCGCAGGCGTCACGCGGGCCGAGCCGTGGGCGGGAACGATCACGCCAGTCGCCCCGACACCCTCCGCGCTGCGCGCGACGGCACCGAGGTTGTGCGGGTCCGTGACCTGGTCGAGGCAGACGAGAAGCGGCGCGTCCGCCCGGGCGAGCTCGTACGCGTCCGCGTATCGGAACGGCTCGCACCAGGCGACGATGCCCTGGTGGTCCCTCGTGCCCGCTGCCTCGGAGAGGAGGCGCTCCGGCTTGACCTGCGGCCGCGGGCCGACGTCGAGCCAGGGGATCTGCGACGCGGCTCGCTCGGTCACCCACGCCTCGAGGACCTGCCGTGGGCCGCGGTACAGCTCGCGCGTAGCGTTCCGCCCGTAGACGAGCTCGCGGGTGAGCGTCATCGGCGGCGGACGAGCCGGAAGCCGTCCGCTTCGTCGCGCACGTCCCAGCCGGCGGCGTCGATCTCTTCACGAAGTCGGTCTGCCGCCTCGAAGTCGCGTGCCGCCCTCGCGGCGACGCGCTCCTCCGCGAGCGCGACGATCTCCGCGGGAGCCTCGTCCGAATCGGCGAGCGACCCGAGCCCGAAGACGGCGAGTGCACGCAGCAGAAGCTCGTGGTCCCGCCACTCGTGCATGACGGCCAGCGCCGCCGCAGTGTTGAAGTCGTCGTCCAGGGCGGCCGCAAAGCGCTCCCACGAGCCCTCGGGCGCCGGCACGGACGGGTTGCGGAAGACCTCGCGAAAGCCTTCTGCGCGGGCAGCCGCCGACTCGAGCGTCGCGTCCGTGTACTCGAGCGGCTTGCGCCAGTGACCGGTCAGGAAGAAGGTGAGCAGCGTCTCGCGGCCCCAGCGATCGAGCGCCGCGTTCAACGAGACGTCGTTGCCCACCGACTTGTGCATCTCCTCGCCCGCGAAGGTGAGCATCCCGTTGTGCATCCAGAGCTGGGCGAAGGGGTGGCCGAGCACGCGCGACTGCGCGATCTCGTTCTCGTGGTGCGGAAAGACGAGGTCGAGGCCGCCGCCGTGTATCTCGAACTCCGGCCCGAGGTGCTTCTCGGACATGACCGAGCATTCGATGTGCCAGCCGGGTCGCCCGCGACCCCACGGTGACTCCCACGCGGTGTCCTCACCGGGCTTGTTCGCCTTCCAGAGCGCGAAGTCGCGTGGATCCTCCTTGCGCGGGTTCGGCTCCTGTTCCTCGACCTGGTCGAGCCGCTGTCCGCTGAGACGGCCGTAGTCGGGATAGCTCGCGACGCGGAAGTACACGTCGCCTTCGGACTCGTATGCGAATCCGCGCTCGATCAGCTCCTCGATCATCGCGATCTGGTCCGGAACCGTCTCCACGGCGGTCGGCTCGACGTCCGGCCGACCGAGGCCGAGACGGTCGGTGTCCGCGACGTACCAACGCGTGGCGTCCGCGGCGAGCTGGGCGCTCGCGCCCGGAGCAGCGTCGTAGATCTTGTCGTTGATGTCGGTGATGTTGACGACGAGCTTCGTCCGGTACCCCGTCTCCGCGAGCCACCGGCGAAGCCAGATCGCGACGACGTAGGGAACGGCGTTCCCGACGTGGATGCGCTGATACACCGTCGGGCCACAGGAGTAGATGCGGATCGGCCCGGGTGGCGCAGGAAGATCGCGCAGACCACGCGTGTACGTGTCGTAGAGGCGCATCGGGCGATCGTAGTCAGGCGCCGCTTGCGCTGGCCGCGCGGGCGAGCGCCTCCTCGCGTGGCACGGCCGCGAGGACTGCTGCGAGCTCCGGCCCCTTCGCGGCTCCGGTGAGCGCGAGCCGGAGGGTGCGCAGGTCACCGCCGACCGCTTTCAACTCGCGGACGAGCGTGCGGGCCTCGTCGTGCGAGAGGTGGTCGGGGGCGGGTGCCCGCAGCTCGGCGAAACGCTCGAGCGTGGGCCGGGCGTCTTGTCCGAGCTCGACGTGCTGAGGGGCGAGAACGAGCCGCGCGTACTCGCGCGCCTCGACAAGCGAGCGGGCGCCGCGCAGCGCCGGAACGACCTCGACCGGCGCGTCCGCGGCCGTCGCGAGCTCCTCGTCCGCCATCGCCGCGATCGCGTCCACCGCGAGCCGGCCGAGCCGGGACAGGTCGAGGCTCACGTCGTGCTCGGGGAGACCGAGCTCGTCGAGGTAGGCGCGGACGGCCGCTGCCGGAAAGCCCTCCTCGCGAAGATCCGCGACCGACGAGTGCCCGTGACGCTTCGAGAGCTTCTTGCCGTCCTCACCGAGGATCAGGCCGTGGTGGATGACCACGGGAAGGTGTGCTCCGAGCGCGCTCGCGATCCTCGTCTGCACGGGAAGGTTCGGTCGGTGGTCGTTCCCACGGATCACGTGCGTGATGCCGAGATCGAGATCGTCGACCACGGATGCGAGCTGGTACGTCGCCGAGCCGTCGGGACGGAGCAAGGTCGTCCCACCTGCGGTCAGGCGAACCGCTCCGTCCTCGTCGCGCTTCGCCCGACCCGCGGCGAGAGCGCGCCCGGCGGCGTCGGCGTAGAGGCCCCCGCGCTCGCTCTGCCGCAGTGGCCCCTCGTCGAGGCCCACGTCGAGCCAGGTGAGGTCTCTGAGGATCGCGTCCTCCCCGCCCTCGACGGTCCGCGCGCGGATCGGTGTCGTCGATGCGAAGGATGAAGGCTCCCCCGTGCTCGTCGGCGAAATGCCGGTTCGCGACCGCAGTCAGCGCATTGCCGAGGTGGAGCGAGCCGGTCGGGCTGGGCGCGAAGCGGACACGTGTGGTCACGCGCGCAATCTACGACGTCGCGAGGCCTCGTACGGCGGCGTCAGGCGTCGATCGGCACGTGGCCGGGCTGCGCGGCAACCCGGCCGAGCCAAGCCTGGATCGCCGGATACGGCTCGAGATCGAAACCGCCCTCGTGCGCGACATGCGTGTATGCGTAGAGCGAGATGTCCGCGAGCGAGTACCGCTCGCCGACGAGAAACTCACGGCTGTCGAGTCCGCGCTCCATCGCGGCCAGCGCGGCGTAGCCGCCCTTCATCCGCTCCGGCAGACGATCGGTGAAGGCATCCGGCGTGCCCGAATACGCGAGCCAGAACCGTGCGACGGCGATGTTCGGCTCGTGGCTGTACTGCTCGAAGAACTGCCACTGCAGCACCTGCGCCCGCTCGTACGGGTCCTCTGGGACGTACTGCGTGCCATCGCCGAAGTACCAGAGGATCGCGTTCGACTCGGCAAGCGGTCTCCCGTCGTTGAGGACGAGCGTCGGAACACGGAGCCCGGGGTTGAGCTCTCCGAGCACCTCCGGGCGATTCGAGCGGTCGACGACCGACATCTCGACCGTCTCGTACTCCAGGCCGAGGTGGGCGAAGAGAAGGCGCACCTTGTAGCAGTTGCCCGAGACCGCGGAGTTATAGAGGATCACGTGTGTTCCGAAACGTCACTTCTGCTCGAACGAGCAGCCTGGTGCCGTCAGGCATGGGATCGAACTTCGCTGAGCCTATGCCAATCCGACGCGCCTAGTGCGGCGGCGAGACTCGAAGCAAGTAGGGCTCCAGGCTAGGAGGGCGACCGCGGCGACGAGCCGCGCCTGCCAACGATCGCGTGGTGGTGACGGCGGGTTCGACAGTCAAGACGGAAAGCCGTCGGGAGAGAGCGCGAGCGACGGCCGAATCGACGTCTCGCTCAACGGCACCACGATCACGAACGCCTTCGCCGTCTTCCAGCCGACCCGGTAGGAGACAACAGCACCCGAGCTACGGGGAACGTGCGCCGGGATGCGCCAGTGTTTGCGAATGTTCCCTGAGGCGGGAGCGCCGTTCTACGGCGGGGCGGGGTGCGCCGGGCGAAACGACACGAATGGGTGGCTGCGAACGAAGTCCCTCACGGCTGTGTCGGAGCTGAGATCGCCCCAGCCGAGGATCAGCGACGCGAGGCGTACTCGCCAGCGATGCTGGCGTCGGAACTCGACCACCACGGCGACGCTCTCGTCCTCGGAGAGGAAGCGTTGTTCGGGTGTGTACGACTCTCGTCCGATCTGGATCTGCAATGCCGGGTGAGCACGGATGTTGCGAATCCAGTCGGTGTTCGGCCCCCAGCCGGAGAAGATGACGGCCTCCTGCGTTTGAGGGTCGTACGCCAACGTCATTGCAACCGTCTCGCGGCGCTTCCCGGTCTTCCGACCCGCGTGCGTCACCAGCAGGAAGGTCTGGCCGAGGAGCCAGCCCCATCCCCGTTGATACAGCGGGAGAGGCAGTCGAAACACGGCCAGTGCGAGCCGTCCGGGCTGCCGACGAACTCCGAGCAGCGGTTTCGCCCTCTGACCGGTTTTCAGCGTGGCCGTCATGCCTTCGTCACGGGTGGGACGAAGATCTTCGACTCGTAGGCGTGTGTTACGGCGGCGATGTGCTGCGAGACGTGCGCGACGATCGAGCCGACGGGGTTTGCGGTGGCGAACGTCGGGATCGAGATCAGGATGTTCCCGGTCTCGGGGCGACTGAGGCCGTCCTGGCGATACTGGGGGTAGCCCAGGTGGTAGGTCGCCGTGACGATGATCACGAGCGGCAGCATCAGCGCCGTGAACCGGAGCTTGCCTTTCAGGCCGCCGACGTGCCCGTGCAGGAGCCGGTAGGCGACGAGACAGGGAAAGACCGTCAGCAGGAGCGTGTCGACCAGGCCGTAGCCCACACCACGCCAGAGCAGCTCGAAGACGAAATAGGCGCCGTGCGGTCGTGACGTCGCATCTTCCGTGTTGAAGACGTTGAACACGAGGAAGACGGCGAGGACAACCCCAAGGCCAAGGCTCCACCGCCAGCGGCGGCGGAAGACCTCCGCGACATCGACCCGCTCGACCCGGACGTAGCTGGCAAGCAGCGCGATCGTGACAGCGAAGTAGGCCAGGTAGAAGACGTCGTGCTGCATGTCGAGCACCGACACGCCGAGATATGGGACGAGGAACGCGACGGCGCAGACGACGGCGAACCAGACGAGCTGCCGAACAGCCTGCGGCACGGCCCGCGACACAGGATGCGCATACGAGGACATAACCCCTCCAAGATGAGCTACAGCAACCATCCCTCGGGCCGGAGCAGCCCACATCGGGAATCCCCCGCACTCCCGGATCCCGCTTCTACGGAACGGGCCGTGAGGCCGTCGCCGCGCTGTTGCAGGGCAGCCTCGCCTGGGCCAGTGTTCGGGAATGACGCCTGACGCTGTCCTGAAACGACAGCGACGGGTTCGGGCGTAAGTAGTTCGCGGTAGTGGGATCGGGGTTGCCCCTGCTATCGGAGAGCTCCGGTTGAACGATGCTGCTGAGGTCGACTCGGAGGTGTCTTCATGGCTGTTGCAGCCCCACCCAACCACGAGCAGACGCCAGAACTCGAGATGAACGCCAAGCGTGTTGACGAGGCACGCGAATATGCGATCGCGACTCTCAAGCGCAAACGGAAGTTCGCCCAGAATGCGGCCGCCTACGTCGCTGTGAACGTCTTGCTCTGGCTGGTCTGGCTGTTCACCGATCCCTCGACCAACGGCAGTATCCCGTGGCCCGCCTGGGTTTCGCTCATCTGGGGGTTCTTCCTCGCCCTGGACGGTTGGCGCGCCTACGGCAGATGGCCTGCGAATAAGCCGATTACCGAGACCGAGATCGAGCGCGAGCTCGAGCTCGAGCGGAAGCGAATCCGCTGAAAGGGAGGTGGACGGTGGCAAAGACCTACCGCAAGAGCCACGCAACGCGGCTGATCAACTCGCTCTCCCGGACTCTCACCCGGTTCGGCCTGGGTCCGCCTTATCTCCACATCCTCACGGTGCAGGGGCGGAAGACTGGCCGCCGCTACTCAACGCCGGTCGACGTTCTCGAACTCGATGGCCAGCGGTGGCTCGTCGCGCCCTATGGGCCGGTAAGTTGGGTCGCGAACGCCCGCGCCGCGGGCGAGGTCACGCTCAGCCGCGGCGGGCGCTCTCACCAGTTCGAGGTCGAGGAAGCTGCGTCGACGGCCGCAGTCCCAGTGCTTCGTAACTACATCACTGAGATCCGCGTCACCCGCCCCTACTTCGACGCTGGCCCGTCGTCAACCGACGAGGAAATTGCGGCAGAACTCCCGAGGCACCCAGTCTTCCGTCTCGTCCCGTCCTGACGGGAGGAAAGAGGAGAACTCCGCAAATTGCGCTCGATTCTCTTCGGTCCGATTCTTGACCGGCGAGCGGTTTGATCCTAGAGTCGCCAATGCACCGAGCACGGAGCGTCTGAGGTTGATGGCTCCCCGAGAGGCAAGCGCTTCGGCGTAGGTCAGTCGGGAAGTCGGACGAGGTCGCCACCGACTCGGTGCATTTCTTTGTGCTCCTTTCGTGCGGCGCTTATCGTTCGGCAACTCCCGGGACGCAGGCTCAGCGGATGCCCTGATGCGCATGTCGCCCGCCTCTGCTCGCATGGCAGAGGAAGGAGGCGATCCCATGACCACGACCACGCACGAGGGATCAGCGCTCGCCGACGAACTGTTGCAACAGATCGGAGAGACGGTCGGCGATAAGGCGAAGGCTTCGACCATCTTCGGCGAGCCGGTGGAGCGCGAGGGGATCACGGTGATTCCAGTCGCCAAGGCGAAGTTCGGTTTCGGAGGGGGAGGCGGCGAGGGCAAACAAGGCCCAGGTCGCGGTGGCGGCGGAGGTGCGGCCGTCAGCCCGCTCGGCTACATCGAACTGCACGATGGAGCGGCGAAGTTCAAGCGGATTCCGCGCCCGCCCAACCCGCTCGCGTTCATCGCGACGGCGTCGCTGCTGGCGCTTGCGCTTGCGCGCGTGACGGGAGAGTTCCGACGACTCACTCCGCAACGACGTCGCTCGTCGTTCATGCGTCACCCTCGATCACGAGCGCGTCTATCGCACTGACGCTCCTGCCGTACTGGCGGATCTCGTCGGTAGTTCCGGGTACGCAGCCTCAGCGGCTGATGGTCGTCTTGGGACGGGGAGTTTGCGGCTGGGCCTCCTTCGGATTCTGACTGTCGAATCCGAAGGACTCGAAGAACTGCCACTGCAGCACCTGCGCCCGCTCGTACGGGTCCTCTGGGACGTACTGCGTGCCATCGCCGAAGTACCAGCGGATCGCGTTCGACTCGGCAAGCGGTCTCCCGTCGTTGAGGACGAGCGTCGGAACCCGGAGCCCGGGGTTGAGCTCTCCGAGCACCTCCGAGCGATTCGAGCGGTCGACGACCGACATCTCGACCGTCTCGTACTCCAGGCCGAGGTGGGCGAAGAGAAGGCGCACCTTGTAACAGTTGCCCGAGACCGCCGAGTTGTAGAGCAGCACGTCGACAGCGTAGTCGGGTGTGACTACGCTCCGACGATGGCAACGAGCCCTACGCGTCGCCTGTCCGACGAGGAGCTGATCGAGATGCTCGAGCTCGCCCGGAAGGCGGACAGCGTGGAGCTCAAGCTGACCGTTCCAGCAGCGGACCATCGCACCGCGATCGCCGGCCTGGGACTCGACCCGCTCGAGGCTCAGATCAGGCAGGTCTTCTTCTTCGACACGCCCGAGCTGACCCTCAACGCGGCCGGCGTCGTCGCGCGCGCGCGGCGTATCCAGGGCAGGTCGGGCGACACGGTGATGAAGCTCCGGCCCGTCGATCCCGACTCGCTGCCCGCCGAGCTTCGCCTCTCCCCGCACGTGGGTGTCGAGGTGGACGCCATGCCCGGCGGCTACGTCTGCTCCGCGTCACTCAAGGCGAAGGCGGACGCGCCGGACGTACGCGCGGTCGCCCTCGGGGAGGCGCCGATCCGCCGCATCTTCTCGAAGGAGCAGCGTGACTTCTTCGCGGCGCACGCCCCGGACCGGCTGAAGCTGAAGGACCTGTCGATCCTCGGGCCGATCTTCGTCCTGAAGCAGAACTTCACGCCCCCCGATCTCGGAAGGCGCCTGACTGCGGAGCTCTGGTTCTACCCGGACGGGTCGCGGATCCTCGAACTCTCGACGAAGTGCACGTCCGCGGACGCATTCCAGGTCGCCGCCGAGGCGCGGTCGTACCTCGCGGGCAAGGGCGTGAGCCTCCACGGCCGGCAGGAGACGAAGACGAAGGCTGCGCTGACGTTCTTCTCGAAGCAGCTCACGGCCGCAGCAGCCGGCTAGCGGGCGGCGGGATCGTGTACCCGAGGTGCTGGAGGGAGTAGAGGATCTTCTTTCGGCTTCGTAGTCCCGACGGAATGGGAGTGAGTGGATCGAGGAGGACAAGGGCTACCGGAAGTTCCCGCGCCAGCGGAGATCGTGAACCGCTACTTGCTGCGGCCGTGAAGACCAGAGCCGCGCAGCGACAGCTAGCGCGCTTCCATCAGCGCCCTTCGGTGCGCTGTGTGCGGCGCGCTGTACTCGTCCTTGCGGAAGAGCATTGCGCCCAGCATCGCCGGAATCATCAACATCATCTGCATAGCGAGCACGCCTTGTGCGGGGATCGCACCGACGACGTAGAGCACGAGCGCGGCTAGCAGCGGCAGGTTCATCGCCAGTGCCATCTCGCCGCCCCGCTCCCAGGTGTGGCCGCGGTAGCGCATCCAGAGCACCATCGGAACGGTCATGTTGAACGCCATCGCGAAGGCAGCGAGCAGCACGTGATCGTCCCACGCGGCAGCGAAGCCGCTCCCGAAGAGCAGGATGTGGAGTTCGCGGAACACGAATCCGAGCACGAACATCCCGAGCATCATCACCAACACCATCTCGAAGAAGTGGAGCGCGAAGCGCTTCGTGCTTTGCGCCTGATCGAAGACGAGCGCGGTGTCCATAGCGCACCTCCTCTGGACAGAAGAAGGGGACATCGTCGCGCTCGTGACAAGTAGTCGCGAGCGGTTACTAGTGCACTTGTGGTGTGGGAAACCCGCAATCGGCGGGCTTCTCAGCCTCTGCCCTTCTCAACGGAGCGCGCACCTAGTCGCGAGGAGATGGCGCGATCACGGGAGCGCCGGGTGCCGATCCGCCCCCGGCGCTGAGCGGTCTGGGGATCGCGAGTGGTTGACGACAGCTCGTCTGTTGGCGTGCGCGCGACAACCACGCACAAGAGCGCGAGCACAAGCGCAAGCGGCCCCATGACGACGTTCTCCCAGCGGCTCTCCGAGGCGAAATTGGCGACGGCGCCGAGCGCGAGGAACCCGGCGAGCGCCCACGTCGTGCGCCGGAAGAAGATGTCGTGCCCGCTGACCCGCCACAACCTCGCTCGGCCGAGCACCACTCCAATCGCGAGGACATACACGAGCACCGAAATCGCGCTGCCGACCCGCTGTGCGGTCGACAGGTCGGCACTCGCACCGCCCCATGCGGCGTGACCCCAAGAAGCACCCGCCGCGAGCGCGATCTGGAACAGCGCGAGGCCTGTGAAGCCGACCGTCGCGGCGATCGCGGCGAGGACGTACCCAGGCTTCCTCATTGCGTCCTCCTTCCCAGAGAGCATGGTCGCGCCGCACGCCCGGGTCTCATCGGTAGTAACTCCGTGGGCTGAGGTGTCCATTACGCCCACCTAGGCGAGCGTCGGATACGACCACGCTCGATC
Source organism: uncultured Gaiellaceae bacterium (assembly GCA_963746975.1). Taxonomy (GTDB): domain Bacteria; phylum Actinomycetota; class Thermoleophilia; order Gaiellales; family Gaiellaceae; genus GMQP-bins7. Next base: position 77,570 of record CAVVDE010000007.1, read on the forward strand.
GGCTGGGTTCGTCGCGCCTCGCAGGCTCCCGGGTCGGGAGTCAAGGTCATCGCGGCGGTGGCGTGCGGCTTGCCGGTGGAGGGGTTGAGCACGCGACGGATCACCCTCGGCCGAGCAGCGCGCGGTCGAAGAAGCGGGTCACGCGCTGCTCGTACTCGCGGGGGCGGGCTTCGAAGCCGCCCACGTGCCCCGCTTCGGCGATCTTCCAGATGGTCTTCGGAGCGGAGGCGGCACGATAGTAGTCGGGATTCAGTTCTTCGCCCCCGCCGCCGTTACCGGCATAGACGAGAAGCAGCGGCCGTGGTGCGATTCGCGGAACGAGATCGGCAAGCGAGGGGGGAGGCATGCTTCCGCTCAGCACGGCTACGGCCGTCGTTTGCACTGCGGCTGCGGGCAGCGAGAACGCGCCGCGCACACCACGGAGCAGGTGCTCGCGGACCGAGCGCACCCCCGCGCCCTCCGAAACGACTGCGTGGAGGCCGATGTTGGAGGCCGTGGCCTGGAGCATCGTCTCGCCGCCGACCGAGAAGCCGATGCCTCCGATGCGCTCGTCCTCCACGTCGGGCCGTCTCTGCAACCAGGCGACGGCGGCGTCGATGTCCTTGGCGCCTTCCCAGCCGAAGAGATTCGGGTCGCCCTCGCTTCCGTCGTAGCCGCGCGCATCGAGCAGGAGCACGCCGTAGCCGTGCCGGACGAGCATGCGCGCCTGCGGCAGCTTCCCCTGACGCGTCGGGTAGGAGATCACGGCGGCGCCATTGCGAGAGGGGACGTACCAGGCGGCGAGGTCGAGGCCGTCGCTCGTCCGGAGCGTCAGCTCTTGATAGGGCCGGCCGAGGTCAGCGGGCTCGACAGCCGAGCGGGGGCGGTGCGTCGCGAGGATCCCGATTGCGACCGGAACGACGAGCCAGTACGCCGCGAGCACGGCTGCAAGTGCGATCCCGGCTCGGCGCAGATAGCGGAGCCGGCCAGGCTTCCGTGAGCGCCAGATGAGTATCGCGCCGAGCGGGAGCAGCACGACGCCGAGCGGGAGGAGCAGGAAGCCGGTCCAGTCCTCGCCCCGTACGCCGACCGCCCGCGCATCCGCGATTGCGAGCCCCGCACCCTCGAGGCTCAGGACGCCGAGGGCAGCTGCGAGAGCCGCACGTCCCCCGGCGGGCAACCGCGGATACGCGAGAGCGGCCAGCGCGAGCAGAACGAGCGAAGCAAGGCCCCGCAGCAGGTGGTCGCGAGGCCCTGTGCCGGGCTCCGGCGCGACGAACGCGTCGACGAGCGCGTGCAGCGCGACGAGCGCCGCCGCGCCGGAGAACAGGAGCACGTCGGGGCGGGCCGCAGCCCGGATCGCGACAGGGGGCCGCGGCCACCAGTCCGAGCGCGGGAGGTGGAGTGCCGACTCATGCATAGCGGAGCGCCTCACCCGGCTTGAAGCGGACGGCCCGCCGGAGCGGGATCCGCATGATCAGCAGTGCGAGAACCACCGTCCCGACGAGCGCGATGAGGATGTTCAGCGGCGGGAACGTGAACGCGAACTCGATCTTGACGACCTCGAGCAGCAGCCAGTTCAGGAGTCGGGCGAACGCGTACCCGACCGGGATCCCGAGCAGCCAGCCGGCGAGCGAGACTGCCAGGCCTTCAGCAGCGAAGATCCGACGGATGTCCCGCGCCCTCGCGCCGATGCAGCGCAGGACGCCGATCTCCCGTGTCCGCTCGAGCACGTTCATCGTGATCGCGTTGACGAGGCCGACCATGCTGATCGCGACGATCAGGAAGCCGAGGATCCCGATTGCGGTGCTGATCCGACGGTTCGAGTCGACGTTGCGTGCCTGGTCGACGTACCTGATGTTCGTGCCGATCGAGTAGCCGGCCGCGGCCAGGCGATCCTCGAGCGCCGTCGTCGTCCGGTCGATCAGCGCGTGGTCGGGAGAGGTGGTGCGCACCCAGTAGGCGTTGACCGTGTCGGGACTGCCGAGGATGGCGCGCAGGGTCGAGAGCGGCGTCAGGAAGAGCAGGCCGTTCTCCATCTGCGTCCCCGTCATTCCGACGATGCGAAGCCTCTGCGGGCCGGAGGCGGTGCCGATCGGGACGGTGTCTCCGACCTGCGCCCCGAACTCCCTCGCCATGTTCTTCGCGATGACGGTGACGGCTGCGCCGGCCGCCTCTTCGCGGGCGGTGAACCATCGCCCCGAGACGACCTTCTGCTCGAACATGGGCTGCCGCGAGAGTCCCCAGATCGAGGCGTCCTTGCCGGCGGCTTTCACCGTATTCGTGAGCACCGGCTGCGCGACCGCGACGCCGGGGGTCGTTCGGATCAGCCGGTCGGCGTCTGCGTCGAGCTGCTTCCCAACGACCGTGTTCAGGTCGAGGTCATAGTGGAGCTCGTTCCAGGCGGCCTCGGTCGTGGAGGTGACGCTGTTCATCAGCGCGAGCACGCCGACGAGCGTCCCGACGGCGAGCGCGATCTGGACGACGGTCGCGATCGTGCGACGTGTGCGGCGGGTGACGCTGCGGACGCCGATCTGCGCCGTGCGCGGGAGGAAGGTGAGTCTGCGCAGGAGCCGGTCGACGATGCGCACGCCGCCCTGGAGCGCCGGCACCTCCTCGAGCGCTTCTCGCACCGGCACGCGCGTGCCGCGCCGAATCGCGGGCAGCGCCATGAGCGGCGGTCCGAGGATCCCGAGCACGAGGCTCGCGATGACGACTGGCGTGCTGATCGACCAGCCGGGCGAGATGGCGAAGAAGGTCGATCCGAAGAACTGCACCATCAGGTTCGCGATGACGACTCCGAGGAAGACGCCGAGAACGGCGCCGATTGCTCCGAGCAGCGCAGCCGTGCGCAGGTACACGCCGCGGATCTGTCGGCGCGTCCCGCCGATCGCCTTCATCATTCCGATCTCCCGGCGCTGCTCGCCGATCAGCGTCCCCATCGTGTTCGCGACGAGCACGCCCGCCGCGAGCAGGGCGAGGATCGTGAACACGTTCATCAGCGAGGCGAGCTGCTCGAACAACTCCTTGCCCGGATATGAGCCCGGCTCGCGGATGGTTGGGAGGTCGGAGAAGCGCGTGAAGGACGTCTCCGCGCGCAGGTACTCGCGCACGTCGTCGGCGGTACGGTTGGCGGCCGCCGTGGACGTGTCGGCGAGCCGGAAGGCCAGCATGCTGTAGCCCGGCTCTCCGGCGACGAGCGTCGCCGTCTCGGGCGTCGCGTAGAGGACGACGAAGTCGCCGTTGACCCCGAGCTGGCTCCACTCGAGATTCCGGCCGACACCGCTGACGCGCAATGTGTGCGTGCGGTCGCCGACGCCGACCACGCGGACTGTGTCCCCGATCGTTCCGTCGAAGCGTCCACCTTTCGCGTTCTGGACGTCCGTGAGGACGGTCCCCGCACCCGGCGCGGTGCCCGACGTGATGGCGACGCGATCGACCGGCTGCCGCGTGTAGCTCGGGATGCCGACGACGATCGCCTTCTGCCGCCTCTCGCCAAGCCAGATGCGTGTCTGAACGACGCTCAGCGCCTGCACGCCCGTGACGTTGGGCAGCCGCCGAAGCTCGGCGAGCTGAGCAGGCGTCACGACGAGAGGCTTGGTCTGCAATGTGAGGTCGGCGAGCCTGCTCGCCCGGACTTCGCCCTGCATTGCCTGATCCATCAGCGGCGAGACGGCGAAGATGCCGATGCTCGCGACCGCGATCGCGAGCGTGAGAACCGCGAAGACCGCTCGGGCCTTGCGGCGAGTCAGGTCGGTGAGCGACTTCTTGAGGAGCGTGGAACCCATTTCTGCCACCCCCTCACTCGCCGACGACGAGGCCGTCGCGGATCGTCACCACGCGGCCGGCGCGCGCCGCCAACTCCAGATCGTGGGTCACGTACAGGACCGTCTTGCCCTCGGCGTTCAGGCGCTGCAGCAGCTCGAACATCTCGGCCGCCGTCTGCGTGTCGAGGTTGCCGGTCGGCTCGTCGCCGATGATCAGCTTCGGGTCGGACGCTAGAGCACGCGCGATCGCGACCCGCTGCTGCTCGCCCCCCGAGAGCTCGGCGGGTAGATGGTCGAGCTTGTCGCCGAGGCCGACGAGGCTCAGGTTGTGCTTGGCCTGTTCGAGCCGCTCGCGCTTCGAGCCCTTGCGGGCAAAGTCGAGAGGCAGCATGGCGTTCTCGAGCGCGGTCAGCGTCGGCAAGAGCTGGAAGAACTGGAAGACGATCCCGACGTTCCGGCCGCGCCAGACCGCGAGCTGCTCTTCGCCGAGCTCATCGATCTGCTGGCTGTCGACGACGACGGAGCCCGCTGTCGGTCGGTCGATGCCGGTGATCATGTTCATGATCGTCGTCTTGCCGCTCCCGGACGGGCCGACCACGGCGACCATCTCGCCGACGTCGATCCTGAGGTCGACGCCGCGAAGCGCCGGGTACTCGAGCTTCCCCGTCCGGTAGATCTTCACGACCGACTCGAGCTCGATCAGAGGCTCGCGGGTCGCACGCTCGACGGGGGTCTCGAGGATGAGCGTTGCTGTCATCTCGGTCACCTCCCCCGCGCAGCCGGCTGGCTGCACGTTCGCGGACCACTGTGTCGCTGCCTCGATCGCGCGCCATCCGGGGGAAGCACGGCGTGCGGGTGCGAACTACGCATCTCTCGCCTTCCGCGAGCGGTGCTGCCGACCCTTGATCGCTGAGGTCGGGCCCGACGGATCGACACGCGATCACGGTTCCGGACGGAAGGGTGACCGACCTGCGCGTCGCCCACAGAGCCGTTCTTGGTGCCGTGTGGACTTCTAATCCGCGTGTCGGAGGTTCGAATCCTCCCAGGCACATAGCATCCGTCCAGAGCCGACTGCCGAGCCCGCGGAACTAGTTCCTGAGGCGTCGAGACGGTGGAGCTACTCTCCGATTCGTGGCGGTTCAGATGGTCGAAGGTGCATCGCTGCGGGGCCTACATGTCGAGCGACAGAAGCTCGAGCGGCGCGCGCGGCTCCTCGCCTGGGGAGGGATCGCTTGGCACGTCGTCGAGTTCGCGATCGCGCTCGGAGCAGGTCTCGCGGCGGGCTCGATCGCCCTGGTTGCCTTCGGCGCTGACTCGCTGATCGAAGCGCTGGCCGGGTTCGTTGTCCTTTGGCTCTTCACCGGAGATCGACTTGGCTCTCACACGGCCGAGCGACGCGCCCAGCAGCTAATCGCGGCGAGCTTCTTCATCCTGGCCGTATACGTGACCGTTGAGTCGCTTCGTACGCTGATCGACGGGCAGCATCCGCAGACGAGTTGGATCGGGATCGCGCTTGCGGCGTTCACAGCAGTGACGATGCCGCTCCTCGCAACGGCCAAGCGCAGAGTCGGACGGAAGCTTCACTCCTCCGCCACCGTGAAGGAGGCTTCGCAGACGCAACTCTGCGCTTATCTCTCGGTCGCGCTGCTCGTGGGGCTGCTGGCCAACGCGCTCGCGGGTTGGTGGTGGGCCGATCTTCTCGCAGCGCTCGTTATCGCGGGTGTGGCGGTCAGCGAAGGTCGCAGCAGTTGGCGCGGCGAGGGTTGCTGCGACAGCTGCTAGTGGTCGTACGCTGGATCCGGGACGCCAGTTCAGGGTCGAGCCGGTCGTGAGCATCGAGGAGAGCGTGCCGATCTTCGTCACCTGGCGCGATTCGATCAGCTGAGCAGACTCACCGGCGCCACGCCCGAGCCGCATGACGACCTCAGAGCCCCGTCCCCCAGCCGTGCTTATCACGCCGGCCTGTATGCCTTGGTAGTCGAGCCATTGGCGCCGAACTTGAGCGCCTTCTGACGCGTGTCCTCGAATGTCGACCGCAGGTAGGTCGCGATGAGATTGCCGTGCTCGATCCCGACGAGGCCGTGCCGCTCGAGGACCACTGCGTACTCTCCAGGAGAGCACCCGCGATTCGGCCAGTCCAGAGATCGATGTTCCTTCTTCCCCTCCTCGGGTGCGGGACGCTGGCACGCGCCGAGCGAACATCAAGCGCGACTCGACGAAGGTGCGAGGCGTTGCTTCGCCACCGCCGCCACGGGTAAGGCGCCAGGCCCTAGAACCAGTGGTGAAGCCACCATTGCTCGAAAGCCACCTTGCCCCAGTGGAGCGGTCGTCCGGGCCGCCACATCTTCACGCGGGGTTCCGGCTCGGCGTAGAAGTTGCCTCCAGCGAACCCGGCTCTTCCGTCACCCAGCTCGATCCAGCAGTAGCCGTGGCCGTCGAACACGGCATGGGGCATCTTGCCCCCGACGCCGTCCGTGATTCGCTGCGCAACCACCTTCGCCTCGGCGTGCGCGAAGACGCCCGCCTTGGGCAGGGACTTGCCGTTGGGCAGCTTGATCGTCGCGACGTCCCCGATCGCGTAGACGTCGTCATAGCCCGTCTGCAGCGTCTGCGGATCGACATGCACGAAGCCCGAAACTCCGAGGAGTGGCGACGAGCGGATGACCTCGGGTGCCTGGTGGGGCGGGACGCACATCAGCAGGTCGACGCGGTGCGAGCTGCCGTCGGAGGAGACGATCTCGCGCGTTTCGGGTCGAAGCTCCTTGAAGGTGAAGAGCGGGTGGTAGTGAATCCCGCGCGCCGCGAGCATGTCTGCGATCGAGTCGCCAAGTGCCGCGGGCGCGACGGGCATCGGCGTGTGCTCCGGCGTAAACAGGTGGATCTCGACGTTTCGCCGTATGCCCTTCTTGCGGAGAAACGATTCCGCGAGGAACGCGGCTTCGTAGGGTGCCGCGGGGCATTTGAAGGGCAGTGCGGGGATGAGGATCCCGACGACACCCTCCGCGACGGCCCGAAGTGCTGCGTGAATGTCGCCGCAGCCCTCGAGGCTAAACGGGTTGAGAGCCATCTCGTCGAAGCCCGGCACCGTCTCGGGCGCGAGCTCGGCTCCGAGCGACACGACCAACGAGTCGTACTCGAGGTCTCCAGTTGCAGTCACAACCTTCCTGTTGTCGAGGTCGAGCGCCTGGGCTTCCGTGTTACGGAACTCAATGCCCTTCCTGCGCAACCGTGCGAGCGGCCGCGTGAACTGGCTCGGGCGGCGCTCCCCGACCATCCGCCACAGCAGCGATGGCTGGTACACGTGCTCGGCTGCGTGATCGACCAGCACGACGCCGTGGTCTGCTGGAAGACGACGACGGAGTTCACGTGCGGCCACCAACCCGCCGGTGCCACCTCCGAGTACGACCGTGCGGCCGGCAGACCCAACGGCTCGGCGAGCAGTCGCTTTCGCTGCGGCTGGGCGCTCGTACATCTGCTGGATGGCCGTGGAGAACCCCGACTCGTCGAATTCGTTCTCGGAGAAGATCACCTTGCTGTCGGGACCGACGAGCACGCTCCACGGAACCCACCCGTTCGTCAGCGCACGGAACAGCTCCCCCGCGCCGTCGGGGATCACTGGGAACTCGAGCCCGAACTCCTCCTTCCAGGCGCGGCAGGACTCCTCGGTCTCGATCGCGCCGATGTAGACGACCGCGAGCCCGTCACCCGCAAACCGCTTATGGAGTCTCACGACGGCAGGACACTCCTGCCGACAGCCCTGTCAGGTCGACTTCCAGAAGACCAGGAGGACGCCGTTGGCGCCGCTGACCGGCAGCCCGAGATCGGGCACCGACAGAGTGCTCCCAGGCTTGATGCCTCCGGACAGGCCGTCAAGGACTTTCATCTGCTTCGATCCGTTCTAACGACTCGCTGCCTGCCGAGCAACTCCTCGGACGGAGAACCCTTCACGTGGTGATGACCACGATCGACGCGGAAACCTGAACAGACGAGATCGAGGGCGGTTATGCGGCCCTTGTCGAACGCGCAGAAGAGGTGCTGTTCGATGACCTTCCAGGGATCGCCGGGCCTCTTCACCCGGAGCCGGTAGAAGACGTGCAGTCGATCGCCGACCTCGTCGCTGCCGGAACGAACGAGCTCGAACCCGTCTGATTCCCCAAACCAGGTTGCGAACCTCGCGGCCGCGGGGTTCGCCCCCAGGAGGTCGATAGGGCCAGGCGGGATCAGCGCGCGCATGCGAACGTCTGGCGCGAGCGTTCCGGCAAGCCGGTCGAAGTCCCGCTCGGCGAGAGCCGCGACCAACGCGTCGCCGAGATCAGTAGCTGAAGACCGTCGCGCCATCATCGCCAATCCACTGCCAGAGCGGCGTTGCGCCTCCGATCTGTGCGTGGGCTACGAGGTCGTCCTCGGCGAGCTTGCGTGCGGTGAAGCAGTACGGGCAGACGAGGAAGCGACCGCCGGCTTCCGCGTACTGGGTCGCGAGCGTTGGCAGCGGGGGACAGCCCTCGCATGCGATTCCTTCTGCCACTCCGGGCACCGCCAGACGCACCGCCTCCTTCGTCAGGAACATCGTCACGTCCTTACCCGCCGTGGCCGCTGCCCCGGCGACGAGGAACGCGACCATGACCCGCTCAGGATCCTCCATACCGGTGGCAAGGTTGATGACGACCTTGCCGTGTCCGTTTCCATCCATCGCGTCCTCCTCGTCTCGGTTGCGCTATGCCCAGCACCCTAGGGTGGGTGCGACGTCTCAACCTCGCGGAAACCAGCCAATCTTCGGGCGTACGCCCGAATGGCTAATTCGTGCTACACGAGCCCGTATCGGCCGGCGAGGGAAGCCGCAGCCGCCCTCGAGGGAAGCGCCAACTTGCGAAGGATGTTCGCGACATGGCGGTTGACGGTGTGGTCGCTGAGAACGAGGCGCTCCGCGATCTGGTGGTTCGTGAGACCCTCGGCGACCAAACCGAGCACCTCCAACTCTCGCCTGCTCAGGCCACCGAGCGGAGTGTCCACCACCTCCGCCGGGAGCGTCGGGCGGGTCGTGCTGAGCTTCGCGAGCATCACCGAGGCGCGAGCACATTCTCCGTCAGCTCCCATCGCCTGGAAGTCCGCAAGCGCCGCCTCGATCTCGCGCCGGGCCCTATCACTCCGCCCCAGGGCGTTCAGCGTGGCAGCGAGGTCGAGCCGCACGCGCGAAGTCTCGAACCGAGCATCGCTCGACGCGAGCAGGTCGAGCGCATCTTCGAACGAGCGCCGCGCATCGTCGTACTCACCGCGGGCCATTGCCAGCGTGCCTTCCGAAGAGCACACGGCAGCAAGTAGCGGACGCGTCCGTGTTCGCGCCGCGATCTCGCGCAGTTGCGCCAACTCGTCGGTGGCACGCTCGTACATGCCCAGGCGCACGAGCGCCTTGATCTCCACCTCCAACCCTGCGCTTCGCTCGACCCTGGTCGGGTCGGGAAATCGCCGGAGGTAACGATCGGCCAGCTCGACCGCCTCCGCAGGTTCATCGCGATCGAGAGCAAGTGCCGCGCGCCCGAGCAACGTCAAGGAGTGCGTCTCGGTGCGGGCGAACAGCTCCTCCGCATCGTCCAGTCGACCCTGCCGGCGGCGCAGGTCGCCAAGTCGTGCGAGCGCGTCGCCGACCATCGGAGGGCGAGATGCCTGGAGTCCTTCTACAGCCGCACTGAGCTGGCTCTCCGCCTCGTCCCACCGGCCCTGCCAGCTGAGCACGCTGGCGTAGTGCGCCCTACAGGTGTTGAGCAGGAAGATGTCGTGCTGAGTGCAGAACTCGCCCACGCGGCCGCACCACTGGGTGGCTCGCTCGTAGTCCCGTACTCGCTCGCATGCCGAGATCACGTAGCAACACGCCCAGGCGACGCAGTACAGGAGCCGCGCCTCGCCCTGGAGCGCCACTGTCGTCGCCTCGTCAAGCCGGCGCATGCCTTCCTCCAACTCGCCTTCGCTCACGAGAGCGCGCCCCTCGAGCCCGAGGCCGAGCATCTCGAGCTCAGGGGCACCAAACCTCCGGCCGAGCTCGACAGCGCGCGCGGCTAGGCGCCGCGCCTTGGCGGTGTCTTCGTCCAGCGACACCGCGATATGGCCTTCATGGATGGCGAGCCAGCCGTGGTCGATCCCGGGCTCGAGGTCGTCGATGAGGCTGTGCGCGCGCTGGAGCCAACCGTTGGCGACCGCCGCTTCGCCCCGAAACAGCAGGCAGTCGGCGGCCAGCAAAGAGGCTATTCGCGCAGCGGAACTCTTGTCACCGCGGTTGACGTACAGACGGTACGCCTTCTCGCGCGCGTCAAAGGTGACCCGGTCCTCGTTCAACATGTGGCCAACCCAGCCCATCCCTTCGAGTGCCTCTGGGGTCTCGCCCGTGGCCAAGGACTCCCCGAACGCCGCCCTAGCGCGCTCCCAGTCCCCGCCGCTGAGAGCCGCCCAGCCCGCTTCGAGTGCGGCTGGACGTGCCAGCTCCTTAGCGATATCGCCGTCGTTCAAGAGACGCAGAGTACGTGTTGCCTGAAATCGCCAGTCGCCGGCAGGGCAGCCCGGATCCTGGCACGGCGATCTACCGCACGAATCTCCCGTCCCAGCGACGCCCTTCCTCGGCAGGGAGAACGAGCTCGCGGAAGTGCTCGCACTCCTCGCCTCCGAGGACACGCGCCTGCTAACCCTCACCGGCCTGGTGGAACCGGGAAGACCCGCCTCGCCCTGCAGGCCGCGGCCGACGCCTCCGATGCGTTCCCGGATGGAATCTGGTGGATTCCGCTCGCTCCCCTCCGGGATCCCGGGCTCGTCCTCAAGACGGCAGCCAACGTCGTCGGTTCGCCCAACGGACTCGCCGAGCACGCCTCCGACAAGTCGATGCTCTGCCTGTTCGACAACTTCGAGCACGTGGTGGAGGCGGGATCAGCGCTCGCCGAGCTTCTCACCAGTTCCTCGTGTCCGTGATGAAAGCGAAGCCAGCTTCGACGGGGATCGCAAGGTGATGCTCCCGCTCGATCCGAATCATGTTTCCATGCCGTATGAAGCCCTCGCTACGGAGCGACCGCTGACGCTAGTACAAGGCGCAGGTCGAGAACAAGCGATCCCCGCTTCACGAACGAGCGCCACTCCTCCACGACATCGCGCGCGAAGTCTCGTCGCTCTGCATCGTCGACGTCGGCGAAAACTGCGCCGAGCGGCGTACTGGTGACGTACTGCCAGAGGAAGTCATGGGGCGCGGGAAGTCTGAGGCCCCTCTCGCTGGCGGTGACGGAGATGTCCGCGAAGCCGGCACGGCCGAGTAGCTCCTCGAGCTGCGCGTCGGCGAGCGAGAACACTTGGCGGACAAACTCGGCGGCGCTTCGCTGCCCGTGGCGTTCGAGCTGCTCGGCGAGGATCGTAAAGAGGGAAGGAATGGGCGAAGGGACAGTGGCCAAGAAGCGTCCTCGAGCGCGCAAGACGCGGCGTGCCTCGCTGAGGGCGAGCAGCTTGTCTGAGAAGAACTGGAGACCCATTTGGCAGAGAACGGTGTCGAAGGCAGCGTCCACGAACGGCAACGCCTCTGCGCTTGCCTGATGCCAGCCGATCGGGGAGCTGGCCTCAATCGAACGGGCGACCTCGATCATCGCGGGGTTCGCGTCTGCGCCCTCGACCGTCGCTGTACCCAAATGCTCGACCGCAACCCTCGCAACCACACCGGTACCGCACGCGAGATCGAGCACGCGCGCGCCGGGAGCCAGCGAGGCTGCATCGACGAGATCGGTCGCGAGGGGCGCGGCCACGGCCGGGACGAAGTAGCGCTCGTAGTTGCTGGGGCCTGTCCCGTAGCTCTCGAATGACGGAGACAGTCCGTCTGACGAGTCGTTTGCAGTCCGCACCGCACTCATCGCCTCTCCTTTCGACACGTGTAACGTAACCTGTAACGTAACACGTCCCGATACGATGTCAAGATGGGACGACCAAGAGAGCACGACGAGGAGACGCGCGCGGCCCTCCGTGCGGCGACGGAGAGAACCGTCGCCGAGTCCGGGATAGGAGCGTTCTCGGTTCGAGCCGTCGCTCGTGAGGTCGGCACCACGACGCGGGCCGTGTACAGCCTCTTCGGATCGAAGGAGGGACTGCTCGTCGACGCGCTCGCGCAGGGCGCATTCGAGTTCCTTGCCGACGGGATCGACGAGTTGCCCGAGACCGATGATCCGGTCGCCGACCTCGTCGCGGTGGGCGTACCCGTATTTCGATCGCTTGTTCTCGAGCATCCGGCTCTCTATCGGATCGCGTTTCAGCGCATCGCACCCAGCTTCCCCGCCGGACCCGAGGTGGTCACGGCGCGTGAGCGGGCGTTTGCCGGCCTGCTTGGGAAGGTCGAGCGCCTCGCGGAGAACGATCTCCTCGGGGAGAAAACGCTGCTCGAGGCGGCTGTCGAGTTCAACGCGATGCTGGAGGGACTCGCGAACGCCGAGCTGCGCGGCACGATCCTACGCATCCTCCCGTCAGGCGAGGAGGAGCGCACCTGGCGCGAAGCACTGACCACCGTTGTTCGCGGGTTCCGAGCTCCCGGATCCGAGGCGGCAGATAGCGCGCCGAGCTAGGCCGCAGTGCCGCGGGAGGAGATCTGCAATACGGTCACGGTTCCGGACGGAAGCGTGACGAACAGCGTGGCGCCTGTGCTGTTCGCGGTGCTGTATGGATTTCCTAATCCGTGGGCTCGAAGCTCCGGGGCGCTTACCATCCGTCCGGACCCGGCTGCCGAGCCCGCGGAACTAGAGGATGTTCATCGAGCAGTGCTTGATCCCGTCCTCGTTGCCGGTGATCAGGCAGCCCCCGACCTTGCCGTAGTACGCGCACTGGCCGTGCTCGTTGAGGAGGCTCGAGCAAACGTAGAGGCGCTCGATGACGCGGTTGCACACCGACGAGTTCTCGCCGAGCCAGATCGGCGTCCCGATGACGAGGATGTCTGCAGCCTTACCCGCTCGTACAGCTCGGGCCAGTCGTCCGACGCCGTGCCGTGTTCGCGCAGGTCGGGCCACACGCCCGGAGCGAGGTCATGGTCGACCGCGCGCACGAGGTCCACCTCGACGCCGGTTCGCTCCATGATCGCGGTCGAGATCGGCATGAGCCCTTCGGTGTTCGAGCCCTCCGGAGAAGGCTTGAGCGTGCAGTTGACGTAGAGCGCGCGCAAGATCGGAGAAGTCCCAGTTGCTCTCGTGCAGAGCTCCTCCTCGAACTCGGTGAGGGTCATGCCTGCCTCCTCGTCGTTGACTCGCGTAGCCTCGCACGCGTGGAACAGGCGCTGCTCGAATGGTTCGCGGCGCACGGGCGCGACCTCCCCTGGCGACGTACCCGCGACCCGTACGCGATCCTCGTCTCCGAGGTCATGCTCCAGCAGACCCAGGTCGCGCGCGTGATTCCGCGCTACCTGGCTTGGCTCGAGCGCTGGCCTACCGTCGAGGACCTCGCCGAGGCATCGACGGCCGACGTGATTCGCGAGTGGCAAGGCCTCGGCTACAACCGCCGTGGCCTGAACCTCCACCGCGCGGCACGGCACATCACGGAGAGCGGCTGGCCGGACGACCTCACGCTGCTTCCCGGCGTGGGGCGCTACACCGCCGCGGCGGTGCGCTGCTTGGCGTTCACCGAGGACGTGCTGCCCGTCGACGTCAACGTCGCGCGCGTCCAGCGAAGAACAGGTGCAGCCTTCTCGTCGGCGGCGGCGCAGGCACTGATGGACCTCGGCGCGACGATCTGCCTCGCCCGCGTCCCGCGCTGCGGCGAGTGCCCGCTCACGGCGAAATGCCCGTCGCGCGGGGTACGCGAAGAGCCGGCTCGCAAGCAAGGGCCCTTCGAGGGCTCGTTTCGGCAGCGTCGTGCGACGACGCTGCGGATCGTCGCAGACGCGCCGCAGGATCTCGCCGGACTCGACGACGAAGCCGTGAGCTCGCTGGAGCGCGACGGCCTCATCGTCGTGCAGAACGGGACGGTCGCGCTGCCGACCTAGACCCGGTGCAAGACCCAGACGTTCGGCTCGACGTGCGTTCCGATTCCCTCCTCGACCACGAGCGTCGACAACGCCCCCGGAAAGACGTACTCCCCATCGCCCGGAAAGGACATGCCCGTCCACTCGGCCCAGTCGGTCGCCGGAGCGCGGATCACCATCGATCGCGGCGCGGCCGCGAGGATCTCCCCGCCCACGCGCTCGTGGATGCGGAGCCACGGGTCGAAGTGAGTCCCGTCCTCCCGTCGCCACTCCATGTACGTCTCGATCGGGATGAGTGGGTAACGCTCCTTCCACGTCGGGCGCACCGGTGCGATGACGCCGTTCGTCAGACCGGCAGCCCGCGCGCTGCCGGTGAAGGTCTCGATCATCCGGCTCGAGAGCTGCCGGCCCTGCCGGCTGGGAGCCACGCTGATGGCGACGGCCATGAGCGCGGTCGCCGCCTCGGCCATCGCCATGCCGGCCTCGAACCCCTCGTCCCAGCCGGAGGGAAGACCGGCCACGGTCCCGTCCCAGGGCACCGGGATCGCGTGCGCCTCGGCCACGAGCTCTTCGTCATCGTCGAGCAGGCCGACCTGGAAGTCGGGGAAGTCCGTGTAGAGGCGCGCCCAGTTGCGGCCAGGCTCGTTGTGGTTCATGTACTCGGGAAACGTCTTCGCGACCAGAGTCTCGAACCGGATCGCGCGTAAGGTGGGTCGGTCGGCGTAGCGGACGAGCTTCATCGCCGGAGAAGAGCCACGGCGTGCGCGGCGAGCCCCTCCCCCCGGCCGGTGAACCCGAGGTGGTCGGTCGTCGTCGCACGGACGGCGACCTGCCCGGAGTCGACCCCGAGCGCTCCGGCCAGTCGCTCTCGCATCTCGCCGCGAATCTCGCCGATGCGCGGCTCCTCACCGACGAGCACGCAGTCGGCATTGACGAGCTCCCACCCTGCCTCGCGCACCTCGCGATAGGCCTCCCAGAGGAGGTCGAGCGACGACGCTCCGCGGTACTGCTCGTCGCCGGAGGAAAAGAGCGAGCCGATGTCGCCGAGGTTCGCGGCGCCGAGGATCGCGTCGATGAGCGCGTGCGCGATGACGTCGCCGTCCGAGTGGCCGGCGAGGCCGCGCGGGTAGTCGATCGCGACGCCGCCGAGCACGAGCGGAACGCCGTCCTCGAGGGCGTGGGCGTCGTATCCCAGTCCGACCCGGAGCTCGCTCATGGGCCGCCCGGCTCATGAGCGTGGAGGAGCGTGGGGAACCGGGGGGTTCCCCACGCTCTCGAGAAGAAGGGGGCACGCTCGGGAAACATGGTTTCCCCCGCGACCGCGAGCCGAAAGCGAGCGGTGCTCATCGAAGCGAGGCTAACGCGTCGGGCAACGAGGCGAGGTCGTCGAGTCCGAGCGCCGCCTCGGGCGGCGTCCGCTGCAGGCGGCCCCACGGCCCCCGCCGTACGTGCACGGCGACCATGCCTGCGGCCGCAGCAGGCAGCACGTCGTTGTCGACACGATCGCCGACGTATGCGACCTCCGACGGCGCGTGACCGACCAGCGCTGCGACCTCTTCGAAGAAGACGGGGTCGGGCTTGCGGACGCCAAGGCTCGAAGACGACGAGATGACGTCGGCGGGAAGCGCGGCGTCGCGAGCCCAGGCCTCGAGCGCTTCCGTCTGGTTTCCGACGATCCCGACCCGAAGGCCGAGCTTCCGCACGCGCTGCAGGCACTCGAGCGCGTCCGGGTAGAGGTCGTCGAGCGAGTAGGTGAGGCCGTGCCACGGGCTCTGCGGCTTCGCGATGCCCAGATGCCCCCACAACGCGTCGTGCTCCTCCCCGCGCTCGATCGTGACACCGAGCGCGGCCCAGACGACATGGGGCTGCAGTCCTGAGAGCTTGCACAGCTCACGCCACCAACGCTCCTCGTCTACGAGCGTCTCGCCGACGTCGAAGACGACGGCCTTCAGAGCCACGACTCGACGAGGGCGAGGTCGTCCGCGGTGGTCACCTTCAGGAGCCGCGCGTCACCCTCGACGACCGCGACCCGGCCTCCGGCGCGCTCGACGAGGGACGCGCAGTCGGTCACGCCTGAGAGGTCGCCCGAGAACGCCCGGCGCAATGTCGGCGCCAGGAACGCCTGCGGCGTCTGGGCGGCGACGAGCGCCTCACGGTCGACGGTCTCGACGACGACCCCATCGCGAACCCGCTTGAGCGTGTCGGCCACGCGGAGCGCCGGTACGGCACCGTCGAAACCCTCACCGAGCGGCGCCAGCAGCCGCTCGACCAGCGCATCCTCGACCAGAGGTCGCGCGGCGTCGTGCACCAGCACGACGAGCGCCTCCTCGCCGACCTCGCCGAGCGCCGCGGCGACCGAGTCCGCGCGGGTCACCCCTCCCGTCACGCAGGCCACGACCTTGGAGGCTACGAGCTCCTCCGCGAGCAGGATCGAAGGCTCCTCCCAGCCCGGAGGGGCAGCGACGACGATCGCGTCGACGAGCCCACAGCGTTCGAGCCTGTCGAGGCTCTCGGCCAGAAGCGGACGCCCGCCGAGCGCGGCGAACGCCTTGGGACGATCGATGCCGAGCCGCTCACCGGAGCCGGCCGCGGCGATCAGCGCCCAGGTAGCCCCGACCTGGCCGGAGCCGCCCGAGCGCCGGGCCATCTACGCGCTCGCGGTTGCCGCTTTCGGCTTCGCGCGCGACTTCGCCTTCGGCTGACCGGCACGCGAGAGGACGTCGTCGAGCCAGACTGCGGCCTCTTCCTCGTTCATGTCCTTCGCATACATGAGCTCGGAGGCGAGGATCTTCTTGGCCTTCACGAACATCTGCTTCTCACCGGTCGAGAGGCCCTTCTCGTTGTTTCGAACCGCGAGGTTCCGCACGACTTCCGCGAGCTCGAAGATGTTCCCCGTCTTCATCTTGTCGCGGTTGTGCTTGAAGCGACGGTTCCAGTTCTTCGGCATCTCGGTGGATCCACCCGAGAGCGTCCTGACGACCATGGCGACGGTGCGCTGGTCGATGACCGTTCGTAGTCCTACCCGCTCCGCGTTCTCGCATGGAACGTTCACGGTCATGTCGTTATGGAGGATCTGGATCGTGAGGTACTCGCGCGTCTCGCCCAGAACCTCCCGCTTCTCCTTCCGCACCACCGTCCCCGCGCCGTGGTGTGGATAGACGACCTTGTCGCCGATGTCGAACAAGAGGGCCTCCCCGATGTCGGTATCCGTCGCCTTCACGAAAAAGAACCGGCAGCGTCTTCCTGCCGGCGATCGAGTCACATCATAGCGCGTTCTTCACAGGCGATTAACGGAACCGCAACGCTTCGTCTCGCTCCTCAGGCGGCCTCCTCGGCGGCGCGCGGCTTCGACTCGAGGCCTGCCGTGAGCGCAGCCCGTAGGGTCTCGACGGCGGACAGCCGCGGTGCCGACCGGGACGAGCCTGGCGGGGCGACCACCGTCTCGACCCCGAACTTCGCGCATTCCTCGAGCCGACGCTCTGCCTGGGACGCCTGTCGCAGCCGGCCGGTGAGCCCGATCTCGCCGAATGCCGCGACGCCCTCTCGGACCGGTGTACCCCGGGCCGCGGACGCGATGGCAAGGGCGACGGCGAGGTCGGCGCCCGGCTCCTCGATCCGCACGCCGCCCGCCACGTTCACGAAGACGTCGGAGCTCGCGAGCGGGACGCCCGCGTGCCGTCCGAGGACGGCGACGATCATCGCCAGACGCTTCGGATCGACCCCGGTGCCGACGCGCCGAGGCATCGCGAGTTCCGTCGGGGCGACCAGAGCCTGCACCTCGAGCAACAGCGGCCGCGTCCCCTCGAGCGCGCACCCGACGGCGGCCCCGATCTCGCCGGCGTGCGTCGTGCCGAAGAGCTGAGAGGGATCGGGAACGCCGACGAGGCCCGCGGCAGTCATCTCGAAGACGCCGAGTTCGTTCGTAGAGCCGAAGCGGTTCTTCGTCGCACGGAGCACTCGGTGCTCGTGGTAGCGGTCGCCCTCGAACTGGAGGACGCAGTCGACGAGGTGCTCGAGGACGCGCGGGCCTGCGACGGCGCCGTCCTTCGTCACGTGGCCGACGAGGACGGTGGCGATGCCGGCCTCCTTGGCGACACGGAGGAGTCTCCCGGCGGCCTCGCGCACCTGTGCGACCGAGCCTGGGGCCGAGCCGAGCACCGAGGCGTGGAGCGTCTGCACCGAGTCGATCACGCACACGTCCGGCCGCTCCGCCTCGAGTGTCGCGCAGACCGCGTCGAGCTCCGTCTCGGCGAGAATCTCGACCGACTCCGTTCCGCCGAGCCGCGCGGCCCGGAGCGAGACCTGCGCTGCGGACTCCTCGCCGGTGACGAGCAACGTGCGACGGCCGTCGCGCGAGACGGCGCCGAGGGCGGTGAGGAGCAGCGTCGACTTCCCGACGCCGGGCTCTCCGCCCACGAGGACGAGCGATCCGGGCACGAGCCCGCCTCCGAGCACGCGATCGAGCTCGGCGACCCCGGTCGAGATCCGGGCCGCCTCCTCTACGCGTACCGACCCGATCGGCACCGGCTTCCGTGCAACCGCCGCCTGGGGATCGGTGCTCGATCCGTGCAGCTCCTCGACGAGGCTGCCGAACGCGCCGCAACCCGGGCACTTGCCGAGCCAGCGACCCGACGTCGTGCCGCACTCGGCGCAGGTGAATTGGACAGTGACCTTCGCCACGACGCGAGTCAGTCTAGGAGCGCGGTCCGACGCTGCTCGTCACGAAAGTGAGCCGAACGCCTTGCAAGTCTGCAGCGGGTGGTTAAGAGTGCCGGAGACCGCTGCAGACATCGACGAAAGGACAGGACGGATGGACAGATTGAAGGCCCTCGGGCGCGGGACGCAGCTCATGTTCATCGCGAGCGTCCTGCTCCTCATCATCAGCTTCTTCAACTGGCAAGAGGTGAGCTTCGACCTCGGCCCCCTCGGCTCGGGAAGCGCGGGCGTGAGCGCCTGGGACGACCTCGGCGGAATCATCATGGGGATCCTCACCATCGTCCTGATCGCGCGGATCGTTGCGCGCATGGCCGCGGTGGACGTCCCGATCCCGGTCTCGTTCGCGATGACGAGCGTCGTTCTCGGCGTCCTCATCTTCATCATCGCGCTCCTCAAGAACCTCACCGACGACTACTCGACCTGGGCGAGCTACGTCGGCGTCGTGCTTGCATTCCTCGTCGCTGTCGGGGCGTGGCTGGAAGTCCAGGACGCCGGCGGCGTGGAGTCGCTGAAGAGCGAGGCATCGAGCTTCGGGAGCTCGGGCGGGGGAGCTGCTGCTGCCGCACCGGCAGCGGCCGCCCCGGTCGCGCCGGCGGCCCCGCCGGTCGAGACAGCCCCTGCCGCCACGAGCGAGCCGTCCGAGCCGGCCGCGGACGCGGCAGACGACGCGGCCGATGCGGGCGCGGGCGCGACAAGCGACGAGCCGTCGACCGAGCAGGGCGCGTAGCCCGCTCGACACCCTGCGGCGCCATGGCGCAACCGTGCGTCGTGGCGCCGCATGTGTGAAGAAGAACCTGCAAATACCCCATTTGGCGGTTTCAGGAGTACCCTGAGACGAGTACGGATCGGACAGCGGCCGTCCGAGGTCAACCCACACGCGCCGAAAGGGATCCCATGGCGAAGTTCAAGGCCCTGTCACGAGGCACCCAGTTCGTCCTCGTCGCCGGCCCACTTCTGTTCCTCAGCCTCTTCTTCACGTGGCAGCACGTCGAGGTCGACTACGGTCGCGCCGGAACGGCGAAGCTGTCGCTCGACGGCTGGGACGCCTGGGGACTCCTGCTCGCACTCGTCGTGCTCGCGACAGTGACCCTCGTTGCGCTCAGGACACTCACGGAGGTGGAGATGTCGGAGGACGTCCCCTGGCTGACGATCTGCCTCGGACTCGGGGTCACGGTGTTCCTCGTCGCGATCGTCAAGAACCTGACCGACTCCGGCTCGTCGTGGGCGAGCTACGGTTTCGTGGTCCTGGCGGGGGTCGTCGCGGCGGGCACGTATCTCGACTGGACCGCGGACCGCAAGTCGGCGCAGCCAGCCCTGGCGCGGAAGCGACGGGGTCTCAGGTCAGCCGCTTGACGAGCAACACACGGTCCTCACCCGGACCGTCGTAGTCCGGCACGACACGGTCGACCTCGAACCCCATCGCCTCGTGAAACGCCACTGAGTCCTTGTTCACGGGCGAGGTGACGCAGCGCACGACCGTGCGGCCCTGCGCGCGCACCTCCTCGAAGAAGTGCTCGTACAGCTCGCGGCCGAGCCCGTCACCGCGTGCGTCGGGATCGATCCCGACGAAGTGGATGTAAGCCTCGTCGTCCGCCGCCTGCGAGAGGAAGCCGCAGACGAAACCGAGCAGCTCGCCGTCCTCGTCCTCCGCGACGAAGCTCGTCCCCTCGAAATGGATGAAGAAGAGCTTCGGCAGCATTGGCGCCATGTCGCGCCCTCCCCACCACACGTTGATGCGGCCGATCACCCGCCCGTAGTCGGACGGCTTCGCATGGCGGACGGTGACGCTCGCGGCACCCGAATCCGGCTGGGCAGATCCCGACCGCACGACCGACGACGGCCGCTCCGCCGCCTCGTGCTCCTCACCCATTGTTCGCAACGCTAGTTGTCCGACGGCTCGTCGACGAGCTCGGCGAGATCGGCGAGCACGGTCTCGTCCGCGGGAGCACCGACGGCTGCCGGGACCGGCGCGCCCTCGATGACCCGGATCTCGACCGGAGCCTCGCCCTCGGCGGGATCCTCGCGGCGGTCGACGATGAGCGTCGTCCCCGGTGCGAGCTCGCGTCCGAGGATGAAGTCGGCGAGCGGGTCCTCGAGCATCCGCTGGATCGCCCGACGTAGCGGCCGGGCACCCATTGCGGGGTCGTAGCCCTGCTCGACGAGCAGCTCCCGCGCCTCGTCCGTCAGCTCGATGACGACGTCGTGCTTGCCCATCTCCTCGCGGACTCGCTTCATCATCAGGTCGACGACCTCGAGGATCTCGGACTTCTCGAGCTTGTGGAAGACGATGACCTCGTCGATGCGGTTCAGGAGCTCGGGCCGGAACACCTTCTTGAGCTCCGACATGACGCGCTCCTTCATCTCGTCGTACGAGAGACCCTGCTCGTCGCCGATCGAGAAGCCGAGCGTCTGGTTCTTCGAGATCTGCGCCGCACCGAGGTTCGAGGTCATGATCACGATCGTGTTGCGGAAGTCGACCTTCCGCCCCTGGGAATCGGTGAGCTTCCCGTCCTCGAGGATCTGCAGCAGGATGTTGAAGACATCCGGGTGCGCCTTCTCGATCTCGTCCAGGAGGACGACCGAGTACGGCTTGCGGCGAACGGCCTCCGTCAGCTGGCCGCCCTCGTCGTAGCCGACGTAGCCTGGTGGCGAGCCGACGAGTCGCGACACGGAGTGCTTCTCCATGTACTCGGACATGTCGACCTGGATGAGCGCGTCCTCGTCCCCGAAGAGGAACTCCGCAAGCGTGCGCGCGAGCTCGGTCTTCCCCACGCCGGACGGCCCGAGGAAGATGAACGAGCCGGTCGGGCGCTTCGGGTCCTTGATGCCCGCGCGGGCACGCCGGATGGCCTTCGAGACGGCCACGATCGCCTGGTGCTGGCCGATGACGCGCTTGTGAAGCTCGTCCTCCATGCGGATGAGCTTCTGCGACTCGGCTTCCGTGAGCTTGAAGACCGGGATCCCCGTCCACATCGAGACGATGTCGGCGATCTCGTCCTCGCCGATCTCCGGCTGCTCCTCGTCGGCCTGGTTGCGCCACTCCTCCTCGAGCTCCTTCTTCTTCTGCGTGAGCTTGCGCTCCTTGTCGCGGAGCTGCGCGGCCTTCTCGAACTCCTGCGCCTCGATCGCGCCTTCCTTGTCGGCGCGGACCTTGTCGATCTCCTCCTCGAGCTCGCGATAGCGCGGTGGGGCCGCCATCGTCGCGATGCGGACGCGCGAGCCGGCCTCGTCGATCAGGTCGATCGCCTTGTCCGGAAGGTGGCGGTCCTGGATGTAGCGGTCGGCGAGCTGGGCCGCAGCCGACAGCGCCTCGTCCGAGATCTTGCAGCGATGGTGCGCCTCGTACCGGTCGCGCAGCCCCCGCAAGATCTGGACGGTCTCGTCGATGGTCGGCTCCTCGACGCGCACCTGCTGGAAGCGGCGCTCGAGAGCCGCGTCGCGCTCGAGGTACTTGCGGTACTCGTCGAGCGTCGTCGCGCCGATCGTCTGGATCTCACCGCGAGCGAGAGCGGGCTTGAGGATCGACGCAGCGTCGATCGCGCCCTCGGCGGCGCCCGCGCCGACGAGGTTGTGGAGCTCGTCGATGAACAGGATGATGTCTCCGCGCTGGGTGATCTCCTTCATCACCTTCTTCAGGCGCTCCTCGAACTCGCCGCGGTACTTCGACCCTGCGACCAGCGCGGCGAGGTCGAGCGTGTAGATCTGCTTGCCCTTCAGGATCTCGGGAACCTGGCTCGAGGAGATGCGCGAGGCGAGGCCTTCGACGACGGCGGTCTTGCCGACGCCCGGCTCGCCGATCAGCACCGGGTTGTTCTTCTGGCGGCGTGACAGGATCTGCATCACGCGCTCGATCTCGGTCTGACGGCCGACGACGGGGTCGAGCTTGCCTTCGACCGCGGCCTTCGTGAGGTTGCGGCCGAACTGGTCGAGCAGCTTGGAGCTCTTCGTCTTCTCGCCGGGAGCGACGCTCGCACCGGACTGGCGGCGGCCGGGTCCGGACAGCATCCGGATGATCTCGTTGCGGATCTTTTCCGCATCCGCGTCGAAGTCGAGGAGGATCCTCGCTGCGACGCCCTCGTTCTCACGAACGAGCCCGAGGAGGATGTGCTCCGTTCCGATGTAGTTGTGGCCCAGCGACAGAGCCTCGCGCAGCGCCAGCTCGAGGACCTTCTTGGCGCGCGGCGTGAACGGAATCTGGCCCGTGGTGACCTCGTCTCCCTGACCGACGATGCGCGCGACCTGGGCGCGCACCTCTTCCACGGTGATGTCGAGCGACTCGAGGACGCGAGCGGCAAGGCCCTCCTCCTCGCGAAGGAGGCCGAGCAGGATGTGCTCCGTGCCGATGTAGTTGTGCTTCAGGGCTCTCGCCTCGTCCTGGGCGAGAACCACGACCTGCCGTGCCCGCTCGGTGAATCGCTCGAACAACTCCCTCGACGCTCCTTTCGAGTGGTTTCCGGAGGGCCGCCTCGGCTCCCGGGTCGAAGGGACTGTCTGATCGTAGCCGACTGGTCTCGTTGCGAGTCTCACACGCGGGGTTCGCCCGGCGTCCTCGGTACCCTTCTCGACCGTTGAGCAACAAAGCCCTAATCACCGGCGGAGCCGGCTTCATCGGTTCGCACCTGTCGGAGCGCTTGCTCGACGAAGGGCACGAGGTATGGGTGCTCGACGACCTCTCGACCGGCTCGCTCGACAACATCGAGCATCTTCGTGAGCGAGACGGGTTCCACCTCGTCGTGGACTCGGTTCTCCATTGGTCGGTCGTGAACGAGCTCGTCTACAAGTGCGACGTCGTCTACCACCTCGCGGCCGCCGTGGGAGTGAGGCTCATCGTGGAGCAGCCCGTGCAAACGCTCGTCACGAATCTGCGCGGCACCGAGATCGTGCTCGAGCACTGCCACCGCTTCGGCAAACGCGTACTCGTCGCGTCGACCTCGGAGGTGTACGGGGATCACCGCGAGGAGAAGGCACTGGCCGAGACGGACCGACGCATCTACGGGCCGACCACGCAGAAGCGCTGGGCGTACGCCGACTCGAAGGCCATGGACGAGTTCCTTGCGCTCGCCCACCATGCTGAGCACGACCTCGACTGCGTCATCGTGCGGCTCTTCAACACCGTCGGCCCGCGCCAGAGCGGGCAGTACGGCATGGTCATTCCCACCTTCGTGCAGCGGGCCATCGCGGGCGAGCCGATCGAGATCCACGGAGACGGCGAGCAGACGCGCTGCTTCTGCCACGTCGCCGACACGATCCGCGCGCTCTCGGGCCTGATGGAGAGCGGCGTCTCCGGCCAGATCTACAACGTCGGGTCGGAGGAACGCATCTCGATCAACGCGCTCGCGACGCGCGTCAAGGAGCTCACCGACTCCGCGTCGACCGTGGAGTACGTCTCGTACGAGGACGTCTACGGGATCGGCATCGAGGACATGCTCCACCGCATCCCCTCGACCGCGAAGATCCGAGCCGCGATCGACTGGTCCCCGGAGCGGACGCTCGACGACATCCTCGCCGACGTCCTCGCCTTCGAGCGCGGCAACGTCGAAGCCGCGGCGTAGGAGCGGGCGCTACGCGGCTTCCGCGCGGGCCTCGCGCTCGGCGAGCGCAGCGCCGAGATCGGTGCAGGCTCCGGCGACGAGCAGCTGCTGGACGTCAGCGGCCCCGAGGGGCGGCGCGAAGTGGAACCCCTGCCCGACCGAGCAGCCGAGTCTGCGGAGCTCGTTCGTCTGGGCGGCGGTCTCCATGCCCTCCGCCACGAGCGACACGTCGAGCGTCTGCGCGAGATCGACGATCGCCTGGACGAATCCCTGCCGGGTGGTGTCGGCATCGAGCGCGTTCACGAACGAACGATCGACCTTGAGGGTGTGAACCGGGAGATCCTGGAGGAGCGACAGCGACGAGTAGCCGGTGCCGAAGTCGTCGAGCGCGAGACGCACGCCGAGCGCCGCGACACCGGCCAGCACTGCCCTGAGCTCCTCGTGCCTCCGGGCGAGCACGCTTTCGGTGATCTCCAGTGTGAGCGCGTCCGAAGGGAGCCCCGCTTCCGCGAGTGCCCTCCGCACGTCCTCGACCAGGACGCCCGGCCGGACCTGGCGCGTCGACACGTTGACGTTGAGCGTCAGCGCCTCGGCTCCCGGCGCCTCCTGTCGCCACTCGGCGACCTGCTTGCAGGCGCTGCCGAGGACCCAGGCGCCGAGCTCGACGATCTTGCCCGTCTCCTCGGCCAGCGGGATGAAGTCGCGGGGAGACAGGAGCCCGCGTGTCGGATGATTCCACCGGACGAGCGCCTCGACGCCGACGACCGCATTCGACTCGAGGTCGACGACCGGCTGGTAGTGGACGACGAACTCGTCGTCGCACACGGCTCTGCGGAGATCGGCGACGAGCTCCAGCCGCCCCACGAGATCCTCGGCCATGCGCGGCGCGTACATGACGTACTGGGCCTTTCCCGAAGCCTTCGCGCGGTACATGGCGACGTCGGCCGCGCGCAAGAGGTCGTCCGCGATGGCGCCGAGCGCGATGCCGACGCTGGCGGTCACGAAGATCTCGCGCCCCTCGATCTCGAACGGGCGCTGGAGCGCCGCGACGATGCGCTCCGCGGCGTCGATCGTCGTCGTGGCACCTGCGAGGTCCTCGATGAGCACGGCGAACTCGTCGCCGCCGAGGCGCGCGACCGTGTAGCTGGGTGAGAGCGCCTCGCGAAGTCGGACGCCGACGCCGCGGAGGAGCGTGTCTCCTGCGGCATGACCGAGCGTGTCGTTGACGCCCTTGAAGTCGTCGAGGTCGAGGAAGAGCACGGCGACGTCCGGCCGGATGCCCCCGCTCCGCAGGACGAGCGCGTGTTCGACACGGTTCGTGAAGAGCGAGCGGTTGGCCAGGCCGGTCAGGGCGTCGTGGAATGCCTGGTGCCTGAGCTGCTCCTCGGCGTCCTTCCGCGCGGTGATGTCCAGCAGGTAGCCCTGCAGGACGTACTGGTACCCGTCGCGGACGACGCGCGCCTCGTCCTGTATCCACAGATACCGGCCGTCGCTCGAGCGAAGCCGGTACTCGATGAAGAGGGGCTCGCGCGTGGAATGCGTGCGCTGGTGCGCGGCCAGGACTCGTTCGCGGTCCTCGGGGTGCAGGAGCTCGACGAAGAGATTGTCGTTCTCGGCCCATTCTTCGACGGAGTAACCGAGCATGGGCTCGATCTGCGGGCTCGTGTAGATGTTCGAGCTGAGGTCGTCGAGACGATCGATGTACACGGACAGCGGCAGCTGCTCGACGAGCGAGCGAAACCGTGGCTCGCTGACGCCGGACGCACCGAATGCCGCATCGTGGTTGGGCCGCTCCACCACCGCCTGCAAGAGATCGTCCGGTCGGCCGAAGGGGGCGACCCCTCGATCGGAGTACGCCGTTCGAGCGCCCCGTTTAGGATCGCCCGATGGACGAGAGCAGCGGCAGCCGCGAGCGTCTCTCGTGGGTCGAGTTCGGCGAGGCTGCGCGCGCGCTCGCAGGGCAGATCGCGGCTGACGGATACGCGCCCGACCTCGTGCTCTCGGTGGCCCGTGGCGGGATGCTCGTGGGTGCGGCGCTCGGATACGCACTCGACGTGAAGAACGCGTGGACGATGAACGTGGAGTTCTACACAGGGGTGGACGAGCGGCTCGACGTGCCGATGATCCTGCCGCCCGTGCCCGAGCTCGTCCATCTCGAGACCGCGCGGATGCTCATCGCAGACGACGTCGCGGACACGGGAGAGACGCTGAAGCTCGTGAAGGACTTCTGCGCCGGCAAGGTCGCCGAGGTGCGGTGCGCAGTGCTCTACGAGAAGTCGCCGTCCGTCGTGAAGTGCGAGTACGTCTGGCGTCGCACCGATCGCTGGATCGACTTCCCGTGGAGCGCGGAGGCGCCCCTGGCCGCCGAGCGGCTAGCGACCGTCCGGGCGTAGCGCCGGAAACAGGATCACGTCACGGATCGTCTCGCTCCCCGAGAGGAGCATCACGAGCCGGTCGATACCGAGGCCGAGCCCGCCGGTCGGCGGCATCCCGTACGAGAGCGCCTCGACGTAGTCGGGGTCGCCGCGCACCCCCTCGACGTGCGCGGACTGCTCGTCGAACCGTCGCTGCTGCTCCTCCGCGTCGTTGATCTCCGTGTACGCGTTGCCGAGCTCCATCCCCGCGGCGAAGTACTCGAAGCGCTCCGTGGTCGTCTCGTTGTCGTCGGTGACGCGCGCGAACGGCGAGAGCTCGACCGGATGGCCGTACACGATCGTCGGCCCGATCAGGCTCGGCTCCACGAAGTGGCCGAAGGCATGATCGACGAGCTGCGGCCAGTCCTTGTCGGCCTCGGTGTCGACGCCGCGTTCGTTCAGCCAGGCGCGGAGCTCACCCTCGTCACGGGTCCAGAGCTCGTGGGCCTCGAGCGCCTCGACGAACCCGATACGCCGCCACGGCCGTCCGAGATCGATGTCGTGGCCGCGGAACCGGACCGCCGTGGTACCGACCACGTCGAGCGCGACGTACTCGAGCAGCTCCTCGATCCGGTCCATCGTCTCGCGGTAGTCGGCGTATGCCTCGTACCACTCGAGCATCGTGAACTCGGGCTGGTGCTTGTACGAGACGCTCTCGTTGCGGAAGTCCTTGCCGATCTCGTAGACCCGCTCGAGACCACCGACGATGAGCCGCTTGAGATACAGCTCGGTCGCGATGCGGAGATAGAGGTCGACGTCGAGCTCGTTGGAGTGCGTGACGAAGGGATGTGCGAAGGCCCCGCCGTACCTCGGCTGGAGGACCGGCGTCTCGACCTCCACGAAGCCCTCGCCGTCGAGATACCGGCGGATCGCGGTCACGACCTTCGCGCGCAGGACGAAGAGCTCGCGCGCGTCCTCGTTCATGAGCAGGTCGAGGTACCGCTTCCGGTAGCGCGTCTCGACGTCCGTCAGGCCGTGGAACGTATCGGGGAGCGGGCTGCGGTTCTCGGCAAGGACGATGAGCTCCGAGACGGCGAGCGACGGCTCGCCGCGGCGCGACTTCGCGGGCTTGCCAGTGACCCCGACGATGTCGCCGAGGTGGACCTCCACGTCTCCGACGCGCCCCGTGTCGCACATGAGCTGGATCCGTCCCGAGCGATCGACGAGGTCGAGGAACACGAGCTTGCCCATCTCCCGGCGGGCCATCACGCGGCCGGCGAGGCGGCGCATCTCGTCGAGCTCGCTCCCGGCCTCGAGCTGCTCCGTAGCGGTACGGACGTCGGCGACGGCGTCTCGGTCGGAGAAGCGCTTCGGCGCGGGCATCGGGTCAGACTATCCGGCGCCTATGGACGGCCTCCGCCGGTCGAGATTCGGGACGAGCCCGGGACCGATTCGGGACGCAGACACCACAACCAGGTGGCCCGCGCGGCTATATGGTCGCCGCATGAGCTCGCATCGCAGCGGACGGTGCGCGGCCCTCGCGCTGCTCGCCGTCCTTCTCGCGGGCTGCGGCGGAGGCTCCGGCTCGAGTGGCGAGATCCCGCAGGAGCTGACAGGGTCGTACACGACCGCGCTCCGGCAATCCGACCTTCCGCCGAACGCGCCGCCCGAGCTAGTCGCGGGCGCATGGAGACTCTCGATCGGCGACCTCGAGGGAGCGAATGGCGGGACGTTCATCGCCCTCAAGGACCCCGAGAACCAGGTTCTCGAGGAGCCCGGCTTGAAAGTCGACGGCGACGTCCTCACGTTGACGCACGAGGAATGCGCCCAGAACGTCGGCTACACCTTCTACGACAACGAGTACGGCTGGAAGCTCGACGGGTCGACCTTGGCGCTGACGACCGTCAAGAACGACTGCCCCGACAAGGTCGCCGAGACGATCCTGACGAGCCGGCCCTGGACGAAGGAATAGTGCGCGCCGTGTGATCCTGGAGATCGGGTCGCGCTACGCGGCCTTGATCTCCATGATCTTGAACTTCACCTTCGAGCCGCGCGGCGTCACGACCTCGACAGTCTCCCCCTTCTTACGGCCCATGATCGCCTTGCCGACCGGCGACTCGTTCGAGAGCTTGTTCTCCGCCGGGTTCGCCTCGGCCGAGCCGACGATGAAGTACTCGGTCGTCTCCTTCGCGTCGACGTCGCGCAGTCGGACGACGGCGCCGATAGACACGACGCTCGTGTCGACGCGCCTCTTGTCGATCACTTGCGCATTCGCCAGACGATCCTCGAGCTGCGAGATGCGATGCTCGAGCATCATCTGCTCGTTCTTCGCATCGTCGTACTCGGCGTTCTCGGCGATCTCACCGAACTCGCGCGCCGCCGCGATCCGCTCGGCGATCTCACGCCGTTTCGTCGTCCGCAGCACGTCGAGCTCGCTCGCCAACTGCTTGTAGCCCTCGGGGGTGAGGATCACGTCCTTCACGAAAACGCCTCCAGAGACGAGATTGCGGGGCCCCCGGGGGCCCCGACAACGGCGGAATGGTAGCTACCCCGTTCGAGGAGCGTCAAACGGCTCGTCAGTACCATCCGAGGGCCGTGATCGACCTCCGTGAGCACTGGCACATCGGCTCCGTCGAGGTGCCTACGCGACTCGTCCTCGCCCCGATGGCCGGCGTTAGCGTGCAGGCGTTCCGACGGCAGGGACGCCGCTACGGCGCGGGGCTCGTCTGCTCCGAGATGGTGAGCTGCGCCGGCATCGAGCATCGAAACGAGAAGACGCTCGGCTACTTGCGGGTCGCCTCGGACGAGCATCCACTCGCGATCCAGCTGTTCGGCTCGGAACCGCAGCCGATGGCGGACGCGGCGCGCATGGTCGAGGCCGTCGGCGCGGACATCGTGGACGTCAACTTCGGGTGCCCCGTGAAGAAGGTGACGAAGACGGGCGCCGGCGCGCATCTCCTCGAGGATCCGGACCGCGCGTCCCGCATCGTCGGCGCAATCGTGGACGCGGTCGACATCCCGGTCTCCGTCAAGCTGCGCCGCGGCGTACACAACGGCTCTCGCGCTGCGCTCGAGCTGGGACCTCGGCTCGTCGAGGCCGGAGCGTCGTCCCTCACGCTCCACCCGCGCTCCGCGCAGCAGATGTACACGGGGACCGCCGACCACGCACTGACAGCGGAGCTCGTGTCGCTCGTCGACGTTCCGGTGGTGGCGTCGGGGGACGTGACATCACGCGCACGCGCCCAGACCGTCCTCGCGACGACGGGAGCGGAGGCGGTCATGGTCGGCCGCGGGGCGCAGGGCAACCCGTGGGCGCTGCGCGAGATCGTCGACGGCGACTCCGGCGAGCCCTCGCGCGAGGAGGTCGCCGCCGAGCTCGTCCTCTTCGTCCGGGAGACCGTCCGAGAGCTGGGCGAACGCCGCGCGTCGGGCTTCCTCAAGAAGTTCTACGGTTGGTACCTCGGCCGCGGTCGCTTCCCGAAGGAGTTCAAGCAGGAGCTCCTCCAGCTCTCCTCGACGGAGGAGGTGGAGCGGAGGCTGCTCGCCGCTGCGCCGGGCGCCGCCGAGATCGTCGAGCGGCTCGAGGCGGAGATTCCCTCGGGCGCCGAGCTCACGCTCGAGCTCCCGGTTTCCATCTACGGAGGCGGTTAGTCCTCCAGGGAGCCGGCCAGCGCCGTCGCGACGCCGAGGCCGATGTAGACCGTGCCGGCGACGTAGCGCTGCGTCTTCGCGAACCGCCGCGACCTGCGCAGCATCCCTCCGGCGGTGCCGGCGGCAAGTGCCCAGAGCGAGTCGGTGACCATCCCGAGGAAGGCGAACAGGAAGCCGAGGAACGCGATCTGGACTGCCGGGTGCGGCGCGTTCGGGTCGACGAACTGCGGAAGGAACGCGAGGAAGAAGAGCGCCGTCTTCGGATTGAGGACGTTGACGACGACGCCCTGCGCAAAGGCGCGCCGGAGGTTTCGCTCGCCGCCGAGCGCGATCTCGGACTCCGCCTTGCGCGACAAGAGCGTCCACAGGCCCAGCCCGATGAGATAGACGGCGCCGGCGATCTTGACGGCCGTGAACGCGACGGCGGAGGAAAGCACGAGCGCGGACAGGCCGAGCGTCGCCGCGGCGATGTGCACGAGCGTCCCGACGTGGATGCCCAGGACCGACGCGAGCCCGGCACGACGTCCGTGCTCGATCGAGCGCGTGACGACGTACAGGACCGCAGGCCCGGGCACGAGCAGCAGCGCGAGCGCGGCGAGGACGAAGAGGCCGATTGCGGGCGGGTCCGGAATCACGCGTTCAGCTCCCACACGGCACGGAGACCTTCGAGGGTGAGGAACGGGTCGATCCGCTCGATCGTCTCGGAGTGCGGCGCGACGAGATCGGCGAGCCCCCCGGTCGCAACAGCGCGTGCCTCCGCTCCGAGCTCACCGCGGATGCGGCGAACGATGCCGTCGACTTGCCCGGCGAAGCCGTAGACGAGACCGGATTGCAGACCTCCGACGGTCGTCTTTCCGATGACCGTCTCCGGCGCCGCGTAGTCCACGTTCACGAGCCTCGCGGCTCGCGCGAAGAGTGCGTCCATGGAGACCTCGATGCCCGGGGCGATCACGCCGCCGACGTACTCGCCCTGAGGCGAGACGACATCGAAGTTCGTGGACGTCCCGAAGTCGACGACGACGACCGGCGCCCCGTAGCGCTCCTTGGCGGCGACCGCGTTGACGATCCGGTCAGGCCCGACCTCGCGCGGGTCGTCGTAGCGGATCGGGATCCCCGTCTTGACCCCGGGGCCGACTACGAGCAGCGGCGCATGCGCCCACTTCCGCGCGAGCTCCTCCCACTCGCGGACGAGAACGGGCACTGTCGACGACAGGCAGATCCCGTCGACGCTCTCGAATTCGAGCAGACCCGTGAGGAGGACGCCGAGCTCATCTGCGGTGCTCGAGCGCTCGGTTGCGAGCCTCCAGTGCTCGGCGAGCTCGCCGCCCCGGTACAGGCCGAGCGCCGTCTGCGTGTTGCCCACGTCGACCGCGAGGAGCATCGCGCAAGTGAATCAGAGCGCCTCGCCGGGCGGTCGTCACAAGCGGCACGAGGTTGTTAGAGTCGGGTGCGGTGTTCAGCAGGCGGAGTCGCAGCGTCGCAGGTCCCGCAATCGTGCTCGCGGTAGCCGGAGTCGTCGCGGGAGCCCTGGTCGCCGGAATCGCGGCCCGCCGGCGCAGGCGAGCGAAAGGAGCGGCCATGGCGGATGCCAAAGCGCTCGTTCGGCGCGTGGCCGAAGAGCCGTGGAAGGGCAACTGGGACGTGATCGACGAGCTTCTCGCGGAGAGCTACGTGGGACACGATCCGTCTCAGCCGGAGCCGATCCGGGGGCCGGAAGGTCTCAAGGCCAACCTCCGGCAGTACGTCGACGCGTTCTCGGACGCCCGGATCACCGTCGACGAGCAGTTCGCCGAGGGAGACCGGGTGGCGACGCGCTGGACAGCGCGTGGGACACACTCCGGTGAGATCGCGGGCATCTCCCCTACGGGGAAGGAGGTCACCGTCGCGGGGATGACGTTCTCGCGCCTCGAGGGCGGACTGATCGTCGAAGAGTGGGTCAACTGGGACGCGCTCGGGATGCTCGTGCAGCTCGGCGCGATTCCCGAGCCCGCACACGCGTAGACGCACCGGACGCGCAGCGGAGGGTTCGGCAGGCGACCCTCCGCTGACGCTGCAGGGACTCGAGATCGCGCGGCGAATACGTGTCGCCGCCGACCGGACATGTCGAGCTTCTTCACGTCCCAGTTCATGCCGTGCGCCGAGTGCGGAGCCTCGGTGCACGCGAGCGAGCGCAGCGGTCACAGGTGCGATCCCGAACGACGGCTCGAGTACCGGATCTTCCTGCTGCGGGAGGAGCTGGAGACCTTCGACGAAGGGCTCGGCGCGTATCTCGACTCGCCGCAGGGACGGTTCGCGCAGTGGCTCGCCGAGCGCGAGCGCGAGGACTAGGGGCTACAGCGCGTCGTCGTCGCCGGAAAGCGGCTGGCCGATGCGCTCGGCGAGGGCCTCGGCGGTGAGGTGCGGCTCTTCGCCTTCTGCCCGAAGCTCCTCCACGGTAACGTCGCCGGACGTGTAGACCTCGGCGCGCGGAATGATCCGGCTCGGGCGGTTCTTGTCCCAGACCCACACGTCTTCCATCCGAACGTGGAAGAACGGGTAGCTCACCTGCGGAAGCGCCTCGAGGTCGAGCTTGTTGCAGAGGTACGTGGCGTCCTGCGTGAGGACGCAGTACCGGAAGAGCGAGAAGACGGCGGAGTATTCGCGCTTCAAGGAGAGCTCGAGCTCGGCCTCGTACTCGTCGAGATCGTCGAGGTGCGACATCGCGGGTCAGTCTAGCGCCGAGAGGAGCCCGGATACCTGTCCGCGCCCCGGGACGTCCAGATCGGGATTCAGCTCGGCAAGCGGTTCGAGCGCGAATCCACGCTCCTGGAGACGTGGGTGCGGAACGTGCAGGCCCGGCTCGTCGATCTGCAGGTCGCCGTAGACGAGCAGGTCGAGATCGACGACGCGCGGGCCCCAGCGCGCGTCGCGCACGCGGCCGAGCGTCTGCTCGATCTCGAGCAGACGCTCGAGGAGCTCGCGCGGCGACCGGCTCGTCTCGATCGCGACGGCACCGTTCAGGAAAGGCGGCTGCTCGACGACGCCCACCGGATCCGTCTCGCGCAGTTGCGAGACGACGACGACGTCGACGCCCTCTGTCTCGGCGAGGAGGTCGACGGCCCGGAGCAGCGTGATCTCGCGCGGACCGAGATTCGCGCCGAGCCCGACGTACGCGCGCGTCATCCGCGCAGTCGCTCGACGATCACGGCGGCGTGCTCCACGGGCGGGTCGAGCACCACATCGGGCTTGCGCACGCGCACTCGGGCGCGCTCGACGGCGTCGAATCGCTCGACGATGCCGTCCGCGATCGCGCCTGCAAGACCCTCGAGCAGCAGCCGCTCCTCCCCGCCGAAGACCTCGCGCACGAGCGCAGCCAGCCGCCGATAGTCGACGGTGTCCTCGATGCGGTCGCTCGCGGACGCCTCGCCGCGAACGTCGACCCAGAGGTCGACCAGGAACCGCTGGCCGAGACGCCGCTCCTCCTCCAGGTACCCGTGGTGCCCGAACACGACGAGGCCGATCAGCTCGATGGTCACGCAGTGATCGTTCCCCGCTCGACCGCTGCGGCGACGGCGAGCGCATCCACGGTCTCGCGCACGTCGTGCGCGCGGAGGAGCGACGCCCCGTGAAAGTACGCAGCGACCGATGCGGCGACCGACGCGGCAGCGCTCCCGGTGCTGGCCGTCGGATCGCCCACGGCCTTGCCGAGCGTGCTCTTCCTGGACACGCCAACGAGGATCGGTCGGCCGAGCGCCTGTAGCTCGTCGAGCCTGCGGAGCAACTCGAGATTCTGGTCCGGGGTCTTTCCGAAGCCGATCCCCGGATCGACGCAGATCCGGTCCTCGCGAATACCGCGATCGACCGCGAACGCGACGCGCTCCTCCAGGAAGGCCAACACATCGCCCACGACGTCGTCGTACTGGGGAGCGACCTGCATCGTGCGCGGCTCGCCCTGCATGTGCATGAGACAGAGGAATGCGTCTTCTTCCGCGACGACCTCGGCCATGGCCGGGTCGCCTCGAAGGGCGGTCACGTCGTTCACGAGCTCCGCGCCGAGCTCGAGCGCCCGGCGCGCCACCTCCGCCTTCGACGTGTCGATCGAGATCGGAACGTCACGGAGGCCGTCGAGAACCTGCTCGATCCGGGCAAGCTCCTCCTCTGCGGAGACCGGATCGGCGCCCGGCCGCGTTGACTCTCCGCCGATGTCGACCAGCGCCGCCCCCTCGGCGAAGAGCCTGAGACCGTGGGCGACGGCTTCGGCCGGGTCGACGAAGCGGCCTCCGTCGGAGAAGCTGTCGGGAGTGACGTTGAGCACGCCCAGCACGGACGGCCTCGGCCAGCGTTCCGCGAGAGATGCGTCGCTCCCCACGACGTGGAGCGTAGCTCCGTCTGGTCGCGGGGCCAGAATCGAGTGCCATGGACACACCTGCCTCGAATACCGGCCCTCTGGGGCAGCCCAGGGGCATCGGCTTCGCGATCCTGATGACGATCATCACCATCGGCATCTACTCGCTGTACTGGGTTTTCAAGACCCAGGAGGAGGTCAAGAACCACTCCGGACAGGGTGTCGGAGGGGTGCTCGGCCTCGTGATCTACATCGTCGTCTCGGTCGTCACGTGGTTCCTCATCCCGTCGGAAGTCGCGAAGATGTACCGCCAGGACGGGCGCACGGCTCCGTTCAGTGGGTGGACCGGCCTCTGGCTCCTGCTGCCGATCGTCGGCGCGTTCGTCTGGTTCATCAAGATCCAGGGCGCCCTCAATCGCTACTGGGAGTCGAAGAGCGGTGCCGGCTCGTTGCCGATGAACGAGCCCGGCGTCGCGTAGCTCGGAGAGACCATGCGCGGTAGGGCCACGGGCGTGGTCCTATCCGCGCTCGCCGTCCTCGTGCTCGTCGGCGTGGTCGCGATCGTCGCGACCGGATCGACGCCGCGTGGATCCGGCGAGTCGCGCAGGCCCTCGGACACGCTGCTCGACACGCTGTTCACTCTCTACCTTCTGGGGATCGTCGCCGGCGGATGCCTCCTCGTCTACGGGCTCTTTCAACGCGACGCAATCCGTCGGCAGGTCGCCTCGGGGCGGTACCGGCGGGCGCCGGTCTCCGCGTGGATCCTGGCGTTTCTCGTCTTCGCCGGCTTCACGTACTTCCGAGCGAAACACTGGAAGCCGCCGGCACAGAACCCCGCCGACGAGCAGGTCTTTCCAGGCCCCCCACCGGGGCAAGGCGCGACACCGAGCAAGACGCTGCTGCCCTACGAGCCGGACATCTCATGGGTGTCGGTCGCGGTCGTCCTTCTCCTGGTTGCCGCGGCGGTGGTGGCACTCGTCGTGGCGGAGCGCCGCGGTCGCCGCGGTCGCCGGTCGCCCGATCGGGAGCTCGGCGACGAGCTCGCCCTCGCACTCGACGAGGCGCTCGACGACCTCCGGGAGGTCGCAGATCCACGGCGTGCGATCATCGCGGCCTACGCACGCATGGAGCGCGTGCTCGCGTCCAACGGCATACCGAGACGTGCATCCGAGACGTCGGACGAGTACCTTCCGCGCGTGCTCCACGACCTCGATCTCGGCACGGACGCGGTCGAGCGGTTGACGCGCCTCTACACCTGGGCCAAGTTCTCACAGCACGCTGTCGATGCGGATATGAAGGAGGAGGCGATCGAAGCGCTCGAGCAGGTGCGGGACGAGCTGCGGACTCCGCGCGAACTCCTGGTGGCCGCCGCCTCGGGCACCTCGCAGGCGGCGACACCGTGAGACGTGACGTCGTCGGCGCGATGAAGTTCCTCGTCGTGCCGACGCTCGCGCTCATGTTCATAGCCGGCTTCGCTCCCGGGCGCGCCGGTCTCGCCGTCCGGATCTACGCACTCGTCGTCTGCGGCACGGCGCTCGTCGTCGCGGTCACTGCGCTCGGTCGTGCATATCCGCCCGAGACCCCGCTTCGAAAATCCCCGAGAAAGGCAGGAAGCCTCCGGCGGCCGCCGCCGAGCCTCGCGCGTCTCGAGACGTTGGCGGCCCTCGGCGTCGGCAACTCGTTCGACCTTCAGTTCCGCTTCATCCCTCGGCTTCGCACAATCACGGCGGGTCTGCTCGCTTCGCGTCGGCGCGTGGAGCTCGACGCCGACCAGGCGGTGGCGAGACGCATCCTGGGCGAAGAGACGTGGGAGCTCGTACGTCCGGCCAGGCCGGCACCTGGTGACCGCATCGCCCGTGGAATCACGCCGAGTGAGCTCTCCGGCGTGGTCGACGCATTGGAGGCGATCTGACGATGAACCTCGAGCAGGTGCGTGCTCTGTCGAATCGAGTGCTCGACGAGGTCGAGACCGTGATCGTGGACAAGCGCGAGCCCCTCGAGCACGTCCTCCTCGCGTTCCTCGCCGACGGGCACGTGCTGTTGGAGGACTACCCCGGGCTCGCGAAGACGCTTGCCGCCCGCTCGTTCGCACAGGTACTCGACATGAAGTTCGCGCGGATCCAGTTCACGCCCGACTTGATGCCATCCGACGTCACGGGCTCGTCGATCTGGAACCAGCGCGACGCCGACTTCGAGTTCCGCGCAGGACCCGTCTTCGCCAACCTTCTCCTCGCCGACGAGATCAACCGCGCTCCGCCGAAGACGCAGGCGGCGCTCCTCGAGGCGATGCAGGAGCGGCAGGCGACGATCGAGGGCGTCACGCACCGTCTCGACCCGCCGTTCCTCGTCATCGCGACGCAGAACCCGATCGAGTACGAGGGCACGTATCCGCTCCCGGAAGCACAGCTCGACCGGTTCCTGCTCCGCACCGCCTTCGGCTATCCGAGTCGAGAGGGCGAAGTCGACGTCCTCACGCGACGGATCGAGCGCGAAACCGACGACGTCGAGCTGCGGCCGGTCATCGACCGCGCGACGCTCCTCCAGATGCAGCGTACGGTGGAGTCGGTCTACGTCACGGAGAGCGTTCGCGAGTACTGCGTCGACCTCGTCGGGGCCACGCGCACCTCGCCGAGCGTCGCCGTCGGTGCGAGCCCTCGAGGGAGTCTCGCCCTGCTCAAGCTCGCCCGCTGCCGCGCCATCTTGCTCGGTCGGGACTTCGTGCTCCCGGACGACGTGAAAGCAGTCGCGGTGCCGGCGCTCGCCCACCGGCTGGTACTTCGACCCGAGCTGTGGGTGCAGCAGGTCACGCCGGAGGACGTCGTGCGCGAAGTGCTCGAGAACGTCCCGACGCCACGCGCGGAGGACGTTCCGCAGAGCGCGCCTGCGTGACCCGCACCGCCAACCCGCGCCTTCTCGGCTATGCGGCGCTCACCGCGCTGGGACTGATCGGCGCTCTCGCGCTCCGTCGACCGGAGGTCGCAGTCGTCGTCGCCCCCTTTGCGCTCGTCCTGGCCATGGGCACGCGTTCGCAGGATCCTCAGGTCGAGGTCGCGGTCGCCATCGATGCCGAGCGGACGCTCGAGGGCGACGAAGTCCCTCTTGCGGTGACCGTCCACACCGGGCGAGGAGTGGATCGCGTCGACCTGCATATCGGGCTGCCGGCGGGCGTCGAGCTCACCGGGGGTGACGCGACGCGAAGCTTCCGACTCCGCGCGGACGAGGAACGGGAGCTCGATCTCGGTCTCCGCTGCGCGAGCTGGGGGATCTACGAGGTCGCCGGTGTCAACGTGCGCGCGCGGGATGCCTTCAGGCTGGTCACGTGGGCCGCGGACGTCGAAGCACGTCACCGGTTGAAGGCGTACCCACGACCAATGGCACTTCGCCGGCTGCTCGCACCCAGACAGACGCAGGCGTTCGCAGGGAGCCAGGTTGCGCGGGTCAAGGGCGACGGGATCGAGTACGCGGACATCCGCGACTTCGTGCCGGGCGATCGAGTTCGCGCGATCAACTGGCGTGCATCCGCACGCCGGCAGGGACTCGTCGTGAACGAGCGCCATCCCGAACGAAACACGGATGTCGTGCTCTTCGTCGACAGCTTCGCGGACGTCCGGGGGC
This sequence comes from uncultured Gaiellaceae bacterium, assembly GCA_963746975.1. Classification (GTDB taxonomy): domain Bacteria; phylum Actinomycetota; class Thermoleophilia; order Gaiellales; family Gaiellaceae; genus GMQP-bins7. The sequence goes on from CAVVDE010000007.1 coordinate 115,465, forward strand.
CGAACCGGAGCGTGCTCGAGGAAGCGGTGCGAGCCGCCGCATCGCTCGCCCAGAAGTACCTCGAGCGTCGCGACCGCGTCGGCCTCGTCGGCTTCGGCGGCGTCCTCCGTTGGCTCCAGCCGGGAATGGGTGGGACTCAGCGCTATCGATTGATCGAGACGATGCTCGAGACCGGCGTCGAGCCGACGTATGCGTGGAGGGACGTGAACGTCATCCCTGCGCGGACTCTCCCTCCGGCAGCGCTCGTCCTCGCCCTGAGTCCCCTCGTGGACGCGCGTTTCGTCAGGGCTCTCGAGGATCTCCGCGGGCGTCGCTACGACGTCGCGGTGGTCGTGGTCGACCCCGTACCGCTCGTCGAGCCGGGACGGTCGGAGGTCGAGCGCGCGGCCTACCGCCTGTGGCTACTCGAGCGCGAGGTGCTGCGCTGGCGACTCGAGAGCCGCGGCATCGGCGTCGGGGTGTGGGGTGACGACGCGCTCGACACCGTACTCGAGGGGGTGGGGACGTTCAGGCGCTACGCGCATCCGCTACGCGCATAGCCACCGGAACCGGTTCCGTCGCGTGCCTGCTCGCCGTCGCGGCGGTCCCGATGGCCCGCGGCGACGATGCGTTTCAGGCGGTCGGCGTCAGAGTCGCCGCCGTCGCGCTCGTCGCGCTCGTCGCCGGTGTCGTGCATGGCTGGCACGGGCTGATCCCGGTCGGGATCGCACTTGTCGTCGGGGGCTATACGGCGGAGCTCGCGATCGACGATGCGCGACTCGACGCCGCAGCGCCCGCAGTTGCCGTCGGCGCGTTCCTCGCAGCAGAGCTCGCCTACTGGTCGCTCGACGAGCGTGGCCGCTTCGCGGGCGATCCGGGTGAAGCATTTCGCCGTGCGGCACTTCTGGCCCTCGGAGGGGTCGCGATCTTCGTCGTCGCAAGCGGGCTGCTGGCGATGGCGGACGAGGTCCGGGCGCAGGGCACAGCGCTCGATCTCCTCGGCGCGGTCGCCGCGATCTGCGTCCTCGTCGCCGTCGTGGTGGCTGCGCGACGTCAGCCGAGCAACGGCTCGTAGAGCGGCCGCGCGAACGGCCACGAGCTCGTCAGCCACTCCGAAACGGCTGCCCTGAGGGTGCCGTCGAGCTCGGCGTGCGACGAGCGCACCCACGACTGGACGCTGGCGTCGTGAACGCCGTCGTCGGCGGGATAGACGTACACGCACCCGATGACGTCGTCGGCGGCGTCGAGCACCGTATACGTGAACCCCGTCCTTCCGGCGAAGTCGCGTGCGTGACGCTCGAGGTCGGCGAGGTTCTCGTCGAGGGTCAGCGGGCGCGGCCAGTTCGCATCCGGCCCGTACCCGGGCGACGCGCGAATGTGCTCGATGCTCGACGACCACGCCGCGTGGTCGCGCTCGTTGTGCTCCGGGCCGAGCGGCTCGAGGCGGAAGTCGGGCGTCTCGGGGCCGCGCGGCGGCTCGAAGCTGTCGGGGACGAACACGCCTCGTCGGCTAGCTCGTCACAGCGAGGGTCGCTTCGGCGCCGGTGCGCAGCACGACGTCGACGAGGGCCCGGATGTCGTCCTCCGTCGTCCTGAAGTTCACGACACATGCCCGGAGGAAGTACGAGCCGTCGATCACCGCGTTCGACACGAAGGCGTCACCTCCCCGCTGGAGGCGCGTGAGCACGTCCTCGTTCAGGTGGTCGAGCACCTCTGCGTCGACTCCCGCCGGGGCGTACCGGAACGTCGTGATGCTGAGCCTGCACGTGCCCGCCTCGAGCTCGGGGTGGGCAGCACAGAGCTCGTGGAGCACCCGCGCCAGCCGGCAATCCTCGGCGATCGACTCGACGTACCCGGAACGTCCCGCCTGTCTCAGAGCGAGCCACACCTTGAGCGCGCGAAAGCCGCGGGAGTTCTGGGGGCTCCGCTCGAAGTAGTTCACCGTCTCGTCGTCGAAGTGGTAGTAGGGCGGGCGGAAGCTGAAGGTGTCAATCAGGGCGTCCGGGTCGCGCACGAGCACCGCGCCAGCCTCGAGCGGCGCGTACAGCCACTTGTGCGGATCGACCGCGATCGAGTCCGCCCCGCTCAGCGCCACGAGATCCTCGGGCGCGTCGGGCAGGCAGGCTGCGAACCCTCCGTACGCCCCGTCGACGTGGAACCAGAGGTGCTCCTCGTCGCAGACGCGTCTCAGCTCGCTCAGCGGATCCACGACGCCGGTCGAGACCGATCCACCGGTACCGACCACGAGGAACGGGAGGTCGCCTGCCGCGCGGTCAGCCGAGATCGCCTCGCGGAGCCGGTCGACGCGCATTCGCTGTTCGTCGTCCGTCTCGATCCAGCGAATCGCAGCCGTGCCGAGGCCGAGCATGTCCGCGGCCTTCTGGATCCACGTGTGCGTCTCGGCGGAGCAATACAGACGCAGCCTTCGGTCGCCGACGCCCTCCGCACGAACGTCCCATGACGCCTGAGCACGGCGCGCGGCCGCCACTCCCACGATGTTCGCCATGTTCCCGCCACTGACGAGCACGCCGTCACCTGCCGCGAAGCCGATCAGCTCTCCGATCCAGCGGATCGTCTGGCGCTCGATCTCCGTCGCGATCGGCGCGAGGGGCCATCCCCCGACGTTCGGGTTGACGCCGGACGCGAGGAGGTCTCCGAGGATGCCGAGCGGGGCCGGGGCCGCGGTGATGTAGCCGAGGAAACGTGGATGACCGTTGTAGAGGGAGTGATCGCGGACGAGCGCCGAAGCCTCGCGGAGAACGTCGCTCGCAGGGCTGCCGTTCTCGGGCAGCGGCCCGTTCCCGACGAGCGCCTGCACCTCGTCGGGCGTCTCGCCCGGAGCGACGGGACGCGACGCCGGACTGCGAAGGCTCGACAGGACCTCGGCGAGCTCGTCGACCAGCTCGTGCCCGAGCGCGCGGAACTCCTCGGGATCGAGCTCGAACGCCGATTCGCGCTGCGCCTGCGCCCCCATCGGAGCGCGACTCTAGCTAGCCGGTCGCCGGGTCCGGCGGCGGGGGCTGCATCGCCGTGCCCGGGATGGGGCGCGGCTGCGGCTTGAGCTTGGGCTTCGCGTCGGCCTCCGGCTCCTCGATCGCAGGCGCCGGTGTCTCCTCCGGGAAGACGGACTCCTCGGCCTCGCCGGCGAGCAGGCGCTCGAACTGGTCCTTGTCGATCGTCTCCCGCTCGATGAGGATCGCCGCGAGGCGGTGCAGCTCGTCCATGTGCTCGCGGAGCACGGCCGTCGCGGACGTGTGGGCTTCCTCGATGACGCGGCGGATCTCGTCGTCGATCTCCTTTGCAACCTCGTCCGAGTAGTCAGGCTCGGAGCCCATGTCGCGACCGAGGAACGGGAGGTCGTGGTTGCGGCCGAGCACACGCGGGCCGAGCTTCTCGGACATCCCGAAGCGCATGATCATCTGCTTCGAGGTGGCGGTGACGCGCTCGAGGTCGTTCGCTGCGCCGGTGGTGACCTCGTGGAAGACGAGCTCTTCCGCCGCGCGCCCGCCGAGGGTCATCGCGAGCTCGTCCATGAGCGCCGACTTCGTCGTCAGGTACTTGTCCTCGGTCGGCAGCGAGATCGTGAGGCCGAGCGCCTGGCCGCGGGACACGATCGTGATCTTGTGGACGGGGTTCGTGTTCTCGAGGTGGTGGCCGACGAGTGCATGCCCCATCTCGTGATACGCCGTGATCTTCCGCTCCTTCTCCGAGAGGAGGCGCGCCTTCTTCTCCGGCCCGGCGATCACACGCATGATCCCTTCCTCGAGCTCGTCCTGCTCGATCATCTTCTTGCCGTTGCGCGCGGCGAGAAGCGCGGCCTCGTTGATCAGGTTCGAGAGGTCCGCTCCGGTGAACCCGGGCGTTCCGGCGGCGAGCGTGTCGAGGTCGATGTCGCGGGAGAGCGGCTTGCCACGCGAGTGCACCTCGAGGATCTTCCTGCGCCCGAGGCGGTCGGGCCGGTCGACGACGATCTGGCGGTCGAAGCGACCCGGACGGAGGAGCGCCGGATCGAGGATGTCGGGCCGGTTCGTAGCAGCGATGAGGATGATGTTGTCCTTCATCTCGAACCCGTCCATCTCGACGAGCAGCTGGTTCAGCGTCTGCTCGCGCTCGTCGTGACCACCGCCGAGACCGGCGCCGCGGTGACGGCCGACGGCATCGATCTCGTCCATGAAGATGATGCAGGGGGACGCCTGCTTGGCCTGCTCGAAGAGGTCGCGCACGCGCGAGGCGCCGACGCCGACGAACATCTCGACGAAGTCGGAGCCGGAGATCGAGAAGAACGGGACGCCCGCCTCCCCTGCGACGGCGCGCGCGAGGAGCGTCTTGCCCGTCCCCGGCGGACCGTACAGCAGCACACCCTTCGGGATGCGCGCGCCGAGCGCCTGGAACTTCTTCGGGTTCTCCAGGAACTCCTTGATCTCGTGCAGCTCCTCGACCGCCTCGTCCGCGCCGGCGACGTCCTTGAACGTGACCTTCGGCGAGTCGGGCGACATGCGCTTCGCCCGGCTCTTCCCGAAGCTCATCACCTTCGAGCCGCCGCCCTGGACCTGGTTCATGAGGAAGATCCAGAACGCGATCAGGATCACGAACGGCAGCACGTTGATGAGGAGTGCCCACCAGGCCGACGAGCCCGTGCCCTTGGAGTCGAACTTGACGTTCCTCTTCTCGAGCAGGTTCTGGAACTGCGTCGCGGACTGCGCGGTCGGGTAGTTGACCTTGACCTTCCCGCCCTCGACCAGGTTCGCAGTGATCTGCTGCCGGTTCGGGTTGAACTCGACGTCGTTGACGGCGCCGTCGTTGACCTTCTGGATGAGCTGCGAGTACGTGAGCTTCTGCTCGGCGGAGCGGCCCGGCAACAGCGTCTGACTCGCCAGGTAGACGAGCAGCACGATGATGATGAGCGGGAAAAGCGCGCTGCGGAAGAAGCGATTCACGTTGGTCGTCGGAGGGTAGCACTGCCCATCTTCGGCACCCAGGGCCGGATCCCGCCTCCCCCGTTATGTTTTCGTGGAGGAACCAGGGTTCCCGGACTAGCCCTTACGTGGCGTTCGGCACGAGATCCGCGTGCAGGACCGCCACGTACGGAAGGTTGCGGTACCGCTCGGCGAAGTCGAGCCCATAACCGATCACGAACCGATTCGGAATCTCGAAGCCGACGTAACGCACCGGTACGTCGATCTCGCGTCGCTCGGGCTTCGTCAGGAGAGCGACCACCTCCAGCGAGGCCGGCTTGCGCGCGCCAAGGTTGCGCATGAGATACGACAGCGTCAGCCCCGAGTCGATGATGTCCTCTACGACGAGGACGTCTCGACCCGAGACGTTGATGTCGAGGTCCTTGAGGATCCGGACGACTCCGGACGAGTCCGTCGCGGCGCCGTAGCTCGAGATCGCCATGAAGTCGATCTCGCATGGCACGGTCAGCTCGCGCATGAGATCGGCCATGAAGAAGACGGCGCCCTTCAGGACGCCGACGAGGAGAAGGTCACGACCCGCGTAGTCGGACGAGATCTCGGCGCCGAGCTCGCCGATACGCGACTGGATGGAGTCGGCCTCGATGAGAACCTCGCCGACAGCCTGTTCCAGTTCCGCCTGGGTCATTCCCCGGAATCTTTCCATGCGCGGACCGCATCTTCCCAGCCAGGCGCCGCGACGATGCCCGGAACGGCCACGACCTCGTCGCCCGAGACGACGAGCGGCCACGCATCGCGCGCAGCCCGTGGGACCTTCGCGTCCACGAACACGTCCTGGATCTTCTTCGTGCGACCCGCGAGCCGGTCGCCGGGCCGGCGGGTGCGGACGATCAGTCCCGGCTTTTCGCTCTCGATCCGCCACGGCCCGAAGCTCACGCGCCCCTCGAGCCGCATCTCGTCGTACTCGCGTACCGCACGGATACCTCCGCCCAGGTCGGCGGCCCTCGTTCCCTCCGTGGACGCCAGCAGCGCGGACAGCGTCCGCTCGAGCTCGCGCGGAAGGCTCGAGCGCTCGTCCGCGAGTGTCAGCAGGTTGCGGTCCGCCGCAGGATGCAGCCGGCGCAGGAGCGGGAGGATCTCGTCGCGGATGAGCCCGCGCTTCGTGGCCGGGTTCGACGAGTCGACTCGGTACCCGAGACCACGCTCGTCGCAGTAGTGGACGGTGTCCTCGTGCCAGACTTCGAGGAGCGGCCTGACGACCCCGTCCTCGCGCTTCGGCTTGATCCCCTTCGTGTTGCCGGAGCTCACGAGCCGGTAGAGCACCGTCTCGACCTGATCGGAGGCGGTATGGCCGGTCGCACGAAGGCCGTACTGCTCGGTCGCCTCGTACCTGATCGCGCGCAGCCCGGCCTCCGTTACCCCTCGTGACGCAGTGACGCGACCGAGGATCTCGGCACCGATGACCTCACGGCAGAACTCCGCATCCCCGTCCGATTCTGCGCCGCGGAGGCCGTGGTCGACGTGAACGGCGGACACGTCGTAGCCGAGCTCGCGAAGGACGTGCACGAGGCACGTCGAGTCGGGGCCGCCCGAGACGAGACACGTCACGCGCCCGCGGGGCGGCACGAGATCGAGGCGCCGGACCGTTGCCTCGACACGATCCACGAGGGCACTCACGCGCCCATTGTGCCGTGCCTATCCGTGGAGAGCGGCTGCGTCGACGACCTGCGAGGCAGGCGGCACGTCGATCTCGACATTCCTGCCGTAGTCCCAGAGCTCGAACGCCAGCTCGAGCCCACCGGCCCGCGACGTGCTCGGATCCGATGCGGCCACCTGGATCGAAAGCTTCCGTACGAAGCCGTCGGCGTCGATCCAGACGTCGAGCGGCACCTCTGCGACGTCGGCCCGGCTGCTGAGCTGAGCGAGGAGATCATGCGTCGACCCCTGATTGCGCGCGGCGTTCTTCGCGAGCTCCTCCGGATCGACGAGGACGCGGTAGTGCGTCGTCTCGACGCCGCGGAGTTCCTCGGTCCCGACCGTCTCGACGTCACCGCTCAGATGGCGCAGAGCGTCGAGGACGTCGCGTGGATCGTTTTGCGTGAACGAGTCGATCTCCTTCAAGCCGATCCCCGCGGCGTTCAAGCTCCCGCCAGTGCTGCGGATCCAGCTCTTCCCTTCGGGAAGCTTGTCGTCGATCGCCGGGAACCTGACGTATTCGACGTTCCCGTTTTTCACGACCTCGATCTTCCAGCCGGCAGGGTCGTCGAAGTCCGGGAGGTCGGCCGCACCGGCGCCGCCGAAGCCGGAGACGAAGCCGCCGAGGAGCTTCGCGAAGGAGGACATGTCGACCGCGAACGACGAGCGCTTCGACGCCTGGTCGAAGGCGCCCTCGCCCGAGAACGCGAACGGCTCGTCCGCGCCCGGGAAGGTCGCCGAGAGATCGAACGAGAAGCGGCCGCTCGTCGCCTCCGAGCTGGTCGATGCAGACGAAGCCAGCTGCTGGACGCTGATCGGTGCTCCGGCGACCGAAGATGACGATGCGCCGCCGCAGCCGGCAGCAGCGAGCGCGCAGAGCGCGAGAACGACCGAGCCGCAGAGTCGAAGGGCCATCACGGTGGAGGTCGGGCCCGTACGCACGTCTCTCATCCTTCCATCGAGGGATCCCGGAACCGCGGCGAGCTGCTCCACGCCTCGAGCAGCTCTGCGGCGCGAGCGACATCGTCACGGCCGAGACGGAACGGGTGTGCGTGTGCGACCGGCGCCATGCGCGGAGCGGGAACGAGCTCGACCGCAGCATCCATGATGTAGCGAAGCGGGAGCGCATGCCCGACGAAGAGCACCGCCGGTTCCTCACGCGCTAGCAGAACACGGAGTCCGAGTGCGAACCGCGCAGCGGCGCCGGCACGGCTCTCCCCTCCGCCCGGGGCCGGCTCGGACGGCGAGTTCGAGGCCGCCCAGGCGCGGTACGTGTCGAGCGCGCCGCCGTCGAACGAGCCGAAGTGGATCTCGTTCAACTCGGGGACGACGATAGTCGCCACGGAGCGGCCGTCGAGCGCAAGCCGCGTCGTCTCCTGTGCCCGCTGTAGCTCGGTCGTCGCCGCGAGCGAGATCTCAGTGCCCGCCAGCAGGCCGGCCAGAGCATGCGCTTGCTCGATCCCTTCGGGCGTGAGCCCCTCCCCCGGGATCGCGCACGACGCCACGTCGTCCCTGTTGGAGCCGGCGAACCCGTGCCGTGCGACGAGGAGCGTCTCCACGTGTCAGAAGAGCAGCGAGCGGTAGTCGAGGGTGTGCTCCATCCCGATGGCCTCGTAGAGGCGAATCGCGGGAGCGTTCTCGGCACGAACGAAGAGGCAGACGGTCGGCACGCGCTCGAGCAGGAGACGGCAGAGGTCCCTGAGGCCACGCGCACCGAAGCCACGCCGCCTCACCGACGGATCGACCCACACCTGCTGGAGCTGAACCGCATCTGGCGTCCACGCGGACGCTTCCGCCTTGAAGAGGATCACGTCGCCGTCGACCCAGAGCCACGAGCGCTCGTCCTCGATCTGGCTGCGCGTCCTCCAGCGGAAACCTTCTGCATCGCGCGCGAGCGGATCGAGCCCGAGCTCCTGCTGGTGCGCGGCCGCGCACGCGGGCATGAGGAGGTCCAGGTCGTCGAGCGTGGCCGGCCGCAGCTCGGTCTCCGCCGGCTCGGGCGGTGTTCGGATCACGAAGACGGGCTGGCCAGGGCGATCCTCACGAGCGGTCGGAAGCGCCTCGTGGGCGGCGTCCCACAGCTCGCCGACCGCTCGCGCCTCCCCGATCAGCATCCGCGGAGCGGCCCGCGCGGCGTCACGTGCGAAGACGCCGCAGCCGCTCCCGGACGGAACGACGTTGACGCCGAGATGGCAGAGCGCCTGCAGCTCTCCGCCCTCCGCCAGACCGACGAAGCGGCCGAGACCTCGACGCGCGACGTCCTCGAGGAACACACGCTCCACGGGATCCTCAGCGCAGAAGCGGAGGATCTGCTCGCGCCGGGGCTCGACGAGCTTCGCCGTCAAGCCCGGAACTGTAGACGGCGGTTCCGCGCTTCCACGGTCCCTCCGGACCCATGGCTCCCTTCGAGACATCTCGATGGAGCTGGATGACTGACCGGAATTTCATCGCCGGTCGGTCATCTAGGGTTCCGCGGATGCCGATCCATCTCCGCGCCGAGCCCGGCGACTACGCCGACGCGTGCCTCCTGCCCGGCGATCCACTCCGCGCGCAGTACATCGCCGAGACCTTCCTCACGGACGTCAGGCAAGTGAACGGCGAGCGAGGGCTCCTCGGCTTCACGGGCGTGTGGGACGGCAAGGCCGTCTCGGTGCAGGGGACGGGGATGGGCTGCCCGAGCGCGACGATCGTCTTCGAGGAGCTGATCCAGCTCGGCGTGAAGCGGCTGCTCCGCGTCGGGACGTGCGGGGGGCTCCAGGCCGGCCATGCGCTCGGCGACCTCATCGTCGCCATCTCGGCGGTAGCCGCGGACTCGACGGCAACGCACCTCGTGGGCGGCGAGCCGCACTGCCCCACCGCGAGCTGGGAGCTCATACACGAGGCGGTTCACGTCGCCAAGCACGCCGGCGAGCCGCTCCGCGTGGGGCCGATCGTGTCGAGCGATCTTTTCTACAACCCCGACGAGGGCCAGTACGAGCGCTGGTCGAAGCGAGGCATTCTCGCCGTCGAGATGGAGGCCGCTGCGCTCTTCACGTTGTCGGCCCTGCGGGGCGTGCACGGCGGCTGTCTCCTCACCGTGAGCGACATCGTCGTCGAGGGCGAGTTCGTGCGCATCTCGGACGACGATCTACGAGCCGCAGTCGACCGCATGACGAAGATCGCGCTCGACACCGCCACGTCGAGTCGCAACGGCCATTAGCGCCGGACGCACCGTCTTCCTCGTCAATCCTGCCGCCGCCGGCGGCACGACCGGCAAGCGCTGGCCCGAGATCGCGCACCGGGCTGCGGCGAAGGGGCTCGAGGGCGACGCGCTCATCTCGGACGCACCCGGTCGTCTATCGGCGCTGGCCGCCGACGCTGTCACGAGCGGCGCGAAGCTCCTCGTCGTGGTCGGCGGCGACGGCTCCGTGAACGAGGTCGTCAACGGCCTCTCCCCCGAAGACGACGTGGAGCTCGCGGTGATTCCGCGTGGTACGGGCTGGGACTTCGTCAGGACGTACGACATCCCGCGCGACCTCGACGGAGCGGTCGACGTGGCCCTGACGGGCACCGTGCGGGAGATCGACCTGGGCGTTGCGTCGTTCCGAACGTGGGCCGGCGAAGAGGGCCGCTCACGGTTCGCGAACGTTGCCAGCGCCGGTATCTCGGGCGCTATCGCACGACGGGCGAACGAGTCGTCCAAGACGCTCGGCGGGAAGGTCTCCTACTACTGGGCGACGCTCGCCGTGTTCTTCGGCTGGCAGACCGGCGAGATGCGGGTCACAGTGGACACCGAATCGCGGAGCGGGAAGATGATCGACGCGATGATCTGCAACGGGCGTTTCCTCGGCGGCGGGATGATGATGTGCCCGGACGCCGAACCCGACGACGGCGTCTTCGACGTCCTCCTCATCGGCGACGTGACGAAGCGCGACCTCGCGTTCGTTCTGCCGAAGACGTACAAGGGCAAGCATCTGCCACACCCGCGGCTCGAGCTTCTGCGCGGCAGCGTCGTCACGGTCGAGTCGGACGAGCCGCTCCCGATCGAGCTCGACGGAGAGCAGCCCGGAACGACGCCGGTGCGCTTCGAGATCGTTCCGCGCGCCCTGCGGCTGCGCGTTCCGGCCTCCACTAGCGGCGGGCTTGCGCGGCGCCTGCCGGCGTGTCGGCGTCTTCGCCTTCTTCAGCGCGGCGACCTCTTTCTCGAGCTTCACGACCCGTGCCTCGAGCGCGTCGATCCCGCGGACCTTCTTGGCGAGCTCGTCGACTCGGGTGCGCAGGTCGTTCACGGCGGTGAGCGCCTTCTGGCCACCCGGCAGGTCCGCGAGGCGGTGGAGCGCCTCCTCGCCGGCGTCGGCGAGCCGCTGGAGGAAGTCGTTCTCGATCGCCGCCTTCGTCGTATCGGTCGTCTCTGGCATGCCTCAGTCATACCAGCCACCGCGGCTCCGTGCCCGACGCGGGCTTGACACGATCGTCACACAGTGGGAGATTCGCCCCGTGCGGCGGCTGCGGAGTCGTGCCCTCTGGGCTCTCACGGGATGCGCTGCGGTCGCGTTTGCCGCGAGCAGCGCCGGTGCCGCGCCATCCGGGACGGACATTGCACTCAACATCGGGGCGGACGCCAGCAACGAACGGCCGACGCTCATCCCTAGCGGTGGCACAGCCACCGTGACGTCCAGGAAGTTCTACGCCTTCCTCGACATTTCGCTGAACTCGTTGACGCCGGGCCGCGCGAAGGCGCGTGTCGAACTCGGCGGCGGCCTCACGTGGGGCGCCGACGATCCTGATCCCGCCGAGCAGTGCACGAGCACGCCGACAACCGGCGAGTGCGAGGTCGTCGACTTGCAGCCGATCGCGGGCCGAAGCGAGTCGGGCTGGTTCTGGGACGTCGTGGCGCCTGGAAACGGCACCTACACCTACAAGGCCGAGATCATCGAGACCGGCGACGCCGATCCGGACACGTCGAACAACGCCTCGCAGATCACGATCGTCGTGAACGAGCAGACAGGCGGTGGGAGCGGCGGTGGCTCTGGCGGGGGTGGGGGCGGCGGCTCATCTGCCGCGGCGACCGCGAGCGCGGTCAAGCTCTCGCCGACCAAGCCGAAGGCCGGATCGACGGTCGTGGCGTCGGTGCGCGTCACCAAGGGCGGCTCTCCAGTTCGTCCGAGCGGGATCGCCTGTGCGGCCTCGATCGGCAAGGCGAAGGTGAAGGGCGCACCCAAGTCCGCGAGCGGGGTCGCGTCCTGTCTTTTCAAGACGCCGAAGAGCGCGAAGGGCAGGTCGCTGAGCGGATCGGTCTCGTTCCGTGCCGGCGGCGCCTCCTTCACGAAGCGGTTCATGGCGCGTTTGGGCTAGGCGAGCGCGTCGAGCACTGCCGAGAGCGTCTCCCCCGCACCTGCGTCGATCTTGAGGAGTGCATGGCGGTCGAGCGCCGTCGGGCCGCGGTTCACGATCGCGAAGGCACGCGCTTCGAGCGGGAGTCCGGCGACCGGCCAGACCTCGAGTGACGAACCGACGACGATCAGAAGTTGCGCGCCGCGGGCGAGCGCGGTTGCCCGCTCCATCGCCGCCGCAGGGAGCAGCTCGCCGAACAGGACGACGCCCGGCTTCAGGGCCTCGCCGCACCGAGGACACGAAGGAACGTCGTCCGCCTCGAGCTGCACCAGCACGGCGTCCGCCGGCTCGGACCAGAGGCATCCCAGACAGAGCGCCGACCGGATCGAGCCGTGCATCTCGACCACCTCGCGACTCCCGGCTCGCGAGTGCAGCGTGTCGATGTTCTGCGTCACGACCGCCTCGACGAGGCCGCGTCGCTCGAGCTCGGCGAGCGCGTAGTGAGCCGCGTTCGGCTCGGCAGCGCGGAGCATGTCGATCCGTTCGCGGTAGAACCGCCACACGCGCCCCGGATCACGGCGGAACGCATGGATGGACGCCACCTCGAAGGGGTCGACCGTCGCCCAGATCCCGGTGGGCGAACGAAAGTCGGGGATGCCGGACTCCGTGCTGATCCCGGCGCCCGTGAGCACCACACACGGCTGACGCTCGCTGATGAGTGCGGCAAGCGGGGCAGCGGACACGGCCGGATCTTAAGGTTGGCCTCATGGAAGGCTTCTCGTTCTCGACGAGCGTCCGGATCCGCTTCGCGGAGACCGATGCTCAGGGAATCGCGCACCACGCGTCGTTCGTCGTGTGGCTCGAGGTGGCTCGCGTCGCGTATCTGGAGCGCTACGCAGGCGGCTACCAGTCAATCCGGGACCGTGGCATCGAGGCGCTGACGACCGAGGTCTGTGTCCGATACCACCGCGCTGCGTACTTCGACGAGACGCTCACGATCTGGGCGCGCTGCGGCGATCTCCGAGGGGCGCGCTTCGTCTACGAGTACCGCATCGAACGCGACGGAGAGCTCATTGCCGACGGCTATACGCGGCACGCGTCGGTCGACCGCGAGACGTACCGGCCGACTCGCGTTCCCACGTGGCTCGCCGAGGCGATCGCTACGGCAGAGGCGTCGTCGGCGTAGTGCCGGTCTCGGTCGGCGGTGCCGCAGCACCCGGCTTCTGCTTGGGCTTGGCCGTCGGCTTGGCAACCACCTTCGTCCCGACCCGCACGACGCGTGTCTCGCCCTCATACGAGGTCGACCACGTCTCGGAGCGGATGAGGTCGCCGTCCGCGGAGTAGATCTTCCTCGTGGCGGTCGTCCGAGTCGGCGCAGTTCCTTCCTCCTCGACGACAGTCTTCCCCTTGGGAAGAGTCCGATCCTCGACCCGGTCGACGGGCACGCGGCCCGTGACGACGAGGGGCGTCGCCGAGCTGTCCACACGCCTCGCCTCGCCGCCGTAGATGGCGACGCTGATGCCGTCGCCCTCCGCGAAGCCCTTCACGAGCACCCAGCTCTTCGTGTCGTTCACGAACTTGAGATCGAGTGACGGCCAATACACGGTCGCGTCACGGCCGAGCTGATACCGGCTGATGTAGAGCGAATGCGGATGTCGCTCGGTGATCCGGAGCCCCGCCTCCCACGCGGCGTTGAAGACCGTGGTCGCGACCTGCGAGGTCCCGCCGCCGACTTCCTCGGAGTACTCGTTGCCGATGATGACGGGAGCGGTCTTGAACCCACGCTCGCTCGTGCGCTCGCCGATCGCGTCGTTGAGCGAGAACGTTCCGCCCGGGGCGACGAGCGTGCCGTCGAGCGCCTCGACTCCGAGCTGGAGGTTCGTGATGCGGTCGGCCGTGCCCGAGTAGTACGTCTTGTAGGACGACATGCGGCGGTCGATGCCCATGGCGAGCGCATCCGCTGTCGACCGCTCGGGCGCCGCGCGAACGACGGCCAGCTGCGCCACTCGGTTCGTCGGTCGCGTCGCCGCACGCACGATCGCCCGCGCGGCCTGCGGCACGTTCACCTCGAGACCGTCGCGCGCGGGCACGACCTGCACCGCGTCGCCGTAGACGGCGAACCCGGCATCGCGGGGCTGGCGCCCGACCGTCTTCGAGAGCTTGCGGAAGTACTCGTCGGCTGCGGCTCCGCCGATGGCGAGCGGCGTCGAGGGATTCTTCGGAAGCTTCAGCAGCTCGGCCACGCGCCACCTGGGAAGGCGGAAGCTGCGCCCGGCAGCCTTGACCGTGACGGACTGCGAGATCGCCCGCCGAGCCGTCTCCGCCGGCGCGGCGAGCATCACGGCAGTCACGCTCGGCGAGGCGACGCGGACGGGGAGCTGGGCCGCGCCCGGCGCGCGCTCGAGCTGTCCGAGCGTGCGGACGATGGTCTCCGCGGCCGCGTCGCGATCGAGCTGCCTCCCGGTCCGGTCGGGAACGATGCGGATCCGAAGCCCGTTGCGCACGAGCACGGCGTCTCGCGGCTTGCTGTCGACGTTGGCCGCAATCTGGTCGAGGGCGTACTCGAGAGCCGCGTTCGAGACGGCGATGCGTGGAAGTACTTCGGCGCCGAACACCCGCGCGCGCAGGCGACGGAAGCCGCGAAGCGGACCGAACCCGTCGCCTGCTCGCTTCGCCGCGGCGACTGCCGAGTTCCAGTCGGGCTGCACGGCCAGCTGATTCGCCGCGAACGAGTAGGTCTTGCCGCCTGCGACGAACGCCATCGGTGTCGCCGACTGCTGCTCGAAGAGCTTGTCGAGCTTCGCGACGGCCTCGCGCTTCGTCAGCCCCCCGACGTCGATACCCGCCACCTCGGTTCCGGCCGCGAGCTCGCTCCGCGAGCCCGCGAACGCCAGGCCGACGAGCACGGCGAGAAGCGCGAAGCCGGCAACGACGAACGCGATGATGGCGCGGATCGACAGCGAACGCCTGCGCTCGCGGGGGAGATAGAGAGGTGAATCGGCCCGCACGAGCGACGAATGCTACCGACCCACGAAACGCCTCCAACCCGCACCGTTGAGCGGCTTGTGGAGGATGCGAAAGCCGAGCTCGGGCCGGCTCGCGACTTCGACGAACCCGGCGCGCGAGCACGTGCTCGATGTCTCCGACGAAGCTTGCCTCGAACGGAGCCTGGAAGCGCTCGTCCCGACCGCCGGCACGAGCCGCACGTGCATCAGAACACGAAGAGCTCGATCCCGCCCGAGACGTGGAGCGCGACGCCCGTGATGTACGACGCGAGGTCGGAGCACAGGAACGCGATCGCGTTCGCGATGTCCTGCGGCTCACCGGGTCGCTTGAACACGGTTCGCGCCGCGATTCGCTCGTTCATCGCGGCATTCGCCAGGTGGAACGCCTCCGTGCCGATGATGCCCGGCACGATCGCGTTGCAGGTGATCCCGTGCCTGCCGCCCTCCATCGCCAACGTCTTCGTGAGGCCGAGTATCCCGGCCTTGGTCGTCGAGTAGCTCGCCTGGCCGAAGCCGCCGAGCGTGCCTGCGACCGACGCCATGTTCACGATCCGGCCCCAGCCGCGCTCCTTCATATGCGGCCAGACGGCCTGCGCGCAGTTGAACCCACCGCCGAGATTCACCCGAAGGTCGCGCTCCCATAGCTCAGGGCGCTGGTCGTGGAACTGTCCGACGTGGTCGAGCGTTCCGGCGTTGTTCACGAGGATGTCGACGGAGCCGAGCTCGTCGACCGTTCGGGCCACGGCAGAGGCGACCTCGTCGCGGTTCGTCACGTCGCACCGCACGGCGAGCGAACGGCGGCCCAGCGACCGGATCTCCTCCACCGTCTCCTCGGTGTGCACCATCCCCTGCGTACGTGCCGCCGTGGCGAGCGCGCCCCAGCTGTCCGTCTCCTCGCTGAGCTCCGATTCGACGAGGATGTCGGCGATCGCGACGTCCGCGCCGGCGCGAGCGAGCGTGAGCGCATCCGCACGGCCGAGACCGCGGGAGCCCCCGGTGACGAGCGCGACTCGTCCGGTCAGATCGATCTCGAGCGCCATTGCGGGGACCCTAATCGCCGCGCGGGATGAAGATCTCCTTGGCGATCACGAGCCGCTGGATCTGGGACGTGCCCTCGTAGATCTGGAAGAGCTTGGCGTCGCGCATGAGCTTCTCGACCGGGTACTCCTTGATGTACCCGTAGCCGCCGAACACCTGCACGGCGTCCGTCGTCACCTTCATCGCCATGTCCGCAGCGAACCGCTTCGCGAAGGAGGACTGGAGCGTCGCGCGCTCGCCCTGGTCGTGTAGCCAGGCCGATTGCCATACGAGCAGGCGGGCCGCCTCGATCTCGGTCGCCATGTCGGCGATGAGGAAGTTGATTCCCTGATGCATTGCGATCGGGACGTCGAACGTCACGCGCTCCTTCGCGTACTCGACGGCGAGCTCGAATGCAGCCTGTGCAACGCCGACGGCTCCCGCAGCCGTTCCAGGCCGTGTGAAATCGAGCGTCTTCATCGCGATCTTGAAGCCCTCCCCCTCCTCGCCGAGCCGGTTCTCGATCGGGACGACGACATCGGTGAGCGCGAACGCCGACGTGTCCGTCGAGCGCTGGCCCATCTTGTCCAGGTGCTTCTCGATGTGGACTCCGGGCGAGTCCATCGGGACGACGAACGCAGAGATCCCACGATGCCCCTTCGTCGGATCCGTCTTCGCGAACACGACGGTCCATGTCGCGTAACCGGCGTTCGTGATGAACGTCTTCGACCCGTTCAGGACGTATTCGTCGCCGCGCCGCTCGGCGGTCGTCTTCATCCGTGCGACGTCGGATCCGGCGTCGGGCTCGCTCAACCCGAACGAGCAGAGAATCGGTGTCTCGAGCAGCGGCGGGAGCCACGTCTCCTTCTGCTCTTCCGACCCGGCGAGAAGCACCGGGCCGGCTCCGAGCCCGTTCGCGAGGATCGACGTGCCGATCCCCGAGCAGCCCCAGTTGAGCTCCTCTCCGACGAGCATCCCGTCGAACGCGGGCAGACCGAGCCCTCCGAGCGACTCGGGGACGTGGAGATTCATGAGCCCGAGCTCGTGAGCCTTCGCGATGACGTCGACAGGATGCGTCGCGTGCTCGTCGTAGTCGGCCGCCCTCGGGCGAATCTCCTTCTCTGCGAACTCCCGGGCTAGCGCACGGAGCTCGCGTTGCTCCGGGGTCAGCGCGAACGAGACGCCGCCCGCGACCCCCGTCTCGAGCTGGGTCATGACCTCGACTCCTGGTTCGATTGACTAGTCAGTCAACCCGCAGCTTACGCGGACACGCCGGACGCGGTCAAGACGCACGACGCGTTCCGTAGGATGTCGAGCGCATGGCGACCACGACCGAGCGTCCCGCTCTCGACCCGCTCGACTACCTTGCGATCGACGCCCTCCTGGACGACGAGGAGCGTGCGATCCGCGACACGGTAAGGCAGTTCGTACACGACAACGTCCTCGACGAGGTCGGCGACTGGTTCGAGAAGGGAACGTTTCCGCGTGAGCTGATCGGGGAGCTCGGCAAGCTCGGCCTCCTCGGAATGCACCTCGAGGGCTACGGTCTTCCGGGAGCGAGCTCGGTCGCCTACGGCCTGACCTGCATGGAGCTCGAGGCAGGCGATGCGGGCGTTCGAAGCGCGGTGTCGGTGCAGGGCTCGCTCGCGATGTTCCCCATCTGGCGGTGGGGCTCGGAGGAGCAGAAGGAGCGCTGGCTCCCGCCCATGCACACCGGCGAGGTGATCGGCTGCTTCGGGCTCACCGAGCCCGACGCCGGCTCCGATCCCGGCTCGATGCGCACCCACGCACGCCGTGACGGGTCGGACTGGATCTTGAACGGCGCGAAGATGTGGATCACGAACGGGACGATCGCCGACATCGCGATCGTCTGGGCGCGAACGGACGACGGATCGATCCGCGGGTTCATCGTGGAGAAGGACATGCCCGGCTTCTCCGCGCCCGAGATCCACAAGAAGCTCTCGTTGCGCGCGTCCGTGACCTCCGAGCTCGTCCTCCAGGACGTCCGTGTCCCGGACGAGAACGCGCTGCCGGGAGCGACGACCCTCCGCGGACCGCTCTCGTGCCTGAACGAAGCGCGCTTCGGCATCGTCTTCGGCGCCGTCGGGGCAGCGCGGGCATGCTTCGAGTGCGCGCTCGAGTACTCGAAGGAGCGCATCGTCTTCGGGAAGCCGATCGCGGCCTACCAGCTGACGCAGGAGAAGCTCGCGGAGATGGCGCTCGAGATCAACCGCGCGATGCTCGTCGCGCTCCACCTCGGGCGCATGAAGGACGAGGGAACGCTTCGACCCGAGCACGTGAGCCTCGGCAAGATGGGCAACGTGCGCGGGGCGATCGAGGTCGCTCGGACGGCGAGGACGATCCTCGGCGCGAATGGTGTGACGCTCGAATATCCCGTGATCCGCCACGTGAACAACCTCGAGTCGGTCCTCACGTACGAGGGAACGCACGAGATCCACACGTTGGTCGTCGGCCAGGCGCTCACCGGCGAGAACGCGTTCCGTTAGAGCGGCACGGCCGAGTCGACACCGCGAGCGCGGCAGCTTGGCTGCCGCGCTTCAGGGGTTCTCGCGACCGGAAATCACGAGCTAGCGAGCTTCCGGTCTGCGCGACAGCCTCAGTCCTCGCCGTCCCAGTAGTCGAGCATCGGCCCTGGACGGCTCAGGAGGATCCGCTCTCCTGCGACGCTGCGTGCCCCGACCTTGCCGGAGTCGGGGTACTCGACGATGTCGGGCTGGACGAGCGAGGAGAGCATGAGGACTCGTAGCTGCGCGTCGGTGCGGTTCGAGACCTGATGTGCTCCAGCCTTGCCGCGCGGGAAGACGACGACGTCTCCCTCCTCGAGCTCCTGCTCTCCGTCGGGCGAACGGAGCGTAGGACGCCCCCGGACGACGATCAGCCACTCCTCGTTCGCGTGGTGCAGGTGGTACGGGCACAGACGATCGCCGGGCTCGAGCTCGTAGAGGCTGCCGCCCAGGAGCTCCGCGTCGAGCCGGGCGCCGACCCAGCCGTCCTTGCTCCGCCATCCCGGCCGATCCTCGACCCGATCCCACTCGTCGCCGTACAGGTTGAACGTCTTCATGTCGGGCAGCCTATTTCGCAAGGCCGCGGAGAGCCACCTCGACCGCCGTCCGCTCGGCTCTCGTCACGTCTTCTTCGCTGTCCGGCAGCTGGCCGAGCACCCAGCCCGTGAGCACCTCCTCCAGGCCCCCGTAGACGACCCAGCTCGCGAGGCGCGCGTCGATGCCCGACCGGAACGCACCCGAGGCCTGCCCCTCCTCGATGACGCGCTGCACGATCGCGAACGCCTCGCCGACCTCGGCGACCTGGCCCTGGATGAGCGGGCTCCTCGCGACCTCGCGCACCATCACGGTGACGAGCGCCGGGTCGTTCCGCCACGTGCGCAGAAGGATCTTGGCGATGCCCGCGAGCTTCTCCTCCGCCGGTTCGTCGGTCTTCTCGACAGCGCGGAACCGCACGATGAGCTGACCCCAGTTCTCGACGAAGATGGTCTTGAGGACCTCGTCCTTCGACGCGAAGTAGTGGTAGAGCAGGCCGTGCGCGACTCCCGCGTCCTCGGCGATGTCACCGACACGCGCCGCGTGGTACCCGCGCTCCGCGAACACTCGGATCGCGGCATCGAGGATGCGCGTGCGCTTGTCTTCCGAAGCGATTGAACGGTCAATCAACGGGCTCGAGGATAGAGGTACCCTCCGGCCGCGTGCAACCGCTGGCCGACACGCTCGTCGTGGATTTCACGCGCTATCTCCCGGGCGCGTACGCGAGCCGCGAGCTCGCCCGCCTCGGTGCCCGCGTCGTCCGGGTCGAGCCTCCGGAAGGCGATCCCATGCGGCCGACCGCCACCGCCTGGGACACTGCGCTCCGGGTCGGCACCGAGTCGGTGGTCTGCGAGCTCCCGACTGACGCGGCGTTCGCGCAGGCTCTGTGCCGACGCGCTGACGTCGTCGTCGAAGGGTTCCGTCCAGGCGTGGCGAGACGACTCGGCATCGGCCCTGACGATGTCCCCGATGCGACGGTCTACTGCTCCATCACCGGCTTCGGCGACGACCCGCGCCACCGCCTCCGCGCCGGCCACGACGTCAACTACCTCGGCTGGGCGGGCGCCCTCGCCGACACGGCCCCGGGGCTCCCTCCCGTCCAGATCGCGGACCTCGCGGCCGGCGCGCTGGGCGCCGTGACGCTCATCCTCGCAGGCCTCCTCGAGCGGACACGCACTGGCACGGGCCCTCGCATCGTCGTGTCGATGACCCACCGCTCTCACGACCTCGTCGCACACCGGCTCGGCGGCGAGCCAGTCCCGCGTCTACTGACGGGCGGCCTCGCCTGCTACCGGGTCTATGCCACCGCTGACGGACGACACCTCACCGTCGGGGCACTCGAGCCGAAGTTCTTCCGACGCCTCGCCGAGCTCCTCGAGCACCCCGAGCTGGCGGATCGCCAGTACCACGAGGAGCAGGAGACGCTCGCCGACGAGCTCGCTGCGATCTTCGCGACCCTGCCGCTCGACGTCTGGCTCGAGCGCTTCGGCGACGAGGACGTCTGCGTCGGACCGGTCTCCACGCGCGAAGAGGCGGCCGCTGCGTTCGGCACGACGGAGCTCCCCGCCCCCGTTCCTCTGGGAGCGCACACCGAGATGTGGCGCCGCGAGCTACTGGGCATGAGCTAGCCCGAGCGCGGCCGGCAACGCGAACAACGTGTCGATGCGGTCCGCCGCGCCGGGAAACGCGCCGTCGCGATCGAGCAGGATCGCGCGGATACCGAGAGCGCGGGCGCCCTCGATGTCGTCTTCGTACGAGTCGCCGACCATCGCAGTCTCCTCCGGCCCGACGGCGAGCGCCTGCAGCGCGGCCACGAAGATCGACGCGTGCGGCTTGACCCGGCCGTGCGCCTTCGAGCCGACAACGGCGTCCACGTCCAGTGTGTGGTGGTTCACGAACTCCTCGAGGTCGCGCTGTCCATTCGAGATGAGCCCGATCTTCAGACCGTGCCGGCGCAGCTCTCCGAGCACGGGGAGCGCATCCTCGTAGAGGGAGAAGTTCTCGTGTCGTTCCCACTCGCGCACCATGTCGGTCGCGCAGGCGCGCGCAGCACCTGGATCACCCCCCATGTGGAGGACGATCTCTTCGGTGAACGCGATCCAGATCTCCTCGTCGTGCACGAGCTCGTGGTTGTGCTGGAGCGTCTCGATCGCGTGAGCGCGTGCGTCCGTGTACAGAGCAGGATCGAGCGTGAGGCCGTGACGCTCGCCGATCCGGCGGTACCCCTCCGGCCCGAGCTCCGGCCCGGGTCGAAACAGCGTGAAATCGACGTCGAACAGCACCGCCGTGAGCACCGACCGAGCATAGCCCCGCCCGCTCAGTAGATCCCCCGCCCGGCCGTGGAGAACTGCCGATGTCCGCGCGGCCGACCGAGCGGACGCTTGGGGCGATGAGAACACGCTTGGTGAACCCGCTCGTTCGCTCGATCCTCCGGTCCCCGTTCCACGGACTGCTGAGCGGCTCGGTCATGCTCCTGACCTACACGGGACGGGTGAGCGACCGGATGTTCACGATCCCCGTCATGTACGCGCGCAGCGACCGCGACCTGCTGGTGTACGTCGGGGGGCACAACCGTAAGAGCTGGTGGCGGAACCTCCGTGGTGGGGCGCCCGTGCACGTCCACGTTCGCGGCGACGACTTCGCCGGCACGGCTCGAGTCGTCGACGGCGAGCCAAAGCTGCGCGCCGACTACCTGGAGCGCTTCCCCCGCTCCCGCAGAGCACTCGCCGACGACGCCGATCCCGTCTTCGTCGACATCACCAACCTGCAGCCGGTCTAGACGCTGAGCAGTCGCGACAGGCCGAGGGCCGGAGGCGGGCTCCGCCCGCCGGGAGGCCAAGCGCCGTCAGTGAATAACCGCGGCAGGGGAAGGGGGCACGTGGGGGAAACCCGCGGTTTCCCCCACGATCCAGTCGGGGTGCCCAGATTTGAACTGGGGGCCTCTCCGACCCGAACGGAGCGCGCTACCAGGCTGCGCCACACCCCGGGCGCGGGAAAGGGTACCGGCTCGCGGCGCGCGGAGCCGCGGCCGCGGCAGGCGTTGCACGCGCCGGACGACCGGCAGTATGCTCAGGGCGTGAAGGACGTTCTCGAGAGGCGGGCCGCTTGACCCGCCCCGGCAGCGAATGACCCGGAGCCCGACGTGCGCGCGACTCGCGCAGGCGGGCTTTTTCTTTGCCGTTCTTTTCAACCCTGGGGAGGCAGCATGGCCAACCACCTGACGCCCGAAGAGCTCGCCAAGGAGACGGGGATGGACCGCGACGAGGTCATCCGCATCTGCATCGAGGAAGGCGTGCCGATCTACCAGGGGAAGATCGACAAGACCCTCTTCCAGGCATCGCTCGAGGCCGTCGGGGCCGGGGCCACGACCTCTTCCTGAGCGCAAGCCGCTGACCGGCCCGAGAGGGCCGATGGAGGTCAATCGCGTCCTGCTCGCGACGACCGACGCCGCGCAGGTCGTCCTCGGAGAGCGTCCTGCTTCCTAGCTCGCCTTGCTGCGCGCCCTGCGCGCGCGTGCAGGCTTCGCGGCCGGCTCGCCTTCCGCCGGCTGCTTCTTCGCCGCCGCGACGCTCGCCTTGAGCGCCGCCATGAGGTCGATCACCGGAACCTCCTCCTCCACCGGCTCCGGCGCCACGAGCTCCTCGCCGCCCATCTTGGCCTCGAGCAGCGCGCGGAGATCGCGCCGGTACTCGCTCGCAAGCTCGCTCGGCTCGAAGTCACCGGCGAGGCTGTCGATGATCTGGCGCGCGAGGTCGAGCTCGGGCTTCTTGACCTTGGTGTCCGCGACGGCCTCCGAGATCTCTGCCTGGGAGTACACGTCCTCGACGAGGAACAGGGTCTCGAGCGCGAGCGCATCGTCCTTCGCGCGCACCAGGCACAGGCTCTCACGCCCCGCACGGACGAACCGGCCGAGCGCCGCGGTCTCCGTCTGGCGCATCGCCTCGAGCAGGAGCACGTATGGACGGCGCTGCGCGGACGCCGAAGCCGGTACGAGGAAGTACGTGCGGTCGAAGAAGATCGGGTCGACCTCCTCTTGCTTGACGAACCGCGTGATCTCGATGGATCGCGAGTCGTCGGCGCGCTCGATCGCTTCCAGGTCGGCGTCCTCGACGATGACGAACTGGCCCTTCGTCACCTCGAAGCCGCGCACGATCTCGTCCTGCGTGACCTCCCGGTCGTGCGTCGGGCACCAGCGCTTCTGCTTGATGGGCGTTGCGCATTCACGGTGCAGCAGACGGAATGAGACGTCCGACTGCCTCGCCGCAGGCTTGGTCGCCGGCGCGAGGCCCACCGGGATGGAGACGAGGCCGAAGCTGAGGGATCCGTTCCAGGTCGTACGCATGGGTGAAAGGGTATTCCACTCCGCGCCAGATCTCACTCCTGACGCCGGACCAGCGGGATTCGCCCTGGAACCGGAAACCCCTTCCGGGCTAAGCTCAGAGACGTGACCGAGACGGTCGAAGCGACCTTCGCGAGCATGCCGGAGACCCGGTTGCGCACGATCGCGCAGCTCTGGCGCGACGCGGTCGCCGCGAACCGATCGAACCCCGCGTACCTGGTCGAGACGGAGGAAGGTTGGCGAGAGGTGTCATGGGAGAGGGCAGGCGAGCGTGTCCGCGACTACGCGAACGGGCTCCTCGCCCGAGGCGTGCGCAAGGGCGACAACGTCGCACTGCTCGCGCGCAACGGTCTGGATTGGGCTCTCGTCGACTTCGCGCTGGCGCAGATCGGCGCTGTCGGGATTCCCGTCTATGCGTCGAGCTCACCGCGTGACGTCGGTTACCTCCTGGCTCACTCCGAGGCCGTCGCGATCGTCTGCGAGGACGCTGACCAGCTCGCGAAAGTGGAGGCCGTCACCGAGGAGCTTCCGGCGCTCAAGCACGTCCTCACGTACCACGACCTCGACGGTCTCGCGGCGCACGGCCGCGACTACGCGGCGGTGCATAACGCGGCACTCGACGAGGCGACGCGGGCGGTCGGGGAGGACGACCTCTTCACGATCATCTACACCTCGGGCACGACCGGCCCACCCAAGGGCTGCATGCTCTCCAACCGCAACTACTTCGAGATGGCGACGGTCGTCGACAGGATGGAAACGACGTACTACCGCCCCGACGACGTCATGCTCCTGTACCTGCCGCTCGCTCACAACTACGGACGGCTCATGCTCCTCCTGGGGGCACACGTCGGGTTCACGATCGCGTTCCTCGCCGATCCGCTCCGCGTCGCAGAGGCGCTCCCGCAGGTGCGCCCGACGCTTCTGCCGAGCGTCCCGCGCGTGTACGAGAAGGTTCACACCGCCGTCGTCGCTCGCTTCGACGCGGCGACGGGCGTCAAGAAGCGCCTGATCGACTGGGCGCTTCCGATCGGGCGCGAGGTGAGCAGGCTCGAGGGCGCGGGCGAGCCCGTGCCGCGCGCGCTGCGCCGGAAGCAGCGGGTCGCTGACAGGCTCGTCTTCGGCAAGGTGCGAGAGGCTTTCGGCGGACGCCTGCGCATGCCCGGATCGGGCGGCGCGCCGCTCTCGAAGGAAGTCATGGAGTTCTTCGACAGCGTCGGCGTCCGGATCACGGAGGGCTACGGGCTCACCGAGTGCACGACCGCGTGCAGCGTGAACGTCCCGGACCGGTACCGGTTCGGCTCGGTCGGCCAGCCGCTGCCCGGGTTCGAGATCCGGATCGCGGACGACGGCGAGATCGAGGTGCGCTCGCCCACGGTCTTCCAGGGCTACTACAAGGACCCCGACGCGACGGCCGCCGTGCTCGACGACGACGGGTGGCTCAAGACCGGTGACATCGGCGAGTTCGACGCGGACGGGTTCCTCCACATCACCGACCGCAAGAAGGACATCCTCGTCACTGCGGGCGGCAAGAACGTCGCGCCGCAGAACATCGAGAACAACCTGAAGACCTCGAAGTACGTATCACAGGCACTCGTGATCGGCGACAAGCGCCCGTACGTCTCGGCGCTCCTGACGCTGGATCACGCCGAGATCGCACGCTGGGCTGCGGAGCAGGGCATCGAGGGAGACGCTGCGACCCTGGCGTCCGACGCGCGCGTCCGCGAGCTCCTGCAGGCGACGGTCGACGGCGCCAACCGCGACCGGTCTCGCTTCGAGCAGGTCAAGCGCTTCGCCATCCTCCCGCGGGACTTCACGATGGAGGACGGCGAGATCACCCCCACGCTCAAGCTCCGCCGCCGAGCCGTTCAGGAGCACTTCGCCGCGGAGATCGAAGCGTTGTACGCGGAGCCTCGGGCCTCCGAGACAGACGAAGCCGCCGACTAGGTCGAGTCAGGAGGACAGGGCGGCAGGTTCTAGAGGCGCCGGGCGCCGTAGAACGAGCCCATGCGCTCCGCGAGGCTCGCGATCCGCACGACGTCCCCGGTGTGCGGCGCGTGGACGAACTGGCCGCCGCCGATGTAGATCCCGACGTGCCCGAGACCGTCGAAGAACACGAGGTCACCCGGCGCGAGCTGGTCGTACGACACCGGTGTCCCGTAGGAGTACTGGGACGCCGCGTGGTGCGGGAGGTACACACCGACCTGCGCGAAGACATAGCTCACGAAGCCGGAGCAGTCGAACCCGGTCGCCGGGCTCGAGCCACCCCACACGTACGGCACGCCGAGGTACTGGAGCGCGATGCCGACGACCTGGCTGTAGCGCGGTGCCGGGACGTTCGGGTCGAGTGCAGGAGCGTCGAACGTCTGGTCGTACGTCTGGGCAGCGTCTTGCTGCGCCTGCTGGGCGAGCTGGGCGGCCGCCTGCGCTCGGGCCCTTGCCTGCGCGGCCAACGCGGCCTGCCTTCGAGCCTCCTCGGCGCGCATGCGGGCGATTTCGTCCTTCACGGAGGCGAGGAGCTGGTTCTGATCCGCGATCTGCGACTCGATCGACTGCTTCTCCGCGGCCTTCTGCGCCACGACCTGCGCCTGGCTCTCGCGCGCGTTCTGGAGGTTCTCGCGCCGGGTCTCGACGTCCTTGCGATACCGCTTCACCGTGGTGAGGATCTGCGCGTCCTGCTTGGAGACGCGTTGGATCGCGTCCAGCCGGGCGATGATGTCGTCGAGGCTACTGGAGCCGAGGAGCACCTCGAGCGTCGAGTCACCCTGTCCGTTGATGTACAGGTCACGCAGGCGTTGCGCGATCCGTGCCTGGGCGACGACGAGGCTCTTCTTCGCCGCCGCGAGGTGCTTCGTGTTCGACGCGAGGTCGGCGTCGATCTTGTCGAGCTGGATGTTCGCGTAGTTCCACGACTCGATCGTCTGCTCGAGGTTCGCTTGCATGCCGTCGACCTGGGCCATGATCGCCTCGGCCTGCTGACGCTTCGACGTGATCGTCTGCCCGGACGCGGGTCCAACGGCGAGCAGAAGCCAGGCGGCGCATGCCGCAGCGAGAACGACTATCGGCGCCCATCCGGTTCGCGAGCCAGTGGTGAGGGCTCGTGATCGTCTCCGGACAGACCCGCCGGTGGCGGTCTGGCCCGTCACAAGTCGGAGACCCTAGCACCGCCCGCGGACGCCTGCAACCGACAACAGAGCCAAAAGATCTGCAAAGAGGGCACTTGTCGTCATGTCGGCAACGAACCTGTGTTAGGTTCTCCCCCTCGTGCGTAGGGGAACGCGGAGGTGGGGGATCGCGATCGTCGCGGTCCTGGTCGGATCGGTACTCGCCGCGGGAGGCTCCGCCCTCGGCCAGCCGCAGTCCCCCGGCGCCTATCGGCTCAAGGTCGACGCGGTCGCCTACTACCTCCCGGGCAGCACCGCACTCGGGGTCCCGGTGCGGAAGGGCGTCGTCGCCGTCGACCCCAAGCTGATTCCCCTCGGTACGAAGCTCCACGTCCCCGGCTATGGTCCCGCCCTCGCAGCCGACGTCGGCTATGCCATCAAGGGCAGGATCATCGACCTGTGGTTCCCGTCGACCGCCAAGGCCCAGAACTGGGGTCGACGGACCGTCACGATCACGATCTATCGCTGAGGGCCGCCCGCCGTCGGCGGCGTGCGCTACACACTCTCCCGTGAGATTCACCTCGCTTGCGCTCGCCGTCGTCATCGCGGTCGCCGCACTGGTGTCCGCGGCCACGACGAGCGCCGCCGCGCCGGCGCTCGATCTCGCGCTCGATCGCGCCCTGCGAACTCCTGGGATCTCGTCCCGTCAAACAGCCGCGGTCGCGATCGATCTCCGCTCCGGCGAGACGATCTACAGCTTGAACAGCCAACAAGGGCTGCTCCCGGCGTCCGCCGAGAAGCTCTCGGTCTCGTTCGCGGCCCTGCACGTGCTCGGGCCGCGCTTCCGGTTCCGAACCGAGCTCGTCGGCAAGGGTCTGCGTTCGGGGAAGACGTGGAAGGGCGACCTCTTCATCGTGGGGTACGGCGACCCGACGCTGGACGCCTCCGACCTCGACCGGCTTGCCCGTCGGTTCGCCGACACGGGGATAGAACGCGTAGCGGGCCGCGTCTTCGGCGACGACACGTACTTCGACGGATGGCGCGACGCACCAGGTTGGAAACGCGAGTACCTCGGCATCGAATCGAGACCGCTGTCCGCACTGTCCGTCGCGGGCGCACACCTCATCGGCGCGAACGGATCCGCCATCGCGGCGTCGCGAGCGTTCACGGCCTCACTGGAGGAGCGAGGGATCGACGTGAGCGGGCGCCCGGGCACGCGGCACGCGCCGCCGGACGCGGTGCAGATCGCCTTCGACCTCTCCGAGCGCCTCGCCAACGTGGTCCACCGCATGAACGCCGACTCCGACAACTTCGTCGCGGAGATGATCCTCAAGCAGCTCGGCGCGACTGTCGCAGAGCGCGGATCGACCGCGGCCGGGGCGAAGGTCGTGCGCACGACGCTTCGCCGGTCGTCCATTCCACTCGACGGCGTTCGCATCGCCGACGGCTCGGGCCTCTCGCACTACGACCGCTCGACCGTGACCGCGCTCGCCGACATCGTCCGTGCCGGCGCGTCGGATCCGCGGATCGGCCGTGTCTTCGTCGCGTCCCTCGCGGTCGCCGGCATCTCCGGCACGCTGAGGAACCGCCTCACCACGCGCCCGACGCGCGGTCGTGTGCATGCGAAGACCGGTACGACGAACCGCGCGTCCGCTCTCGCGGGGCTCGTCGGCAACCGCTACGTCTTCGCGATCCTGCACAACGGCCGGCCCGTTCCCTACTGGACGGCACGCGCCGCGCAGGATCGTTTCGTGACGGTCCTAGCCAGCTCCTAGGAGGTCTCGGAGCTCCACCTCCGAGAGGACGGGAACGCCGAGCTTCTCCGCCTTCTGCGCCTTGGAGCCGGGGCTCTCTCCGACGATCACGCCGGTCGTCTTCTTGGAGACGGAGTCGTTCACCTTCGCGCCGAGGCCTTCCAGCCCCGCCTTCGCCTCCTCCCGCGTCCACCCCTCGAGCGTGCCCGTGATCACGTACTGCGAGCCGGTCAGCCGGCCCTCGCGCGGTCGCTCGTCCTCCGCGAGCGCGAGCTGCAATCCGAGCTCGCGCAGCTCGCCGACCAGCGCGAGGTTGTCCGGGTCCGTGAACCATTCCGCGATGAGCTCCGCGCGCTCCGGGCCGATGCCCTCGACCTCCTCGAGCTGCTCGAGCGTCGCTGCGGCCAGCGCCTCCGCCGTGCGGAAGTGGAGCGCGAGGCTGCGCGCGATGATCCACCCGACCTTCGGGATGTTGAGCCCCAGGAGCACGCGCGCGAACGGCTGCTCCTTCGAGCGCTGGATCGAGTCGTACGCGCGTGTCGCAGAGATCTCGG
Organism: uncultured Gaiellaceae bacterium; assembly: GCA_963746975.1. Classification (GTDB taxonomy): domain Bacteria; phylum Actinomycetota; class Thermoleophilia; order Gaiellales; family Gaiellaceae; genus GMQP-bins7. The sequence goes on from CAVVDE010000007.1 coordinate 144,194, forward strand.
CGAAACCGTCGAGCTCGCCGAGCTGCGCCGCCGTCAGCCGGTAGAGATCGGGAAGGGAGCGGACGATGCCTTCGTCCCAGAGCTTCTTGATCGTGCTACCACCGACGTTCTCGATGTCCATGGCGGACCCGACCCAGTGGTAGAGGGTCTCGAGGCCGCGCGAGGGGCAGGCACGGTTCGGGCAGCGGTGCATGACCTCGCCCTCGGGCCGCACGACCTCCGCCTTGCAGAGCGGACAGCGCTTCGGCATGCGCCAGGGCTTCGTGCCCGGCTCGTGCTCGCCGGCCGGGCCGACGACCTGTGGGATCACGTCCCCCGCGCGCTGGACCACGACGAGGTCGCCCACGCGGATGTCCTTGCGGCGGATGTCGTCCTCGTTGTGCAGCGTCGCGCTCGTGACCGTCACGCCCCCGATGTGGACGGGCTCGAGCTCCGCCAGCGGATTGAGCACTCCCGTCCGCCCGACGCGAACATGGATCGCCTTCAGCCGGGTGACGGCCGAGGTGGGTGCCCACTTGAAGGCGCGCGCGAAGCGTGGGCGACCGTGCAGCGAGCCGAGCCGGCTCTGCTGGTCGAAGGAGTCGACCTTGACGACGATCCCGTCGATCTCGTAGCCGAGGCCGGCACGCCTCTCCTCCCAGGCGACGCACGCGTCCGCGACCTCGGCGATCGTTTCGAGGCGTTGTACGTCGGGATTCGTGCGGAATCCGCGTGCCCGCAACCACTCGAGCGCTTCCGACTGCGAGGCGAGCTCGGCCCCCTCGAGAACACCGACGCCGTAGACGAAGATGGAGAGTGGGCGCTCGGCGGTGACCGCCGGATTCAGCTGGCGCAGCGAGCCAGCAGCAGCGTTGCGCGCGTTGGGCGCGGGCTTCTTGCCGGCCGCGAGCTGCGCCTCGTTGAAGCGCACGAAGCCCTCGAGCGGGAAGTAGATCTCGCCCCGTACCTCCGCGCGTGCGGGTGTGGCCTCGCCGAGCATGCGCAGCGGGATCGCGTCGATGGTGCGGAGGTTGGCGGTCACATCCTCTCCCCGCCAGCCGTCCCCGCGAGTCGCTCCGCTGACGAGTGCACCGTTTTCGTACACGAGCGACACGGCGGACCCGTCGATCTTCGGCTCGAGGACGTATGCGACCGGCTCCTCGGTTCCCAGGCGCTTGCGGATGTCGTCGGCCCACTTCTCGAGCGCCTCCCGCGTGGTGACCTTCTCCAGCGAGCCCATCGGGGAGAGGTGCTCGACCTTGGTGAACCCAGCTGCGGGCGGGGCGCCGACACGCTGGGTCGGCGAGTCCGGCGTCACGAGCTCGGGCGTCTCCTCCTCGAGCGCCTTCAGCTCGTCGAAGAGAGCGTCGTACGCGCTGTCCGGGATCTCCGGGTCGTCGAGCACGTGGTAGCGGTAGTTGTGGTGCTCGATCAGGCGCCGCAGCTCCGTCGCGCGATCCGCGGGCGCGAGCGTCCTAGATGACACGGAGGAGCTCCTCCGGGGTACGGACGAACGCGTCCGGCTCTTCCGCGAGGAGCCGCTCGTCCGGATGGATCCCACCCCAGCCCACCGCAACCGCGTAGACGCCCGCAGCCTTGGCCGCGCCGATGTCGAACGGAGAGTCGCCCACGTAGACGGTCTCCGCAGGCGTTCCCTCGAGCATCTCGACGGCGAGGAGGACGGGATCGGGCTCGGGCTTGTGCCGGTCCGTGTCCTCGAAGCCGACGACGACGTCGAACGCGTCCGCGAGCGCGGGGAACCGGTCGAGCGCCAGCCCGACCGTGCGGTGCCGCTTCGCCGTGACGATTCCCAGCTTGCGGCCTTCCGCCTTCAGGCCGGGGAGCAGCGCGACGAGCTCGTCGAACGCCTCGAGCGTCTCGTGGAGTCCGTCGTTGTGCTCCTTGTAGGACTCGAGCAGCGCGTCGGCGTGTTCCGCGTCGATCGCGTGCATCTGCGCGACGATCCCCTGCCCGCCGATGGTCATACCGAGCTCCTCCGGCGGAACCTCCCGGCGGAGGACGGTCCGAACGGCGTGCTGCATGGACGCGAGGATGATCGGCCCCGAGTCGATCAGCGTGCCGTCGAGGTCGAACAGGACGATCCGGAAGCGCACCCGGCGATCGTATCGACGAGCCCGAGGGGCTATGCGGGCGCGAAGCGGCCGCCTTTGGGGATCTTCGCGCGACTCAATACTCCACCCGCTCGAGGTAGAGGCCCCACGGCGGCGCCGTCAGCCCGGCCTCGGAGCGCGCGGCCCCGTCGAGCAGGGCGTCGATCCGAGCGGGACCTTCGAGCATCGTCCCCACGAGCGTCCTCACCATGTGGCGCAGGAAGCTGTCGGCCGTGATCGTGAAGTCGAGCCCGTCGCCGTCGAGAGACCAGTCGGCGGCGATCACCTGCCGGAGGAAGACGTCGTGCTGCGTCTCCGTCGGGGTGAAGGCGCGGAAGTCGTGCTCTCCGACGAGCCGTCCTGCGGCGTCGCGCAACTCGTCGACGTCCACCGGCCGCGGCCACCAAAGCGCCCTGCGGGCCTCCAGCGGTGCCCGCCGGCCGATCCGTACCCGGTAGCGGTACGAGCGCGAGCTCGCAGAGAAACGTGCGTGAAAGCCTTCCGGCGCCGGCTCGGACTCGAGCGCGGCGACGTCCTCCGGGAGCGCCGCGTTGAGGGCGTCCGCGACGCGCTCGACCGGCGGGCCGCCCTCGACGTCGAGGCTCGCCACCTGCCCTGTCGCATGGACGCCGGTGTCCGTGCGCCCCGCGACGGCGAGGCCGTCCCAGCGCGGGAACACGGCGTCGAGCGCGTCCCGCAGCGTGCCCTCGACAGTGCGGAGGCCCGGCTGTCGCGCCCAGCCGTGAAAGCCGGTGCCGTCGTACGCGAGGGTCAGCTTCAACGGCACGTCGAGGCCGTCAGCGCGGCCAACCCGGCGGTCGTCGGCCGATCGTGCCTTCGTAGGCGCCCGTGACGTGGATCGGCTTTCCGTCCCCGAACTCGGAGCCGAGCACGGCTGAGACCGTGAACCGGACATGACCGCCCGGCACACACCGCACCGGCGCGAACGAGATCGTGCCCCGCGCCTCTTCCTCCTCCGTGCTCGATTCGTTCCCGGTGAGCGCGTCAGTGGCGAAGATGAGCGCACCGCGTGGGCGGCTGTCCGTCATCCCGACGGGGAACCGAATGACGCTGTGGCGCGCGACCTGGGCCGCGATCGCAGAGACGTGCCAGTACGGACGGGCGAAGCCGCGGCCGTCTCGGCTCAGCACAGCGACGTGCAGCGCTCGCGGAGATCCCGGGTCGTTCCACGCGCCGCACCATGCGCGAACGTGATCCTGAAAGCGGATCCGTGAGCCGTTTGCCCGCGTGAACGTCAGGGCGCCGGCAGGCGACGAGTCTGCGGACGCCAGAGGTCGCGAGACCTCGCCCCGCACCCCCGCGTAACCCGTCGCCGACGACGCTGTCGTGACGAACACGAGCACCACGACCGCGGCGAGCCTCATCTCAGGCAGGTTCGACCTCGAGCGTGAGACCGTCGACGGCGCGGACTACCACGGCCGCGCCGGCGTCGCAGCCCGCATCGCAGCGTGCGCGCCAGATCTCGCCGTTCACCCGCACCTGACCATCCGGCAGAAGCTCACCGATGGCGACCCCGGTCGCGCCCACGAGGGTGTTCGCACCGACGCTCGCCTTGCGGCGCTTCGAGTACCAGACGCCCACGCTGACCTCGACGATGTCAAGGACGAGCGCGATTACGACGGCGATGAGCCCCCAGGGCGACGGGAGAAGGAAGATCGCGAGGAGAAGCGCGATGAGGAAGAGCACGCCCGGAGCGTACTCAGGAGTCGAGCCTACTCGTCTTCTGCAGGCTCTTCTTCGGCGCGTGCAGCGCGACGAATCGCGAACGGCGAAGCGGTCGGCTCGTGGTCGACCAGCTCGAGGTAGACCATCTCCGCGGCGTCACCCTGACGGGGGCCGATGCGAATGATGCGCGTGTAACCGCCCGGTCGGTCCGCGAAGCGCGGCGCGACGTCTGCAAAGAGGTGGTGCACGATGCTGTTCGAGCGAAGCGCGGCGAGCGCCTGCCGTCTGGCATGGAGGTCGCCGCGCTTGCCCAGGGTGATCATCTTCTCGGCGAACGGCTTGACGGCCTTCGCCTTGGCCTCCGTCGTGTGAATCCGGCCATGCTCGATCAGGGCGCCCGCGAGATTCGAGTAGAGCGCCTTGCGGTGGGCGGAGTCCCGCCCGAGCTTCTTGCCGGATCGCTGGTGGCGCATCGGGTTAGACGAGCTCCTCGCCCTTCAGCGTCAGGCCGTGCGCGGCGAGCGCGGAGCGAACCTCTTCGATCGACTTGCGACCGAAGTTCGGGATCGCGACGAGTTCGTTCTCGGACTTCGACGTGAGGTCGCCGATCGTCTCGATGCCCACGCGCTTCAAGCAGTTGTAGGAACGGACGCCGAGCTCGAGCTCCTCGATCGGGAAGTTCTCCATCCCGTGCATGACCGGCGCCTCGGCAACGGCCTCCGGGGCCGCCTCGCCGAAGCCTTCGATCGCGTCGAGGTCGGTGAAGATCGCGAGCTGGCGGATGAGGATCTCGGCCGCCTGGCCGATCGCGTCACGGGGGTCGATGGAGCCGTCCGTCGTGACGTCGAGGACGAGCTTGTCGTAGTCGGTGCGCTGCCCGACGCGGGCCGCCTCGACCTCGTACGCGACCCGGCGCACCGGCGAGAAGATCGAGTCGATCGGGACGACGCCGATCGTCGTCTCGGGCCCACGATTGAGCTCGGCCGGGACGTACCCGCGCCCACGCCCGATCGTCAGGGTCATCTCGAGCTTGCCCTTGTCGGAGACGTGCGCGATCTCGAGCTCCGGATTGAGGATCTCGAGGTCCGCAGGCGCCTCGATGTCGGCAGCCGTGACGACGCCCGCGCCCTTCTTCGCGATGTACACCTCGATCTCGGGAGAGGCGCCGTGGAGGCGAACGATGAGGTTCTTGAGGTTGAGGATGATGTCGGTGACGTCCTCGGTCACGCCGGGAAGCGTCGTGAACTCGTGGGCGACGCCCTCGATCTTCACGGCGGTGACTGCCGCGCCCTCGAGCGAGGACAGCAGCACCCGGCGGAGGGAGTTCCCGAACGTGTGACCGAACCCGCGATCGAGCGGCTCGATCGCGAAGACGCCGCGGTGGTCGTCGGCGTCCTCGTGCACGATCTTCGGGACCTGGAAATCCATCAGGCTGGTTCGAACTGCCACGTGAGTCCTTTCCGTGGTAAGGGTTGCTTCGTTACTTCGAGTAGAGCTCGACGATGAGCGATTCCTGCACCGGCGCGTCGATCTCCTCGCGCTCGGGCCACTTGAGCACGGTGCCGGTGAGCCCGTCGTGGTCGGCCTGGAGCCAGGGCGCTACCGATGCGGTCAGATCGGTCGCGTCGCGCACGAGCTGCTCGACCGGGCTCCCCTGCTTGAGCGCCACGACGTCGCTCGGCCGAACGCCGTAGCTCGGGATGTTCACCCGGCGGCCGTTGACCTGGAAATGGCCGTGCCGTACGAGCTGACGCGCCTGCGCGCGCGAGCCGGCGAAGCCGAGCCGGTAGACGACGTTGTCGAGGCGAGTCTCCAGCATCCGCAGGAGGTTCTCGCCGGGAGCACCGTGACCGCGAGCGGCTTTCTCGTACGTCGTGCGGAACTGCTTCTCGAGGAGCCCGTAGTAGCGGCGCGCCTTCTGCTTCTCGCGCAGCTGGAGCAGGTACTGGCTCTGCTTGATGCGCCCGCGACCGTGCTCTCCCGGCGGATAGCTACGACGCTCGACCGCGCACTTCTCGGTGAGGCAGCGCTCGCCCTTCAGGAAGAGCTTGATGCCCTCGCGGCGGCAGAGACGGCACTTGGGGCCGAGATCGCGCGCCATCAGACGCGCCTCCGCTTGCGCTGGCGGACGCCGTTGTGCGCCTGCGGGGTCACGTCCTTGACGCCGAGGATCTCGAGGCCGGCGGCCTGGAGGGAGCGGATCGCCGTCTCGCGGCCCGAGCCGGGTCCTTTCACGAAGACCTCGACCTTCTGCAGGCCGTGCTCCATCCCCTTGCGCGCCGCGTTGTCCGCGGTCACCTGGGCTGCGAACGGCGTCGACTTGCGCGAGCCCTTGAACCCGGCCGAGCCGGCGGATTCCCAGACGATGACGTTGCCCTCGGCATCGGTGAGCGTGACGATCGTGTTGTTGAACGACGTCTTGATGTGCGCCTGGCCGACGGCGATGTTCTTGCGGACCTTACGACGGGTGCGGCCGCGGGCCGCGGATCTGCGGGGAGGCGCCATGGGTTACTTGGCCTTCTTGCCGCGTCCGACCGTCTTCTTCGGGCCCTTGCGGGTCCGGGCATTCGTCTTCGTCCGCTGCCCTCGCACGGGCAGTCCGCGCCGATGGCGGATGCCGCGGTAGGAGCCGATCTCGGTCAGGCGCTTGATCGCCTGACCGCGGTCGCGCCGGAGATCTCCCTCGACCTCCACGTCGGAGTCGATGTAGTTGCGGAGCTTCGTGACCTCCTCGTCGGTGAGGTCGCGCACCTTCTGATCGGGGTCGAGCTCGAGCTCGCGGATGATCTTCTGCGAGGTCGACTTGCCTATCCCGAAGATGTACGTCAGCCCGATCTCGAGCCGCTTCTGGGTGGGGAGATTGACTCCGGCGATGCGTGCCACGTGGACTAGCCCTGCCTTTGCTTGTGACGGGGGTTGGAGCAGATCACGATCGTGCGGCCGTGCCGCTTGATGACGCGGCAGCGCTCGCACATGGGCTTGACGGATGGGCGTACTTTCATGTCGTTACTTCATCCGGAAGGTGATTCGGCCGCGTGTGAGGTCGTAGGGAGAGAGCTCGACCTTGACGCGATCGCCGGGGAGGATGCGGATGTAGTGCTTGCGCATCTTCCCGGAGATGCGGGCGAGGACGCTGTGTCCGTTGTCGAGCTGCACCCGGAACATCGTGCTTGGGAGTGCTTCGACGACCTCGCCCTCGATCTCGATCTTCTCTTCCTTGACTGCCACTTCGCGCGCGAATAGACCTTTCGGTTGGCGGTTTCCTGTGAGAACTGCGGCGTAAGCGGACGCCCGCACCGCGGCGGGACATCGTAGCACAGTGTTTTCCGCAGCCCGCGATCCGCTAACGGGCAGATCGCAGGCGCGACCATCTCCTGAAGCGCCGCCGTTCCGCGGCTGATCGCATTGCGGGTCCGTCGCACGTCACCGTCATACGCGCACGCCTCCTGGCACGCCGACGCGCGGGGTGAGAATCCTCGGCCCCTCGGCCGTGATCGCGACCGTGTGCTCGAAATGCGCCGACATCGAGCTGTCTGCCGTGCGGATCGTCCAGCCGTCGTCCATGACGTGCACCTCCGACTCGCCAGCCGTGATCATGGGCTCGATCGCGAGCGTCATCCCCTCGGAGAGGCGCGGACCGCGACCGGGCTCGCCGAAGTTCGGAATGTGCGGATCCTCGTGGTAGTAGCGCCCGACCCCGTGGCCGACGAGCTGACGCACGACGGAGAACCCCGCACCTTCGACGACCTCTTGAATTGCGTGGGACACGTCGCCGACGCGGTTCCCGACGACGGCCTCGTCGATGCCCGCGGCGAGGGCGCTCTGGGCGACGTCGAGGAGGCGCTGCGCCTCGGGTTCGATCTCCCCTACGCCGAACGTATACGCGCTATCGGCGATGTAGCCGTCGAGCGTTACGCCGACGTCGATCGTCACCAGGTCGCCTTGTCCCACGGCGAAGTCGTCGGGGATGCCGTGCACGACGACGTCGTTCGGCGAGATGCAGATGGCCTTCGGATAGCCCTTGTAGCCCTCCGACGTCGGAATGCCACCGCGCTCGCGGATGAACACGGCGGCGGCGGCGTCCAGCTCGTCGGTCGTCACGCCCGGCCGGAGCAGGCCCCCGACGTGCGCGATCGTCTCGGCCACCAGAGCGCCTGCGGCAGCCATCTTGTCGATCTCTCGTGGGCTCTTGCGGATGATCATCGCCGGGCCGCCACTCCCTCGAGCGCGTCCTGGATCGCCGCGAAGACGTCGTCGACCGGCTGCTCGCCGTCGACGACGACCTCGATGCCGGCCTGCCGGTACCGCTCCACCACGAGCTCGGTGAGCTCGTGGTACAGGCGGAGACGGTTCTGTATCGCCTCGGGCGAGTCGTCCGCGCGCCCCTCCTGGCTCGCGCGGCCCCGAAGCCGCTCGGTCGCGACGTCGTCGGACACCTCGAGCAGGATCACGACGTCGAGCGGCTTCTCGATCTCGTCGAGCATCGCGTCGAGCGCCTCCGCCTGGGCGATCGTGCGCGGGAACCCGTCGAGGACGAAGCCGTCCTCCTCGGCGAGCCGCTCGCGGATGAGCTCGATCGTCAGGTCGTCCGGGACGAGGCCGCCCTCCTCGAGGATCGGGGCCACCCGGCGGCCGAGCTCGGTGCCTTCGGCCACGGCTGCGCGGAACATATCGCCTGTCGCGACGTGCGGCACGTCGTAGTGCTCGGCGATCCGCTTCGCCTGGGTGCCCTTGCCGGACCCCTGGGGGCCCAAGATCAGTACGCGCACGGGTGGCCTGCCCGTTACTTGAGGAAGCCCTCGTAGGAGCGCATCATCATCTGCGACTCCATCTGCCGCATGGTGTCGAGCGCGACGCCCACGACGATCAGCACCGACGTTCCGCCGAGCGCGCGTGCGTTCGCCTGCGAGAACCCGCCGTAGCGGATGAACAGGCTCGGCAGCACCGCGACGGCTGCGAGGAAGAGGGACCCGGGCAGCGTGAGCCGCGACAGAACGCGGTCGAGGTACTGCGCCGTCGGCGGGCCGGGTCGGATCCCCGGGATGTACCCGCCGTACTTGCGCAGGTTGTCCGCCTGGTCGACGGGGTTGAACTGAACGGCCGTGTAGAAGTAGGTGAAGATCACGATCAGCCCGCCCTCGATCAGGAGGTAGAGCCAGTTGCCGGGCTGGAAGTTCGTGTTCACGAAGTCGCGCGTCGCCGGGAAATACTGTGCGACCGTGGGCGGGAACGCGAGGATCGCGGCCGCGAAGATGATCGGGATGACACCCGCCATGTTCACGCGCAACGGGAGGTAGGTCGAGCCGCCGGCGGTCATCCTCCGGCCCACCATCCGCTTCGCGTACTGCACCGGGATGCGGCGCTGGCCCTCCTGGACGAAGACGACGGCAGCGCAGATCCCGACCGCGATGAGCGGGAAGAAGAGCTTCTCCATCGGCCCGCCGTTCCACCACGCAACGATGCCGAGCGGCGCGGCCACGAGGATCGACGCGAAGATGAGGATCGAGATGCCGTTGCCGATGCCGCGCTTCGTGATCAGCTCGCCGATCCACATGAGCAGCACGGTTCCCGCGGTCAGGGAGGTGATGATGAGGACCATCTGCCCGGGGCCAGCCTGCAGCGCGCCCTGGCTGCGGAAGAGGAACGCGTAGCCGGTCGCCTGCGCAGCCGCCAGGATGACCGTGAGGTAGCGCGTGTACTGCGTGATCTTGGCGTAGCCCGCCTCGCCCTCCCGCTGCAGCTCGCCGAGCTGCGGGATGACGACCGTCATCAGCTGGATGATGATCGACGCCGTGACGTAGGGCATGATCCCGAGCGCGAACAGGGAGAACTGCGAGAGCGCGCCTCCCGAGAAGAGGTTCAGCAGGCCGAGCACCGTGCCGCCGCGCCCGGAGAAGTAATCGTGGATGGTCTGGGAGTCGACACCCGGCGCCGGGATCCACGACCCGAGCCGGTACGCAGCGAGCATGCCCGCCGTGAACAGCACGCGGTTGCGGAGCTCCGGAACTCGCCAGGCGTTCGCCAGCCACGAGAACATCCGCTACTCCGTCTCCTCCTCGGCGGCCTCCGGCTCTTCCGCCGGCTCCGCCTCTGTCGTCTCCACGACCTCGTCCGGCTCTTCGGCGACCGGCGCTGTGGCCTTGTGCCTCTTCTTCTTCCGCTCGACGGGCTCGCGCAGGCGCGTCACGGTCCCGCCCGCCGCCTCGATCTTCTCCGCAGCCGACTTGGAGAAGGAGTGCGCCGTGACGGAGAGCCTCTTGGTGAGGTCGCCCTGGCCCAGCACCTTCACGTCGAGCGAAAGCTTCGCGATGAGCCCTGCGGCCTTGAGGGACTCGGGGGTCACCTCGGCGCCCGCCTCGAACCGCTCCTCGAGCGAGCCGACGTTGACCGGCTGGTTGTAGGTGCGGAACGGGCCGATCGGCATTGCGTCCGCGGACGTGTTGCCGCGGAGCTTGCCCGTGCGCATGTCGATGGGCATCTGCCCACCCTCGAAGCCGGCCGGCATCGTGTGCGACCCGGCGCGCGACTTCTGGCCCTTGATCCCGCGACCCGAGTAGCGCCCCTTGCCCGAGCCGGGACCGCGGCCGACACGCTTGCGCGCCTTCCGCGGCTGTGCGGGCTTCAGGTTGGAGAGGCTCAGCTCGTCGCTCACAGCTACTTCTCCTCCACGGTCACGAGGTGCCGGACCTGCCGGAGCTGGCCCTGCAGCTGGGGGGAATCGGCGTGCTCCGCGCTGCGGCCGATCTTCCCCAGGCCGAGGGCGCGAAGCGTTCCGAGGTGGCGATCGGACTGGCCGATGCCGCTCCGGACCTGCGTGATCTTCAGCCGGCTCACTCGGCCGTCTCCGCGGTGATCGCGGCCGCGGGCTCCTCGACAGGAGTCGTTGCCGGCGCTTCGGCCTCCTCCGCATGGCGTTTCGCGGACACCGGCAGAACTTCGGCAATCGTCTTGCCGCGGAGCGCCGCGACGTCCTCCGGGCGGACGAGCCGCTTGAGGCCGTCGACGGTCGCGCGCGTCATGTTGATGGGGGTCGTCGTGCCGAGGCTCTTCGCGAGCACGTCCCGGATCCCGGCTAGCTCGAGCACAGCACGGGTGCCGCCGCCGGCGATGACACCGGTTCCCTCACTGGCCGGGCGAAGGACGACGCGCGCGGCATCGAACCGGCCGACGATCTCGTGCGTGATGGTCTGCCCGTGCTTCGGGACCGTGAAGAGATTCTTGCGTGCGTCCTCGACCGCCTTCGAGATCGCGAGCGGCACCTCACGCGCCTTTCCGTAGCCGAGCCCGACCCGGTCGACCTCGTCGCCGATGACGACGAGCGCGGTGAACGAGAACCGGCGGCCGCCCTTGACGACCTTGGCGACGCGGTTGATCTCGATGACCCGCTCCTTGAGCTCGCGGGACTCGTGGACGTCAGTGCTCAAAACTGGAGCCCTCCTTCGCGGGCGCCCTCGGCGAGGGCCTTCACCCGTCCGTGGTACAGGTAGCCGGCGCGATCGAAGACGCAGCCCTCGATCCCGACCTTCTTGGCGGACTCCGCGAGCGCCTTCCCGACGGCGTTGGCCTGCTCGGTCTTCGAGCCCTTCCCGCTATCGGTCTTCCAGCTCGCAGATGCGAGCGTGCGCCCTGCCTCGTCGTCGATCAGCTGCGCGCTGATCCCGCGGTTCGAACGGAAGACGACGAGGCGCGGCCGTTCGGCCGTGCCGGCGACCTTGCCGCGAACGCGGCGGTGGCGGCGCAAGCGCGCCTCGCGCTTCGTGAGGACGCTCATCGACTCACCTCGAGTCGATGAGCGGGGAGGGGTGTGGGGAACCGGGAGGTTTCCCACGATCTCCCGAAGAAGGGGGCACGCGGGGGAAACATGGTTTCCCCCGCGAACGCGAGCTGAAAGCGAGCGTTGCTCATGCGCGCTTCCCGACCTTCCTGCGAACCTGCTCGTCGCGGTAGCGGATGCCCTTGCCCTTGTACGGCTCGGGCGGGCGAACCTTCCGGATCTCCGCGGCCGTCTGACCCACCATCTGCTTGTCGATCCCCTTGACGACGATCTGCGTCGGCTGCGGGACGTCGAACTCGATCCCCTTGCGAGGCTTGACGGTGACCGGATGCGAGTACCCCACCGCGAGCTCGAGGTCGGTGCCCTTGAGCTGCGCCCGGTACCCGACGCCCTGGATCTCGAGGTGCTTCTCGAACCCCTTCGTCACGCCCTCGACCATGTTCGCGATGAGCGTTCGCGTGAGGCCGTGCAGGGCACGATCCTCACCGCGCTCGGTCGGGCGCGTCACGGTGATCTCCGAGTCCGTCTTCTCGATCTGCATTCGTGCCGGGACGACCTGCGAAAGCTCGCCGAGCGGCCCGTTCACCTGAACCCGCCCGGGGGAGATCGCGACGAGAACGCCGGAAGGAAGCTCGATGGGTCTGCGGCCGATTCGGGACATCGCTACCAGACGAAGGCAATGACCTCGCCGCCCACGCCGCGCTCCGCGGCCTGGCGGTTCGTGATCACTCCGGCGGACGTGGACATGATGGCGGTCCCGAGACCACCGAGGACGCGCGGAAGGCGGTCCTTCCGGGCGTACACCCGGCGGCCGGGCTTGGAGACGCGCTTCAGGTTCGTGATGACGCGACGGCGGTCTCTCGCGAACTTGAGCTCCACGACGAGCGTCTTGTACGGGAGCGGCTGGCCCTTGTCGTCCGTGACCTCGACGACGCGGTAGTCCTTGATGTAGCCCTCGTCCTTGAGAATCCGCGCGATCTCCTCCTTCATCTTGGAGGTCGGCATCGACGCCGAGTCGTGCAGCGCGCGGTTCGCGTTGCGAATCCTCGAGAGCATGTCCGCAATCGGATCGGTGAGCACCTTCGGAACCTCCTACCAGCTCGACTTCGTCATTCCCGGGACCGCACCCTGGTGCGCGAGCTCGCGCAGGCAGATCCGGCAGAGGCCGAACTTGCGATAGACGGCGCGGGGGCGGCCGCACCGGTTGCAGCGCGAGTAGGACCGCACTTCGTACTTGGCCTTCCGCTTCTGCTTGACGACGAGTGACTTCTTGGCCACTTACTGTTCCCTTCTCGTTGTGGCGAACGGGAGGCCGAGGGCGCCGAGCAGGGCGCGGCCGGACTCGTCCGTCTTCGCGGACGTCGTGATCGCGACGTCGAGGCCGCGAATCGCCGGAACCTTGTCGTAGTCGATCTCCGGAAAGATGATCTGCTCGCGGATTCCGATCGAGTAGTTGCCGCGGCCGTCGAACGAGCCGGGGTCGAGACCCCGGAAGTCACGGATCCGCGGAAGGGCGATCGAGGCGAGCCGATCGATGAACTCGTACATCCGGGCGCCGCGTAGTGTGACGCGTGCGCCGACGGGCATGCCCTCGCGAAGCTTGAAGCTGGCGATCGACTTGGTCGCACGGCGCACCTGCGCGCGCTGGCCGGCGATGATCGTGAGCTCGTCGATCGCCGCGTCGAGTGCCTTCGCGTCGGTCTTCGCCTCGCCGACGCCCATGTTCAGCGTGACCTTCGTCACCTTGGGGACGTCCATGAGCGTGGTGACGCCGAGCTCGTCCTTGAGCCGCGGGCGCACCTCTTCCTCGTACCGCTGCTTGAGCCGCGGCACGTAGGTCTCCATCGTCGGGGCCGTGGACATCAGCGATCGAGCTCCTGGCCGCAGCCCTCGCGCTTGCAGACGCGGACGTGGGAGATCTCGCCCTTCACTTCCTTCTCCGCCATGCCGACGCGGGTCGGGTTACCGCACACAGGGCAGACGACCATCACGTTCGACACGGGCACGGGAGACGGCTTGTCGAGAATCCCGCCGGGAACGACCTGCGCGCCGCCCATTCGCGAGGAGTCGCGGATGGGGCGCGGCTTCGTGTGTCGCTTCGCGACGTTGAGGTTCTCGACGATGACCCTTTGCTCCGACGGGCGCGCTTCGACGACCCGGCCCCGCTTTCCGCGGTCCTTGCCGGTGAGCATCTGCACCATGTCGCCCTTCTTCACCTTCATCTTGTTGGCCATGACTTACAGAACCTCCGGCGCGAGAGACACGATCTTCATGAAGTTCCTCTCGCGAAGCTCGCGCGCGACCGGGCCGAAGATGCGGGTCCCGCGCGGGTTGGACTGCGGATCGATGAGGACGGCGGCGTTCTCGTCGAATCCGATGAGCGTGCCGTCGTCTCTCGAGTAGGGCTTCTTCGTCCGAACGACGACCGCGCGCACGACCTCGCCCTTCTTGACCGCGCCCTGGGGCGTGGCCTGTTTCACGGTAGCAATGATCACGTCGCCCACCCGCGCGTAGCGACGGTGGGAGCCGCCGAGCACGCGGATGCACAGGAGCTCACGGGCACCCGTGTTGTCCGCAACCCGAAGACGCGATTCCTGCTGGATCACTTGGCGGCCTCCACGATCTCCTGAAGCCGCCAGCGCTTGAGACGCGAGAGCGGCCGCGTCTCGACGACGCGAACGACGTCGCCGAGCTTCGCCTGGTTCTCCTCGTCGTGAGCATGCAGGCGGGTCGAGCGCTTGACGACCTTCTTGTAGCGCGGGTGCACCTTCACGACGTCCACGCGGACGACGATCGTCTTGTCGGCCGCGGCCGACACGACCGTACCCTGGCGCTCCTGACGGCGACCGCGCTCGTGCTCGGGCTTCGGAAGACGGGTGATCGGCTTGCGCTCGCCCGAGGGCACCCGCTTCGGGCGCGTCTTCTTGGGCCGCTCGGAGCGCGGCACCCGCTTCTTCTTCGGCTTCGGCTCGGACACGGCGGCTGCAACCTCGGCAGGCGCCTCCTGGGGTTCCTCGGCCTCGGCCACGGCGGCCTCCTCTGCGCCCTCGTCGGACGCAGGCTCCTCCTCGACCTCGGCCGCCATCGGCTCGGGCTCCGCGGCGGGCTCCTCGGCCGCCGCGGGCTCTTCCTCCGTCTCGGCTACGGGCTCAGCCCCTGCGTCTGCGACCAGCTCGGCCTCCGCTTCGGGAGCCGTCTCGTCGACGACCTCCTCGACGGGTGCTTCACCGCCGGTTTCTTCGATCTCGGTGTTCTCTGTGTCGTCTGCCATGTCGTTAGTTCCCTCGTTCGCGCTCGTTCTGGACGGTCAGGATGCGCGCGATCTCGCGCTTGGCGTGGCGCAGGCGGGCGCTGTTCTCGAGCACGCCGGTCGCCGTCTGGAAGTGCAGGTTGAAGAGCTCCTGGCGGGTCTCGGCCATCCTGCGGTCGAGCTCGTCGTCAGTCATCCCCCGCAGGTCTCTAGCTCTCATGGTCTCCTCCGAATGCGGCGGCGAACCGCTTCATCGGCGAAGCCGGGCTTTGCCCGGCGATAGCCTCGCCGCGGATCAGCGGGTCACGACCGTAAAGGAGGGGGCTCATGGGGGAACCATGGGTTCCCCCATGCCAGTTAGCTCTCAAAGAGATCAGCCTCCCTGCGGACGAACTTGGTCTTGAGCGGAAGCTTCTGCCCCGCGAGCCGGAGCGCCTCTTTGGCAAGCGGCTCATCGACGCCCGCGAGCTCGAACATCACACGGCCCGGCTTGACGACCGCGACCCAGCCCTCGGGCGAGCCCTTCCCGGAGCCCATGCGCGTCTCAGCCGGCTTCTTCGTGTACGGCTTGTCGGGAAAGAGGTTGATCCACACCTTTCCGCTTCTGCGGATCTTCCTCGTGGCGGCGATTCGGGCAGCTTCGATCTGGCGATTGGTCACCCAACCCGCCTCGAGCGCCTTGAGCCCGTACTCGCCGAACTGGACACTCGTTTGCCCCGAGGACATGCCGCGACGATGGCCGCGATGGTGCCGGCGGAACTTCGTCTTGCGCGGCATCAACATCAGCTCTCACCCGCCTCGGGTGTCTCGGGCGGCGCGGGAGCCTCTGGCGGCGCGGGCGGCGCGGAAGCCTCGGGCGGCGCGGGAGCCTCCTGCACCTCCGGCTCCACGGCCGGAGTCTCCGCCTCTGTCGTCGGAGCATCCTGTTGGAGGTCACGACGTGGCCCGCGCTGGCCCGGCCGACCGCCGCCGGGGCGCTGGCCCCGCCGCCTGCGCGGGACGATCCCGAGGCCCTCCCGATCCTGTCCACGCCCGCGGCCCTCGCGCGAGGCACCGAGCCCTTCGGCGGACGCGCCACGCCGTCGGCGGGCCTGATCCTGGTCGCCGAGACGGGCGTCGCGGGCGCCGGGCGCGTCGTAGCCCTCGGGCATGATCTCGCCCTTGTTGACCCAGACCTTGACGCCGATGACGCCGAACGTCGTCTTCGCCTCGGCCTGGCCGTAGTCGATGTCCGCGCGGATCGTGTGCAGCGGAACCCGTCCCTCGGAGTACATCTCACGACGGCTCATCTCGCCGCCACCGAGCCGACCCCCGGCGGTGATCTTGATTCCCTGCGCGCCCGAGCGCATCGCCGAGGCGAGCGAGCGCTTCATCGCGCGTCGGAAGCTGACGCGGTTCTCGAGCTGCTCGGCGATGGACTGCGCGACGAGCTTGGCGTCGAGCTCGGGCCGCTTGATCTCGTTGATGTTGATGTGGACGTTCTTCTTGGTGATCGCGTGCAGCTCTTTGCGCAGCGCGTCCACCTCGACGCCCGACTTCCCGATCACGATTCCCGGGCGCGCCGTGTAGATGTCCACCGTGATCCGTTGCTTGTCCTTGCGGATCAGGATGTCCGACAGGCCCGCGTGCGACAGCTTTCCGAGGATGTGCTCGCGGATGCGGACGTCCTCGAGGAGATAGTCGGCGAACTCGGGCGTGCCCGTCCACCAGTTGGACTTCCAGTCG
The DNA here is from genome assembly GCA_963746975.1 of uncultured Gaiellaceae bacterium. Lineage (GTDB taxonomy): Bacteria > Actinomycetota > Thermoleophilia > Gaiellales > Gaiellaceae > GMQP-bins7. Next base: position 160,719 of record CAVVDE010000007.1, read on the forward strand.
TGGATGACGCCGACGCGGAAGCCGCCGGGATGCACCTTTTGGCCCATTACGCCACGGCCTCCTTCTTGCGTCGTCGTGTCCTCGAGGCCGGCTTCGACTCGTCGGCCGGCGGTGTCGTCTGCGACTGCGTCTGCCTGCGCGTGCGGCGACGTGGCTGCGCCTGCTCCTCCTGCTCGACGAGCACGAGGGTGACGTGGCAGGTCCGCTTCCGGATCCGGTTCACACGGCCGCGCGCGCGCGGCTTCCAGCGCTTGAGCGTCGGCCCTTCGTCCGCGTACGCGGCCTCGACGACGAGCTCGTCGCCGTCGAGGCCGTGGCTCGACTCGGCGTTCGCGACCGCCGAGCGGAGGACCTTCTCGATGTCCGTCGCCGCGGCACGCGACGTGAAGGCGAGGATCGTCCGGGCTTCCGGGACGCTGCGCCCGCGGATGTTGTCGAGAACGATGCGGGCCTTGCGAGCCGACGTCCGCACCCACTTCGCCTGCGCGCGAACGCGCATCCGGTCGTCCTGAGCGACGGCGGCCATCAGCGCTTCTTCACCTGGGTCGAGCGGTCACCGGCGTGGCCGCGGAAGGTCCGGGTCGGCGCGAACTCGCCGAGCTTGTGACCCACCATCTGCTCGCTGACGAACACTGGGACGTGCTTGCGCCCGTCGTGGACCGCGATCGTGTGGCCGACCATCTCGGGGAAGATCGTCGACGCGCGCGACCAGGTGCGGATCATGCGCTTCTCGCCGGTCGCATTCATCGCCTCGATCCGGCCCATGAGCCGGTCCTCGACGAACGGCCCCTTCTTGGACGATCTGCTCACTAGCGTCTCTTCTCCTTCCCGCGACGACGGCCGCGGACGATCAACGAATCGGATTCCTTGTGCTTGCGGCGCGTCCGCTTGCCCAGCGTGGGGACGCCCCACGGGGTTACCGGATGCCTGCCGCCCTTGGTCTTGCCCTCGCCGCCGCCGTGCGGATGGTCGACGGGGTTCATCGCCGATCCGCGGACCGTCGGGCGCTTGCCGAGCCACCTGCTGCGGCCGGCCTTGCCGCTCGACTGGTTCGAGTGGTCCGAGTTCCCGACCTGGCCGACGGTCGCCCGGCAGGTGAGGAGGACGCGGCGGAGCTCGCCGGACGGGAGGCGGAGCACCGCGTGCGGGCCGTCCTTGGCGACGAGCTGGATCGCCGAGCCGGCGGACCGCGCCATGCGCGCACCCTGACCCGGCCTCAGCTCGACACAGTGGACGAGCGTGCCCGTCGGGATGTTGGCGAGCGGAAGCGCGTTCCCGGGCTTGATGTCCGCCTCCGGCCCGGACTCGACGGTCGAGCCGACCCGGAGCCGTGCAGGAGCGAGGATGTACGCCTTGACTCCGTCCGCGTAATGGAGCAGCGCGATGCGTGCCGACCGGTTGGGGTCGTACTCGATCGCGGCGACCTTTGCGGGAACGCCGTCCCTCGTCCGCTTGAAGTCGATGGTTCGGAAGCGCCGCTTGTGACCGCCGCCCTGGTGGCGGGTCGTGATGCGGCCGCGGTTGTTCCGTCCGCCCTTCTTCGTCAGCGGCTCCAGCAGCGACTTCTCGGGCTCGGCCTTCGTGATGTCCTCGAAGCCGGAGGTCGCCATGAACCGACGACCTGGGCTCGTCGGCTTGTACTTCTTCAGCGCCATCAGACGGCAGCCCCTTCGAAGATCTCGATCTCGTAGCCGTCCTTGAGCTCCACGATCGCCTTCTTCCAGCCGGGACGGCGGCCCTTGACGAAGCCGCGGCGCTTGGGCTTGGACTGGACCTTGACGATGTTCACGGCGGCGACCTTCACGTCGAAGAGCTCCTCGACTGCCTGCCGGATCTGAGTCTTGTGCGCGTCCTCGTGCACCTTGAACGTGTACTTGCGGTCGGTGATGAGCGAGTAGCTCTTCTCCGAGACGACCGGCGCCAGCAGGACCTGGTTCGGGTGCAGGCTCACTCGGGCTCCTCCTCCGCCGCAACGCCGGCACGTCCGAGGACGAGCGGCAGCGCAGCCTCCGAGACGAGCACCGAGCGCGCCCAGACGAGCGAGGCGACCTCGAGCTCGGACGGGGCGACGACGAGGACTTTCTCGAGGTTTCGGAAGGACTTGATCAGCAGCTCCTCGTCCTCGCTCACCACGACGAGCGTCGGGCGAACGCCGAACCCGGACAGCAGCTCGGCTGCTTGCTTCGTGGAAGGAGCATCGAAGCCGGAGCCGTCGAGGATCGCGAGAGTTCCCTCGGAGGCGTGATTCGAGAGCACGCCCCGGAGCGCGCTGCGCCGAGCCTTGCGGTTGACCTTGACCTCGAACGAGCGCATGCCCGGCGCGAACGCAACGCCGCCGCCGGTCCAGTGCGGCGCCCGGCTCGTGCCCGCGCGTGCGCGTCCTGTGCCTTTCTGACGCCACGGCTTCGAGCGACCGCCGGCAACGAGGCCGCGGCTCTTCGTGCCACGTGTTCCCGCTCGCGCGGCGTTCATCTCGGCACGAACCGTCTCGTGCACGAGGTGCGGCTTCAGCTCGGCGGCGAACACCGCTTCGTCGAGCGAGACGTCCGCCGCCTTCGAGCCGCCGATGACGGGTGCTTTCGGCGCAGCCATCAGGCGCTCTTGATCTCCACGAGCCCGCCCTTTGCTCCGGGCACGGAGCCACGCACGAGCAGCAGGTTGCGCTCGACGTCGACCTCGTGGACGACGAGACCCGGCTGGGTGACACGCGTGCCGCCCATGCGGCCAGACATCTTCATCCCCTTGAACACCCGGGACGGGTAGGCGGATGCGCCGATCGAGCCCGGCTTGCGGATGTTGTGCGAGCCGTGGGAGACCGGCCCTCGCGTGAAGCCGTGCCGCTTGATCGTGCCCTGGTAGCCCTTGCCGATCGAGACTCCGGAGACCTTCACGGCCTCGCCGGGCTCGAACGACTCGACCGTGACGGTGTCACCCACTGCGAGCCCGCTCTCCCCGCGGAACTCGACGAGGTGGCGGTGCGGCGCCGCGCCACCCTTGTTCAGGTGCCCGACCTCGGCCTTCGAGAGCTTCCGCTCCGCGACCGCGCCGAACGCGAGCTGGATGGCGTCGTAGCCGTCGACGTCGTGCGTTCGAACCTGGACCACCGGGCACGGTCCGGCCTCGATCACGGTGACGGCCGTCATCGCCCCGGTGTCGGGGTCGAAGACCTGGCTCATGCCGAGCTTCTTGCCGAGGATGCCTTTCACCGTTCCGTTCCTAGAGCTTGATCTCGATGTCGACCCCGGCCGGAAGGTCGAGCCGCATGAGCGAGTCGACCGTCTTCGGCGTGGGGCTGTGGATGTCGATCAGGCGCTTGTGCGTGCGCACCTCGAAGTGCTCGCGCGAGTCCTTGTCCTTGAACGGGCTGCGGATCACGCAGTAGACGTTCTTCTCGGTCGGCAGCGGGACGGGACCGGTGATGGTCGCGCCGGTGCGCTGCGCGGTCTCGACGATCTGGGACGCCGAGCGGTCCACCTGCTGGTGGTCGTAGCCCTTCAGACGGATGCGGATCTTCTGCTGTGCCATGTGACTCGGGCGAGTCGCCTCGCCTACTGGATGATCTCCGTGACGACGCCTGCGCCGACCGTGCGTCCGCCCTCGCGGATCGCGAAGCGGAGGCCCTGATCCATGGCGATCGGCTGGTGCATGTCGATCTCCATGTTCGTGTTGTCGCCAGGCATGACCATCTCCTGACCCTCCGGCAGCTTGATCGAGCCGGTGACGTCCGTCGTGCGGAAGTAGAACTGCGGCCGGTAGCCGTTGAAGAACGGCGTGTGGCGCCCGCCCTCGTCCTTCGAGAGCACGTACACCTCGGCCTTGAACTGCGTGTGGGGCGTGATCGAGCCCGGCTTCGCGAGCACCTGGCCACGCTCGACCTCCTCGCGCTTGACGCCGCGGAGCAGCGCGCCTGCGTTGTCGCCGGCCTGCGCGAAGTCGAGGGTCTTCAGGAACATCTCGAGACCGGTGACGACCGTCTTCTCCGTCTGCGGATGGATGCCGACGATCTCGACCTCCTCGCCGACCGTGAGCTTGCCCTGTTCGATGCGGCCCGTGACCACGGTGCCGCGGCCCGTGATCGTGAAGACGTCCTCGATAGGCATGAGGAACGGCTTGTCCACATCGCGGACCGGCTCGGGGATGTACGTGTCGACGGCCTCCATGAGCTCGAGGATCTTCGGCGTCCACTCGGGATCGCCCTCGAGCGCCTTCAGCGCCGAGACCTGGACGACCGGGATGTCGTCTCCGGGGAACTCGTACTTAGAGAGGAGCTCGCGAACCTCCATCTCGACGAGCTCGAGCAGCTCGGGGTCGTCGACCATGTCGGCCTTGTTGAGCGCGACGACGATCGAGGGGACCTCGACCTGGCGCGCGAGCAGGATGTGCTCGCGGGTCTGCGGCATCGGGCCGTCGGCGGCCGAGACGACGAGGATCGCGCCGTCCATCTGGGCGGCGCCCGTGATCATGTTCTTGATGTAGTCGGCGTGGCCCGGGCAGTCGACGTGCGCGTAGTGACGGTTCTCCGTCTCGTACTCGACGTGTGCGGTGTTGATCGTGATGCCGCGCTGGCGCTCTTCGGGCGCCTTGTCGATCGCGTCGAAGTCGGTCGCCTCGGTGTTCGTACCCGACTCGGCGAGCACCTTCGTGATCGCTGCGGTGAGCGTCGTCTTGCCGTGGTCGATGTGGCCGATCGTGCCGACGTTGACGTGCGGCTTGGTGCGCTCGAACTTCTGCTTTGCCATCTGCTCCTATCCTCCGAGCTCGTCTTCCTGGGATTACGCTGACTTGTCGCCTCCGACGATCGACTCCGCGATCGTCGTGGGCACTTCCTCGTAGCGGTCGAACTGCATGCTGAACGTCGCGCGACCCTGCGTCATCGAGCGCAGGTCGGTCGCGTAGCCGAACATCTCCGAGAGCGGAACGCTCGCGCGGATCGACTGCGACCCACCTACCGGCTCGAGCTGCTCGACCCGGCCCCGACGACCGTTCAGGTTACCGATCACATCGCCTACATACTCGTCGGGCGTCACGACCTCGACGGACATGACGGGCTCGAGGAGCTTCGGCTTCGCACGCTTCATGCCCTCCTTGAAGGCCATCGAGCCGGCGATCTTGAAGGAGCGCTCGCTCGAGTCGACCTCGTGATACGAGCCGTCCACGAGCTCGACCTTGACGTCGACCACCGGGTAGCCGGCGACGATGCCCGAGCTCATCGCCTCCTTGATGCCCTGGTCGACGGCCGGGATGTACTCCTTCGGCACACGTCCGCCGACGACCTTGTCCACGAACTCGTAGCCCTCGGCCGGGTTCGGGTACAGGTTGATCAGGACGTCGCCGTACTGGCCCGAGCCGCCTGTCTGGCGGACGAACTTGCCCTGGATCTTCTCGGCGGGGCTCGTGATCGTCTCGCGATAGGCGACCTGTGGGCGACCGACGTTGCCGTCCACCGAGAACTCGCGCTGCAGGCGGTCGACGATGATCTCGAGGTGCAGCTCGCCCATCCCGGCGATGAGCGTCTGCCCGGTCTCCTCGTCCGACGACACGCGGAAGGTCGGATCCTCCTCGGCGAGGCGCTGGAGCGCGGTCGCGAGCTTGTCCTGGTCGGCCTTGGTGCGCGGCTCGATGGCAACGGAGATGACCGGATCCGGGAACGACATGGACTCGAGCACGATCGGAGCCGAGTCGACTGCAAGCGTGTCGCCGGTCGTCGTGAACTTCAACCCGACAGCCGCAGCGATCTCCCCCGCTCCGATCTCGTCACGCTCCTCGCGGTGATTGGCGTGCATCTGGAGGATGCGGCCGATCCGCTCCGTCTTGCCGCTGGTCGTGTTGAGAACGCGGTCGCCCGCCTTGACCTGGCCCGAGTACACGCGGAAGTACGTGAGCTTCCCGACGTACGGATCGCTCATCACCTTGAATGCGAGGGCCGCGAACGGCGCGTCGTAGTCCGGGGGACGCGTCTCCTCCGCCTCCGACTTCGGGTCGAGCCCCTGGACGGGCGGAACGTCGAGTGGGCTCGGCAGGTAGTCGACGATCGCGTCGAGAAGCGGCTGCACGCCCTTGTTCTTGAACGCGGAGCCCGCAAGCACCGGCGTGATCTCCCCGGCGAGCGTCCCCTTGCGAAGCGCCCGGCGAATCATGGCCGGCGTAACCGACCCCTCGTCCTCGAGGTAGGTCTCAGTGAGCTCGTCGTCGAACTCCGCGATCAGGTCGATCAGCTCGTGATGGCCGGCGAGCGCCGCGTCGGCGAGCTCGGCGGGAACGTCGCCCACCGCCATCTCGGTGCCGAGCGTGTTCGCGTACGTGATCGCCTTCATCTCCACGAGATCGACGATCCCGGAGAAGTTCTCCTCGCTCCCGACCGGTAGGTGGATCGGAACCGGGCGAGCACCGAGGCGGTCGCGCATCGACTGCACCGACGCCTCGAAGTCGGCACCGGTGCGGTCCATCTTGTTGATGAACGCGATGCGCGGCACGGCGTAGCGGTCGGCCTGGCGCCAGACCGTCTCGGACTGTGGCTGCACACCGGCGACCGCATCGAACACAGCGACCGCCCCGTCGAGCACGCGAAGGCTTCGCTCGACCTCCACGGTAAAGTCCACGTGCCCGGGCGTATCGATGATGTTGATGCGATGATCGCGCCACTCCGCGGTCGTGGCAGCCGACGTGATAGTGATGCCGCGCTCCTGCTCCTGCGCCATCCAGTCCATCGTCGCGGCGCCCTCGTGCACCTCGCCCATCTTGTGTGTGCGGCCTGTGTAGTAGAGGATCCGCTCCGTCGTCGTCGTCTTGCCCGCGTCGATGTGGGCCATGATCCCGATGTTCCGGACACGGTCGAGCCCAACGGGAGTCGCTACGGCGGACATCTCGGCGTTACCAGCGGTAGTGCGCGAAGGCCTTGTTGGCCTGCGCCATCCGGTAGATGTCGTCCTTCTTCTTGAACGCCCCTCCCTGCTGGTTCAGCGCGTCCGCGAGCTCGCCCGCGAGCTTCGCGGACATGCCCTTCTCACGCCGATCGCGCGAGTTCTGCACGATCCAGCGGAGCGCGAGCGTCCGCGCGCGGCGCTGCGGCACCTCGACGGGTACCTGGTAGTTCGCACCACCGACACGACGCGACCGAACCTCGAGCACCGGGGTGACGCTCTTCACGGCCTGCTCGAGCACCTCGAGCTGCGGCTTCCCCGTCTTCTCCGATGCGAGCGCGAGCGCGTCGTAGACCGTGCGCTCGGCGACCGACTTCTTGCCGTTCAGCATGAGCCGGTTCACGAGCTGCGCGACGAGCACCGACCCGTGGACGGCGTCGGGCTCGATCGTGCGTGGCTGGATCTCTGCGCGGCGGGGCATGCCGGCTACGCCTTCTTCGCGCCGTACTTCGAGCGCGCCTGGCGGCGCTCGGAGACACCCGCGGAGTCGAGCCCCCCGCGGATGACCTTGTACCGGAAGCCCGGGAGGTCCTTGACGCGGCCGCCTCGGACGAGCACCACGGAGTGCTCCTGCAGGTTGTGGCCCTCGCCCGGAATGTAGGCGCCGACCTCCATGCCGTTCGTCAGGCGGACGCGCGCGACCTTTCGCAGAGCGGAGTTCGGCTTCTTGGGCGTGGTCGTGTACACGCGCGTGCAGACGCCGCGCTTCTGCGGCGCTCCCCGGAGGGCCGGGGTCTTCGTCTTCACCTTCGGCGTCGTCCGCCCCTTGCGGACGAGCTGGTTGACTGTGGGCACGCGAGCTCCTACTTGCGGTCGGTCGATTTCGTCACACAGAAAGGCCGGCGGGCAACAACACAACCCGCCAACCGGCCGCAGGATGGTAGCAGACCGCCCATGGAAAAGGCGCGACCGCCCGAATACAGTGCGCCAGGCGAGGAGGTGGCGGAAGAGGGATGGTGACTGCGGTGGTTGCAGCGTGCGCGGTGCTGGCCGCGTGCGTACTGGCGCTCGTCGCCATCAGGGAGGCGAACCGGCGGGCCGACCGGCGCCTGCGTGACGCGCTCGGACACATCGACCGCCACCTCGAGGCGATGTCGGCAGGTATGGCGCAGGCGATCGACGCGGCGGTTCTGTCCGGCGACCGCGTGCCGCCCACGAATCTCAGTCTCGACTTCGACGAGGTCGTCGAGTCGCTCATGGCCGACGCCGCCGCGCGAACGGGAGCCGATGCGGTCGTGATCAGGATCGACGGTCCAGGAGGACGCCCCGTGATCGCGTCGCTGGGACAAGGGGTCGAGCTCGAAGGCCTCGAGCGCTCCTTCGGTCCACCGGCGGGCAGGCCGTTTCGCGCGGCCGTCATCGACTGGACGTACCCCGCGGGCGAGGAGGCGGACGCGCCGGCGTTCGGATCGGCGCTCGTGACACCCCTCTCGGGGATCGGAGTCCGCGGGACGCTCGCGGCGTACGCGACGGCCCACCATGCGTTCGGGCCTGAGCACGCGCACGCCCTCCAGGCCCTCGTCGAAGACCTGTCCGTTGCGCTGGCCAACGCCCGCCGGTTCGCCGAGGTCGAGGCGAGGATCAACGTCGACCCGGCGAGCGGAGTTCCCAACAGGCGTGGCTACGAGATCGAGCTCGGCCGTGAAGCCGCGCGTGCCCGCCGGACGGGGAAGCCACTCTCGGCCGTCGTCCTCGGCGTGCGCGGTCGGCCGCGCACGGAGGCGACGGAAACGGCGCGCCTCGGCGAGCTTGCGCGGCTCGTCGGACGAGTCGCGCGGGGTGGCGACATCCCCTGCATGCGCGACGAGCACGAGCTCGCCATCCTCATGCCGGCGACAACCGAATTCGGAGCGAGCGCGCTCTCGAGCCGGCTCGAGAGCGAAGTCGGTCGCTTGTTCGGACCGACGGCGCCGACCCTCAGCCTCGGACTCGTCGAATCACTTCCCGACGAGACCGCCGAGGCGTTCGACGCGCGCATCGAGAGCACGCTGAACCGACCACGCGCGGCGACGATCTCGGTGCTCGAGGACAGCAGGACCGCCTCGACCGCGACGGCGTCCACCGTTCACACCGCCTTTCCCGGACACGCGGAGCCAGTACGACAGGGATCGGGTGACGTGCTCCGTGGTGACGCGCTCGAGGCGGTCGCCGGAGAGCTGATCGGGGGACAGCAGTTCGGACGATCGCTCGCGATCGTCGTCCTCGAGGTCCACGGACTCGAAGACGTCGCGAAACGAGAGGGCCGCGAGGCAGCCGACTCCAGGCTGAGCGACGTTGCCGGCCGGCTCCAACGGAGCCTCGGGACGGGATCGGCTCATCGGCTCGGCGCGAGCGAGTTCGTCCTCGTGCTGCCCGGGTCGGGCGTCGACGATGCCGAAGGGCTCGTCGACGCAGTGCAGTCGTCGCTCGAGCCGCCGTACGAGGACGTGGGGGTGGTGCTCAGCGCCGGCGTGACCGAGATCGCGGACGGCGACGACGCCCAGACGATTCTCGGGCGCGCGGAGCACGCTCTGTGGCAGGCGAAGCAGGCCGGCCGCGGCACCGTCGTGGTCGCCGTCCCGAGCAGGCGCCCGACCCCACCGCGCTAGGCGGCCGACGCCGCGATCAGCGTCCAGCTTCCCGAGTACATTTCCGCCCGGGGTACCTCGAACGAGGTTGCATCCCCCGTTGGAGTCAGTACAAGGAGAGTAGTCCTTGATGAGTTGGCTGAACGCGTGGCGACGATTCTGATCCTCGTCGCGGCCCTCGTGGCCGCGGCGGTCGTCGTCGGCATCGTCCTCAGCCGACGCTCCACACGCCCGCAGCCCCCGAACGAGGAGCTCGTCCGCGCGGTCGACGAGATGCGAACGAAGATGGATCAGCTCGCGGGTGGGCTGTCGGAAGCGCTCGAGCGCGCCGAGCAGGAGAGCCGCCGGAATCGCCTCTTCGGTGAGCTCGGGAACTCGATCGACCTCGAGGAGCTCATGGATCGCGTGCTCGACGCCGCGATGGAGATCGAAGGGATCGACGCCTCGATGATGGCGGTCGAGAGACCCGACGGGGGGCCGGCGGTGGTCACACGTGGGATGACCGACCAGGAGTCGGCGCGCCCGCCCACGTCGGGTGTCGTCGGAAGCCTGCCCGGGACGATCACGGTGAGCTACCGCTACGGGCGCGACAGGGAAGGCGGCGGCGAGAGCGACCTCATTCGCGGCGGCGCGTTCGTGCCCTTGGTCGGGCGAGAGCTCCGCCCCGTCGGGACGCTGTCTCTGTTCTGGCGAAGCGACCACGAACCGGGACAGCAGCAGATCGACGACGCCGAGAAGCTCGCAGCGAGCTGCATTCCCGCGATCGAGAACGCGCGGCGATACGGCGAAGCACGCAAGCTCGCCGAGACGGACGGGCTCACCGGCCTCTACAACCAGCGGTTCTTCCAGGAGACGCTTCGCCGTGAGGTGACGAGGGCGCACCGATACCAGCGGAAGCTGACACTCATCGTCTTCGACCTCGACGACTTCAAGTCGATCAACGACCAGGTCGGGCACCTTGCGGGCGACCGCGTGCTGGCCCAAGCAGCCGATCGGCTCCGCGAGGCGGTCAGGTCCGTCGACGTCGCGTGCCGCATCGGCGGGGACGAGTTCGCGGTGATCATGCCGGAGTCGACGGCCGAGGACGGCGAGCAGCTCTTCCGACGCGTCCACAACTCGATGCGCGGCACGGCCCTCGGGCCCGATGAACAGCGGCTCCGACTCTCAGGCGGCATCGCCGAGCTCCTGCACGGGGACACGCCCGCGAGCCTGTTCGAGCGCGCCGACGCGGCGCTCTACCGTGCGAAGGAGCTGGGGAAGGATCGCGCCGACATCGCCGGCGCCGGCGAGCTTCGCCCCGACACACCGCGCACGCACGACGCGTAACCCTGGGGCGAGCCGCGCGCTAGCCGCGGAGCGCGACGAGCTGTGACTCGGGCCTGATCGACGTGGGGCGGGTCGACGCGACGACCACACTCTCGTGCGACCGCAGAGGAAGCGTGAGAAAGACCGCTCGCTCCGTTCCGTCGAAGCGGGCGACGCGAACGGGCCTGCCCGATCCCACGACCCACGCGTAGTAGGGCTGGCCCGGCGCCGCGCGCTCGAGCCCGCGGATCAGGATCGCCGCACGTCCGCCGCTTCCGACGGCAAGGAGGAGACGACCTCCGGAGCCACGGAAAACGATCCGTTCGGTGCTCGGCTTGGCGAGCAGAGCGAGAACCCGCTGCTCGGCAGGGGGTTTGCTTTCCACCGGGACGACGGCGGGTGGCGGCGTATCTGATCCCGAGAGGGTCGACAGGCCCGCCAGTGCTCCCAGGACGATCGCCCCGACGCCGGCGCAGGACGCAAGCACGACGAGCGTCGTCGGGGTCGGTCGACGAGCTTTCGGCACCTCGATGGGCGACCAGGCCTTGATCGTCGTGGCGCCAAGAGGGGCCTCTGCCGGAGCGTCCCCGTCGGGCACGGGCACCTGCACGACCGAGATCTCGGAGAGCATGCTCACTGGACGACACGAGAGTACCGCCGGGTCCTGTCGGAGTCCGGGTGCCGACCGATGCCCTCGCTAGTAATAGAGGCCGTGCCGGAACCGAGCCTCACGCTTGTCCTCTACGTCGGTGCGCTCGTGCTCGGAGTCGTATGCCTCACATTCTTCCTGCTCGCGATCCGCCGCATGCTGGGTCGCCAGGAGGAAGTCGTGGCGACGATGCTGCAGCGCTACGACCACCGCCTCGCCGAGTTCGCGCAAACGTTGAGCGATGCGCTGAACCAGACGCTGCCCGCCCGCATCACCGCAGCGATCTCCGGAGCACCCGTCGACAGCCCCGCGATCGAGGGGCCGGATCACTCGAACGTCGTCCGCGTTCTGGAGCTCGCGCGGGAGCAGACGTCCGCCGACGCCGCCGTCGCGATCGTGGGGACGAAGAACGAGCCGATCCTCGCAACGGTCGGCCTCTCCCAGGCCGAGGTCACGCAGGTCGGGGGCCTGAGCGTTCCCGACTACCGCGGTGCGCGCGCGATCCAGGTGTCGTTTTCGAGCGACGATGCGCCGAACGGAGGAACTCCCCCGATCCGAAGCGGGCTCGCGGTCCCGCTCATGGACTCCGCGACGGAACCGGGCATGCTCGCGGTGCTGACGAGAACTCCCGATCGTCACTTCAGCGAGCTCGACATCACGTCGCTCGAGAACGTCCTGAGCATCAGCCGACCCGCACTCGAAACCTCACTCGAGAAGCGCGAGCCGGACCCCGTCCCGGAGCGTGATCCGCTCACGGACCTCTACGACCGGCCTGCTTTCCATGCGCTGCTCGATCTCGAAATCACGCGTGCGCGAGGCCGACGCGAGCAGCTCGCGCTGCTGATGCTCGACGTCGACCGGCTCACGACGATCAATGCGCGCATCGGTCATCTCGCGGCCGACGACGTCTTGGCGACCATCGCGCGCGTCCTGAACGACGTCGCGAGCGCACGCGATCGACCATGTCGGGTGGGTGGCGGCCGCTTCGGGGTCATCGTCTCGCAGGGAGACAGCCGCGACGCCGAAATGCTCTTCGATCGGCTTCAGTCCGCGCTGCGCGAGCGGCCCCTCCCGAAGCTGGGCGTCGTCTCCTTCTCGGGTGGCGTTGCAGAGCTCCTTCCGAAGGACGATGCGACGGCACTCATCGTCCGCGCCGACGCCGCGCTCGGGCTCGCGAAGAGCTCCGGACGGGACATGGTCGTCACGGCCGCGAAGCGGCCGAGCCGCGAAGTCGCCTAACCTCGGCGCGCGGCGAGCCACTCCTCGGCCTCGGGCTCGTGGAGCGAGAGGAACGGCACAAACGACGAGACGTCGACGACGCCGAGCTCCGGAAGCCGGTCCCGTTCGCACACGAGCTTGCTTTCCGCCGCCTTCTGCATGCGAATAGTCCAGGCGGCGTAGGCCTCTGCCCGCTGCTCGGCACGGAGCTCGCGGGCGATCGCGGGTCTCGCAGCAGCGGACGGCAACGCGGCAAGAGCCGTGGTGTCGCCGGCCGCTTGCACTGCGAAGGTCCCCTCGACGGTACGGATCGTCGTCTTGCGACCGGTTGGCAGCCGGAAGACGATGTCGGGCGCCGACGTCGAGAGCGCCACGCCGCGACCCCCCGGCAGCCAGCTCGGTGCCGGCGATACGACGAGGTTGCGGGCGGGCACCGGAGCGAACGTTTCGCGGAAGCGCACGATGTCGGCTTTCGAGACGCGGGACGTTTGGAGCCGGTCGCCGATGTCTCGGGCGCGCAGCTCGTCACCGACGATTCCGCGTGCAATCGGGCTGCTCGCACCCGCCCCTGCGAGAGCCGCGCGGTACGCGGCCGCACTTCCACCGAAGCGCACCCGCACGATCCGCTGCTCGAGCCCGAGCGCGTCGGACGGGGACACCCTCACGCGTTCGCGTTCGATCGCGCGAAGGACGAGAGCCGTGAGCGCCAGCTCACGGTCTTTCGTGACGTTCGCCAGCGAGGCGACGGCCGAGGCGGTGAGCCGGGTCGGGCCGTAGACGCAACGAACACCCGCCGGCAGGTTGAGCTGTCCGGTCTTCAGATCCGTGTCGAGCTCGTTCCCGAGTGCGCGCGGGGCGTCGCACAGGCTCGCGTCGCGAGACCAGAGCCAGACGCACGCTGCGTACGTCTTGTCCGGATCGTTGGAGCGGGCATCGCGCTGAGCCCACCCCCACGACCAGACGTGCGCGAGCTTGAGCTCGCGCGCGACCTGGCCCACGGCGAGCGCTTGCCACTTTGCGACGTCGAACCACCGAGACCGTGGCTCGAGGCCCTCACGTCCTCCCGTTCCCGCCCCGGTCTGGAACCCGATCATGATCCCGATCCGCGACGGCGGGATCCCGAGCGCGAGCAGACGTGCGGCGGACTGGCGGTAGCGCACTCGCAGTCGACGCGATCCGTCGACGGCGCCGTCCCGCCAGATCAGGTTGGCGTTCGCGTAGCTCTCGAGCACGAGATCCGACACGGCGCCGATCGCCTTCCACCACGTCGCGGCGTCGCCCCCGGTAAAGGGCTCGCTCGAGACGAGGAGCGCTGGCCGGCCGCCTCGCTCGGCGAGACGGCTGACGAAGCGCAGCACATTTGCTCGGTAGAGATCCGCGGTCGGCGTGAGCGGGGTCGGTAGCGAGGAGCCCCACAGTTCGTTGAGCGCGATGAGCGGCGTCTGACAGCCCGTGACGGACACGGCGTAGTCGAACAGCGCGTCCGCCCGCTTCTCGATGAGCGCCGGATCCGCCGGGTCGGAGGGAGTACCCACGCGCTTACGCAGGTACATGTCCCAGTGCACGGTGCCCGCACCGGCCGCGCGGGCCTCGGCGGCGAGCGCAGGACCGCCGGTTGCAACGACGACACCCGATCGCGCAAAGCGTTCCTGCCAGAACGAGACCGAGCTGTCGGCGAAGTCGATCCACGTCGTCGTCGTCTCCGGTAGCCCGCACGAGAGCGCGGGCGACCCCGCCGTCGGCCACGCGAGGATCGCGACGGCAGCTGCCGCTACTACGAGGAAAGCCCTGCACACGGGCATCAGAGGTAGCAGATCCCGGCGAGGGACTCGAGACGAGGCCGCCGCCGCCTCCGGGTGATCGGCAAGCCCGGGGTCCGCCACCGCGGATCCCGGGCTTGCGTATGCGTCACTCGTCTTCCGTCGCAGGCGGCTCGAGCTCGGCGGCATCGCCGTCGGCGTCGAGCACCGTCTCGCCCAACTGGAGGTCGAGTGCGTCGAAGTCGAAGCCGTCGCCGTCGCCGATCTCCTCGAGCGCGGCGAGCAGTTCGGCCTCGGCCTCCGGGCGGGCGAACGTGACCGGAAGCGGCTCTGTCGGCTCGATCGAGATCTGCCGGTACTGCTTGAGCCCGGTCGCGGCCGGGATCAGCTTGCCGATGATCACGTTCTCCTTGAGCCCGTTCAGCCGGTCGACCTTGCCCTCGATCGCCGCGTCGGTCAGCACCTTCGTGGTCTCCTGGAAGGAGGCCGCCGAGAGGAAGGACTCGGTCGCGAGGGACGCCTTCGTGATTCCGAGGATGATCTGCTCGAAGGTCGCGAGCTCGCCCTTCTCCTTCTTCACGCGGGCGTTCTCGCGCTCGAGGACCACCTTGTCCGCGAGCTGGCCCGGCAGGAGCGCGGTATCTCCTGCGCTCTCGACGCGGACCTTCTTGAGCATCTGACGAACGATCAGCTCGATGTGCTTGTCGTGGATCTCGACGCCCTGCGACTTGTAGACCTTCTGCACCTCGTTGACCAGGTACAGCTCGGTCGGCGTCGCGTCCTTCAGCATGAGGAGCTCTCCCGGGTTGAGCGACCCCTCGTTGAGGGCGTCGCCCGGCTCGACCATCTGCCCCTTGGCCACGAGCAGCCGGCTCCGCCGCGGGAAGCTGTACTCCTTCGGGTCCGACAACTCGCCGTCAGCGTCGAGCGCGGTCGGCGTCACGGTCACCTTGATCGTCCGCTCCGACTCCTCGATGTCGACCTTGCCGGCCAACTCGGCCAGCGTCCCGGCGCCCTTCGGGTTCCGGGCCTCGAAGATCTCGACGACGCGCGGGAGACCATGCGTGATGTCCGAGCCCGCGATGCCGCCCGTGTGGAACGTCCGCATGGTGAGCTGCGTGCCCGGCTCGCCGATCGACTGCGCAGCGATGATGCCGACCGCATCACCGATCTCCGCCATTCCGCCGGTCGCGAGGAACGTGCCGTAGCAGAGGCGGCACAGGCCCCACTCGCTGCGGCACTTCAACACCGACCGAACCGGGATCGTCGCGGTCTCCGCGTACTCGCCGAACTCCTCGACGATACGGCGCAGGTCGCTCATCGTGATCTCAGCGCCCTTCTCGACGATGACCGTCTTGCCGGGCTTCCCGTCCTTGATCGGCTTCGTGATGTCGACCGCCGCCACGCGCCCGGCGACGCTCTTGTTGGGAGTGTCGTCCAGGATGAGCGGAGCCTCGATGTACTCCTCCGTGCCGCAGTCGTCCTCGCGAATGATGACGTCCTGAGACACGTCGACGAGACGACGCGTGAGGTAACCCGAGTCCGCCGTGCGCAGTGCGGTGTCCGCAAGGCCCTTGCGAGCGCCGTGCGTCGAGATGAAGTACTCGAGGACGGTGAGACCTTCCATGAAGTTGGCCTTGATCGGGCGGGCGATGATCTCGCCCTTCGGATCCGCCATGAGCCCGCGCATGCCGGCGAGCTGGCGGATCTGGTTGAACGATCCGCGGGCCCCCGAGTTGGCCATCATGTAGATCGGGTTCGTCTCCTCGAGGCCGGCCATCATCCGATCCGCGACCTCGTCCGTCGCACGGGTCCAGATGGCGATGATGCGCTCGTCACGCTCCTCCTCGGTCATCAGCCCGCGGTCGTACTCGCGACCGACCTTCGTGACCTCGTCCTCGTACCCGGCGAGGATCTCCTCCTTGTCGCCCGGCGGCACGATGTCGTTCTTCGAGATCGTGATCCCCGCGCGGGTCGCGAACCGGAAGGTCACCGACTTGATGACGTCGAGCGCGGCCGCGATCGTGTTCGGGCCGTAGTGCTCGACGAGGTCGCCGATGAAGGCGTCCAGCTCGCGCTTGCGGAGCGTCGTGTTGAGAAACGGGTGACCCTCGAAGTCACCGCCGGTCGCCTCGTCGAGAGCACGCTCGACCTCGGCGTTGAAGATGACCCGGCCAGGCGTGGTGACGATCAGCTCGCCGCTCCACGAGTACTCGATCGGATCCTGGTAGTCGACCGAGCCCGAATCGACGGAGAACTCGACGTCCTCCTCCGTGCGGTACCGCTTGAGCCCCTTCGCGCCGACGGCCTTCGCGGCCTGCCCCGCAGTCATGGACTGCAGGTCGTGCTGGCAGTACGTGAGGAAGTAGGCACCGAGCACCATGTCCTGGCTCGGGGTCGCCAGCGGACGTCCACTCGCGGGCGAGAGGATGTTGTTCGCGGAGAGCATGAGCACGCGTGCCTCCGCCTGCGCCTCGGCGCTGAGCGGAAGGTGCACGGCCATCTGGTCGCCGTCGAAGTCGGCATTGAATGCCTGACACACGAGCGGATGCACCTGAATTGCCTTGCCCTCGACGAGCACGGGCTCGAACGCCTGGATCCCGAGGCGGTGCAGCGTCGGGGCGCGGTTCAGGAGAACCGGGTGCTCCGCGATGACCTCCTCGAGGACGTCCCAGACCTCCGGGATCATCGACTCGACCATCTTCTTGGCGGCCTTGATGTTCTGTACGGCCTTGCGCTCGACGAGCCGGCTCATGATGAACGGCTTGAAGAGCTCGAGAGCCATGAGCTTGGGCAGGCCGCACTGGTGCAGCTTCAGGTTCGGCCCGGCGACGATCACCGAGCGGCCCGAGTAGTCCACGCGCTTGCCGAGCAGGTTCTGGCGGAAGCGGCCCTGCTTGCCCTTGAGCATGTCGGACAGCGACTTCAGCGGCCGGTTGCCCGGACCGGTGACTGCGCGGCCACGGCGCCCGTTGTCGAAGAGCGCGTCGACAGCCTCCTGGAGCATTCGCTTCTCGTTGTTGACGATGATCTCGGGCGCCCCGAGGTCGAGCAGCCGCTTGAGCCGGTTGTTCCGGTTGATCACGCGCCGGTAGAGATCGTTGAGGTCGCTCGTGGCGAACCGGCCGCCGTCGAGCTGCACCATCGGCCGGAGCTCGGGCGGAATCACCGGGACGGCCTCGAGGATCATCCACTCGGGCTTGTTCCCCGACTTGATGAACGCCTCGACCACCTTCAGGCGCTTGATTGCGCGCTGCTGCTTCTGCCCCTTCGACGTCTTGATGATCTCGCGCAGGGACAGCGACTCGGCGTCGAGGTCGAGGTCGCGAAGCAGATCGCGCACCGCCTCGGCGCCCATGCCGCCACGGAAGTAGATCCCGAATCCGTAGGGCGACCCGAAGCGATCCTTGAGCTCACGGAAGATCTGCTCGTCGCCGACGATCATCTTCGGCTCGAGCTCCTTGAAGAGCAGCCACGTCTGCTCGAGACGGCGCACCGCCTCGACCGCGGCCTCCCGGGTGTCCTCACGGCGCATCTCGATGTCCGCGACCATCTCGCGGACCTTCAGCGCCCACTGCGCGACGGCGTCGAGGTCCTCCTTCTTCGTCCCCTCGACGAGGCAGAGGTCGTACGCGAGCTCGCGCACGTCGGCTGCGTCGGCATCGGGATCGACGGCCGTGAGCACGGCCGCGAGGAGGCCGTTGCCGACCTCACGAGCCTTCTCGAGATTCTTCCGCTCCACGCCCTCGACGGCGGCGGCGTCCTCGCCGGACATCTCCACACCTGAGAGGAGGTCCTCCTGGATCTTCTTCAGGTGCTTCGTGATCGCGCCCTTCTTCGAGCCGGTCGCCTTCGCGAGCTCGGCTCGCAGGGGCGCGAGCGCCGCCTCGATCTGCACGGCCGACGCCGCGACCGACTCGACCTCGCGCGGGGCCAGGCGCCGATCCTCGCGGGTCGCCGTCTGGCGCACGAGCTCTCGCACGCGTCGCGGATCCTCGGACGTGATGGTCTTCGCCAGCTGCACGAACACGCCGCTGCCGAGAGCGCGGATCTCCTCGAGCGTGGGCAGCGCCGACTCCTCCGCCCAGTTCGAGAGTCCACGGGCCCAGAAGTCGTCGTCCTCGTCGAAGTTCTTCTCCTTGCCGGCTGCGAAGTAGTCCCGCCTCCGGGCGAGGCGGTCGTCCAGCGCAGCGAGCGCCTCGTCGCGATCGAGGTAGACCCGCTCGCTCTCGCCCGCGACCTTGTCCTCGAGGTCGGCCAGGTCCTCCTGCCGCTTCTCCCGATCCACCTGAGTGACGATCGAGGCCGCGAAGTAGAGGACCTTTTCGAGCTCGCGCGGGGCGATGTCGAGCAGGTAGCCGATGCGGCTCGGAACGCCCTTGAAGAACCAGATGTGCGAGACCGGAGCCGCGAGGTCGATATGCCCCATCCGCTCTCGGCGGACCTTCTGCCGCGTCACCTCGACGCCGCAGCGCTCGCAGATGATGCCCTTGTAGCGGACGCGCTTGTACTTGCCGCAGTAGCACTCCCAGTCCTTCGTCGGACCGAAGATGCGCTCGCAGAAGAGACCGTCACGCTCCGGCTTGAGCGTGCGGTAGTTGATGGTCTCCGGCTTGGTGACCTCGCCCGACGACCAGTCGCGGATCTGCTTCGACGATGCGAGGCCGATCCGGATCGAGTCGAAGTCGTTGATGTCAGGACCGCGTCTTTGGGTTTCCATCTAGAGCCTCGTACCTCTCTCTCTTCTTCCGTCCGTGAACTGAGAAATCACTCGTCGATCTCGACGTCGGCGAGGTCGACCTCGAGCGGCGCCTCCTCGACGCTGCCGAGCTCCTCGTCGGCTGCAAGCACGAGCTCGCCGCCCTCGTCTGCGTGCTCCCCGCCCTCCTCGACCTCCTCGGCCGTGGGCTGACGCGCAGCCGCGCGGAGCGAGCCGGGCGACAGGTCGATGCCGAGCTCCTCCGCCGCGCGGAGCAGCTCGTCGTCCTCTTCGCGCACCTCGACCTCGCGGCCCTCGTCCGAGAGCACCTGCACGTCGAGCGCGAGCGACTGCATCTCCTTGAGCAGCACCTTGAACGACTCGGGGATCGACGGCTCGGCGATGTTCTCGCCCTTGACGATCGCCTCGTACGCCTTGACGCGCCCGATCGTGTCGTCGGACTTGATCGTGAGCATCTCCTGGAGCGTGTAGGCCGAGCCGTAGGCCTCGAGCGCCCACACCTCCATCTCGCCGAAGCGCTGTCCGCCGAACTGCGCCTTGCCGCCCAGCGGCTGCTGTGTCACGAGCGAGTAGGGACCCGTCGAGCGCGCGTGGATCTTGTCGTCGACGAGGTGGAGCAGCTTCAGGATGTACATGAAGCCGACCGTGACGTCCTGTGCGAAAGGCTCGCCGGACTTGCCGTCGTAGAGCGTGACCTTGCCCGAGCAGCGGCTGCCGCGTACCGCGGTCTCGTCGATCGTCATGCCGAGCGAGCCGTTCGTGGCATTTGCGACCGCGACGAGCGCGTCGTCGACGTCGCCCTCTGTCGCACCGTCGAAGACCGGGGTCGCGACCGACCGTGGGTCGGGCGCGTTGATCGGCGCGCGCGCGTTCACCGGGTCGCCCTCGGAAAACACGCCGTGTGCAGCTGCCCAGCCGAGGTGGGTCTCGAGGATCTGCCCGATGTTCATCCGGCTGGGGACGCCAAGCGGGTTCAGGACGACGTCCACCCCGCGTCCGTCCTCGAGGAAGGGCATGTCCTCCTCGGGGACGATCTTCGAGATGACGCCCTTGTTCCCGTGGCGTCCGGCGAGCTTGTCGCCCTCGGCGATCTTGCGCTTCTTGGCGACGTAGACGCGCACGAGCTCGTTCACGCCCGGCGGCAGGTCGTCGCCAGCGTCGCGCGAGAACGTCTTGACGCCGATGACCTTCCCGCCCTCGCCGTTCGGCACCTTGAGCGAGGTGTCGCGGACCTCGCGCGCCTTCTCCTTGAAGATCGCGCGGATCAGCTTCTCCTCGGCCGTGAGCTCCGTCTCGCCCTTCGGCGTGACCTTGCCGACGAGCAGGTGGCCGGCGTCGACGTCCGCGCCGATGCGAACGACTCCGCGCTCGTCGAGGTTCGCCAGCGACTCCTCCGAGCGGTTCGGGATGTCGCGCGTGATCTCCTCGTCACCGAGCTTCGTCGAACGCGCGTCGATCTCGTACTCGTGGATGTGGATCGAGCTGAGCACGTCGTCCTTGACGAGGCGCTCCGAGATGACGATCGCGTCCTCGAAGTTGAAGCCCTCCCACGGCATGAAGGCGACCAGCAGGTTCGCGCCGAGCGCGAGCTCGCCGCCGTCCGTCGAGGATCCGTCGGCGATGACCTGGCCGCGCTTCACCTTGTCGCCGAGGATGACCGCCGGCTTCTGATGGATGAGCGTGCCCTGGTTCGACCGCATGAACTTCGTCAGCGGGTACTCGTCGCGCGTTCCGCGCCCCTCGACCACGATGCGCTCGGCGTCGACGTCGACGACCGTGCCGTCGTTGGACGCGAGGACGACGTCGCCCGTGTCGACGGCAGCACGGAACTCGAGGCCCGTGCCGACGATCGGGGCCTGCGGGATCATCAGCGGAACGGCCTGCTTCTGCATGTTCGCGCCCATGAGCGCGCGGTTGGCGTCGTTGTGCTCGAGGAACGGGATGAGCGCCGTCGCGACCGACACGATCTGCGCCGGCGAGACGTCCATGTACTCCACGTCCCTGCCCTGCACGACGACAGCCTCGCCCTCGCGTGAGCGGCACAGCACCTGCTCGTTGACGAACTTGCCCGTCTTCGCATCCACCGGCTCCGAGGCCTGGGCGATCGTGAACTGGCGCTCCTCGGCCGCATCGAGGTAGACGATCTCGTCCGTGACGCGACCGGCCTTCACGACGCGGTACGGCGTCTGGATGAAGCCGAACTCCGACACGGTCGCGAACGACGCGAGCGAGCCGATGAGGCCGATGTTCGGCCCTTCCGGCGTCTCGATCGGGCACATGCGCCCGTAGTGGGTCGGGTGCACGTCGCGCACCTCGATCGGCGCGCGCTCCCGCGTCAAGCCACCCGCACCGAGCGCGGAGAGCCGACGGCGATGCGTTAGGCCCGAGAGCGTGTTCGTCTGGTCCATGAACTGCGACAGCTGCGACGAGCCGAAGAACTCCTTCAGCGCAGCGACCACCGGCCGGATGTTGATGATCGTCTGAGGCGTGATCGTGTCGACGTCCTCCGTCGTCATCCGCTCGCGGACGACGCGCTCCATCCGGTAGAGCCCAACGCGGAACGCCTCCTGGATGAGCTCGCCCGTCGTGCGGAGGCGACGGTTGCCGAAGTCCTCGTACTCGTCGAGCTCCGCACGAATGGGGTCGCGCGACAGCAGCACGGCCTCGGCCGCGTAGTCCTTCGCGTCCTCGGGCACGCCGAGCCTGGTCGGCAGATCGACGAGGCGCTTGACGAGTGCGACGATGTCCTCGGTCGTGAGGACGCGAACGTCCTCGGGGACCTGCACGCCGAGCCGCTGGTTGAGCTTGTAGCGGCCGACCTTCGTCAGGTCGTAGCGCTTGGGATCGAAGAAGAGCGCGCGGAGGAGGTTGCGCGCGTTGTCGAGCGTCGGGGGCTCGCCGGGACGCTGCTTCTTGAAGACCTCGATGAGCGCCTCTTCCTCACGCGTGGTCGGGTCCTTCTCGAGCGTGTTCGCGATGTAGACCGAGCCGCCGAAGAGCTCGAGGATCTTCTCGTTCGAGCTCGTGTCCAGCTGGAAGCCCGTCGACGGGTCCTCCGCGGGCAGCGCACGCAGGAGCGTCGTGACCGGAAGCTTGCGCTTCCGGTCGATCCGTGCGAACACCAGCCCCTTCTTGTCGATCTCGACCTCGAGCCACGAGCCACGCGACGGCATCAGGTTCGCCATGAAGACCTGCTTCGTGGCGTCCTTCGGCTCCATGAGATAGGCGCCGGGGCTGCGGACGAGCTGCGTGACGATGACGCGCTCGGTGCCGTTGATGATGAACGTGCCCCAAGGAGTCATCATCGGGAAGTCGCCCATGAAGACCCGCTGCTCGCGGATCTCGCCGGTGTCCTTGTTGACGAAGCGGACCGTGATCGAGAGCGGGACCTGGTAGGTCAGGTCCTTCTCTCGGCACTCCTGGATCGAAAACTGCGGCTCGCCGAACTCGTACTCGGCGAACTCGACTGCAAGGGTCCCCGTGTAGTCCTCGATCGGCGAGATGTCGTCGATCGTCTCGCGAAGACCGCCTTCCATGAACCAGTCGAAGGAGGCCTTCTGGATGTCGATGAGGTCGGGGAGGTCAAGGACGTGCTTCAGGCGCGAAAAGGTCTTGCGCGCGCGCGGCGCGACAGCAACGCTGCTCAAGTCAGACAGCCTCCCTTAGAAGCGTGCAGGGCGTGAACGAGAAAAGTGTTGTACGGGCAGGGTTAGACGAACGGCCTCGGCGGAACCACGGAGGATAGCGCACGCAGTGTCCCCTGCGCAAGACCGGGAATTCGCCAAGCGGCGAACTCCCGGTCGCGCCAATCCCGAAAGCGCGATCGCTTCACGATCGCAGTGCTTGTGACCTTCGACCTAACTGTACTTCGGACGTCAAGCCTCTACTTCAACTCGACCGTCGCGCCGGCCTCTTCGAGCTGCGCCTTGACCGACTCGGCCTCCTCCTTGGCGGCGCCTTCCTTCACGTTGCCGGGAGCGCCGTCGACCAGATCCTTCGCCTCCTTGAGACCGAGACCCGTGACCGCACGGACGACCTTGATCACCTGGATCTTCTTTTCTCCGGCGGCGGTGAGGACCACGTCGAACGAGTCCTTCTCCTCCTCCGCGGCGGCGCCGTCACCGCCGGCGGCAGGTGCCGCCGCGACGGCGATCGGAGCGGCGGCTGTGACGCCCCACTCCTCCTCGATCGCGTTCTTGAGCTCGACGAGCTCGAGCACGGTCATCTTGCCGAGCGAGTCGAGAACGCTCTTCACATCAGTGGCCATCTGTCCTACTCCTCCTCTTCTGAACCGGCCGGCTCGGCTGACGCCGAATCGGCCGGAGTGTCTTCGACGGATTCCGCCTGTGCGGCAGGGTCGTCTGCTTGGGTTGCGGGCTCCTCGTCAGCAACCGGCTCTTCGGTTTCGACAGCCGGATCGGCGTGGGCCTCCGGCTCCGTGACCACCTCTTCGGTCTCCGCTTCTTCAGCGCCGGAAACCGATACTGCGCCCCGCTCCTCGAGCTGCTTGATGCGCGCCTCGATGAGGCCGTGCAAGTCGCGCAGCGGCGCCGACACGAGAGCGAGCAGCTGCGTGAGCGGGGCAACGACCGCGCCGACGAGCTGTCCGCGGAGCACGTCGATCGGTGGCAGCGTCGCCAGCCGGTCGACCTCCTCACCCGTGAGTGGCTCGCCCTCGAGGATCCCACCGCGAAGCGTGAGAACGTTCGTCTCCTTCGCCGTCTGCGCCAGTGCCTTCGCAACCGCCGCCGGATCGCCCGACGACTCGATGAAGGCGATAGCGGTCGGGCCCTCGAGCATCACGAGCAGCGCCTCCGCGCCCGCCTGCTCGGCTGCGCGTCGCGTCAGCGTGTTCTTGAC
This sequence comes from uncultured Gaiellaceae bacterium, assembly GCA_963746975.1. Taxonomy (GTDB): domain Bacteria; phylum Actinomycetota; class Thermoleophilia; order Gaiellales; family Gaiellaceae; genus GMQP-bins7. The sequence continues at coordinate 184,718 of CAVVDE010000007.1, forward strand.
GATGCGGAACCGCGCCCCGTGGGGGATGAGCGCGTCGCGAAGCGCCTCGAGCTGCTTGTTCGTCAGGCCGCGATAGTCGGCGACGATCAGCGTCTGCGCCGATCCGAGCTCGGCGGCAAGTTCCCCGACGATCCGTTCCTTGTCCGTTTTCAGCACGTCTTCTTCCTCCTGGAACACGAAAACCCGCGCAAGGCGGGTTACCAGAGCGAGAGCGTTGCTCGCGTCGGCACTCCACCTCGGCTGGACCTCTGCCCATACGGGCTGCCAGCGGTCTCGGGCGGTCGTGTGGCTGGGTACTAAACCTTAGCTGTCTCCCTCACCGAATCCGCGCCAGCGGATTCGGTGCCGAGCTCGTCCGCGATGTCGCGCGTGATGGACGAGTCGACGTGGATACCTGGACCCATCGTCGTCGTCATCGTGATCTGCTTGATGTAACGGCCCTTCGCTGCAGAAGGCTTGGCGCGGACGATCTCCTCGACGAGTGCAGCGTAGTTCTCGAGCAACGCGCGCTCGTCGAAGCTCCGTCTGCCGATAGGGACGTGGACGTTCCCACCCCTGTCCGTGCGGTACTCGAGCTTGCCCGCCTTCGCGTCAGAGACCGCCTTGCCGACGTCCATCGTGACGGTGCCCGTCTTCGGGTTCGGCATGAGTCCGCGCGGCCCGAGCACGCGCCCGAGCTTGCCGACGACGCTCATCTGGTCCGGCGTCGCGACGGCGACGTCGAAGTCGAGGAACCCTTCTTCGATCCGCGTTGCGAGATCGGCGGTCCCGACGACGTCCGCACCCGCGTCCTCGGCCTCGCGCGCCTTCTCGCCCTCTGCGAACACGGCCACGCGGACGTTCTTGCCGGTCCCGTGCGGAAGCATGATCGTCCCACGGAGCTGCTCGTCCGCATGTCGGACGTTGAGCCCGAGGCGAAAGTGCACCTCGACGGTCTCGTCGAACTTCGCCGGAGGTGCGTCCTTGAGGAGCCGCAGAGCAGAGAGCGGCGTGTACGCCTGCTCGCGGTCGATCGCCTCGCGGGCCGTCCGATAGCGCCTGCCGTGACTGCTCACGTCTCCACCCCGTCCTTTCCCGCAGACCCCGGACCTGCTGGCGCAGATCCGGGGTCGCGAGGATCCCTAAAGCGGCCGCTGACGCGGCCGGTCGCGCCGGCGCGCGCGAGGGTCATGCTGGTCACGTCTCCACCCCCATGCTGCGCGCGGTTCCCGCGATGACCTTCATCGCCTCGTCGACGTCGCGCGCGTTCAGGTCGGGCATCTTCGTCTCGGCGATCGAGCGCAGCTGAGCCTCGGTCAGCCGGCCGACCTTGTTGCGGTTCGGCTCGCCGGAGCCGGAGTCGATCCCGAGCGCCTCCTTGATGAGCACGGCAGCAGGTGGGGTCTTCGTGATGAACGTGAACGACCGGTCCTCGAAGACGGTGATCTCGACCGGGATGATGCGGCCGTTCTCGTGCGCCGTCTGCGCGTTGTAGGCCTTGCAGAACTCCATGATGTTCACGCCGTGCTGGCCCAGCGCGGGGCCGACCGGCGGCGCCGGATTCGCCTGGCCGCCGGGAATCTGCAGCTTGATGATGGTGAGGACTTTCTTTGCCATTCCTTCTCTTTCTCGAGGTCGCGGCGCGGCCTAGTCGATCTTCTTCACCTGGTCGAAGCTGAGCTCGACGGGAACCTGGCGCTCGAAGATGTCGACGAGCACCTTCAGCTTCTGCTGGTCAGCATTCACGTCGACGATCTCGCCATCGAAGTCCGACAGCGGACCCGACGTGACCTTCACCGATTCACCGAGTGAGAACTCGACCTGAGACTTGGCGACGGGCCCGCCACCGGCGGGTGCACCATGGAAGAGGATGCGGTCGACCTCGGGCTGCGACAGCGGCACAGGCTTGGTTCCTGCACCGACGAAGCCGGTGACGCCGGGCGTGCCCTTGACGACCGTCCACGCCTCATCCGACATGTTCATGTTCACGAGCACGTAGCCGGGGAGGACGCGCTTCTCGGTCTGGACCTTCTGGCCGTCCTTCGTCTCGATGACCTGCTCGGTCGGGACGACGACTCGCCGGAAGGCGGGCTGCTGGTTCATCGACACGATGCGGTGCTCGAGGTTCGTCTTCACCTTGTTCTCGTGCCCTGAGTAGGTGTTGATCACGTACCACTGGAACATCCGACGACTCCTAGAGCAGAACCTTGTCGACGACCGGGCGGATGATCTGGTCGAGGCCCCAGAGGTAGGCGCCGACGATCACGCACGCGATGATGACGACGACGACGCCCTGGAACGTCTGGTTGCGCGTCGGCCAGTCGACCTTGCGGAGCTCCGCGTACGACTCGCGGATGAACTGGCCGCGCTGCTTCTCGGACTTGCGGCCCGTCTGCTGCTTGACGGGCTGCTGAGACGGCCTGACCTGCTGCGCGCGTGCGCGGCGGGAGGTCTGAGCGCCGTCACCGGCCGCCGCACGCGCGGCGCGGCGCTGCCTGCGGGTCTCGCGCGCCATCTACCTGGTCTCCCGATGCACCGTGTGCGAGCCGCACCAGCGACAGTACTTCTTGAACTCCACGCGGTCGGGGGAGTTTCGCTTCGACTTCTGCGACTGGTAATTCCGCCGCTTGCACTCGGTGCAGGCGAGCGTGATCGCGACTCGTACTCCGGTTGCCATTGTTCTCTCGGTTCGGGTGGGACGAAGAAGGGTGTTCGAGTAGCGGCGGCAGGACTCGAACCTGCGACACGCGGATTATGATTCCGCTGCTCTAACCAACTGAGCTACGCCGCCGCGCGGGCGAGAGTGTAGCAGGCTGTTTTTCCCGCAGATCGGAAGTCCGCTAGCGCGGAGTTCCGATCGCGACAATCCCTAAAGCGCGGCCGCCGAGCGGCCGCGGTCGTAGCGAGGGACGCTCGCTGATTGCCTTCCGACTGCCTCACTAGGATCGCCGCCGTGATTCGGATCCCACCGCAACGAGGGGGCTGGCTCGAGGTCATCTGCGGGCCGATGTTCAGCGGCAAGAGCGAGGAGATGATCCGTCGTCTCCGGCGTGCCGAGATCGCCGGACAGCGCGTCGTTATCTTCAAGCCTCAGCTCGACGATCGCTACGACGCGACCGACGTCGTGAGTCACGCGGGCGCGCGGATGCGCGCGGTTCCGGTCTCGTCCGTGAGCGAGATCTCGGCGCACGCGCAGGGATTCGAGGTCGTGGGGATCGACGAGGCCCAGTTCCTGGGAGACGGCGTCGTTGCGAAGGTGCTCGAGCTCGCCGATCGCGGAGTTCGCGTGGTCGTGGCCGGCCTCGATCAGGACTTTCGCCGACTCCCCTTCGGCCCGATGCCGGCGCTGCTCACGCATGCCGAGTTCGTCGACAAGCTGCAAGCCGTCTGTCATCGCTGCGGGGGACCGGCGACGACGACACAACGGCTCGTGAACGGCGAGCCCGCTCCGTACTCGGGCGAGACCGTCGTCGTCGGAGCGGCCGAGCAGTACGAGGCGCGCTGCCGTGGCTGCCACGAGCCGGGCGTCGGCGCCGCGCTCGCAGCCGCCTAGTAGCGGCCGCGCAGTTCGCCGAGGACGAGCGTCCCCAGGTACACGGCCGCAGCGGCGAGCACGATCGTCCCGCCCGGCGGGAGGTCGCCGTAGTACGAGACGGTCAGTCCGCCCAGTGCCGCCGCCAGGCCGATCGCCATGGACAGGGCCAGGGTCGAGCGCATGCTCCAGGCGACGCGACCTGCCGCGCTGACCGGGAGCACCATGAGCGCTGCGACGAGAAGGATCCCCACGACCTGCATGGACAGCGCCACAGTGACCGCCGCGAGCGCCGCGAGCGCGACGTTCAGCGCTCCGATCGGGACACCCGCGACGCGGGCGCCCTCCTCGTCGATGATCACGGCTGCGAAAGAGCGGTAGAGCACGGCGATCGTTCCGATCCCGACGGCGCCGAGAGCTGCGATCAGCGCAAGGTCGCCACGCCGGATCGTCAGGATCGAGCCGAAGAGGTACTGGAAGAGATCGACGTTGAGCGCGCCCGCCTTCGCGACCAGCACCACACCGAGAGCGATCCCCGTGTAGAAGACGAGCGCCAGCGCTTGATCCCCCGCCGCCCGGCCACGGGAGCGCAGGAGCTCGATGGCGACGCCCCCGAGCACGGCAGCGACGAGCGCCGTGAGCGCCGGTGCGATGCCGAGGAGAATGCCTGCAGCGACGCCGGCGAAGGCGACGTGGCCGATGCCGTCTCCGACGAGCGACTGCCGGCGCTGAACGAGGAAGAAGCCGACGGCCGGCGCGAGGACCCCGACGATCGCGGCCGCGCCGAAGGCGAGCCGCATGAACTCAGTCTCGAACATGCACGTGGCCCGGGTCGTGCCACACACCCGGAAGGTCGTGTGGGGAGCCGTCGAAGACGATCGTGCGACGGACGAGCACGAGCCGCTGGACATGCTGCTCGATCGCTCCGAACTCGTGCGAGACATAGATCACCGTCACGCCGAGCTCGCCGTGCAGGTCGGCCAGGAGCGCGGCGAGAGACTCCTGCGACTCGGCGTCGACGCCCGTCGTCGGCTCGTCGAGCACGAGGAGCGACGGCTCGGCGGCGAGGGCCTTGGCGATGAACGCGCGCTGCTGCATTCCGCCGGAGAGCGTGCGCAATGGCGCGTCGGCGAAATCGCCGAGCTTGACCCGCTCGATCGTCTCCGCTACGAGCGCCCGGTCCTCGTGTCGGAGCCTTCCGATCAGCCTTCCACCCGCGAGTCGGCCCGCCGAGACGACCTCACGAACGGTCACCGGAGCATCGCCACCCGCGGCCGAACGCTGCGCGACGTAGCCGAGCGCACGGCGGCCCGTGTACCTGTGCGCCGGCTCGCCGAAGAGGCGCGCGGACCCCTCGCTCGGCCGCTCGAGCCCGAGCACGATCCGCATGAGCGTCGTCTTGCCCCCACCGTTCGGCCCGGCGACGGCGATGAACTCCCCCTCCCCGAGCCGCAGATCGACCCGCTCCAGCACACGCTGACCCGAGCGGTAGCCGAACGAGACGTCCGTGAGCTCGACCGCTAGCGACACCCGAGCGCCTTCCGCAGAGCGGCCAGGTTCTCACGCATCACCGACACGTAGTCCTCGCCGGCAGCGAGCCGCTTTCCGCTCAGGCCTTCGATCGGATCGAGCGTCGCGACGTCGACCTGCGCCTCACGCGCGACCGTTCGGATGATCCGGTGGGACACGAGCGGCTCGGCGAACACCGTGGTCGCGCCGCTCGACCTCACGTCGTCGATGAGCCGCTCGAGCTCCCGGGGACCAGGCTCGGACTCCGGCGCTCGACCCGCCAGCGCCAGCTGGGTCAGGCCGTAGCGTCGCGCGAGCTGTCCGAATGCTGCGTGCGTCGTCACGAGAACGTCCCGGTCGCAGTGACGAAGGCTCCGGCGATAGTCGGCGTCGAGGCGTCTGAGGTCGCTTACCGTCACGCGTGCGGCACCCGGCCGTCCGAGCGCGTGCGCGATGCGCTCGACAACTCCCGCGAACCGGATCGGATCGAGCCAGATGTGCGGGTCGGGCGAGGCGCCACGAACGTCGAGCGACGCGCCTGCCCGCCTCGCGACCGCGTCCTCGACTGCAGGCTGAAAGCCTCCCGAGAGATAGATGACGAGCCGCGCGTCGTGAATGGCCCGGACGTCGCTGGGCGTGAGCTCCACGTCGTGCGGCTCGACACCGGGGGGCGTGAGGTTCACGACGGAGTCGGCGCCGCCCGAGACCTGGTCGACGGCCCATGCGAGCGGATAGAAGGACGCGACCACCGTGCGACCGGGATCGGATGTTCGCCCGCCCGAGCAGCCGGCGAGCGCGAGCACGACGAGGAGAGCCGCCGCCATACGCACCGGCTCACGGTAGCACGTCTTTGAGAACGGGTATCATTATCACCATGCCCTGGACCGACACCACGCTTGCGCGCCTCCGCGAGTCCACGGGGAGGAGCGGCGGGGCGAGGCGAATGGTCGTCGAGCTGCTCGGCCGGCAGGACTGCTGCCTGTCTGCGCAGGAGATACACGACGCTCTGCGCGCGAGCGGCGGCCGGGTCGGCATCGCGAGCGTCTACCGCGCGCTCGACGGGATGGACGATCTGGGCCTCCTTCAGCGAGTCGACCTCGGCGACGGTGTGGCGCGCTACGAGCCGGCTCACGACGAGGGCCATCACCACCATCTCGTCTGCGACGACTGCGGGAAGGTCGAGCCGTTCGAGGACGCTGAGCTCGAGTCGGCGATCGAGCGTGTCGCGGGCGGTCGCGGCTACTCGGTCGCGGCGCACGACGTGGTTCTGCGCGGGGCGTGCGAGGATTGCCGCCACCACGGTGACTGACACGACCTCCCGTAAGACGCTCGCCGACCTCCTCGCCCAGGCCCGGGGCAGGCTGGAACGGCTCGAGCCGCACGCCGCGTTCGAGGCTCAGTCGAGGGGCGCCTTGCTCATCGACACGCGCTCGAACGACGAGCGCGCGGCCGAAGGGGTCATCCCGGGCGCGCTGCACATCCCCCGGTCCGTTCTCGAGTGGCGACTCGATCCGGACGTCGACCCGGCGTTCCACAACCCACACGTCGCCGGCCTCGAGCAGCAGCTGGTCCTCGTCTGCGCACACGGCGAGTCGACGAGCCTCGCAGCCGCCACGCTCCAGGATCTCGGCTTCGTGCACGCCACCGACGTCATCGGCGGTTTCTTCGCGTGGCAGGCAGCCGGGCTCCCCGTGCATCCGGCGCCGGAAGTCGACCCTGGAGCGGTCCCCGGGATGGGCGACCCGACTCCGTCGTAGAGCTCAGTACCGCGGAACCGGGCCGCCCGTATAGAAGTCGTAGGCGCCCTCCCGCGCGTAGCGTTCGACGCAGCGCTCGAGGGCAGCTTCGTCCAGTTCGACGCCAAGGCCGGGGCCGGTAGGAACCGCGACGACGCCTGACTCAGGCGAGAACGGTCCGCCGACGATGACGTCGTCCATCGTCCACCTAAGCAAGGATTGACTCGGGCGAGCCACGTGAGACGTCGCCGCCGCGATCTGGAGGTACGCAGCCGTGGCGATCCCGAAGTCGCCGCTGTAGAACCAGAACCCGACGCCGGCCTGCTCGCACGCGGCGATGAAACGCCGTGTGCCGCCGATCCCTCCGCACGGCCCCAGCCCGACCACGATCGTGTCCGGAGCCCCGAGCCGTGCAGCCTCTTCGAGATCGGGCGTGTGGGCAGAAAAGGGGATCGTCGTCGTTCGCCGCAGTTCGGCCATCCCGGCGAACGAGGCGACCGGCTCCTCGACGTTGGCGATGGCGAACGGCTCGAGCAGCTCGAGAGCGCATCGCGCTGTCTCAGGCGCCCAGCCCATATTCGCGTCGAGCCGGAGCTCGCGGTCCACACCGACTGCAGCTCGTATCTCGGACACCATCCGCACGTCCTGCTCAGGCGGCGAGACAGCGACCTTGCCCTCGAAGACCTGCGATTCGTGCTCCTCGACCATGCGCGCGCAGTACGCGGCGATGTCGGCCGGAGACTCCTCACGACCGGGCCGATAGGCGAAGTACTCGGAGAACGCGACCGCGCTCCGGCACTTATCGCCGAAGAGCTCGTGCAGCGGAACGCCCGCCTCACGCGCCGCGATGTCCCAGAGGGCGATCTCGACGCCCGTCCCGGGCGTGTCGATCACGACCTGACCGTCGTGTCGATGCTCCGGCCGCGCGAGCGGGACCCGAGAAAGCTCGTCACGGACGACGTCCGTCTCGCGTCCGACGAAGGACTCGCCGAGCTCGCCGAGGAGCTTCTCGGCATCGGCGGCCGACGCGCTCTCTCCGAGCCCGGCGACTCCGTCCTCGGTGGTGACACGGACGATCGTCCGGCTGATACCCGGAACCGTCCCGGTCGCCATGAGATACGCCGCTTCGAGGGGGGCGTTCGCGGGCCATGCCTCGATGCGCGCGATCCGGCTCATCGTCGTGGTGTGCGAAATCGTTCGGAGGGGTGCAGAATGGCGCCGTGGACCGCGTAAACCTCTCCGCTTTGGGGCATCCCGACCACGATCTCTCGCCCAAGGAATGTATGGAGCTCGCACGCACGGCGGGAGGTTTCGTCGAGCCGGGGTCGCGCGAGGGAGACGGCGACGGATCGGCTGAGCTCCTCTGGCGCGATGACCATTCAGAGGCGTGGCTCAATCGCTGGTGGGAGTCTCGGGACACCGGCTTCCACGATCACGGCGGCTCCTGTGTCGGTGTCCACGTGCTCGAGGGGCGCGTGGTCAGCGAGGCACTCGTCGTCGGCGGGCCGCGATCGGTGCGCGAGTACGCTGCCGGCGAGTCGTTCTCGGCACCGGAAACGGGCATTCACCGCGTGGACCACGAGCCGGGCGCCGTGACTATCCATGTGTACTCGCCGCCCCTGCGCGAGATCGGGCACTACGAGGTCGTGGAGACAGAACTGCACCGCCGGGCAGGCCCGGCGGACGAGGTTTCCCCGCCGAGTCCGGGGCTCTCGGCTGCGCTCGCGCACGAGCCCTAAGCGATGCCGCCGGACCGGACGAGGTCGACAACGGGCTCGAGGTCCGGAGGAACTGCGTCGCCCGCGTCCGTGAACGGGACGCGCTCGCGGACGAGGGCGTACGCGCGCGCGGTGCCGGCGCCGAGGTCCGGCCGCCCACGTAGGTCGATCGCCTGAGCAGCGATGACCAGCTCGATGGCTGCGACGCGCGCACCCAGGTCGACCATCTCGGCGAGGCGGCGGGCGCCGAGAGGTGCCATCGTCGTCCGGTCCTCGATCCCCTCGTGTTGCGTCGTGCTCGCCAGCTCGAACGACACGGGCTGCGCGAGGAGCCGAGCCTCCGCGACGATTCCCTGGACGGCAGCGCCGAGCTCGCTGAGCGCCGGCTCGGCGAGATGCGGGCGAGCGCCGAGACCTTCGGGCAGCCCGGTGAGCGACGTCTGCAGCAGCTTCAGACCGCGCTCCGCCGCGCTCGTCAGCGCCGGCGCCAGCGCGATGCGGAGGAAGTCGAGGGCAGCCGCGAGAGGCACGATGTCGAAGTTCCCGCCGGGTACGACCCTGCCTTCGTCCGGCGATACGACGGGGTTCCCCTGATGCGCGTTCAACTCGATGACCAGGACGTTCTTCGTGTATGAAAAAGCGTCGCGCGCGGCCGCGAGGACGTGCGGCAGGGTACGGAATGTGAGCGGATCCTGGAGGTTGCGAGGTCGCTCGCTCCACAGCGAGCTTCCCTCGAGGAGCATCCGGAGGCGTGCGATCGTCGCCGTGAGACCCGGATAGGGGCGTGCGGCTGCAACAGCCGGATCGAGGAGACTGAGATTCGCCGCGAATCCTTCGAGGTCGAGCGCCGCGGCGACGTCGAGGGTGTCCAGCAGCGTCTCGCAGTCCGCCACCGCGAGAGAGGCGATCGCCGTCGAGAACGCGTTGTTGTCGACGAGCACGAGTGCTTCGCCGGCCACGAGGTCGAACCCGTCCATGACCCCCTGCGCGAGATCGGCGTTCGGCCCGAGGTCGGCCTGACCGACCGAGCCGAGAGTCCGCACAGGCGGTGTGACGTGTTCGTTCAGGGCGTCGACCAGGCGCTCGGCGAGTTCCGCCCGTGCCCCACTCATCCCTCCGGCGAGCATGTTCGCGAGCTTCAGCAGCGTTGCTCGCACGACGTCGTCGGGCGCCGTCGGCCCCTGGGCGACCAGATGACCGCGGACGAGCAGCCGGTTGAACCGAGCCTGGTCCTCCTCGATGGAGAAGAGCTTGCGCATGCCGACTCCCGTCGAGAACCCGTACACCGGCTCGCCTCTCGCCAACGCGGCCTCGACCACCTCGCGGGAGGCACGCATGCGCTCCAGCGCGCGCGTGTCGAGCTCGACCCGCTCGCCGCCTCGCGCGACACGAACGACCTCTTCCAGTGTGAGCGTCGTCCCCGTGAGGACGACCGTCATCCCCACACCCGTGCAGCCGTCTCGGCGATGGTCCTGAGCTTCACCGCCTGATCCTCCGGCGTGAGCGCGTTGCCGAGGACTGAAGTGGCGAAGCCACACTGCGGCGACAGCGCGAGCTGCTCGAGTGGACAATAGGCACTCGCGGCCCGAATCCGCGCCTCGAGCTCGTCGACCGACTCGCGGCGACCGGTCTTCGTCGTGACGAGGCCGAGCACGGCGATCTTGTCGTCGGGCAGCGACCGAAGCGGCTCGAACGAGCCGGACCGTTCGTCGTCGTACTCGAGGAGAAGCCGGTCAGCCCGCACGCGCGAGAAGAGACGCCCCGCGAGCCAGTCGTAACCGCCCTCGACGAGCCAGCGGCTCGCCTGGTTCCCGCGGCAGAGGTGCATGGAGAAGGTGATGCCCTCGCGCTCGCCATACACGTGGTTGTCCAGCTCGAGACCGAGCTCGAGCCAGCGTTCGGCCGGCCAGCCGCGGCTCGCGTAGAAGTCGCGGTACGTCGGGTCGACGAGCAGCGGATAGTGCGGCGCGTCCAGCTGGATGTAGGTCGCCCCGAGCCGGACGAGCTCGTCGACCTCCTCCCGCAGGATGTCTGCGACTGCCCCGAGGAAGTGCTCGAGGCTGGCGTAGGCGGCCGACGAGCGCTGAGGGTCCCAGAAATTGGCGAACAGGCTGGGGCTCGGAAGCGTCACCTTGAGCACCCGATCGGTTCGCCCTCGCGCGTAGGTGAACTCCTCCGCGGACAGGAAGCGTCGTCGTCGCAGCGGAGACTCGACCGCGAGCGACGGTCGCTCGACGCTCATCTCGCCGAGCTCGTCCGATTGCCAGTCGCCCCACAGGAACGCGTCGAGATCCCACTCGCCGAAGCCCTCGACCGCTTCGGTCATCTGGCTTTGGAACGAGAGACGCCTCATCTCGCCATCCGTGACGACGTCGATCCCCGCCTCCTCCTGCAGACGAAGCGCCGCATCCACGGCAGCGTCCTCGACCCGCTTGAAGTCGGCAGGCGCGAGCTCTCCCGCGTCTCGCCGCTCGCGCGCGTCGAGCAGGTCCGGTGGGCGGAGCAGGCTGCCGACGACATCGGTGCGAGCGTCGAGCATCCGCGCAACTCTATGGCCTTCGATGGCGACGCCGTGGAGCTGACGGCGGCGTCATCGTAGGATCGTCTCGCAGACAAGAGGAGAGCGAGCCGACGCACGAGACCCCCACATACGACCTGCATCAACACCTCTGGCCGGCGCCGTTCGTGGCCGCCCTTCGAGAGCGCACGAAAGCGCCTCGTCTCGTGGGAGGCGAGCTAGTGACGGCCGAAGGCACGTTCCCGATCGATCTCCGCGAGCACGATCCCGAAACCCGGCTGCGAGCGCTCGATCGCGACGGACTCGACATCGCCGTCCTGTCGCTGCAGCCGAGCCTTGGGCTCGACGCGCTCGAGGACGAGGACCACGCCGAGCTCGAGGGGGCTTGGGCCGACTCGGTCGAGGAGCTGGTGGCGGCAAGCGCCGGGCGCTTCCTCGCGTTCTCGCCGACACACGCGCGTGCCGGCTTCGCGGGAGTGTCGCTAGGTTCGACCAGCTTCGAGGACTTCGATCGCTCCGCCCCGTTGCTCGACGCTGCTGCGGCGGCGGGCTCCCTGATCTTCGTGCATCCCGACATCGGTGGTCCGGCCGATCCCAACCGGCCCGCATGGTGGGAATGGGTGACCGGCTATCCAGCGCGCATGCAGTCTGCATATCTCGCGTGGCTCGCCGTCGGGCGCGAGCGGTGGCCGACGCTGCGCGTCGTCTTCGCCATGCTCGGCGGCGGCGGCCCGTTCCAGCTCGAGCGCCTGGCGCGACGTGGCATCGACGTCCGCTCGGTGCTCGATCCGAACACCTTCTTCGACGTCTCGACGCACGGGCGTCGTGCGATGGAGCTGTGCATCGAGACCTTCGGCGTCGCTCAGCTCGTCTACGGGAGCGATACCCCCGTCGTCGACTCCGGCCCGACACTGGATGCCGTCCGCGGTTTCGGAGATGCTGTGGTCCACGTTCTCCAGTCGGACACACCCTCTCGGCTCCTAGCGTGAGCGATCTCGCGACCTGGCTCCGCGAGCGGGTTCCTCCGGATATCGACCTCGATCGTCCGACGATGTCGAACCTTGCAGCAGAGCTGGCCGCGACCCAGCATCTGTGGCGTCCCTACGTCCGGCACGACGCGGAGGCGCGGTTCTTCCAGCAGCTGTACCGCGATCCGAACCTGGACGTCTGGCTCATCTGCTGGGTCGACGGCCAGAGCACCGGGTACCACGATCACGACCGCTCCTCGGGAGCCGTCTGCGTGTGCGAGGGAACGCTGTACGAGGACTGGTTCCGGGTTGAGGAGGACGGCTGGGTTCGCGAGCGCACGACCGAGCACGCGGCCGGCGGCCGGTTCGACTTCGACGCGTCGGACATCCACGGCGTCCGTCATCCCGGGCCGGGCGCGGCTCCGGCGACGTCGATTCACTTCTACTCGCCAGCGCTCTGGCGGATGGGGCACTACGAACCCGGCCCGCGCGGCATGCGTCGCGTCGGGATGACGTACGCGGAAGAGCTGCACGGCGCGGCCTGACGCGGCCGAAGTTCGCGGCACGCACCATCTAGGCTCCGCGTCGATGAGGACGACGCGCAGCGGGTGACTGGACGCCGGGGAGACCGCGAGCGGCGCCGCGGGGCGCGAGCCACCGTGGTCGCACCGGCACGGCGGTCGCTCCGTTATCGCTCGTTGACGAGCCCGTTCGCGCCGATCGAACTCTTGAGCGACGACGAGGTCGAGCATCTGCACCGCTCCGCGCTCGAGCTTCTGCTCCATCAGGGGATCCGCGTGCTCCTGCCCGAAGCGCGCGAGCTACTGCGGTTTGCCGGCGCGAGCGTGGACGACGAGACCGAGCTCGTGCGATTCGAGCCGGAGCTGGTCGACAGAGCGACGGCGACGGCGCCGAGCTCGTTCGAGCTGATCGCCCGCTCTCCAGAGCGCACCGTGACGCTGGGCGGGCGGCATCTGGCGACGGTGCCGGTGAGCAGCCCGCCCGCAGTCAGCGATCTGGACGGAGGGAAGCGCGTCGGAAACCTCGCCGACTTCCGCGACCTGCTACGCCTGACCCAACACTTCGACGTACTCCACGTGACCGGACCCTGCGTCGAGCCCCAGGACGTCGACCTCCCGTTCAGGCACCTGCAATCGGGTCTCGCCTATCTGACGCTGACCGACAAGGCGCCGTTTCTCTACTCGCGAGGGCGCGGCCAGGTGTCGGACGGGTTCGAGATGGTCCGAATCGGGCACGGAATCGACGAGGACACGTTCGCCGCCGCGCCGCGCTGCTACACGGTGATCAACAGCAACTCGCCGCGCCAGCTGGACGTACCGATGTGCATGGGTCTGATCGACTTCGCCGCGGCAGGCCAGCTCTCGGTCGTCACGCCGTTCACCCTCGCCGGTGCGATGGCGCCGGTCACGCTTGCCGGTGCGCTCACACTTCAACATGCCGAGGCCCTGGCCGGCATCACTCTGACGCAGGCCGTGAGGCCCGGTGCGCCGGTCGTCTACGGGGCGTTCACGTCCAACGTCGACATGAAATCGGGCGCGCCGGCGTTCGGGACGCCCGAGTACTTCAAAGCCGCGCTCGCGAGCGGACAGCTCGCTCGGCACGTCGGTCTGCCCTACCGGTCGTCGGCGCCGAACGCCTCGAATGCGGTCGACGGCCAGGCGATGTACGAGACGATGATCAGCCTTTACGGCGCCGTGCTGGGCGGCTGCAACCTGCTGATCCACGCCGCAGGCTGGCTCGAAGGCGGGCTGACGGCGTCGAAGGAGAAGTTCGTCCTCGACGTCGAGGTGCTGCAGATGCTCGCGGAGACGTTCGAGCCGCTGGTCGTCGACGACGAGGAGATCGGGCTGGATGCGATCGGGGAGACTCCTCCAGGCGGCCACTTCTTCGGCGGCGAACACACCCTGCGGCGCTACCGAACCGCCTTCTACGAGCCGCTCGTCTCCGACTGGTCGAACTTCGGGCAGTGGACCGAGGCGGGGGCACGCGACGCGACGCAGCGGGCGAACGAGATTTGGAAGCGGACGCTGGCCGAGTTCGAGCCGCCGCCGCTGGACGTCGCGATCGCCGCCGAGCTGGAGGAGTTCGTCGCGAGACGCACAATCGAGGGCGGAGCCGCACCCGAGTCGTGAGGCCGGCTTGACGAGACGTGCGTGGGGCTGTCATAAACGGGCGAGCAGCCAAAGAGGGAGCTCGAGAGACACGCCGGCACCGCGCCGTGATCTCGCGACCGAAGGGAGATTCGGGGATGGAACGCGAAACCAGGAGGCAGGTCGAGGAGTTTCGCCGCTCCGAGGCCGGGCCTATCGAGAACAACCTCATCGACGAGCTCGTCGCCGGCGAGCTCGACCGCCAGGAGTTCCTCAGGCGCGCGACCGTGTTCGGGCTCGGGGCGGGCACGGTCGGGATGCTTCTTCGTTACATGGGCGAGGCCGAACCCGCGTTCGGGGCACCGGTCTTGGGCAAGGCGGGCGGCACCCTCCGCGTCGGCACGGTCGCTTACAACTCCAGTCTGGAGCCGTACGGATTGAGGGAAGCGGGCTCGCTGGGGCTCGCCGGGATTCCGGGCGAGTACCTCACCTACACGAACAACAACCTTCAGCTGAAGCCCTGGCTGGCGACGAGCTGGAAGCCGAACAAGGACCTCACGGTCTGGACGTTCCAGATCCGCAAGGGCGTGAAGTTCCACAACGGGAAGACGCTGACCGCCGACGACGTCGTCGCGAGCTTCCGGCAGTACCTCAACCAGAAGACGTCGCAGATCCTCTCGGCGCTGCCGGCGACGATGATCGAGCCATCAGGCGTGGTCAAGACAGGGCCCTACTCCGTGCAGTTCCGGCTCAAGGCGCCGAACAACGCCTTCCCCTACCTCGTCAGTCAGACCACGTACCAGGCGATCATCCAGCCGGCCGCGATCGCAGCCAAGCTCGACACGTGGGTGTCGAGTGGGATGATCGGGACCGGCCCCTTCCGCCTGAAGAGCCAGAACAAGCAGCGCGCGGAGCTCGTGCGCTACGACAGGTACTGGGGTGGCAGGCCGCCGCTCGACAGGGTCGTGATCACGTTCTATACCGACCCTGCCCCGATGGTGCTCGCGCTGCGCGCCGGACAGCTCGACGTCGTCGTGCAGATGTCACCGCAGCAGGCGCGCGCGTTCAAGAACAGCAGCAAGTACAAGGTGTACACCGTTCCGGTCTCGTCGCACGACATGTTCGGCCTCCGCGTGGACACCGACCCATTCAAGGACGCCCGCGTGCGACGCGCAATCGCCCTCACGCTCAACCGGCCCGACATCATCAACCGGGTCCTGCTCGGAGCCGGGGCCCTCGGGAACGATTCGCCCTTCTTCAGCAAGTTCCCGTCGAGCGTTCCGCTCCCGCAGCGCAAGCAGAACATCGAGCAAGCCAAATCGCTCCTGAGTGCTGCTGGGCAGGAGAACCTGAAGTTCACGATCACGACGCACAACCAGTTCGACATCCCCGACTATGCAGCCGCGATTCAGGCGGCCGCAAGGCAGGCCGGAATCACGATCGATCTCGACGTAATGACGTACGACGACTACTACGCTGCGGTGGGCGGCGGTGACTACGCGACGACCACGCCGTGGCTCAACAAACCCGCGACGATCACGGAGTACGGTGCACGTGGGGCACCGAACCTCTACATCACGGCGGCGTACACAACGGGCGGGATCTGGAACGCGTCGAGATACTCGAACACTCAGTTCGACGCCGCGGCGCGGTCGTACCTCGGATCCGCCGACCTCAAGACGCAGCGGAAGCACGCGAAGACGATGGAGACCCTCCTTCTCCGTGACACGCCGGTGATCACGGCGTACTTCCTCGCCTTCACGGGCGCCTCGTCGAGCAAGGTGCGGAACTACGCGGCCGATCCGATCTCGCAGATTCGTGTCGCCAAGACCTCGCTCGCCTAGAGGAAGGGACCGGGCGGCTGGAGCCTGACTCCGGCCGCCCGCGAAAGCGCGAGCACGATGGGCCGTTACATCGCGAAGCGACTCGGCCTCGCCGTGATCACGCTCGTCCTGCTGAGCATGATCATCTTCGCCGCGGCACAACTCCTACCAGGGGATCTCGGCCGGTCCGTGCTCGGCCGCGACGCTTCGGCCGAAGCAGTCGCTGAGTACAACCACGAGCACGGGACCGATCGCCCTGCGGTGGTGCAGTACCTCAACTGGGCCGGCGGGGTCGTGCGTGGTGACTTCGGCAACTCGCTCGTCCCTCCCGAGCAGCCGGTGTTGGACGTCATCCGACCGGCGCTCCTGAACTCGCTCAAGCTTGCCCTCTACGCGTTCGTCCTCGTCGTGCCGTTCGGGATCCTCGGAGGCGTTCTCTCAGGCCTGCGAGTGGGAAAGGCGACGGATCGCGGCATCACCGTCGTCGGGCTCTCCCTCGCGGTCGTGCCGGAGTTCGTCACGGGGCTCGTGCTCATCCTGGTCTTCTCGATCTGGGCCGGGTGGCTGCCGGTCACCGCCCAGTGGGAGCCGGGCTCGGGGCCACTCACGCAAGCGAAGCACCTGACGCTGCCCGCGATCGCGCTCACGCTCGTCCTGTTCGGGTACGTCGCACGCATCACCCGCGCCGGCGTGGTGGAGGCGCTCGATGCCGATTACACGCGGACGGCGTTCCTCAAGGGGCTTCCGCGCAAGACGGTGATCCGGCGACACGTGCTCCGAAACGCGATCCTCCCCACGATCGCGGTGATCGCCACCCAAGTCGGCTACCTCCTCGGCGGCTTGGTCGCAATCGAGCTCCTGTTCAACTACCGCGGGATCGGGCTGACCACGCTCGAAGCCGCACAGTTGAAGGACTTCACCGTTCTGTCGGCGGGGGTGATGATCATCGGCTTCACGTACGTCGTCGTCACCCTCGTCGCGGACATCGTCTCTGCACTCCTCAACCCGCGTATCCGGTTCGGGGCGTCCGAGTGAGCGCGGTCGCCGAGCCGGCACGAGCCGCTCGGAGGCGAGCGTCGCCCGGCGGGAGCGGCTACGTCTGCTCGTCAAGAGCCCGACCTTCATCGTCGGTGCCACGATCATCCTCTTCTGGGTCGTGTGCGCGATCCTCGGCGACCACATCACGCCGTACGACCCGCGCTTCGACCAGACGCCGGAGATCGGCGTCGCTCCGTCGACGCAGCACTTCTTCGGCACGGACAGGCTCGGACGTGATGTCTTCTCCAGGGTTCTGGCCGGCTCGCGGGACATCCTCCTGATCGCGCCGCTCGCGACGCTGCTGGCGACGCTCGTCGGAACGACCCTCGGGCTGATCACCGGTTATTTCAAGGGGATCGCGGACGACACGATCAGCCGCGTCATCGACGCGCTGCTCGCGATCCCGCTCATCCTCCTCGCGGTCACCGTCGTCGCAGCGCTCGGCAGCCGCTCGACGTGGACGGTGATCATCGTGATCGCCGCGGTCTTCTCTCCCATCATCGCGCGCACGGTGCGAGCGGCTGTCCTCGGTGAAGCCGATCTCGACTACGTCGAGGCGGCACGGCTGCGAGGTGAGCGCTCCACCTACGTGATGTTCTCGGAAGTCCTCCCGAACGTCATGCCGCCGATACTCGTCGAGGCGACGATCAGGCTTGGCTATGCAATCTTCGCCGTCGCGACGCTCAGCTTCATCGGCTTCGGGCTGCAGCCACCGTCGCCCGACTGGGCCGTGCAGATCGCCGACAACTACCAGGACCTCGCGTTCGAATGGTGGTCGGTGCTGTTCCCGGCGCTTGCGATCGCCTCGCTCGTGGTCGCGGTCAACCTCGTGTCCGACTCGGTTCAGCAGGTGCTCGAGCGGTGACCGAGTCAGCACTCGACCTCCGCGACCTGGACGTCGTCTACCGCGTGCGCGGGATCGACCGACCCGTACTGCGTGGCGTGTCGTTCCGGATCGTCCACGGTAGGTCGTACGGTCTCGTGGGCGAGTCCGGATGCGGCAAGTCGACTGTAGCGCTCGCGATCGTGCGCTACCTCGCGCGGAACGGCCGCGTCAGCGGTGGGTCGATCGCGGTGGCGGGGCAGGACGTCCTCCGGCTCGGCGGCGGCGCGCTTCGGGAGTACCGGGCGAGGACCGTCTCGATGGTCTACCAGAACCCGAGCGCGGCCCTGAACCCATCGATTCGAGTCGGGAAGCAGGTCGCCGAGGCATTCACCGTACTCGGTGCGACACAGGCCGACGCGCGGCAGCGCGCGCGAGAAGCGCTCGCGACCGTCCAGATCGCCGATCCGGGTTCGGTGATGTCCCGGTACCCGCACCAGCTCTCGGGCGGGATGCAGCAGCGCGTCGTGATCGCGATGGCGCTCGCGAAGGATCCCGCGCTCCTGATCCTCGACGAGCCGACGACGGGTCTCGACGCAACCGTGGAGGCCGAAGTGCTCGATCTGGTCGCGCACCTCCAGGCCGAGCTGCAGACAACAGTCCTGTTCATCAGCCACAACCTCGGCGTCATCTCGAAGATGTGCTCGCGGGTCGGCGTCCTCTACGCCGGACGGCTCGTCGAGGAAGGCCCTGTCGACACCGTGCTGCGCGATCCGCGCCACCCGTACACCGTGGGTCTCCTGCGCTGCATCCCGCGCGGCGGCGTGCGCAAGGATCACGGCCGCCTCGACACGATTCCCGGCTTCCTCCCGGCGCTCGGGACCGACATCACCGGTTGCGTGTTCGCGGACCGCTGCGCTCTCGCTGACGATCGCTGCCACGCTGAGGAGCCACCCCTCATCGGCGTCGGCTCTGATCACGAGAGCCGATGCTGGTACCACGAACAAGCACCGAAGCTGCCGCGAGAGCAGGCTGCCGATCTCGAGCTCCCGCCCGTGGAGAGGAGCGAGGCTCCGCTCGTCGAGCTGCAACAGCTGACGAAGGTGTTCAAGCAGCGCGGCCATGAGGTTCACGCCCTGACCGAGGTCAGCGCCGTGATCTGGCCCGGCGAGACCCTTGGGCTCGTCGGCGAGTCGGGGAGCGGCAAGACGACGCTCGCGCGGACGCTGCTCGGCATCGTGCCGCCGAGCGACGGCGCCGCGCTTCTGGAGAGCCGGCCTCTCCCCCCGCGCTATCAGAAGCGCTCGCGCGAAGATCTTCGTGCGCTACAGATCGTCTTCCAGAACCCGGACTCGGCGCTCAACCGGCGCCATTCGGTTCGCCGCATCCTGCTGCGCTCGATGAAGAAGCTCGCGGGCATCGGTGGCCAGGCGGCTGACGCGAAGCTGCATGACCTCGCGGCACGCGTTCGCATCACCGATCGGACGCTCACGCAGAAGCCGGTTCAGCTCTCGGGCGGCCTCAAGCAGCGCGTCGCGATCGCGCGCGCGTTCGCAGGGGACCCGAAGCTCGTGGTGTGCGACGAGCCCACGTCGGCTCTCGACGTCTCCGTTCAGGCGGCCATCCTGAACCTGCTCGTCGAGCTGCAGGCCGAGAAGCGCGTGGCCTACCTGTTCATCTCCCACGACCTCGGGGTCGTCCGCTACATCTCCGACCGGATCGTCGTCCTCTACCTCGGGCGCGTACAGGAGCTCGGCCCGGCGGACGTCGTCTTCGACGGGCCGCACCACCCCTACACCGAGGCGCTCCTGTCCGCCGTGCCGACGGTGGACGGCGGCGGCCGCAACCGGATCCGGCTCGAGGGCGAGATCCCGAGCGCCGCCTCCCCCCCGTCGGGATGTGTCTTCCACACGCGCTGCCCGCGCAAGCTCGGCGCGATCTGCGAGGAGCAGGAGCCCCCGCTCGTCGAGGTGGAGGACGGTCACCTCATGCGCTGTCACATCCCCATCGAGGAGTTGCGTGTTCTGCAGCGCAAGGACCAGAAGGAGCCGGTGACGGCGTGAGGATCCACGGCGTCGTTCTCGAACGGACCGGCGGGCCGCTCACGCTGTCCGAGCTCGAGCTCTCGAGTCCCGGCCCGCAGGAGGTCCTCGTCCGGCTTCACGCGTCGGGCGTCTGCCACTCCGATTGGAACGCCGTCGACGGCACGGCCGAGACGCGCTGCCCGGCAGTTCTCGGGCACGAGGGAGGGGGTGTCGTCGAGGCCATCGGCGCGGGCGTGAGCCGCGTCGTGGTCGGCGACCACGTGGCGCTCTCGTGGACTCCGTCGTGCGGAGCGTGCGAGGAGTGCCTGCGTGATCTTCCCTGGCACTGCTCGACCGCTTGGCCGGCCATGGCGACGGGCGGGCTCATGGACGGGACGACCCGACTCGCGCGCAACGGCGGCGAGCCCGTCTACCATTACTCGTTCCTTTCGACGTTCGCGGACGCCTGCGTCGTCCCCGAGCGGTCCTGCGTGCGGATCGACGCCGACGTCCCGTTCGAGATCGCCGGTCTCGTCGGCTGCGGCGTGTCGACCGGGCTCGGTGCCGTGTGGCGGACGGCTGGAGTGCGACCGGGTGATCGCGTCGCGATCGTGGGCTGCGGCGGCGTCGGCCTCTCTGCCCTGCTCGCCGCGAAGGCGGTCGGCGCGCAGCCGATCGTCGCTGTCGACGCTGCCGCGAGCAAGCTCGAGTTCGCGCGTGAGCTCGGCGCCGATCGCACGGTCCTCGTCGGGTCGACGCCCGAGGAGACGGCCGAGGCCGTGCGAGAGCAGTCCGGCGGCGGTGTCGACTACGCGATCGAGGCGACCGGCCGCCCCGAGGCGATGCAAACGGCATTTCTGTCCACGCGCCAGCGAGGTGCCGCCGTCCTCATCGGGATTCCGCGTGCGGACGCCGTCCTGGAGCTCCCGGCCCTGACGATCCCGCGCATGGAGCGGCGCGTTCTGGGCTCCATCTACGGCTCCACCTGGCCAGAGCGCGACTTCGCGAAGACGTTCGAGCTCTACCGCTCCGGGAGGCTTCCGCTCGACAAGCTCGTCACCCACCGACTCCCACTGGACGAAGTCGAGCGCGCCTTCGAGCTCATGCGCTCGGGTGAAGCGGTTCGCGTCGTCCTCGACCTCGGAGGCCCTAGATGATCGACGACCTCGACGGGCGCATCGGCGAAGGCTGGAGCGGCGATGCCCCCAACGGCTCGCATGTGAACGTCGTGCTCGCTCGACGGGGAAGCCCGACGTTCGCGGCCGCGATCTCGATGCTCTCCCATCCTTCGCCCGGCCACACGCCGGTTCTCGTGTGCGTCGGCCCGACCCAGCAGGAGTACGAGCCGGTGTGGCCGCCGACGCTCATGATGAACAAGGCCACCGCGCTCGACGACCGGTCGCAGACACTCACCTGGGGTGCGGCACAGCTTGGAATCGCACAAGGCGTGCTGGACGCCGTCGCAGATGGGCTCCTCGACACCTCCGGCGACGTGATCGTGCTCGTCGCCGTGTGGGTCGACCCCGGAGCTGAGGACGAGACTGCGATTCGCGTGGCCAACCGCGCGTCGACGCGCAAGGCGATCGGCATCTGCGTCGAGGGGCGCGACCAGGCTGCGGCGGCGGCTCTCGTCGAACGCCGCGATCGCCTCCAGAGCCCGTTCTACAGCGGAGACTGATGCGGATCTCCTCGCTCGAGACGCGGGTATACCGCTACCCGCTCGACCCGCCGTTCCGCGCGGCATGGGACCCCGAGCCGCGGACGCACCAGGATGCGACGATCGTCGTCGTCCGCTCCGACGACGGCGTCGAGGGATACGCGAGCGGAGACGCTCTTCCCGACCGCGAGCTGCTGGCCGCGCTCCTGGTCGGCCGAAAGCTCGAGCCTGCCGAGCTGCACGACGTGATCGAGACGGTGGACTTCCACCATGGCCGAAACTGGACGCTCGAGCTTGCGGTTTGGGACCTGCTCGGCAAGGCGGAGGGAGTACCGCTCTGGCGGCTTCTCGGCGGCACGGCCGACCGGATCGGCGCCTACGCATCGAGCGGCGAGCTCGTTCCGGCCGAGGAGCGCGTCGAGAGGTGTGTCGCCCTGCGCGACGCTGGCGTCCGCGCCGTCAAGCTGCGGCTCGATTCGGCTGACTGGCGGCGCGACCTGCCCGTGATCGCGGCGGTCCGCGAGGCGGTCGGCTCAGGGCTCGAGATCATGGTCGACGCGAACCAGGCGTGGCGCATGCCGGGCGACCTCACGCACCGCTGGCCGCTCGCGGAGGTCCTCGAGCTCGCACGCGAGCTCGAGCGGCTCGACATCTACTGGCTCGAGGAGCCTCTGCCGGCCGAGGACGTCGACGCATACGCGGAGCTCGGCCGGCACACGGACCTGCGCATCGCGGCCGGAGAGATGGTGCGAACCGAAGCCGAGGCACGCGCCCTGGTGGTCACCGGCGGCGTCGACGTCGTGCAGGTCGACGTCGTCTTGAGCGGCGGAGTCGAGCGCGCGCGGCGACTGGCAGCACTCGCGGAAAGCGCAGGATCCTCGTGGAGCCCGCACACCTGGTCGAACGGGTACGGCCTGCTGGCGAACCTGCACGCTGCGCTCGCATTCTCGAAATCTCCATACCTGGAGGTGCCGTACGATCCGCCCGCCTGGTCTGTGGAACGTCGGGACTGGCTCCTTCCGACGACGCTCGAGATCGGTGCGGACGGGACGATCGGACCACCTCCCGATCCGGGCCTTGGAGTCGTTCCGGACTTCGATGCGCTCGAGCGGTATCGGATCGGCTGATGCGCATACGCGCTGCCGTTCTCCGTCACCCGGGCGAGCCCGTCGAGATCGAGGACGTCGAGCTCGATCCACCGAAGGCGAACGAAGTGCTCGTCCGGATCGCCGCCGTGGGGGTGTGTCACTCGGATGTCCGCCACGCGGACGGCGACATCGGCCCCGGCAAGTGGCCTGCCGTGATGGGCCACGAGGGAGCGGGCGTCGTCGAGGCCGTCGGCTCCGAAGTCACACATGTCGCGCCGGGTGACCACGTCGCGCTGTGCTTCGTTCCGGCGTGCCGCTCCTGCCGGTACTGCCGGGCGGGCAGGCCCAACCTCTGCGCGGTGGTCGCGGAGCATGGCGCCAACGGGATGCTCATGGACGGCACGAGCCGGCTTCGCCTCCCGGACGGAACCACACTTCAGCACGGTCTGCGCACCGCCTGCTTCGCCGAGTACACGGTTGTCGCCGCAGGCGGCGCGGTTCGCGTACCCGAGGAGCTCCCCTTGTGGCAGGCGGCGCTCCTGGGCTGTGGTGTCGTGACGGGAGTCGGCGCCGTGACGAACGTCGCCAGGGTTCGCGCCGGGGAGGCTGTCGCAGTCTTCGGCTGCGGCGGGGTCGGCCTCCAGGTGATAGCGGCGGCGCACCGTGCAGGCGCAGCGCCGATCGTCGCCGTCGACCGTGTGCCCGAGAAGCTCGAGCTCGCGCGGGAGCACGGAGCGACCCACGTCGTCGATGCAACGTCACCTGACGCAGTGGACACGATCCGCTCGCTCACCGTCGACGGCGTCGATTTCGCGTTCGAAGTCGTTGGACGACCGGAGACGATCCGGCTCGCCTGGGACGCGATCCGCCGTGGCGGGACAGCGGTGGTCGTCGGGCTGGCGCCCGACGGCGTCGAGGCGAGCATCCCTGCCATCGAGTTCCTCGCGGACAAGTCGCTCGTCGGTACCTACTACGGATCGGGAGATCCGGCGGCCGAGCTACCTGCGCTCGCGGAGCTCGCACTGTCGGGCAAGCTGAACCTCGCAGGCGTCGTGAGTCATGTCGACACCCTCGAGGGCGTCGAGGCTGCGCTCGACCGACTCCGCCGCGGCGAGGGGGCACGCACGGTCCTCCTCGTCGACCGGGCACTGGCCGGGTACGACCGCTCGACGTAGCGCGCCCGGCTCGTTCGAGCCGGGCGCGATCCCAGATCTCGGCTCCGCTTACGCCTTGATCTCGATCGTGCGAGGAGTGACCCGCTCGATCTTGGGGATGTGCACTTCCAGGACGCCGGTGTGGAACTTCGCGGCGATCTTGGCGGTGTCCACCTCGGACGGAAGCGTGAACCGGCGCTCGAAGTGCTTCTCGAGACGCTCGTGGAGATAGAAGCTCTTCTCCTTCTCCACTTTCTCGGCCTTCCGCTCGCCCTTGATGGTGAGCATGTGGTCAGTGACCTCGAGTGCGAGCTCCTTTTCCTCGTACCCAGGCACGTCCAGCTCCACGACGAGCTCCTTCTCGGTCTCGTAGACGTCTGCGGCCGGAATCGGTGCAGGCGCGACGCCCCAGTCTTCGAGCATCCGTCGCATGCGCCGCTCGAAGACGTCGAGATCCTGGAAAGGCGCCCACTTGACGATAGTGGTCATCCTTTCCTCCTTTCTCGCTTCGATGGTCGCGCGGTTCCAAGCGAGGGGCATCGGTGGAAACCCCGACACGACGGAACGAGAATGCGAGGCGGTCGCTATTGCACGAGCTGCAGGAGCTTGAACATCGGCAGGTACATCGCGATCACGATGATCCCGATGATCGCCCCGACGCCCATCATCATGAGCGGCTCGATGATCGAGGTGAGAGACGCGATCGACGTGTCGACCTCGTCCTCGTAGAAGTCCGCGATCTTGTCGAGCATCTTCTCGAGCTCACCGGTCTCCTCGCCGATCTTGACCATCTGCGACACGAGCGGAGGGAACACCGAGTTCTCGATCAGCGGCTCGGCGATCGGGACGCCCTGTTGCACCTTCGCTCGCACGTCGGCGAGCGCGGACTCGACGACCCAGTTCCCGGCGGTCGTTCCCGAGATCTCGAGTGCCTTGATGATGTCGACGCCCGCGGCGACGAGGGTGGCGAGCGTGCGCGAGAAGCGCGCCATCGTCACCTTCAGGACAACCTTGCCGATACCCGCAGGCACGCGCAGCAGGAAGCGGTCCCACGTCTGCCGACCTGAAGGCGTGCGCTTCCAGCGTCGGAAGCCCCACACCGACAGGCCCATCGCCGGGAAGAGGATGAACCAGTAGCCACGGACGAGGTTGGAGGCCGCAACGACGCCCTTCGTCAGGGTCGGAAGGTCGCCACCGAGATCATCGAAGATCTTCTGGAAGACCGGGACGAGGAACAGGAGCATCCCGATCAGGGTGAGAACGGCGAAGGTGAGGACGACGAGCGGGTAGATCATCGCGCCCTTGACGCGGCGCCGGATCTTCGTCTCCTTCTCGATCTGGATCGCGACGCGGTCGAGGACCGTGTCGAGGATGCCGGCCGCCTCGCCGGCCTCGATCATCGCGATGTAGAGCCGGTCGAAGGCTTTCGGGTGTCGCGCCATCGCCTGGGAGAGGAGCATGCCGCCCTCGACGTCCGCGCGCACGTCGCGGATGACAGCGGCGAGCGCCTTGTCGTCGGTCTGTTGCTCGAGGATGACGAGCGCCGCGACCACGCTCAGACCGGCATCGATCATCGTGGCGAACTGACGCGAGAAGACCTGGAGCGACTTCGCCTTCACGCCCTTTCGCTTCTTCTCCGCCGCTCCGCCCGCCGCGACCTCGGAGAGCGCCACGGGGCGCAAGCCCTTCTGGCGAAGGAGCTCGCGGGCAGCATTCGCGTCCGGCGCGGTGACCTGCCCGTCCGATTCCGCTCCGAGCGAGTTGATGGCGCTGTAGGCGAACGACGCCATTACGGATGCCCTATCGGCTTTCCTAGTTGCCCGCTTGAGGCGTCGCCGGCGCTGTCTGGGCCCCGTTGCCGACCGAGACGAGCGTGACCTTGTACCGGGCCCCCGTCGCCGTGTTGACGAACGCGAGCGGCTTGCCGACCGTGAGCGTCGTGGTCTTGGCGCCGCCCGAGTAGGCGCCGCCGACGATCCCGACCAGGATCGACTTCGACTGCGGCTTCTCGGCGACGAGCACGAAGAGTGGATCGCTGGCGGGGAACCTCGCTCCGGGCTCGACGACCTGGCGTGTGCCGTTGACGTTGACGATCGTCGCCGCAGCCGCAGCCTTCGGTCCCGTGCTGAACTTCTGCGTCCCTGCGTCCGTCGCTGCTCTCGTCGAGCCACCGCCGGTGGCGCCCGTGGTGCTGCCGGCCGTCTCGCCCGTCGCACCGGCCGGACCGGCCGCCGAGCCCTCCGTTGCAACCTGCTGGACGAACGGGTCCTTCGAGCGGAAGACGCTGAACGAGCTCAGCTTCGACGTGGCGGAGACGGTCGTCGGCCGAGCCACCGGGGTCGCGCCGAGACTCGCCGTCGTGGTTCCGGACGTCGGAGGAGCCACGATCTGACCCGGCATGGTCGCTGTCGTCCCGTTCGCGGCTGCCTCGGACGACGAGGACCCGCCGAGGAGCTTGGGCAGCTGAATCGCAAGGATCCCGACGAGGAGCAGCCCGCCGACGACGACGAAGATCTTCTGCTTGCGCTCGCGTGCAGCGCGTTCCGCGGGCGTCACGGCGTGCTCCCCGCGGCCGTCGCTCCGGTCGACGTGTCCTCGGTGGTCGTCGTCGGAGGAGGCGTCTGCGGAACGATCGGGCCGTCGTAGACGAAGGAGTTCAGCGTGATCGTCGCGTCGAGGTACGGAAACCCCTTGGCGCTCGACTCGCCGACTTCCACGGACTGCACGGTCAGGAGCCGGCCCGTCGTCCGCACGACGCCACGGTGCACGCTCACGAGCGCTCGTGTTCGCTGCAGGAGGCGGGTGAGCTGTCGATAGGTTCCGGTGGCCTCGACGACAACGGGGATCGTCGACGCACCGCCGGCGGCGACGACCTCCTCGCCGGGCGCAATTGAGGTGATGGTCGCGTTCGCGGATCCCGCGAGTCGGTCGAGCTCGAGGACGAGCCCGGCCTGGTCGGCACTCGACGGCATCGCCTTCGCGAGCCGAAGCACGTCGGAGACCCCTGTCCCCGGGGTCGCATGCGCCGGGCGGCGAGCCTTGAGCTGGACATCGGCGAGCTGGAGCTCGGCCGCGGCTACGTCCTCGGACAGGCTCGCCGACTCGGAGCGCTTGGGCGCCACGAGCAGAAACCAGACCGCGGCCGCGTAGAGGAGCACGGCGCCGATGGCGATCGCGACCTGCGCTCGTGGCGGGAGAGCCGCGAGACGTGCCGTCATGACCCGCTCCCGGCTCGCAGATTGGCAGTGATGGTGAAGGTGACGACGGTCGGCGGGCGCTTCTTCTTCTTGACCTCCGCCGTGGTCTTCGACGAGGCCGCACCGGGGTTCTCCGTGGCCGGATCCCTGCGCGCGGTGGCCGTGAGCCTGACCTGATCGACCGAGGGCATCGCCGCCAGCCGGGCCAGCACGCGAGCAACCGAGCGGTTCGAGTAGGTCGCGCCTTCGATCGTCACGCCCTGCGTGCTCGTCGACGCCGGCGCCGGCACCCCTGGGGAGGCACCGGTCGGCCCATCTGTCGCAGGCGCGGTCACCGTGAGCCCCGTGAGCCACGCGTCCTCCGGCAGCACGTACGCGAGCTCACGAAGGAGGCGATCGAGGGGCACGCGCGTTGCGAGCGCCACACCGAGTGCCGCCACGCGATCCGCGCGCTCCTGAGTGAGCGCCGCGGGTGCCAACACGGGCTGACCGCCGCTCGGGAAGCGTGCGATCGCCGCTTCCACCGAGTCGAGCTGCGTCCGCGTGTCCGACACCGAGCCGGACGCAGAGATGAACAGAACGACCGCGCCGATCGTGATCGCGGCGACTCCGCCGGCGGCGACGATCAGCGGCAGGCGTCCGGCACTACCGCCGTCGCGCTGGCGTTCGCCGTCGCGCGGCAGGAGATCGACCGCGCGCATCAGTCCTCGATTCCGAGGCCGATGGCAACTGCCAGGGAGCCAGGCTGCGCGTCGCGTGCGACCTTCGAGCCGAGCTGGAGCCGACCGAAGGGATCGCCGAGGCGCATCGGGACGCCGACGAGCTCGCCCAACGCCTCGGCCAGACCGTCCATGTGCGCCGTGCCTCCCGCGAGCACGATCTGTCCGATGCCGAGGGCTGCGGGCTGAGCTTGGTAGAACTGCAGTGAGGAGACGAGCTCGCGAGCGAAGCCACCGAGTGCTCGCTGGATGCCGTTCCGTGTCTTCGCGACCTGCTCCGGGGTGAGCCCCTCGACGCTCGTCTCGTGCGAGAACGAGAGCTGTCGCTTGATCGCCTCGACCTCGCTCGGAGCGCGATCGAGCTCGCGCGCGATCGCGACGTTCAGCGACCAGCCGCCCCAGTCGAGCACTCGGGCGAACTCGCAGTACCGTCCGGTCGAGACTGCGATGGTCGTGCGATCGTGCCCCATCGCGACCCCCACCAGCGCACCTGCGCTCGGATCGCGCTCGGCCGGCACATCGAGCGACCGGAGGAGAGCGAACGCCTCCAGATCGATCCCGACCACCTGGAGACCTGCGCGACGACACGCCTGCAGGTACCGGTCGACGACCTCCCGATACGCAACGACGAGCAGGATGCGCTTCGACTCGGTGCCGTCGGCACGAACGGTGTCGCCCAGCACGACGTAGTCGAGCACCGCCTGGTCGAGCGGGATCGGGAGCACTTCCTCCGCACGGAACCGGATCGCATTCTCGAGCTGACTGTCCTCGATGCCGTCGATCTCGAAGACGCGGACGCCGATGCGGTTGTTCGAGAGGCCGAGTCGCACGCCGCGCTTCGGCAACTTGTGGAGCTCGAAGAATCGCTTGAGAGCGTCGCCGAGCGTCTCCGGATCGCGGATCTCGCCCGACACCACGACGCCCGGCTCCAGAGGCTCGCGAAAGACCTGGACGAGTTCGGGCTTCCCGTTGTTCACGACCTGGGCGGCGGCGATCTGCGTCGCGCCGATCTTCAGCCCGACGAGCTTCTTTGCGCGCTTGTCGTGGGCGTCCTTCGCCTTCCGTGGCTTCGAATCCCGATCGCGACGACGGCCGAATCGGCGCCGCTTCGTTGCCACCGCGTCCGGCTCTTCCTCCACGAGCTGGACGGACGAGTCGACGTCCATCCGCACCGGGGGAACGTCTTCGGCGGCCGTCGTCGCGGCCTGGGGCTCGACGGGCTCACTTGCCGTCTCCGGCTCCCCGAGCGGCTCCGGGTGGACGAGATCTTCGGGGATGGTCGGATCGGCCTCGGTGGCGGCGTTCGACTCCGGCTCGCCCGCACTCCCGGGGTGTGTCTCGGCAACGTGGCCGTCTGCTGAATCTGGTTTTTCGTCGGCGTCAGACCCCGGCCCGGCGACATGCCACGCGTCCGGGTCGGTCGACGCTCCGACGTTGGAGGTCTGTCGAGCGGGATCGTCGGCAGGGCCAGAATCGTGACCGTATGCGGAGAGGCGATCGATGACGTCCGCGTCGATGGACGCCTCCGCGTCGTCGTCCTCGATCGGGGCTTGCGGGTACTCGTCGTCGCGCCGCAGCTCGTCCATCATCCGCTCCCGGCGAGGCGAAGCGCTGAGCCGTCCGCAGGAGGCGTATCGATGCCGCCGAGCGACACGGGCACACCGCTGCGCTCGAGCATTCCGATGAGCTGATCCTTGCGGCTCGAGACCGCCAAGGCCGCCTCCGGCGTGACGATGTGCTTGCGAATGAGCTCGGCGAGGCCGTGCTCCATCGTCTGCATCCCACGCTGCGTGGACGTCTGCATGACGGAATAGATCTGCTCGACCTTGCCCTGGCGGATGAGGTTCCGGACCGCGTCGTCCGGGAAGAGGATCTCGAGGCAGGCGACGCGGCCCAGGCCGTCCGTCGTCGGAAGCAGCGTCTGGGTCACGATGCCCTGCAGCGTGTTCGCGAGCTGCATGCGCACCTGCTCCTGCTGGGCCGGCGGAAAGACGTCGATGACGCGGTCGATCGTGCTCGGCGCGCTTTGGGTGTGAAGAGTCGCGAGGACGAGGTGGCCGGTCTCGGCCGCGGTCAGTGACGTCGAGATCGTCTCGAGGTCGCGCATCTCGCCGAGGAGGATCACGTCGGGGTCCTGGCGCAGCGCAGCGCGGAGCGCCTCCGCGAACGTCGGCGCGTCGGCCCCGATCTCCCGTTGGGTGACGACACAGCGCTTGTGGCGGTGAACGAACTCGATCGGATCCTCGATCGTGAGGATGTGGTGCGGCTTCTGCCGGTTGACCTCGTCGACCATCGACGCGAGCGTCGTCGACTTGCCCGATCCGGTTGGGCCGGTGACGAGCACGAGCCCTCGCGGGCGCATTGCGAGGTCACGGAGCGACGACGGCAGGCCGAGCTCCTCGAGCGTGCGCAGCTCCTCGGGAATGTGCCGGAAGGCAGCCGCGAGCGACCCCCGCTGGAAGTGCACGTTGACGCGAAATCTCGCAAGGCCCGGAACGCCGTACGAGAAGTCGAGCTGCCTGTTGACCTCGAGCTGCTTCTGCTGGTCCGTCGAGAGGATGCGATAGAGGAGGTCCCGCGTCGACTCCGGCACGAGCTTCGCAGCGCCCGCGAGGGGGACGAGGTCTCCGTGCACCCGCATCGTGGGTGAGGCGCCGGGCACCAGATGAAGGTCGGACGCCTCGGCCTCGGTTGCGCGAGCGAGCAGGTCGTCGATGGAGGTGACCGCAGCGTCCATGGACATCTGGCGTATCGGCAGTGCCCCGAGGCTGCTTGAGCAGGAGCCGAGAGCGGGCACCCCGGCTCGAGCGAGTCACCCACGAATCACCCAAATTGGGGTATGCGCCTCCCAGGGCCGCGCCGATGGTTCGTCCGCATCCGCCCTACCCCCCATCGATTGCGGACTGCGGAAGGAGTTGCGGCAATGTTCAAGCGGATTCGCACCCGCCTCGACGGGAACACCGAGCAGGGCTTCACCCTGATCGAGCTTCTCGTCGTCATCATCATCATCGGCATCCTGCTCGCGATCGCCGTTCCCTCGTACCTCGGGTTCAAGGATCGCGCGGCCAACAACGCGGCGAAGTCGAACCTTCGTGCGGCCGTCCCGTCGGCCGAGGCGTACTACAGCGACAACGGGACGTACGTCGGGATGGACAACACTGCCCTGAAGGCGATCGACTCGGGCGTCTCGTCCTCGCTGACCGTCCCGAGCGCGACCGCGACCGCGTACTGCCTCACGGACACCGTGAGCGGCAAGACGTGGAGCGTCGCCGGGCCCGGGCCGAGCGGCTCGAGCTACAAGAACAACGCCACCTGCGCGTAGTCCGAGCGCTTGGGGTTGTCGAAGAGGCGCGGGAGACCGCGCCTCTTCTCATTTCAGCCCCTCCTGCGCGATGCCGATATGAGCCCCGTGAGCCTGACGCTGAGCCCCTCCCCACGCCTGGTCGCACTGCTCGGTGCGCTCGTCCTGACGGGCGCCGCTGCGATGCTGCTCCTGCTCGGTCGGGGTGCGCTCGGCGGTGATCCGGCCGCCACGACACGTTCCAGCACGGTCATTCAGACGACCCACGCCGCACACAAGCCCGGGTCGATGCCCGCAACCACGGCGAAGCCGGCGGCACCACGCCCGGCGAGCGGATTCCCGAAGGCCGTCGACAACGCGCTCGGCAACAACAAAATCGTCGTCGTCAGCGTCTCGATGCCCGGTGCCGCCGTGGACGGCGAGGTCCGGAGCGAGGCTCGTGCAGGCGCGAAGGCAGGTCGCGCCGGGTTCGTCCGGCTCAGCGCACTCAACGAGATCGCGATGTCCCGGCTCGTGGCGAAGGCGGGCGTGCTACCCGAACCCGCAGTCCTGATCGTCAAACGGCCCGGGACGGTCGTGGCGACGTTCTCGGTGACCGACGCCGGCACGGTCGCCCAGGCGATCACGGAGGCGCGTCGGTGAGCGAGCCCGCGCTCCGGCAGCCGGCCGGACGCGAGCTCTACGTCCGTTACGCGCGTCGCGACGGGCGCTCGGTCGCCCGGCTTCGGGCCGTCGACGAGGGTCATCGGTGCGTCGTCGAGACGGAGGTCTGGCCGAACGGGAGCGAGACGCCCGTATCCGCCGTCCCGTACCCGTTTCCGACCCCGGTCGAGGCAACGCGCTTCGTCACGCACGCGGTCGAGGCGTTCATCGCGCTCGGCTGCGAGGTCGCCGCCTCGTAGGCCTCGTTAGAGCGTGCAGTGAGCGCCGCAGGCGCCGGCCACGCCCCACACCATCCGCCGACTGGCGCCTCAGGAGAGAACGCGGGCGAGCTCTTCGATCGAGGTCAGCCCGGAGGCGACCTTCTCGAGCCCGTCGTCCCACAGCGACCGCATCCCCGCCCGGGCCGCCGCCCGCTCGATCTCGTCGCGGCTGGCGTGCTGCACGGCGAGCGCCGCGATCTCCTCGGTCATGCGCAGGAACTGGAAGACGCCGACGCGCCCCTTGTAGCCCGTGTGGTTGCAGCGCGGGCACCCCTTCTTCCGGAAGAACGGCGTGCCGTCGAGCGCACTCATGATCTCGGGCGCAACGCGCAGCTCCGTGAGCTCGACCTCGGTCGGCTGGTACGCCTCGCAGCAGTGCGTGCACAGCTTTCGCGCCAGGCGCTGCGCGAGGACCGCGGAGATCGCCGCTCCCGTGAGGAACGGCTCCACGCCCATCTCGCCGAGGCGCGTGATGGTCGCCGGCGCATCGTTCGTGTGGAGGGTGGACAGCACGAAATGGCCGGTCAGCGCCGCCTCGATCGAGATCTTGGCGGTCTCGACGTCGCGGATCTCACCGACCATCACGACGTCGGGGTCGGACCGAAGGATCGAGCGCAGAGCCGACGCGAAAGTGAGCCCGGCGCGCACGTTGATCTGCACCTGGTTGACGCCCTGAAGGCGGTACTCGACCGGATCCTCGACCGTGATCACGTTGATCTCGGGCCGGTTGATGAGCGCGAGGCAGCCGTACAGCGTCGTCGACTTGCCCGAGCCCGTCGGACCGGTGACGATGAGCGCGCCCGTCGGCATCCTCACGATGCCCTCGAGGTCGCGGCGCATCGCGTCCGAGAGGCCGAGCTCCGGCATCGTCGGCGGCTTCCTCGACTTGTCGAGGAGGCGCATCACGACCTTCTCGCCCTCGACCGTCGGAAGCGTCGCGACACGGATGTCGAGCGTGCGGCCGACAGCCGACGTAGACAGCGTGATGCGGCCGTCCTGGGGCTTTCGACGTTCGGCGATGTCGAGCTTTGCGAGCACCTTCAGGCGCGTGGTCACGCCCGAGGCCATCTTCTTCGGGACCCGCTGCACCTCGCGGAGGACGCCGTCGATCCGGAACCGGACGACGAGTGCATCCTCCTGCGCCTCGAAATGGACGTCCGACGCGTTCTCCTCGGCGGCCTGGAAGATCAACGCGTTCACGAGCCGAACGAGCGGGCCCTCCGAGATGCCGTCGTCGGCGTCCAGATCGTCGCCGTCGTCGTGTTGCTCGGCGGCCTCCTCGAAGTCGACGGCCACCACGGAGCCAATGGCCTCAGCGGTGCGCATGAGCCGCTGCAACTCGGCGACGATGTCGTCGCGCGACGCAACGCCGATGTCGAGGGCGTGCTTGGTCGCAAGCCGAAGCTCGTCGATCGCATGCAGGTTGCCGGGATCCGCGACGGCGACCTTCAGGACATCGTCCTCGAGTGCGTACGGGACGGCAACGGAACGCTCGAGCGTCTGAACCGGGATCAGCTGGGCGGCGTCGACCGCGACGCCGGCGCTCGCGAGATCCACGACGGGCACGTGGTGCCGCACGGCGAGCATCCGCGCAATCCCGTCGGACGTCGCCACGCCAGCGTCGATCAGCGCCTGCGTCACCGGCGTGCCGCCCGCTGCGCGCTCGCGCACGACGGGCATTGCGTTCTGGTCGACGAGAGTCGTCGCCTCGATGAGATCGAGCAAGAGGCCCGCCGTCTCGTCCACACCGAACGGCGTGGCAAGCGACCGCGCGGACGCGGTCGGTGCCTCCGTTGTCGAGACGTCGTCGACGTCTGGTGCGCGTGTGAGCTTCAAGGCGGCTCCCTCGAACGGGCTATCGGCAGATGCCGAGCCCGGCTTGACGCGGGCCACGCTAGAAGAGCCCGAGATACGCGTCGAGGATCGCGTCTCCGAAGAACAGCGCCGTCACCGCGCCGAACGAGAGGAACGGAACGAGCGGCACTCCCATCTTCCTCGCCGAGACGCCGTGGCGCGACACGAGGACAGCGGCGGGCACGAGCGCCGCGAAGAGCCCGAGCATGAGGGCGACCGTGACCGACGAGCCGAGCACGGCGCCGAGGAGGAGCGCGAGCTTCACGTCGCCCATCCCGAGGCCCTTCGGGTACGCGAGGACGACGAGGAACAGAGCACCCGACGCGATCACCGCCCACACGAGCCACTCGAGGCTCGGGTCGAGCGCCGTGTGCGCGACGAGCGCGGCGCCCGCCGCTGGAAGAACGATGCGATTCGGGACGATCCGCTCGTTCGCGTCGATCAGCGAGAGGACGACGAGCACCGCGCAGAAGCCGGCCGCGAGCGCTGCCTCCGCGCTCAGGCCCCAGACCGCGAAGCACGTCACGACGAGGAGCGCGGTGATCGCCTCGACGAGGGGATACGTCGCTGAGATCCGCGTGTCGCAGTGCCTGCAGCGACCGCGAAGGAGAGCGTAGGACAGCAAGGGGAAGTTGTCGCGCCAGAGGATCTCGGTCGCGCAACTGCCGCACGACGACGGCGGGTGGAGGATCGACTGCCGTGCGGGAACGCGCGCGACGACCACGTTCAGAAAGCTCCCGAGCGCGAGCGCCGGAGCGAGAGCCACGAGCGCGATGCCGGTGGTCATCGACGTCGACGCGTCACGCGCCGGCGATCCGCAACGTCGGCACGGTCTCCTCGGCCGCTACCTCGGCGACGGTCTGTGCCGCCACCTTCGCGTTCTCGCGCTTGACGTGAGCCAGCTTTTCGGCACGGTCGAGCGCGACGAGGAAGTCGTGCTGGTTCGTCGCGGTGTTCGCGGCGACGTCACGCTCGACCAGCCCGTCGAGGACGAGGCGGATGAGCGCCTGTGTGAAGGACTGCATCGAGAAGTACTCGCCGTCCTCGATCGCCTGCGGGATCGCTTCGCCCTTCCGCTCGCGGATGAGCTCGGCGATCCGCGCGTTGACGACCATGACCTCGACGGCCGGGATTCGCCCGCCGCCGACGCGCGGCAGCAGCCGCTGGCTGACCACGCCGCGAAGCGACCCGGCGAGCACGGACACGATCTGCGGTTGCTTTTCCGGCGGGAAGAACTCGATGAGACGGGACAAGGTCTCGGCCGCGTCGATCGTGTGGAGCGTCGAGAGCACGAGATGACCCGACTCCGCCGCCTGCAACGCCACGTGCGCGGTCTCGGCGTCGCGAAGCTCGCCTATCAAGATCACGTCGGGGTCCTGACGCAGGACCCGGCGGAGCGCCTGCCCGAAGCTGTCGGTGTCGACTCCGATCTCGCGTTGGTTGACGATGCAGCCCTTGTCCTCGTGCAGGAACTCGATCGGATCCTCGATCGTGACGATGTGCTGCGCGCGCGAGCGATTGATGTAGTCGACGACGGCCGCGAGCGTCGTGGTCTTCCCGGATCCGGTCGCGCCCGTCACGAGGACGAGCCCTCGCGCCTCGTCCGCGAGCCGCTCCACCCCCGGCGGAAGCCCGAGCTCGTCGAATCCTGCGATCGCGCTCGGGACGCGCCTGAATGCGAACGAGATGGCACCACGCTGGCGAAAGCCGTTCACTCTGAAGCGCGGGAGATCCGCGGGCGCGTATGCGATGTCGAGCTCGCCCGTCTCGTCGAAGGCATCTCGTCGACGAGGGGCGCCGGCCGTCAGCGTCTCCAGGACCATCGAGAGCTCGTCGTCGCCGAGAGGCGGGAAGACGGACGCAGGCGCCAGGACGCCGTCCGTGCGCAGGACGGGGGGCTGTCCGAGCTTGAAGTGCACGTCGGTCGCACCGGCGTCGACCGCGTGCCGGAGGAGGTCGTTCAACTCCATCGACACGCGAATCGGCACGAGCCCGGGGCTGCTTGAGCCTGTCAGGTGCAGCGAGGCGCGTTCCGCAGCGCGATCGAGTCGCTGAGGGTGTACGCCCGCTCCGGATGCGTATCCGGGTCGACATTCACCGTCAGCAACACCGCCACGACCGGAAGGCTGCCCACCGGGCAGCTCGATGCCGTCGGCCAGAGATTCCCGTCCCAGTCCGTCGGTGCGGGTGACGTGCCGCTGTTCGACGGCCACCCGCTCGTCGGAGCCGTGATGTAGTCGACGAGGAGCGTCGAGACCCCTCCGCCGCCGCAGTCCGACAGCTGCGTCCCGAGGTAGCGGAAGAGCTGCCAGTGCGTCGTCGAGCCGGAATAGGGGATCGTGCACCACTGCACTCCGGACGAAGTGGTCGTCACGGCGGGGCAGACGTTCGGCGACTCGGTCAGCGTCAGCGTGAACCCACCGTACGGATTCTCTTGGGGAGCCGGCGCACCGCTCGCGCAGTGGATGTCGATGCGCATGCGATCGAGCGCAACCCGCGCGTTCTGCTGGGCCTGCGCGCGACGGATCGTCCCCGCCTCGGCGCTCAGCCCGGCGGCGAACGAGGTCGTCAGCCCGGTGAGGACGAAGCCCATGATCGTCAGGACGGTCAGCAGCTCGAACAGCGTGTAGCCGGCCTCGTCGCGCATGCGAGCGCGCACGAGTCGACAGGCCCGCGAAAGCCGCAAGTGAGCCATCGCTAGGGAATCGTCACGCAGTCCCCTGGCCTTGAGCGGAACGCGACCCCTCCCTGCGGTGCCCGTTCACCCGGACGAGGGAGGCCACACATGCGACCGATCCCGATGACGTGATCAGCGGGTGTGCGCCAGCAACCCGGAAACGCCTGCTGCGGCAAATGCGAAAGCGAATCGGAACAGTGCGGTCGAGGGTCGACGCCCGGCTTCGTGAGGAGCGGGGTATCGCGCTCGTGCTCGCGCTCGTCGTCATGGGAACGCTCTCGGTCACGATCGCGTCCGTTGCGATGTTCACGACGTCGAACGAGACGAGCTCCGGGCGAGATCGGGACACCGCGCGCGCACTCGGCGCGGCCGAGGCAGGACTCAACGACGCGCTCGCCGTCCTCACACAGCAGGACTCGACGGGCACGCAGCCCATCGGGTCGACTCTCTCGAGCACGACGTTCTCCATCGACGGAGGGACCGGGACGTATTCGGCGACGAAGACGAGCGGCCTCGAGTGGACGATCTCCGCCACGGGCACGTCACCGAGCGGCCGCGTGACTCGAAAGCTCGAGCTGAAGCTCGACGGCACGCAGTCGACCCAGTCGACGCAGCAGTCTCCGGTCTACGGTTACGGCTTCTTCGTGAACGCGACGACCGGCTGCACCACGATCGCCGGAAACTCGCCGGTGCAGGTCTCGGTCTTCGTGCGGAACGACCTCTGCCTCACCGGCAATGCATCCATCTCGCAGCCGGGCGCGACGAGCAACACGCTCACGGTGTACGTCGGCGGCAAGTACACGGCGACCGCGAACCCGTTCGTCGCGACGTCCCCGCAGAAGGTCAATTCGTTCACCGCCGTCGGCGGCTGCACCCGTCAGAACTCGAACGTCATCTGCAGCACGTCCAACCAGTCCAAGGTGTTCGCGAACGGGTACTCGTCGACGCCGTCGGCGGTGACGAAGCCGACCGCGAACTCCGCGGGCGTGTACGCGAGCGGAAACTGGAAGAACCCCGTCTGCTCGGTGGGCTCGTTCACGTTCGACAGCGACACGACACTCAACGCGAGCCTCGGCTCCGTGGACTTGCTGCAGAGCAACAGCCGACCGAGCTTCGACTGCACGGTCTGGAGCCCCAGCGGGACGACGAAGATCGGCCGGCTCGCGTGGGACTCCACCTCGCACGTGATCACGATCGACGGCACGATCCTCATCGACGGAGGGCTCAGCTTCTCCGGTCAGTCGTCCGCGAAGTACACGGGATTCGGCTCCATCTACGCCAACGGCCTCGTGACGACGTCCGGTCAGGCGGCGATCTGCGGCCCGCCGGCCGTCCCGAACGGGTCGAGCTGCACCGGCAACTGGGATCCCGCACAGGGAGCACTCACCATCGTCGGCCTGAACGGCTGGTCGATGACCGGTCAGTCCGAGTTCAACGTCATCGCGTACGTCAACGGCGCGTTCAGCGCGACGGGTGGTGCAGTCGTGACCGGACCGGCGATCACCGATACCGCAACCCTGAGCGGAAACGGCAAGTTCGCAACCGTGGCCACCGTCCCGCCGGGAACGCCCGGCGCGGCGTCGTCCGTCACGACGACCACCTGGCGAGTGCTACCGGGATCATGGCGACAGCTGCTCACGAGCTCGTAGTCCTCGCCCGTCGGTCGGCCCGGTCGGCCGTGCGCCGCGTGCGTCGCGACGAAGGGGGGTTCGGCCTCGTGGAGCTGATCATCGCGATGGGAATCCTCGCCATCGCCATCTCCGCACAGCTCACCGTCTTCTCGAGCTCGTACACGTCTCTGAGCCGCGCGAGCATGAAGGGCACGGCCGTAACGCTGAGCGACGCGCAGATGGAGACGTACCGGACACTCCCCTACGCCTGCATCTACCTCGCATCGACGAGCGGCGACAGCACGTACAGCGGAGACAGCGCGTACTCGGCCTCCCAGGTCACGGGGTCGAGCTGCTCGCCGAACGCAACACCCTCCACGACCGCCACGACGGCGTCACAAACCGTCTCCGGGCCGGACAGTCGAACCTATCGCGTCGACACGTACGTCGTGACGGTGACGCCGACGGGAGGTCGACCGCTCAAGAAGGTGACGGTCGTCGTGCGCCAGGTGAAGAACGGCGTCGTCGGAAGCGTGCTCGCACGCCAGGCCTCGACGTTCGACCAGGCGCAGGACTAGCGCTGTCAGCCCGCCGCGGGCGGGCGGGCAAGACGGGAGAGTCCGCGGAGAGCGGGCCGCGCTATGCGTGCTGCCTCGCTCGGGTGCCCGAGCTCCCCGCCGAGAAGACCGCACACTGCGCCGAAGACCCCGGGCGCCCGAAGCGCCCATACGCACACGTCGGCGTGGCGATCCGCGACGCTCTTCGCCTTCCACGAGGCGGCCGCATGACGGTCGAGCGCGGCGGAGAGCGCCCGCTCGTAGCTGTCGGGCCGCGAGGCGACGATCGCCTCGGCCGCGAGTCGGGCCGATACGAACGCCTCGTACATCCCGTCCCCGGACAGCGGATCGACGAGCCCGGCCGCATCTCCCACGAGCAGCACACGGCCGCGCGCCGCCGGAGCGCCGAGACGGCGCATCGGGAGGCGGTGCCCGCGGACGCTCTCGAGGGAAGCCGGGTCGACGCCGTGCGCCCGGGCAAGCCGGTCGAGGTGCGCTCGGAGGCTCGGCCCCTCGGTCAGCCATCCGCCCACTCCGAGGTTCGCGTGGTCGCCCTTCGGGAAGACCCAGCCGTAGCCGCCAGGGACGACGCCGAGCTCGACCCAGGCCGTGCCTGCGTACGCCGAGCGCTCGAGTGCCCCCCAGGGGACGTTCCCCTCGAGCGCAACTCCCCGGACGATCCCGTGCACCGAGGCCCGCCGCTTTCGCCACGACGCCGTTGGCGCCGTCCGCGCCGACGAGGAAGCTCGCACTGACGCGCGCGTCGCCGACGCGTGCCCGCACTTCCGCCTCGTCGACCTCGACCTCGGCGACGGCGGTGCGATCACGGAAGTCGGCGCCCGCCGCCGCAGCCTGCTCTGCGAGATGGAGATCGAGCCGTCGCCGCTGCGTCATGTCGATGAGCCGCGCATCGCTCCCGCGAGCGACCTTCCGTCCGTAGCTCGCACGGACGACGATCCGGTCGACGACGTGCTCGACGACCGGATCGACCGCGCAGGGAACGTGCCGCAACGCGCGTCCGGTCAGCCCTCCGCCGCAGGGCTTGTCGCGCGGGAACCGTGCCTTGTCCACCAGCAGCACGCTTGCACCCGCACGGCGGAGGTGGATCGCGGTCGCAGAGCCCGCAGGCCCTGCGCCCACGACGAGCACGTCGACTCGCTCCACCGTGCGATGGTAGTGGCCGGGCGATGAGAGACGAGGCTGCTCGACGTCGAAACACCACATGGCCTCGCGCGCGTCCATCTGCATCGGGTGGACGGGCGGAGGGCAGCCCTCGTGCTCGGCCACGGCGCCGGCGGGCGGCGTGGGGTCGTCCGACCTCGTGACAGCCCGTGACGTCGCGCTCGATCTCGGGTTCGAGGTCGCGCTCGTCGAGCAGCCGTACCGGGTCGCAGGGCGGCGCGCGCCCGCTCCGGCTCCTCAACTCGACAGCGCCTGGACCGCAGTCGTCGATCATCTCCGCGGCGACGTGCTCGCCGCGCTGCCGCTCGTCGTCGGCGGTCGCTCCCTCGGCGCGCGCGTGGCGTGTCGGACTGCATCGGCGACCGGCGCGATCGGCGTCCTCTGCCTCGCGTTCCCACTCGTGCCGCCGCGACGAACCGGCACGGCCGCGAGCCGCCTACCAGAGCTCGACGCCGTGACCGTTCCGGTTCTCGTCGTCCAGGGCGAGCGCGACCCGTTCGGCGTTCCTCCGCCCGGACCTGACCGTGAGGTCGTCCTCGTCCGCGGCGACCACAGCCTGCGCTCGGACCGTGACGGCGTCGCCGCGGCCGTGCGAGAGTGGCTGACCGTGCTCGTCGAATAGCCACGGCTAGAATTGCCCGCCCCGCAGGGATTCCCGAGTGGCCAAAGGGGGCGGGCTGTAAACCCGCTGGCTCAGCCTTCGGAGGTTCGAATCCTCCTCCCTGCACAGTCGTGGGGGAACCAAGGTTCCCCCACGAGCCCCGTCCTCCACGCTCGCTTTGCGTGCCGCGCATCGGAGCTCTCGCCGGGCGGAGCCCGGCTCCGGCTCTCGAGCGGGGCTACACTCCAGCGTCCTGCCCTCTTAGCTCAGTCGGTAGAGCACCTCCATGGTAAGGAGGGGGTCGACGGTTCGAGTCCGTCAGAGGGCTTGGCGGGATCCCGCATGGTTGATCGGGTTGCGGGATCGTCGGTCGCGGGGCGAGCGTCACGACGCCCCGTCATGGAAACGATTTGGAAACGGGGCGGGGGTTGCTACCCGTGATGCCTCCCGCGATCACCGCTACTCCGCTTCCTTGAAGAGTCGGAGCGCCCAGTCGGCCGCGGTGTTGGCATCGAGCGCGATGCCTTCTTCCCAGGCTCGGGCGAAGGCCTCGGCGGACAGCGCCTCGCGACACTGCGCCGCGACGGTTTCGGCTGTGGCTCGTCTGCCTGGCGAGGAAACCGCGCCGGTGCGCGCGCGGATGGCGGAGGCGGCAGCGAGCAGGGTCGTGGCGTTCGTAGGGTTGTCGCGCGCGGCGAGGATCCCGGCACCTCCCTCGAGGCAATAGGCGATGGTGCGCGGTTCCTCGATCTCGCGCGAGAGCGTGAGGCTCTCGCTGAAGTGAGCGAGCGCGTCGTCCGGAGCGCTAGCTCGCAGCACGTAGCCGAGGTTGCAGAGTCCGATTGCGAGAGCCGGCTTGCGGGCGTCCTGCCTGAGCAGCGCGATGCTCTCCTCCATCGACCGTCGCCCCTGCTCCATCTCTCCGGCGATGTCCAACGCGACGCCCAGATTGCCGAGTGCAAACGCCAGGTCGAGGGTTGACCCTTCGCGCCGCGTGCCCGCGACGACGTCGCGAAGCAAGCTGACAGCCTCGACGTGGTCTCCTTGGAGGGACTCGACGTTGGCCAGAGCCATGAGCGCGCGACGCTGAAGCTGCTCGTCGCCGGGGCCACCATGCGCGTCCGCGGCTTCCTCGTACAGCCGTCTGGCCTCGCCGTAAGCGCCACGAGCCACCGCGTTCCAGCCGAGCACGTGCAGCGTCCAGCCCACTCCACGCCGGTCGCCGAGTTCCCTGAAGAGAGCGAGTGCCTCGTACCCAAAGCTGTCCGCGACTGCGAGATCGCTCTGCTGGCTCGCGAGCAAGGCTGCAGCGCGCAGTGCCCACGCGCGCGCGAGTCCAGGTGCGTGCGGGGCTCGGGACAGCGCAGCCGCCAGCCGCGCTCGCCCCTCCCGAAAGTCGCCGCGCCGCATCCAGGACGGCATCAGCCTGCGTCCCAGCTCCAGCGCCAGCGCAGGCTCGATCTCGAGCGCGAGGTCGAACGCGACCCGGAGGTTCTCGCGCTCCTCCTCCATCCGGTCGAGATCGTCGTAGCCGAGCAGCGTCTCGTCGAAGCTGTCCTCGGCGAGGGCGGCGTAGTGGTCGAGGTGACGACGCTTCAGGTCGTCGGCTTCTCCCGCAGCTGCGAGCTGCTCGGCGGCGAACTCGCGGATGGTCTCGAGCATCCAGAACCGGGGTTCAAGCGTCCCGTCACGGCGGCGAAGCAGGCTCTTATCGAGCAGCGACTGCAGCAGGTCGGGGTCCGCACCGGCGACCTGCTCCGCGGACTCGAAGCTGCAGCCGCCGGCGCCGCCGCGAACACGCTCAGCCGCCGAAAGAACGCCTGCTCGTCGGCGTCGAGGAGGTCGTGGCTCCAAGCGATCGTCGAGCGCAGCGTCTCCTGCCGCGCATCCACCCCACGTCCTGCCTTGAGCAGGTCGAGGCGCTGGGAGAGCCGGTCGAGGAGCTGCGCCGGGCTGAAGACGACCGTGCGCGCCGCCGCTAGCTCAAGCGCCAGAGGCAGGTTGTCCAGCCGAGCGCACAGCGTCCGCAGCTCCTCCGACGCTTCCAGCTCCACGCCGACAGCGGCCGCTCGGCTACGAAACAGCTCCTCCCCGTCCGTCTCGCTCATCGGCGGGACCGCATACACGTGCTCGCCCGGGAGCTGCAGCCGCTCCCTCGTCGTCACGACCGTCGTCACCGTCGGGCACGCCTCCACGAAGGCGCCGACGAGATCCGCGGCGTCCGGCATTAGGTGCTCGACGTTGTCGACGAACACGAGCAGCCGCCGACCGGCTAGCGCCCGCGCCAGATCGTCGACCGGCGAGCTTTCCTTTCCCTCTATGACGCTGAGCGCCGCCGCAACCGCCGGCAGCACGAGCGCCGGATCGCGCAGCGGCGCCAAGGGCGCCCAGAACACCCCATCCGGGTAGGCGTCGGACGCCTCTGCCGCCGCCTGCAACGCCAACCTCGTCTTCCCCGTCCCGCCCGGACCCACCAAGGACACGAGGCGCGCGTCCGGCTCGTCCAGCATCCCCACCACCGCCGCCAGCTCCTGCTCACGCCCGAGGAAGGGCGTCGCCGGCACCGGCAGATTCGTTCGGTGGAGGCTGCGAATCGGCGGGAACTCGCCCGCGCCCAGCTGGAACACCCTCTCCGGAGCGCTCAGGTCCTTGAAGCGATGCTCGCCGAGATCGCGCAGCTCGAACGACCCCGGCTCGAGCAACGCCACCGTCGAGGGCGAGAGCACCACCTGCCCGCCGCGAGCAGCGCTCATGATCCTCGCCGCCCGATGCACATCCATGCCCACGTACTTGGGCGGGTCGAGAGCCGGCTCGCCGGTGTGGACGCCGACGCGGATGCGGATCGGACCCTCCGCGAGCCCGACCATCGCCTCACTCACCGCGGACGCCGCCGCCTGTGCCGAGGCGAACACATAGAAGAAGGCGTCTCCCTCGTAGTCGACCTCGTAGCCTTCGTGTGCGCCGAACGCCTCCCGCATGACCCGCCGGTGCTCTGCGAGCGCGTCGCGATAGGCATCCGTGCCCAGCTCTTCGAGCAGCTTGGTCGACCCCTCGACGTCCGTGAACACCAGGGTCACCGTCCCCGACGGCTGCACGTCGCTCATCGAGCGCGATTGTCCTCCCGCGGACGTTACGACTGCAACGTCTCCCCATCCGGCACGACGCGCTGGGTGGGTGCCACGGGCGATAGGTTGCGTGCCAGGTATCACCGCACACAGCAATGTCGTCATCTCAAGCGCCGGAGGTGTGCAACGTGGTGGCAGACAACAGGATCTCGGCGGTTCTCTGCTCGACCGATCTCGTCAGGAGCCAAGAGTTCTACGAGCAGAAGGTCGGGCTGAGGCTCTCCCCGGAGACGATCGAGAACCATCTCGTGTTCGAGTGCGGGGATGGCACCACTCTCCTCGTCTACGGGCGCGGCAATCCCAACCTCGCCGACCATACGCAGGTGCGGTTCTGGACGAGCGATGTTGCCGCCGACGTCCAGGAGCTCACAGCCAGAGGCGTCGTCTTCGAGGAGTACGACTTCCCGACGTTCAAGACCGTCGACTCGATCGGAACGAGTCCAGGCATCGGGAAGTCGGCGTGGTTCAAGGATCCGGACGGCAACACGATCGCTCTGTTCCAGCCCGAATAGGCTCGGCTTCCTCGCCCGAGGTCGAAGTTCGACTACGCCGTACCGCGCTCGGCAGTCAACAGTCGGTTAACCGATGTCTCGGATTTCGCGTACGAACGCGTCAGCGACGGTCAAGCCGAAATCGAAGCCCTGAACGTAGTTCCTCCGCCGGAAGGAGAGAAGCGCCACCACCTGTACGTCTCGCCGACGACAAGTGCAGAGCTACAGGTACAGGTCGCCTTCCGCGATCGTCTGCCCCCTCGACCGGTGCTGGTGAGCGGGGGACCTCGTCCCGTGAGGTTCGGACGATCAGCGCGAGGGAGGGACCCGGACCCCCCGGCTACACATCACCCGCGGATGAGCTTGGCGAGCGCCCGCGCTTTCTTGAATCGCATGCCCTGTATCTCGAAACCCGACGCTCCGCAGATGCCGTCAGGCGTCGCCTCGTGATCGAGCTTGGGTCGCAGCACCACGCGGCCGTTGATCTCGATGACGAACGCCTGCCGCTTCCCGAATTCTCGTCCGCGTCGGGCGACTGCCCGAGTCAAGCGACAGAGCTTCGAGGTGCCCGTGTCCGTCAGTGCAAACGACACCGCGACGAACTCGCTGGGGAACGGCGACACCACCTTGGCGCTGCTACGAACCATGTCGGCGCTCGTCAACTCAACGGGCACGTCGCCCGTAGGGTCGTAGATGCGAAGCTCGAACTTCTGCTCGCTCCGACCTCCACCGCAGCCAGCCGCGACGACGGCGAGGACGAGGATCGCGGCAGCGAGTAACAGGCGACGAGCCATGCTCGGAGCGTAAGGATCGCCGTGGTGCCGTGGACACCAGTCCTGGCGTGCGCAACCATCTCCTCATGGCCTCGTGCGAGGCACTCCTCCGCTCAGGAACCGCGTGCCGCTCCGCCGCTGTCACCGACTCCGCCTTCTGCTCGCATCACGCAACGATGGCCGAGGAGATCGGAGAGGAGCGGGTCCGAAATGGAGACCATCCGCGCCGGAGGAAGTGCA
Source organism: uncultured Gaiellaceae bacterium (assembly GCA_963746975.1). Classification (GTDB taxonomy): domain Bacteria; phylum Actinomycetota; class Thermoleophilia; order Gaiellales; family Gaiellaceae; genus GMQP-bins7. Next base: position 229,646 of record CAVVDE010000007.1, read on the forward strand.
CGGTGACCGAGCCGCTCGTGGCCGAGGTCGCGACCACTCTCGCGAGCGGGAACGGCCATACCGACCCGGCTCAGGTCCGACCCCGACTCGCGGAGGCCGCAGCCGCCTCCCTCGATACATCTCGCCCGCGCTTCTCGACGCCGCCCTCGGAGCGACACGGGAGACCTGGGTTACCGCGGCCTGCTCGGGCTGCGGCAAGAAGCAGCGAGTCGAGGTCAAGATCCCGGACGTTCGGTCGCGAGTCGCGGCGATCGAGCTTCTCTTGAGAGAAGGCTTGGGCAGACCTCCTCAAGCCGAGGAAGCGGCGAGTCCGCGCCTGCCTCGGACGGCCGAAGCCGTCGAGAAGCTCGGCTGGGACGACATGAAGATGATCTTCGCGACCCAACTCATGAGGTAGGAGGTCACCCCCCTCCCCCTCGCGAGGTGCTGCGGCGGTGGGGTCTCCTTTCGGGTTACGGCGTTGGCATGTCGCTCACAGCGAAGTCTGTTGCCGTCAACTGCTGGCCGGGGAAGATGTCGACCGCAGCAGTGCGCCCTCTGAGGTATGCCGGATCGGAGATCGCACCCAACTCGACTTCCTCTGGCGGGAGAGTCTTGGGCGCGTACATCGACTGGCTTGCAATGAGCGTGCCGGGCGTCCCGCGCGGGATGAGTCGCTTCGCGACGAGCACCGTCGCCGGGGCGTTCTCTCCTTCGACGGGGTGCGATAGCGATCGAGGTAGATGACAAGCAGGATCGCCGCGAGAACGACCGATGCGATCCACATCGGGTGGACTCGTCTCATGCGACGACGATTATCGCCGCCCACCCGTCGACACCCTCCCCTCGTGAAGTGCTCGGACGCCGGCCAGGTCTTAGGCGTGAGTGCTCGGGCCTCCTTCCGGGTATCCGATCGGTGGGATGGAGCGCGACGCGAAGCGGGTCTCGTCGTGAATCGCCGGATGGGTTGGCTCGGGATGGCGCGAGCACCTGGAGGCAAAGCTGGGGCGGACCCACCCTCTGTGCACCGCGACCCCAGCCGGTTGGTGGCGTTCAGTGATGCTGTGTTCGCCATCACGATCACTCTGCTCGTTCTGGAGATCAGGCCACCGGCTGACTACAGCAACTTGCTGCATGGCCTTGTTGCGCTGTGGCCGTCCTATCTCGCCTATGCCGTCACATTCCTGTTCATCGGACAGGTGTGGGCCAACCACCACGTCATGTTCGACCACATCCGTGCAGCCGACCGGGTCGTGCTGCTCCTGAACACGCTGCTGCTGATGGTCGTGGCGTTCCTTCCGTTCGCCACCTCTGTCCTTGCCGGGGCGTTTCGCAGCGGGCGCGGCGAGCGAACCGCCGTCGTCTTCTACGGCATCGCGTTTTGGGTAACGGCGCTGACCTTCAACGCTGTCTGGCAGTACGCATGCCGTTACCGGCTTCTCAGCGAAGCACTTGACTCAGACGGCGCAAGAGCCATCGGCAAGCGCTTTCAGCTCGCCCTAGCCTGGCTCGCAACTGGTGCTTTGCTTGGTGCCGCGCTTCCCGTTCTTGGCGTAGCCGTGATCATCGCGTTCAACGTCTTTTACTGGCTCCCGATCCGAGGCGAGAGTCCCCGGCCGCAACCCTCCTGAGGCAGGCACACCGCTGCTCATCGACCCAGGTCGGTAGTCATCGCCTCCCTCGCGATGCGCTCAGAGCCTCGGGTACTGTTTGCCCCGGCATCAAGAGTGCGAGCACAGAGGCTCGCCGCCAACCGGGGTTCGCTCACGGTGGCGCAAGCGATGCGGCCCCGCTGGGGCAAGGCGAACGAAGAGGAGAAGGGCATGACCGAACCACCGAAGAGGCGCGTGCTCGATCCATCAAGGATGCGACCGCTGTCGCACGCGGACCTTGACAGGATCTACGGCCCGCACGGGCTGTCGTTGTGAAGCCGAGGCGCAACTCGACCGACGAGGGTGCAGCAGAAGAGCAGCCGCCTAAGCCGCAAGACGGCGAACGAGGGAACGCATGAGTGAGCACCAATCGCCCGAGGGGGAGCGCGTCGAGAGGTTCGAAATCGTCCACGGACTTCCGCCGTCACCGCAGGGCACATACGAGTACAAGCGCGATGACGGCACGATCTGCACGGCGATGCGAGCGGTGAGTGGACACTCGATGAGAACGGAGACCTTGAGGACATCGTGTTCTTCGCCTCCCCGCGGTTGATGGGCTACGGGCGGAAGGCGGAGTAGGCCCACACAACGCCGACGCGTCATCATGAATAGCTCAGGAGGTCTCGATGCCGTCGCATCGCACTCTCATCGCCATTGTCGCAGTCGGCGCTGCCGCGCTCGTCGGCGTCGGTGTAGCCCTCCTCGCCCTCACCCGCGACGACACGACGCCACCCGCTACCGGCGATCTGATCGCGTACAGCTGTAAGGAACAACACAACCCCTGGTGGGCGATCTGCACGGTGCGGAGCGACGGCGCGGACAAGCGGCGCTTGACCTCGAAACTCCCCACGACAAATCCCGCGTGGTCTCCCGATGGACGGCACATCGCCTTCACGCGGAACGAGGATGTCGGCGAGTACACGACCCTCAGCGACGACGATGTGTTCGTCATGGACGCAAACGGCAGCCATCTCAAGCAGCTCACGCCGGAGCGGAACGGTGCGCACTCCGGCCAACCTGCGTGGTCACCCGACGGAGGCAGGATCGTGTTTGTGCGCGGCGACTCGCTCCCGACCGCGCTTATCGTGCGACCCGGCAGCATCTTCGTGATGAACGCCGACGGCTCGAACGAGCGGCGTCTCACTCGAGGTTGGCTCGACGCCCGCCCGGCCTGGTCACCAGACGCCCGCGAGATCGCCTTCAGCCGGTCGAAGAGCTTCACGTCATCGCGCGGCATTTGGGTGATCGCCGCGACCGGGGGCCGTCCGCGCGAGCTTACGCATACAGCGGGATCCCTCGATGGCGCTCCAGCATGGTCGCCTGATGGAACCCGAATCGCCTTCGTGCGCTTTACCCGGGACAGCCCGGTCAACGGCATGGCGGCGATCTACATGGTGAACCGTGACGGTTCCCATCTCCGGCAGGTTCTGCGTAACCGGCTCTTCGAGATCTTCTCCTACGGACTGACGTGGTCTGCCGACGGTCGAACGATCGCGTTCGAGACGTCACCGAACCGTGCGTGCACGGGAATCTCGCTGATCAACCTCGCGAGCCGCGCGGTGCGCCCTCTCATCCCGTGCACGAAGCAGAAGGACTCGGCGCGCGCCCCGGCCTGGCAGCCGGACACCGGTGCTCGCCAATGAACGCGGGAGCGCGGATCACCGAAGTATGAGAGAAGGCGGCTCTGCGCTGGCTCGTTCGCTATCTGACTGACAGCACGCCGAGCTTGCGTGACGTTGCGTAGGTGACGGCGAGTCTCGCGAAGGGCGGAGCCGAGACTGTCTCCTAGCGGCTACTACGATCCCCAACTCGCCGGCTACCTGCGGATCGGGGAGCCGAGCCTCCCACAGTTCTGCTGCACCCACAAGAGTGCGGGCATCCGAGTCGGCTGCAGCGCTACACCGGCGCCACGATCCTCGCGCGCCCGCGACGTAGAGTCGCGCAATGCCCTCTTCACGCAGCACCGTCGCGACTGTCCGCGGGCCCCTCGCACTCGAGGCGCTCGGCCGGACGCTGATGCACGAGCACGTCGTGCTCCTCGCCCCCGAGGCGCTCGCCAACTTCGGTCATGTCTGGGGTGCGCGCTACTGGGACGAGGAGGCCGGTGTCGCCGATGTGATCGCGAAGCTCCGCCGTCTGCAGGAGGCGGGCTACGAGACGCTCGTCGACGCAACCGCGATCGGTTGGGGCCGCGACGTGCGCCGGCTCGCCCGGATCAACGAGCACGTGGATGTGAACATCGTCGTAGCGACCGGCGTCTACTCGTTCATCGAGCTGCCGCCGTTCCTCGCCTACCGGAGCGACGACCAGATCGTCGAGCTGCTCGTGCGCGAGCTGCGCGAGGGGATCGACGACACCGGGATCAAGGCTGCGTTCCTCAAGTGCTGCGTCGAGGTGCACGGACTCGTCGGGGACATCCCGCGCATCCTGTCCTGCGTCGCCGCCGCGTCGATCGAGACGGACTCGCCGGTGATGGTGCACACGAACGCGGCACACCAGACGGGCCGGGTTGCCCTCGACTTCCTGCTGAACGCGGGCGTCGCGCCGAACCGGATCGTGATCGCCCACATGGGCGACAGCAACGACCTCGACTACCAGCGCGCGATCGCCGACAGTGGCGCGTGGCTCGGCCACGACCGCTTCCACATCGAGCACTTCAACCCGGACGCCGACCGCGTTCGGACGCTCGCCGCGCTCGTCGCCGAGGGATACACCCGCCAAGTCCACCTCGGCCACGACGCCGGGGCCTTCCACGACTTCATGGTCGGGAACCCGATCTTCGAGGGCGAGGTCGCCGACTGGCTGCACATCCCGACGCACGGTCCTCCCCGCGCTGCGCGAGCTAGGCGTGACGCAGGCGCAGATCGACGAGATGCTGCTCGAGAACCCGCGCCGCTTTTTCGCGTAGGCGGCTCCACGGTCGCGCCGACCGCCTTCGCGAGAGGCACCCACGCGGAGCATGAATACGCCGTAGTTCCTTGGATTGCGGGATCGCCTGTCGCGGGGTCGGGCGACGGTGGCCGAGCCTCGTGCGATTCGACGACGAGTACGTCGCCGAGAGTCCCCATCTTGGGGACGGAGTCCTTCGTTCGGGGGACTTACTTGCCTCGTTGGCGTGTGCACACTCGAAGGCGTGTTCTTGCCATTGCCCAGGAAGTCACGCGCCGGGGAACAGGATCCCCGGACGGACACGCTCTCCGAGGAATGGAGGCGAGAGGCGACGGTCCAGGAGCTGGAACGCGTCCTGTGGCGGGTCGGAGTGCTGACGGCGACGGCGCACGAGCTGGTCGAGGACATCGAGGTGCCCGGGAGTGAGCTGGCACCCCCGCCTGCCGTGCTCTCGGACGCGCGCGATCTGGTCAAGGTTCTCGACGCGCACGAGCGCGAGCGCGACCTGTGGCCGCCCTCTTCGGTGCTCCTTGCCGTGCAGGTCTGCGGCCTCGGCGTCGCGGTGTACGCCATCCTCATCGACAGGCTGACGAACGTCGGGCTCCTCGTCGCCGCGCTGGGCCTTCTCCTCATCCGGCGCGTGCTAGGGGCGCGGGGTTGGCACGCTTAGTCGCCTATCTCGTCGGTGTCGGTGCAATGGGAATGATCGCCCAGGGCGCCGTGGGTGGAGCCCTTCACAACGCGGTCTGGACTACCCACGAGCGCACGATCGAGGGCAAGCCCCGCATCGTCACGGAGACGACACCGGGCCAGACCGTGACGATCGAGCGAGAGACTCGACGCCCGCAGGTGCCGCTCCCGGCAAGACGCTGACCGCACCCGCCACGACGGCGTTCGTGACCGTTCCGGGGTCGACGACGACGACCACCGTCCCCGGCGCAGCCGTGACCACGACGGTGTCCGGCGAGACGGAGACAGTCCGTGTGCCCGGACCGACGGTCACGACGACGGTGTCGGGGCCGGCCGTTACGACGACCGTGCCAGGGCCGGCCGTTACGACGACCGTGCCCGGCGCGGCCGTCACGACCACCGTGCCCGGCCCGACGGAGACCGTGACCGTAACGGTCGCGGCAGAGTGCGATCCCCCGCCGAAGAAGCCTTCGAATCCCCCCTGTCCTCCTCACAAATAGGAAGACGATCCTGCCCCACGACTCGAGGCGTGGGCGGGTGGTTCCCAAGCAGATTGAAAGTGGTTAGCGGCCTGCGGGAGGTCGGATGCCGAGCACGCGCCCCCGTTGTATTGTAATAGACAACTGAGTTGTCTATTATGCAGGGCATGCCGATCACTCAGCCACCCTCAGGACCCACCCACGAGGTGCACGCGACTCGCTTCTGGCAGCTCGCTGCCCCGTCGACTGGCTCGCAAGAGGCGAGCGTCTGGCGGGTCGAGCTGTCGCCGGACGCCGAGCCGGTTCCGCACGAGCTGACCCGCGAGGAAATCCTCGTCGTCCTTGCTGGCACCGCGCGAGCGTCGCTCGACGGAGTCGTCGAGGAGGTCGCCGTCGGCGGGGCCATCGTCGTGCCGCCGCATACACCCTTCAGCCTCGCCGCCGCCGGGAGCGAGCCGCTCGTTGCGATCGCGTACCTGCCGGTCGGCGGCCAGGCGATGGTCGACGGCGGCGAGCCGTTTGCACCCCCTTGGACGCAGTAGACGCCGACGAACCGCTCGCACGTCTGCTCGCGATGGCGCTCAGCGCCGTCGTGGACGAACTCCACGACCGCCTCGAGCAGCGCGGCTGGGAACGAACGCGACCACTCTGGGGATTCGTCCTCCTCTCCGTCCGCGACCAGCCGCGCAGCATCTCGCAGATCGGACTCCTGCTCGGAACCACCAAACAAGCCGCAGCGAAGGTCGTTGCCGGCCTCGAAGAAGCCGGCCTCGCCACACGAGACGCGGATCCCCGCGACCGTCGGGCAACGACGATCCGGCTCACCCCGCGCGGTCGCCAATTCCTCACCGACGTCGAGCGCATCTACACCGACATCGAAGCCGAATGGGCGGCCGCGATCGGCGAGCAGCAGCTGGCGGCCGTTCGCTCCGGCCTCGCGGCCGCGATCACGGCCCATCACGGCCCCGACCGGCCGCCCATCCGCCCAGCGCTCTAGACACCTCGCTGCACCCGTGCGCCAAAGCCCTAGCGCTCGGGACGCCAGTGGCCAGTGCGTTTGAGCCGCTCGTTCGACACGTGCTCGCCGTCGCGACAGACGTTGTAGACACCGCTCGGAAGGATGAGCGCCGCGACGAGGGCACGTCCCGCGTCGGAAACGTGCAGGGTGGACCCCCGCCGCAGGCTGGGTAACTCGTTGCCGGTGTCTGGGCCGTCGAGAAGGCCCAGCCGCAGGACTACGCCGCGCCGACCCGATGCCGCGAACCGAGCCGCCTCCTCCTCGGCGGACAGCACGGAGCGCAGGTTCTCCGGCGCGGGTGCGAGCGGCGTCTCCTCGTCGACCTGTCCGTCCGGCGGATAGAGGAACGCGACGCTCGGCTGCACGTACACCTCGGTCTCAGCGGCCAGCGCGGCGTCGACGAGGATTCGCGACGCCTCAGCGCGCAGGCGGTCGTTCTCCCGCCACGCCTCCCGGTCGCTCGCCAGCTCGCGTGGCGGGATCCGCGTCGCCAGATGCAGGATCCCCGCAACACCGTCGACCGCGTGTGCGACCGCGATCGGATCGAAGAGGTCGAGCTCCGTGGGCAGGGGAGCGTCCACTTCGTGCCCCTGCTCGTGAAGGAGCGGAACCGTCGCGCGGCCGAGAACACCGATCCCGCCGGTCACCAGGAGACGCACGTCGCAGTCCTACCGCCGTCGAGGCGGAGCGGCAAGCCCAAGACGCCGTGCAACCGCAGCCGTGGCGAAAGCGGAGCGACTACGACTCGACCATGCGCCCCCAGCGCTCCTCGATCCTCCGCGCCTTCCAGAGGATCAGGGAGAACGCCCAGGTCGCAATGAAGAGTCCGACGACGACGTAGCCGATCCGGCCGAAGTCGAGATCGTCGAGGAACGACCAGAACGAGCCCTCCAGCGCGAGTCTCGCGGCCACGACCTGGAGCAACTCGATCGTCCCGATGACGAGGGCGACGGCGACCGACAGGCTAGTGACCGTGATGTTGTAGTAGACCTTCCTGATCGGGTTCGAGAAGGCCCACCCGTAGGCGTGACTCATGAAGGCTCCGTCGGCGGTGTCCATGAGGCTCATGCCCGCCGCGAAGATGATGGGCAGCGAGACGATCGCCAGGAAGGGGACGTGGTGCGTCGCGACCCCTGCGGCGAGCGCGAGGAGTCCGATCTCGGTGGCGGTGTCGAAGCCGAGCCCGAAGAGGATCCCGAGCGGGTACATCTTCCAGCTCGTGTCGATCCGGTCGCCCACGCGGCGGAGGAGGAACCTGCTCATGAAGCCCTGGTTCGAAAGTGCCTCCTCGAGCCTGTGCTCGTCGTAGTGGCCGCGCTTCATCCGCTTGAAGACGCCGAGGACGTCGAGCAGGACGAGGAGATTGAGGACGCCGATCACGATCAGGAACGCGCCGGAGACCGATGCTCCGATGTACCCGCCGATGTCCTGGAAGCTCGCAACCCTGGAGTTCACGGTCTTGGCCGCGATCGCGAGGCTCGCCGTGAGCGCGAAGACGACCGTCGAGTGCCCGAGCGAGAAGAAGAAGCCGACGCCGAGCGAGCGCTTGCCGTCCTGCAGGAACTTGCGGGTCGTGTTGTCGATCGCTGCGATGTGATCGGCGTCGAAGGCGTGCCGCAGCCCGAAGGTGTACGCAAGCGTGCCCAGGCCGGCGAGCGCCGGGTTGTGGCGCGCGTAGTAGAGGAACAGCCCCCAGCCGAGAGCAGTGAGGAAGAGCACGCTGCCTGCGAAGCCGCCCAGCCTCGCCCACTCGCGGCGCGTCAGCGCGTGTCTCCACGCCCGCACTCCGGGTGCATCGGTGTCTCTCGCCTGCAGTGCGGGCTGGAGCTGCGACATGGACGTCCTCCCTCGATGTCGGAGTGCCGCGCGGTCGTACGGCACTCGGTGGCACTCGCGGCTTGTTCGCCCCGAGAGCCGGACCGGTTCGAGGGTGCTAGAGGTCGAGCGTCATGCCCTCGGACGCGGCGACCGGCGCATCTCCTGACGCCTCGCCCCACAGCTCCTGCGCGCGCTCGACGAGCCGGTCGACCCCGTCGTCCGAGCGGTCCGGGTCGTGGTGGAACAGCACCAGGCGGCGGGCGTCGGCGCGCTGCGCGAACTCCACGGCATGCGCCACGCTCGAGTGTCCCCAGCCGATCCTGGACGGGTACTCGACCTCGCTGAACTGGCAGTCGTGAAGGAGCAGGTCGACGTCCTCGGCGAGCGCATGACCGGAGATCCACTCCGACCCGAGATCCGCGAGCTCGACGCCGAGGACGGGCTCGTGGTCAGGGATGTACGCCAGCGCGGTTCCATTCAGCGAGAGCCGGTAGCCGAGCGTCGGACCGGGATGCGACACCGTCTGCGCCTCGATCCGAACGCCCTCGATCTCCCACGGCTCGTGGGGCACGTCGTGGAAGGTCACGTCCGCCGGCGTGTCCGCGAGCTCGATGGGGAAGAGCGGCGGCGAGAACGCCCGCGCGATGCGCTCCTCGAGCGAGTGCACCGGCGACGGCGGCCCCCAGATGTGCAGCTCCGTCTTCGCATTCCAGAACGGTGCGAAGAACCTCAACCCCTCGACGTGGTCGAGGTGCAGGTGGGTGACGAGAACATGGAGAGGACCTCGCCTTTCGAGCTGCGCACCGAGCCGGCGGAGCCCCGTGCCCGCATCGAGGATGAGCAACCCCCCGTCTCCGGTTCGGACCTCGATGCACGGCGTGTTTCCGCCGAAACGCACGGTCGCCTCGCCTGGCGTGGGGATCGAACCGCGGCAGCCCCACACCTTCACCTGCAGAGACATGTCAAATGTCGTCCGGGCTCGACTGCCAGAAGAGCGCGATCATCCCGACGAACTCGGTCTCGGACGCGAAGAGCGGCACGGCCGTCACGGCGAGCAGCTTCCGCTCGCCGTCGAAGCCGGTCATCCACAGCTTGCCGTGGGCGGGACGCCGCTCCGTGAGGGCGATGCCGGCGGGCATGCGGTCCAGCGACATCGGGGTACCGTCGACCTCTTCGAGGCGGAACTGGGACGTCCAGCCCTCCGCGGCCAGCGTCCCGGCCTCGGCGAACGTGCGCCCGAGGATCGTCTCCGCGGCCTCGTTGTAGAAGACGAGGTCGCCGGCTGCGTCGGCGATGAACGTGGCGGTCGAGAGCTGGGACGCGAGCTCGCGCGCGATGATCAGAGCGAGGTGCTTCTGCGGCCTGCCTTCCATGCGCGGAACCCTAGTACTGCACGAGCACAATGGCGTGCGTGACCACTCGCGCGGTGGTGTTCGTGGAGGGGGCCAGCGACCGGCTCGCAGTCGAGACGCTCGCTGCGCGCTGGGGCCGCGACCTCGATGCAGAGGGCATCGCCGTGACCCCGATCGGTGGGGCGCAAGCGATCGCGAACGCACTGCGAACGGTGGACCCTGCGATCGACGTCGCGGGTCTCTGCGACGTCGGGGAGGAAGCGGCGTTCAGGCGCGCCCTCGAGGCCACGGGGTTCGGAACCGGTCTCGACCGCGCCTCGATGGAGGAGCGCGGCTTCTACGTGTGCGACTCGGACCTCGAGGACGAGCTCGTTCGCGCCCTCGGATCGGCGCGCGTGGCGGAGATCATCGAGACACAGGGCGAGACGGGTCGGTTCCGCACGTTTCAGAAGCAGCCCGAGAAGCGCGAGCTCACGCTCGAGGCTCAGCTGCACGGGTTCATGTGGAACCGGAAGATCCGCTACGCGCCGCTCCTCGTCGCCGCGCTCGATCCCGACCGCGTCCCACATCCCCTCGCGGGCGTGCTCGCGCACGTCTCCCCGTAGCCGGCTGGACCGCGAGCGGCGCCCACGAGTTCCACGTCCCGGACGGATAGCGTCCTCGACATGGAAGTCACCGCCGAGACGGCTCGCCGCTTCCTCGTCGCGCACCATCTGCTGGGGCCGGCGCGCTCGGTCGAGGGCGGCACCAAGGCCGTGCTCGAGGTCTTCCGGCACTACGGCTCGATCCAGTTCGACCCGATCGCGGTGGCGGGACGGAACCACGACCTCGTGCTCCACGCGCGCGTCGCAGGGTACGACCCTGCCTGGTGCGACGAGCTCTACGAGCGGCGTAAGGTCTTCGAGGCGTACAACAAGGGGCTCTCGATCGTCCCGGTCGAGGAGCTCCCGTGGTTCCGCGGGATCCTGAGCCAGGGCCCTCGACGAACCATCGAGGAGAACGCCGACGTGGGCGAGCGCGTGCTCGAGCGGATCCGTAGCGAGGGACCTCTGTCGGCGCACGACTTCGAGCGCGAGCGCGGCTCGACGACCGACTGGTTCGGCGTGCCCACGAACACGGTTCGTGCCGTGCTCGAGGCCTATGCAGCGACGGGTGTCCTCGGGCTCGCGCGGCGCGACGGCAACCGCCGCTACTACGACCTCACCGAGCGGATGCTTCCCGCCGAGGTGCTCTCGCACGAGATCCCACTGCACGAGCAGATGCGATACAAGCTCCTGTCCCGCTACCGCGCGCACGGGCTCCTCGGTATTGCCGGCACCGGAGACGTCTTCAGCGGAATCGGCCCCGCCAAGCCCGATCCGCGCTGGCCGGGATACCCGGGGCGGACCGCATTGCGCGAGGAGCTCGTGCACGACGGCGAGCTCGTCCGGGTCACGGTCGAAGGCGTGCGCGGCCCTCGCTTCGTCCTCCGCGACGAGGTCCCGCTCCTCACGTCGCCGCCCGAGCCGGCCGCCTCGGTTGCTTTTCTCCCGCCGTTCGACGCTCTCGTCTGGGATCGCCCGTTCCTCAAGGTCCTCTTCGATTTCGAGTTCGTGTGGGAGCTCTTCCACCCGCCCGCCAAACGGCGCTGGGGCTGGTACGTGCTGCCGATCCTGTTCGGCGACCGCCTCGTCGGCCGCATCGAGCCGCGGATCGATCGCGACGGGAGCAGAGTCGAGATGCTGGCGCTTTGGTGGGAGGACGGCTTTTCGCCAGGCCGCGCCGAGGGCTTCGTGGAGGCGATGCGGGATGCGCTGCGCGCCTATCTCGGATTCGCGCGGGCGAGCCGCCTCGAGTGGCCGCCCGATCTCGCCAGGGAAAAGCGGCTCTTCGGTGCTCGGCCGTGACAGGTCCGACTACACGTGGTAGGACGTAGGCATGCAGCTTCCCGACAGCGCCCGGAGACTTGTCGAGAGCGACGCGCTGGCGCACCTCGTGACGCTCAATCCCGACGGGTCGCCGCAGGTGACGTGCATCTGGGTCGGCCTCGACGGCGACGAGATCGTGTCGGGGCACCTCCGTACGGACCAGAGGAAGCTCCGCAACGTCGCGCGAGACCGGCGGGTCGTGCTCTCGATCGAGGGCACGGAGATCCACCCGCCGGGGCTCAAGGAGTACCTCGTCGTCCACGGCACGGCCCGGCTCGTGGAGGGCGGGGCCGCGGAGCTCCTACAGCGGCTCGCGTACGTGTACCTCGGCCCGAACGTGAAGTTCCCGCCGATGGCCGACCCGCCTCCGGGTCAGGTCATGCGCATCTCGATCGACCGCCTCGGCGGCGTCGGGCCCTGGATGTCCTGACGCGTGCGACGCGGGCCGTCAGCTCGCCGCGACCTCCTTCGCCGCTCGCTCGCCGGACTCGACCGCCCCGTTCAAGTAGCCCCAGTCCTCCGTGCTCGTGTGCTCGCCGGCGAAGTAGACGTTGCCCTCCCGCACGCTGCCGGCGCCGAAGATGCTCGTGTACTGGCCCGGCTGCTGGCACGTGTAGGCGCCCTTCGACCACGGGTTGAAGATCCACGCGTCCCGATAGCTCTTGCCCGTGTATGCGGCCTTCATTCCGGGGAAGACCGCGTCGCCCTGCGCGATGTATCCGTCGACCTGACTCTTGCTTCCAGGACCGAAAGCGGATCCGCCCCAGCCTTGCACCTGCCGCCCACCGGGGAAGAAGACGAACACGCCCTTCGTCGCTGCGCTCCAGGACGTGTCGTCCCAGCCACACTGGAAACCGCTGGGGTTCGTATACGCGGTGCCGCCGTAGTGCGCGGGAACCCACGGGCGCGACGACAGCTGGACGTGGAGCTTCGCGTTGTAGCCGAGGCTCAGCTCGCTGATCGCTCGCAGCTTCAGCGCGCTGAAGCCGGACCGGGAGAGGTCGCACTCCCGGAGCGTCTGGAAGGGGAGCGCAAGGATCACACGGTCGGCCGTGACGTCGACGGCCCTGTTCCCGTTCTGGAAGCTGCACGTCACGGAGCCTCCCGCGTTCGCCCGGACCGCCGTCAGCGCGTGCCCGTACTTCACGGTTCCGACAGGCAGCGCATCGAGCATCCTCGTCACGATCTGGTCGTTCCCGCCCTGGACGGTGTACTTCTCGTCGGCGCCGTTCAGCGGATCGAGCGAGTTCTGCCCGTTCCAGCCCAGCAGGTACACGAGATTGAGCGCGGATTGCCGGTCGGGGTCCATCCCGTACTCCGCGATCACGTTGCTCTGCATGAGCTTCGCGAACCGGCTCGAGAGGCCGCCGGGGACGTTGGCTGCCAGCCACTCGTCGACCGTCATGTTGTCGAGCGCGACCCCTGCCGGCGTGTTGGAGTCGAAGGTCTGTGGAAACGGAGCGGCCTTCAGCGCATCCTTCATCGCGGACCAGACCTGCCCCCAGTCGGCGTTGGCGGCGTCATACGGGTAGTCGGCTCCGTCGATCCAGTAGCGATCGACCCGGTTCTGGTACGCGCCGCCGTCGACCTCGATCAACGAAAGGCCGAGGCTCGAGACGAGGTTGCGGATCGCGTTGTGGTCCGTGTTGATCAACTGCCCGCCGTGCTCGACCACCACGCCGTCGTCGAAGTAGTCCCGCAACGACCAGCACCTGCCGCCCGCCCGAGTGTTCCCCTCGTACACGGTCGCGGCGATCCCCTTCACCTTGTAGAGCCAGTGGGCTGCGCGCACGCCTGCGAGGCCTGCGCCGACGATCACGACCGAAGGAGCCGCGGCGCCACGAGCAGTACGCGGACGCACGCCGAACGCGAGTGCCGCGCCGGCCAGCCCGGCGACGCCGGCGGTACGCAGAAACGTCCGGCGGGACATCGGAGCCTCCGCCGCATCTCCGAGGATCTCCTCCACCGGAGTGCCGGATTGCGCGGAGCGGGCGTGTGCAGCCAGCGTGCGCCGGATCTGCCGGGTGAGGGGCGTGACTCCACGACCTGACATGCGCGGACCTCCGTGTCGGCCCGCAGCCTTTCCGCGGGACGGTCCGTCGATTCTCGATCAGCCGCGCCGCCCGGTCAACGTCCACGCGAGCGCCAACCGGCGCACTCACGAGGCGTCTCAGGACGCATGAGGAGTCGGGTCTTCGTGTTCGTCGCCCTCGCGTCGCTCGTCGCGGCGGGCGGCTCCGCCGGGGGGCCTGCGGCATCGACGTCGTGGTCGACGGCGCCGCCGCTCCTGCAGGCTCGAGCCGCGCACGCGGCGGTGCGGGTGGGCGGATCGATCTTCGCGATAGGCGGTACCGGGGCTACCGGCGCGCCCGTGTCGTCCGTCGAACGCTTCGACGGGCGCCGCTGGCGGCTGGAGACGCGGCTTCCCGTCGCGGGCGGTCTCAATGCGACCGCAGCCGTTGCGATCGGCCCGCGGGTCTACGTCATCGGCGGGTTCACCGGGACGGGAAACGTGCCCACCGCGCGCGTGGAGGTCTACGACACGAGGAGCCGAACGTGGTCGCGGGCCGCAGATCTTCCGTCGGCCCGCGGCGGCCACGCTGCCGTCGTCCTCGGCGGGCGGATCCACGTGCTCGGTGGCGGAAACTCCCTCTCGACGCTTGCCGACCACTCCGTCTACGACCCGCAGGCCGACAGGTGGACGTCGGCCGCACCGCTCCGGCGCCCGAAAGGGAGCCCGGCCGCGGTCGTATTCGGCGGCCGCATCTATGCGATCGGTGGCCGCAGCGGCACGTCGGACTACGGAGACGTCGAGATCTACGACCCGGCGGTCGATCGGTGGACGGCCGGGCCTGCGATCCCGCCACGGGGTACCGCCGGCGCTGCGGTCTACGGCCGCTCGATCTACGTGTTCGGAGGCGAGTCCCAAGCCTCCGGGAACACGCTCCGAGACGTGCTCCGATTTCGCGCGGGAGACACCGCGTGGACCAGGGTCGAGCCGATGCCGACCGCGCGTGCCTTCGCCAGGGCGGTGACGTTCCGTGGAGCGGTGTACGTCGTCGGGGGCAGCCGCGTCACCGCCTCCAGCCACGCGGCTCCGGGGGCGCGAGTGGTCGAGCGCATGACACTGCCCGCAAGGTCACGCTGACGGCGGACGCGCGACGCTAGGGGAACGCGTCGCGCGCCGAGTCGAGATCGAGCTCGCCGCCGTTTCGACACTCCGACGTGAGTCGGTATTCGAGCGTGTCGGCGCCACGGAGCGCGTTCTCGACCCGCTGCTGGCGCATGAGCTGCCGGGCGCGCCCTTCCGAGAGCCCGAGGTGGCGGCCGAGCTCCACACCGCTCTGGAGGGCATAGCACTCGACCGTCGACTCGGAGGCCACGCCGCGCAGGTGCCACGCCTCGTGCGCGAGCACGGCCAGCGCGCGACCCGTGCGGACGCCGTTCGTCTCGTGCTCGAATGCGAGTCGATAGAGGTCGTCGCAGATCTCGGGCGTGAGGATCGCGAGGTCGCCCCCGACGACTGCGACGCCGTCCGCGTGCTGGACGGCGCCGACGTAGTCGCGTCCCTCGTCGCAGCGAACCGCGACGGGCTTCTCGGCGATTCGTGACGCCTCCTCCGAGAATCGAGCGACCGCCTCGGAGCGCCGGTCACCGGGAATCGAGGCCCAGCCCGTGCTCCTGTCCACGAGCATGGTCACGCCGACGAGCGCCGCGATGACGGCGAGGCCGACCGCGAAGGTGCGGAACGGCCGCGGCCGCGGCGGCGCAATCCAGAACTCGTCCTCGTCCTCGCCCTCGTCCTCCTCGAAGCCGTACCACTCGCGGTCGACCGGCTGCGGCCCACGGTCGGGAGCTCGCGACGAGCCGCCGCCTCGCAGAGCACTGACCAGGAAGTGCACCTCCAGGCCGAGCGCAACGAGGAACACGACGAGAATCGGAACCGAGTCGCGGAGCGCGCGCGGACCGAGGATCCACGCGAGCACGAAGACGACGAGCCCGACACGGAGCCACAGCCACGGCGATCCACGCCTCTCATCCATGGCCGCGACGGTAGCTCCGCGCGCGATGGTTGCGGCCCTATGTGCTCGCGAGGCGCCGGGAACTCGCCCGCCGCGCGGCTACTGCGACTTCACGTACTCGATGTAGCCGCGGACGTCGGCCACCGGCTCCGAGTACGCCTCGCCGAGCGCCTCCTCCATCCGGCTCAGGTACTCGTCGGCCCAGGTCGGGAAGTCGTACTCGATCGCGCGGAGGAACTCGAGAGTCGCCGCCCAGCGCATGTCCGCGATCGAAGGCTGATCGCCGCCGACGAACGGCTTGCCCGCGAGGAAGAAGTCGTCGAACGCCTCGAGCGGCGTGGCGAGGGCGGCCTCGGCGTCCTTCCGCGCCTGCTCCTTGAGCTCGTCGGACACGTCGGCGGTCGCGACCTCCCCGGGGTACTGCCCGAAGCCGAGCGCCGGATAGGTCGCCCGGGCGAGCAGGGGATAGAACGTGCCGATCAAGTAGAACATCGCACTGTCGACCATCGCCCGCTCTCCCGGGTCGGTCGAGTAGAAGCGGTCGAGGCCGTGCTTGTTGCAGAGGTACTGCATGATCGCGCAGCTCTCCCAGAGCGACCCCTTCGGCAGCCCCGCCTCCTCGAGCAGCGGCGTGAGGTCGGCAGGATCCTTCGACAGGAACTCCGGGGTCGACTTCTTCCCCCAGACGTCGATCTCCTCGAAGTCGAGACCGGCTGCACGCACGAAGATGCGGACAGTCAGGTTGTTGACGCTCGGCTTCAGGATGCTCAGCGTGTTCGTGGCCATCAGTTCCTCCTAGCGGTACGGGTCCATTGGTGAGCGATCGTCCGAGAGCGAGGCCTGCGACCGCGTGACCAGGAGCTCGATCGCGTCCGCGAGGTGCTCCCGGTCGATGTTGGGATCGTCTCGCTCGACGCGCAGCCTGTGCGCCTCGAGGAGGACGTCGGTGTGCGTGTGGCCGTGCGGCGGCTCGAAGCGGTACGAGGCGAGCTCGACGAGGAGCCCGAGCGGGTCCTCGAAGTAGATCGAGTCCATGAAGCCGCGGTCCTTGACGCCCGAGTGCTCGATGCGGCGCTCATCGAGACGCTTCACCGTCTGTGCGAACGTCGCCTGCGACAGGGCGAAGGCCAGGTGATGGACGATCCCCGGCTCGCGTGGCGCGGACTTCCGCTCGGGCGTGCGCTCCTCGTTCGTGAAGACGGTGATCAGACGCCCGTCGCCCGGGTCGAAGTAGAGGTGACTCTCGGCCGCGTTGTCCAGATTGGGCTGCTCGAAGACGAACGGCATGCCGAGCACGCCCTCCCAGAAGTCGATCGCGGTCCGCCGGTCGGCCCCGTTGATCGTGATGTGGTGGACACCCTGGGTCTGGATCTTGCGCATCGTTACCGCTCTACGAGCTGCGACTTGTACTCGGATCGCTCGAGGGTCCCCCACGGGACCAGCTCGACCTGCGTCGACACGACGAGCACGGCGCGAAGTCTCTCACGGATCGCCTCGGCGAGCTCCGCATCGGTCTCGGCTCCGCGCGCGAGCTCGACGACGACCGGAAGCGGCGGCTCCTGCTTCACCCCGGTACTCGTCGGCCGGAGTCGAAGATGACCGCTGACGCGGGGCGCGAATCCGCCGACGACGTCACGGACGGCCGAGGGGAACACGTTGACGCCGCGCACGATGAGCATGTCGTCGGTCCGACCGACGCAGCGAACGCGCGGCCCTGTTCGCCCGCATGCACATGGGCCCATCTGCACGTGGACGTGATCCCGCGTCCGGAAGCGGAGGAGAGGCGCCGCCTGCTGGCGGAGATGCGTGAGCACGAGCTCGCCGGATGCGCCGTCCTCGAGCGGGATCGCCTCCTGCGTCTCAGGATCGATGAGCTCCGGGTGGACGAATCCGCGCGCACCCAGGTGCATGCCGTTCTGCTCCTCGCACTCGCCCCACAGGGAGATGCCGATGTCGCCGATCCCCATCGCCTCGGTGACTCGGGCTCCCCAGCCGGCCTCGAGCAGCGACCGCAGTGCAGGCTCGCCTCCGCCCGGCTCCCCGGCGACGAGCACGCGCTCGACGCTCGAGCCGCGAAGGTCGAACTCGCGCTCGGCGCACCAGTCGACGAGATAGGCGGCATAGGACGGCGTGAGCACAGCTGCATCCGGACGCAGGAGCTCGAGCGCACGCGCCAGCCGCTCCGTGTTCCCGGTGCCCACGGGAATGTGGCAGAGGCCGATCCGATCGAACGAGGCGAGCGCGGCGCCCGCGACGAACGGCCCCGCGTTGTAGGTCGACACGATCCGCTGACCCTCGGTGACTCCCGAGGCCGCGTAGCTCCGTGCCGAACCGGTGATCCAGTCGTCGAGGTCCCGGGCAGTGAGCGGGATGTAGCTCGGGATGCCGCTCGTCCCACTCGTCGAGTAGATCCGGACGATCTCGGAGCTCTCGACGCAGAGATGCGCGCCGATCGGGTCGTCCTGGGTCGCGGTCGCCTTGATCTCCGGCTTCTCCGTGAGCGGAAGCCGGGCGATGTTTGCGAGCCCTCCTGCGTCGCCCGCAGATGCGATCCCGAGCTTGGCGCGATAGAACGCCGAGCGCTCGAGGAGGTACGCGAGCTGCGCCCGATAGCTCACGTCGTCGAGCGCGAGCTGCTCCTCCCAGGACCGGGACTCGACAGCAGGCTCGAGCATCAGTCTGCGGGTCCGGGCTCGTAGGTGACGGCCTCGTCCGCCTTGCCTGCCATGTAGAAGCCCAGCGGGTTCTCACGCTCTTCGGCGAGGTGCGCGAGCAGACCGGCGACGCGAGCCAGAATCGGGACGGCCTTGACGACATCGGCCGGGTAGCCGAGGTCGAGCATGACCGCTGCAATTGGCAGCGAGACGTTCATCGGCAGCGGCTTCCCCCGCTCCTCCGCGACGGCGTCGCGAAGCAGCCGCGCCAGCTGGACGTGCTGCCCGCTCACGCCGTGCGCGTCCGCGAGCTCCAGGATCCGTTCGGTACGCGGGTCGACGGGTCGGTGGACCGGGTGGCCGAAGCCCGGAACCTTCGCTCCCGACCCTCGTATCGCCCGGGCCATGTCGGCGGCGACCGTCGCGGGCTCCTCGCCCGCCTCGACACGCGCGGCCGCTTCGACGAGCATGCGCGCGCACTCGTCCGAGGACCCGAGAACGACCGGGCCGGCTCCGAGGATCCCGGCCGCGACCGCGCCCTGGAGCGCGTCGGGATCGGCGGCGAGCGTCATCCGCGCAGCGACGTTGGTCGGCATCATCCCGTGCTCGGCGATCGAGACGAGCAGGACGTCGAGGAAGAACCGCTGGTCGTCGGTCGGCTCGCGGCCGGTCAGCAGCAGGTGGAAGTACTCCGTGAACGTCAGGCGACCGACGAGGTCGCCCGTCAGGTCGCGCCCGCGCACCTCGACTCGATCGGGATACGCCCGGCTGATGCCCGTCACCGGGCGGCCCGGCTTGCCGATCGTCACAAGCCGAGCTCCTCGCTCACCAGCTTCGCGCCCGCCACCATCGCCTCGAGCTTGCGGTACGCGAGCTCGCGCGGCAAATACTTCATCCCGCAGTCGGGAGCGACGACGAGCCGCTCGGGCGGAAGGACAGTGAGGGCTCTACGGATTCGCCCCGCGACGACCTCGGCCGTCTCCGCCTCAGCGTCGCCGAGGTCGAGGACGCCGAGCACGATCACCTTGTCGGGGACATCGCGGAGAACCTCCGGGTCGAGATCGGGCTGCGCCGCTTCGAGCGAGAGGTGCGTGGCGACGCAGCCCTGCAGCTCGCGGAGGAACGGGTAGCCGGGGAGGCGGTCGTGGACGATGTGCGCGTAGCCGAAGCACGTGTGGAGCACGGTGTCGCCGTCGACGCCCTCGAGCGCACGGTTGATCGCCTCGATCGCATACTCGCTAGCAGGCTCGGGTCGGGCCTGGAGGTACGGCTCGTCGATCTGGACGACGTCCGCTCCTGCCGCCTTGAGGTCTCGGAGCTCTGCGTTCACCGCTTCCGCGTACCCGAGAGCCAGCGTCCGATCGTCGGCGTAGTGGTCGTTCTGTGCCTGCTGCGTCATCGTGAACGGCCCGGGCACCGTGATCTTGATCCGGCGGTCCGTGATCGACCGCAGGAATTCGACGTCCCTGACCTCGACCGGGCGTGTGCGGCGGATCGCGCCGACGACCCGCGGAACGGGGTTCGGGTGACCGGTCCGATCGAGCGCTACCCCCGGGGTGTCGAGGTCAACACCGTCGAGGGCGGTCGCGAACCGGTTCGAATAGCTCTCGCGTCGCATCTCCCCGTCCGTGACGATGTCGACGCCCGCTCGCTCCATGTCCGACACCGCGAGCCGGGTCGCGTCGTCCTGCGCCGCCTCGAGGTGCGCCTCCGGGATGCGCCACAGCTCGCGCGCTCGGACTCTCGGCGGCAGCCGCGCCCCGAGCCGCGCGCGGTCGATCAGCCACTCGGGCTGGGGGTAGCTCCCGACCACGGTCGTGACGAGGCCTTCGCTCATCGTGCGGGAACATATCGGCGCGGGACGCTCGTTAGGCTCCCGTCTCGTGAACGACGAGCTCGCCCCACGCGAGATCGATGACGGCCCGGACTGGGGTCGACGAATTCTCTGGGCCTTCGGCGTGCTGGCAGTAATCGTGGTCACGGTGCTGATCGCCTCGGCGACGGTGCCACGCTGGTGGGCGCATCGGGTCGGTGCCCAGGTCGACGGCAGCATCACCCAGGGCACGACCCTGGGGCTCCTCTACGGCTTCGTCTTCACTCTCCTGCCGATCGCCGCGATCGTGCTCATCCTTCGCTGGCGGCGGACGTGGAAGACGATCCTCGTCGCGCTCGCGATCGGGGTCCTCCTCGCACTGCCGAACCTGATGACGCTGAGCATCGTGCTCGGGCGCGGAAACGCTGCTCACGCGGGCGATCGGACGCTCGACGTCGATGCCCCGGCGTTCCGTGGCGCCTCGCTCGCAGGCGCTATCGCCGCCGGCCTCCTCCTTGCGTTCATTTGGTATCTCCTGTGGTCGCGCGACCGGGCGCACTCTGGCGCACAGCGGGCGCGGAAGGAGCTCGCGGCCTCCCAGAAGCCGCCGCCGGATACAGACGAGAGCTAGGAAGGCTCTGCGGGCGCGAACCGCAGCGGTTCGTCGTCCTCACCGAGCTCGAGGACGAGCTGGTCGCCGTCGAGCCGCCAGCCCGTCACTCTTGCGAGCGCAGCGACATACGCCCGTTCGACCGCGTCGGCGGGCGGCGGGCATGCCATCATCGTCGTCGCAATCGGGCCGAACGCGAGCGAGTCTCCATCCACTTCGTAGGCGCCCATGTACCGGTTGCAGCCGGTCGTGCCGGCGACCCGTCCCTCGGAGAATGTGACGCTCGGCCACGTGACGACGACGTCCTGAGGCACCGCGATCCCGGAGAGGAGCACCCAGGACCGCCCTTCGAGCTCCACTGCTAGACGCGCCCCGTGAAGGTGTCGCAGCTGTTCGCGCCGGAGCCCTGGATGCCCCGAACGAACCAGCTCTGACGCTGCTCGGCGGAGCCGTGCGTGAACGATTCAGGCGTAACACGACCCTGTGTCCGTTCCTGGATGCGGTCGTCTCCCACAGCAGCGGCGGCGTCGAGCGCGTCCGCGACGTCCTGTCTGGAGATGTCCTCCACGAAGCCGGTGTCGAGCGCATGCCCCACCCAGAGCCCGGCGTAGCAGTCCGCCTGGAGCTCGACCCGCACCTGTCCTCCCTGCGGGCCCGTGTCGCGATCCGCGCTGCGGAGCACGCCGGTCAGATCCTGGACGTGGTGCCCGTACTCGTGGGCGAGCACGTACGCCTCCGCAAGCGGCCCTCCGCGGGCCCCGAGCTGCGACTGCAGCTGGTCGAAGAAGCCGAGGTCGATGTACACGTATTGGTCGTTCGGGCAGTAGAAGGGGCCGGTCGCCGACGACGCGGGACCGCAGCCCGTCTGGATGCTCCCGTCGAAGAACCGGGTCTTCGTGGGCTCGTAGTTCCGGAGCGTCTTCGACCAGTACGCCTGAACGCTGTTGATCACCGCGACGATGCGGCAGTCATCGCGTGTGTTCGCATCGGCTCCGGTACGGCACTCCTGTGACAGATCCCCCGAAGTGGCACCCGGACCTGCCGTCTGACCGGCGAGCGAGCCGAGGTCACCGAGCCCGCCGCTGCCGCCGAGGAAGACGAAGGCGAGGAGGACGGCGATCGCGATGAGCCCCCCGCCACCTCCCAGAGTCACCGGCATCCCGCCGGGAAACCCACCGCCTCGGCCGCGATAGTCCTCGACCTGCGAGGTGTCGAGCCGGGCGTCCTTCCGGAAGCGCATTGCCCGGGAACCTACCCCGAAACGGAAGAGCCGGAACCCGCGCGTGGCGGGCTCCGGCTCGGTGCCCGAGAGCTAGAGGGCCGGCTCGAGAGCGGGCTCGGGTGCGTGCGCCTCCTGCTCCTGCACGAGGTCGCGACCCCGCACCAGGAAGATCGACACGAGGAGGCCGACGAACGAGATGGCTGCTCCCGCCCAGAACGCGGCGGCGAATCCGTCGGTCAAGGCGACCGACTGCGACGCGCCCGTCGCGAAGGCGTCGTCCGTGTGCGACACGGCGATCGTAGTGAGGACGGCGATCCCGACCGCGCCGCCGATTTGCTGCGACGTGTTGATGAGGCCGGAGGCGAGACCTGCCTCCTCCGGCTTCGTTCCCGCGACCGCTGCGATGAAGATCGGGACGTAGGCGAACGGCATCCCCAGGCCGATGATCAGGAAGCCCGGGAAGAGGTCCGTCCAGTACGACCCGTCGGGCGAGACCTGCGTGAAGTACAGGAGCCCGACGGTGAACAGCGTCATGCCGAAGATGAGCGCGGGCTTGACCCCGACGCGCGTGACCGCGGCCGCTGCGACGTTCGCCCAGATGATCGCCGTGCCCGCCACCGCGAGGTAGCCGACACCCGTCTCGAGCGGCGAGAGATCGAGCACCTGCTGCATGTAGAGCGAGAGCATCAGGAACATCGCGAACAGCGCCGTCCCCAGGATGAAGCCGACGACGTTCGCGGCCGTCAGCGTCTGCAGCCTGAAGATCGAGAACGGCACGAGCGGGTCCTTCACGCGGCTCTCCCACGCCATGAAGCCGAGAAGGAGCACTGCGGACAACGCGAACACGCCGATCGTCCTCCCCGATTCCCAGCCCCAGCCGTGGCCCTGCGTGATGCCGAGGACGAGGGTCGAGAGGCCCGACGTGACCAGTATGGCGCCGGGGATGTCGAAGCCCTGGCCGCGCCTGTCGAGGCTCTCGGAGAGAAGGAAGGGGCTCAGGATCAGAGCCGCGATACCGACCGGAACGTTCACGAAGAAGATCCACGGCCACGACAGGAAGTCGACGAGGATGCCTCCGAAGAGCACGCCGAAGGCTGCGCCGACGCCCCCGACCGCGCCCCAGCCGCCCAGCGCGATGTTGCGCTCACGGCCTTCCTTGAAGGTCGCGACGAGGATGGACAGCGCTGCGGGTGTGATGGTTGCGGCCCCGAGTCCCTGGAACGCGCGGAAGGCGATCAGAGACTCCTCGCTCCAGGCCAGCCCGCAGAGGAGCGAGCCCAGCGTGAAGACGAAGGTTCCGAACATGAAGACCCGTCGGCGCCCCAGCAAGTCCGCCGAGCGTCCGCCGAGCAACAGGAACCCGCCGAACACGAGTGCGTACGCGCTGATCACCCACTGCAGGTTCTCCTGAGAGAACCCGAGGTCGCTCTGGATGGACGACAGCGCGACGTTGACGATCGCGATGTCGAGAATGGTCATGAACTGCACCGCCAGGATGAGCGCGAGTGCAAACCACTTTCGTCTGTCGGAACCGACCATCGGAACCCCCCGTTTCGAGTATTTCGTCTCGTAGACGAACAGACCCTACAACAATCGACTTGCGATTCGCAAGTAAAACCTTCCATTTCGAAAGTTAAGCCGCTACACTCCACTTGTGACCAGGAGCTACGACCAGTACTGCCCGATCGCCCACGCCCTCGATCTCGTCGGGGAGCGCTGGTCGCTGCTCATCGTGCGCGAGCTCCTCGAGGACGGGTCGCTTCGCTACTCCGACCTCCATGCCCGGCTCGAAGGCTGCGGCACCAACATCCTCGCCGCGCGCCTCAAGGCGCTCGAAAAGGCCGGCGTCGTCCAACGCCGGCGGCTCGACCCGCCGGCAGCGTCCTGGGTCTACGAGCTCACGGAGTACGGCAAGGGGCTTCGGGCGGTGCTGCACGTTCTCGCCCATTGGGGTGCTCGGTCACTCGGCCCGCCCGCGACGACCGGCGACCTCGAGGCCGGCTGGCTCGCCGGCGCGCTCTGCATCGCGCTCCCGGCGTCGGACGCGCGCATCGAGTTCCGGATCGGCAGCGAGGTTGCGAGCGTCGACGGAGGCGAGGTCGTGGCGGGCGAGATCACCGATCCCGACGCCGTGGTCGTTGGCGATCCCGCCGGCCTCTACGCCCTTCTCGTCGACCGGAAACTCGATGCGGTCTCGATCGAGGGACGCAGCGAGGTCGTGCAGGCGATGCTGGATGCGCTGCCGCCCGCGCAGGGCGCTGATCTCGCAGTGCCAGCGAGCTAGCGGGCGCCGAAGTCGTCCAGGCGACCGTTCTTCCCACGGATGCCGATGCCCGCATAGCCCGGGCCGGTGTAGGTCGAGTCGGTCGTGCGGACGATCTGCGTCCAGGTCGATCCCTCGCTGAACCCACGCCTCGAGGCCCGTCCCCTTGGCGCGGAACAGGAGCCGCGTACCCGCGCCGAATCTCCGGTTCGCCGTAGCCAGTTGGGTGAGAGCGCCATTCGTCGATGCGCTAGACCGTGACCTGGTCGGTGCCGCTCTGCTGCGTGTACAGCAGCATGTAGCCGTCGTACGGCAGACGACCCCGGCTCTGCATGCGCGCGTAGAGACGGAACGCGTTCCCGTTCCCCGGAAGCGTCGACATCGTCGCGTAGACCTCTTCGTCCGCCCCGAGCTGCGTCTTCCGCCAGGCGGTGGAGGTGGTGTTGCGATGCTTGCGCACTCGTTCGACACCACCTTCAGGCTCCGCTCGGAGCTGCCGAGGATCCCGTTCGCCCAGCGGCCGGCGTCGAGAGCGGATCTCTCGTTGGCGCGGTTGAAGCTGTCGAGGATCGAGAGCGGCTCGACCGGCGGGACGAGATCCGTCGGAGTCGCCGGGGCCTCGTTCGAGGGCGAGCTCTCGCCGACCGCGTTGGAGGCGGTGACCTTGTAGTAGTAGGTGGTGCCGTTCGCGGCGGTCGTGTCCGTGAAGCTCGTGGACAGGTAGGGCGCCGTCGAGAGCGTGGTGGTGGCACCGCCCGAGGTCAGCGAGCGGTAGACCGTGTAGGTGGTGAGCGGCGAGCCGCCGTTCGAGCCGGGAGCGCTCCAGTTCAGGACGACCTGGTGGTCGCCGGGAGTCGCACCCAGGCTCAGCGGAGCGAGGGCGCGGTCGCGGGAGCGGCCGGCGTCGCCGGGGCCTCGTTCGAGGGCGAGCTCTCGCCGACCGCGTTGGAGGCGGTGACCTTGTAGTAGTAGGTGGTGCCGTTCGCGGCGGTCGTGTCCGTGAAGCTCGTGGACAGGTAGGGCGCCGTCGAGAGCGTGGTGGTGGCACCGCCCGAGGTCAGCGAGCGGTAGACCGTGTAGGTGGTGAGCGGCGAGCCGCCGTTCGAGCCGGGAGCGCTCCAGTTCAGGACGACCTGGTGGTCGCCGGGAGTCGCACCCAGGCTCAGCGGAGCGAGGGCGCGCTCGCGGGAGCGGCCGGCGTCGCCGGGGCCTCGTTCGAGGGCGAGCTCTCGCCGACCGCGTTGGAGGCGGTGACCTTGTAGTAGTAGGTGGTGCCGTTCGCGGCGGTCGTGTCCGTGAAGCTCGTGGACAGGTAGGGCGCCGTCGAGAGCGTGGTGGTGGCACCGCCCGAGGTCAGCGAGCGGTAGACCGTGTAGGTGGTGAGCGGCGAGCCGCCGTTCGAGCCGGGAGCGCTCCAGTTCAGGACGACCTGGTGGTCGCCGGGAGTCGCACCCAGGCTCAGGGGAGCCGAGGGCGCGCTCGCGGGCGCGGTCGGCGTCGCCGGGGCCTCGTTCGAGGGCGAGCTCTCGCCGACCGCGTTGGAGGCGGTGACCTTGTAGTAGTAGGTGGTGCCGTTCGCGGCGGTCGTGTCCGTGAAGCTCGTGGACAGGTAGGGCGCCGTCGAGAGCGTGGTGGTGGCACCGCCCGAGGTCAGCGAGCGGTAGACCGTGTAGGTGGTGAGCGGCGAGCCGCCGTTCGAGCCGGGAGCGCTCCAGTTCAGGACGACCTGGTGGTCGCCGGGAGTCGCACCCAGGCTCAGCGGGAGCAGAGGGCACGCTCGCGGGACGCGGTCGGCGTCGCCGGGGCCTCGTTCGAGGGCGAGCTCTCGCCGACCGCGTTGGAGGCGGTGACCTTGTAGTAGTAGGTGGTGCCGTTCGCGGCGGTCGTGTCCGTGAAGCTCGTGGACAGGTAGGGCGCCGTCGAGAGCGTGGTGGTGGCACCACCCGAGGTCAGCGAGCGGTAGACCGTGTAGGTGGTGAGCGGCGAGCCGCCGTTCGAGGCGGGCGCAGCTCCAGGTGAGCGACGACCTGGCGCGTCGCCGGCGAGTCGCCTGCAGGCTCTGGGGAGCCGAGGGGGCGGTGGCGGGGCGACGCCGAGCGTCCGCGCGCCGAAGTCGTCGAGGCGGCCGGTGGTCCCGCGAAGGCCGATGCCTGCGTAGCCGGCCGCGGCGTAGGTCGAGTCCTGCACGACGCCGAGACGTGTCCACGTGGATGCCGTCGTTGCGCCAGATCTCGATGCTCGAGCCGGTGACACGCAAGCAGGACGATGTCGCCGGCGGCGAGCTCCTGATTCACCGTGAGCAGAGCGGACGAGCGCGCCGTTGTCGATCCGCTCGATGAGGAGCTGGTCGGTGCCCGTCGAGCTGGTTGTGCGCAGCATGTAGCCGTCGTAGCCCGACGTGCCCGGTGCTTGGATGCGCGCGTAGCAGACGAACCTGGTTGTCGCCCCCGGGAGTGTGGAGATCCGCGCCCAGACCTCGGTGTCGGGTCCGTACTGGGCGTTGTTGCGCCACGCGGTGCAGGTCGTCGAACTCGAGCAGGCGAGCGTGTTCGAGACGATGTAGAGACCGTGTCTCGCCTGAGCCGTTGACGCCGTTCGTCCAGCGGCCGGCGTCCGAGAGCGGATTCTCGTTCGGGCGGTCGAAGTCATCGACGGTCGGAAGCGGCATCGCCGGCAGGCACGAGCGTCCGTCGGCGTCGCGGACGCCTCGTTCGAGAGCGGGCTCTCGCCGTTGGCGTTCTCCGCGGACACCCTGTAGTAGTAGGTCGTTCCGTTCGCAGCGGCCGATGTCGGCGAACGACGTCGAGTGCGCCGGCGTTCGCGAGGAAGGTCTCCCCTCCGGCGCTCGTACCGCGGTACACCCTGTAGTTGGTGATCGGCGAGCCGCCGTCGAAGGCCGGCGCCGTCCAGGACAGAGCTCGACGCTGCCCGCGCCCGCAAGGCGCCGAGAGCGCCGTGGGGGCGCCTGGCGCGGTTCTGGCTCGAGGCTGCGCACGCCGAAGTCGTCGAGCCGGCCGGTCGTCCCGCGGATGCCGACGCCGGCGAAACCCGGCGGCGGCATACGTCGTGTCGGTGACGACGCCGAGCCGCGACCACGACGAGCCGTCGTTGCGCCAGGCCTCGAGCATCGAGCCCTTCGACGCGCAGGAGCAGGGTGTCGCCGGCCGCGAGTTCCTGGTTGACCGTGAGCAGGCGTGACGAGTGCGCCGTTGTCGACGCGCTCGAGGAAGACCTGGTCGGTGCCCGTCGAGCTGGTTCGTCCGGAGCATGTAGCCGTCGTAGGCCGAGGTGCCGGGCTCCTTCAGGCGCGCGAGCAGGCGAATCGCGTTGTTCGTGCCGGGCAGCGTCGAGATGCGTCGTCCACACCTCGACGTCGGGGCCGTACTGGGCGTTGTTCCGCCAGGCGGTGCAGGTCGTCGATCTTCGAGCAGGCGAGCGTGTTCGAGCTCGTGTAGAGGCCGGTCTCGACCGAGCCGTTGACGCCGTTCGTCCAGCGGCCGCGCATCCGAGAGCGGGTTCTCGTTGGCGCGGTCGAAGTTGTCGACCGTCGGCAGCGGCATGGTCGGCAGGACGAGGTCGGTCGGCGTCGTCGACGCCTCGTTCGAGAGCGGGCTCTCGCCGTTGGCGTTCTCGGCGGACACCTTGTAGTAGTAGGTCGTCCCGTTCGTGAGCACCGGAATCGACGAGCGTCGTCGAGGTGCCGGCGTTCGCGAGGAAGGCCTCTCGCTCCGGCGCTCGTACCGCGATACACCTTGTAGTTGGTGATCGGCGAGCCGCCGTCGAAGGCCGGAGCGGTCCAGGACAGGCTCGACGGTCCCCGCGCCGGCGAGCGCGGAGAGACCGGTAGGTAGCCGACGGCGGACCGTCGGTCGGCGGCGCGCCGTCGATCGTGACGCCGAATCGCTGCAGAACGGGCTCGATCGGGATTCGCGATCGTGAGACCGTCGCCGCCGGCGAAGAGAAGCCCCACGGGCTGGTTGGAGCCCGGCGTGACGATGAGCGAGCCAGAGTCTCCGGAGGCGCTGAATGGGACGGACCCGTCGGGGATCGAGAACTGATCGACGAAGTGGGCCTGGTACCCGGGGAAGCAGAGGGTTTCGGCCGAGCGGGAAGTAGCAGACATCGACGTCGACATCGAGCGCATTGATCGATCCAGTCGTGAATCCGGTCGTGCGCCCGTACTTCTGCACCGGCGTACCGATGAACGCGGGGGACGATCGTCGAGCTGGGCGTCCCGTAGCCGTCCGGCAAGGTGTCGACGTGCCGACGTCGCCAGCCGAGGTGAGCGCGATCGCGGCGTCCATCGTGTTGTGCTACCGCTGAAGTTGATCGTCTGGTAGTCGGCGAGCGTCCCGATGCGGTCGGCCGGGTCGCGTCCCCCCGTCCTCGACCGGGCCGGGTTGGAGGATCGGATCGCCGATGCTCGCCTGGTTGACCCCGGCGAAGACGTGGTTGTTCGAGAGAGCGTAGACCGTCGTGCCGTTCGGTCACGCTCGCTCCCAGGGTGCCTGTTGCGAAATCCGCCAGTCCGGCGGAGACGCCGATCGGGACGGGTCGCGGGATAGCGGAGCGTCGCCGAGCGCGCCACGATCATTCCGGTGACGATCGTCTGGACACGGAACGCCGCCAACCGTTGCCGGGAGGTCGGGACCGCCGATCGTGTGGTGAACACCTTGATGACGGGTTGCCCGGACGACGTGAGCCCGACGCCGCTGCCGACGATCCCCGGCGCATTCCGCCACGCTCGCTCGTGATCGTGCTGAACGGCAATGGCCTTCGTGAGGAGCGGAGACGTCGCCTGCGGACGGAATGCGCTTCTCGCGGCGGACTGCCCCAACGAGGCCGACGCCAGCGCGGCCGCAACGAGTGCCGCTAGCCCCAGAATGAACTGAGCTCTTCGTACCACCCCGGCCTCTCTTTCGAGACGCATCCCCTCGGCGCGCGCACTCTAGTACCGAGCGGCACGAATTACTAGGGTGACGCCGGCTCCCTCAAATGAGGCCGCCCGGGTAGCTCCAGGGCCCGGGCTCGAGCTTGATGCCGCGCTTCCGGCAGAACTCACGGACGGAGTCGAGCACGACTCCTCCCTCGCCGTGCAGGCGGCGAGCGAGAAGATCGATCACGGCGACTCCCTCCGACACGTCACCGCGCGCGTCCAGGGTCAGCACGACAGCAGGCCCGGCGACACCGCCCTTGTAGGCGGCCGAGAACAGCACCCTCGTCCCCTCGACCTCGAACCCGTCGTCTTCGATCGCCGAGACCATGTGGCCCCGGAGCGCGAGCAGCTCGTGGAGATCATCGACGAAGCGCCGCGCGAGGTCCAGGCGCCGCGCATCCGAGAGCTTGTGGCTCGAGCTGCCGGTCGCCTTCGCCGGAACGCCGATCGCGAACGCGCCCGCCGGGATCTCGCCGACGACGTAGGAGTTCGATGCGACGATCGCCTCGGCCCCGACGCGAGCGCCGGCGTAGAGCACCGCGCCGAGACCCACCTGCGAGCGATCCTCGAGCACGACCGGCGCGAAGCGGTTCTCGAAGCCTTCGAGCACCGAGTGCCCGATGTTGTGCGTCACGATCAGCGAGCGCATCGTCAGGAACACCTCGCGACCGATCAGCACGGGCCGGCAGACGTTGACGAACGTCTCGTCGCCGACGAACGCGAGATCGCCGACCGTGAGCGTGGCCCACGGGTCGCGGTGGCCGCCGCCGCCGAAGCGCACGGACCGGCCGCCCCAGATCCCCGCGCCGAGGAAGGCGCGACGACAACGGAGCTCGAGATCCGAGCCGAACTGCGAGAGCTCGCCGGCTGCGAAGACCTCCTCGCACACGACGGTAGCGCCGGCCCCGAGCCGCACTCCGTCCTCGATGACGATTCGCGGCGCAACCACGAGCGAGCCGCCGCCGAGCTCCACGGCGTCGCCGATCCGGGCGCCCGCATCGCGCAGCGCCGCAACCTTGTCCACGGACGAGAGCGCACGGAAGGCGTCGTGATCGAGCGAGGCGAGGAACCCTGGATCGAGTACGCCGTCGGCCTCGTCGAGCTCGAATGTCGAGGGAAATGACACACCGTCCGTCGAGACGCCGGCCAGAATCGGCTCCGCGACGGGCGTCGCAGCGGCCTTCCGCACCGCCAGCAGCTGCTCGACGTCCTTCTCGGTGATGAACCCGCGCTTGTCGATCTCCGAGAGGTCGATCCCGTGCAGCTCGGCGAGCTCGACGGCCTTCCGCGTCGCCTTGCGGTCGCCGGGGGCAGGCTTCGGGGCGGGCTTCTCCTCGGCCTTCGCCTCGATGGAGGCGAGCTCGTCGACGGACTCGGCGACGTACGCGATCGTCGTGCCGAGCTCGACCTCGACCTCCTCGCCGTAGAGCTGCACGATGGTTCCGGCGCCGGGCGACTCGACTTCGACCGTCGCCTTCGTCGTCTCGACGACGCACACCGCCTGTCCCGCCTCGACGTCCGAGCGGTCCGGGACGAGCCATTCCGCGACGAGCGCATACTCGGTATTCGCGTCCTCACGGGTCAGGACGATCTCGAGCACTAACCGCCGCCCTCGAGCGACATCACGGCGGAGACGACGTCCTCTACGCCCGGCAGCATCGCGTCCTCGAGCGGACGTGCAGACGGGATGATCCCGTCGCGCGCCGCGACTCGCTGTACCGGACGCCGAAGCTCGCTCCACGCGGCCTCCTGCACGCGGGCCGCGATCTCGGCGCCGAAGCCGCCCGTCAGCGTCCCCTCCTCGGCGGTGACCAGCGCACCCGTGCGCGCCACCGACTCGAGGACGGCGTCGAGCTCCATCGGGACGAGCTGCGACAGCGCTACGACCTCGCAGAAGATCTCGTGCTCGAGGACGAGCTCCGTGACGGCATCGAGCACGATCGGGAGCATGCCGCCGTACGTCACGATCGTCGCCGTTCCCTCCGTGAAGCCCGTGGCCGAGAACGTGAGCGTCGGATACGGATCGCCCGACTCGCGCACGGCGAGCTCGCCGATATGCCCGTCCTCCGGCCTGCGGATCGTGCGTCCGTAGAGGAGCTTGTTCTCGATGAAGAACACCGGCCGCTCGTCCTCGACGGCGGCGGTGAGCAGCACGCCGACGTCGTGGCACTCGCTCGCAGCGACGACCACGATGTTCGGGATTCCGAGCAGGAGCTTCTCGAGCGACTGGCTGTGCGTCGGCCCGTACCCGCGGCGCGCTCCCATCGGTGCACGGACGACGAGCGGAACCGTCACCTGGTCGTCGTACATCTCGCGGAACTTCGAGATGCCGTTCACGATCTGGTCGAGCCCGAGTGCGACGAAGTCGCCGAACATGATCTCGAGGATCGGACGCTGTCCGCGGAGCGCCATCCCAGCGGCGACGCCGAAGAGCGAGGCCTCGCTGATCGGCGTCGTGAGCACGCGGTCGGGATACGCGTCGGAAAGGCCGGCCGTCACCTTGAACGCGCCGCCGTACGGGTCGAGGACGTCCTCGCCGAAGAGCACGACGTCGTCGCGCTCGGCGAAGATCGAATGCAGGCTCTCGTTCAGGACCTGCACACCCCGCTTGCCATGGGCGAGCGTCGTCACGCTGCCACTCCGGGAGTGGCCGCGGGCGCGGCGTCCGCCGCCTCGACGGTCTCGGCGAGGCGCTCCTCGCACCGCGTCTCGATCGCGGTGCGCTCGTCGTCCGAGAGTCGCCTGCCGGCCACGAGCAATGGATCGCGCATCCGTCGCTCCTCGATCTCGGCCGGGTCGCGCTGGTCGTCCGACTTCGAGTGTGGGCTGAAGCGGTACGTGTTCAGGACGAGGAAGAACGGTGCGCCGGTCTCGCGGATCCGTGCGACCGCGCGGCCCGCAGTCTCGGTGATCACGGCGACGTCGGTCGTGTCCAGCTCGTCCACTTCGACCCCGAATGCGGCGCCTCTCGCTGCGATGGAGCCTGCGAGCTCGAGCTCGACCGGCGTCGACTGCGCGTAGCGGTTGTTCTCGACGACGAAGAGCACCGGCAGCTGCCAGAGGGACGCGATGTTCAGCGACTCGTACGTCACACCCTCGCCCAGCGTCCCGTCGCCGAGGAACACCGTGGAGACCGCCCCGGTCCCTTTCCGCTTCTCCGCGAACGCGATCCCGGTCGCGACCGGGACGATGCTTCCGAGGACGCCGTTGGAGTAGAAGTTTCCCTTGCACAGGTGCTGGCTCCCGCCCTTGCCGCCGCAGACCCCCGCCGCCTTGCCCATCACCTCGCAGAGGAGGCCGAACGCGTCGTCCGTGAACGCGAGGTAGTGCCCGTGGCAGCGATGGTTCGAGAAGATCGTGTCCACCTCGGGATCGAGGTGGTCGATCAGGCCGACTGCATTCGCCTCCTGCCCGATGTACGTGTGTGTCGTGCCGACGAGCTTCCCGAGCGAGAAGAGGTCGAGGAGCGTCTCCTCGAAGCGGCGGATGAAGAACATCCGCTCGTAGAAGGTGGCGAGCTGAGTCATTACAGGTATCCGAGGTCGGAGAGCCGCTTCGCGACGGTGGCCTCTTCCTCCTCCGTCAGCTCGTGCCGCTCTGCGCTCTCGAGCTCCCGGAAGACGACGCCGCGCAGCTCGGGCGGCGCGTCGTCGCGCGGAGAGAGCTCACGCGGATCGAGGTCGAGCCGGTAGGCCTCCTCCTCGCCGCTCTCGACGTCGAGGATGAGCTTCCAAGGGGGCTGCCGAACCGCGAGCTTCGTGAGCGCGCCCATGTCGGTGCCGGCGATGACCGCCGCGCGGTCGCCGTCGATCTCCAGGAGCGACTCGCCGTCCGTATCGAGAGCCGGAAGATCCGCGAGGTCGAGCAGTGTCGGCACGAGATCGACGGTCCGAACCTGGGATTCGACGACCGCAGGCTCGAGCCGGCCGGGCGCCGAGAAGATCAGCGGGACCTGGACGACCTCGTCGAAGAGGGTCGCGCCGTGCATGTGGTAGACGCCCTTGACGTCGTCCTTCGACGCGAAGCGCTCGCCCCACGACTCGCCGTGGTCCGAGAGGAACGCGAAGACCGTCTTCTCCCGGAGCCCGAGCGACTCGAGCTCCTCGAGGAACGAGGCGACGAGCACCTCGGACTGCCGCTCGACCGCCTTGCGGTAGCCCTCCTTCATCGCCTCGAGTGCCGAAGCCGAGTCCGACTGGATGCCCGATATGACCTCCTGCTTCGCCGCGAGCCAGTTCTTGCGGTCTGCGTGGACGATGTCGTACGGCATGTGCGTCGCCCAGTTGTGGACGTAGAGGAGGAACGGGCGCTCGCGGTTCGCGCGTAGCCACTCCACGGCGCCGTCCAGCGTCTCCGAGGTTCCGAGGACGTTCGCCTCGGGAAGATCCTTGAAGAGGTAGTTGGTGTCGAACACGAAGCTCGCGACGTCGTACCCGTGCGCCGCGAAGGCACGGAACATGGTCTCCACGGAGGGATCGAGCGCGGCATCCCAGTGGAGGTATCCGTGGTGGTGCGCGTACACGCCCGTGACGATGGACGTCGTCGAGGGCGCCGTCCACGGAGCAGCGCTGATCGCCTGCGCGTAGCGGACGCCGCCTGCGGCCAGCTCGTCGATCGTCTGCGTGTGGACCCAGCGGGCGCCGTAGCAGCCGAGATGATCGGTGCGCAGCGCGTCGGAGACGTAGACGACGACGTTCACGGCGCGGCGGATTGTAGTGGCGGCCTGGCCTGACCCCTTTTCGAGGCGGGGCATCCCTCTGCGCCGCCGAGCTGACCGACCGCGTCTTGGGGCGATCCGCGCGGGCGCGTGGGCGACCCGGCTGGGGATCCTCGGGCGTGATCGTCTTCGCGATCGGCGCACCCGCAGCCCCGCGTCCGCGAGATGGATCGCGTCAGGCTGATGCGACGATGTAGTGGTACTCGTTCGAGAACCGGTACGTGCCGTCCGAGGAACGGTAGGGAGCAAGCCCGTCGACGATCGCCGCCTTGAGCTCCTACTCGCGTTCGGGCCTAGCGAGAGTCGCGATGCCGGCGACGGCGACGGCGGTGCGGCCGGGCGCACGAACTGCTTCATCGCTTCGAGCTCGCAGTTCTCGTGTGCGCCCCAGACCTGGATCACGACCGGCGCCCCCGGCTTCGCGACGCGCCCGGCCTCGCGGAGCGCTGCTGCTCGTGACCGGATTCCTGCGCGCCTTCCTCGAGCTCCATGGCGAGCTCGTGGGCACGATCGAGCGCGAGTTCGAGGAGGGATCAGCCGGCGAGAGCCGGCACCAGGCTGCGCCCGCGGAGGCCGGCCGGCGCCTCGATCTCGAGGATGTCGAGCACCGTCGGCGCGATGTCGAGCAGGTGCGCGTCGCTGCGGCCGGTCGCTTCGATGCCCGGCCCCGCGACGACGTAGAGCCCGTCCTGCGCATGGTTGGCGTCGTCCGGGCCCGTGTCGTTCTCGAGCGTCTGGATGCCCTCGTCGCCTCCGATCGTCCCGACGGAGCGCCAGAAGAGGTCACCGAACACCACGATCAGGTCGGGCGCGACTCCCTTCGGCTCGCCGTACAGCTCCTCGGGCTTGTACACGGCGGTCGGGATCGGATTCCCCACGTCGTCCGGGATCGCAGCGATCCGCCTTGCGAGGTCGTCCCGCACGGCCTCGTACTCCTCCGGAGCGATCGTCCCCTCGGGCTCGCGGCCGGCGACGTTGAGGAACACGCGCGCGTAGTAGCCGCCCTCCCCCCATGCAGTCGTCCGTGACCAGTCGACGCCCACGTCGCGGAGCGCGGTCACTCCCTCCGGCTCGGCGAGCGTCGTCAGCAGGCCCTCGCGTCGCAGCCACTCGTTGATCCGGATTCCCCCGTCGAGCCGCTTCGCGCCGTGATCCGAGAGCACGAAGACGACCGTGTCGTCGTCCGCGTGCTCGAGCAGCTTCGCGATGTGGCCGTCCACGTGCCGGTGGTAGTCGAGGATCGCGTTCTCGTACGGGTTGCCCGGCTCGTGCTTGCGGTGCTCGGGATCCATGTACTTCCAGAACCCGTGATGCATGCGATCGGGGCCCATCTCCACCATCGCGAAGAACGTCCATGGCTTCGTCCGGAGCAGGTGATCGGCGAGCTGGAAGCGGCGGTCCGTCATCTCGTAGACCTGCCTGAGGAGGTACTCCTTGTCGTTCGTGCGGAAGTCCTTCGTGTCGAAGAGGTACTCGCCGACGACGTCCGCGATCTCGTCCTTCAGCGCCGCCGGGTACGTGTACTTGCTCTCGATCGAGGGCGTGAGGAAGCAGCCGACCATGACGCCGTTCAGCGGCTTCGGGGGGTAGCACGCCGGGTACGGAGAGGACGATCGACGAGCCGCCCGCGCGCGTGACGTAGTCCCACAGCCGCGGCTCCTCGATCGCCGTGGACATTGCGATGAACCCGCCGTCGTAGGTGTGATCGGAACGGTTCCGGAAGCCGTAGACGCCGAGATCGCCGGGCGTCTTCGACGACATCATGCAGGACCACGCCGGAACCGTGATCGGCGGGATCACGGACGTGAGCCGGCCGTAGGAGCCGCGCTCCATGAGCCCCGAGATCGTGGGCAGCTCGTCGCGCCAGCGCTCGAGGACGAGCGACGGCTCGGCGCAGTCGAGACCGATCAGCATCACCTTCCGCGGCACGCGTGGAGCGTAGCCGTGCTTCCAGCCGCGAAGGCGGTTGCCCGCGCCCGGGGCGAGAGCGCCCACGCAGGAAGGCCCGCCGTGGCGGGCCTTCCTGCCGAACCTCTTGCTACCGGCTCTGCCTCACCGGCAGCCGAGCCAGCGCGCCGTCAGAGCCCCGCGCACTCGCCGATCTTCTTGCCGTCGACGACGTTCGCAGCTCCTCCGTCGCCGGGGTTGATCTGCGCCGGAGGCGTGTTCCCGTGGCAGATCAGGTTGCCGGAGATGTGCTGCGGATTCAGGAACACGCCAGGGATGCCCCTGGACTGAACCTCAGCCGCGTCCTCGTCGGCCCCGGGAGCGGCGGCGCATCCGGCCGGAAACGTTCCTTCGCATTCCCCGGCGGGCTGCACGACACTTCTGTTGCTGGAGACATCGAGGTTCCCGCCAACGGAGTTGGCGATCGCGCCCCACCAGCCGCCCGTCCATCCGTGGATGATCAGGTTCCCGTCGATCCTGTTGTCCTTGATCGGGAAGTTGAAGAAGCGGCTAGCCGTGCCGCCCCCGTTGGAAACGACGTTGCCGTGCACGGTGATGTTCCCGATATAGAGCGACAGCGGCTGGTTGGCGACGATGTTCCCGCCGACCGTGTCCGGGCCGAGTTCGCCTTCGTCCGCGTCCCAGCCCAGGAAGAGCTGGGCGCCCTTACCCACCTTCACGTTGCCGGTAACGGCCACCGTTCCGAACCCTGCGAAGATGGCGCCGTCGGCAACAGTGAGGTCACCGTGGATCGTGATGTCGGCACCGACGAAGCACGGCCCCACGGCCGTGACGCTCCCGTGAGATCCGCTCATTCCCGAGTTACACGTCTCGCTCGGAGCCGCAAACGCACCCGATCCAGTAAGACCGAGCGCGAGCACGATGCCCGAGCCGAGCAGAAGCAACAGCTTTCTCATCCCTCTCCCCCTTGTTCCCTTGGTTGCCAGGGCGACTATCGCCTGCGCGGCGGCATCCTAAACACGGCTCCAGTGCGGCACAAGCCACAATCCCCACGATGAGTGCCGCCCCTGAGCCGGCGACCGAGACGGTCGTCATGAAGTTCGGCGGCTCGTCGGTCGCCGATCCGGAGAAGATCAAGAACGTCGCGCAGCGCCTCGTCGAGGCACGCGAGCGCGGAATGCGCGTGGTGGCGACGGTGTCGGCGATGGGCGACACGACGGACGGCCTGCTCGAGCTCGCCCAGGAGGTGTCGCCGGAACCGGACCCTCGCGAGCTCGACATGCTCCTCTCGACGGGAGAGCGCATCGCCTGCGCGCTCGTGGCGATGGCGGTGCACGACCTCGGCCACGAGGCGGTCTCGTACACGGGCTCGCAGGCGGGGATCATCACGGACCCCGTGCACACGAAGGCGAAGATCCGCGAGATAACGCCGGTCCGCGTGCTCGAGGCGCTCGAACAGGGACGCATCGTCCTCGTCGCCGGCTACCAGGGATTCTCGCGCGACACGATGGACGTCACGACGCTCGGCCGCGGTGGCACCGATGCGACCGCCGTCGCCCTGGCCGCCGCGCTCGGAGCGTCGTGCGAGATCTACTCGGACGTCCTCGGCGTCTTCACGGCCGACCCGCGCATCGTCCCGGAGGCGCGCAAGCTCGACCGCGTCTCCTACGAGGAGATGCTCGAGATGGCGTCCTCGGGCGCGAAGGTGCTGATGCTTCGCGCTGTCGAGCTGGCACGCGGGCAGAACGTTCGGATCCATGCGCGCTCGACGTTCTCGCAAGAGCCGGGCACGTGGATCGAGGCCGGCGACGGCCTCGACCAGCCGATCGTGTCGGCTGTGACCCACTCGGAGGACGAAGTCGTCTTCGACCTCGGCGGGCTGCCCGACAGGCCCGGGATCGCCGCGGCG
Organism: uncultured Gaiellaceae bacterium; assembly: GCA_963746975.1. Taxonomy (GTDB): domain Bacteria; phylum Actinomycetota; class Thermoleophilia; order Gaiellales; family Gaiellaceae; genus GMQP-bins7. The sequence goes on from CAVVDE010000007.1 coordinate 267,484, forward strand.
ATCTTCGACGCCGTAGCCGCGGAGCACGTGAACGTGGACACGATCCTGCAGAACGTCGCCCACGGTCTCGCCGCCCTCTCGTTCTCCGCTCCCCTCGAGGACGTCCACGCCACGCGACGCGCCCTCGCACGCGCGAGAGAGACGATCGGGGCCATGGAGATCGACGAGATCCAGGACCTCGGCAAGGTGTCGCTGGTCGGAGCGGGCATGCGCTCGCACCCGGGCGTCGCCGCCAGGATGTTCCGAACGCTCGCGGACGAGGGCATCAACCTCCGCCTCATCTCGACCTCGCCGATCAAGGTGTCGTGCCTGGTCCCACGCACCGACGTGGCGCCTGCCGTTCGCGCGCTCCATGCAGCGTTCGAACCTGGCGGAGAGTAGGCTCCTTCGCGCGATGGGCGCCCAGGCAGAGACGCCGCCTGCCGCGGCGCGGAAGCAGAGTCGCGGGCGGGGAGCCGCAGTCTGGGTCGTGCTCGTCATCGCGGGCCTGCTCCTCCTCCTTTCCTCGTTCGCCGTCTGGATCAACCGCGTCGCGCTGAACACCGGCGTCTTCGCCGACACGTCGAGCTCGCTCCTCGACGACCCCGCGATCCGTAGCGCCGTCGCAAACCGCGCCGTCGACGAACTGTTCGCGAACGTCGACGTGCAGCAGGAGGTGCAGTCACAGCTGCCGAGCGGCTACAAGGGCCTGTCCGGCCCGGCGACGGCAGGTCTACGCCAGGCGTCGTACCAGATCGTCGATCGAGCGCTCAAGCAACCCCGCTTCCAGAGCCTGTTCAAGGCGACGCTCGAGGAGACGCACAAGACCCTGGTCCAGGTGCTGGAGGGCGGCGGCGATCGCGTCTCCACCGAGAACGGCGAGGTCGTTCTCGACCTGCGCCCGATCGTCGAGGAGGCGGCCGACCGGATCGGCGTCGGCCAGCAGGTCGCGTCCAAGCTCCCGGAGAACGCCGGACGGATCGTGATTCTCCGCTCGAACCAGCTCAGCACCGCGCAGAACGGCTTCCAGCTCCTGAAGACGCTGGCCTGGGTCTTGCCGATCCTGGCGCTCCTCGTCTTCGGTCTCGCAGTGTGGCTCGCGCGTGATCGGCGGCGCGCCGTACGGGGCATCGGTGCGACGCTCACGGGCGTCGGCCTCATCGGGCTCGTTGCGGCCAACTTCACGAGGAACTACGTCGTCGACTCGCTCGTCGCCCAGCACGACGACCGGCAGGCCGCGAACAACGCGTGGAACATACTCACCGAGCTCATGCGCGGCTCGTTCCGGCTGATGGTCGTGGTGGGGATCCTCTTCATGATCGCGGCGTGGCTCGCCGGGCCCGGTCGCCGTGCCATCACGAGTCGCCGCTGGGTGGCCCCGGCTCTGCAGAACCGCATCTGGGCCTATGTGGTGCTCGCCGTCGTAGCCCTCCTGCTGCTGCTGAGGGCGGAGGTGCTCGACTTCGCGCGCCTGCTCGTCGTCATCCTGCTCGCTGCTCTCGGCGCCACGTGGATCGAGCTCACGCGAAGGCAGACGCTCGCCGAGTTCCCTGACGCCGGCGACGGAACCCTCATCGCGGACACTCGAGCTCGAATGACGAACTGGTGGGAGTCGCGTCGCACGCAATCGGAGCCACCGGGCGGCGCGCCGCCGACCGACATGACTTCGCGCCTCGCCTCGCTCGCCGATCTGCATGCCCAGGGCCACCTGACGGACGAGGAGTACGCGTCCGCGAAGGCTCAGGTCCTCGGCGGCCAGTAGCGAGGCAGGCACGCCGCAGTTCGTGCCGAAACATCCGGCGTGGACTCGGACTTCGTCGAAGCCCTGATCTCAGCCGCGATCTGGATCGTCGTTCTCGTCGTCGTGCGCTGGTCGCTGCGCCGCGCCTTCGACCGCTACGAGCGACGGCTGGCAGAGCGCGACGCGGCGGTCGCGGCTCGACGGCGGACGACGTTCAGCTTCCTCCTCCGGATCGTGATCGCTTTCGTCGGGCTCGTCGGCGTGTGGAGCGTGCTGTCCAAGTTCCCGGCCACGCAGCAGGTCGCGAGCGCGTTCCTCGCCTCGAGCGCGGTCCTCGCGGTCATCGCCGGTCTCGCGCTGACGACGCCGCTCGGCAACCTCGGCTCCGGGCTACTGCTCGCCTTCACGCAGCCCGTCCGCCTCGGTGACCGCGTCACGATCGACGAGCACACGGGCATCGTCGACGACATCACGCTCAGCTACACGGCGCTCACGACCGACGAGGGGCGCCGGATCTTCGTCCCCAATACGCGGATGGTCTCGACCACGCTCGTGAACCGCTCAGTGGACGACCCGAGGCGGCTGATCACGGTGATGCTGCCGGTCAGGCTCGGCGCCCCGCTCGCCCAGGCACGCCATATCGCGATCGAGGCCGCAGGGGATGTGCCGCACGGCGAGTCGCTCTCCGTCTACGTCCAGGTCGGCGACGTCACCGAACGAACAGCATGGCTCCAGGTCGTCGCGTACGCACCCTTCGGCTCGGACGTATCGCAGATCGCGAGCGAGATCCGCGAGCGCGCCCTCTCGGCGCTCGGCGAGGCAGAGCTCCTCCCGGTCTAGAGGTCGACGCCTTCGCCGACCCGTAGGACGCGAACCTCGATCTCGGGCGCTCTCTCCTGCATGGCCGCGGCGAACTCGAGCGGCGGGAGGTCGAGGAACGCAGGCGTCCGCGTGAGCCCGAGATGGATCGGGAAGTAGGTGCCCCAGTGGATCGGAACGACGAGGCCCGGTCTGATCCGCGCAGCCGCCTCGGCAGCGCGCTTCGGGTCGAGGTGACCGCCGCCGAGCCCCGGCCCCCACCCCCAGATCGGGATCAGGCCGACGTCGACGGGACCGATTTCGCTCATCTCGTCGAAGAGGTCGGTGTCGCCGGCGAAGTAGACGGACTTCGAGCCCGAGACGACGTAGCCGACGGGATCGGCCGATGCCCCCAGCGGGCCTCGTTTGCGGTCGTGTACCGCAGGAACGGCTCGTATCTCGAGCTCGCCGATGGCGAGCGTCTCGCCCACCTCGACCTCGAGAACCGCCTCGAACCGCCGCTTCCGGAGCAGCCCACCGAGGCCGCGCGGCACCACGATGGGGAGCTCCTTCCCGAGCTTCTCGAGCGACGGCAGGTCGAGGTGGTCGTAGTGGGCATGGGAGATCAGGACGGCGTCGATGCCGCGAAGCGAGCCGGGCGGAACGCGCGTCGAGCGGCGCAGGTGCGCGACCCGGTTGCGCAGGACGGGGTCAGTCAGCAGACGGACGCCGTCGAGATCGACCTGGACCGTCGCGTGCCCCACGTACTCGATTCGCGCCACGCCGGAACTATGGCCGAGGCGCTCGGGCGCTCAGACGCAGTCTCTGAGCCCCTGTGCCTCCGGAAGCGACTCGAGCTTCTTCAGCGTGTTGTTCTCGATCTGGCGGATGCGCTCACGGGTAACGCCGAACGCCTGCCCGACCTCCTCGAGCGTGCACGGCTGCGATCCGTCGAGGCCGTAGCGAAGCTCGATCACGCGCCGCTCGCGCTCGGGAAGGGCGGCGAGCGCGAGCTCGACGTCCTCGCGCCGCAGCGACAGCGACGCCGTGTCGAACGGGGACTCCGCCGCGTCGTCCGGGACGAAGTCGCCTAGCGAGGAGTCCTCCTCCTCGCCGATCGGCTTCTCGAGCGAGATCGGCAGCTGCGACATGCGCAGGATCTCGCGCACCTCGTCGACGTCGATCTCGAGCTCTTCCGCGATCTCCTCGGGAAGGGGCTCGCGCCCGAGGCGCTGGACGAGCTGACGCTCGATGTGGACGACCTTGTTGAGCTTCTCGACCATGTGGACAGGGATGCGAATCGTCCGAGCCTTGTCGGCGATCGCACGCGTGACCGCCTGCCGGATCCACCACGTGGCATACGTCGAGAACTTGAACCCCCGCCGGTAGTCGAACTTCTCGACGGCGCGGATGAGGCCCAGCGATCCTTCCTGGATGAGGTCGAGGAACGAGAGGCCGCGCCCGAGATATCCCTTTGCGATCGAGACGACGAGCCGGAGATTCGCCTCGATCATGTGCTGCTTCGCCCGCATGTCGCCGCGCTCGATCAGCTTCGCGAGCGAGACCTCCTGGTCGGCAGTGAGCAGCGGCACCTTCCCGATCTCACGGAGGTAGAGGCGCAGCGAGTCGAGCGAGGGCTCGACCGAGAGATCGAGCTTCGGCTCGACCTTCTCCTCCTCGACGGGCACCGGCTCGGCGTGGGGGAACTCCTTGTGCTCGACACCTTCGTGGAGCTCGATCGCGTGGTCGATCAGGTACGCGTAGAAGTCCTCGATCTGCTCCTTCGTGAGCTCGACGTCGTCGAGCCCGGCCACGATCTCGTCGTACGTGAGGAACCCCTTCTCGAGCCCGTGCTCGACAAGGCGCTGGAGCTCCTCGACCTCGGGGAGGGCGATATCGACGGACAGCATGGGCTGGCTTTCTCCTCTCGCGCTCGAACGGGTACTGGCCTTCCGCACTGCACTGAGCCGGCCCGCCTGCCGCCCCGGCTCCACCACCTAAAGCGCGCGGATACTAGTCCGGAAAGGACGACGTGTGAAGAGGACCACTTTGTTAACGCGAGGTGGCTAGGTGGTGACGCGGACGACGCCGACGACCTCGCCGCGGGAGTTCTCGACGGGCGCGTCGGAAAGGTCGCCCGGATCGAACCCGAGCGCCGCGAGGAAGGCGCCGAGCGCAGGGCCGAGCGGTCGCTGAGCGCCGTCCTCCACCTTCAGCGCGATCCCGACGCCATCGCGCGCGGCGCAGAGCAGCCCCTCGGCGCCTCCCTTCGCGATCCAGCCGCCGCCGAGGCGCATGAGCTCGGTGTCGGGAGCGCCGTCTCCGCGGACGAGCTCCGGGCGCGCGCGCATCGCCTCGGCCACGCGTCGACCTCCGTCCAGCGACTCGATCCGCGAGAAGGCATGAGCCATCCGCTCGAGTGTCAGCCCGAACGTCACGACGCCGCACCCGTCGCTCGCCGTCGGCATCGCGTCCGGCGCCACCTCCGCTGCCGACGCCACCTCCGCGACCATCGCTTGCTGACACGGATGTGACGGCAGGCGGTAGCCCTCCGTCGGCCACTCGCTGAGCCGGCACAGGAGCAGCATCGCCGCGTGCTTTCCGGAGCAGTTGTGCTCGAGCTTCGTCGGCTCGGCCCCGCACTCGAGGTCGTCCTCGGTTGCACTCGCCTCGTCGAGGAGCCGGCGCACGGGATCGAGCTGATCCGGCCGATGGAGGTGAGACGCACACGCGATTCCGACCTCGGCGTCGTCGAGATCGGGCCGCAGGCGTACGAGCGGCAGTGCCTGGATCGGCTTGGCCGAGCTGCGGAAGAGCGTGACGAGCTCCGGATCACCGACCGCAGCGACGACGTCCCCCTCCGACACCGCGACCGCGTGGACCCGATGCCGGGCCTCCACGACCCCGGCCCTGATCACCTCGACCTCGATCGGCTTCACACGGTCAGCCTACGAGAGGGCTCGAGCAGACGGCGGTCGCGGGTCGGCGACGAGCACGGCCTTCGGGCATCTGCACTTGACGAATGGTCGGGATTTCCCGTATGTTCCGGAATCATCGACCGTTACCCGGACTACGACCTCGACGACGTCCTCGTAGTGGAGGACACGAAGCAGCTCCGTGCGCTCGGCGACACGCTGCGCGCGCGCATCGTGATGATGCTGCGCGAGCGGGCAGCGAGCACCAGCGAGCTCGCGGTCGCTCTCGAGACACCCAAGGGCACGGTCGGCCACCACGTCAAGGTCCTCGAGAAGGCTGGGCTCATCCACGTCGTTCGGACGCGCAAGGTGCGTGCGCTGACCGAGAAGTACTACGGCCGCGTCGCGCGGCTCTTCGTGCTCAAGGGCGATGAGTCCATGCCCGAGGAGCTTCGCGGCGGGGTGCTCGCGGCCACGATGCTGCGGCAGGCGGCCGACGAGCTCATCGCCGCCGGCGACGAGAAGGACACGTCCGCGCTCATCCACGTCCGGCTCACTCCCGACAAGCAGCGCCGGTTCGAGCAGCGGATGAACCGGCTCGTCGCCGATCTCCAGCGTGCGGACGACCCGGAGGGGACGAGCCACGCGCTCGCCTACGCGCTGTTCCGCGCCCCCACCCCGCTCCCACCACCCCCTCCGGTGGACCATGCGTAGCCTCTGGCCGAAGGGCGGTCTGTGGCGGCATCCGGACTTCCTCCGCCTGTGGTCGGCCGAGACCATCAGCGTCTTCGGCTCGCAGGTCGGCCAGCTCGCGATGCCACTCGTCGCGATCCTCGTTCTCGACGCAACCGCGTTCGAGGTCGCGGCGCTTGGCGTGGTCCTCTTCCTGCCTTTCATCTTCTTCACGCTGCCGGCGGGTGTATGGGTCGACCGGCTCCCCAGACGGCCGATCCTCATCGTCGGCGACTTCGGCCGCGCAGCACTCCTCGCCACGGTTCCGATCGCATACATGGCCGACGCACTGACCCTGGCGCAGCTGTTCGTCGTCGCGTTTCTGGTCGGCACTCTCCAGGTGTTCTTCGACGTCGCGTACCAGTCGTACCTGCCCTCGCTCGTCGAGCGCGATCAGATCATCGACGGGAACTCGAAGCTCGAGATCAGCCGCTCCGCCGCGCAGGTCGGCGGCCCCGGCCTGGGTGGCGCGCTCGTCCAGATCTTCACCGCACCGTACGCCGTGCTCATCGACGCGGTCAGCTTCCTCGGCTCGGGCCTTTTCATTCTTCGGATCCGCAAGGCGGAGGAGCGCTCGGTCGTCGTCGACGCCAACGGGCAGAAGCCGAGCCTCTGGACAGATCTCAAGGAGGGACTGCAGTTCGTGCTCGGCAACGCCAACCTCCGTGCCCAGGCCGGCTGCACGGCGACGTCGAACTTCTTCGCAAACGTCGCGTTCGCCACGCTGCTGGTGTTCGCCGTGCGTGAGCTAGGGCTCTCGCCAGGGGCAATCGGGATCATCTTCTCGCTCGGGGCCACGGGATCGCTCGCAGCGGCTTTCACCGCCACGCGCCTCTCTGCGCGATTCGGAATCGGTCCGACGTCGATCGTCATGGTGGCGCTCTTCGGCCCGGCCACGCTCCTCGTCGCGATCGCGCCGTCGGGAAACGCAGCGATCCCGATCCTCGTCGTCGCTCAGCTCGTCTTCGGCTACACGATCGTCGTCTACAACATCGTGCAGGTGAGCTATCGGCAGGCGATCTGCCCGCCGCGTCTGCAGGGACGCATGAACTCGGTCATGCGGTTCATGGTCTGGGGCACCATCCCGCTCGGAGGGCTGCTCGGCGGCGCGCTCGCCACGTGGATCGGGCTCCGCGAGACGATCGTCATCGGCGCCGTCGGTGGCGGCCTCGCCTTCCTCTGGCTCCTGCTCTCCCCGCAACGGCACCTGCGCGACATGCCGGAGCCCATCGAGGAGGAGGTCACGACGGAAATGGGGCTCGAGGAAGCGCTACCGTCACTGAGTGCCTGAGCTGCCCGAGGTCGAGGCGTGGGTGCGTCAGCTGGACCCGCTCGTGTCCCGCTCGCCGATCGACAAGACGGGACCCGCACACATCGCCACGCTGAAGACGTTCGCGCCGCCGCTCGGCGAGCTCGACGGCTGCCGCCTCCAGGGGGCGCGCCGTCGCGGCAAGAACCTGCTGTTCCCGGTCGAGGACAGCGATCTCGTCTTGCGCGTGCATCTGATGAGCGCAGGGCGCCTGCGATATCTCGATCCTGACGCGAAGCGCCCGAAGACGCCGATGTTCCGCATGCGCTTCACGGACGGCGGCGAGCTCGTTCTCACGGAAGCCGGCAAGAAGAAGCGCGCAGGCGTGTGGCTCGTCACGTCGGAGCAGCTCGACGAGGACCTCGGTCACCTCGGGCCCGACGCTCTCGAGCTGGACTCCGCGAGGCTCCGCGAGATCCTGCAGCGCGAGCGGCGCCAGCTGCACCCGCTCCTCCGCGACCAGCGCGCCGTCGCCGGCATCGGGCGCGCACACGCGAACGAGATCCTCCTCCGCGCGCGCCTCTCACCCTTCAAGACGTCCACCGAGCTGTCGGACGACGAGATCGAGCGGCTCGCGGCCGCGATCCGAGACGACCTGACGCGAGCTTTGGAATTGCGCGAACGGGGTAAGGGCGACGCGGAGGTGTACCTCGTACACGACCGGCTCGGTAAGGAGTGCCCGCAGTGCGGTATCCCGATCGCGCGCGTCGATTTCGAGGAGCACACGATCTACTACTGCCCCAGCTGCCAGACCGGTGGGCGGTTGCTCAAGGACCGGCGGCTCTCGCGGCTGTTGCGCTAGGGAGGCGTTGCTACGGTGACCGACGTGACGGACGTTCTCAAGCTCCACGAAGACCTCCAGGCCTCGCCACCCGAGATCGCGCTCGCGCTCTCTCGCGCGGGCGTGTCCGGTGTCCAGAAGGCCGTGCGCATCCGCCGGGGGAACGCGGAGACCGTCATGGCCGCGGTGATCGACTGCACCGTCGACCTGGCCGCAGACCAGAAGGGCGTTCACATGTCGCGCTTCCCGGAGCTATTCGAGGAAGCGATCGAGGTCGTCGTCGAGAAGGAAGCCCTCCTCGTCGAGACCCTTGCGGAGCACATCGCACGCGGCGTGGTCGAGCGGCAGGGAGCGCTCAAGGCGGAGGTGTGGATTCGTGCCCAGTGGCCGATCCATCGGCGGACGCCGGTCACCGGACTCGCAACGCAGGAGATGGTGACGCTCTGCGGTATCGCCGCCGCCTCCGAAAATGGAACGCGCCGTGCGGTGGGCGTCGAGGCGACCGGCATCAACGCGTGCCCGTGCGCGCAGGGCCTCGTCCGGAACCGGGCGACCGAGCGCCTCCTGGAAGCCGGCTTCGACGCGATGGACGTCGACCGGATCCTCGACCTCGTCCCGATCGCGACCCACAACCAGCGCGGCCGCCAGACGTTGTTCGTCGGGACGGAGAACGATCTCGACGCCGAGGTACTCGTCGACATCGCCGAGCGCTCGATGAGCGCCCCGATCCACGACCTCCTCAAGCGGCCCGACGAGCTGTTCGTCGTCGAGCACGCGCACCTGCAACCGCGCTTCGTCGAAGACTCCGTCCGGCACGCCCTGCGCGACGCGCTCGAAACCCTCCCCCAGCTCGGTGACGGCGACTTCCTCCTCTCGAAGCAGGTCAACTTCGAGACGATCCACGTGCACGACGTCGTGGCGGAGCGTTTCGGGACCGTCGGCGAGTTGCGCGGCGAGCTCACGACCGGCGCGCCGAGCCCGCGGCAGACGACGCTCGCGGAGTGGCTCGCGGCCTAGCTATGCGGCTCTGAGCGCGGCGTCAGACGCAACGAGCGGCACGATCTCGACGTAGACGGCCTCCTCGTCCGGCCGTCGGGTCACGAAACGCGTCAGCCGGGACACGCTCTCGGCCAGCCACTTCTGCCAGCCGTACTTTTCGCTCTGCAGCCGGCGGACGAGCGGTTCGTTCTCCACGATCCGTGCAAGCCCGTCGATGGCCGTGCCCGTTAGCTTGCCTCGCGCGGAGCTGGCCGCGACACGCACGTGGGGATCCCGCCGGATGCGACGCACCTTCCAGGTGTTCGCTCCCGTCGCGACGAACAGGCGCTGCGAGAGGTCGTCCGAGACGAACCAGACCGGCGTCGATGCCGCGGTGCCGTCCGGGCGGAACGTCGTGATCGAGAGGTAGCGCTCGCCCTCGAGCTGCGAGAACCCGATTGCTTCCGCAGCGGTCTGCATTCGAGCACCCCCCTCCTCCAGCGATCCTCGTCCCTGACCGGCCCGATCACATCGGTGGAATCGCGTACGGGACAGGCTGCCTACGCTCGGCGCGGTCGCCGAAGCTCGAAGCGGTGCTCGGTGCCGGCGAGGAGCCTGCGGATGTTCGCGTGGTGCATCGCGATGACGGCGATGGCGCCCGCGACGCCGAAGACGACGATCGGCCACGAGTAGTCGAGCAGGACGACGAACACCGCGAGGGCGATCGCCGTCACGATCGAGGCGAGCGACGCGTAGCGCGTGACGACGAAGACGGCGATCCACACGAAGACGCAGCAGAACGCCGCGAGGGTGGCCAGCGCGAACGTCGCGCCGCCCGCCGTGGCAACCATCTTCCCGCCCCTCTCGAAGCGGAGGAAGATCGGGCGCGCGTGGCCGATCATCGCCGCGGCGGCGGCGAGGACGCCGATGAGCGCACCCCCGGCCCAGAGCCCGAGCGACGCCGCTGCGAAGCCCTTCGCGAGGTCCAGGAGCGCGACCGGCACGCCGAGCGAGCGTCCGTAGACCCGGAAGACGTTGCTCGCGCCGACGTTCCCGCTGCCCATCGTGCGGATGTCCTCGCCGCGGACGAGCCTCGGCACCCAGTACCCGAACGTCAGCGAGCCGAGCAGGTACCCGCCCAGCACGGCGAGCGCGTCGCTCACGGGCTACACGGCCGGGACTCTGTACGCCTCGACCCAGTGGTTCACGACGCCCCAGTCGAGGTTGCCGAGGAACGCCTCGATATAGGCGGCCCGGTCCGTCTGGTAGTCGAGGAAGTAGGCGTGCTCGTAGACGTCGAGCGCGACGAGCGGGGTCGCGTTCCAGACGGGGAAGGTGTTCTGGGCGTCGCCGACGTAGTTGAAGAGTCGGCCCTCGTCCCAGTCGTAGGCGGTCCACGCCCAGCCGCGTCCGGCCATGCCGGTCGCCCTGAGGTCGGCCCGCCACGCGTCGGCGGAGCCGAAGTCGCGTTCGATGAGCGCGGCGGCCGGCCCGTCGGGATCGCCGCCCTCTCCGCCGAGATGCTCGAAGTAGATCTCGTGGTTCTTGATGCCACCGACGGCGAACGTGAGGTCGACCTTCAGCGACCGGATCTCCGAGTACACCTGGTTCGCGCTCCCGAGATCGACGGTCGCGAGCTGTCCGAGGATCTCGTTGCGCTTCGCCACGTACCCCTGGTACAGGCGGTAATGCGCTTCGATCGTCGTCCGCGAGATCCCGTCGAGCTCGAGGAGACTTGGCTTCAGCTCACGCGGTCTGATCTCGACGAAGTTCGACATCGTTTCCTCCGAAGACGGGGCGGGAACGCGCGGAGCATATCCTTGCCCCGACCGAATCCGTACCGAGAGGAGAGCAGGCAATGGCGTTCAGCGTTCCCGATCTCGCATATCCCTTCGACGCGCTCGAGCCGCACATCGACGCGCGGACGATGGAGATCCACCACGACAAGCACCACGCCGCGTACGTGACCAATCTCAACGCCGCGCTCGAGGGCACGGAGTTCGCGGAGCAGTCCCTCGAGACGATCCTGACGAGCCTCGACTCGATCCCCGAGGACAAGCGCATGGCCGTCCGCAACAACGGCGGCGGGCACGCGAACCACACGCTGTTCTGGGAGATCATGGGCCCGAACGGCGGCGGGGACCCGTCCGGCGACCTCGCGGATGCGATCGCGGACGCCTTCGGCGGCGTCGCCGAGCTGAAGGCGGCCGTCAACGACGCCGGCGTCAAGCGCTTCGGCTCCGGCTGGACGTGGCTCGTCTGGGACGGAACGGGCCTCGCCGTCAAGTCGACGCCCAACCAGGACACGCCGGTGATGGACGGCGACGCGCCGATCCTCGGCATCGACGTGTGGGAGCACGCCTACTACCTCAACTACCAGAACCGACGCCCCGACTACCTCGAGGCGTGGTGGAACGTCGTCGACTGGAACGCCGTTGCCTCGAAGTTCGCGGCGGCGCGAGGGTAGCGTCGCAATCCGAACGGCTCGCGAGCGCGTAGCACCCGACACATGGCTGCGTCGCTCGCGATCCGGGCTGGTTCACCCTGGGTGCCGAAACCGGGGATCATGCAGCGCGTGGAGCTTTCGGAGCCGACCGACGGCCAACTGATCGAGCGGGTCGCCGCGGGTGACCGCGGGGCGTTCGACGAGCTGCACGGACGCTACGCGCGGGCGGTGCTCGGCCTGGCGCTCAGGCGGATCGGTGACCGCGGACGCGCCGAGGATGCCACGCAGGAGGCCTTCGTCGCGATCTGGCGCTCGGCCCGGACGTACGACCCGGCACGCGGCAAGGGCGCCCCCTGGCTCTACGCCGTCGCCCGCAACGCGATCACCGACGGCCTGCGGCGGACGCCGGAGCCCGTCGCGGAGCCGCAGGACGGTCCCGGACGCGAGCCGGACCCGGCCGACGAGGCCGAGGCGTCGTGGACCGCATGGCGGGTTCACCGGGCGCTCGAGGTTCTCCCCGAACACGAGCGTCCGGTGATCGAGCTCGCGTACTGGAATGGTCTGTCGCAGAGCGAGATCGCACGCCGTCTCGCGATCCCGCTCGGCACCGTGAAGACGAGGACGCGCAGCGCTCTTGCGCGCCTCGCAGACGCACTGGAAGGTGAGTTGCTATGAGCCCCGATTTCGACGAGCTCGTCGGCGACGATCTCGAACCCGCCGAGCGCGCGCGTCTCGAGCGCGTTCACGAGCTGCTCGTGGCGGCTGGACCGCCGCCTGACTTCGTTCCCGCCGCCGAAGTCGTCGAGCTCCGGCCTCGGAGACGTCGCGCAGCACTCGTTGCGATCGCCGCGGCGCTCGCGGTGGCGCTGTTCGCGTTCGGAGCGGCGCTCGTCAACGGCTCGACGTCGGGTGCGCCGGAAACCATCTCGATGGTCGGGACTCCGGCGGCGCAGACCGCGTCTGCATCGATCGAGCTCTTCGACCTCGACGAAGCCGGGAACTGGCCGATGAAGGTCTCGGTCGCCGGGCTGGAGCCGGCACCGAGCGGTCGTCCGTTCGAGCTGTGGCTGAAGCGCGACGGCAAGCTCGCCGCCCTCTGTGGGAGCTTCCTCACGGATGAAAGCGGCGCCGCAGTCGTTCCGATGAACGCTCCGTACGAGTTCTCCGAGTACGACGGGTGGGTCGTCGTCCAGGAGGGATCCGAGACGCCGCTCCTCACCACCTAGCCCGCCGAGCGAGCGGCTATCGTCGAGCGTATGGCGCAGTACGAGGAGTTCGTCCGCCACGTGCTCGAGAGCGGCGTGCCGAAGGCCGACCGCACCGGCACCGGCACGGTCAGCGTCTTCGGCTACCAGATGCGCTTCGACCTCGCCGACGGATTCCCGCTCGTGACCACGAAGAAGGTGCACTTCAGGTCCGTCGCGGTGGAGCTGCTGTGGTTCCTGAGAGGCGACTCGAACGTCCAGTGGCTGCAGGAGCAGGGCGTCACGATCTGGGACGAGTGGGCCGACGCCGACGGCGAGCTCGGCCCTGTCTACGGCGTGCAGTGGCGAAGCTGGCCCGCGCCCGACGGCGGGCACGTCGACCAGATCGCAGAGGTCGTGCGGTTGCTGCACGAGGATCCGGAGTCGCGGCGGATCGTCGTGAGCGCGTGGAACGTCGCGGACATCCCGCGCATGGCGCTCGCACCGTGTCACGCCTTCTTCCAATTCCACGTCGCCGGCGGAACACGCCTGTCCTGCCAGATCTACCAGCGCTCGGCCGACGTCTTCCTGGGCGTGCCGTTCAACATCGCGAGCTACGCGCTCCTGACGCACATGCTCGCGCAGCAATGCGACATCGAGGTCGGCGACCTCGTGTGGACGGGCGGCGACTGCCACATCTACGACAACCACCGAGAACAGGTGGAGACGCTGCTGAGCCGCGCGCCGTTCCCGTACCCGTCGCTGCGACTCGCACGGCGACCGCCGTCGATCTTCGACTACGCCTACGAGGACTTCGAAGTGGTCGGGTACGAGCACCACCCGGCGATACGCGCGCCGGTCGCCGTGTGACGGTATGTCTCGTCGCCGCGGTGGCACGGGGCGGCGTCATCGGACGTGACGGGGCCATTCCGTGGCGGCTCCCGGAGGACATGGCGAGGTTTCGCGACCTCACGATGGGACACCCGGTGGTGATGGGGAGGCGCACCTGGGAATCGCTGCCCGACCGGTTTCGCCCGCTTCCGGGCCGGGGGAACGTCGTCGTCACCACCAATTCCGACTGGAGCGCCCAAGGCGCCGACCGCGCGTCGTCGATCGAGGAAGCGCTCGAACTGCTCGGGTCCGAGTCGCGCGTGTTCGTTATCGGAGGCGGCGAGATCTACGCGGCCGCGCTGCCGTTCGCCGAAGAGCTCGTGCTCACCGAGATCGACGCGGACGTCGAGGGCGACACGTTCTTCCCGAGCATCCGTTCGGGCGTGTTCGAGGAGGCATCACGAGAACCGCACGTCTCGAACGACGGCATCGCGTATGCGTTCGTCACGTATCGCCGATCCGGCGTCGCCGCAGCGCAGCTCACCGCCCTCGCCGAGGTCGCAGCGCTCCTCGACCGGGAGGGCATCGAGTACTGGCTGCTCGGCGGATGGGCCGTCGACTTCTATGCCGGATCAGTGACCCGCCCCCACGATGACGTCGACCTCGCCGTATGGCGCGACGATCTCGGACGCATCGTGCCGCTGCTCGAGGCCGACGGCTGGCGCCACGCCCCGGAGCCCGACGAGGCCGGCGGCACCGGCTACGAGCGGTCCGGGGTTCGGCTCGAGCTCACGTACCTCGTCCGAAAGGACGACGGCACGGTCGTCATCCCGATGCGGTCCTTCGAGGCGACGTGGCCGGACGGCACGTTCGGCGCCGACGTGCGCGAGTTGCGCGGAGTGAGTGCGCGCCTCGTCAGCCTGTCGACGCTCGCGGAGGGGAAAGCGCATCCGCGCGACGATGCGGGAGACGCGTCCAAGGATCGAGCCGACTCGAAGATCCTGTCGAGTCTCTAGCCGAGACTCGACGCCGCGAGCTCGGTGACCGCCTCTCGGAACACATCCGTGTGCAGGTCGACGTCGGCTTCCGTCGTCGCGGGAGACATGAGCGCCATGTTGTGGAACGGCGTCAGCAGGATCCCGCGGTTCAGCGCGTAGAGGTGCATGTAGCGCTCGAGCTCGAAGTTCGAAGCGGCGTGCGCCTCGGCTCCGTTGCGCGGCCGGTCGGGGCCGAAGAGGTACTCGGCGCGACAGCCGAGCCGGGTCACGTGCCACGGGCAGCCCGATTCGGCGATCCCCGCCTCGACCCCGTCCGTCCAGCGGCCGGCGAGAGGGATCATCCGCTCGAACGCGTCGTCGGTGAGCACCTCACCGAGCGTCGCGCGCATCGCCGCGAGCGAGAGCGCGTTCGCGGCCAGCGTTCCTCCGACGCCGCCGACGTCGACGTCCTCGAGCTCGATGGTGCCGGCGAGGCGTGCGGCTGCCTCCTCGGAGAAGCCATACGCCGCGGCGGGGATCCCGCCCGCGATCGGCTTGCCGATCGTGACGACGTCGGGGTCGAGGCCGTGCGCCATGGTGTAGCCCCCCGGACCGCAGCAGATCGTGTGCGTCTCGTCGATCGCGAGGAGCGTTCCATGGCGGCGCGTCAGCTCCCGGAGCGCCTCGTGGAAGCCGGGATCGGGATGGACGATGCCGATGTTCGTGAGCGCCGGCTCCGTGAGGACGAGCGCGACCTCCTCGTCGGCGAGCGCGCGCTCGAGCGCGTCGACGTCGTTGAACTCGACGACCCGGGTCGTGACGGCCGGATCGACGGGTGGGCCGAGGTTGCCGCTGCGCGCACGGACGACGCCGTCGTCGCCGAGCGTCGCGAACGTCTCGTCGACCGTGCCGTGGTAGCACCAGTTGAAGACGAGGATGGTCGAACGGCCGGTCAGGTGCCTCGCGAGCCGGATGGCGAACCTGTTCGCATCCGTCGCAGTGAGCGCGAATTGCCAGGCAGAGACACGGAAACGGCGTGTCAGCTCGTCGGCGACCCACAACGCGTCCTCGCTCGGAAGCATCAGCGTGATGCCCTTGGCTGACTGGTCAGTCACCGCATTCAGCGTCGGCTCCGGAGCGTGGCCCGTCATCGCGCCGGTGTCGCCGAGGCAGAAGTCGACGTATTCGATCCCGTCGACATCCACGAAACGCGCGCCCTTCGCGTCTGCCACGAACACGGGGAACCCTCCCGGCCACTTGCGCATCCAGTGCATGGGGACGCCCTCGAAGAGCGACGACCGGGCACGCACGGCGAGCTCACGCGACCGCGGATGGGTCTCGACGAAGCGAGCCTCCTCGCGCGCCTGAAGCTCGGTGAGCGCCGCCACTAGGCGCGTCGGATCGCGAGCACGCGCGCCTTCCAGGCACCGCTCGGTGCCTGGACGTCCACGACGTCGCCGACGCCCGCGCCCATGAGAGCCGAGCCGAGCGGCGAGTCCGGCGAGACGCCGCCGACCGCGGAGATCTCGACCTCCATCTCGCTCCCCTCCTCGTCGGCGATGTCGACGATCGAGCCGACGCCGACGTGCTCGTCCGTGTCGTGCTCGACGGTGACGGCGTGGTTGAGGCGTGCGCGAAGAACACGGATCCGGGCCTCGAGCAGCCCCTGCTCGTTCTTCGCGGCGTGGTACTCGAAGTTCTCGGAGAGGTCGCCGAACTCGCGGGCGGTCTTGATCGCCTGAATAGCGGCCTTGCGACGCGGGCCCTCGAGCTCCTCGAGCTCCGCCTCGAGTGCCGCGCGCTGGTCGGCGGTGAGGAACTCGGTTCGCGGCTCGCTCATCGCCCGAGAGCCTAGACGCAGAGCCCAGACGCGTCCGCAGAAAGCCGCCCCCCGCACTCGGTAGCCAGATCCGATGCGCCAGGACTGAATCCGAACGACGATCGACTCGAAGAAGGGAGTCAGACGATGAAGACCATCGTTCTCGGATTCGACGAATCGGCGGAAGCCGCCCGCGCGCTCGAGCGAGCAGCGGAGCTTGCGAAGACGCTCCACGCACGCGTCGTTGTCGCGAGTGTCGCGCCTGCGCTCGTGCCTGCGGCGCGCGGCATCGGCCCGTACGATCCGGCTGACCCGCCCGAGCGCTACCGCGCGCTGGCGAGGAGCGCTGCGAGGACGCTGACCGACCGCGGCGTGACTGCCGAGGCGATCAGCGGGCTCGGGTGGGGCAGGCGACGCGATCGTCGCGCTCGCCGACGAGCACGGCGCCGAGCTGATCGTCGTGGGCATGAGCCACCATCCGCATATCGCGCGGATCTTCGGCGGCGTGAGCGAGGACGTCGCACACCACGCGCACTGCGACGTTCTGCTCGTCCACTAGCCGCAAGCGCTGACAGAGGGTCAGCTCGCAAGGGCTGACCCGGCCGCCGCGACTCGATTACGCTCTCCCGCACCTGGAACGCGGGAGCAAAGGAGGAGTCAGGTGGCGACCGACCTGGAGCGCTTCGTCGGAGCGGAAGGGCGTGCGGAACTCGTGGAGGAGGTCCGTCGGCGCATCGACGCCGAAGGGATCACCTACATCTACTACCAGTTCCCCTCCGTCACCGGCCGCATCATGGGCAAGGGCGTCCCCGCGCAGCACTGGGAGACCATCGCGGAGAAGGGCTTCCAGCTCGTCTACGGCGCGACGGCCAACCTCTTCACCGACCGCCACGGCAACTACATCGGATACGGGCCCGAGGCGGCCGAGCTCGTCGGCATCCCCGAGCCGGACACGTTCCAGCCGCTCCCCTGGGACCCCAAGGTCGCCCGCGTCTGGTGCATCTGCTTCCGCAACCGCGAGGAGCGCCAGGACCCCGCCGCGTTCCTCACCTCCGACTGCCGCGGGAACCTCAAGCGCCTGCAGGCCGAGTTCGAGGAGGCGACCGGGCTCCACCTGCGCGCCGGCACCGAGCCGGAGATGATGTGGCTCGAGCTGAACGAGGACGGCACCCCCGCCGTCACCGGCAAGACGAAGCCCTACTGCTACCACATCGACCAGTTCTCCGAGCTCCAGCCGATCATCCACAAGGTCATCGAGTACGGCCAGGCGATGGGCCTCGACATGATCCAGGGCGACCACGAGGACGCACCCGGCCAGATCGAGCTGAACTTCGGCTTCGACCGGGCCGAGAACACCGCCGACAACCTCTCGACCTTCCGCCAGATCTGCAAGGCGGTGGGACGCGAGCTGGGTGCGTTCCCATGCTTCATGCCGAAGCCGTTCATGGGCGTCTCGGCGAACGGCTGCCACCACAACATCTCGCTCTGGCAGGGAGACGAGAACGCGTTCATGCCCGAAACCGACGACCAGCAGAAGCCGAGCCAGACCGGCCTCTACGCGATCGGCGGCATCCTCGAGCACCTCGGCGCGCTGACGGCGGTCACAGCATCGACCGTGAACTCCTACCGGCGGCTCTGGGACACCGGCTTCTGGGCGCCCGTCTTCGCCGACTGGGGCTACCAGAACCGGACGACCGCGCTCCGCGTTTCCGCTCCGGGCCGCTTCGAGTACCGCTCGGTCGACTCAGCCGTGAACCCGTACCTCTCGATGGCCGCGCTCATCGCCGCGATGCGCGACGGCATCGAGCGCAAGCTCGATCCGGGCGAGCCGGAGGAGCGCAACATCTACGAGGCGATGGAGGCCGGCAAGGAGGTCAAGAGGATCCCGATGACCTTCGGCGATGCGCTCGATGCGCTCGATGCGGACGACGTGGTGAAGAGCGCGCTCCCCGGCGAGATGTACACCGTCTTCATGCACTACAAGCGGGACGAGTGGGAGAGGTACTGTGCGACCGTCACCGATTGGGACGTGACGGAGTACCTGGACGTTCTGCCGTAGCGGAGGCCGAAGGCGCATGTGCGGAATCGCGGGGATCATCTATCGGGACGGCTCGGAGCACGCCATCGGCGACGAAATGACGCTGATGCTCCAGTCGATGAAGCACCGCGGTCCGGACTCCACGGGCTACGCGCTGTACGGGTCGCCCGAGAACGGCAACCTCGTCATGCGCTACAAGCTGGCCGACGCGAACACGCCGCGTGACTTCGACTTCGAGGATCGCCTCCGCCGGCATCGCTTCGAAGTCGAGGCGCGGCTTGCAGCCCTCGGCGCGCACCTCCACGAGGTCGACGAGGAGACGCCGTATGCGTTCCGCGTCACATTCGCGTACGACGGCGACCTGAAGCTGCTTGCCGACTTCGTCGAGGACATCCCCGAGGCGGAGGTGCTCTCGCTCGGCCGAACGCTCGAGATCGTGAAGGACCTCGGCGACGCCGAATCGGTGCACGACCAATACGGCCTCGCGAAGTTCATGGGCACGCATGCGATCGGGCACGTCCGCATGGCGACCGAGTCCGAGGTCGACATCGCCGGAGCGCACCCGTACTGGGCCTATCCCTACTCCGACGTCGCGGTCGTCCACAACGGACAGCTGACCAACTACTTCATGTGGCGCAGACGCCTCGAGCGGGCCGGTCGCCGCTTCATGTCCGAGTGCGACTCGGAGATCATCGCCGTCTACCTCGCCGAGGAGATGTCGAAGGGCGCCTCGCTCGAGGAGTCGATGCACAAGTCGCTCGACGAGCTCGACGGCGTCTTCACCTACATCGCGGTGACGCAGGACGAGCTAGGCGTCGCGAAGGACGAGCTCGCCGCAAAGCCGCTCGTCCTCTACGAATCCGACGACCTCGTCGCCCTCGCCTCCGAGGAGATCGCGATCCGGCAGCTCGTCGACCACGAGATCGACACCTACGACCCCTACGAGCGCGAGGTCCTGGTGTGGCAGCGCTAGTTGCTTGGGGGGAAACGATGTTTCCCCCCAAGAGCCCCCCTTCCTCTTCGCCGCGACACGCGGCATCCGCAGCTGGCCTGCGGGCGAGTGAATCGCCCTCCGGCCCTCAACCACACCGGTTCGATCGACGTAACGACGACCGCGGGCTCAAGGAGGTGGCGGCATGGCAGCGGTAGGCGAGCGGCAGATCTCCTACGACGCGCGCGGGCTTGCCGAGCCGGTCGCCGAGGCGCCGAGGACGGCGGTGATGGAGGGCGGCGTCGCGACGCTCGACGCGCGCGAGCTGACCACGCGGACGATCAATCTCGAGCTCCGCCGCCTTCTCTACGAGGAAGGCATCGACGAGGTCGTGATCCAGAACCCGCAGGGCCGCCATTCGCTCGGCGTCGGCATCCTCCGGCGCTGCAGGATCCGCTTCGAGGGCTCGCTCGGGTACTTCGCCTGCGGGCTCATCGACGGGCCCGAGATCCACATCACCGGCCGCGTGGGCTGGTCGTCCTGCGAGAACATGATGTCCGGCGTCGTCGTCGTCGATGGCAACGGCGGTTCTCTGACGGGAGCAGCGATGCGCGGGGGCGACCTCGTCGTGAAGGGTCGCGTGGGCGCGCGCACGGGGATCGACCAGAAGGGCGGGACGATCATCATCGGCGGTTCCGTCGGCTCGATGACCGGGTTCATGATGCAGCGCGGCCGCCAGATCATCTGCGGCGACGCCGGTCCGGGTCTCGGCGACTCGATGTACGACGGAACGATCTATGTCGCCGGCAAGGTCAAGTCGCTCGGCATCGACTGCGTCGCCGGCGAGTGGACGGAGGCCGACACAGAGCTGATCGAGCGCAAGTTCCGCATCTACGGGCTCGGCTCGCCGCCCGAGTTCCAGAAGTTCGTGTGCGGGAAGGTCCTCTACAACTACGACTCCCTCGAGCCCTCCGAGAAGAAGCTGGTGATCTGATGGCCACCGAAAACGGCCCGGGAAAGAAAGACGTCCTCGGGCACAGCCGCATCTTCACGCCCGAGGTCATCAACGACATCCACATCAAGTCGGAGCTCGGTCGCTACCGCATGCGCGGCTTCTCGATCTTCAAGCCGATCCCGCACTGGGACGAGCTGGTCTTCCTCCCCGGCACGCTGACCCGTTTCGTCATCGAGGGCTACCGCGAGAAGTGCGACACGACGACCGTGCTCGGTGGGCGCTTCGCGAAGCACCCGATCTCACTCGACATCCCCATCTACATCACGGGGATGTCCTTCGGCGCCCTGTCCCTCGAGGCCAAGATGGCGCTCGCGAAGGGCGCGTCCATGGCGGGCACCGCGACGTGCTCGGGTGAGGGCGGGATGATCCCGCCGGAACGCGACTACTCGACGAAGTGGTACTACCAGTGCATCCAGTCGCGGTACGGGTTCAACCCGCACCACCTGATGCTCGCGGACGCCTGCGAGTTCTTCATCGGGCAGGGCTGCAAGGTCGGCCTCGGCGGGCACCTCATGGGCCAGAAGGTGACCGAGCAGGTCGCCGAGATGCGCTCGCTCCCGGCCGGGATCGACCAGCGCTCGCCCGCGCGGCACCCCGACTGGCTCGGCCCGGACGACCTCTCGCTGAAGGTGCAGGAAATCCGTGAGGCAACCGACTACCGCATCCCGATCCAGCTGAAGCTGGGCGCCTCTCGCGTCTACGACGACGTGCGCATGGCGGCGAAGTGCGGTCCCGACATCATCTACCTCGACGGCGCGGAAGGCGGTACCGGCGCAGGACCGCATATCGCGACCGAGGAGACGGGCATACCGCTCATGGCCGCGATCCCCGAAGCGCGACGCGCGCTCGAGGACGTGGGCCTCGCGGACGAGATCGACCTCGTCGTCGCCGGCGGCATCCGTAACGGCGCGGACGTCGCCAAGTGCCTCGCGCTCGGCGCGAAGGCGGTCGCCATCGGCCACTCCGCGCTCATGGCCCTGAACTGCAACAAGGAGATCCCGGGCGTCACGGACTACGAGGGCACGGTCGGCGTTCCCGCAGGCCAGTGCTACCACTGCCATACGGGCCGCTGTCCGGTCGGGGTCGCGACGCAGGATCCGGAGCTCCGCAAGCGGCTCGTCGTCGAGGAGGCATCCGAGCGGGTCTACAACTTCCTGACCGCTATGACCATGGAGCTGCAGATGCTCGCGCGCGCGTGCGGCAAGACGAACGTGCACTCGCTCGAGCCCGAGGATCTCGCGGCGCTCACCGTGGAGGCGTCGGCGATGGCGCGTGTTCCGCTCGCGGGCACGACCTACACCGTCGGGCAGACCGAGCGCGAGATCCTGGCCGAGGTGCAGCGCCTGCTCGCGATCAAGGCCGAGGAAGAGCTCGTCCAGAACCCCACGGCCCAGATCCACGACCTGCGGACGATCGAGTCGTGAGCGAGCAGCCGCACTCCCACGAGCTCGCCTACGCCGAGCCGGAGAAGATCAAGTCGATCGACGCCGAGTTCCTCGCGGGCCACCGCTTCCCGTACCAGGAGGACATGTCCCTCGTCGACGACGTCGACCTGCTCGAGGCGACGCCCGGCGAGGACATCAACTGGCTCGAGGACATCGCGCTGCTCGAGGAGGACGGCATGCCGGCGGTGTTCGACCGCTACTCGAACGCCTTCCTCAAGATCTATTTCCCGATCCCGGAGGGGCGGGAGGACGAGATCGCCCGCAAGGTGCTGGTCAAGCACCTCCAGTCCGGCAACTCGTACGGGATCCAGCTGAAGGAGATCCACACGAAGTTCCCCCAACCCGAGCTCGGCCCCTGGGTCGAGGGCTCGAAGACGGTCGGCACCGACTACAAGCCGCCCGTCCTCGAGGGCTGGGAAAAGCCCGCCGGGCACTGAGCACGACGTCACGGGTCTAGGCTCGGAGCATGCGAGTCCTCGTCCTCCAGCACATCGCGTGCGAGCCGCCCGGCGTGTTCGAGGACGTCCTCGAGGAGCACCGCGTTGCACTCCACCGGGTCGAGCTCGACGAGGGCGAGCCGCTTCCCGACTGGCGCGGGTTCGACGCGATCGTCGCGATGGGCGGGCCGATGTCCGTCAACGACGAGGCGACACTTCCCTGGCTGAGCGACGAGAAGCGCGTGATCGGCGATGCGGTACGAGCAGGGAAGCCGTTCTGGGGCGTCTGCCTCGGCGTGCAGCTCCTCGCATCCGCGCTCGGCGCACGCGTCTATCCGGGGCTCGAGCCCGAGGTCGGGCTCCTTCCCGTCGAGCTGACGGACGAGGGTCGCGACGACCCGGTCTTCGGCGGGCTCGAGAGCGACCTCGCGACGCTGCAGTGGCACGGCGACACGTTCGACCTGCCCGCTGGCGCGGTGCGCCTCGCACGTTCGCCCGCGTACGCCAACCAGGCGTTCCGCTTCGGGCGGGCGTACGGCGTGCAGTTCCACCTCGAGGTGTCCGCCGAGATGGCCCGCGAGTGGGCCGAGGTCCCCGAGTACGTGGCTTCGCTGGAGAGAACGCTCGGCACCGACGGCGCGCCCGCGTTCCTCGCGGAGATCGAGGCGAACGCGGAGACGATGCGCTCCGCCGGTCGCGAGCTCTTCGAGCGCTGGCTCGACCGGGTCGCGGCCTCGACCTGACGAGGACCGCTAGTGCCCGTTGTAGGAGAAGTGCATGTAGTCCTGCGTGTTACCGGTCCACGCGCCACCCCAACCCCAGCCGATCGAGCGGAACGCAGCGACGACCGCCGGCGTCACCATCCCGCGCCGGAGCGGCGAGCGGACCATGAACGTCTTGGTCGACGGGTCATGGGACATGCCGCATCCGACGTACGGGTTCTCGCGCGGGTTGAGGTCGATGGCGAGGCCGTAGGCGTGATTCGACCAGTGGCCGGATCGCGTGCCGCCCGTGCACGGTGACGGCACGGACTGCCTGCAGTGGAACGAGCCCGAGATGTCGTTGTCCTTCGGGCGCCCGCTGGCCGGCCCGTACATGTCCTGAAGCTCCATGTGCCGGATCGGCCAGCGGAGCTCGTAGAGGCGGCGAAAGACGCTCTGAAGAGCTACGGCCGAGGAGCCGCTGACGACCAGCTGGCCGGTGTGAGCCCGGCCGTCGAACCCCCAGTGCGTCACGGACAGCAGGCGGAGCTGCGAGAGCGACGTGGGACAACCCGCGTGCCAGTAGCCGTCCTGCAGTTGCGCCCGCAGCGGCGCGGGCAAGGTTCGGACGGAGCTCCAGAATCCAGAGTCAGCGCGCGCTCCGAAAGGCGCGAGCGCCAGCCCGGCGACGAGGACGGCGACCAACCGCGTCACGTCGCCCATTGTGGCGAACCGGACTACGCGACGCGAAACGCCCAGACTCGTACGAGGACGTCGGGCTCGCCGGTGGGCATCGCCTGGAACTCGTCGCCTCGCTCGACGAGTTCCCAGCTCCCAGCGCGCAGGAGCTCGGCGATCTTCTCGTCGTATCCGGGGAGTGTCCGGTCGGAGCGAAGCGTGAAGACGACGTGCCCACCGCTCCGCGTGACCCTGGCGAGCTCGTCGAGGCACGACGCGGGCGCGTGGCCCGTCGTCAGGACACCACACGCCACCACCGCGTCGTACGCGCCGGACGCATAAGGAAGAGCGTCGCCCAGCCTTCCTTCGCGCAGCTCGCGGTAGACGCCCTTCCGTTCGGCCTCGGCGAGCATCGCCGGCGAGAGGTCGAGCGCATCGAGCGTCGGGAATCCCGCCTCCGCGAGGCCGACGCCGAGGAGACCGGTGCCGGCACCGGCATCGAGGATCCGGGAGTCACGTTCAAGGAGCCTGCTGCAAACCTCGACGACGGCGGCGGGTGACCGGTAGTCCAACGGCCCTGCGAGGTCGTGGTCGTAGATCGATGCGATGCGCTCGTACTCCGAGCGGAGCGCGTCGAGATCCTGCGCGCCGTACAGGCGCTCCAGATCGACCCGCTCGTCGGGGACGGCTACACCCCGCGCGGCGAGCGGTCGTCGAGCGCGACCTTCATGAGGTCGCGAATCGACACGATGCCGACGACCTTTCCCTCGGCGACGACCGGGAGATGCCTGAAGCCGCCGTGGATCATCAGCGTCGCGGCGTGGTCCGTCGAATCCTCCGGCTCGATGGTCTCGGGATGCCGGGTCATCCAGTCGGCGACGGGTGCGCTGCCGTCGTGACCCGCGGCGACCGCTTTCATGACATCCCGCTCCGTGAGGATCGCCGCGATCGTCTCGCCCTCGAGAACGACGACCGCCCCGACGCCGCGCTCGGCCATCGCCGCAGCCGCCTCGCCCAGTGTCGCATCGGCTGCGACGGTGAGGAGGCTCCGCGTCATGTGCTCGGAGACGAGCGGCATCCATCGATTCTACGATCTCCTCGTGGACTCCACCTCCGATCCGCGCGCCACCGGGCGCTGTCTCTGTGGCAAGGTCACGTACGAGGTGCGCGGGCCGCTGCGGGACGTCATCGTGTGCCACTGTGTCGAGTGTCGGCGGTGGACCGGGCATGCCGGTGCGTTCTCGGCCACCCGCGAGGAGCACCTCGTGATCGCAGGGACCGACGCGCTGCGCTGGGTCGACAGCCCCGACAGCGACAGGGACTCGCGTCGCGGCTACTGCGTCGCGTGCGGCTCGAGCCTCTTCTGGGACTCACCGCATACGGAGCGAATCAGCATCGCCGCCGGAACGCTCGACCAACCGACGGGCCTCATGGTCGCCGGCCACATCTACTCTCACGACGCCGGCGATTGGGACGCGATCCCGGACGACGGATTGCCCCGTGACGGCGACGTCAGCCCTGACGGGATTCGCTGGAGCTAGCAGGGCTAGAGGCGCTCGCGCAGACGGCCGGCCGAGACGACGTCGCCCTTCCCCTCGTACAGCTCGACAGCCGCCTCGAGGAAGCCGCGTGCCGACGCCTCGTTCCCGTCGGCGAGCTCGATGTCGGCGAGCATCGCGAGCGCGTCTCCCTGCATGTACGTCATGTCCGTGCGCTCGAGGATCACCTGTGCCTCGTCGACGATCGCTCGAGCGTCGTCGAGTCGCCCGGCGTTGATTGCGACCGTTGCATCCGCGAGGCGAGATGCCGCCTGGGCGTAGGCGTGGTCAGGCTGTAGCTCCTCGCGGCAGACGCGCGCGAGCTCCGTCGCCTCCTCCGCACGACCGCGCTCCGCCAGCATGCGCGCAAGGCCGGGCGCGACCCAGGAGAGGTAGCCGAGGTCGCCGAGGTCGACAAACCGCGTATACGCGTGGCGAAGAACCTCCTCGGCGGCGTCAAGGCGCCCTGCCTGGCGCTCGATGCGCTGAAGCTCCGAGGCGACCCCGAGGGCCGAGATCGCATGCCCGAGCTCCTCGTAGATCGCGACCGCACGCCTGCAGTGCTCGCGGCCTTCTTCGAACTCCCCGGTCAGCGCGCAGAAGCCTCCGCGCACGCGCTCTGCGAACGCCTCCATGAGCCTCGCATGCCCGGCGCGCTCGACCAGCGCGTCGACCACGCGCAAGCCCTCCTCGACCGAGGTCGGCCCCCAGAGCGTGGCCATCGCGATCTGACCGAGCGCGCGCACCTCCTGACGGAGGTCGTCTGCGCTTCGCGCGAGGTCGGCGACCCGCCAGAGCGCCTCGGTCGCCTCGGTGAAGCGCCCTGTGCGGAAGCGTGCCCAGTGCATCAGGTACCACGCGCTGGCAAGACCGCGCTCGTCGCCGAGCTCCTGGAGCTCGGCGAGCATGCCCTCCGCGAGCGTCTCGAGCTCCGCCATCGAGACCGTGACATCCGTCTGTGCCTCGAGCGTCGACAGCGCAAGCCGTGCGCGGAGCTCGAGCGCCCGGTCACCGGCGTCGCGCGCTTCTGCCATCGCCTGCTCGAGCCTCTCGCCCGCGAGCGGAAGTCGGCCTGCCCCGGCGAACGCGCGACCGAGCTCGAGCCGCGCGACACGTCCGTCCGTCGTGCGGGCGCCGACGAGATCGACGGCGCGCTCGAGGAGCTTGATCGCCGCTCCGTTGTCTCCGAGGCCGAGCGCACGCTCTCCGCCCGACAGGAGGTGGCGCCCTGCCCGCTCCTCGAGCGACCTCGTCTCGTCGTCGGCGCGACCGAGCTCCAGACGAAGACGCGCAGCGTCCTCGAAATGGTGACCCACGATCTCGTCGAGCGCGTGGCCCTGCTGCTCGAAGATCTCGGCGAGCCGCACGTGGAGCACCGCGCGCCGCTCCTTCGAGATACCGGAGTAGGCGGCATCGCGCACGAGGGCATGGACGAATGCGAAAGCCTCGGAATCCCCCGCTGGATCCGGCAGAGGACGCACGAACTGGCGCCGCGCGAGCAGGTGCAGCGCCGCGCCGACGTCTCCGTCGGCGCTGCCTCCGTTCACGAGTGCCTCGACGTGTGCGCGCTCGAAGAAGCGCCCTTCGATCGACGCAGCCTCCACGACGCGACGCTCCCCGGCGTCGAGCTGGTCGAGACGCGCGGCGAGGAGCGCCTGGATCGTCGGCGCCACGACGAGCGGCTCGCCCGCCGCCACGGCGGCGTTCAGGGCGAGCAGCTGCTCGAGAAACAGCGGGTTCCCGTCCGCGGCGTCGACGATGCGTGCCACCTCTGTCGTCGGGAGCCCACGGGAGCTGACGAGGTGCCGCACCAGCTTCGCCGCGTCGTCGTCGTCGAGCGGCCGAAGAGCGATGACGACCGCGTTGTCCCGCGGCGCCGTCCAGCTCGGGCGCTCGTCGATGAGCTCCGGCCGGCTCGTGCAGACGAGCAGGATCGGCCCGTCGCTCGAGGACGCGGTCAGGTACTCGAGGAAGTCGAGGAGGTGCGGCTCCGCCCAGTGAACGTCGTCGATCACGAGCACGAGCGGCTGCCTCCGAGCGAGCGCCTCGAAGACGGCGCGCAACGCGGAGAACGCCTCCTCGGACTCGACCGAGCCCGCGCGGAGCCCGATCGCCGTCTCGACCTGAGCCGCCCCCGACTCGCGCCACTCGACGTCGCCGAGCAGGTCGAGCAGAGCCGCCGTCGGGTCCGCCCCGAGCACGGGCCCGAGTGCCTCGGCCAGCGGCAGGAACGTCACGCCCTCTCCGTAGGCGGGGCAGCGACCCACGAGCACCCGGATCTCGCTGCCGGCGCGTTCCACGAACTCGCGAATCAGCCGCGACTTTCCGATCCCTGGAGCGCCGACGACCGAGCACGTCACGCAGCGGCGTTGCTCGAGTGCCTCACGCAGGGCGACGGCGAGCGTCTCGAGCTCACGTACGCGGCCGACCACCGGCGCGTCGCCGTCGCGCCTGTAGGGCTCGACGTCGTCCAGGACGCGCACGAGGCGATGTGCCGCGACCGGCCGAGTCTTGCCCCGCACCTCGAGCGGCGAAACCGCCTCGACCTCGATCGCTTCGCCGCCGAGCTCGCGCGTGAGCCTCCCGATGAGGATCTCGCCCGGGCCGGCTCCCTGCTCGAGGCGCGCCGCGACGTTCATCGTGTCGCCCGACGCGCGGAAGCCGTCGGTGCGGCGTTCGTCGACGACGACCTCGCCCGTGTTCACACCCATCCGCACGTCGATGTGGATCCCGACGCGCTCGAACGACTCGTTGAGACGGGCGAGCCCGGCGCGCAGCTCGTCGGCCGCGCGAAGCGCACGCAGCGCGTCGTCCTCGTGCACGACGGGGACTCCGAAGAGCGCAACGACGGCATCTCCGATGAACTTCTCGACGGATCCTCCGTGCCGCTCGACGGTGACGCGCGCCTCCTCGAAGAACCGGTCGAGGACGCTTCGCATCGTCTCGGGATCGTGCGACTCGCCGAGGCTCGTCGAGCCGACGACGTCCGCGAACAGCGCGGTCACGGTCTTCCGCTGGGGCACGCGGGTGAGTGTACGAGCGGCGACACGGCTTCCTTGCCCCGTGTCGACGGCGCAGCCTAGGATGACCCGCGAGAACGCCAATCCGGTGGAGGTGAGCATGTCCGAGAAGATGTGGGGAGGCGAGCCGTTCTGGGGGCTCGGCTACGACTGGGACCCCGACTGGGTCTTGACCGACCGCCAGAAGGAGCTTCGCGCGCTCCTCATCGAGCTGTGCGAGAAGGAGATGCGGGCGAACGCCAAGCGCTCGGACGACGAGCTCCTGTTTCCGCGCCGCAACCTCGAGCTCCTCGGCGAGCACGGCTTCCTCGGCCTCACCGTCCCCGAGGAGTACGGCGGGCTCGGCGAGAACCACGTCGCCTTCGCCATGACGTGCGAGACGATCGCCCGCTACGGCTGCGCGTCGACCGCGATGTGTTACGTCATGCACATCGGCGCGGTGATGGCGGTCATGTACCGGCCGACCGAATCGCTCGTCGACAAGTACATCCGGCCTCTCCGCCAGGGCAAGATCGGAACGCTCTCCTACTCGGACCCCGAGACCGGATCCCACTTCTGGTACCCGATCTCCTCGGGCGCCCAGCGCTCGAACGGCGGCTACAAGGTGCGCAAGAAGGCGTCCTGGACGACGTCGGCCGGCTTCGCCGACTTCTACGTCGTCCAGACGACGAGCCCGGACTTCTCGGGCTACGACGACCTCTCCGTCTGGGTGATCGACGGCGAGGACGCGCAGGCACAGCCGTCCCTGTGGGACGCGCTCGGGCTCCGCGGCAACCAGTCGGGCCCGCTCGAGGTGCCCGATGTCGAGATCCCGGCCGAGCAGCTCATCGGCCCGATCGGCGACGGCGCGGCCTCGAACGACGAGATCGTCGACCCGTTCTTCCTCATCGGCTCCTCGTCCGTCTGGAACGGCATCGCGCTCGGCACGATCGACATCGCCAAGCGGCACACGACCCGCAAGCGACACGTCGACGTCGGCCTCCGCGTCGCCGACTACCCGACGATCCAGGACTACGTCGGCGAGGCGGTCATGGATACGAACGCCGCCCGGATGTTCGTCTACTCGGTCGCTCAGGCGATGGACAAGGAGACGGACGACAACACCAAGGAGCTCGCCGTCGGCGACGTCGCGCGTGCGAGCTTCCTGCACTGGGCCTGGCAGATCAAGTTCATCGCCGCGAAGAACGTCGCGCACACGGTCGACAAGATGCTCCACGCGTGCGGCGGCTCCGGGTACAAGCGGGACATGGAGCTCGAGCGATACCTGCGCGACGGCAAGGCCGGTTGGGTCATGGGTCCGACCAACGAGGTGCTGCGCCAATTCGTCGGCAAGGCGGTGCTTCTCGGCTTCGAGGCGCTCGACTACTGGAATCAGTCATACAACCGCCGCGCGGTCGAGAACGAGGTGAAGAAGCTCGACGCCGACGGCAAGCGCGAGCTGGCGGAGAAGCTCGTGGCCGAGGCAGCCGAGATGGAGGCGAAGGCGCCGGCGAGCGCATGACATGAGCGACGCTCGCCTGGGGCTCGCGCTCGCGGGGGAAACCATGGTTCGCCCGCGTGCTCCCTTCTTCGCGGATGTGTGCGGAACCTCCCGGTTCTTGCGCGGGGGAACCGAACGTTCCCCCGCGAGCCCCCTCCTTGGGCGCAAGGCGCATGGGTTCCCCACACCCCTCCCCGCTCATGGGGCAACTGCCATATGAGCACGTCGCCGGCCCTGATCAGGGGGCTGCTCCCCGAGGACCCGTTCCTCGAGACGTACGTCGTCCGGCCCGGAGGCGCCACCGTGTTCGCGCTCGGGCCGGACGAGCGGATGACCGTCGTCGACGCACGCGGGAACCAGGCCGCCGAGGTGACCGTGCTCGGTCCCGACGGGCGCGACGACGCGGCCGCGCTCGAGGCGAGAGCCGACGCTCCGGCGACGGTGATTCGCGCCGCGCTCGCGGACCGCAACGGCAGCCTGCTCGCACACGAGCTCGGAGCCCGCGGGCTCGATCCGCCCGACGCGCTCGCGATCCGGCTATTCGGCGAGTGGTCGTCGCCGGGCGCGGCGCAGAGCTTCCGGGCAGGGCGAGCCGTGACGGTGGTCGTCGCCGCTCCCGGCGGCCGCATCGTCGACGGCGACCCGCCGGCGTCGGAGCTCCTCGTCGAGGTCAGGCGGGTCACGCCGCGCTCCTACGAGCAGCAGGAGCTCCCTCCCCCGCTCGCGGAGCCGCGGCTCGACTTCCGTATCGACGCCGCGACCGCGCTCGCCTACGAGGTTCGCGCGGGCGAGTTCATCCAGGTCATCGACGTCGAGGGCAAGCAGTGCTCGGACTTCCTGGCGTTCCACCGCGGCAAGCTCGAGTCGGGCCTCGAGCGCGGCCTCGACGCGACGACCACGCGCTCACTGATGGGTCACGCCTATCCGATGCCCGGCCTGCAGGGGAAGTTCTACGACGTCGACCAGGACCCGCTCATCGAGGTCGTCCGCGACACCGTCGGCCGCCACGACACCTTCGGCCTCGCCTGCACGGCCAAGTACTACGAGGACAGGGGCTACCCGGGCCACGTCAACTGCACGGAGAACTTCAACGGGCAGGTGACGCCGTTCGGGATCGGGCCGCGCATGGGCTGGGAGGCGCTGAACTTCTTCTACAACACCGGCTTCGACGCGAACAACGTCTTCGTCATGGACGAGCCGTGGTCGCGCCCGGGCGACTACGTGCTGCTCCGTGCCATGAGCGACCTCGTTTGCGCGTCGTCCGCGTGCCCCGACGACATCGATCCGGCCAACGGCTGGCAGGTCACGCCGGTGCACGTGCGCGTCTATGCGCCCGACAACACCTTCTCCGTCGCGATCGCGCATCGCGTTACCGCCGACGCCGACCCGGTGCTGACGCGCGAGACGACCTTCCATCCGCGCACCAGCGAGCTCACGAAGAGCTTCGTCGAGTACCGGGGCTACTGGCTTCCGCACTGCTTCGACAACGAGGGGGCGATCGCCGAGTACTGGGCGTGCCGCGAGAAGGTCGCGATCATGGACCTCTCGCCGCTGCGCAAGTGGGAGATCCTCGGACCGGACGCGGAGGCGCTCGTCCAGCAGGCGATCACGCGCGACGCGAGGCGGCTCTCGGTCGGCCAGGTCACGTACACCGCCGTCTGCAACGAGACGGGCGGGATGATCGACGACGCGACCGTCTACCGGCTCGGCCAGGACAACTTCCGCTTCGTCGGGGGTGACGAGTACGACGGGGTCTGGCTGAGCGAGCTCGTCGAGCGGCACGGCTTCAAGGCATGGGTGAAGCCGTCCACCGACCAGCTGCACAACGTCGCCGTCCAGGGCCCCGAGAGCCGCAACCTCCTGAAGAAGATCGTCTGGACGCCGCCGACGCAGACGTCCCTCGAGGACCTCAAGTGGTTCCGCTTGACGGTCGGACGGATCGGGTCGTACGACGGGATCCCGATCGTCGTCTCACGAACGGGGTACACGGGCGAGCTCGGCTACGAGGTGTGGTGCCATCCGTCCGACGGGCCGGCCGTCTGGGACGCGATCTGGTCGGCCGGCGAGGTGCACGGTCTCACGCCGCTCGGACTGGAGGCGCTCGACATCCTGCGCATCGAGTCCGGGCTGATCTTCGCGGGCTACGAGTTCGACGACCAGGTCGACCCCTTCGAGGCGGGCATCGGCTTCGCGGTCGACCTCCGCACCGACGACGACTTCGTCGGCCGCGCCGCGCTCGAGGAGCGGCAGGCACATCCGCAGCGGACGCTCGTCGGGCTCGAGCTCGAGGGGAACGAGACCGCCGGCCACGGCGACGAGGTGTATGTCGGCCGCCAGCGCGTAGGCGTCGTGACGAGCGGGACGCGAAGCCCGATCCTCAAGAAGAACATCGCCCTGGCACGCGTGGCCGTCCAGTACGCGGAGCTCGGGACGACACTCGAGGTCGGCAAGCTCGACGGCCTGCAGAAGCGGATCACGGCGACCGTCGTCCGCCTCCCCTTCTACGACCCGGACAAGACGAGGCCTCGCTCCTGATCGAGTCGTTCTCCGAGGACCAGCTTGCTTCGTTCCGGGAGGACGGCTTCCTCATCGTCGAGGAGGGGCTCGTCCCGGAGCGCGGGCTCGAGCTCCTCCGCGAGCGGTACCTGAAGCTCTTCGACGGCGAGTACGAGACGGGCATCCGGCCCGACGAGGTCAACTGGGTGCCCGGCCGCGACCCGGAGGACCGAACGCGGCAGCTCTGCAACGCGTGGAAAGCCGACAACATCGTGGCTGCGCAGGTTCTGTCCGAGCGCACCGGCCGACTCGCGGCGCAGCTCGCCGGGTACCACGGCGTTCGCATCCTCCAGGACAACGTGCTCTGGAAGCCGCCCGGAACGAAAGCGATCGGCTTTCACCAGGACTCGTCGTACGCCGACTATCTCGTGCCCGCGGAGATGGTCACGTGCTGGATCTCGCTCCACGAGACGCAGGCCGACGCCGGACCGCTCGAGTTCGTGCGCGGCTCGCACACGTGGCCGAAGTCGCCGCCCGTGCGCACACAGTTCCATGCGCCCGACGACTGGCTCGCTGGAGCGCGTGCTGCAGCGCCCGACGGCATCGAGCCGGAGACGGTTCCGGTGGTGGTGAAGCCGGGCGGCGGATCGTTCCACCACGGGCTGACCTGGCACGGCTCGGCGCCGAACAGGTCGGGCACCGTGGCGCGCATGGCCCTCGTCTCGCATTTCGTCCCGGTCGAGACACGCTTTCACGAGACGAACGTCGACGTGACCTATTCGCGCTACCGGCGGCACGGCGACCTCTCGCTGGACGAGTCCTTCTTCCCGGTCGTCTGGGACGAGTCCGGGTACCGGACTCCCTGGCTCGCCGCGCTTCCCGACCTCGACTAGCCCGGGAGGAAGCTTCCGAGCCGCTCGAGGGTCTCGAGGAGCAGCCACGGCGGCACCGACTCGGCGGCCTTCCGCACGAGCGGGGCGATGAGGCCGGGAAGCGTGCCGTCCTGCTCGGCCTGGTCGATGGCCTGTAGGAGGCCGTCGTGGATCGCCGTCTCGGCCTCGGAGCGATCGATGCCGTTCTCCTTCGCGAACGCGTCGAACGCGTCCTCACTGCGGAGCGCGAGCACCAGGTCTTCGCGCGAGACGCCGAGCTGACACGCGACGTCGTCCACCGCCGTGAGCGCGATCCGCTCGATCGTCTCGCCCAGTCCCTCCGCGGTGGGGCGCTCGCGGGGAGCGCATGGATCGGCCACGGGCGCCGGTTCGAACGAGCCGCCGCCGAGCGCCGCGTACGGAACGACCACCGCCGCGACGAGCCCGATCGCCACGAGGAACGGCACCAACCGCCTCACGGCTCAGGCCTCCGGCGAACGAAGGCGAGCGGGATCAGCCCAAGCAGCGCAAGGGCGCCCGCGAGGAGGAACGGCCCCGAGAAGGCGCTCGTCACGGCGCGGTCGAGCTGGTCCTGCAACCCGGCGACGAGCAACGTCCACTCCTCGTCGTTGCTCTGGCGCCCCGAGAGCGCCCGCTGGACGTCGGGGAGCTCGCCGGCGTCGTTCGCGCGATCGACCTCCGCCAGGACGTCCTGCGCCACCCCGAGCTTGGCGAGCGGCGGAATGTTGCTGTCGAGCACGATCGCCGCACCGGACCGGATCGCGTCGTCGCGGTTCTGGTCGAGAGCGGACGTGAGCACCGGCGCGAGCAGCAGCAAGCCGAGGACGACCCCTGCGTGTCGCGCGGTGAGCGTCCACCCTCCGTGCACGACCTGGTCGGCTCGCCCCCGAACGGCGAGCGCCGTCAGGCCGGCAATCGTGAGCCCCAGCCCGGCGCCCACGAGGATCTGGGGAGGAACCGTCCATCCCCAACCGGCGTGCGGCATGAGGGCGAGTGCCGCGAGGCCGCCCGCGATGAGGATCACGCCGCAGGCGCAGCCCTGAACGACGCCGAGCGAGCGCGGCCGCAGGCGCTCGACGACGATCGCCGTGAGCGGCATGACGGTGACGACGAGGCCGGCGGCGGCCGGTGACATCCCCCAACCCTCGACGAGCAGGAGGACCACGAGGAAGAGCGCGGCGACGAGCCCACCTGCCACGAAGAGCAGCGCGAGGTTCGCCGGGATCGAGGGTCGTCCCGCAGGGGCTGCGACGGCGCGGGCGTGGACGCCCCGGAGCGCGAGCAGCAGAACGAGCGCGACGGGGACCTGCGCGAGGAAGATCGACTCCCAGCCGAGGACCTGCGTGAGGACCCCGCCGACGGCCGGACCGAGAGCCGCTCCCAGGACACCCGCTGCGACCCACACGCGCAGCGCCGCCTCGTCGCTTCCCTCGACCTGCGACAGGAGATCGAGGGCGGCGGTGACGAGCAGCGCGGCGCCGACCGCCTGCACGCAGCGCGCCCCGACGAGGACGTCGAAGGACGGTGCGAGACCACAACTGAGCGAGGCGAGGGCGAACACGACCACGCCGCCGCCGAAGGACTCGCGCGGCCGCCTCCTCGACACGTATGCGGCCGGTACGGCAACGACCGCGAGCACGAGGTTGAACGACGTCAGCACCCATGAGACCGACGTGATCGATACGTCGAGGTCGCCGAGGATCTTCGGAAGAGCGAGTGTGACGATCGAGGAGTCCGCCAGCGCGAGCCCGACGCCGAGCCCGAGCAGCGCGGAGCGGTGGCTCATCGGGCAGGCTCGATTGCCCGATGAGCGTGGAGGGGTGGGGGGAACCGGGAGGTTTCCCCCGCTCTCAGGAAGAAGGGGGCCTCGCAGGAGGAAACATGGTTTCGGTTTGCCCTTTTCCTGGCGAACGCGAGCCTAAGGCGAGCGGTCCTCACGCGGTCTCGCGGAAGCGGGCGGCGAGCACCTCGATCAGCGCGACGGCCGCGCGCGGGTCGGCTTCGAGCGCCGAGAGAAGCGCCTCGCGGGAGACGGCGATCGCCCGAACGGGACCGACGGCGTGGATGTCGGCGATCCGCCCGCGGCCCGGATCGAGAACCTCGATCTCGCCGACGAGCTCGCCGGGTCCGATGGTCGCGCTGAAACCCGGCCGCTCGACGCGCACCGAGCCGTCGACCACGAGCATGAGGTCGCTGCCCTCCTCGCCGATCTGCATGACCGCCTCGCCGTCGGCGTACTCGCGCTCCTCACCGAGCGCCAGGATCGGGTCGAGCAGCTCGCGAGGCAGGAGCGAGAAGACCTGCGGATCGGAGATCAGCCTCTCGTAGCGGCCGCCGTGGAAGAGGAGGGGGCGACCCTCCCCGTACCGGGCGAACTCGACCTGTCCGAGAAAGAGCGAGTGGTCGCCGCCCCAGTACGACCGCACCACTCGAGCAACGAGGTGGGCGAGCGCCCCCTCGACGAGCGGTGTCTCGTGCACGAGCTCGAATGTCGCCTCCGGAAGATCGTCCGCGACGCGACCGGCGAAGCGGTCCGAGAGGCCGGTCTGTCTCGCCTCGAGGACACTGACTCCGAATCGTGTCCCCTGGTGCAGCTGCGCGCCCATCCGCGCGCGCCGGTCGATGGACACGAGAACGAGCGGTGGCCGGAGCGACACGGACATGAAGGCGTTCGCCGTCATCCCGTGCACCTGCTCGCCGACGCGCGTGGTGAGTACCGTGACACCGGTCGCGAACATCCCGAGCGTGCGCCGGAACGCGAGAGCCGGGTCGCCTTCGAGACCCTCGCCGAGCTCGAGCGCCTCGGCCGTCGGAGCGAGGTCGAACGAGGCGCCGAACGCCTCGGGCGCCGAGATCGCGCCTCCGATCTCGACCTCGAACTCCTGCGGTGTCGATGCTTCCATGCGCGAATTCTGACCCACGCGCGAAAGAGGCGGCCGGAGCCGCCTCTCTCGACCGAGCCATGCCGACGCCTAGACCGGAGTCATCTCCTGCTCGAGGAGTGCGGCAACCTGCGCGTCCGGCATCTCCGGCGTCTTCTCGCGCCAGTGCGGCGTCTCCTTGTCCTGGACGATCCTGCGGAAGAGGAACAGGAGCAGCGAGATGACGAGGACGCTGAAGCCGATGATCTTCTCCTTCGTGCCGCCGTACACACCTCCGGCACCCGCGATCTGGAACCAGCCGACGCCGACGACCTCGAACACCGCGTACGCCGCGGTGAGGAGGGCCGCGACCCCCACCCAGTAGGAGGGGAGCTTGATCGGCCGTGGCCAGTTCGGCCTGTCCTTCCGCAGCAAGATGAAAGCGGAGATGGCACAGAGGTTCGCAAACACGTAGCCGATGTTGCTGGCCACGAGGATCCCGAAGAGATTGCCGACGAAGAGCACGAAGAGGATGTTGATCAGCATGTCGAGCGACATCGCGCTTCCGGGCACGTTCCAGCGGTTCAGCCGCCCCAGCTGCTTGAGGGTAAGGCCGTCCTTCGAGATGCCGTAGAGGGCGCGGCTCCCGTCCGCGGTTGCGGTGTTCATCGAGATGATGAAACTCGCGCAGATGACGACGACGAAGAAGTTCGTGAGGTTCGGCCCGACCAGATCGTCGAGAGCGCCGACGTAATCGAACGCCTCCACGGTCTTCGCCCCCACTCCTCCGGTCAATGCGATCGGGACCATGGTGTTCACGAAGAGGATGAAGACCGCCGACGACATGAGAGCCTTTCTCGTGTCACGGCCCGTGTCCTTGTACTCGGGCGCGAAGGTTGCGGCGGCCTCGGGCGCGGTCGACCAGATCATGATCCAGATCCAGACGATGGCCATCTGCAAACCGCCCCAGGCCAATCCTGGGTCGTTCAGCTTGTACGTGAGATTGTCGGTCGTGAAGTCTCCGTTGATGAAGGGGAGCAGCGTGAAGCAGAAGAGCGGGAACATGAGGAGGATCCCGGCCAGGTAGTTGAACGACACTGCTACACGCGTGCCGAAGAAGTTGAAGAGCCACACGGCGAGGATGAGCCCGATGGCGATCAGGTGGTCGAGGCCGATGTAGACCGAGCCCGTCGAGAAGTACCCGTGGTCGATGACCGAGCCGCCGAACGCGTAGGTCCCGAACGGCTCGTTCGGGAACCATGCGGCCTGGGCGATGTACCCGACGAAGAGCCCGATGAACGAGAGCACGACCGACCAGCCGATCCAGTAGCCGAACGTCGCCACCGGCCCGACAAGGGTCGTGTACCTGCGCCAGCCCTCGTTCGCATAGATCGCGACTCCGCCCGACTTGTGCGGGAACATGGCGGCCAGCTCCGAGTAGAGCACCACGACGGGGATGACGATGAGCGCGGTCAGGCCCCAGATGAGCGCCGCACCCCAGCCGCCCATGTCGAGCACCGACCAGCCGAGCGTTCCCAGCATGAAGCCCGGGTTCGCGAGGCAGATGACGAACCCGTCGTACCAGCGAAGCGTCTTCAGAAGCTGGCGTTCCTCGACGACCGCAACACCGGTTCCTGCGCTACCGGCTACTGCCTCACCCATGCTCGTTCCTCCCTCTCGTCCGGGATCCGTCGCCTTGTCTCGGGCGCGCCGGGCGAACGTAACAGCTGGTTCGGCCAGTTTCAATCCACTGGGTCGAGTCTCGTGTCGTCGTAGAATCGGACTGAATGGCGCGTCCGCCGATCACGATCACGTGCGAATGCGGTGAGACCAAGCGCGTCGCCTATGGCCAGCGCTGGCAGTGCGAGCGCTGCGGACGGTCGTGGAACACGGCTCAGATCCCACCCGAGGAGTACGAGGGGTTGCTCCGCCGGATGCGCCGACACAAGATCGAGGTGCTCGCAGTCGCGGCCATCGCCGCGGCGATCCTGGTCCCGCTGATCGTCTTCGTCAGCGGGCGCGTCATCGCTGCCGTGCCGCTCGTGATGGCGATCTGGCTGTTCTGGTTCCTCCCGTACTGGCGCCGGCGGTACCGCCGCACCGCCCACGAGACCCCGCGCTGGGAGCTCCACCCCGAGTAGTGATGCTCACCGTCCGGCACAGCGGTCCGCGCGAAGACGCCTCGCTCGTCTCCGCAGGCGCCCGCCCCATCATGCTCGCCACCCTCGACGTTCCCTTTTCCGACGAGGCGACCGCGTTCGCGGTGGACTCAGCCGTCGAGAGCGGACAGCCGCTCGTCGTGGTGAACGTCGCGGAGATCCTCCCCACGCACTGGAGCCTCGTCGGCTACGGCTACATCGAGCGCGAGGATCTCCAGCGAGAGCTGCTCAAGCCGGCTCAGCTCGCCCGCTCGCTCGCGGTTCAGGTCGAGCGCCTGCGGGTCTGCAGCCCGCATCCGCTGGATGCGCTTCTCGAGGTCGTCACAGAGCGCAATCCCGGACTTCTCGTCTTCGGGCCTGACCGCAGGCACTTTCGACGCCGGAAGCACGAGCGCGTTGCCCGGCGGCTACGTGAGCGCACGAGTTGCCTCGTGTGGACGGAGACGGAGCCAGTACCCGAGCAGGCGCTTGCATTGCCGCGCGGAGGCCGTAGGGTGCACCTGACGTCCGTCCTGAGGAGGAAGAGATGAAGACGATCGTTCTGGGATACGACGGGACCGACGCCTCAGCGCGGGCACTCGAGCGCGCCGGGGACATCGCAGCGGCGTTCGGGTCGAGCGTCATCGTCACCAGCGTCGCGGGGACGATGGGCGGCGCAGTGCACGCAGGCGGCGCTGCCGATCCGACCGACCCGCCTGACGCACACGAGGCGCTTCTCGACGGCGCAACGAAGGCGCTCGGGGACCGCGGGATCCAGGCCGAGTCGGTTCTGGCGTTGGGGAACCCGAGCGAAGCGATCGTCGAGCTCGCCGAGGAGCGCAACGCCGACCTCATCGTCGTCGGTACGCGCGAGCCCGGTTTCTTCGAGCGCCTGCTCGGGCACAGCGTGAGCGGCTCGGTGCAGCGTCATGCCCACTGCGACGTGCTCATCGTGCACTGAGCTCGATCCGAAGGCCGCCTCGCAGTCGAGCCGTGCTATCGTCCTATGCAATAGCGTTGCGTAGGAGGCAATAGTGAGCATTCCCGGGTCGTCGCCGTACGTCGTCGTCGGCGCAGGCATCCACGGTCTCTCGACCGCGTACCACCTCGCCAAGGAGCTGCGTGCGCGCGGCGCCGGCTCCGGCGCGGACGTCGTCGTCCTCGACAAGACGGCTCCGGGAGCGGGTGCGAGCGGGATCGCGTGCGGCGTGGTCCGCAACAACTACTTCCAGCCGGCGATGAGCGAGCTCATGCAGGCGTGCGTCGAGGTCTGGGAGTCGGACCCGGACGCGTACCACTACAACGCCGTCGGGTACATCGCGCTCGGGGCGGAGGTGCAGGAGGCGGATCTCGCGGCGACCTTCGAGCGGCAAGAGCGGATCGGCTACCGCTCCGAGCTGATCACCGGCGAGACGGATGTGGACGCCCACATGAAGGCGCTCTTCCCCGACTGGCGTGCCAAGGGTGTCACCGCCTGCCTGCACGAGCATCAGGGCGGCTTCGCCTTCAACGTCGAGTCGGTGCTCGGGCTCCGCGACAAGTGCCTGTCCGAAGGCGTCTCGGTCCTCGAGGGAGTCGAAGTGACGGGCTTCGCGTTCCGAGACGACGAGTCGGTCTCTGCGGTCGAGACGAGCGCAGGCACGATCGAGGTCGGCGAGCAGGTCGTCGTCGCGCCGGGCCCCTGGGCGGCACGCTTCTGGTCGCTCTTGGGGCGGCCCGCGACGATCGACATCACGACGCCGTCAGGCGAGGTGGTCCGCGACCGCCCGATGTGGACGTACTGGAACCTCCAGGAAGGCGAGATCGCCGTCGACCCGCTGATGTTCGCGACCGCCGACGGCGATGCGCCGCCCGTCATCCACCTGGACACGGACGCCCCGCTCTACACGGACGACGGCGAGCTCGTGACCGACGAGCTCTGGGGCATCTACTTCAAGCGCGACCGCCACGGCGTGCAGGGCGGCGCCTCACCGCTCGTCGTCGACGGCGACGTCGAGCTCGACCCGTACCCGTCGACCACGGACGTCGATCCGAGCTTCCCGGACATGTGGTGCGCCGCGCTCTCGCATTCGATGAGCCGCTTCGAGGGTTGCCGCGCCCGGTACAAGCTGGCCCGCTCGGGCGGCGTCGGCGCATTCACCGCCGACAACTTCCCCGTGTTCGACTACGTGAAGCCGAACGTCTACGGCATCTTCGACTCGAACCACGGCTACAAGATGATCGGGGTCGGTCGCGAGGTCGCCGCCGCGCTTCTCGGCGACCATTCGCGCCTCCTCTACCCGTTCCGGTTCGAACGCTTCGCGACGGGAGACCTCCACCCGGTCTCCAGCTCGCCGTATCCCTGGTCCTGATTGACGCAGACCGTTGCCCGCTCGCGCGAGCAACGGTCGCGAAACCCCTAAAGGCCGCCGCATCCGCGGCGGCTAGCGCATCGTGGGCCGAGTCGCCGAGGCGCCGGTGAAGATGCGCTCGAGCGCGGCACCGTCCTCGGGCTGCGCGTAGACGTGCACGCGGTCGCCCGAGACGAGGACGACGTTGTCGTCCAC
The DNA here is from genome assembly GCA_963746975.1 of uncultured Gaiellaceae bacterium. Taxonomy (GTDB): domain Bacteria; phylum Actinomycetota; class Thermoleophilia; order Gaiellales; family Gaiellaceae; genus GMQP-bins7. Next base: position 308,191 of record CAVVDE010000007.1, read on the forward strand.
GCTGTGCGGCGCGCCGTTCCGGATCAGCACGCCGAGCCGGGCGCGCTCTCCGAGTGGGAGATCGTGAATCCGCTTGCCGTTCGCGAACGACCGCTCCGAGACGACGAACTCGCGGACTTCGGCGAGGTCGTGATCCACACGCCTGAACGGGATGCGTAGGCGCCGCGCGACGTACGGCACCGACGAGCCCTGAACGATCACCGAGAAGAGCACGACGATGAACACGATCCCGTAGAGGCTCGACGCGTGGTCGACGCCGGCGAGCAGGGCGAGCGCACCCAGGAGGATCGGGACGGCGCCCTTGAGGCCGCCCCAGGCGATGAAGAGGCGCTCCCCGCGGGTGAGACGCTCGGGCAGCAAGAGAGGGAGCACCGCGAGTGGCCGCGCAAGGAATGCGAGGATCACCGCGAGCACGATCCCGTCGACCCAGGTGTCGAGGCCGAGATCCGCTTCCGTGATCGTCAGCCCGAGCGCGATGAACACCGCGATCTCGGCGAGGACGCCGATCGACGACAGGAAGCTCTCGATCTCGCCCTTGCGCAAGACCGAGGCGTCGCCGAGGAGGACTCCCGCTACGAAGACCGCCAGGAAACCTGAGCCGCCCGCGACGGCGGCTACGCCGTAGACGAGCCCCGCCACCGCGAGGACCCGGATCGGGTACAGCGCGAGCCCCGTCAGGCGGAGGCGACTGAGGACCGGCCGCGCGAGAAGCGCGCCTGCGATGCCGGCCGCGAGCCCGATGCTCATCTCGACCGTGAACTCGCGGACGACGATCCAGAAGCTGCCGTCGTCCTCCTGGGCGAGTTCGATCATCCCGATCATGAGCGCGATCCCGACCGGGTCGTTCATGCCGGCCTCGCCCTGCAGGATCGTCCCGGAGCGTCCGCGGATCTCCCGCCCGGAGAAGACCGAGAACGTGACGGCCGGATCCGTCGGCGCGATCGCAGCGCCGACGAGCCCGGCCTCGATCCAGCTGAAGCCGAGCACGTAGCGGGCCGCGAGCGCGACGACACCGGCGGTCAGGAACGTCCCGAGAACGCCGAGCGCGAGGATAGGGCGAAGCGAACGGCGAAAGCGGGCCGCGCCGATACGGAGCCCGCCGTCGAAGAGGATCGCCACGAGAGCGACCGTCGCGAGGTTCTGGACCTCCTCGACGGACAGCGCGGACTGGACATACGTGGACGCCGACGCGACCAGCGCGGTCACGACGAGAATCAGCGCCGCGTACGGGAGCGAGGCTCGGTCGGCGAGGCGCATGCACAGGAGCGCGACGAACAGCGCCGCCGATACCGCGAGCACGATCACACCGAAGTCGGTGATCTCGCTCACGGCCTACCGGCGGGCGTCTGCATCGCTGTCGGGGCGATTCTGCACTGCCCCGGCGACGAGGCTGATTCTTCAGATCCGCTTAAGACCGGCGTCCTCAAGGCTTGCAGGCACGTGCACAGGGAACTCTGTTCAAGCGAGAGCCATCACCGTGACTTCGTTTCTGAGACATGCCGCGCAATCGACAGGACTGACGGCCGCCGACACGCGGGCGGCCGAGGCGTTGCTGGGTCGCAGCCATCGACTGACCCGAGCGCTTTCGAACGTGCACACCATTGCGCTCCAGGCGATCGTCGCGACTCTTAGCGTCGTCGCGGGTGCCGTGGCCCTCGGCACGCATCTCAGGCACGGCGGGCTCGTCTTCGGCGTCGCCGCCGCCGTTGCGTTGGCGTTCGTCATCGCATGGTTCGCCGCCGACCGCGTCGCGCGGGAGCGGGCCGAGGACCTCATCGCCGCCGGCAACGACAGCGGCGCCCTGCCCGTGATCGCCAACGCCCGACGGCGCCTCGCATCTCGAAAGGAGCGCGAGACCCTCGCCCACTCGCTCGAAGTGCTGCATCGTGACGCTCTGCGCTGGTACGAGATCCTCCCGCAGTTCCGACCGCCACACGGCGTCCAGCAGCTCCGACACGTGGGCTCCGAGGTCGAGGCGCTGACGACCGCCCTGCGCCGCGACCACGTCAGGGTCCAGGGAGTCGCACTGACAGCGCGATTCCTGAGCGACGGCTTTGCGTCGCCGTTGTATGGAAACGAGCTCGGCCCACTTCGCGAGGAGCTCAACCGGATTCGTTACCTGCTCGAGCACGACGCACGCCCACGCGGCGAGAGTCGCCCCGGGCGCAGGGCCGCGTAGGCGACGGCGCCTCGAGGCTAGAACAGACCGACCGTCTCGCCGTTCGCGTCGAGGTCGATCGCGAACGCAGCGGGGGTTTTCCCGAGGCCGGGCATCGTCATCATGTCGCCGCACAGAGCCACGATCCAGCCCGCCCCGGTGTACGGGCGCAGGTCGCGGACGGTGACGGTGAAGCCTGTCGGCGCGTTCCTGAGCGCCGGGTCGTGCGAGAGCGAGAGGTGCGTCTTCGCCATGCAGATGGGAAGCCGTGCGAGGTCGGAGCCGGCCCAGTCGGCCGCCTTCTTCTTCGCAGCCGGAAGCAGCTCCACGCCGTCGGCGCCGTAGACGCGGGTCGCGATCAGGCGGATCTTCTCCTCGATCGGCGCGTCGAGCGTGTACGCGAAGTCGAACGAGTTGGGCTCGTCCGCGGCCGCGATCGCGGCTTCGGCGAGCGCCGTCGCTCCGGCCCCGCCGTCCTCGAAGGCGGTGTTGATCTCGGCGGCGTACGCGCCGGCCTCCGTCGCGAGCCTCCGCACGAGCTCGAGCTCTTCAGCCGTGTCGGTCGGGAACTTGTTCACGCCGACCACCGCCTGCAGTCCGAAGCCGTTGACGATCCCGATGTGGCGGGCGAGGTTCGCGGCGCCCACCTCGATCTCGGCCCTGCCGCCGTCGAGGTTGCCGCCGTGGTGCTTGAGCGCCCTGACCGTCGCGACGAGCACCACGGCGCTCGGCCGCAGCTGGCCGATGCGGCAGGTGATGTCGAAGAACTTCTCCATCCCCATGTCGGACGCGAACCCGGACTCGGTGATGACGTACTCGCCGAGCTTCAGGCCCACGCGGTCGGCGACGAGCGAGTTGTTCCCGTGCGCGATGTTCGCGAACGGCCCGCAGTGGACGAATGCCGGCTGACCCTCCAGCGTCTGGACGAGGTTCGGCTTGATCGCGTCCTTGAGGACGACGGCCATGGCGCCCGCGGCCTTGATGTCGTCCGCGGTGACGGGCTCGCCCTCGTAGGTCTGGCCGACCGTGATGCGGCCGAGCCTTTCGCGGAGGTCCGCCAGGTCGCGCGAGACGGCGACGAGGCCCATGACCTCGCTCGCCGCCGTGATGTCGAATCCCGTCTCGCGCGGCGCGCCGTGCGCACGGCCGCCGAGCCCCGTGATGACGTTCCGGAGATTCCGGTCGTTCATGTCGATGCAGCGGCGCCAGGAGATCGCGAGCGGGTCGAGCCCCGAGGCGTTGCCGTGGTGGAGGTGCGCGTCGATCATCGCCGCGAGCAGGTTGTTCGCCGCCGTGATCGCGTGCAGGTCGCCCGTGAAATGGAGGTTGAGGTCCTCCATCGGCACCACCTGCGCGTAGCCACCCCCAGCCGCGCCGCCCTTGACACCGAACACGGGCCCGAGAGAGGCCTCTCGCAGGCAGAGCACAGGCCTGCGGCCGAGCTTGCCGAGGCCCTGCGTGAGCGAGACGGACGTCGTCGTCTTCCCCTCGCCCGCCGGCGTCGGCGTGATCGCCGTGACGTTGATCAGCTTCGCGTCCGGACGGTCGGCGAGCCGGTCGATCACGGAGAGGTCGACCTTGGCCTTGTACCGGCCGTACGGCTCGACTTCTTCGTGGTCGAGGCCGAGCTCGTCGGCGATGTCACCGATCGGGCGCAGCGTCGCTGCCTGGGCGATCTCGAGGCTGGAGGGCATCGTCGTGCTCATCGGGATCCTTTCAGTGGCTCACGGCGGCCGCGGCCAGCTCTGAGACGAGCGTGTCCGTGTGGAACCGCTCCATGGCGAACGGTGCAATGAGGTCAGGAGTCTTTCCGCTCGCCACGAGCTCGGCGAGCGTCACGCCGACGATCGGCGCGGCCTTGAAGCCGTACGTCCCCCACCCCGTCGAGACGTGGAAGTTGTCGATCTCGGTCTTGCCCAAAATCGGGCTGTAGTCGGGCGAGAGATCGCACAGCCCGGTCCAGGTCCTCAAGACCTTCGTCCGCTCGAGCTGCGGTAGGAGCTCGATGGCATGCGCGGCCGAGTACTCGAGGAACGAGAGTGTCCCGGTCGACTTGTACGTCGTGTACGGCTCGATCTCCGCGCCGATCAGGAACTCGCCGCGGTCCGTCTGCGACACGTACACGTGGAGCTGCGACGAGACGAGGATGACATCGAGGAACGGCTTCACCGGCTCGGTGACGAACGCCTGCAGTATGTGCGTCGTTATCGGTAGGCGCAGGCCGACGAGCCCGCCGACGAGCGACGACCAGCCGGCCGTCGCGCTCACGACCTGGCCACACTCGACGCGTCCCCTGCTCGTCTCCACCGCGCTGATCCGGTCGCCGTCGCGCTGGAAGCCGGTGACCTCCGTCGCGGGATGGATCTCGACGCCGAGACGGTCGGCGGCGCGCGCGAAGCCCCACACCACCGCGTCGTGGCGGATGATCCCTCCCGGCGGGTGATAGAGCGCACCCACGATCGGATAGGCCGGCCGTTGCGAGAGGTCGAGCTCGGGGCAGAGCTCGCGGATCCGGTCCGGGTAGACGACGCTCGAGTCGATGCCGAGCAGCTTGTTGACCTCGGCGCGCTCCTGCATCGTGATCATCGCCCGGTCCGAGTGCGCGAGCGTCAGGTGCCCGTGCTGCGAGAACATGAGGTTGAAGTCGAGCTCGCTCGAGAGGCGCTCGTACAAGCGGACGCTCTCGCCGTAGAAGGCGGCACCCTCGGGGGTGCGGTAGTTCGAGCGGATGATCGTCGTGTTGCGGCCCGAGGCGCCCGACCCGATGTACGACTTCTCGAGGATCGCGACGTCACGGATCCCGTGACGCTTCGCGAGGTAGTACGCGGTCGCGAGCCCGTGCGAGCCGCCGCCGACGACCACGACCTCGTAGCGGCGCTTGAGCTCGGGCCGAGCGCGCCACATGCGCTTCGGGAAGAACAGCTCGCTCAGTGCCATTCCGCTCCTTCCAACCCGGCGATCGCGTCGAGCACCGCCTCGGCCACGTAGTGGCCGAGCTCCTGGTGCACGTAGACGTGGAACCAGCCGTCGGCGCCGCGCCGGAAGAGCGCGGTCACGTGCGCGAACGGGCCGGCGGTGGGGATCGCGTCGAAGTCGAGATCCGTCAGCCGCCGCACGACCTGCTCGCTCGCGATCGCGATCCCCGCATAAGCGCCGGTCGCGTCGAACGCGAGCGGACCGGTTGCGCGAACGCGCTCGACGGCGTCGACGGGGTCGGCATCGGTGAACAGGAAGGCGCGCCGCGGGGAGAGACGCAGAAGGTCCTCTCCCGCTCCGAGCATCACGGCATCGGCGTCGCCCCGAATCTCGACGATGCCCTCGAGCGAGAGGTCGCGCACGGCGCCCGGGTCGGCGCCCTCGAGCGCGCGGCGGAGCGGCGACGTGGTCGTCCCCTCGGTGCAGCGCGCAGGCGAAAGGAACGCTGGAGTCATCCGCGCATGCGCTCCCCGGAAGGGTCGTAGAAGGCGCCGTGCATGACGCGTGCGCCCTTGCGAAGCCGGTCGACGACGATCTCCACGCGCGTCCCGGGTTGCGAGCGGTCGCCTGGCACCCAGGCGAGCCCGATCACCTCGCCCACGGCCTCACTCCGTCGGGCGCTCGTCACGCGTCCGGTCGGAACGCCCTCGATCACGATCTGCGCGCCCTCGGCCGGGAGGACGTTCTCCTCCATCGTGAAGCCGACGAGGCGCTCCTTCTCGTCGCGCTGGGCGAAGTGCTCGAGCGCGAACTTGCCGACGAAATCGTCCTTGTCCAGCTTGGGGAGCCACGGCATGCCCGCGGAGTAGAGGTTCGACTCCGAGTCGGTGTCCTGCCCGACGATGATGTGACCCTTCTCGAGTCGCAGCACACGCTGCGGCTCGAGCCCGAACGGCCGCGCTCCTTCCTCGACGAGCGCGTCCCAGAGGTGCTCGCCCGCGGGACTCGGGAAATGAAGCTCGTAGCCGAGCTCGCCGACGAAGCCGATCCGCAGCGCGAGCGTGGGCACGCCCGCAACGTCGAGCTCACGCGCGTCGAGGTACCTGAACTCCTCGGCCGAGACGTCGTCGGGGTCGTCGACGAGACGCGCGAGCGCCTCACGCGAGCGCGGGCCGGCGAGGTTGACCGCGGCGAGCGCACCGGTGACGTTCACGATCTCGACGTCGTAGCCCCACACGGCGTTCCACCACTCGAACCAGGCGGTCACCGCGTCTGCGCCGGTAGAGGTCGTCGTGACGTAGAAGAGGTCGTCCGCGAGCCGCGCGATCGTGCCGTCGTCCATGATCCGGCCGCCGTCCGAGGTGAGGACGCCGTAGCGGATGCGCCCCGGCTTCATGTCGGCGAAGCGATTCGGGTAGAGGCGCTCGAGGAGCGCAACCGCGTGGGGCCCTTCGACGAGGAGCTTCCCGAGCGTCGAGACGTCGATGACGCCGAGCGCCTCGTGGACGGCGCGTACCTCGTCCTCGGGCCTCTCGCCGTAGGCATACGGACGCTTCCACGGGCCGGCCCACAGGATCGTGGCTCCCGCCTCCTCGTGACGCCAGTGGATGGAGCCGCGCCGGGCAGGCGTGAGCTCGCGGCCGGCGAGGAGGCCGAGCTCCACCGGGGCCCAGGGCGGGCGGGCGGTCGTGGTCCCGATCGCCGACTCGTACATCCGAGTCTCCTGCGAGTACACACGGATGCTCGAGAGGTGGCAGAGCTTGCCCTGGCACGGGCCCATCGTCGCCGTCGTGTAGCGCTTCGCGAGCTCGATCGAGTCGAAGCCTTCGCCGATCGCGCGTTTCAGGTCCTTCGTCGTGACGTCCTCGCAGACGCAGACGAAGCACTTGCCCTTGCCCGGATAGGCAGGCTCGGGTGCGATCTTCGCGAGCCCTTCGCCGGTGACGCTGCCGACGGCGTCGACCCCGTCGGGGAGCTCTGTGGGGACGAAGACCCCGAGCGCCTCGTCGTACTCGATGCGCGCACCCGCTTGCGCGAGCAGCGAGTACGCGGGTTGTCGGCCGCCGGAGGCGACCACCAGGTCGCACGGGTACGGCTCGCCGTCCAGGACGACGCGCTTGACGCGACCCTTGCGTCCCTGCGCGACGAGCTCCTTGGGCCGCGCCTCGCGCAGATCGACGACCTTCGAGACCTCGATGCCGGCACCGACGAGCTCGTCTGCGATCGCGAGCGTCTCGTCGTCGGAGCCGAGCACGACCACTCGCTCGCCCGGCTTGACCGAGAAGTCGCGGACGAGGCGGCGAGCGCCGTCGGGGAGCATGACCCCGATGAGGTCGTTCCCCGGGAAGACGAGGGGCTGCTCGATCGCGCCCGTGGCGACGACGATGCGGTCGGCACGGAAGCGATAGAGCACCGTCCCCGCGTCGACCGGGACGAGGCCCCCCTCCCAGATGCCGAGCGCAGTCGCCGGCGCGAGCACCTCGACACCGGGAAGCTGCGCGCCTGCAACGCGCGCGTCCTCGTCGACGAGCACCACTCCCGGGCCGTCTTTGGCTGCCGCGAGAGCGGCCGTGCGACCTGCCGTGCCGCCGCCGACGACGAGGACTCGAGCCGTGCGGTGTTCGGTGTCGTAGCGACGGCCGTGCCCCGCGTGCGGATCGAGCTTCCCGAGGCCGGCCGCCCCGCGCAGGAACTTCTCGTACAGCGGCCACAGGGCGCGCGGGCGGATGAACGTCCGGTAGTAGAAGCCGACCGGCGTGAACGGCCCGCCGATCTTGTCCGTGATCGACATGAAGTCGAAGTGCAGCGACCAGCGCACGTTCTGCGCCTCGACGACCGCGCCCTCGCGGATCGGCTCGGAGCAGACGCGGACGTTGGGCACGCCGTCGACGGTCATCTGGCAGTTCGGGCAGTGGCCCGAGCAGCAGAGGAGGCCGCGCGGCCGGTGGTACTTGAACGAGCGCGAGAAGATCCGCTTTCCAGCCGCGAACGCCGCCGACGCGAGCGTGTCGCCTTCGAAGCCCGTGACCTTCCAGCCGTCGAACGTGAACGTGACCGCTTTGCCCCGGTCGATTCGCTCCCCGGTACGCGGCTCCAATCTCACGCCGGCCTCTTGGGATCGGGGAGGATCACGTCGAGCACCTCGTTCGTCCGCGTGTCGCGCTCGGCGAGGAACCACTCGCCGCAGCCCGTGCGGTGCTGCCACCACTCGCGCTGCACGCCCGCGACGTTGTCGCGGAAGTACACGTAGTCGGTCAGCTCACGAAGGCTCGGCGAGCCCGACGGCCGCTTCGTCACCTCACCGAAGTACGCGTACTCGTCGACCGGCCTCGGGCCGCAGTTGGGGCACGACAGGAG
>CAVVDE010000008.1:0-18818 GCA_963746975.1 uncultured Gaiellaceae bacterium
TGATGTTCGGTGCCATGGCAGGGGGATTCGACGGCGAGTCGCCGTCTCCTCGCGGATGACGAGACGCTGCTGGGCGGTCCCGTACTTCTTGCGCCGGTACGTCATCCAGAGCGCCATGATCCCGCCGATGATCATGATCAACCCGATGATGATCCCGACGAAGTTGAGGAAGTAGGCGAAGAGGATGCCGGCGATGATGAGGCCGAGGCCGACGAGATTGACGGGCCAGTTTTCCATTGCCGCATCTTCGCGAGAGTCGGGACGGTTCCTCGTCCCCCTTTTCGGGCGCAAGCCCGGAATCGGCTAGCGCAAGATTCCGGTCGCGCGCAAGACGTCTGCAGACGGCCGCGGCACGAGTTCGACTCAGATCCCTCGGTCGGGCTTCACTCGTTCGAAAGCGGCGATGCACCTCGGGATTCCCGCGCTGAGCGCGGCAGACATCTGCACCGGAACGCGCGCGGTCCCTTGGGCACGACGGAAAGCTGAAGCCGTCGTCGAACACGCCCTCGTCGAGGAGTCGAGCCGGCACGCCATCGCGTTGCCGTCTCGCCGATGATGATCGGGATGATCGCGGCCTCGCCGTCGAGCGGCGCGTAGCCCGCCTCGCGAAGCATCCTCCGGAACATCCTCGTGTTCTCGCGGAGCCGTGCGAGCAGCTCCGGCTGGTCGAGCATCAGCTCGACCGAGCGAAGAGCGCTGCATGCGACGGTCGGCGGGAGCACGTTCGAGAAGAGCTGCGGCCGTGAGCGCTGCGCCAGGACGTCGCAGACCTCCTCGGACGCCGCCACGTAGCCTCCGGCGGCTCCGCCGAGCGCCTTGCCGAGCGTCCCTGTGATGACGTCGACCTCGCCGAGCAGCCCGAAGTGCTCGACCGTCCCACGCCCCGTGTCACCCAGGACGCCGACGCCGTGCGAGTCGTCGACGACGACGACCGCGTCGTGCTCGCGCGCCAGCTCGACGATCTCCGGGAGCTTCGCCAGGTCGCCTTCCATCGAGAAGACGCCGTCCGTGATGACGAGCTTCCGCGCGTCGCGCGGTGCCGCGGACAACCCCTCGCGGAGCGCGCTCATGTCCGAGTGCGGATAGATGACCTTGGAGGCGGGCCGCGAGAGCCGGATCGCGTCGATGAGGCTCGCGTGATTGAGCTCGTCGGTGAGGATGACCGTGTTCGCGTCGGTCAGGCTCGGGATACACGCCTCGTTGGCGTTCCAGCACGAAACGTAGGTGAGAGCCGCCTCGGTGCCGGACAACTCCGCGAGCTTTCGCTCGAGCGCGTGATGCGGCTCGAAGGTGCCGCAGATGAAGCGCACGGACGCCGTCCCGGCGCCGTAGCGCTCGAGCCCCTCGATCCCGGCCCGGACGACCTCCGGGTGCCCCGCGAGCCCGAGGTAGTTGTTCGACGAGAGGACGATCACCTCGCCTCGCCCCTCCATCTCCACGACCGGTCCCTGCGGCGACTGCAGCGTGAGGAAGCGCTTGTAGGTTCGCGCTTCGCGGAGCGAGTCGAGCTCCGCGCCGAGCTGCTGGTCGAGTGTGGCGCTCATGCTGGGACTCCGTTCGGTCGCAGGACGATCTTGCAGGCCTTCCCCGACTCGAGCAGCGCGAAGGCTTCCTCGAACCGCTCGAGCGGCAGCTCGGCCGTGATGAGCGGGCGGAGATCGACGACTCCGTGCTCGAGGAGCCAGCGCGTCGTGTACCAGGTCTCCCAGATCTCGCGGCCGTTCACCGCGGTGACGGTGAGGTTCTTGAAGATGAGCGACTCCGCGACGTCGATGGTCGCCGGGCGTGCGGGGATCCCGAAGAGGACGACGTTCCCACCGTGCCGCACGACCCGGAACGCGTCCTGGATCGCCCGCAGCGCGCCGGACATCTCGAAGACGACCCCGACGCCGATCCCCTCGTTCTGCTCCACGAACCAATCGGGCACGTCCTCGACCTCGTCGACGTTCACGACCGCGTCGGCGCCGAGCGTGCGGGCGAGCCCGATCCGGAAAGGCACATGGTCGGACGCGAACAGGCGACCCGAGCCGAAGGCCTTGGCGATGGCGATCGTGAAGAGCCCGACCGGGCCACAGCCGAGGACGGCGACCGCTCGACCTGCAAGGTCCTGGGTCGAGGTCGCGAACACCGCATTTCCGAAGGGCTCCTGCAGGCACGCGATCTCCGGCGGCAGCTTCGCGCGGTCGTTCTTCCAGACGACCGACGACGGGATCGCGGCATAGTCGGCGAACCCGCCGTCCCGATCGACGCCGAGGATCCTGGTCTGCTCGCACATGTGCGCCTTGCCCGTGCGGCAGTGGAAGCAGACGCCACACGTCACGTGGCTCTCGGCCGAGACGTAGTCGCCTTCTTCGATGTCGCGCACGGCGACGCCCTTGGCGACGACCGTGCCGCACAGCTCGTGGCCGAGCGTGAGCGGCGGCCGGACGCGCTCGGACGACCACTGGTCCCAGCGCTGGATGTGAAGGTCGGTACCGCAGATCGACGCCGCCTCGATCTGCACGAGCACCTCGTCTGGGCCAGGCGTCGGGACCGGCACCTCCTCCAGAGAGAGGCCCGGCGCCGACTCGCGCTTGCGGATGGCGCGCATAGTCTCCACGGCCGCCCCATCCTGCCACGGCCGGCATGCGGTCGATGCACCGGGCGCTTCGGGTTTCTCCCGATGCCCACTCGCGGTGGCGACTCGACGATGACCCTGTGAGCGTGCTCCTTCCGCCTCCGTGGAAAGCGAAGGTCGTCGAGCCGATTGCACTCCGCTCCCCGCGGGAGCGCGAGAAGGCGATGCGCGAGGCCGGCTACAACACTTTCCTCCTTCGCTCCGAAGACGTCTTCGTCGACCTGCTCACGGACAGCGGCACGTCGGCGCTCTCGCAGGAGCAGCGCTCGGCGATGGAGCTCGGCGACGAGGCGTATTCGGGCTCGCGCAGCTTCTTCCGGCTCGAGGAGGCGGCCCGCGACGTGTTCGGTTATCCGTACGTCATTCCGACCCACCAGGGCCGTGGGGCCGAGCACCTCCTCGCACGAGCCCTCGTCCGTCCAGGCTCGATCGTTCCCTCGAACCTCTACTTCACGACCTCGCGCGAGCACGTCGTGCTCGCCGGAGGCCGCTGGGTCGACGTCGCGATCGCCGAGGCGAGCGATCCCGAGTCGCCGTTCCCGTTCAAGGGCAACATCGACCTCGGGAAGCTCGAGGCCGCGCTGGCAGCCGGGGACGACGTGGCGTACGTCCGCCAGGAGGCCTGCCTGAACATGGCCGGCGGCCAACCGTTCTCACTGGAGAACCTCGGGGCGGTCCGGGAGCTGACCCGCGCCTACGGCGCCCTCCTGATCCTCGACGCGACGCGAATCTCGGAGAACGCGCTCTTCGTCAAGGAGCGCGAGCCCGGCTTCGAGGAGCACTCGCTGCCTCACCTCATCCGGCTGATCGCCGATCACGCCGACGGCGCCGTCTTCAGCTCGAAGAAGGATCACTTCGTTCCGATCGGAGGCTTCGTCGCGGTCGCGGATCTCGACCTCGCGCAGCGGCTCCGTGAGCAGGTCGTCGTCTACGAGGGCTTCCCGCACTACGGAGGCATCGCAGGGCACGACATGGAGGCGCTCGCTCAAGGGATCCGCGAGTCCACCGACGAGAGCGTGGTTCGCGCCTACGTCGAGCAGGCGCGATATCTCGGCGAGCTCCTCGTCGACGCGGACGTGCCGGTCGTGTCCCCGATCGGGGCGCACGCGGTATTCGTCGACGCGAAGCGCTTCCTGCCCCACCTCGAGCAGCTCGCATGCCCCGCACAGGCGCTTGCGGCAGCCTTCTACCTCGCCGGCGGGGTCCGCTCGATGGAGCGCGGAATCGTCTCGGGACAGCACGCCGACGAGCCGTACGACGGGCTCGAGCTCGTGCGCTTGACGATCCCGCGCCGGGTCTACTCGCAGGAGCACCTGAACTGGGTCGCGCACACGGTCGCGCACGTGCACGAGCTCGCGGAGCGGGTGCCCGGCCTGCAATTCACGTACGAGCCCGAGCATCTCCGCTTCTTCCTGGCCCGGTTCGAGCCCCTCTCCCCCTTCCCGAAGCTCGGCCTCGATCGCGCCCGTCTGGAGGTCGTCGGCGTGACGTAGGCGCAGCGGCGACCGAGTAGAGTCGCGCAGCGATGCACGCGGGAGAGCAGCGGGCGGCGCAGCAGCGCGAGCTCGAGGAGCTCTACGACAACCCGCTCGAACGGCTTCAGCTCCTCGGTGGCGACGACGAGGCGATCGCGGCCTTTCTCGACGAGATCGACGTGCGCGGCCCGCGTGACCGCGAGATGCTCCGTGAGCTCGCCCGGAAATCTCCGCTCGCGCGGCCCGAGCGGTTCGAGAGCGACCACCGCCGCGTGCTCATCGCGCTGGAGAGCCTCCGCCGCCACGGCTATCACGGCTCGAGCGTCGCCGCGCGCCTCGGCCCGTTGCGCATGCCGGCCAGGTACCTCGTCGAGCTCGTCGCACGCTACGTCGTCGTCTCGTACTGCAAGTCGGTGGCGGTGAACCTGCGGAGCCTCTACTGGCTGCGTGAGATGCAGTCACCGAGTGGCTCTCGAGAGCTGGAACTCTTCCGGCCGGCGCGCATGGACGCACAGGCACTCGTCGACATCACGAGAGGCCGCGAGATCGGCCTGCCCGCATTTCTCATCGGAGGTCTTCTGATCCCGGCCGGGGTCTCGCTCTGGCGGCTCGCCAGCGGAGCCACGCGCGAGTGGTGGATCGCGCTCCTCGCCGGCACCGTCGGTGTGGCGATCGGTCTCGCGATCTCGTGGTTCGTGCTACGCGGAGCGGCCCTCGCGAGCACGCGCATCCGGCTGTCGGTGGCACAGCCGTTGGAGGACCTGTGGCGGACGATCGGGAACTGCGGGACGCCGCCGCGAGACCAGTCCCGGCGGTTCGCGGTCGTCGCGATCTCACTCACGCTCGCCGTCTGGATCGTCCTGCCGCTGCTGGTGACGCTCTCGCTCGCCAACTGACGGACCTCTCCGCACCGGCGGTTGCTAGGTTCGGTCCGATGCTCGGATTCGACGTCGCCGCAACCGCAGCCCATCTCGCCGGAGCCGGCGGAGGCTACGAGGTCGTTCACGAATCCGAAGGTCTCGAGCTCGGCGTCTACGTGCTCGTTGCACCCGAGCCGGACAGTCAGACGCCACATCTGTACGACGAGGTCTACGTCGTCCTCGACGGCGAGGGCGAGATCGAGGTCGACGGCGAGTCCCGCAGCGTGTCGAAGGGCGAGGCCGTGTTCGTCCCCGCCGGCGCCGAGCACCGCTTCTCCGGCTACGAGGTCCTCTCGCTGCTCGTCGTCTTCAACGGTCCGCACTCCGCCTCGAAGACGGCCTAGCCCGACGTAGCCGAAACGGACGCGGTCGGGCCGAAGAGCCCGCCGTCTCCTGGCGCGACCGAGCAGCGAACGCTCTTGCCGGCAACGGCCGCCCCCTGCCGCAGCACGTCGGAGAGCGCCGCACTGGTGACCGAGCGGACGAGCCGCGCACCGACGGTCCAGCGATAGCGGTAGCGGACGATGTCGTAGTCCGGATCCTCGGTCACGAGAGACGTCCGGACGCGGCACTGCACGACGTTCTTCGGGCTCGGCGCCGGAGGGACGAGCTCGACCGCGATGGCGTTGGGCGGCCGGTTCCTGACATCGCGCGTTCGTCCCACGACCTGAAAAGGGGCGTCGGCGACCGTCTTTCCGTCGACGTCGACGACCATGCGCCAGACCCCGAGTGGCCGCAGGGCAAGACGGTTCGAGAACGACGTGTTGCCGAGGCCGTTGTGCACGCCGAGCGTCGCGCTCGACGCCCGGTCGACGGCCGTCGAGCCGTCCGGCCGGAACACGCGCACGCGCAGGCTCGCTCCGGGAGCAAGCAATCCGAACTCGACGCGTGTGTAGATCGTCCGCGTGCCGACGACGAACGTACCGGTGCGCTTCGCCTGGTCGTACGGAAGGGCCGCCTTCGCGATGAAGGGCTTCTCGCTGAGGGCCAGGTCGCGCACGTACGGCTCCGTGGGATACGTGGGCTGGTCGGCGAAGCCGCTCGCGCGCTCGTTGCACGGGCCCGCCCACGGCTCGACGACCTCGCCGCCGACCTGGGACGTGAAGTGCAGATGCGGCCAGCTCGAGTTCCCGCTCGACGCCGTCCAGCCGAGCTGCTGACCGGCCACGACGTGCTGCCCGCGCTTCAGCTCGATCCCCTTGCGCAGGTGACCGTAGATGGTGAAGCGCCCCGGCCCGTGCTCGAGCACCACGTGGTTGTCGAACGGCGTGACGGTCGGTCCGAAGCGGCGGTCGTACTCTCCGTCCTCGACGGCGAGGACCCGCCCCTCGAGCGCTGCGAAGACCGGCACGCCGATGTCCATCTCGCGAAAGCTCCGAATCGTGCTGTCCGTGCCCGTGTGACCGTCGTAGGTCTGCGTCCCGCAGTTGAAGTCGCGGATCCCTGGCCCGGGATCGAGATCGACGAAGTTCGCCGGGTACAGGTCCTGCCAGAGGATCCCCGCCTGCGGGAAGAAGGTCATCTCACCGGCGCCGTTCGCTCCGCCGGCACCAGACGCGAAACCGGCCACGACGAGCGCGAGGATGATCGAGACGAGCACGCGACGCCGGGCCATCGGGCTCGACACGGTATCGGCGGTCAGCGAACGGAGACCGGAGTGCCGACGTCGACGAAGCGGTAGACGCGCTCGGCCTCGCCCTCGGGCAGCCGGACGCAGCCGTGCGACGCCGGGAACGACGGCACGTCCGGCGACTGGTGCATCGCGATGCCTCCCCGGAAGTACGCGGCGAACGGCATCCACACGTGGAACGGCACCGACCACGAGTAGAGCGACTTGGCGTACACATGGAAGTCGCCGCTGGGCGTCCGGCCGAACGAGCCCGTCGAGGTGTGCACCGCGCGCACGACCTTGCCGTCCTCGACGAGGAGCACGACCCCGCGGGCGAGCGAGATCTCGACGTGCCTGCCGGATCGGTGCGACGCCGGGCGCGGCGCGGCGGCTCGGAAGAGCGCGACCTGCGTCTGACCGGTCACCGTTCCCGTTCGGTCGAGGTCCTCCCACCCCTGGAACGCGAGGAGCGCCTGCTCGGTCAGGTAGTCGTCCGTGCCCGTGACGTCGGAGCGGTCGAGGTACCCGAGCTCCGCGAGTCGCAGCTGCACGCCTCGAATCACGTACGGGTAGTCCTGCTCGCCGGTCTCAGCGCGCCAGACGCCCGGGCGGGCGCCGAGGCGCGTGCTCGTCACGTAGCGCCCTTCAGCCGCGAGCGCGACGGCTTCCTGGTCGCCGAGCGGCGCCAGGGTTGCCGCGATCTGCCAGACCCTCGTCCGCTTCGTCTCCGCCGAGCCTGCGCCGAGCGTCGAGCGCGAGAAGCTCGCGAGCCAGGTATGCCCGTCCGTGCGGAGCGATCGCAGGCGCGCCCTCTCCGGTAGGGCGGAGCGGATGCCCCTGCGCCGCTCCAGCTTCGTCGGCCCTTGCGTCAGCTCGCGGAGAGCGGCCTCCGAGGCAGTCATGCCCTTCGGGACGAGGCGGTCGACACGCACGACCCACCCGTTCTTCACGAACGCGACCTCGACGGTCCTCGGCGCGGGCTTCGGAGTGACAGCGCGCGCAGGAGCGACGACGGCCGCGCGCGGTGGCGACGACTGCAGGTCGACGGCGAGCAGCCCCGCGAACGCGAAGACGAGAACGACGAGCGAGATGCGCATGAGCGGGCGGTCCGGGTTCGCCGTCATGCGCAAGATGCCTGCATGCGGACGCTCACGCTGCGCGAGCTCAACCGCGCGACGCTCGCGCGCCAGCTTCTGCTGCGACGGCATCGCCTGCCGGTCGTCCGAGCAGTCGAGCGCGTGGCGGGCCTCCAGGCGCAGTGGAACCCGTCGCCCTACATCGGGCTGTGGACCCGGCTCGACGACTTCCGCCCGCGGATGCTCGAGCGGGCACTGGCAGACGGGCGTGT
The DNA here is from genome assembly GCA_963746975.1 of uncultured Gaiellaceae bacterium. Taxonomy (GTDB): domain Bacteria; phylum Actinomycetota; class Thermoleophilia; order Gaiellales; family Gaiellaceae; genus GMQP-bins7. The sequence continues at coordinate 7,970 of CAVVDE010000008.1, forward strand.
GGTCAAGGCGACATTGATGCGTCTCACCGTCCATCTCGTGTCGCGCGGCGACTACGCGTCGTTCACTGCAGCGTTCGACGGCGGCAGCGCGACCAAGCTGCCACCGCAGACGCTCGAGTTCTCCGAGCGGTACGCGGAGGCGGCCCGCGAGCGAGCGCTCTCCGAGGCAGCGTCGCGCAACGAGATCTACGCCTGGATCGGCGCGAGGTTCTCCGTGGACACACGCTTCGAGGCGCTCCCGCCGCTCTCGTGGGAGGCACTTCGGATCCGCGCGCGGATCGCGCACACGCCCGACTCGGCGCTCTGGGCCGCGCGGCGGATGCGGTTCGCGCCGCTCGACGTGGAGCTTCCGGACACGCTCCTCGGACGAACGACGCTCGTCCGCCGCTACCTCGCGGCGTTCGGTCCCGCCACCCGAGCCGACATCGCCCGGTGGAGCGGAATGCGCGTCCGCGACCTCGCTCCGGCGGTCGCTGCACTGGAGCCACTCCAAAGGTTCCGCGACGAGGACGGCCGCGAGCTTCTCGACCTCGCGCGCGCACCACGCCCGCGGAGCGACACGCGCGCACCTGCCCGCCTGCTCCCCCGCTTCGACAACCTCGTGCTGAGCCACGACGACCGCAGCCGGGTCCTCCCGGAGGAGCATCGCGCGGCCGTGATCAGGGGCGGCGACGTCGCAGCGCCGTTCCTCGTCGACGGGCTCGTCGCGGGGCTGTGGCAGCTCGAGCGCGATCGCGTCGTCCTCGAGCCGTTCGCGCCGCTGCCCCGTGTGGCGAGACGGGAGCTCCGGGACGAGGCCGAGCGTCTCCAGGCGTTCGCGGGCGAGTGCTCGTGACCGGCTGGATCGATCCGTCCGAGCTCCGGGTCGGCCTCGGGTGCATGCGCCTGTCGACCGACCCGGACCACGACGACGAACGAGGCGTCGCGACGATCGCGGCAGCCGTCGACGCGGGGATCACCGTGTTCGACACGGCTCGCGCCTACGACGACAACGAGCGTCTGCTCGCACGCGCCCTGGGAGCGGCGGCCGCTCGAAACGTGCGCGTGGTGACGAAGGGTGGGATGACGCGACCCGGCGGCGCGTGGGTTCCTGATGGTCGAGCGCGCACCCTTCGGGCGAACTGCGAGGCCAGCCTCGAGGCGCTCGGCGGTCTCGCGATCGATCTCTACCTCATCCACGCTCCCGACCCGCGGACGCCATGGCGGACATCCTTACGCGCGCTCGCGAAGCTCGTCGACACCGGTCTCGTCGCACGGGTGGGTGTCTGCAACGTCACGCGAGCGCAGCTCGACGAGGCAGTCGAGCTCGCGCCGATCGCTGCCGTCCAGCTCGGGCTGAGCCTCCTCGACGACAGCGCCCTCCGCAGCGGCCTCGTCGATCGCTGCTCCGATCTCGGGATCACGCTCATGGCGCACTCACCCCTCGGCGGGCCGCGCCGCGTCGGCCGGCTCGTTCGCCGCGAGGATCTCCGCGCGATCGCCGGCGAGCAGGGCGTGAGCGAGACCGAGGCAGCGCTCGCCTGGTTGCTCGGCCTGGGCGAGAACATCGTCGTCATCGGCGGCGCTCGCCGCCCCGAGACGGCGCGGTCACTAGCGCGCGCCGCGTCCGTGCGTCTCGACGACGCCGCGCGAACCCGGCTCGCTCCGGCCCGCCCGCGCAGCACGCGTGCAGGCAGAAGGGGCGAGGTCGTCGTGGTCATGGGGATCCCGGGGGCGGGGAAGTCCCGCGCGGCCGCGGAGTACGTCGCCCGCGGCTTCGTGAGGCTCAATCGCGACGAGCGCGGCGGGACGCTCCGCAGGCTCGCGGGCTCGCTCGACGAGACGCTCGAAGCGGGCTCACGCGAGGTCGTCCTCGACAACACGTACCTGACGCGTGCGACACGCAGCCACGTCGTCGACGTCGCCGCCCGTCACGGAGTCGCAGCGCGCTGCATCTGGCTCGACACGCCGCTCGCCCAGGCGCAGGTGAACGTCGTCGAGCGGATCCTCGAGCGGTTCGAAAAGCTCCTCACGCCCGAGGAGCTCGCGGAGCTCGGCCGCACCGAGCCGGGCGTGATGGCGCCGACGTCGCAGATGCGGGCGTTCCGCGAGCTCGAACCTCCCGGAGACGACGAGGGCTTCGTGGACGTGAAGCGGGTTCCGTTCGAGCGAGCAGCCGCCGACGGCCGCCCGGCCGTCTTCGTGGCCGCGGCTGCCGCCTCGAGGCTCCCGCACGACCTCGAGCGCTACGCGGCGCACCTCGTGTTCGACTGGCGGCCCGGCGGCGTGGCCGGCGAGCTCGATGCTGCGGTCGCGGCCGTCGCGCAAGTCGTGCACGGCACGGTCGAAGCCGCGCTCTGCCCACACGGCGGCGGGCCGCCGACCTGCTGGTGCCGGCCGCCGCTGCCCGGGCTCGTGCTCGAGTTCGCGAGACGTCACGGCGTCGATCCCGCGCGCTCGGTCGTCGTCGGCGCAAGCCCCGCGCACCGGACGCTCGCGAATGCACTGGGCGCTCGCTACGTCGCCCCCGTTGCCACTTGACTCTGCTCGGGCACTCCGATTTGATCGCACCATGGACCAGGCCCCGGCCGTGCCTGCGGCGCCCGCGCCGGCATCGAGGCTCACACTCGTCGCGGGCATCGTCCTGCTCGTCGGCCTGGTCGTCTTCGGCTGGGCCGCCCCGGCGACGTTCTTCGTCTACAAGATGGTCCACGTCCTCGCGGCGGTCGTCTGGGTCGGCGGCGGGACGACGCTCGCCATCCTCGCGATCGTCACCGAACGCGAGAACGACCCGCGCGCGCTCGCCGCGCTCGGCCACAAGGTCGATTTCATCGCGACGCGGATCTACATCCCCGCGTCGCTGACCGTCCTCCTCTTCGGGATCCTGATGATGATCAAGGGCGATCTCGACTGGGGCCAGTTCTGGATCATCGCCGGGCTCGTCGGGTTCGCGACGACGTTCCTCACGGGGGTCGGGTTCCTGGCACCGCAGACGAAGAAGTTCAACGCCCTCGCGGAAGAGAAGGGCGTGGACGCCCCGGAGACGCAGGCGGCTCTGCAGAAGCTCCTGCTCGGCGCCCGCTTCGACGTCGCACTCCTCCTGCTCATCATCGCCGACATGACGGCGAAGCCTTTCTCGTAGTCAGCACGCCACGCGCTAGCGTGGTGCGAGTGGAGTACGTGAATCTCGGCCGGACGGGACTCCGCGTCTCGCGCGTCTGCCTCGGGATGATGAGCTTCGGCCCGCACGAGACGCGTGAGTGGGCGCTCGACGAGAGCGCCGCCGAGCCGATCGTGCGCCGCGCAGTCGAGGGTGGCGTGAGCTTCTTCGACACCGCCGACGTCTACAACGGCGGCCAGAGCGAGATCGTGACCGGTCGCCTCCTGCCGAAGCTCTTCGGTATGCGCGAGGAATACGTGCTCGCAACCAAGGTCCACGGCCGCACGATGCCGGGAGAGAACGGACGCGGGCTCTCCCGCAAGCACATCCTGGCCTCGATCGACGGCTCCCTCGAACGCCTCGGCCACGACTACGTCGACCTGTACCAGATCCACCGCTGGGATCCGCTCACGCCGATCGAGGAGACGATGGAGGCGCTGCACGACGTCGTGAAGGCGGGCAAGGCCCGCTACGTCGGCGCGAGCAGCATGTACGCCTGGCAGTTCGCGAAGGCCCAGCGGGTCGCGAAGACGCCCTTCGTCTCGATGCAGAACCACTACAACCTCGTCTACCGCGAGGAGGAGCGGGAGATGATCCCGCAGTGCATCGACCAGGGCGTCGGCGTGCTCCCCTGGAGCCCGCTCGCGCGCGGTCTCCTCGCCGGCACGCGGACGAGCGAGGGCGAGAAACTCACGACGCGCGCGAGGACGGATTCCTTCGGGGACAGCCTGTACACGCCCGAGGTCGACTTCGCGGTCGTCGACCGCGCCGTCGAGGTCGCCGAGGAGCGCGGAGCACCGCCGGCGCAGGTCGCGCTCGCGTGGGTCCTGCACAAGCCCGGCGTGACGGCGCCTATCGTCGGAGCAACGAAGGTCGAGCACGTCGAGGACGCACTCGCGGCGGCCGACCTCACGCTGAGCGAGGACGAGATCACGAGGCTCGAGGAGCCGTACGTCCCGCACGCGATCTCGGGCCACTGAGCTAGGCCCGGGGGCGAGACAAGGGGATACCCCAACGTGCTACCCCGGCCGGGGGTCGCTCGGATGTCGAGTTCGCCTAACGTCAGCCTGTGGACTTCGCCTACGCCGTGGCGATCGCTGCTCGAGCGTACGGAGCGAGCCGCAACTCCTCTGGCCGTCTTTTCCTTGCCGACGCGATCGCCGTCGCTCAGGCACTGGAACCCGGAGCGACGCCGATTGCGCTGAGCGCAGCGGTGCTCTACCGGATCCCGGAGGACACCGAGTGGACAGCGGAACATCTCGCGGGCGTCGGTGCCGAGGCGGTCGTGTGCGAAGCGGTCGATGTGCTCACTCGCAGGAGTGGCGAGACGTACATGGACTACGTCCGCCGCGTCTGCAACGCGCCAGGAGCCGCCGGCGAGGCCGCGCGGCTGGTCATGGTTGCCGATCTGAGGCTCGGCATCGCACAGACGGATTCGGACGCCCTGCGCGAACGGTACGAATCGAGTCTTCCACTCCTGCAGACCGCCCTCGCGACCGTCGGCTGAAGCTCGCGAAACGCCGTATAGCGCCGTCATGCTCCTGGCTGGAACGGCTCTGCCGCGTCGCTGGTTCCTGCGACGCAACCCTACTGGCCGAGACCGCTGACGCACGAGCGACGTCGTCGCAAATCGAAAGCCGACGCCCGGACTCGAACCGGGGACTCCTGCCTGAATTACGAGAGCGCCCAGGGTCGCCACCTGCCGCCGGGTCTCGCCGAAATCGGCCCGTTAGGCGGAATCGGTGCGGACGCGCCCGGCTCGTTCGCCGCCTGCCGCGACCACCTCTACTTTGCACGTACTTCGCACGACGACCGTGGCTTTGCATGGTCCGCCGGTTGGGGGAAACCGAGGCACGGGAGGTTCAAGATGCACGCACGCATGAGCACGATCACCGGCTCGCCCGATCAGGCCGAGGCCGGGATCAGCGACTTCAAAGCTATCGCCTCCACGACAGGACCGGCGACGACCTCGGCCTGATCGAGCACCCGCGCCGAACGTCGAGGCGGGTGACGTGCTCATGCCTCCGGACGGACGCGAGTGCGAAGGGCTATTTGCCGAGCTGGTTCCTGGCGTCCCCTCTTCCCCTTCCCCCGGAGGAGACGGGCTGTTGCGTGGGACCGGCTCGGCGTGCTGGGAGGTACCTGGCGAGGACGCAGAGCGGTTCATCGAGGAGATGTGGGCGACGACCCGAGTCGCGGCGAAGCTGCGGATCGAGGAGCGGGAGCTGGAGGCGCGGGATCAGATGTGGTGGTGCGGGAGCACTCGCGTGGGGCGCGGGTCAAAGGGATGATCCCCGAGCGCCTCGGGGAGCGCGACGAGCGTGAGAAGCAACACCAAAGCGACGACCACTAGGCGGGTGGATGCTCGGAGAACCGGCGAGCCGGGGGACTGAGCGAGAGCAGCAGTTCGACGTTTCGCGAGCGGCCGCTTCTCGACGGTGGGCACAGCGAGTGCTGCACGCGCTTGCGCATCGGTAATCTCGTCGACGTAGCGTTCGGCTAATTGTCGGCGGTGCAGATAGCTGTCGAAGAAGGCTCGGGCGTTGCGGGCAATTGACTCCCGTAACTCCTCGTCACGGACGAGCTGTGCGCAAACGTCTCCCAGGTCGGAGAGATCGGCTTGGCAGTACACGACGTGGACGCCATCGACAAGCTCGACGGGCAGCCTGTTGCGAGGAGGCGGCTTGACGACGCACGCGCCGACGGCGAGGTAGTCGATCAGGCGGGTTGTGAAGTCGCCCTTGCCGGGCATGTCGACGCAGACTTTCGCTCGCGGGATCTCGAAGAGGTGACTGCGATAGGGCAGCTTGTCGGGGCCACCGGGGTAGCGAAAGAGGCTTCCTTCGTAGCGGAAGTCGGTGCGCGCCGACAGCAGCTCGTGTGCCTGCCGCCGGATCTCCTGACCTCCCCACTTGAGACCAAATCGACAGTAGACGTCGTACCGGAACAGTCGCGCCGAACGGATCGCGCGAAGCAGCGGCAAGTATCGGTAGATCACGTTCTTGGCGGGCATGTAGGCCGCCGGAACGACGTTCGGAAAGTCCGAATACCCGTCGTTGGCGTACTGCTGCTTGAAGTACACGAGTACGCGGCCTGCCACGTCCTTTGCGATCGCAGGGCTGTCATCGTGATCAAAGGCGATGAGACCGAAATCCTCACCGCTTCCGACTCGAATCACGACGATGGTACGGGACCATGGCTGAGGTACGTCGGTGAGCGCGATCGGAACGCCGAGCTGACGCATCCCGCTGAGTAGCTGATCGGCAGAGAAGTGCAAACCGCTGCCTGAATACTCATCCGGCCACCCCACCGACAGGTAGCACAGACGCGCACGTTCACTCCGACGGATGAACGTCACTCCGCATCATGCTACCCACGGCGCGGCCTGGGCAACTCGACAATGCTGCGGCAGGGAACCGTGTTCATGCAGCCCGCGAACCGGTAGGCATACTGATTCGTCGTCCGCCCAGTGCGCAGGGTGGTGTCCACTCGGTGTGGTGCCATACGACGCACGAGCCTCCATGCGATTCACGCGAACCCTGATCGCCGTTGCCCTCGTTGCCCTGGTCGTCGTTCCCGCAGCGCTGGCGTTACGTTTCACCGACGACAGCTACGACCTGCCGGTCGGAACCGTGGGTCGGGCATACACGCACTGGTTCCGCGGGGACGGAAGCTGCGGCCCGGCGCTGCCGTACCAGTTCAGGATCCTCTCGGGATCGTTGCCGCCGGGCCTCTCGCTGCGCAAGGACGGACTCGTCAGCGGCACGCCGACGGAGTCGGGTAGCTGGTCGTTCTGGGTAGAGCTGAGCGACGAGAATCCGCCCTCGGCGTCGTGGTGCGTCCCAGTCACCTCAGAGCGCGAGTTCACGATCAAGGTGGTCGGCGCCGCTCCGGCCGCTCCACCGCTCACGATCACGACCTCCTCCGCAGAACCCGGTACGGTCGGCGTCCCATACGCGCTCGGCATGACCGCCGACGGCGGGGACACGCAGACGTGGTCGGTGGTCGCAGGGGGTCTGCCGCCTGGCCTCACGTTGAATCCAGCGACCGGTGCCTTGACGGGAACTCCGACGGCCGCGGGCGCTTACACCTTCACCGTCCGCGTGCAGGACAGCAGTCGTTCGGACTCGAAGCAGCTCACCATCGCGGTGCGAACCCCGCTGGCGATCACCACACCGGCCGTCCCGCTTGAAGAGGTGGGCGAAGATCTTCTCAAGCCGCTCAGGCTCGTCGCCACGGGCGGCACGGGAGCGTACGTGTGGAAGGTCGAGAGCGGTACCCTGCCCGGCGGCCTGAGTTTCGACGCGGCGACGGCTGAGATCAAAGGCACGCCGCTGGCAGCCGGCTCGTTCCCAGTGACGCTCTCGGCCACCGATACCGAGAGTCGAACCGCCACGGCCTCAGTGATCCTAAGGGTGAAAGCCGCGCTCGCGGTCAGGACAAGACGGCTGCAGGTCGGACGCGTCGGTCGACGCTATGACGTGTCGGTCCTCACTCGGGATGGCGTCGGCCCGGTTACCTGGCGGGTTGTCGGAGGGGGATTCCCTGTAGGGGTCCGCCTCAATCGAGCGAGCGGCGTCGTCACCGGAACGCCCCGCCATGCAGGCCTATACAAGCTCACCCTCGAAGCGATGGACGCGCTCGGCGTAAGGAGGGAAACGACGCTTGAGTTGAAGATCCTGAAGGCCACGACGCAACCACGACCTTAAGGCGCTCAGTTCGCTTTCGCGGTAGGTCCTGAAAGGCGACAAGGACGGGATCGCCGGCGAGAAGGCGCAAGCCGCTGCACGGTGCTCGATTCGTATTGACCTGGAGCGTCATCGTCGGCGGCACCCTTGCCGATCTGATCGCCACAGCGGTCTGGTGGAGCCTGAGCCGGCTTATCCGGTGATTGGCGGAACCGCTCGGACTTCGGCAGTTTGTCGCACGCCGCGAGGTCGTCTCGTCAGGGTGGGTACGGAGACGGGCGACGGCGTGACTTAGCCCGTGGGCAGAGTGTCCGGCGCACCCGGGAGACGCACCACTGGCTCCCGCTCGTGAGTATCGCCCGCCGCCGTCGTAAGGGGAGAACCCCGACAACCCCCTCGGCGGCCGGGGTCCTCTGAGGGAGGGCGTCGGGTCATGCGACAGGCAGGCAACCCGACGGGAGCGACCCTAACGACTCTCATCCCCTGGAGCTGCAACTGCTCGGCGGGGCGCTACTCCGGCGATCTCACGGTCCGAACCCGAATCGTCAGAAGAGATGGGCGTAGCGGTGTAGCGTCCGAACGATGCTCGTGTCGGTTGGCGACGTTCGACTGTTTGTCGACGTTGACGGCGCGAAGTTCGTCCCGGACGGCGATGCGATGCGCGAACCCCCGACCATCGTGATGCTGCACGGCAACGGCGCAGATCGTTCCCCGTTCAAAGAATTCTTCGCTGGCTTGCCGACTTCGCGCAGGTCGTCTACTACGACCATCGCGGCCACGGCAGAAGCGACGACGGCGAACCGAAATCCTTGAACCTGGAGCAATGGGCGGACGACCTGGTCGAACTCGGCAACGCACTGGGGATCGACCGACCGGTCGTCTGGGGCTTTTCGTTCGGCGGCAGCCATCGCGCTGAACGACGCGCTCCGGTATCCGGACCATCCCGCGAAGCTTGTCGTCGTCTGTAGCACCGGACATATCAATCCCCACGCGTCAATGCGAATGTTCGAGCAACTGGGCGGACCGGACATTGCTGGGGTCGCCGAAAGGTTCGACTCCGCACCTGCCGACACCTGGGATGAGTTCTTCCGGGTCTGCAGCCCGCACTTCAGCCCGCTACCTCATCGTCCCGAACTCGGAGCACGCATCGTGGCGCCACACCCTGGCGTGACCGAACACTTCCTTCGTCACGAATACCTGCAGCACGACCACCGGGACCGTGCTGCCGCGATTCGGCGCCCGACGCTCTTTCTGGCTAGGGCACTTGACCCCATCGTTCCCATTCACGAAATCGAGGACATGGCTAGCCGGATGCGACCAGGCGTGGCGCGGGTGGTGCGCTTCCCGGACGGCGGTCATGGCGTGGGTGGACAGTCGACCGTGGTCGACCGGGTACGCGGATTCGTCGTTGACGACGCCTGATGTGGCTCGGTATCGGGCGCCGGGATGCTGACTAGATGCTTTCCGAGGGCCGCACTTCGCACGTACTTCGCACGTACTTCGCATGCGCCTCCGAGCGCCTCGTACATGTGCCCGGATTCGCGGCAAGCTCAAAGCCGACGCCCGGACTCGAACCGGGACCCCTTCATTACGAGTGAAGTGCTCTACCAGCTGAGCTACGTCGGCGAAGCCGACGGAGTGTAGCCACGGTCATACGCTCGCAGAACAGCGCCCCGAGTCGGAGCGACTGACGTCGGTGTCGAGGCAGCAACCGGCCGGGGCGGTAAGGAGGGAGCGCCCCGGCCGGTATCTCGAGGAGCTGCAGCTACGCGACGGTCTGCGGCCGCACACTGCTTCTGCGGCCGTAGTGGAAGGCGGCTGCAACGCCACCTGAGAGCAGAACCAGGCCGAGCATCGCCCCGGCGCCGATACCGAAGTCGTTCCAGTCGAACCCGCTCCTGCCCGGAGCCCCGGGCGTCGCCAGCGTGACGAGCCGTGTCCCCCCGCCGCAGACGGCGCGGTAGCCGCTCACCGAGACGACGTTCCTGCCGTCGCACAGATGGTTGAGCGCCTGCCCACGCAGCTCGAGCGCGTTCAGCTCGGCCCGAGTCGGCTGACTCTGCGCACCGGCGTCGCCGCACAGCGCCCGGAAGACCTCGCGTGAGAGCGCCGGGTTGTCGCAGCGCTCGTTGAGCGCCTGGCCACGAATCTCGAGCGCCTTCAACTCGGCGGGGGTCGGAGTGCCGGCCAGAGCAACCGGCGCGACGGCGATTGCCACGGCCACGACAGCGACGAAGAAGATGGTACGGAGGAGGTTCATCGTGTCTCCCTTCGGTCTCGACCGCCTCATGCGGTCTTTGCACAGGAGACCCCGAAGCACTAAAAGACTCCTGGTATCGGTCCTAACGCCCCGCTAAAGGAGGCCGAGAGCGCATGGAGTTCCACATCCTCGGGCCGCTCCAGGTCGTGGACGGGGGCCACGCCGTGAAGCTCGGGGGCTCGAAGCAGCGGAGCCTCCTCGCGTTCCTCCTTCTCCATCCGAACCAGGTGGTGTCTCGCGACCGGCTCATCGACGAGCTGTGGGGCGACCAGCCGCCGGACACCGCGGCGACCGCGATCCAGGTTCACGTGTCGCAGCTGCGCAAGGTCCTCGGGCGAGATGTGATCGCCACCCAGTCACCCGGGTACCTGATCCGGGTTCGGGACGGCGAGCTCGACCTCGAGCGCTTCGAGCGGTCCGTGTCCGGGGCGGGGAGTGCGCCGCCGGCGGAAGCGTCCGACCTGCTGAGGGAGGCGCTTGCGCTGTGGCGCGGGCCTCCTCTCGCCGAGCTCGACGCGCCGTTTGCGCGCGCCGCGGGCCTCCGGCTCGAGGAGCAACGGCTGGCCGCGCTCGAGCAGCGCATCGACGCCGATCTCGCACTCGGGCGTCACGCGCAGCTCGTTCCCGAGCTCGAAGGGCTCGTTCGCGAGCACCCGCTCCGCGAGCATCTGCGTGGGCAGCTGATGGTCGCCCTCTACCGGTCCGGGCGACAGGCGCAGGCCCTCGAGGTGTATCGCACCGGCCGACGCCTGCTCGACGACG
>CAVVDE010000009.1:0-90674 GCA_963746975.1 uncultured Gaiellaceae bacterium
TCGAGCCCGGCGAAGAGCTACGCCGCCTCGAGCGGGCCATCCTCGAGCAGGACCAGTCGCTGTCGCTGCCTGCCGCCGCGCAGCCGGCGGTACCAGGCGCCGTGCCCACCGGCACCGTCACTTTCCTCTTCACCGACATCGAGGGCTCCACTCGCCTGGTGCAACGACTCGGTGACGAGTACGGAGCACTCCTCGCGCACCACCACGCGCTGGTCCGCGATGCGCTCCAAGAGCAGGGCGGCCAGGAGATCGACAAGCAGGGCGACGCGCTCTTCTTCGCGTTTCGCCGTGCTCGCGATGCGGTGCGAGCGTCCGTTCGGGCGCAGCTCGCTTTCGCCGCCGCCTCGTGGCCCCGAGGCGTCGAGGTGCGGATCCGCATCGGCATCCACACCGGCGAGCCGCCCGGCCTCGTCGAGGGCGGGTACCACGGCCTCGACGTCGTTCGAGCGGCGAGGATCTCCGGCGCGGCCCACGGCGGACAGGTGCTCGTGTCGTCGGCAACACGGGATCTCGTGGGCGACGCGCTGCCCGAGATCTCATTTCGAGACCTCGGGGAACAGCGGCTCAAGGACATCGAGCAGACACAGCGGATCTTCCAGGCCGTAGCGGCGGGCCTCCGCGACGACTTCCCTCCGCTCCGGACCGAGGACGTCGCCCGGGTGATGACGATCGGCGGGCGAGAGGAGGAGCTCGCCGCCGCCGCCGAGGCTGCGCTCGAGACCGAGGAGCGCCGCGTCCGGCTCTTCCGCCGCTCGTGGCTCGTCGCAGCCGCGGGCGCGCTCCTCTTGGTCGCCGCCGCCGCTGGGGTCGTCGTTGCGCTCACGAACGGCTCCGGCGCATCGGTCACCGTGCTCCCCGACTCGGTCGCCGTCCTGGACGACGCACGAGGGCCGCGTCGTGGCCGACGTGCCGATCGGAGGGCGCCCGGTGGGGCTGGCGATGGGAGAGGGTGCCGTGTGGGTCACGAACGCCGATGACGGCACGCGTCTCCGGATCGATCCGGCCAGCCACGAGGTCGTCGAAGACGATCGGCCTCGGTGGAGACGTCAACGGAATCGCTTCGGGTTCGGATCCGTCTGGGTTGCCGGAGGAAACAACGAGACGCTCGTCCGCATCGACCCCCGCCGAGAACGCGATCGAGCGAGACGATCGACCTGGGGAAGCCGACCCACTTCGGCCGAAACCCGTCTTCTTCGTCGCGGCCGGGCGCAAGGCGGTCTGGATCACGCATGGGAACGAACTGCTGCGGATCGACCCGCGGACGAACCTGGTCACGAAGGCAATCGCGTTCCGCTTGCCGGCGCAGCCCGATCGACCTCGGGGCCGGAGGTGGCGACGTCTGGGTGCCGATCAGGACCAGCGCCTCGTTAGGATCGACGAGGGCTCGGCGCGATCTCGTCGTCTCGCCTCTCCCGGGTGCGGGCTTATCCCCGGCGTTGCGCCGGGGCCTATGGCTGATCGTCCTGACGGAGACGACGCAGGTCTGGAAGCTCGACCCCAGCAACGTCAGCCAGACGGCTGTCGACCCCGTTGTCCGCGGGGCCGAGGGCTTTCCGTCGCGACTCTGGCAGCCGGCGCCGGGGACGGTGTGGGTCGATCGACCACGGGCGCCGCAGGGGGCGTCGCTCTGGAAGATCGGTCCGGCAACGGCACGGGCGGAGCCGGCCGGAGAGTCGGCACCACCCGATCTCGATCGCGCTGAGCCGACGGCGTCTGGGTCGGCGTCCAGCAGAGATCGCGTTCGGGGTGGCGCAGAGGGACCGTCGATCTTCCCGGCGATGATCTGGCGGCGGATGCGGTCGAGTTGGCGCAGGAAGGAACGAGGCACTTCCGGGCTGATCTTCCCGAGCCCACGCCGCCGTTTCCGAGGTCGAGACCGTGTCGCTCCCGGTCTTGAACTTCCCTTGACGAGCCGCCGGATCGCGGCGTAGACGGCGACGTCGAGCCGGATCACCGCGCTCGTGAGGATGTGCGGGCCGAGGAAGGACTGGTCGACGTCGACGCCGATCCCCCACACCCTCTTCTCCTTCGCCGCTTCGAGCGCGCCGAAACCGCATCCACCTGCGACGTTGAAGATCGACGCCTGCCCCCTTCGCGATCTGATCGAGAGCGACGGCCTGCACTTCTCGGATCCGAGAAGTTGTTCGCGTAGGTGTTGAGCGTGACGATTCCGGCGGTCAGGCCTTCTCGCGCCCGCCTGGTAGGGCGAGGATCCAGCGGTCGACACCCGGGAACTTGTAGCCGCCGACCGAGCCGATGACGTCACGGCCCGGTCGCCGCTTCTCCATGAGCGCGGCGAGGTAGCCGGCCAGGTACCCGGCTTCCTCGCGCCCGGAAGAGCGTGCCCTGCACGTTCTTCGGACGCCGCGGGAAGATTGCATGAGAGCTGACGGGGGAAGTCGGGAAGGAGGAACTGGGTGTGCGGGAACTACGCGCAACGGCACCGACTGCAGACGGATCCGGAAGGCCGATGATAACGAGGTCGTACTTCTGGCGCGCAAGGAAGGTGAGTGCGCCCGTGGCGTCCTGGTTGGGGGCGACCTGGATCACACGTCCCTCGATGCCGAATGCCTTCACGGCCTGGATGAAGCCGTCGTAGGGGAGCCCGAGGAGATGGCTCGTTGGTCAGGCGTGAACGCCGGCCTGGACGACGAATCCGACTCGCAACTGGCGCTTTCCGGTCGCGCCGTCGCCCGCAGCAGCGAGCACGAACATGCCGAGAACGATCAGCAGTACGAGGAGCGCATCGCCTCACGGAGGCGACGGTAACACCCGTTACTCGCGAAGTCGAAGACCGGGACCTCGGAGCTCAGACGCGCGCAGGACGTGCGGAGACGAGCGCGCGTCGAAGGCGCACGAAGAGTGCCTCGAGCGCGAGAGACGCGTTCAGGTTGAACTCCTCGAGCGCCCGCCACACGTCGCGGACGACCTCGGCCGCCTCGATCGCGCCCTCGGCAGCGCCTGCGGCCACGTCCTCACGAAGCTCGTCGACGTGGTCTGCGTGAATCGCCGCTTCGTCTGCTCCGGCCGCGACGACCACGAGATCCCGGTACCAGGACTCGAGGCCCTCGAGCGCCGCGAGTAGCTCGTCCCGCTCGGCGCCACGTGCGGCCCGCTTCACGCGCTGGTCGGCATCCCGGGTGGTGAGGTCGAGCGTGTCGACGAGCGCCTGCTCGCGCTCGCGCGCCTCCTCCCCCCTCGCCGCGGCAGCTCCGAGCAGCGCGGCAGCCGCAGTGGCGGGGTCGAAGTCGCTCTCCAGGTACACCGACCGTGCCGCCTCGATGAGCGTCCCCCGCCGCGCGGCTGCATCCGCGTCCAGCAGCCGGCGCGCGCGGTCGAGGCGTCCGCCTGCTGCACGGGCGAGCACGCGAACCTCGTCCTCGCCGCGCTCGGGCGCCTGCGCCGCGATCCACTCCCGGACGGCGCCCTCCGAGAGCCGACGGAACGGGACGAGCTGGCAGCGCGAGAGAATCGTCGGAGGCAGCGGCCCGAGCTCGGCCGCGACGAGGACGATCACGGCGTATGGAGGCGGCTCCTCCAGATCCTTGAGAAGCGCGTCGGCCGCATCCTCGTTCATGCGGTCCGCATCGAGGACGAGGTACACGCGCCGGTCGGCCTCGAACGGGCGCATGTGCAGGTCGTGCCGGAGCGCGCGGACGTCGTCGATGCGGATCATCTCGCCGAGCGGTTGCAGGACATACAGGTCAGGGTGCGAGCGAGCCTCGACGCGGCGCTCGTCTCCGAGGAGGGCCGCGGCAAGCGCGAGAGCCGCGGTTCGCTTCCCCACTCCGGCCGGGCCATGCAGGAGGAACGCGTGCGCCCCGCCCCCCGTGAGCGCGGCGGTCAGGAGACGCTTCGCCTCGGGCTGCTCAGGTACGGACGCGAATGGCTCCATACACCTCCTCGGCGAGCTCGTCCGGCGGTCGCGCAGCATCGAGGACGACGATTCGTTCCGGGAACCTGGCCGCCAGCTCGCGGTACCCCGACGCCGTGCGAGCGCGGAAGTCGTCTCCCTCGCGCTCCAGCCGGTCGAAGTGCCGCTGAATGCGCGACGGCACCTCGCTCGGGTCGAGCTCGAGCAGGAACGTGCGGTCGGGCAGGAGCCCCCCGACGGCCGCGAGATTGAGCTCCAGCATGCGGTCGAGCCCGAGCTCGCGTCCTACGCCCTGGTACGCGACGGACGAGTCCACGTAGCGGTCGCAGATCACCGACGCGCCGCGCGCGAGCGCCGGACGGATCACGTCGTCGACGAGCTGGGCTCGCGCGGCGACGTACAGAAGGGCCTCCGCCCACGGGCCGACGTGCCCCCCGTGCAGGACGAGATCGCGGATTCCCTCACCCAGCTCGGTGCCGCCGGGCTCTCGGGTCGGCACGACCTCCACGCCGTCCGCCTCGAGGCGCGCGCGAAGCAGCTCCGCCTGTGTCGACTTGCCCGATCCGTCGAGCCCCTCGAAGGTCACGAACATCGGCTCCATCCTACGGTCGTCCGTAGGATCCGACCGTGCGGGCGATCGTCACCGGAGGCGCCGGGTTCATCGGCTCGCATGTCGTGGACGCCCTCATCGCCCGCGGCGACGAGGTCGCCGTGATCGACTCGCTCGTCCACGGGAAGAAGGAGAACGTCCCGGTCGGTGCGGAGCTGCACGTCCGCGACATCCGTGAGCCTCTCGACGACCTGTTCGACGCGGTGCGTCCCGAGGCCGTCTACCACCTGGCGGCGCAGGCAGACGTGCGTGTCTCGGTCGAGCGCCCCGAGTACGACGCCGAGGTGAACGTGCTCGGGACCGTACGGATTCTCGAGGCGGCTCGCCCGCACGGTGCGCAGGTCGTCTTCGCCTCGACGGGAGGCGCGATCTACGGCGAGTGCGAGGTTGCGGCACGCGAGGATTCGCCCCGCGAGCCGCTCTCACCGTACGGCACCGCGAAGCTCGCCGCCGAGGAGTACCTGAGCTCGTACAACCGCCTCTACGGCACGCGGCACATCGCGCTCCGCTACGGGAACGTCTACGGGACGCGCCAGGACCCGCACGGCGAGGCAGGCGTCGTCGCGATCTTCCTCGGCGCGCTCGCGCGCGGCGAGCAGGCCCGGATCTTCGGCGACGGGCTGCAGACGCGCGACTACGTGTACGTCGGCGACGTCGCGCGGGCGACGACCGCGACGCTCGGGCACGACAGCGGCGTCTTCAACGTCGGCACCGGCCGCGAGACGTCGGTCGTGGAGCTGTACGAGCTGTGCGCCAGGGTCGCCGGCTCGGACGTCCCGGCGGAGCACGCCCCCGAACGCCTCGGAGAGCTGCGGCGGAGCTTCCTCGACCCGACGAGAGCAGCCGAGTCGCTCGGGTTCACGGCGATGGTCGACGTCGAGGACGGCCTTCGCGCGACCTGGGAGTGGGTGACGAAGGAATAGCGGCGGCCCGGGCGAACACGTTCGCCCGTGGACCATCCGCTTCCGGCTCCCGACGCGCTCGTTCGGCCCTGGCGTACCGCGGCGTACGTCGCCGTCGCCATCGCGGCCGTCGAGCTCATCCTTCTGCTCGTGATCGGTGGGGGCAAGCTCCTCGGCTGGGCCTCGGACCGGATGCAGCTCGCCGCACAACAACACGTTCTGCAGCCGACGATGCAGCACAAGCCGGCGCACGCGACGTCGCACAAGCAAGCTCCCGCGCCGGTGGCCGAGCGCCCTCGGTCGAAGACCGCCGTCCTCGTCCTGAACGGGAACGGCCGCACGGGCGCCGCGGCCGCAGCCGCCTCCCGCGTTCGCTCGCGGGGCTACAAGATCGGCCTGGTGACGAATGCGCCCGAGCACGTCGCGCGCAGCATCGTCATGTACCGGCCCGGCTTCGCGGGTGAAGGCAGGAGGCTCGGCAAGGATCTCGGCGTGAGGCTCGTCACGTCGCTCGACGGCATGCGCGCCAAGGATCTCCGCGGCGCCCAGCTCGTCTTCATCCTGGGTCCCTAGTCCAAGAATTGAATCCGCGAGTGCGGTTTCCAATGGCCAGGGCATACGCCCCGCATCGCGCGGTTCGTCCGAGGTTCGAATCTCAGGATCACGAGCCGGGAGCGCAGCCGCCCTTGTTGACGGCGGCGCGCGACACGTCGAGCGGGCCGCCGCGGACCCACTGGTTCCCGTTGGGATCGAGGGTGTACGCGTTGTTGAGGAAGCGGTAGGCGGCGCACAGATTCTTCTGCACGTCGAACTCGAAGATGCCGAGCGTGTACCAGGTGAGCGGATTGTCCGGCTGAAGCTCGACGGCGTCGATGTATGCGTGCTCGGCACGCCAGGGGACGCGCTGGGCCTCGGCTACCCGCGCCCGCGCGAAGAGCGGGTCCGCCGAGATCGGATTGTAGAAATGCGCCCAGTTCGCCTGGTCGAGCGCCGATCCGAAGTCGCCGGCAACGAGAGCCCGCGTCGAGCGGCGCTCCGCCCGGTCAGCGAGCCGCGGGGACGAGAAGGAGACGAGTACGACTGCGGCGAGCAGAACGACCCCGACACCGAGGAACGGCCGCCGGCGTCCGACCCACGTCTCGCGTCCGGCGCCGGCGAGCACTCCGAGCGCGACCATGGTCGGTGCGGTCACCGCGAGGAAGTCCCAGTTGTAGTCGACGAGCGCGTGGGCGAGGTACGCCGCGGGAGCGGTGACGAGCGCGATCGCAGCGAGCCGCTCCGGTCCGGACAGGCGACGCAGCGCGCAGACGCAGACCGCGATCCCCGCGAGGACGAGGAGGACGAAGAGCCCGAGCGCCACGACGCCACCGTCGGCCAGCTGCTGGAGGGGGACGCTGTGCGGCTGGAGGACCGTCTGCGCGTCCGGGCGAAAGCGCTTGCGGGCGATCTCGAAGGTCCCGGCTCCAGCGCCCTTCGGTGCGTGATGCGAGTAGACGTCCAACGCCTCCCTCCACCAGCACAGACGGTTGCTCACGTCGAGCGAGCCGAGGCGACTGGGGTCGTTCACCACCTCGGAGCAGTTCCGGTCCGACGAGACCGAATCGGCAGCCGCGACCGACGCCGCTGCGGCCGCCGCGAGGACCAGGACGACGGCCGTCACGACGAGCACGCGTCCGAGCTGCCTGCGCGCCTCGTCGCTCAGCGAGCGCCGTAGACCGACCATGACGACGAGCGCGACAACCAGAGCTCCGACGAGCGCGGCGACACCGAAGACCTTTCCGTCCGCAACCCTGTCCGAATGCGGCTGCAGGTCGTCGGTCAGCGCGGGCCGCGTGAAGGCCCAGCCGGCGATCGCAGCTCCGGGAACAGCCGCCGCCAGCAGCAGGAGCCCGCTCTGAACGCGCTCGCTCGCGAGGAGGAGCCACAGCAGGACGACTCCCACGCCGACGACGACGCCGGTGCGTGACAGCGTGAGGAGAAGCGCGAGTGTCGCGACGTAAACGAGGAGCGCTCCCGCAACACGGACGATCCGCCGGGAAGACGGCGCGGTTCCGAGCCACAGACCGAGCACGATGCCGACGTCCGCCAGGAGCGCGAGGGCGTTCCAGTGATCGACCGGCTCGTTGAGCCGACCGATCCGCTCGTCCTCCACGAGCGCGGGCACGGCCTTCGTGACGAGCGCCCAGACGAGCGTGGCGCCGATGACGAGCGCGAGCGTCGACGCGGCAAGGCGCGCCGCGCGCTCGCGGCCGATGGCGGCGAGGACGACCCCCAGTCCGAGGAACGCGACGTAGGCGACCCCCTTGTTCAGGGCATCCCAGCTGCGGTCGGCGACGATCGACCACCACACCGAAGCTCCGGTCCACGCCACCAGCAGCACGAGCGACCACACGAGCACCGCGCCCGTGCGGCCGACGCGTAGCGCCGGGACTCTCCGGAACGCGACGGCGACGAGCGCGGCGGCGAGAAGAACGACAGCGGCGCCGCCGACGGGCAGGATCCCTCCGACGTCCGAGCCGTCACCGGCGAACGTCGCACCGAGGAGCGATGCTCCGACCAGAGCGGAGAACGCCACGGCGCCGGCTCCGGACTGACGCAGCGACGGCTCCGACGCCGGGTCCATGGCGGGCCACGCTAGCAAGCGTGTCCGGCCCTCAAACCGTCCTGACTCGGCGCGCGGGCGAGGTGCAGTGAGGTCGAGCCGTCGACGCGACACCCGGCGAAGGCGACGCCTGTCGGGACGGTGGCACCGCGGAGAGCGAGACCACGAGCGTCTTCGACTCTCGCGGTCGAAACGCGCGCTGGCGGTTTCGACCTGCGGACAAGCGGGCCTGCTAGGACTGCGGCGCCGAGGAGAGCGAGACCACGAGCGTCTTCGACTCTCGCGGTCGAAACGCGCGCTAGCGGTTTCGACCTGCGGACAAGCGGGCCTGCTAGGACTGCGGCGCCGAGGAGAGCGAGACCACGAGCGTCTTCGACTCTCGCGGTCGAAACGCGCGCTAGCGGTTTCGACCTGCGGACAAGCAGGGTACGGCCCGGCTCCGTCTAACAGATCGTTTACTCTCCCCATACCATCGGCTCACCGCACGCCGGAAGACTCCCCACGCCTAGGCTTCCGGCTTCTCTTCCCGTGAGATCTCATTCGTGACAACCAGCCGCTCCATCCGCACGTTCCTCGTGACGGCGCTCGTCGCCATGTGCGCGCTCGCGGCACTGTCGTTCGCGACCTCCGCGCACGCCGCGACGAAGTGCGGCGAGAAGGTCCTGGCCGACTGGTACGACAACGGCCGGATCGACAGGCTCTACCCGCTGAACTGCTACGAGGATGCGATCGACGCGATTCCGTCGGACATCGGTCCGTACGTCGACGCCGAAGAGGTCATCACCCGGGCTCTGCAGGGCGCGCTCCACGGCAACGTCGTCAAGGGCGGCTGCGATCCGAGCGCGGACGGCTCGACCGACGACTGCGCCAACTCGCCCGGCGGCGGGAACGGCGGGACGAACGGAGGGAACGGCGGGAACGGCGGGACGAACGGAGGTAACGACGGATCGAGCAGCACGGCGGCCCCGGGCGTCAACACGTCCGCTCCCTCGTCCGTGCCGATTCCACTCATCGTGCTCGGTGGCATGTCCCTGTTGCTGCTCGCTGCCGGCGGTCTCGGATACGTCTCGCGGCGCCGCCAGGGCGCTCGCGCCGACGACTTCGGCGACGACGACCCGCTCGTCTGACACACCTCCGGACCGACGGCTCGAGAGCTGGTGCGGGTACAATGATCGCCTTGTGACTTTTGGGCGATTTGCAGGGATTTTTGTGCCACGAGGCACCGTCCGGCCTGCCTCCTACCATCCCCTGCCCGCTCGCATGACGAACATCGCTCACCTGGGCGGGGAGACGTGATGTCGAACTCGGTCCAGGAGGAAACGATGGCAACCGCGGAGCAGGCGCAGGTCAGCGAGAAGACGGCCGACGAGGTCGTGAACACGGTCGTCGACGCCGAGACGAGCGTCGCTCCGAAGCGCTATTTCACCGTTCCCGGCGTCGACCCGTTCGACGCGATCGAGTGGGAGCTCCGCCACGCATTCATCCCTGGCAAGGACGGGCCGGCATTCGAGCAGAAGGACGTCGAGTTCCCGAAGTTCTGGTCGCAGACCGCGACGAACATCGTCGCCCAGAAGTACTTCCGCGGCCGAATGGCCTCCCCGGAGCGCGAGCACTCCGTCAAGCAGATGATCGGCCGCATCGTCGAGACGATCGGTGGCTGGGGCCGCGACGGCGGGTACTTCGCGACCGACGAGGAGGCGGACACCTTCGAGGCCGAGCTGAAGGCGATCCTCGTCAGGCAGTACGCGTCGTTCAACTCCCCGGTCTGGTTCAACGTCGGCTTCGAGAAGGAGCCGCAGTGCAGCGCCTGCTTCATCCTCTCGATCGACGACTCGATGGAGTCGATCCTCGACTGGATCCGGCGCGAAGGGATCATCTTCCGTGGCGGGTCCGGCTCGGGCCTCAACCTCTCGCGGCTGCGCTCCTCCAAGGAGCAGCTCTCCAAGGGCGGCTACGCCTCCGGCCCGGTGAGCTTCATGCGCGGCGCCGACGCATCCGCGGGAACGATCAAGTCGGGCGGAAAGACGCGGCGCGCGGCCAAGATGGTCGTGCTCGACGTCGATCACCCCGACGTCGAGGAGTTCATCTGGTGCAAGGCCAAGGAGGAGCGCAAGGCGCGCGTCCTCGAGCAGGCGGGCTACGACATGTCCCTGAACTCGCCGGACTGGGCCTCGATCCAGTACCAGAACGCGAACAACTCGGTCCGTGTGACGGATCAGTTCATGGAGGCGGTCGTCGAGGGCAAGGAGTGGAGCCTCACGGCGCGCACCGACGGCTCGGTCGTCGAGACAAGCGACGCGCGCGACCTGCTCCGCCAGATCGCGGAGGCCGCCTGGGAGTGCGCGGATCCCGGCGTCCAGTACGACACGACGATCAACTCGTGGCACACGCTCCCGAACACGGGCAGGATCAACGCGTCGAACCCGTGCTCCGAGTACATGTCGATCGACGACTCCGCGTGCAATCTCGCGTCGCTGAACCTCATGAAGTTCCGCCGCGAGGACGGCGAGTTCGACGTCGAGGCGTTCGAGCACGCTGTCGACGTCGTCTTCCTCGCCCAGGAGATCGCCGTCGGCTACTCGTCATACCCGACGCCGGAGATCGGCAAGAACGCGAAGGCGTTCCGCCAGCTCGGCCTCGGCTACGCGAATCTCGGTGCGCTCCTCATGGCGCGCGGGCTTCCGTACGACTCGGACGAGGGCCGTGCATACGCGGCTGCGATCACCGCGCTCATGACGGGCCGCGGCTACCGCAAGTCGGCTCAGGTCGCGCGGCGCATGGGGCCGTTCGCGGGCTACCAGCCGAACGCCGCGGCGATGATCGGCGTGATCGCGAAGCACCGCGCAGCGGTCGGCAACATCGATCATTCGCACTCGGTGCCCGACGATCTCCTGTCCTCTGCGCGGCGCGCATGGGACGACGCGCTCGAGATCGGCGAGGTCTCCGGCTACCGCAACGCCCAGGCCACGGTGCTCGCACCCACCGGGACGATCAGCTTCATGATGGATTGCGACACGACCGGGGTCGAGCCGGACTTCTCACTCGTGAAGTCGAAGAAGCTCGTCGGCGGCGGCGAGATCACGATCGTCAACAAGACGGTTCCGATGGCACTCGGGGAGATCGGCTACGCGCCGACGGAGGCGGACGAGATCGTCGCGTTCATCGACGAGCGCAACACGGTCGTCGGCGCACCGCATTTGAAGACCGAGCACTACCCGGTCTTCGACTGCGCGATCGGCGACCGCGCGATCCACTACATGGGCCACGTGAAGATGATGGGCGCCGTCCAGCCGTTCATCTCGGGCGCGATCTCGAAGACCGTCAACCTGCCCGAGGAGATCACGGTCGAGGAGATCTCGCAGCTCCTCATCGAGTCGTGGCAGCTCGGCGTGAAGGCGATCGCGATCTACCGCGACAACTGCAAGGTCGCGCAGCCGCTCTCGAAGAAGGGCGACGCCGGTGCGACGACACTTGCCCCGGTCGCGGCCGTTCCGGGTGCGCTGCCCCAGCGACGCCGGCTGCCCGACGACCGCGTCGAGGTCGGCCGCAAGTTCAAGGTCGGTGAGTACGAGGGCTACATCCACGTCGGCCTCTTCGACGACGGGACGCCTGGCGACATCTTCGTGGACATCGCGAAGGAGGGGACGACCCTCGCCGGCCTCATGAACTCGTTCATGATCTCGGTCTCGCTGGGCCTGCAGTACGGCGTTCCGCTCGAGGTCTACGTGTCGAAGTTCAGCCACATGCGCTTCGAGCCCTCGGGCATCACGAACGACGCGGACATCCGCGTCGCGAAGTCGATCGTCGACTACATCTTCCGCTGGATGGGGAAGAAGTTCCTCTCCACCGATCAGCAGGAGGAGGCCGGCATCCTCACCGCAGAGGTGAAGGCACGACTCGCGGCGGCGTACGCGGACGCGGACGGCGAGGTGACTGCGGCGGCCGCGGTGCTCGAGCCGGTGCCGCCCGGCCAGACCGCCCTCTTCAACCAGTGGGAGGACGCGGTCGAGTGCGCCCGCTGCGGCGGCCGCATGGTGCGAACGGGCTCCTGCTACACGTGCCGCGACTGCGGGACCAACACCGGCTGCTCGTAGGGTCGTACCCGACAGTTCGATCAAGCGCCCCGCTGGTGCGGGGCGCTTGTCATTTCGCGCCCGTCCTCTTGGGATCGGGCGATCCGTGACGATGACGTCAGAAGCGCGTGCTTCGCGCGACGGACGCGCGGAATCGGAAGCGCGACCTCGAACTTCGTAGCGGCTCGGCGCGCCGGACGGCGCGGATTCTCACCAACTGTCGGGCAGATAGGCGACGAGCACCGAGCGTCCCCTCTCGTCGAGGAGATGAATCGCTGCAACGTCCGTCGCGTCCACGGGGAGCACGCCGCCCCAGCTCCCGGAGGTGAGAGTGAAGGCGGGCAGCGGGACCCTGCGTCGATCGCGCGTGACGAGCTCTGCCCGCTTTGCGGGCGAGGAAAGCGAGTCGACAGTCATGAGCACCCATGACGGCGAACCCTCGTAGACGAACGCCGTCCCCGCCTTGCCGCCGCCGGTGTCGCGGAGCGGCACGGCCCGGAACGCGGTGCCGTGCGCCTCGGAGAGCGTCGCGCGGTACTCGCCGGCGAGCCGCCGGTCGTCGCGGACGAGGAAGAGCACGCCAGCGGTCGCCGTCGTCGCGGCGAGAGCGGCCGCTGCGAAAGCGACTGCCGGCAGCCGCCATCTGCGGCGCGGCTCCGGCTTCGGCTGGAGACGCCGGATCGTGCGAAGCTCGAAGCCGAGCGGCGGCTCGTGCTCGGGCGCGAGAACCACCAGTTCGTCGGCGAGCGAGGTCAGATCCTCCAGCTCCTGCCGGCAATCGGAGCAGTCGACGACGTGCTCGAGGACACGCGCGCGATCCTCCCCGTCGGCGACGCCGAGCGCGACCTCCGCGGTCAGCCCGCGAATGCCGTTGCAGTCGAGATCAGCGCTCATCGGCCACTCCGAGCTCGGCGCGCAGCCGGATCATGGCCGAGCGGATCCTCGTCTTCGCGGTTCCGAGCGGCACGTCCTCGAGGACACCGATCTCGTTCGCCGTCCGGCCGAGGTATGCGGAGAGGAAGAGGGCGCGCCGCTGCTCGTCGGGAAGGTTGCGCATCGCGTCGCGAAGCCGCTGTCGCTCCGCGAAGCCGGGTGCCTCGCCCGAATCCACCTCGCCCTTCGCCAGCACCGTCGCCGCGAGCGTCTCGGGATCGAGTGGCTCGACGCGCTTCAGCCGCACCGCGTCGATCGCGACGTTCCGCGCGATCCCGAGCAGCCAGTTGACGACGCGGCCGCGCCGCGGGTCGTACGTCTCGGCGTGACGCCAGGCGCGCACGAAGGCCTCCTGCGCCGCGTCCTCGGCTGCGCCCGGCTCGCGCAGGATCGTGAGCGCAACCCCATACACGCGACGCTGGAACCGCCGCACGAATGCGGCCGCTGACTCCGAGTCGCCGGCAGCGAGTCCCGCCAACAGTGCTTCGTCCGAGACTTCCACACCCCGGTATACGGATCGAGGTGCGCTTCGGGATTGCATTCGCCGCACACCCAATCCTTTTGCCGCCCCGAGCCCGTAGCTCCTACGAAGGACGCAATCGACTCGGGAGGTTCCGATGTACGCACTGACTCGATCGAGAAACGTGATCGCCGCAGCTGCGGGGCTCGCCCTGCTCGCAGCCGCCTTCTTCGTCATCCATTCGGGCGGCGCTCGAGCCAGCTCGGCGGCGCCTGTCGTGCGAACCGCGAAGAACGCGACGCTGGGGAAGACGATCCTCGTCACGTCGAAGGGGCTCTCGCTCTACGCCCTGAGCGTCGAGCGCAAGGGCAGGTTCATCTGCACCGACAAGGAGTGCCTCACGGACTGGAAGCCTTTGATCGCCGCGATGGGAAAGAAGCCCACGGGTCTCGCCGGCCTCGGCACCGTCCGGCGCCCGGACCATCGCGTTCAGGTCACCTACAAGGGCGCTCCGCTGTACACCTTCTACCTCGATCACGCTCGGGGCCAGGTCGGCGGCAACGGCTTCAAGGACGTCGGCGTCTGGCAGGTCGTCACCGTGGGCGGATCGGCGGCACCGGTCTCGTCACCCGGCGGCGGGTACGGCGGCTATGGCGGCTACGGAGGCTGATCGGCCGCGGAGGTAGTTGGACTCCGAGCCGCACGCGGGCGGCGCCATCGGGCGGCTCCGGCTCTCTCTCAGCCGGATAGCCTTGATCGATGGCGTCGCCCGCGACCAGTACATACGCACAGACCAAGGGCGCGCTCGACTGCGGCACCTAGGTGATGCTCGAGCTCCGGCCGAACTGCGAGCTCTGCGACAAGGACCTGCCGCCCGACGCCCCGGACGCGCGGATCTGCACCTACGAGTGCACGTTCTGCGCGAGCTGCGTCGAGAGCGTGCTGCATGGCGTGTGCCCGAACTGCGGGGGCGGCTTCGAACCTCGCCCGGTCAGGCCGACCGAGGCGTGGAGAGTGGGAACCGGGCTCGCGCACGACCCCGCCGGAACGACTCGCAGGCACACGCGGTACACGGCGAACGAGATCGAGGCATTCGCCGCGTCACTTCGCGACGTTCCGCCGGCCCAGCGGTAACCCGCATCTCAGAGTCGAATCCGGTACGCACGTCGAATCACCTGCCCTGACTCGCACGACACGTCGACGTGCGCGACGACTCGACCCGATACCGGCCCCCGGTAGCGGAACTCGAGGATGCCCCGCGTCCCGGGCCGAAGCTCGCGTGCATCGGCGTGCAGCCGTACGAGCCGTCGGCCACCGCGCTCCAGCGACACGAGAGCCCGCGCGCGTGCAAACGACTCGGTCACGTTGCCGCCGTTCTCGAGCGACAGCTCGAGGGTTCGAAGAGGCCCACGACGCGAGACGCGGATGCCTCTCGCCCGAATCCGTCGGACGATCTCGCCAGGAGCGCGCACCACGACGACGACTCCCATGCGGATGCGCACGGACAGGCCGTCGCCTGCGTGGCGGCGAGACGTGAAGAGGACCACGGCGTCGTGATCGCCGGGCTCCGCCCGGGCGGGAACCGTCGACGCGATCGCCACCGAGCCGGAGACGCCCGGATTCAGGACGAGACGGCGGGGACGGAATGCAAGCCAGCTCGCGGCCGAGCGCGGCGACGCTCCCAGCGACACCACCCTCGGGCGCCCGCGAGGATCGAGGGCGAACCCGGCCTGCCGAACGTCGAGAACGACGCGGTTCGCGCCGCCGTTCGTGACGCGAACGGTCGCCCTCGTCGAGCCCGCGAGGTCGACGTGGGACGGCGAGGCCGTGACCGCGACCTGCGGACGCGTCGCGCTCGCGCCCGCCGAAGCGGACGCGAGCGCGAGCACGAGCAGGAGCGCGCCGGCGCGAAGTCGCGCGCCGATCATCTCCCGATGACCGTGTATGTCACTGTCGCCGTGTACCTGCCCGAGGGAACGGCGGGAAGCGCGGACGTGAAGCTCACGTTCGTCGGCCATGCATCGCCGCCGGCCGCACTTCGCGCCGACGTCGTGCCGATGAGCAGGTCGGCCGCGGGCGCGATCGGAATGGCTGCCTTCGCTCCTCCTGCGAGCTGGGCGCCGATCGTCCCGCCGCTCGGAGCCGACGCCGTCATGCCCAGAGGTAGATCGGCCGGCTGGAACGCGGAGCGATGCACGGTGAGCGAGTACCCGGCCGCGTTGTCGCTCGAGACCGTGACTCTCTCCGAGATCGCAGCAGGGGTATCGCCCGCACGCGCGTTCCCGAAGCTGATGTTCTGGCGCTCGAGGGCGATCGACAGAGCCGACTGGATGTCGATGTCGACGCCCGCGCTTCCCGTCGCGGTCTCGTCGGGGGGAGGTGGCGTCCCGCCCGAGCACGAGGCGGCAGCTGTCGCGGAGTTGCGCGGCGAGGGAGTCGCACCGGCGAAGTCGCTCGAGTTCGCATCCGTATCGGTGCAGCCGTCGTCGGCCCGGAGCGCAGCGGTGGTGTTGCTGAGACCGGTCGCTGCGCCCGAGCCCTCGTAGTCAGTCGCAGTGCCGTAGCCGATGAGATCGGCGACGAGCGCGATGCCCGAGCAGCTTCCTGCCGTGGCTCCGCACGCCAGCGCGGTCGAATCGCGAACGAGCGCCACCTTGCCGCCCGAGTTCGCGAGGTTCGTCGTGCCACTCGTGTCGGGAGTGGGGAGCGTGGCTCCGATCGCCGCGGCCGAGGCGAGCTGGACGAGGTAGTAGCGACCCGGCTGTACCGAGCCCGCGAGCGGCGTGACCTGCCAGCTCGTTCCCGATGCGGACGCGTACTGGATCGACCACGTACTCAGGTCGACCGCGGTCGATCCGCGGTTGAACAGCTCGACGAAGTCGTTCGCATACGTCGCGCCGCTGTTGCCGCCCCCGGCGTACACCTGGCTGACGACCATGTCGGACGAAGCACTGCGCGCGGCAGGGACGAGCATGAGCGCGCCTGCGAAGAGGAGGACGAGAGCGATTCGAACTCGATGCATCGGCAGCTCCGATCGGGAGAGGGACATGACGTCCTCCCTGGTACCGGTGCCGCGTCGCCGCGAACAGTGTCCTTTCGTGAATCGACGCGGCTTCGTCGCGGTCTTGTTACGAACGCGCCCTGAGCGCCCACACGCGCGCAGCGGATTCCCGCACACGTGCACGAAACACCGGATCCTCCCGGGCTCGCGAGAGGAGGTGGTCGTAGACGGGCCGGTACGAGCCTCGCCCGGTCAGGAGGACGATGTCCGCCCCCGCCCGAATTGCCCGCTCCGCGACCGTCGTGACGGAGCCGGTCGACAGTGACGCCTGCGCCTCGAGCGAATCCGTGATCACGAGTCCACGAAAGCCGAGCTCCTTCCGGAGAACGCCGTCGACGATCGCTCGCGACTGCGAGGCGATGTGGGACGGGTCGAGCGCCGGGTAGCGTGCATGGCCCACCATCACGAGCGGCACCCCCGCCCGAATCGCAGCCCGGAAGGGCGCGAGATCGACTCGTTCGAGCGCTGCCCGCGACCGACGGATCGTCACGACCGCCCCGTCGGTGTTCCTCGACGCGCCGCCGATGCCGGGGAAGTGCTTGACGGTCGGGACGAGCCCGCCAGCCAGCCAGCCGCTGACGGCGGCGCGCACCGATTCGCTCGCGAGAGACGGGTCGCTGGAGAAGGCCCGGGCCGCAATCGCAGCATTGCGCACCGATGGGATGTCCGCGACGGGCGCCAGCGTCACGGTGACTCCGAGCGAACGGAGCGCGCGCGCCGCCCCGACGGCGTCCGACCGAACCGTCCCGGCAGCTGCCTGCTCGGGAGCGGAGCGAACCGGCCCTACCCATGGAACGCGCCGGACCTGCCCGCCCTCCTGGTCGACGGCGATCAGCGGCGTACCGCCTGCTTCGCGCAGCGTGCTCGTGAGGGACCGGAGTTGTTCCGGGGAGCTGATGTTGCCGCCGAAGAGGATCACGCCTGCGGCGTGTCTCTCGCGCAGTGCGGCAACGACGTATCTCGGCGCCGTCGTGCCGCGAAAGCTCAGCACGACGAGCTGCCCGACCTCCTGGTCGAGCGGCAGCGCGACGCCGGTACCGGACGCCTCCGTCCCGGGGAACGCCACGAACGCGAGCACGGAGAGGACGGCGCAGATTCGCAGCGACACGGGTCGCAGCGTAGAGTCCGCGCCCGATGAGCTTCGCCGTCGCCGCGGAGGCGTACGACCGGTTCATGGGCAGGTACTCGTCTCCGCTCGCTCCGCTCTTCGCCGACTTCGCAGACGTGTCGGACGGTCAGAACGTGCTCGACGTCGGCTGCGGGCCGGGAGCTCTCACGGAGGAGCTCGTCGCGCGCGTCGGCGCGGCGGCGGTCACGGCCGTCGACCCGTCCGAGCCTTTCGTGACCGCGCTCGCGGAGCGGCAGCCCGGAGTTCGCGTCGGTCGCGCCCCGGCCGAGGAGCTGCCGTTCGAGGACGCGAGCTTCGACGCAGCTCTGGCACAGCTCGTCGTCCACTTCATGAGCGACCCGGTCGGCGGCCTCACGGAGATGCGCCGCGTGACGCGTGCCGGCGGGTTCGTCGTGGCGAGCGTGTGGGACCACGGGGGCAGGCGTGGGCCGCTCAGCCTCTACTGGGACGCCGTACGCGAGCTCGACCCGTCGAGCGCCGGTGAGTCCGACCTCGCGGGTGCGTCCTTCGGAGACCTGGCGCGCCTCTTCGAGGCTGCGGGCATGAGCGAGATCGAGGAGGAGGAGCTCACGGTCGCGGTGGAGCACGCCACCTTCGACGAATGGTGGGAGCCGTACACGCTCGGCGTGGGGCCGGCCGGTGCGTACGTCGCCGGGCTCGATCCCGACATGCAGGCGGAACTGCGGGAGCGCTGCCGTACCCTCCTGCCCGAGCCGCCGTTCGTGATCGAGGCCCGCGCCTGGTCGGCGCGCGCGCGTGCCTAGTCGTCCTCGGTGATCCCCCGGCGCGCGAGCGCATCCCTGATCCGCGCGTCGATCCCGTCGCCGAGCGACGCCATGTGCGCCGCAATGTGGTCGGCCCCGGACGCGTCCTCTGCACCTTGGGCTGCCCTCCGACCGCCGAGCGCCCGGAGCACGCGCCCCTGGATGTCTGCCGCGAGGCGCGCTCCGAGGTCGTCGAAGCGCGTCGGCACGTCCGCCGGTGTCGGCGATGGAGGAGGAACCGGGGCGGGGTCCGCAGTCGGCTCGGGCTCCGGTTCGTCCTGGTGCAGACCGTCGATCGCGATCTCGAAGACGCGCTCGGGCTCGTCGATCCCGCGAAGATGCCGCTGCCCGAGCGGGTAGACCGAGACGCCGTCGGGAAGTCCGGAGCCGAGGAGTGCGCGCGTCGTCTCGGACACGAGGATCTGACCGCCGCGACCCAGCGTGCAGATGCGCGCGGCTCGCACCACGTCGAGCCCGACGTAGCCCTCCTCGTGAACGGCGGGCTCGCCGGTGTGCAGGCCGATCCGCACACGGATGGGGCTGTCCCCAGGCCAGCCCGCAGATGCGTGCTCGCGCTGCGCGTCGACCGCGGCCGCGGCGGCATCTCGAGCGCGTGTGAACACGTAGAAGAACGCGTCTCCCTGCGTGTCGATCTCGACGCCGCCGCGGCCGCCGAAGGTGTCGCGGACGATCCGCCGGTGGGCGCTCAGGACTTCGGCGTACTCGTCGCCGAGTCGTTTCAGGTGCTCCGTCGAGTCTTCGATGTCGGTGAAGACGAAGGTCACCGTTCCGGCAGGCAGCTCTGCCATGGAGCGATGGTACGTCTGCTGGGCGATCAAATGCCGAGCTGCGCAGCGAGCCAACGCGCGACCGGCCACGCGCCGTCCGTCCAGTTCGAGATCACGGTGCACGTCGTGTCGGAGCCCGGATCGTGGAGCGAGCGGAACGAGACACCTGCGTCGTAGCCCTCGAGGATCACCGTGTCCGTCGATGGATGCAGCCAGAAGCCGAGCCCGTATCGCCGCTCGTGGTCCGCCGCAGCGCTGCGCGGACGCGTCATCTCGCGCACCCACTGGTCCGAGACGATCCGGCCGTCGAAGAGCGCCTTCCAGAACGCGCGCAGGTCGGCGACGGTCGAATAGATCCCGCCGTCGCCGCTGCCACGTACGGGGAGGTGCAGCACGTTCGTGCGAAGTCCGTCGGCTGCGAGGTAGCCGGCCGCGGCCCGCGCGGGGAGCTCGTCGCTGCGCAGGAACGCGGTGTCCGGCATCCCGGCCGGCTCGCAGACGCACGTCGAGACGAGGTCGTGGAACGGGACTCCGCTCGCGCGCTCGGCGATCAGCGCCAGCACGACATAGCCGCCGTTGCAGTACGCGAACGATGCGCCGGGCTCGTACTTCGGCGGATGGCCGTCGAGCACGGCAAGGTAGTCCTCGGTCGACGCGAGCATGTGAACCGGAACCCGCATGACGTAGTCCGTGATCTCGCCGGGCGCGTCCTCGTCCAGGTAGTCGCCGATCCCGGAGCGGTGCGCGAGCAGCTGCTCGACCGTGACGGCGTCGTCGACGAGCGAGAGATCGTCGCGGAGGAGCTCGCGAGCCGGAGTCGCGAGATCGAGGGTTCCGTTCTCGATCAGGCTCACGACGGTCAGCGCGGTGAACCCCTTCGCTCCACTTGCGAGCCCGAACCGCGTGTCGACCTCGTTCGGGATCCCGAGGCCGCGGTGAGCGAGTCCGTACGCGCGCTCGACGACGACGTCGTCGGCGCGGTCGGCGCGGACGACACCCGAGAACGACGTCTCCGCCGCGAGCGAGTCGAGGTCGCCATGGAGAGACACGCTGTGACGCTACTCGTTGCGCGGCGCGGCTCGATCGGGCAGGCTGACGGCGTGGTTCCGGAAGCGCAATTCGAGCAGACCGAGAACGGGCTCGTTCCGACCGGGGACGGCTGGTTCGTGCTGAGTGCCCGCGACGCGCGCTGGTACTACGTCGAAGGGCGCGGCGCGTTCTGCGACTTCGAGGGCGACCAGAACTGGGCTCAGATCGGAATCAACGTCCAGAGCCTGGGGCCACGCGAGGCGATGGCGATGTACCACTGGGAGGCCGACCAGGAGGACTTCCTCGTCGTCCAGGGCGAGGCGCTTCTCATCGTGGAAGGCGAGGAGCGGCCGCTGCGGCAGTGGGACTTCGTCCATTGCCCGCCCGACACGAAGCACACGATCCTCGGCGCGGGCGAGGACGGGTGCGTCGTCATCGCCGTCGGCGCGCGCGAGCATCAGGACGGCCCGGGCTGGGGTGGCTACACCGTCGACGAGGTCGCGCTGCGTCACGAGGCGAGCGTCGAGCAGGAGACGAACGTGCCGGACGAGGCCTATGCGGTCGTTCGCGCGAAGTACGGCCTGCGCGAGCCGAGCGGCTACCAGGAGGGCTGGCTGCCCGAGTAAGGCTCCGCTGCTGTGCGAACATGTGTTCGTGCCGGCCGCGACCATCCTGCACGCCGATCTCGACGCCTTCTTCGCGTCGGTCGAGCAGCGTGACGATCCCAAGCTGCGCGGGCGGCCCGTCGTCGTCGGGGGAGGTGTCGTGCTCGCGGCGAGCTACGAGGCCAAGGCATACGGCATTCGGACGGCGATGGGCGGAAGGCAGGCGCGGCGACTCTGCCCGCAGGCGATCGTCGTCCCGCCACGGATGGCGGCGTACTCGGAGGCGAGCAAGGCGGTGTTCGCCGTCTTCGAGGACACGACTCCGCTCGTCGAGGGCATCTCCATCGACGAGGCGTTCCTCGACGTGCGCGGTCTCGAGCGGCTCGCAGGGCCGCCCGCCGAGATCGCCGCACGGCTACGCGAGAAGGTGCTTCGCGAGGTCGGCCTGCCGATAACCGTCGGGATCGCGCGGACCAAGTTCCTCGCGAAGGTCGCGAGCGCCGTCGCGAAGCCGAACGGCTTGCTCAGCGTTCCTCCCGACGGTGAGCTCGACTTCCTGCACCCGCTTCCGGTGGAGCGGCTGTGGGGCGTCGGTCGAGTCACCGCGGCGAAGCTGCACGGCCGCGGGATCAGAACGGTGGGCCAGGTCGCAGACCTGGATGAGGACATGCTCGTCCACCTCCTCGGCCGCGCGTCCGGTCGGCATCTGCATGCACTCGCACACAACCGCGATCCACGGCCCGTTCGAACAGGGCAAAGGCGCCGCTCCATCGGCTCGCAGCGCGCGCTGGGGCGGCGGCCGACGTCGTGGGAGGAGATCGACTCGTCAGTCATCGCAATCGTCGACCGCACCTCTCGCCGGCTCCGGACGGGCCGCAGGCTGTGTCGAACGGTGGTTCTCCGTCTTCGGTTCGACGACTTCACGCGAGCGACCCGGTCGCTGACGATGCCCCGATTGACCGATCAGTCAGCGACGATCCTCGCCGCCTCCCAACGCCTCCTCGCAGACGCAAGACCGCTGATCGCGCGGAGGGGGATCACGCTCGTCGGCATCTCCCTCACGAACCTCGAGCACGCCGATCGCGTGCAGCTGAGCCTGTGCGAGGACTGGCGCCCGGTCGCACTCGACGCCACACTCGACGAGGTGCGCGACCGCTACGGCTCGAAAGCGGTCACGCGAGCGGTGCTCGTCGGCCGCGACACCGGAGTTTCGATGCCACTCCTCCCGGACTGAGGCCGCCCGCCGCCCCCGCTCGTACCGCGGCGGCTCGCAGCCGAGGCCGTCACCATCGCCGTCGAGGTGGTGAGGATCGGCGCCGACGACTTTGACGGGCGTCGGGATCCCGCGTGCGCGCAGATCGGCGCAGTCCAGGTCCGGTGGGTACGGCGGGACGCAGCCGCCCGCGTAGTTCGGGTCGCACCCGCCTCCGACGAACCCGCGAGTGCGACCGCCGCTCGGGCCCGTATCCACTTGCCTGTACGGATCGAGGGCGGTGGACGGGCAGGCGCCCCACAATCCGCGCCGAGCCGCCCGGGCGGCGCGCGCGTCGGCGAGAAGACGCGTCGCGTAGCGCCCGAGATCGCCGGCGTAGAAGTACGGAGCGGCCGCGCCCGCACGCACGAGCGCCACGTTCACGTTCATCGTCCCGCGGTGGACGTACCGCAGGAGGCGCCCGTAGCGGTCGACCCGGTCGAGCCGGGGATCGATCTCCAGCTCGACACCTGAGCCGACCGGCACCCGTTGCAGGAGCGCCGTGCGCGCGGCGCGCGAGTAGCACTCGCTCGATCCGAGCTCGGGCGTGTCGATCTGGAGCAGCCGAACCCGGTCGCCGGACGTGAGCCGGAGCGTGTCCCCGTCGGTGATCGACGCGACTACGGCCGACGAGCTGGGCGCCGCTGGGCCGCCGCCCGCGCCCGCGGCGGCGAGCAGGAGCGCCAGCACCAACAGGGCGGATGTCGATACGAGTCGCACGTCGTCCTCTGCAGACCAGTCCCCACCGGTCTAGCAGGTTCGTATGCGTCGGCGGGCGCGACTAGTCGGCGGACTTGCCTCGCCTGACCTCCTGGAGCACCCATGTGTTTCCATCCGGATCCGCGAAGTCCGCAAATGACCCGTAGTCCGCATGCTCCGGATCCGCCCCCGGCGCCCAGCCCTCCGGAGTCATGTGCCGGATCTCGCCGACCTCGACCCCGCGCCCGACGAGCTCGGCGCGCGCGGCCTCGATGTCCGTCACGACGAGATGCGTCCCACGATACGAGCCGGGCTTCGTGCTCGTTATCCCAACGCCGATCGTGACCGAGCACGCCGACCCGGGAGGCGTCAGCTGCACGACACGGAATTCCTCCGTCGGCCGATGGTCGACGTCGAGGTGGAAGCCGAGCTGCTCCGAGTAGAACTCCTTCGCTCGATCGACATCGGACACCGGGACGAGCACGAGCTCGAGCTTGTAGTCCATTTCACTCCTCTCGCCGTGCGTTTACGGACGAACGGGCTACACTCGCCCGCGACAGTCCATGAAGATCGCCGTCATCGTCCTGGCAGGCGTTGCGGCCGCGGCAGCTCTGGCCGCCGCGATCTTCGCCGGCCTCTACTTTTCGGACGACTCGGACACCGCGGCGACCGCTGCTCCCTGCGGTGACCGCACGTACGGCCACATCTCGACGCTGAAGCGCGACGGCGACCTGTACCGCATGCGCTTCGACCCGGCATGGTTCACGAGTGGCGTGACCGCGAACGAGGCGGCCGCGGAAGACGGCGTGGTCGAGCCCGGGCAGCCGGTG
This sequence comes from uncultured Gaiellaceae bacterium, assembly GCA_963746975.1. Lineage (GTDB taxonomy): Bacteria > Actinomycetota > Thermoleophilia > Gaiellales > Gaiellaceae > GMQP-bins7. Next base: position 23,612 of record CAVVDE010000009.1, read on the forward strand.
CCCAACGACAACTACAAGATCGAGGAAGGGCATCGGCTCCTCACCTATCTCGTCCCGGCCGACGCTCATGTGACGGTGCTGACCAGGCAGGGCGACCCTGCGAACTTCGGAGCGACCAAGGTCACCGTCGACCAGCTCGCCCAGCTCGTCGCAGGCGAGAAGCCGGTCGAGCTGTTCGAGGGCCTCGACACCGGCGTCTGGATCGCCGTGAAGGTCGACACGGTCTGCTCGATCGACCAGCAGTACGTCCCGTAGCGTCACGCCGCCTCGGCGACGGGCTCCTCGCTCGCCTCACCGTGCAGCGCAGCCGCGGCCGCGGGCCGCAGCAGGAACGCGCCGATCGCAGCGGCCGCGCCGGCGAAGATCGCACCGACGAGGAAGGCGGCGTGGTAGCCGCCCGCGAGTGCGACCAGGTCGCTGCTGCCCGACTCCTCGAGCGTCGACGTGCGCGACGCCGCGAGGCTCGCGAGCACCGCCAGGCCGAGCGCCCCGCCCATCATGAATGCGGTGTTGACGACCCCGGACGCAAGCCCCGCCTCGTGCTGGGGGACGTCGCCCATCGCAGCGAGGAGCACCGGGTTGAACGCCATGCCCGCACCGATGCCGAGGAGGATCATGCTCGGTAGCACGTCAACCGCGAACGTGCCGTCGACCGGCGCGCGCGCGAAGAGCAGGAGCCCGATCGCCGCGAGGCCGAGACCCACGCCGAGCGGCTTGCGGATCCCGTAGCGCATGACGATCCTGGCGGAGAGGCCGAGCGAGAAGACCGCCATGATGAGGTTGCCGGGAAGGAAGGCGAGGCCGACCTCGAGCGGGCTGTAGCCGAGGACGAGTTGCAGGTACAGCGCCGAGAGGAAGAACCAGGCGAACATCGCCGCGGACCAGAGAATCCCGACGACGTTCGAGATAGCGAGGTTCCGGAGGCGGAAGAGCGCCAGCGGGACGAGCGGCGCCGTCACGCGCGACTCGATCCAGAGGAAGAGGGCGAGAATCGCGGCAGCGATCGCGAGCAGCCCGAGCGTGCGCGAAGTCGTCCAGCCCACCTCGTTTCCGTTCACGATGGCGTAGACGGCGACCATGAGCGATGCGGTGACGGCGACCGCGCCCGCGACGTCGAGCCGCACCTTCTCCGCGGTTCCGCGTGCGCCCGGAAGCACGACGAACGAGAGCGCGACGACCGCGATTCCAATCGGCACGTTGACGAGGAAGATCCAGTTCCAGGCGAGGGCGTCGGTCAGGATCCCGCCGAGGAGGACGCCGATCGACCCTCCGCCGGCGGCGACGAAGCCGAAGACACCCATCGCCTTCGCGCGCTCGCCCGGCTCCGTGAACAGCGTGACGATGAGCGAGAGCGCGACGGCCGACACGATCGCGCCGCCGAGACCCTGGACGGCGCGCGCGCCGATCAGCGCGGCCTGCGACCCCGCGAGGCCGCACGCCAGCGACGCACTGGTGAAGAGAGCAACGCCGATGACGAACAGGCGCCGGTGTCCGAAGAGATCACCGAGCCGCCCTCCGAGCAGCAGGAAGCCGCCGAACGTGAGCAGATAGGCGTTGACGACCCACGCGAGCGAGGTCTCCGAGAAGCCGAGATCCTCACGGATCGACGGGAGGGCAACCCCGACGATCGTCACGTCGAGGACGATCATGAGGTCGCCGAGGCAGACGATCAGCAGTGCGAGCCAGCGGGATCGGGAGTCGAGGATCATCGGAAGTCCTTTCGCGGTCGTCAGGTATCTCGGTTGAGACCCCCGACGACCGCGAAAGTCATCGCTCCAGCGTCAGGCTTCGCTCGGCTCCGGTGCCCTCCCGCCGACTGGCGCTAACGTCGTCTCACCGTCGTGCGGCGGCTCGATCGTAATGTTGGGCAGGAGCTTGTCGAGCCAGCGCGGGATGTACCACGTCTTCTCGCCCAAGAGCGTGAAGAACGCGGGAATAAGCGTCATCTTCACGACCAGCGCGTCGGTCAGGATCGCGACTGCGAGGAGCAGCCCGAACTCCTTCGAGATACGGTCGGGCGTCACGATGAAGGCCGAGAAAACGGTGGCCATGATGATCGCCGCCGCCACGATCACGCGACCGATCGCAGCAATGCCGTGCTCGACGGCCTCACGGGTATGCAGGCCGTGCACGTGCTCCTCCCGGATGCGGCTGGTCAGGAAGACCATGTAGTCCATCGACAGCCCGAACAGGATCGCGAACGCGATCGGCGGGACGAACGTTTCGATCGGGCCTGTCCTGTCGAGGCCGGTGAGGCCGAGGAGATGGCCTTCCTGGATGACGAGCGTCAGGACACCGAAGCCGATGAACGCAGAGAGGATCGTCGTGATCGCGGCCGTCAGCGAGACGACGATCGACCGGAACGCCATCGCGAGAACTATGAACGTGACACCGATGATGTAGAGAAGGAAGATCGGCAGCCGCTGCTGGATGCGACTCGCGATGTCGATGAAGGCTGCGTTCAAGCCGGAGACGTAGACGGCTGCGTCACCACCTTCGGTGGCCTTCGGCACGACGTCGTCTCGCAGGTGATGGACGAGCGTGGCGGTCGCCTCGTCCTGCGGCGCCGAGTCCGGGGTGACGAAGACGATGGCAACGGTCTTCGCGTCGTTGAACTGCGGCTTCCCGACCGACGCGACGCCCTCCAGCCCGCGGATACCCTCGTACACCCGCTGCGGTGCTCCCGGATCGCCCTTGACGTCGACCACGATGGGGATCGGGCCGTTGAAGCCCGGCCCGAAACCCTCGGCGAGAAGGTCGTATGCGCGACGGGCCGTCTGGTTCGTGGGCTGCGTGCCCTGATCCGAGGCTCCGAGACGCACGAGCGCGGAGGTCCCGGCGAGAAGCAAGCCGAGCGCGAGCAGGATCCAGAAAACCGGCTTCGCGTGCGCGGTCACGAAGCGGCCCCAGCGCGCGATGAGGGTCTTCTCGCGCGCGGCCTCGGAGTCGTCGATCGGCTTCAGGAACGGCACCTTCAGGCGGTCGACCTTGTGTCCGAGCTTCGCCAGCACGGCGATGAGAAGGGAGTTCGCGATCAGCACGGTGGTGAGAACACCGAGAGCCGCGCCGATTCCGAGCTTCGTGATGAAGTCGAGGCCGAAGAAGGCGAGGCCGGTCACGGAGATGGCCACCGTCAGCCCCGCGAAGAGTACGGCGCGACCTGCCGAAGCTCCCGCCTCCGCCGCCGCGTCGCACGGCGGCAGGCCCTCGTGCAGGTACTGCCTGAAGCGGGTGACGATGAAGAGCGAGTAGTCGATCCCGACACCGATCCCGATCATCGACACGAGGATCGGCGTGATCGTGTTGATGTCGGTCAGTCCGGCGAGGATGAAGAGAAGGATGAAAGCCGTTCCGACGGCCACGATGGCAAGAGCGATCGGGATCGAGGTCGCAACGAGAGTGCGGAAGACGATCATCAGCACGATGAACGCCGCCAGGAATCCGAGCAGCTCCTGAATCCCCTGCTGGATCGGCGGAGACTCGGCCTCGCCGTTGAACTCGACGATCACCCCCGCGGGCTCGACCGTATTCCGGACGGCGTCCTGCACGGCGACGACCGCGTTGCGATCCTTGGTGTAGATCACGCGGTCGAACTGGGCCTCCGCATACGCGATCCGGCCGTTCTTCGCGAACGTGTTCTTGCTGAACGGGTCGCCGACGCTCTCGACCCCCGCCCGGTCCTTGGTCGCCTTGAACTCGTTCGTCTTCAGCAGAGCGACCGCCTTTGCGATCGCGGCCTTGCGCTCCGGGGTGTCGAGCCGCTGACCCTTCGGCGCGGCGAAGACGAGGTTGAGGATGCTGCCCTGCTCCGAGGCGAATTGCGACTCGATGAGATCCGTCGCTTTCTGCGTGTCCGACCCCGGAATCTCGAATTGATCCTTGAGGCCGCCGCCGACAGTGACGACCAGCACGATCAGTCCGGCGGTGATCGCCAGCCAGGCGATGACGACCCGCCAGGTGTGGTTCGCGCACGCGCGCATCCAGCGCGCGAGACCGCCTGTCGCGAGTCGCTCGTGTGCTGCCAGACGTTCGGTGTTCTCGGTCATCTCGGTCATCGCCAACCCCCCAGTCGCTGTTCCGGCATACGACGCCGCAACGTCACCGAACTCATCGGTCTTCCCGTACGAGGCCGTGTTCGGCTTCTCCGGGTTCTACCAGCCGCGGCCGGGACGGCGCGAGCAGTGGGCTGCTCGACAGTCCTGATACCGCTGAGTTCACGCGTTCGCGGCGGTCCAAACATCGATGCCGACACCAGGGCCGCACGAGGTCCCTTTCGCCATTCGCGGCCCGATCGCCCGCGCCGATCTTCCCGGTCTCTGTGACCGGGTCTGCGCGCTCCTCGCCGAGTCGGGCGAGATCGTCGCCTGCGACGTGCACGGAGTGGAGCCGGACGCGGTGACGGTGGACGCCCTCGCTCGGCTCCAGCTGGCCGCGCGCCGACGGGGCTGCACGGTCATGCTCGAGCGCGCGTCTCCGGAGCTGCTCCAGCTCGCCCGGCTCATGGGCCTGGATCACGTGCTCGGCTCGGCGACGTTTGGCGAGCCTCCCGCCGGGTAACCATCGGAGCGGCATGGCCGACTACACGATCAAGAACCTCGCCGATGTCGACGATGCGGCGGTCAATGGCGGCTTCTCCGAGAACCAGGAGGCGCACTTCGCCGGGAAGGACCTCGACCTCGAGGCACTCGGCGTGTCGTACCAGATCGTCAAGCCGGGCAAGCACCACGCATTCGGGCACCGGCACAAGGAGGCCGAGGAGGTCTACGTCGTCCTTGCCGGAACGGGGACGTGCAAGCTCGACGACGAGGAGGTCGACGTGCGGCGCCTCGACGCGATCCGCGTCGGACCGACCGTGACTCGAGGCTTTGCGGCCGATCGAGAGGGTCTGGAGCTCCTCGTCTTCAGCCCGAGCGCGCCCGGCGACGCGGAGCTCGTCGCCGACTTCTTCTCGGACGGCTAAACGCTATCCCGCGTACTCGAGCGGGAGCCCGAATCGCGGAAAGTGCTTCTCGACGTCGAGGAAGAACGTGAGCTCGACGATCTTGCCATCCTCGATCTCGACGACCTGCAGCGCCCAGGGCACGTAGCCGGGACCGTCCTCGGCCGGCTTGTACTGCCCGAATGCGGGCGCGCCGTTCGCAGACACGACGGGAACGACCTTCGAGCCCTGGCAGCCGATTCCGGGCCCGTACCACCAGGTGAGAATGTCGTCGCGGCCCGCGAGCCAGAGGTCGAACGGCGGCATCGACTGCGTCGCATCCTCGTGGATGAGGCTCGTCAACGCCTCCATGTCGTACCGCTCGAACGCCGTGACGTACCGCCGCAGGAGCTCCTCGTCCGCTGCGTCCAGCGACGGGGCGGTCGTCGACGCGGTCGCGTCGCTCGCCTCGAGCGTGGCTCGCGCGCGCTGGAGCGCGCTGTTCACCGAGGCGACGCTCGTCTCGAGCAGCTCGGCGACCTCGCTCGCCTTCCAGCGCAGCACCTCGCAGAGGATCAACACGGCGCGCTGGCGGGGAGGCAGCTGCTGCAGCGCCGCGACGAGCGCAAGGCGCACGGACTCGCGGCCCACGACGACCTCGGCCGGATCGCCCTCGCGGCACGACGAGCGCGTCGGGCATGGGCTCGATCCAGAGCTGATCCGGAGTGCGCAGGTTCTCGACGATCGGCTCGCCCGCCGGGCCGAGATCCATCGGCCGCGCGCGGCGCTTGCGGCTCTCGAGCATGTCGAGGCAGACGTTCGTCGCGATGCGGTACAGCCACGAGCGCAGCGCCGCGCGGCCTTCGAAGCGGTCGATGTTGCGCCAGGCGCGGATGAAGGTCTCCTGGACGGCATCATCGGCGTCGGTCGAGCCGAGCATCCGGTAGCAGTAGCCGGTCAGCTCGACGCGGTGCTGCTCGAGCTGCTGTTCGACGGCGACGGTTGCCGAGGACATGCGGCCCACCGTAGCGAATGCGGTCAGCCGCGCAGCAACGGCAGGACGCGATCGCAGATCACCCCGACGCCCTCGAGCGGGCTCCGTCCTTGCGGCGTCCCGAGCTCGACGCGTCGGGCTCCGGCCTCCCAGAGCTCGACCACGCGCTCCGCGACCTCCTCGGGCGTCCCTGCGATGCAGAAGCGCTCGAGCGGGATCTCCGCGCCCGGCACCAGATCGAGCGTCGGGTCGAGATGAGCCACGACCTCGAGGTACGGCGCGACCGCCGCACGTGCCCGCTCCCGCGCCCAGTCGCCGTCGTCGTCGACGACGCTGACCGAGCCGACGACGACCTTCACGTCGTCGTTCGCGAGCCATTCCCGCGCGACGGGGACGAAGGCCGGATTCGCGCTCCCGCCGAGCTTCAGCTCGTCGGCGACCGTTCCCGCCCAGCGCGCAGTCGCGCGGACCCCACGTGCCGATCAGGAGCGGCACCGCGTCCCGCACTCTCGGATACGAGAGAGCAGTCCCCGGCTCCAGACTGAAGCGCTCGCCCGTGACACCGGCCTCGTCGCCGGCGAGCAGCGCCTTGACGATCGCGACCGCCTCCCGCAGTCCGGCGAGCGGCCGCTCCTCGTCGATGCCGAGCCGGTCGAGCCACGCTCCTTTCGCCAGCCCGAGGAACGCGCGTCCCCCAGAGACTGCGTCGAGCATCGCGATCTGCCCGGCGATCTCGTACGGATGCAGCGTGAAGGGATTGAGCGCGGCCGGGCCGAGCCGGATCCGCTCCGTCACACGCGCCATGAGGAGGAGCGGCCCGATCGCGGGCTGGTCGAGGAGGTCGTGATAGACGGACAGCACGTCGACTCCCGCGGCCTCTGCGCGGCGTGCGAGCGCCTCGTACTCCGGCGGCGCCAGGTTGGTCCGGACGCCGATGCCGAGCTCGCCTACGTGAGCTCCTCGGTGACGAGCGTCCGCTCGCCGATCCGCTCGATCCGCATGATCACCCGCTCGTCCGGATCCGGGCAGGCCACCAGCGAGTCCTGCTCGAGCCAGTCCTCGTTCGGGAGGCGCCGCATCTTCGCGGGCAGGAGCGGTAGCACGGCCTGCATCGCGAACAGGCAGAAGTGCCTTCCTGCGGGGATGCGCACGCGGCTCGACTCCGTGATCTCGAACCAGTCACCGACCTCGAGCCCACACACCGATCGCCCCTCGATCCGCTCGACGGTCACGCGAAGGTCGTAGAGGCGCATCTCGGTCACGGGTCGTCGAGCGTATCGCGCCGAAAGTACGGGTATCCGTACCCCGTGACCGAGTACCGGCCAGCTAGCGTGGCGGACTCATGACGGACGCCGCCATCGGACGCCCGGCCGTGCACGGACATCAGGTCAACCCGTGGCTCGTCCTGGTGCTCGTCTGCATGGCGCAGTTCATGGTGATCCTCGACGCGACGATCGTGAACGTCGCGCTGCCCTCGATCCAGAAGGACCTCGGGCTGAGTGAGGCCAACCTGCAGTGGATCGTGAACGCGTACGCGCTGACGTTCGGCGGCTTCCTCCTGCTCGGCGGACGCGCAGGTGACCTCGCCGGGCGCAAGAAGGTCTTCCTCATCGGGCTCGTCGTCTTCACGGTCGCGTCGCTCCTCAACGGCCTCGCGTGGAGCTCGGGTGCGTTGATCCTCTTCCGCGGTGTGCAGGGGCTCGGCGCGGCGCTCATCGCCCCTGCCGCGCTCTCGATCATCACCGCGACCTTCTCCGAAGGCGCCCAGCGGACGAAGGCGATGGGCGTGTGGGCTGCGATCGCCGTCGGCGGGGGCGCGGTCGGTCTCGTCCTCGGCGGCATCCTCGTCGAAGCGCTCTCCTGGCCGTGGATCTTCTTCGTGAACGTCCCGGTCGGCATCGCCGTCTTCGCGGCAGCGTTCAAGTACGTCCCCGAGTCGCGCGACGAGCACGCGCACAAGAGCTTCGACATCGCAGGCGCGGTCACGGTGACGTCCGGCCTGGTCGCCCTCGTCTACGGGATCGTCAAGGCACAGGACAAGGGCTGGACATCGCTCCACACCGGAGGCTTCTTCGCGCTCGCAGCCGTCCTGCTCGGGGCGTTCCTCCTCATCGAGAGCCGATCGGCGGAGCCGCTCGTCCGCCTTTCGATCTTCCGCGTGCCGACCGTTCGGGCAGCGAACGTCGTGATGTTCCTCGTCGCGTCCGGCCTGTTCGCGATGTTCTTCTTCAACACGCTCTACCTGCAGCGCGTCCTCGGCTACTCGGCGCTCGAGGCCGGTCTCGCGTTCCTGCCCTTCACCGCGGGGATCATCATCGGCGCCGGTCTCTCGCAACGGCTCGTCCCCGCCATCGGAGCGCGTGAAGTACCGCTGATCGGGATGGTGATGGCCGTGGTCGGCCTGCTGCTCTTCGTCCGGCTCCAGCCCGGCGGCAGCTACGCGATGGACTTCCTGCCCCCGGTCATGTTCACGTCGATCGGGATGGGGCTGACCTTCGTCCCGGTCACGCTCATCGCCACGAGCGGGATCCCGACGGACGACGCCGGTCTCGCCTCCGGCCTCTACAACACGTCCCAGCAGGTGGGCGGCGCCCTGGGCCTCGCCATCCTCTCCACCTTCGCCGTCAGCAAGACCGACGACACGCTCGGCGGGCTCGGCCGGCAGCCCAGCCCCGCCGATCAGGCTCAGGCGCTCGTCGACGGCTTCCACGTCGCCTACGTCGGAAGCGCCCTCCTCGTCGCGGTCGCTGCGATTCTGCTTGCCGTCCTCCTTCGGCGAAGCGACGTCGTCGCGGTCGGCGAGGGCGCGGCGGCCCCCGTGGCCGCCTGACGCGGTTCGGCGGTAGGGTCGGCCCGTGGACCCTTCGGAAGCCCTCGTGCGCCTGGCTACCCCTGCGGACCGCGACGCGATCGACGGGCTGATGCAGGCGTCGGCGGCCGCACACTTCCCGCGCTTCTACGACGAGCCGGAGTGTTCGAGCGCCGTCCGCTACATCGCGTCGGTCGACCCCATGATGCTCGAGGACGGCACGTACTACGTGCTCGAGGCGAATGGAGAGATCGTGGCGTGCGGGGGCTGGAGCCGTCGCGGCAAGCTCTACACAGGCAGCGGCGACGCCGACGACGACGCGCGACTGATCGACCCCGAGACCGAGCCGGCACGGGTCCGAGCGATGTTCGTGCGCGACGACTGGTCGCGCCGCGGCCTCGGACGCCGCCTGCTCGAGCAGTGCGAGGCGGACGCGCGGCGCGAAGGATTCGCGGAGCTCGCGCTCATGTCGACGCTTCCCGGCCTGCCGCTCTACCGGTCGTTCGGGTTCGAGACGGTCGAGGAAGTCGACATCCCCCTGCCCGACGGCCTCACGGTGGCGGGCGCGCTCATGCGCAGACCGGTCGACGCGTAGCTCACCAGCCAGTCGTGCCCGCCTCGCCCTTGAACGGGCCGACGATCTCGGACGTGATCCAGCCGCCGTAGAAGTCGCCTGCCTGCGCGACGACCTGCTCGTCGTCGACGAAGCACGCGTCCATCCGACCCGGATAGAAGGCGACGGCGTCGCGAATCGCCTCGAAGCCGGGGACGGGGTCGCGGTACGTCCACGCGCCACTGTCCACTGTCCGACCGCCGGCCGAGACATAGAAGTACGACGCGACGCCCTTCCACTCGCAATACGTCTCCCGCCCTTCCGAGGGCGTGAGGACGCCGGCCGCGATCTCGTCGAGCGGCACGTAGAAGACCGGCGGATGGCTCGCCTCGAGTACGCGGTGCGACCGGGTCGTATCGACGATCGTCTCACCGCCGAGGACGATCCGGATGCGCCGCGAGGACGGCTCGACGCGCGGCGGGCGGGGGTAGTCCCAGACGGACTCGGTCACTCGAACCACACCACGGTCGCGAGCACTGCATACGTCGCGACCAGGGCGAGGCCCTCGTAGGGCGCGGCCTCGCCGTCACCGGTGATCTGCCAGATGGCGAGCGCGGCGAACACGAGCGCGACCACGAGGACGAGTCCCGTGTTCGGCAGGCCGAACGTGAGGTGGTGCGTGAAGAACAGCGAGATGAGGACGAGCGCCGGATAGAGGAACGCGGCGATCTGGGCCACGGAGTTCTTCACGACCGAGATCGCGAGGTCGTAGCGCCTCTTCCACGCGAGCTGGATACCGACGACGTTCTCGACCGCATTGCCGGCGATCGCGACGATGACGAGACCCGTGAAGGCCTTCGAGATGCCGAGCTCCTCCGTCGCGGGATCGATGACGTCGACGAACCACTCGGACACGAACGCCGCGGCCACGCCCGCGAGCGCGAGCACGGCGATTCCAGCCCCGAAGGCGAGCGGCGGCGCCTCGTGCCCCTCGATGGCCGGCCCTTCTTCTGAACCCGAGCGAATGTAGTTCGCGAGCCAGGCGCCGTACACGCAGAGGATGAGGATCGCGCCGACGACCGAGATCGTCTCCGCATTGTCCGCCGCCTTGTCGCCGAGGGAGAGCGACGTCGAGATGATCGCGATCATGAAGACGACGAGCATCAGCAGCATCGTCGTGTCGTTCGGCAGCCGCCTGTGGAAGCGCATGACTCCGTCCTCCGCGCGCCAGGCACCTGCGACGATCGCGAGCCCCAGCACGAGGAGTGCGTTCGCGAGGAGCGAGCCCAGGATCGAGGTCTGCGCGACGACGATCTCGCCGGCGCGGAGCGCGAAGATCACGATGAAGAGCTCCGGAAGGTTGCCGAGCGTCGACTGGAGGACGCCCGTCGCAGCAGCGCCGAAGCGCGAGCCGACGGTCTCCGTGCCGACGCCGACCGTCCAGGCGAGGAACGCGAGCGCGATGATGCCGACGACGAACTGCAGCACGGCATTCGCGTCCGCGTAGTGCAGCGCTCCCAGCGTCGCGGCGACCGCGAACGAGGCGCCGATCGCGATCCAGGTCTTCATCGGCGCGCCGAGACTATCTTCCGACCGTGGCCGACTGGGACACCGTCCGCGAGCTTGCCCTGTCCTTCCCCGAGGTCGAGGCGTCCAGCTCCGGCCGGGTCGCGTTCAGCGTCCGCGGCAAGGGGTTCGCCTGGGAGGCGCGCGAGCGGGACGGCGGCGGCCTCGCCGTGCGAGTCGACCGCGAGGAGAAGGAGCTGATCCTCGATGCGGATCCCGATGTCTATTTCACGAGCCCCCACTACAACGGCTTTCCGGCCGTCCAGATCCGGGTGGACGCCATCGACCGCGAGGAGCTGCACGACCGCCTCGAGGACGCCTGGCTGATCCAGGCGCCGAAGAAGCTCGGCGCGGCATACGTCGCCGAGAACGGGTAGCGCCTACGTCGCGCTTGCGACGAAGGACGCGATCGCTGCCGCGAACGCGCGCCTGCTCGACTCCCACGCGTAGAACATGTGCCCGCCGCCGTAGTGCTGCACGGTCAGCCGGTCGGCCATCTGCGGGTCGAGCCGCATGAGGTTTCGGAGGCGGTCGCTCGCGTAGTAGGGGGTGACGAGGTCGTACTGCCCATGGGTGATGAACGCCTTCATGTGCGGGTTCAGCGCCATGCCGTAGCGGAAGTCGTCCGTCGCGCCGGGGGGCGGCGCGAACGCATGAGCCTCGGCATCGTTCTTCCACGACGTGAAGACCTCGTAGGACAGGAGCGCGTACTCGCGGTCCGTCTCGACTCCGATCTCCGAGCGGAGCACCCTGTTGACGGCCATCGTGTACGCGGGGCTGATCCCCGAGAGCGTCGGGTCCGGCCACGAGAAGTCGTCGCGGTCCGGGAACGGGTCGGTCGCGGTGATCGTCGTGTCGTAGAGGCCGAGCACCTTGCGCTCGTCGCGCAGGAGCTCCCGCACGAACCTGAGCAGGTTCACCCGTCCCTCGGCGCGCACGACGACGTCGAGCGGGAGGCCGACGAGGTCGGAAAGCCGCGTGAGGATCCGGCTGCGCTCCTTGGCCGGTAGGGATGCGCCGCGCGTGAGGAACATCGCGTAGTCGCCCGTGGCGAACTCCTCGGCGGTTCGAAGCGCCTTCTCGAGCGACGTGCCCTTCCGGAAAGCGCGCGAGCGTCCGTGGTGGAGCGCCGCCGCAGCCATGGTCGGCACGCGGTCGACCCAACCGGGGACGTCGTAGTCGGTCGGCACGAGACTGGTGATCTCGAGCGCCGGAGAGATGAGGATCGCGCCGTTGAGTCCGATACCGGCCGCCTCCTGGAGCTGACGCGCGAGCCGTCCGACGCGATAGCCGCCATAGCTCTCCCCCGCGATGAAGATCGGCGAGCCCCAGCGGCCGTTGTCGGAGAGCCAGCGGCCCATGAACTCGCAGAGCGACTCGAGATCGCGCTTGTAGCCGAAGTACTCCTTCGGATCGGGTGCGGCCTCGTCCGGCTTCGCACCGTCCTTGCCGTCGCCCTTCTTCTCGGGCTCGATCACGCGACTGAAGCCCGTTCCGACGGGATCGACGAAGACGAGATCGGAGAACGCGAGCCAGGACGACTCGTTCTCGACGAGCCTCGGCGGCATCGCCGGCAGCGTTCCGTCCGGCGGAAAGTCGACGCGCTGCGGGCCGACCGCGCCCATGTGCAGGAATGCGGATGCGGCACCCGGGCCGCCGTTGAAGACGAAGGTCAGCGGCCGGTCCGGGCGGTCGCCGTCGGCGACGTACGAGACGGAGAAGATCTCCGCCGCGGGCTTCTCCTTCTTGCGCAGGACCGTCCACTTGCCGGTGACCGTGTATCCGATCGTCTTGCGCCCTCGGCCCCATGTTCCCGTCGTCTCGGCGCCCGCGGGCGGCTCGTGATCGGGCTTCTTCTCGCTGGTGTCGCTCGTGGTCTCGTCGCTCATGGGCGCGCAGGCTACCCGTTGTTCACCACATGAACTCGCGGGCATCTCCGGATGTCCGCCCGGGAGGCGGCGGGAAGGCTGACGGCATGAGCCACGTCGTGGTCGAGACGACGAAGCGCAAGTCGGGGGCGGTCCCCTTCCATGCGCCCGGCTCGGCGTTCTTCGCGGTGATGGCGGGCCTCTGGGGCTCTTTCGTGACACTGCTCGCGGTGTCGCCCACGACCCTGGACGATGCATACGACTGGCTGACCGGGCTCCCGATCGTCTGGGAGATCCTCATGTGGCTCCTCACTCTGCCCTGGACGGTCGCGTACCTCGTGTACGAGACCTCGTGGCAGCACTGGATCCGCGTGTCGCTCGTGGCGCTCGTCGTGACCGTCCACCTGGGCGCCTGTGCCCCCCGCACGCGGCGGTGAGGGGAGCCGTGTAAGAGTGAGGACCATCGAGGGCCACGCGGATCGCCCGTCCTACCCGGTACGCATCGAAGGCGAGCTCTCGCCTGGCCTGAGCCGCTGGCTGTGGGTCGTGAAGTGGCTCCTGGCGATCCCGCACTACATCGTGCTCGCGTTCCTCTGGCTCACGCTCCTCGTGTTGACGGTGATCGCCTTCTTCGCGATCCTCTTCACCGGGCGCTACCCACGGGGCATCTTCGACTTCAACCTCGGCGTGCTCCGTTGGACCTGGCGGGTCGCCTTCTACTCGTACGGAGCACTCGGCACCGATCGCTACCCGCCGTTCACGCTCGACGACGTGCCCGACTACCCCGCGCGGCTCGAGGTTCCGTATCCCGAGACGCTCTCTCGCGGCCTCGTCCTCGTGAAGTGGTGGCTGCTCGCGATCCCGCAGTACATGCTCGTCGGTCTCTTCCTCGGGTGGGGGAGTTGGGCCGGATCCCGCCAGGGCTGGTGGGGTGGCTGGGGTTGGTGGGCTCTCGAGCTCGGCCTCATCGGCATCCTCGTGCTCTTCGCCGCCATTGCGCTCGTCTTCCGCGGCACCTACCCCCGAGGGATCTTCGACTTCGTGCTCGGGCTCGACCGCTGGGTTGCCCGCGTCGCCGCCTACGTGCTCCTCATGCGCGACGAGTATCCGCCGTTCAGGCTCGACCAGGGCGGCGCCGATCCGGCCGGAGCCTTCGAGCCGACACCCGTTGCGGCGATCGTGGAGGCGCCCGCCGCGGTGGAGCAGGAGCCGCGCGGTGGAGGCACCGCCGGCAAGGTCGTGCTCATCGTCGTCGGCGTCATCGCCGGGATCTTCGCGTTCGGCTTTCTCGCAAGCGGATGCGCGCTCGTCGCGGTCGACCAGACGCAGCGCGACGACGACGGCTTTCTCATGTCCCCGAGCCGCGCGTTCACGACGTCGACGTACGCGATCGTGTCCGAGAGCGCGGACCTCGACACGGGAGGGGCCGAATGGGCGCTGGACACGTTCCTCGGCACCGTTCGGATCCGCAGCGAGAGCGATCGTGCCGTGTTCCTCGGCATCGGGCCGGCCGACGGCGGTCGACCGTTACCTCGCTCGAGTCGAGCGCGACGAGATCGACGATCTCGACTCGAGCGGCGATCCCCGGTTCACCGGACGTACGGGTGGTGCGCCCTCGACCCCTCCGGGAAAGGAAAAGTTCTGGACGGCGTCGGTGACCGGAACCGGAGAGCAAACGCTCGACTGGAACCCCGAGGACGGGCACTGGCGGGTGGTCTTGATGAACGCGGACGCGTCGCGAGGGGTCTCCTCCGACATGAGCATCGGCGCCGAGCTCGACTCCGTGCTCTGGATCGGGATCGGCCTGCTCGGGCTCGGCGCTCTCTTCGCGGCAGGGACGGCGCTCGCGATCACGGCCGCCGTGCGTCGCCGCGGCTGAGCGCACCCGACCGGTACAAACGCGTTGATGGAGATCGGCGTCTTCACGTTCGCGGACACGCGGCAGGGCGAGATCGGGGCCGAGCAGCGGTTGCGCGACCTCATGGAGGAGGTCGAGCTCGCCGACGAGGTCGGCCTCGACGTGTTCGGCGTCGGCGAGCACCACCGGCCCGACTTCGCCGTGTCGACGCCCGCGGTCGTGCTCGCCGCAGCCGCGGCCCGGACGGAGCGAATCCGCCTGACGAGTGCCGTGACCGTGCTGAGCTCCGACGACCCGATCCGTGTGTTCCAGGAGTTCTCGACGGTCGACCTCCTGTCCGGCGGCCGCGCGGAGATCATGGTCGGGCGCGGGTCGTTCATCGAGTCGTTCCCGCTCTTCGGCTACGACCTCCGCGAGTACGACGAGCTCTTCGCGGAGAAGCTCGAGCTCTTGCTCCACGTCCGCGAGACCGGCGCGTCACGCGACGGTCACGGCGTGTTCCCGCGTCCGGTGCAGGACCTCCTCCCCGTCTGGGTCGCCGTCGGCGGGACGCCGGAGTCGGCCGTGCGCGCCGGGATGCTCGGGCTGCCGATGGCGCTCGCCATCATCGGCGGACAGCCCGAGCGGTTCGGGCCGTTCGCCGAGCTGCATCGGCGCGCCGCCGAGCAGGCCGGCCAGAAGCGCCCGCAGCTCAGCATCAACTCCCACGGCTACATCGCCGAGTCCCGGGAGCAAGCGCTCGACGAGTCGTTCCCGTACGTCTCGGCGGCCATGAACCGAATCGGCCAGGAGCGGGGCTGGCCTCCCATGCAACGGCCGGACTACGACGCGGCGGCCACGCTGCGAGGCGCGAACTTCGTGGGAACGCCGGAGGACGTCGTCGCGAAGATCCTGTTCCAGCACGAGATCTTCGGACACGACCGCTTCATGATCCAGTTCACGATCGGCGGCATCCCGCACGAGGGGATCCTTCGCTCGATCGAGCTCCTCGGTCGCGAGGTCGCTCCGCGCGTGCGCGAGGAGCTCGCGAGCCGTGGTACGGGTAACCGAATTGCCGAGCATGCGGCGCGCAGCGACAATGACTGACGATGTCGCAGGTCGCCGACGCGCTCGTTGAGGCACGCGCTGCTGCAACACGCCAGGCGTGGCGTGCGGCGTACGGTGCCTTCGGGGCGGTCGACGACCCTGACCTGACGTCGTCCGACCTGGAGAAGTACGGCGAGGCCGCCTGGTGGAGCGGGAAGCTGGACGAGGCGATCGCGCTTCGCGAGCGCGCGTACGCCGGGTACACAGCGGAGCGGGACCAGCGCGGTGCCGCACGAATGGCGCTGACGCTGTCGTGGGACCACGACGGTCGCGGCGCGTTCGCAGTCGCGCGTGGCTGGCTCGCGAACGCGGAACGCCTGCTCGATGGGCTGCCCGAGTCGCCCGAGCATGCCTGGCTGCTGCTCCAGCGTGCGATGGCGGCGATGTTCGCCGAGGGTGACCTCGAGAAGGCCGTCGAGTACTTCGACGACGTTTACGCGCTCGGCAAGCGCGTCGCCGATCGCGACGTCCAGATGCTCGCTCTTTCCGGGAAGGGACGCGCGTTCATCAAAGGCGGCCGGATCGACGAGGGCCTCGCGCTTCTCGACGAAGCGACGGCGTCGGCGATGTGCGGCGACCTCCGCGCGCACTCGGCCGGGCTCGTCTACTGCATCACGATCAGCTCCTGCCAGGACCTGGGGGACTTCCGCCGTGCTGCGGAGTGGACCGAGGCCGCGAACCGGTTCTGCGACAAGCTCGACGTGAGCGGCTTCCCGGGCGCCTGCCGGATCCATCGTGCCGAGGCTCTTCGGCTTCGCGGCGACTGGAGCGCCGCGGAGGCCCAGGCGGTCGCCGCGTGCGAGGAGCTCCATGACTTCGACCGCTCGATAACCGCGAGCGGCCACTACGAGATCGGCGAGATCCGACGACGTCGCGGCGACTTCGAAGGCGCGGAGGAGGCCTACCGCGTCTCGAGCGAGATGGGTCGCGAGCCGCAGCCCGGACTGTCGCTCCTTCGGCTCGCCGAGGGCAAGGTCGACGCGGCCGTGGCCGGTATCTCGCGGTCGCTACAGGACGCGCACGATCCGCTCCACCGCCTCAGGAGGCTTCCGGCGCAGGTCGAGATCGCGATCGCGGCGGGCAACGTCAAGACGGCGAGAGCGGCGGCCGACGAGGCCGAGCAGATCGTCGACTCGTACAAGATCGGCAACAAGCGGGCTGCCGCATTCGACGCGACCGTCCATGTCGCCCGGGGGCAGATCCTCCTTGCCGAGAAGGACTGGTCCTCCGCACTCGCGGCGCTCCAGCGCGGTCGGGACGGCTGGCAGGCCGTCGGAGCGCCATACGAGAGCGCGCGCGCACGCATGCTCCTCGGCACGGCCTACACACGGGCAGGCGACGAGCACGCCGCTACGGAGGAGCTCGAGGGAGCACTGGCGACCTTCGAGCGGCTCGGCGCACGGCCCGAGGAGGCGCGGGTCAAGGAGCTCCTCGGGAAAGTCGAGACCCGGCGTACCTTCCTCTTCACGGACATCGTCGACTCGACGAAGCTCCTCGAGACGCTCGGCGACGACAAGTGGAAGCGCCTGCTCGCGCGCCACGACGAGCTCGTCCGCGAATCCATCGCACAGGCCGGTGGCGAGATCGTCAAGCAGACGGGAGACGGCTTCTTCGCTTCGTTCGAGAACCCGAAGGCCGCAATCGACGCCGCCGTCGCCATCCAGCGCGCGCTCGCAGACGAGATCGTCGCGCCCGACGTCCGCATCGGCGCGCACTCGGGCGCCGCGTTCCGGACTGAGGGGGATTACGGCGGCCAGGGAGTGCACGTCGCCTCGCGCGTCGGCGCCACGGCGCAGGCCGGCGAGATCCTCGTGACCGCCGAGACGCTCGAGGGCATGGGCACGTCGTACCGCCTGTCGGAGCCGCGCTCGGTAGCGCTGAAGGGCCTCGAGCAGCCGGTGGACGTCGTTTCGGTCGCCTGGCGTTAGCCCTGCCGCTGCGCGACGGAGTACCGCGCACAGACGAAGTCGCCGTTGCGCGCGGTCTCCTCGAGACGAAGCTCGATGCGTCGAGGCAGGAGCGGCTTCCCTGCGCCGAGCGTCACCGGCGCGACGTAGACGATCATCTCGTCGAGCAGCCCCGCGTCCGCGAACTGGCCCGCGAGGTCGCCCCCGCCGACGACCCAGAGGTTCTTCCCACCTGCGGCGGCGCGCATCTCCTCGTGGATGGGCGTGACGTCGCCGCTCACAAGTCTGACGTCCGCGCCGGGGACGACCCGGAGATCGCGATGCGTGAAGACCCAGCAGGGAATGTCGTACGGCCACCTCCCCTCCTCCGGCGGCTTGGCGGCAAGCTCGTGCTCGAGGACCCACTCGTACGTCGTCGAGCCCATGGCGAGCGCACCAACGCTGGCGATGAACGCGTCGTAGTTGAGCGGCCCGTCGCGATCCTGCCGGCGCGTGAACAGCCACTCGAGCGAGTCGTCCGGATCGGCGATGAAGCCGTCGAGCGTTGTCGCGGTGTAGTACTGGGTGAGCGGCATCGGGGGCGTCGCGAGACGCCTCATTCTGTCGGAGTCGACTCGAGCTACGGGACGCGTGTGTTCACGGTCGCACCTTGCGCCGCGTTGTACGTGCGCTGTGCGTAGTCCCCGAAGTACGGCCCCCACATGTACTTCGTGAACTTTCCGGCCGTGTACTTGAAGCTGTTCACCGAGTTCAGCGATCCCGTACCGGTGCTCGCGTTGAACTGGACGTACCAGGGGCCGCCCGACGACCCACCGGTCATGTTGCAGTTGAGGCCGAAGTCGCTCGTCCCGCCCCAGGTGTCGGCGATGTCCTTGCCGGCACAGTAGATGAGCTTCTGACCGTCGTACGGTGACGCCTGCGGGTATCCGAAGGAGTACACCTGCGCCGGGCGGCTCTCGTTGAACGCGATCGGGTTGCTCCCGACAGTCGTGTCGAGCTGCGCTTGGCCCGACATGCCACCGGCCCCAACGACCGCGAACGCGTAGTCGTTGTTGAAACCGGCGAGGCTTCCGCCACCGTTGGCCCAGGCGGAGGTGGTCACGAGCGCCGTCGCCGTCCAGCAACCGTAGGGAACGGTGTCGCAGGTGAAGCTGTGCGAGCCGTCGGAGTTCGTGACGATCGAGCCGCCGTCCTCGTAGTTCGGCACGAACATCCAGTTCGTCGCAAACGCGTGGTTCGTCTCGTCGTAGACGCAGTGGCCCGCGGTCAGGACGAGCGACCTCTCCGAGGTCGAGTCCGATGCGACCGAGCCGGAGCAGACGTAGTCGACGCCGGCCATCGTGAACAGCACCTTGCCGGTCGTCTGCTTCACCGTGCCGCCACCAGACCAGGCGGCCCCGGTGACGGTCGCGCCGCCTCCGCTGCCTCCGCTGCCTCCGCCGCCGGGCTTGCCGACCTGCGGCTTGAAGTTCTTCGGCGACACCTCGCGCGGAACCGCGTGCGCGACCCGCTCGGGCGTCCAGTAGGCAAGAACGGCATCGCGGTCCGGCTTGCCGCCCGGAGCGGCCGCAGAACTTCCCGCGACGACCAGCACCGAGACGATCGTCAGCGCGCCGAGAGCGGCGCCGAGTGTTCGCCTCCGTCCGCGCAGCACCGGCTCAGCTTAGGAATGAGCCCAGTGGCTGTACACCCCCCATTGGTCGGGTCTCGCGCGCTCAGCGGTTCGCGTCGTTGTCGAGCCAACGGCCGACCGTCGTCGACCAGAACTCCGGCTGCGGCTCGAATCCGAGCGAGCGGTACAGCTCCTGCGCATCGTCCGTCTGCAAGCCCACGTGCTGGCCAGGTACCCCGTCGAGCAGCGCGCGGATCACGGCCGACGCGATTCCCTGCCGGCGATAGGCCGACGCCGTCCATACGTCCACGAGGTACGCGTTGCAGACGCCGTCCGAGAGGAGGCGCGCCATGCCTACGACGCGGTCGCCGTCACGCGCGAACGCGACGTGACGCGACTGCTCGAAGGACCGCTGCAGCGCGGCGGCGCTCCGGCCGTTGTCGAAGCGATCCGCCGCCAGATCCGCCTTGGCCTGCTCCCAGTCGATCCCCTCCAGAGACGCGTCGATCCGGATCGCCACGTTCGAACGATGCCAGCCCGTCAGGGGCACCTGGAAGCCGAGCGCCGGAGGAACGTCAGCGTCCCCCTGCAGAGTCCGACGGCGGCCCGGCGCTGATATGCGGGCGTCGCCAGCAGGCGGTCCTCGGTCGGGTTCGTCATGAACCCCATCTCGACGAGGATCACGGGGACGTTCGCCCAGTTGAAGCCCGTGTAGTCGGAGCGCTCCTGAAGACCGCGGTCCGGGAATCCGAGCGCTGAGTGCAACGCGCGTTGCACCGTCCCGGCCGCCCGCTTGCTGTCTCCGTAGACGTCGTCGGTCCAGCCGCGCCGGTACGCCGGATAGAGCGTGTGAGTGCCACGTGCCGACGGATCGGTCGAGCCGTCCGCGTGGATGCGGAGGAAGAGCCGGGCATGCGCATCGTTCGCGATACGCGCGCGCGAGATGTTGCCGATGCTCGTGCCGGCGGTTCTCGTCCGCGTCATCACGACCTCGACCCCGGCTCGCTGGAGGAGCGCCCGGAGCCGCAGCGCGACCGCGAGGTTGAGATCGGCTTCGCGCAGCCCGCTCACGACGCCGTGCGTGCCACCTCCGTCCTTGATCTTCCGTGTCGAGGACCCGGGGCCGATCGGCTCCGTCTGGAGGTTCGCGCGGAGATCGTGGCCGGGATCGATCACCACGACCGGACGCTGTGCCGCACTGCCCGCGGGCACAGCGAGAAGCGCCAGCGCGGCTACGGCGAGAACGCTACGCACCGGCTTCCGCCAGCGCGCGCAGATGCGCGAGATCGTGCTCGGTCAGTCGCTCGAGCACGGCGAGCGCGCCGACGTTTTCCTCGACCTGTTCTGCAGTCGTCGCACCGAAGAGGACGCTCGCGACGCCCGGCCCGTGCAGGGCGAACGCGAGCGCGAGCTGCGCGGGCGTCGCGTCCAGCTCGTCGCAGGCCGCGTCCGCGCTCAGGCGCGCGCCGAGCCCGAGCGCCAGCTGCCAGCGTGGATCGTCGAGACGATCGGAGAGCCGCCCGCCCTCCCGGCGAGCGTACTTCCCGCACAGGGCACCGCCCGCGAGCGAGGACGAGGCGACGACGCTCGTGCCGCCCACGGCGAGCGCAGCTTGCATCGACTCGTCCTCGACCGTGCTCGGGTGTGCGAGCGAGTAGACGAGCTGGGCGGCCGATACGCCTTCTCGCTCAGCGCCGTCCGCTGCCTCGGCGATGAGCTCGGGCGGCCAGTTCAGCACCCCCCACGCCCGAGCCTTGCCCGCGTCGACGAGGCCCGTGACCTGCCCGACGATCTCCGCGACGTCCATCCCGTCCGGCGGGCACTCGGCGTAGATCAGGTCGACGTGCTCGAGGCCCAGGCGGCCCAGTGACGCATCGAGCTCCTCGGCCGCGGACTGCTCGGGCCACCACTCCCACCACAGCTTGTTGGCGACCACGACCTCGTCGCGGCTCCAGCCGGAGGCGCGGAACAGCTCGCCGAAGACGACCTCCGACCAGCCCGTCGGGATCGGAGCCCGGCCGGTCTCATCGTTGTACCGGGCGTCGTCGAGGAAGGTAATTCCAGCCTCGCGTGCGGCGCGCATGACCGCGAGTCCCTGCTCCCGCGGAATGCGCTCGTAGGTGCGCCAGGATCCGAGCGAAAGGGCGGAAACCTCGAGGCCCGAGCGTCCGAGTGCCCGGCGCTCCACGATCAGCTCGTGCGGGAGACGAGCTCCCGCAGCGCCGCGAGAGAGCCGAGAGTTCGGGCGGGACGCACATCGGTCGCCGGAAGCTCGAGCGCGTAGCGGTACTGCCTGCCGGGGTCGTAGATGTGGCACGGGTCCTTGCGGCACGGCGTCATGACGAAGCTGCGGACGGCTTTTCCGCGCGTGTCGAAGAAGACGATCTTCAGCGGGACGCAGCGTGTTCTTCATCCAGAAGCCGCCGCTCGTCGGGAGCGGGAAGACGAAGAGCATCCCGTCCTTGGGTGCGCGCTTGCGGAACATGAGCCCGCGCTGTTGCTGCGCGGAGGTCAGCGCAAGCTCCGGCCGGAACGCGACGCCGTCGAGCCGCAGCGTCGCGGTCTCGGACGTCCCGCCGTGAGCCGTCGCTGCGAATGCCCCCGCGAGCAGCACTGCGGCGAGTGTCATCCGCCGACGCACGGCGACACGATAGGCGACGGGTGCGCTCCGACCCTGGCGGAGCGCTACACGACCGTGACGGCGACGCGCTGCACGGCGTTGTTCACGTAGCCGCCGAGGTTCCAGGGTGCCTCGAGCGGCTGCTCGTTCCCGGACGCGTCTCGCGCGCGACAGCACAGCTCGTACTCGCCCGCCCGGGCGTTCCAAGCGAAGCGCCACGAGCGCCACGCCCACCGGCCGAGCGTCGCGGGGCCGAGCTCGGCGCTCTCCCAGGTCCCGCCGCCGTCCGTGGAGACGTCGACCGCGACGAGCTCGTCCGCCCCGGACCAGGCCCGCCCGCGGAGCTCGCAGCGGCCCGCCTCCACGACGCGCGCGCGGCTGAGGAAGTCCGGGATGCCGGGAGGAACCATCAGCGAGCGCGGCGCGATGGTCGTGATCGGCTCGCCGGGCTCGTCCTCCTCCTGCCGGACTCGATACGAGTGACGCATCTGGTAGCCGTCGAACGGCTCGTCGCGGACGGTCATGCGCACCAGCCACTTGACGCTCGTCATGCCGTACCAGCCCGGGACGATCAGGCGTAGCGGATAGCCGTGCTGCGGCGGAAGCGGGATGCCGTTCACCTCGTACGCGAGGATCGCGCCTGCCTCGCGCAGCGCGCCCAGCGGAAGGCTCCGCTCGTACGCCTGGGTCTCTCCGCCCTCGACGCCTTGATCGAGCCCGGTGAAGAGCACTTCGAGCGCACCGTCCTGCACGCCGGCCTCGTCCAGCAGATCGGCCACCATGGCGCCCCGCCAACGCGCCGTCCCGACCGCCTCGAGCAACCACGGCTGGCTCACCACGTGCGGCTCGAGGTGGGCGCGGCCGTTCCCAGCGCACTCCATCGTGACCGCGACCTCGACCGCCGGCCTCGATCGCAGGTCGTCGAGCGAGAGCGAAAGCGGGCGCTCCACGAGACCCGCGACCTCGAGGCGCCACTCCGACGCGTCGACCTCGGGGATGTCGTAGTGCGTGAGCAGGTAGTGGAGCCCGACCGGCGTGACGTCCCAGCGAAGGGCCTCGAGCGGCATGCCGTGGTTCCGGGCCGCGAGTTGCAGCTCCTGGAGACTGATCAGCGGAGCGTCGTCGGTCACGGGACCGCTCCAAGCGGCCCGTGAGCGTGGAGGGGTGTGGGGAACCGGGAGGTTCCCCACGCTCTTGAGAAGAAGGGGGCACGCGGGGGAAACATGGTTTCCCCCGCGAACGCGAGCCGAAGGCGAGCGTTGGTCACGATCCGAGCACGTTAACCGCCCGCGCCGTCAAGAGGACGATGAGGAGGAGGGACACGGTCGACTCGATGCCGAGGAGCAGCTTGGCCTTGTGCGTCAGCGGCATGGCGTCCGTCGGGCTGAATGCGCTCCCGGCCGTCAGCGAGATGTACATGTAGTCCCAGATCCTCGGGCTCCACCCCGAACGGGCGAGCCCGGGGTTCTCGTCTTGCGGAAACTGGAAGTCCGGCGTCTTGCGCTCCTTGTTGGCACGCTCGAAGGGCCCGCCGTCGTCGACTTCCCAGTACCAGACGCCGAACGCGATGACGTTCGCAATCCATATCACCACGGCCGTCATGAGCAGCTGGCCGCCGCTGATGTCGCTGCTCCGCGTGCTGACCAGCGCGGAGATGAGCAGCGCGACGCCCGCGACGTTCCCGAGCACGATGAGTCCCAAGAGCACGCCGGCCCAGCGCGTCCTGCTGGCGATGCCGACGCCGCCTGGCCCGATCCACAGGTCGACGCTGAGGACGAGACCGGGAATCGCCAGGATCAACCACGTCCACCAGGGAAAGCCGACGACGTCCCAGCCCGCCCGCCAGCTCACGAGTGCGAGTACGGTCAGCACCGCGGACGAGCAGATCGCGACGGGGGCGGCCTCGCGGCGCGCCTCGTAGCGCGCCTCGTGCTCCGACGTCGATTGGGCCATCACGCGTGCTCTATCAAACCGGTGCTGCGATCGCGATGTGCTTGGATCGGACGATGCAGAGGGATCGCGTCCTGACGAGGCCGTTCGTGCTCACGATGCTGGCGGAGTTCGCGCTTTGCATGTCCGTCGGGATGCTGCTCGCGATCGTCCCGGTGTACGCGGACGACGAGCTCGGCGTCGGGAGCTTCGGCGTCGCCGTGGCGGTCGCCGCCGTCAGCCCGATGGTGCTCGTCACCCAGCCGATCGCGGGACGCTACGCGGACCGGAACGGCCGTAGGATCCTGATCGTCGCAGGCGGATTCATCGCGGCTGTGACGGTCGCGGGGTACGTCCTCGCCCATTCGCTGCCGCTGCTCGTCGCCCTACGGCTTCTCACCGGGGCCGGAGAGGCAATGGTCCTCGTCGGTGCGGCAACGATGATCACGGACCTCGCGCCCGAGGACCGCCGCGGCGAGGCGCTGAGTCTCTTCAGCCTCGGTCTCTGGGGCGGCCTCGCGCTCGGGCCGTTGCTCGGCGAGCTCGTACTCGGGGACGCACGGTTCGACGCCGTCTGGCTGGTGGCCGCCTCGTGCTGCCTCGCGTCGGGACTGATCGGCCTCGTGCTCCCCGAGACGGCGCCCGAGCGGGAGGCCGAGCCGGACTCGAGCGCGCGGCTCGTCCATCCGGCGGCGATCGGGCCGGGTCTCGTGCTCGCGTTCACCGTTCTCGGCTTCGCCGGCCTCGGGACCTTCGGCGCGCTCTACGCGCGCGAGCTCGGCCTCGACGGTGCCGGCTCGGTCTTCCTCGTGTTCTCGGCGGTCGTCGTCGCGACCCGCGTCCTCGCGCGGCAGGTGCCCGACCGCATGGGGCCGAAGCGCACGTCCCGAATCGCGCTCGGGCTGATCGCGGCGGGGCTCTTCACGATCGGCCTCTGGAGCGTGCCCGCAGGACTGTTCGCAGGAACGGTCGTCGTTGCCTGCGGCCACGCGCTCGCCTTCCCGTCCCTGATGACGCTGGCGGTGAATGCAGGGCCGGAGAGCGAGCGCAGCTCGGTCGTCGGCACGTTCAGCGCCTTCACGGAGCTGGGCTTCCTCGTCGGCGCGCTCACTCTCGGCGCGGTCGCGTCGGCGATGGGCTACGGCGGAGTGTTCGTCGTCTGCGCGTTCGGGCCGCTCGTCGGCGTCGTCGTGCTCTCCCGCATCTCGACCTCGCCGCCGGTCGCCGTCCTCGACGCCGCGTAGCGGTCTTACGGCCGTACGGTGCGCTGCGCCGCGATGAAGTCGCGGTACCAGGCGAAGCTGTCCTTGGGCACGCGCTCGAGCGTCTCGAAGTCGACGTAGACGATCCCGAAGCGCCGCGAGAAGCCGAACGCCCACTCGAAGTTGTCGAGCAGCGACCAGAGGAAGTAGCCGCGCACCGGGACGCCTTCCGAGATCGCCTCCCGGAGAGCGGCGAGGTGCCGCTCGAGGTAGGAGATCCGTTTCGGGTCGGGCACGTTCCCGTTGCGCCGGTCGTCGGGATAGGCGGCGCCGTTCTCGGTGATGTACACGTCGGGCAGCTCGTAGTCGCGATGCAGGCGGAGGAGCAGGTCCTTCAGCCCGTCCGGGTAGACCTCCCATCCCATCTCGGTGCGCTCGGCGCCGGGGATGTCGACCACGACCGGCGCCGCCGGATCGGACCCGGCGCGAACGACGGTACGGCTGTAGTAGTTGACGCCGATGAAGTCGAGTGGCGCAGCGATCGTTTCCAGATCGCCCTCCTCGATCCTCGGCAGGATGCTTGCGTAGTGCTCGAGCATGTCCGTCGGGTACCCGAGCCCGAGAACCGGCTCGAGGAACCAGCGATTTCGGGATCCATCCAGGAAGCGCGCCGCCTCTACGTCCGCAGCGGCGTCCGTGAGCGGGTACACCGGGTAGAGATCGAGAGTCACGCCGACCCTGGCCCGCGGCGCCTCCCGCCGAATGACCTGCGCTGCGCGTCCGTGGGCGAGCAAGACGTGGTGCGCGGCGGCGAGAGCGTCCACCTCGCTCGTGCGACCCGGCGCGTGCACCCCGAAGCCGTACCCGAGCCACGACACGACCCACGGCTCGTTCTGGGTGATCCAGTTCGGGACGCGGTCGCCGAGCCGGGACACGACCACCTCGACGAATTCGGCGAACGCCTCGACCGTCTCCCGAGCCGGCCAGCCGCCGGCGTCCTCGAGCACTTGCGGGAGATCCCAGTGGTAGAGCGTGACGTACGGCTCGATGCCGCTCTCGAGGATCTCGTCCAGCGCCCTGTCGTAGAAGTCGAGCCCGGCCGTGTTCACGTGCCCGCGCCCGTCGGGAAGGACTCGCGGCCACGAGATGGAGAAGCGGAACGCGTCGAGACCGAGCTCGCGGACGAGACGCATGTCCTCTGCATGCCGGTGGTACGAGTCGCAGGCGACCGCGCCGGTGTCGCCGTTCAGGACCTTCCCGGGCGTGGCGCTGAAGCGGTCCCAGATGCTCTCGCCGCGACCGTCCTCGCGCACGGCGCCTTCGACCTGGTACGCGGCGGTCGCGGCACCCCAGACGAAGTCCGAGGGGAACACGACCTCGGTGCGGGCGGATGCGGTAGCCTCTTTCACTGAACCGGTCAAGGTCATAATAGACCTATATGGTTCGCGGCGCACAGGAGGCGTCCGAAGTGGCAGAGGAACGCGCGCGCCGGGTCACGATCCGGGACATCGCTGAACGGGCAGGAGTCTCGAAGGGAGCGGTCTCGTACGCCCTGAACGGCCGGAGCGGAGTCTCCGAGGAGACGCGCGTGCGGATCCTCGGCATCGCAGACGAGCTCGGCTGGTACCCGAACCGCGCCGCTCGGGCCCTCTCGGCGGCGCGAGCCGATGCTTGCGGGCTCGTGCTCGCCCGGCCGGCCCGGACGCTCGCACTCGAGCCGTTCTTCATGGAGTTCATCGCGGGCGTCGAGTTGGAGCTCGCCTCCCGCTCGATCGCGCTCACGATCCAGCTCGTCCCCGACATCCACGAGGAGATCGCCGTCTATCGCCGCTGGTGGGGAGAGCACCGCGTGGACGGCGTCCTCATGGTCGACCTCCGCGTCAAGGATCCTCGAGTGGACGAGCTCGTCCGGCTCGGGCTCCCGACCGTTGTCGTCGGTGGACCTCCCGAAAACGGTGCTCTGGCCTCGGTTTGGCACGACGAGGGGGCCGTTGTCATCGAGGCGGTGCAGTACCTCGCCGCGCTCGGACATACACGCATCGCACACGTCTCGGGCATCGCCGAGTTCGTGCACACGACGCAACGGACGGGAGCCTTCGAGCATGTCGTAGCGGAACTCGACCTCGACGGCGTGATCGTCGAGACGGACTACAGCGCCGACCTGGGCGCCCGAGCGACCAGGCGCCTCCTCTCGTCCCCCTCTCCGCCGACCGCGATCCTCTTCGACAGCGACCTCCTCGCGGTGACCGGTCTCGGCGTCGCGCAGCAGATGGGAGTCGCGGTCCCCGGAAGACCTGTCCATCGTCGGCTGGGACGACTCGCTCATCAGCCAGGTCGTCCATCCCCCGTTGACGGCGATCACACGCGATCTCGCCGCCTACGGGGGTCTCGCGACGAGGCACCTTCTCCGGGTCGTCGAAGGCGAGGCGACCGGGAACGTCGAGACGGAGCGCGGCGCGCTCACTCCCCGCGGAAGTACCGGCCGGGCACCGGCCGACACGCGTCGGTCTGCCCGTAACCGCCGCTCGTAGTACCTCCCACCGATCCGCGACGGGAAAATACGGCTTGACACTTAACCGGATAAGTTGTTGACTCCCAGTGTTCAGATGGATCGCAATACACAGCTTCCGCAGTTTTCCTCTCGCGCATCAGCGTCGGCCCTGATGGACACCACCGACGCCGCGGCAACGCTTGGATGGCTCGGGGGGATCGGAAGTCGAAGGGCACGGGACCCGTGCGACGGTTTGGCCTCACGAGCGAGGCCACGAGAGGAAGGGTGGTCGTAATGTCAGCACGCAAGCGAGGGAGGGCGACATTCGTCGGCGCAGTAGCTCTCGCCGTTCTCGTCGCCGCTGTCTCCCTCGGCGCGGCTGTAGCCGGCGCCGGTGAACGATCGGCGTTCGCGCTCCCCCGCGCCCAGACCTTCTACATGAGTGGAAGCCAGTGGTCGCCGTACGGCGACGTCAACCCCGCCAAGACCTGGGACTACTCGACCGGAACGGTCGGCCTCGCATTCGAGACCGCATTCCGGTACGACCCGCTGGCGGGGAAGTTCATTCCGTGGCTCGCCACGGACGGAACATGGCGGACGAAGAACGTGTACGCCATGACGATCCGCAGCGGCGTCAAGTTCAACGACGGGACAACGTTGACGCCAAGGGACGTCAAGTACAGCTTCGACCTGCTGAAGATCCCGACACACGCACAGAACGCTCTCTGGGCCTCCACCGGCCTGCAGAGCGTCAAGGTCGTCGGGAAGACGGTCGTCTTCACGTTCGCGGGGAAGCCGGGCTATCAGCAGTTCGACTTCTACCGGTACAACGTCGCGATCGTCCCGCAGCACGTGTTCAGCAAGTTCAGCAAGGTGGACCTCACGACCGGAAACCTCAGCCCGAGCGCCGTCGTCGGCACCGGGCCGTATCGGTACCTGTCGGGGGCGAGCTCGACTGCGCAGACGTTCGTCTGGCAGCGGAGAGCCGACTGGTGGGCGACGAAGGCGCTTGGCCTCACGCCCGCCCCGAAGTACGTCGTCGACATCCACAACTCGTCGAACGCGGCCGCATTCGCGAACTTCCAGGCCGGGAACATCGATCTCTTCAACAACTTCGCTCCGAGGGCCGCGATCAGCGGCTCGGCGAAGACCTACTTCAACAAGGCACCGTTCCACCTGGGTGCGAACACGACCTGGCTGTTCCCGAACACGACGAGGAAGCCACTCAACGACCCGGCGTTCCGACGAGCGCTGGCGTACTCGGTGAACATGAACCAGATCCTCGTGAAGTCCTATCAGGGCCTCGTCAACAAGGCGAGCCCGACCGGGCTCCTCCCGATCTGGAGCAAGTGGGTCGACCAGAAGGTCGTCGCGAAGTACGGATTCTCGTACAACCCGACGAAGGCCAAGGCGATCCTGGCCGCTGCCGGCTACAAGGACAAGGACGGCAACGGCTACGTCGAGAACAAGGACGGCTCGGACATCTCGCTCAGCATCCAGTGCCCGAACGGCTGGTCTGACTGGATGACCTCCATCCAGGTGATCGCCGAGAGCGCGAAGTCCGTCGGCATCAAGATCACGCCGAGCTATCCGGACTACGGGACGCTCGTCGACGACCGCGGCCACGCGAGGTTCGATCTCGTCCTGGCCAACGATCGGCAGTACTCGAACACACCCTGGACGTACTACCAGTACATCTTCCAGCTGCCGATCCTCGACAACCAGACAACGGTCAACTACGAGCGGTTCTCGAGCCAGAAGGCTTGGGACCTGACCCAGCTCCTGGACAGGACGCCCACGAGCGACACGGTCGCCTACCAGAAGGCGATGACCCAGCTCCAGACGGTCTTCCTGAAGAACCTGCCTGCGATTCCCCTCTGGTACAACGGGATGTGGGCCATGTTCAACACGAAGTACTGGACGAACTGGCCATCGTCGACAGGCCAGCACTTCACCACCACGGCCTGGAACAACTACTGGCAGATGACGAGCATCGACATGCTCACGCATCTGCGGCCTGCCAACGCCTCGTAACGGGCGCGAAGCAGTGATCGGACAACACCCCTTCCGGCCAAGAACCGGGAGGGGTGTTGCTCTTCTCTGCGAGAACCCGGGTCCGGAGCCTCGATGACCCGCTACCTCCTCCGGAAGATCATCATCTACCTCGTCACGTTCTTCGTGGCGGTGACGATCGACTGGGCGATTCCTCGGTTCATGCCCGGGGACCCGGTCGAGGGGCTCCTTGCACGTATGCAGGCGCAGCCGGCGGCGGCCGAGCACCTGTCCGGCTACTACACCCAGGCGTTCGGCTTCGACGTGCCCCTCTGGCAGCAGTACCTCAACTTCTGGGCGGCGCTCTTCCACGGTGATCTCGGGCTCAGCATCGCGAACTTCCCGACGCCCGTGACCGAGCTCATCTGGGGCGCGCTGCCGTACACGCTCGCGCTGCTCGTGCCCGCCATCCTCTTGAGCTTCTGGGCGGGGAACAAGGTCGGCGCGCTCGCCGCTCGGCGGAAGGTCCTCGACAACACCGTCCTCCCGGTGGGGTACGTCCTCACCGCGACTCCTCAGATGTGGCTGGCGATCATCCTCGCCTGGCTGTTCGCGTCGACCTACGCGTTCTTCCCGGTCACCGGCGCGTACAGCCTCGCCCTGCAGCCGGAGTGGTCACTGGAGTTCACGCGCAGCTTCCTGCACCACTGGATCCTGCCGTTCCTTGCGCTCTTCCTCGTCGCCTTCGGAGGATGGGCGATCGGAATGCGGAACATGATCATCTACGAGCTCGAGGCCGACTACTCCAACTACCTCGCCTCGCTCGGAGCCCCGACGAAGCTGGTGCGGAAGTACGCCTACCGGAACGCCCTCCTCCCGCAGATCACCGGGCTCGCCCTCGCGCTCGGCGCCGTCGTCGCCGGCGCCATCGTCGTCGAGATCGTGTTCGCGTATCCGGGGCTCGGATCGCTCACGCTGAACGCGATCGAGAACCGCGACTACTTCCTGATGCAGGGCATCTTCCTCTTCCTCATCGTCGGCGTCCTCATCGCGAACTTCATCATCGACATCGCCTACGTCATCATCGATCCGCGGACTCGGATCGGAATGCAGGGCGGCGCGTGATGTCCATCTCGCAGCGCGGAGACGTGGAGATCGGCGGAGCGCCGCCGGCAGCCGTCGAGGCGTCCGCGCCCATCACCGCGACCGGCACGCCTCTCGCACCGCCCGCGGTCGCGCACCGTTCCGAGTTTCTCTACTTCGCATTCCGCAACTGGAAGTTCGTCGTGGGGCTCGGCGTCGTCACCTTCATGCTCGCGCTCGCGCTCGTCGGCCCGTTCCTCACGGATCACAAGCCCCTCGAGTTCGCCGGCCCCACGGATCAGCCGCCGTCCGCGGAGTACTGGTTCGGGACGACATCGTTCGGGCAGGACGTGTTCGCCCAGTTCGTCTACGGTCTGCGCGCGGCGTTCCTCGTCGGAGCACTCGGCGGCGGCATCGCCTGGCTCCTCGGTGCCGGCGTCGGGTTCACGGCCGGCTATCGGGGCGGCTGGGTCGACGACGTCCTGAACATGCTCACGAACGTCGTGCTCGTGATCCCGACGCTCGCCATCCTCATCATCGTCGCCGCCTACCTCAACGTGCACAGCTACGCGACCGAGGCCATCCTCATCGGCCTCACGTCGTGGCCGTGGGCAGCACGGGCCGTCAGAGCCCAGACGTTCTCGTTGAAGACGCGCGAGTTCGTCGACATCGCCCGGCTGAGCGGCAGGCGAACCCGGCAGATCATCGCGACGGAGATCGCGCCCAACATGAGCTCGTACCTGCTGATGATGTTCATCCTCCTGTTCGGCGGCGCGATCCTGATCGGCGCCTCGCTGGACTTTCTCGGCCTCGGCCCGGCGACTTCCGTGTCACTCGGGCTGATGATGCACAACGCCTACCTCGCGAGCGCGATGCTCCTCGGCTTCTGGTGGTGGTTCGTTCCGCCGGGCGTCGGGATCATCGCGATCGTCGGCGGCCTCTACGTGATGAACGTCGGCCTCGACGAGGTCTTCAACCCGAAGCTCAGGGAGCTGTAGCGATGGCGCTCCGCATAGACGGGTTGACGGTCTACTACCAGTCGCTGCGCGGTGACGTGAAAGCCGTGGACGGCGCGACGTTCTCGATCGCCGACGGCGAGATCATGGGGCTCGCCGGTGAGTCCGGCTGCGGCAAGTCGACGCTCGGCAAGAGCCTGATCCGCATGGACACGCGGATGCGCTACGTCTCCGGGCAGGTCGAGCTGGACGGTGTCGAGCTCCCGATCTGGGACGACAGGAAGATGAACCCGTTCCGGTTCACGAAGGTCTCGATCATTCCGCAGTACGCGCTTTCGGCTCTGAACCCCACGCGGAAGATCGGCCGCATGGCGACCGAGCTCCTCGCGTCGCGCGACATCCCGCTCGACTCCGTGCTCCCCGAGTTCAGGCGCCGGCTCGAGCTGGTCGGGCTGCCGGCGAACGTGCTCGAGCGGTTCCCGATCGAGCTCTCGGGGGGGATGCGGCAACGCGTCGTGCTCGTCCTCTCCTCCCTGCTCGACCCGTCGCTCCTCATCGCCGACGAGGTGACGTCCGCGCTCGACGTCTCGACGCAACGAGCAGTCGCCGAGCTGATCGTCGAGTTCCGGAACCGGGGCTTCGTGAAGAGCATGGTCGTGATCACTCACGACCTCTCCGTCCTGTACCAGATCGCGGACACGATCCTCGTCATGTACGCGGGAAAGCTGGCCGAGAAAGCTCCTTCCGATGCGGTCGTGGAATCGCCGAAGCACCCGTATACGAACCTTCTCCTGTCGTCGCTCCCCGAGGTCGGCGTGAGATACGAGGAGCAGCGGCTCGCCGGGATCCCCGGCCGGCCGCCCTCGCTGCTCGACCCGCCAACGGGCTGCCGCTTCCGCGACCGCTGCCCGCTCGCCTTCGAGAAGTGCGGCGAGGAGCCCCCGTTCGCAGCGGTCGAGCCGGGCCGCTCGGCAGCGTGCTGGAAGGTGGCGGCCTGATGCTCAAGCTCGACGCGTGCTGCAAGACGTACCGCGTCGGGGCGTTCGGCGGCGGCGAGCTGCTCGCCGTCCACGACGTCAGCTTCGAGGTCGCGCCGGGCGAGGTCGTGTCGCTGATCGGCGAGAGCGGAAGCGGGAAGTCGACGATCGGAAAGATGATCCTGCGGCTCCTGCGTGTCTCGAGAGGCGCGATCAGCTTCGAGGGCACCGACATCTCCGCACTCGAGGGCAGGCACCTGAAGGAGTACTACGCGAACGTGCAGGGTGTCTTCCAGGATCCGTTCAGCTCGTACAACCCGATCTTCAAGGCGGACCGCGTCTTCACGATGCTGCGTCACGCGTACTTCTCCGGGCTCTCGACATCGGAGTGGAACGGGAAGCTCGAGGGGTCGCTCGAGGACGTGAGCCTCAACCCGGGCGACGTCCTCGGGAAGTACCCGCACCAGCTGAGCGGTGGGCAGCTACAGCGCCTGCTGATCGCGCGAGCGCTCCTGCTCGACATCCGCCTCCTCGTCGCCGACGAGATCATCAGCATGCTCGACGCCTCCACGCGAATCGACGTCCTGAACCTGCTCGGAGAGCTCAAGGGGCGCGGGCTCGGGATCCTCTTCATCACCCACGACCTCTCGCTCGGCAACTACATCTCAGACCGAACGATGATCCTGCGCCGCGGCTCCGTGGTCGAGCTGGGCGCGACGCCGAACGTGTTCGGAAATCCCCTCCACCCGTACACGAAGTCGCTCCTCGCATCCGTCCCACAGCTGCACACCAAGTGGGTCGGAGAGTCCGCGCGGCGCCCGGTGGACGAGGAGGTCGAGGGCGAGGCGGCCGGGGCGCTCGTGGAGGTCGAGGACGGCCACTTCGTCCGTTCCACCACGCTCGCCTCGGAGACCGCCGGCCGATGACGGGCGTTGACGAGATGAAGGCCGTCGCGCCCGCGAGCGAGGGGCGCCGGCCGGCCGTCCCGTGGGAGGAGCGACCGCCCGGAACCGACTCGGTCGTCTGGCGGTCGAGCCGGAACCCGATCATTGCGCGGGATCACATCCCGCGCGCCAACAGCATCTTCAACTCGGCCATCGTCCCCTTCGCCGACGGCTTCGCCGGCGTCTTCCGGGTCGACGACACGGAGCGCGTGATGAACATCCATGCGGGACGAAGCGCGGACGGAATCGCGTGGGAGATCAACGACGAGCCGATCGCATTCGTTCCGGTGGACGAGCGGACCCGCGAGATCCAGGAGCAGTTCCTCTTCGCGTACGACCCGCGCGTCACCTGGCTCGAGGATCGCTACTACGTCACGTGGTGCAACGGCTACCACGGGCCGACGATCGGGCTCGCGTTCACGCACGACTTCGAGACCTTCCACCAGCTCGACAACGCCTTCCTCCCTTTCAACCGGAACGGGGTGCTCTTCCCGCGGAGGATCGGAAGCAGCTACGCGATGCTCAGCCGCCCGAGCGACGACGGCCACACGCCGTTCGGCGAGATCTACTACTCCGAGAGCCCCGACCTCGTGCACTGGGGCCGGCATCGCCACGTCATGTCTCCGGTACCGCTCACCTGGCAGTCGACGAAGGTCGGCGCCGGGCCGACCCCGATCGAGACCGAGGCGGGCTGGCTGGTCCTCTACCACGGCGTCCTCACCTCGTGCAACGGCTTCGTGTACTCGATGGGCGCCGCGCTGCTCGACCTCGACGAGCCGTGGAGGGTGCTCGCCCGCGGGCGCGACTACCTCCTCTCCCCTCAGGTGCTCTACGAGCAGGTCGGGGACGTCCCGAACGTCGTCTTTCCGGGCGCCGCGCTCGCCGACCACGAGCTCGACCGTCTCTCGATCTACTACGGCGGAGCCGACACGGTCGTGTGTCTCGCCCACGGATATCTCTCGGAGGTCGTCGAGTTCGTGCTTTCGTCAGGGACGACGTCGTGAGCGCGAGCTCCCCGTTCGCGCCTTCGTTCATGAGCGCGAACTACGTCGCCAAGGAGCTCGGGTACGGAGCGGCCGACGAGTGGGGGCCGTTCGACGCCGCCACGAACGCGGCCTTCGAGCCGATCGACGCCTTCCCGGAGCGCTTCGACGGCCTCCTCGCGTCGATCAGGGCCATCGGCTTCGATGCGATCGACCTCTGGTTCGGGCACCTCAACTGGAGCTGGGCGACGCCCGAACACGTCGCCGCCGCCCGTGATTCCCTCGCCCGCCACGACCTCCGTGTGGTGAGCCTCGCCGGGAGCATCGGCACGACGTCCGCGGACGTGGCGGCAGCCTGCCGCCTCGCGAACGACCTCGACGTCGACCTGATCGCCGGGCCCGGGAGCATCGTCCGCACGGATCGCGACGAGGTGGCGGCGGTGCTCGATGCGCACGGCGTGCGCTTCGGGCTCGAGAACCACCCGGAGCGCACGCCGGCCGAGGTGCTCGAGGCGATCGG
This sequence comes from uncultured Gaiellaceae bacterium, assembly GCA_963746975.1. Taxonomy (GTDB): domain Bacteria; phylum Actinomycetota; class Thermoleophilia; order Gaiellales; family Gaiellaceae; genus GMQP-bins7. The sequence continues at coordinate 58,480 of CAVVDE010000009.1, forward strand.
CGACGTCGATGTCCTCGGCGCTGCGGTCGATACCGGCTGGTGGGCGACGCAGGGGTACGACCCGGTTGCGGCGATCGACGAGCTCTCCGAGCGGCTCTTCCATGTCCACCTCAAGGACGTCGAGGAGCCGGGCACGCACGTCACGTGCATGTACGGGCAGGGCTGCGCTCGGATCTCCGACTGCGTCGACGCGCTCCTGGACATGGGCTACACCGGCCCTGTGAGCGTCGAGCACGAGCCGTACGACCGCGATCCGACCGCCGAGTGCGCTCGCATGCTCGCCTCGCTGCGGAAGCAGCTCTCGACCACTGGAGCCGGCCGCCTTGCGTGAGCGCGCACTCCGAGTCGCGGTCGTCGGATGCGGCAACATCTCGGGGCCGTACGGCGAGACGATCGGCGCCTATCCATCGGTGCGGATCGCCGGCGCCACGGACGTCGACCGCTCGCTGAGCGCCGCGTTCGTCGATCGGTTCGGCGGAGTGGACTACCCGTCGCTCGACGACGTGCTCGACGATCCGGACATCGATGCGATCGTCAACCTGACGTTCCCCGCCGTCCATGCAGAGGTGACGAGCGCCGCACTGAATGCGGGCAAGCACGTGCACAGCGAGAAGCCGCTCGCCGGGAGCTACGCAGCGGCTCGTGCGCTCGTCGACCTGGCCGCCGAGCGCGGGCTCCGGCTTTCGTGCTCACCCATCACGTTCATGGGCGAGGCGCAACAGACGATGTGGCACCTCGTCGACACGGGCGCTATCGGCCGGGTGCGCGTCGCGTATGCCGAGGTGAACTGGAACCGAATCGAGAGCTGGCACCCCCGCCCCGAGCCCTTCTACGGCATCGGGCCGTTCGCGGACGTCGGGGTCTACCCACTGACGATTCTCACCGCCATGTTCGGTCCGGCCCGGCGCGTGACGGCGTTCGGGAAGGTCGTCTATCCGGACCGGACGACACTGGGCGGAGACCGGTTCACGCCCGAGGCGCCCGACTTCGTCGTCGCGGTCGTCGAGCTCGAGAACGGAACAGTCGTGCGCCTGACCGCGAACTTCTACGTCTCGCGCCTGACGAAGCAGAGCGGGATCGAGCTTCACGGAGACACGGGCTCGATCCACCTCGCGGACTGGCAGCTCTTCGACGCAGCCGTCGAGCTCGCCCGGTTCGGAGAGGCCTACGAGCCCGTTCCGGTCAAGGACGCCTATCCGGGCACCGACTGGGGGCGGGCACTGGGCGACCTGAGCAACGCCATCGGCTCGGGGCGACCACACCGCGCGACCGGCGCCCACGCCGCGCACATCGTCGAGATCCTCGACGCGACGACGACGTCCATCGCGGAGGGCCGGTCGGTCGAGATCACCTCGTCGTTCGCCCGGCCCGAGCTCGGCTCGAACGGATCGGGTCCCGCCTAAGATCGCGCGCGTGGATACGCGCGAGCTCGGGCGCAGCGGCGTCTCCGTCACGCGGATCGTCCTCGGCTGCGGCAACTTCGGCGGCGTCGGCTCCTCGCCGGCCTTCTTCGGACAGGGAATCCCGCGCGACGAGGCCCCGCGGATCATGGACGCGGCCTGGGATCTCGGGATCAGGACGTTCGACACCGCCGACGCCTACGGGGGCGGCCGCAGCGAGACGTGGATCGGCGAGTGGCTCGCGTCGAAGGGCGGCGACGTTCGGGACGCGATCACGATCGAGACGAAGACGTTCAATCCGATGGAGGCGGGTGCAGATCACGGCCTCGCCGGACACCGGGTCGAGCGGCAGCTCGAGTCGAGCCTCGGTCGGCTCGGGCTCGAGCGGATCCCGCTCTACATGGCACACGACTTCGACCCGGACACGCCGCACGAGGAGACGCTCGGCGCGCTCGACGAGCTGATCCGTGCCGGGAAGGTCGGCGCGGTCGGAGCGTCCAACTTCAGCGCGGAGCAGCTCGCCGAGGCGGTCGAGATCTCCGAGCTCGAGGGCCTTGCACGCTACGAGTGGGTGCAGAACTCGTTCTCTCTCCTCGAGCAGGCGGACGCCGACTCTCTCTTCCCCGTCTGCCACGAGCACGGGCTCGGATACGAGGCCTTCGGGCCGCTCGCCGGCGGCTGGCTGACGGGGCGCTATCGTCGCGGCGCCGACTATCCGGAGGGCTCGCGGATGACGCAGCGACCCGACGGCTACCGCAAGTACGAGAACGACGCGGTCTTCGACGCGCTCGACGCGCTCGAAGCACAGGCGCAGGAGCACGGCGTCTCGATGGCCGGCCTCGCCCTCGCGTGGCTCCTCGGCGTGCCGGAGATCACGGCGATAGTCGTCGGTCCGACGTGCGCGGAGCACCTCGACCCCGTCCGCGAGGCGCTCTCGGTGCAGCTCCCGGCGCAAGAGCACGCCGATCTGCGAGGGTTGTTCGCGTGATCGTGTTGTCCGAGCACGACGTCCGCGCACTCTTGGACATGCCGTCGTGCGTGGAGGCGATGGAGGAGGTGCTCGCGTCTCTCGCGCGCGGCGAGCTCTACAACCCGCTCCGCTCGATCGCGCGGCCCGACGGCGCGGACACGCTTCTCGGCCTCATGCCCGCGTATCGCGGCTCTCCCACGCAGGCGTACGGGCTCAAGGAGATCGTCGTCGTGCCCTCCAACCCCTCGCGCGGCCTCGACACGCACATGGGCGGAGTCCTCCTGCACGACGGGCGACACCGGCGAGCTGCTCGCGATCATGAACGCGTCGCCGATCACCGAGATCCGGACGGCCGCGGTGTCGGCCGTCGCGACGCGCGCGCTCGCGCGCCCGGACGCGCAGCGGGTCGCGATCCTCGGGGCGGGAGCGCAGGCACGCGGCCACGTGCACGCGATGCGGGCGGTGCTCGACGACCCGGAGGTCCGCATCTGGTCACGCGATCTCGAGAAGGCGGAGGAGCTGGCGGGGGACGTCGGCGCGACGGTGTCTCCGTCGGTCGACGCCGCGCTCTTCGGGGCAGAGGTCGTCTGCACGACGACCGCGGCGAGGGAGCCGATCGTCGAGAAGCGCTGGCTCGCGCGTGGCGCGCACGTCAACGCGGTCGGGTCGTGCTTCCCGACGACGCGGGAGCTCGACACCGAGACGGTCGCGCACTCGTCGTTCTTCACCGATCGACGCGAGTCGTGCCTCAACGAGGCGGGCGACTACATCATCGCGGCGTCCGAGGGCGCGGTCGGGCCCGACCACATCAAGGCGGAGCTCGGCGAGGTGCTGGCCGGCATGCATCCCGGGCGCGAGCACGAGGACGAGCTGACCGTCTTCGAGTCGCTGGGGATCGCCGTCGAGGACCTCGCGTCCGCCGAGCTCATCGTGCGCCGGGCACGCGAGCGCGGCGTCGGCGTCGAGGCCCCCTTCTGATCCCGCTCGCGGAGATCGAAGCCGCGCGCGAGCGGATCGCCGGCACCGCGGTCCGCACGCCGGTCGTCCAGCTGCACGTCGAGGACGCCCCGGCCGAGATCTGGCTGAAGCTCGAGAACCTGCAGCCGATCGGCTCATTCAAGATCCGGGGCGCCGGGAACGCTGTGCTGAGCGCCCCGCGCGAGGAAGTCGCGCGCGGTCTCGTCACGACGAGCACCGGGAACATGGCGCAAGGAGTCGCGTGGATGGCACGCGAGCTGGGCGTGCCGGCGACGATCGTCGCGCCGCACAACGCCGCCGCGACGAAGCTCGCTGCAGTGGAGCGTCTCGGGGGCACGATCGTGCGCGTCACGTGGGACGAGTGGTGGGCCGCGATGGAGGCGGGCCACATCGAGGGAGTCGAGGGCCTCTTCATCCACCCCGTGCAGGACGACGCCGTCATGGCAGGCAACGGAACGATCGGGCTCGAGCTCGTCGATGAGCTCGACGGCTTCGACGCGGTGCTGATCCCGTGGGGCGGCGGCGGCCTCACGACCGGGATCGCCAGCGCCGTGAAGGCACTCAGACCCGAGGTGGAGATCTACGTCTGCGAGCCCGAGACCGGCGCGCCCATGACGGCTGCGATCGAGAACGGTCGCGTGCCTGTGAAGGTCGACTACACCGCGTCCTTCATCGACGGCGCCGGCTCCGGTGCGCTCCTGCCCAAGATGTGGGAGCTGGCCGAGCCGCTCGTGACCGACGCGTTCGCGGTCTCGCTCGCGGACGCGGCCGCGGCGGTGCGGACGCTCGCGGAGCGCGCGCGTGTCGTCGGCGAGGGCGCGGCTGGACTTCCCATCGCGGCTGCGCTCGCGGGTCGCGTCGGGGCCGAGCGGATGGTCTGCATCGTCTCCGGCGGGAACATCGACTCCGCTCGGCTGGCCGCGATCCTCGACGGCCGCGTCCCCGACTGAGCCGGGGGAAGGTCTCGGGAACGTCGCCGGTCTAGTTCTGTGACGACACGACTACCCGAGGAGGACCACACGATGAGCACCTCGATCCAGAATCAGCCGCCCACCACCAACCCGAACAAGGCGCTCTGGGAGAAGGGCGACTTCACCCGAATTGCGGCGACGATGCGCGAGAGCGGCGAGGAAGTCGTCGCGAGTCTCGGAATCGGCGAAGGCCACCGGGTCCTCGATCTCGGGAGCGGCGACGGGACGACGGCCGTCCCGGCAGCGCAGCTCGGCGCGGAGGTTCTCGCGGTCGACATCGCCAGCAACCTCGTCGCGGCGGGGAAAGCTCGCGCACGAGAGTTCGGCTTGACGAACCTCGCGTTCGAGGAGGGCGACGCATCGAGCCTCCGACGCTCGACGACGACGGCTTCGACGTGGTCGTCAGCATGTTCGGTGCGATGTTCGCCCCGAGGCCGACGGATGTGGCGAAGGAAGTCGTCCGTGTGACGCGGCCCGACGGCCGGATCGTCATGGGCAACTGGATCCCGGGTGATCCCACTCTCGTCGCCCAGATCCTGAGGATCAGCTCCTCGTACTCCCCGCCGCCTCCGGAAGGGTTCGTCAGCCCGATGACGTGGGGCGTCGAGGAGACGGTGACCGAGCGGTTCGTCGGTGCAGGTGTGTCCGAGGAGCGAATCTCCTTCGAGCGCGACACGTACACGTTCAACTTTCCTGGAACTCCGTCGGAGTTTCTCGACGTGTTCAGGACCTACTACGGGCCGACCATGAACGCATACGAGGCCGCCGCCGCGAACGGCCGCGAGGACGATCTGCACGCCGAGCTGGACGCCCTGTTCAACGAGCAGAACGCGTCGACCGACGGCTCGACCTCCATCCCCGCGACGTTCCTACGCGTCACGGTCTCCATCTAGGCGACGAACGTCCGCTCGAGCGCGGCGACGGACTCGCGCTCGAGGCGGGCGTTCCCCACGTCGCGCGCATAGAGAGCGAGGACGAGGCCGAGGAAGAGTGCGAGCACGCGTGCGCGCAGAAGGCGCTCCTCGTCGATCGGCCCGTACGCGGCGACGAAACGCCGGCGTCCCTCCGGGGGCAGCAGCAGCCACAGGAGCATCAGGTCGACTGCCGGATCTGCGCGGCACACGTCGCCCCAGTCGATGACGCCGGAGACGGAGCCTCCGTCGACGAGGAGGTGGCGGATGTGGAGGTCTCCGTGCACGAGTGCCGCGGCGCTCGTCGGTCCCAGCCCCTCGGCATCGCCGAGGATGTCCTCCACGGCCGCCGGCGGTCGCCAGAGGTCGAGCGGGAGATCGAGCAGTCGGTCTCGCACCCGTGAGACGCGGACCGGCATGTCCGCGCGGCGATTGAAGTCGACGGGAAGCGTTCGGTCGGGGTCGACGGAATCGAGTGTCTCCTGCGCGTGCAGCGCCCGGAGGATTGCGCCCAGCTCCGCGCCGAGCTCGACGCGCTCGTCCTCGGTCAGGCCAGCGTCGGCGGGTTCGGCACCGCGGAGCAGCGGCGCGCCGAAGAACGGCCACGGGAACCGGCCGCCGGGCTCGCCGACGAACATCGGAACCGGGATCGGAACGGAAAGGAGTGGTGCGACCCGCGGCAGCACCGCGATCTCCCGCTCGACGCCGGGAATCGCAATCCGGCGACGCGGAAAGCGGAACGCCCAGCGATCCTCGACGGCCCAGACGGAGTTGTCCCACCCTTCGCCGAGCAGACGGGCGGAGCTCGCGTCGAGCTCGGGGAACTGCTCGCCCAGCAGCGAACGAACGAGCGCCTCGTCGACCGCGACCTCCGCGTCCCACTCCGGCATCGCGACTAGATGGTTGATGCCACGAGATCGCCAGTCTCCGGGGCGTGAGCTGGCCGCTCCGGGGCGCGACGGGAGAGCGGTGGCGATGCTGGACGCCTCGGTGCCGCTCTCCCGTCGCGAAGCGCACGCCCGACGCCAGGCCGCTTCGCGGCCTGCGTCCGGGCGGTAGCGGCCCGGACGCGCCAGCTCGCGCATCCGGACGCGTGAGATCGTGGCATCAACCATCTAGGGAAGGGCGACGACTTCGACCGTCACGTCAGGCGTCGCAACTGCGACGCTCCCGTAGAGCGGTCACCTGCGCTTGAAGCCTTCGACGAGCTCTCGCGCCCGCGGCTCGTCGACGCCGGCGAGCTCGAACCGAAGCCGTACCGAGTTGAAGACCCGCACGTCCTCCCGCACGGGGTGCGCCGGGTCGAGAACGCCTTCGGCCTCCGCCCGAACGGCTCGGACCGGCGTTTCGTTCTGCTTCGCGACGACCTGCACGAGCTCGACTCCGCAGGTCGCGATGCCGGCGAGGAACAGCTCGGCGGGTGTCACGGCCTCGCCGGGGCAGCCGTTTTGGACCGGCCCGTCGGCGACGAAGTGCTGATCGCGGCAGCTCCAGAGCACGCGCCCGAAGACGTCGGTCGAGCCGGCGCTGACCTCGTAGCGGCGCTCGGCGGACGTGCTCATTGCAGCCGATGCTAGTCGCGAACGCGGAGCATGCCCGCGCGCGGGTAGGAATTCCGGTCATGCGCACGATCTCACTCACCGCTCTTCGGCGCATCGCGATCGGCGTCCAGGGGTACGCCTCACGCTCCCGGTTCGGAACGAGGCGCGAGGTCGAGGAGACCATTCGCCGGCTCTCCTGCGTCCAGCTCGACTCGATCACGGCGGTCGAGCGGAGCCACCGCATCACGCTCGGGTCACGCGTGGGCGAGTACCCACGCGAGACGATCTCGCGCCTCCTCGGTCAGGGGCGGATCTTCGAGTACTGGGCGCACGAGGCGTGCCTCATCCCCGTCGACGAGTGGCCGCTCTTCCGCTCGCGGATGACGCACACTCATCCCTGGCGAGGCGACGTGGTCGCAGAGCACCCGGAGCTCGCCGCGGAGGTGCGTGCGGCGCTTCGGGAGCGTGGGCCGCTCACCTCACGCGACTTCGAGGGAAAGGGCGGCGGCGGCATGTGGAACTGGAAGCCGGCAAAGATGGTCCTCGAGTCCCTCTGGAACGCGGGTGAGGTCGTCATCGCAGGTCGCGTCAGCGGCTTCCAGCGCCTCTACGACATCGCCGAGCGCGTGATCCCGCGGGAGATCCTCGACGCACCCGTGCCCAGCACCGCGACACGCGACCGCGAGCTGACTCTCCGTGCCGTGCAGGCGCGCGGTGTCCTGACCGAAGCGGGGATCGTCGAGCACTGGCGACTGCGTGGCGGCGCTGCACGAATACGTCCGCACGTCGACGAGCTTCTCTCCGACGGGCGGCTCGAACGCCTCCGGGTCGAGGACGGCGAGGCCGACGTCCTCGTCGCCGCCGGCACGGATCTCGATCCGCCACGGCCGGCGTCTGCGGCGCTTCTCTCCCCCTTCGACAACCTCCTCTGGGACCGACCGTTCGCGCGACGCGTGCTCGGCTTCGATCACCTCATCGAGGTCTACAAGCCGGCGCCGCAGCGCCAGTTCGGCTACTACGTCCTTCCCTTCCTCTGGCGCGATCGCATCGTCGGACGAGCCGATCTCAAGTCCGAGCGGAGCGACCGCACGCTCGTCGTGAAAGCTCTCCATCTGGAGCAGGGTGTTCGCCGCTCCGCCGCGCTCGACGACGCCTTCGAGCGCGCGCTCGACCGGCTCCGCCGCACGATCGGCCTGGAGCACGTTCGCCGCTAGACGGCTGACCGTCTGAGAAGCTCCGCGCGTGCACTGGCAACTGGTCGCGCTCGCGGTCGTCCTCCTCGGCTTCGCGGCGATCTCGAAGCGCATCGAGGGCACGCCGATCACGGCGCCGATCGTGTTCACTGCGGCCGGACTGATCGTCGGAACGGATGCGCTGGACATCTTCGATCCGTCGGCGACCGGCGAGAGCGTCAAGCTGCTCGCCGAGGCGACGCTGACGGTCGTGCTCTTCTCGGACGCCTCGCGCATTGACCTGAAGGCGCTCCGCAGCGCGCTTGGCATACCGGCACGGCTGCTCGGGATCGGGCTTCCGCTCACGATCATCGCCGGCTTCGTCGCTGCGCTCGCGCTTCTCGGCGACCTCGCCTGGCCCGAGGCGCTCGTCGTGGCGATCATCCTCGCCCCGACCGATGCGGCACTCGGACTGGCAGTCGTCACCTCGCCACGCCTTCCCGTGCGCGTGCGCCAGAGCTTGAACGTCGAGAGCGGCCTGAACGACGGCATCTGCGTCCCGTTGTTCCTGATCGCGCTGGCGGTCGCCCTCGCGGAGGAGGGGGCGATCGGGAGCGGCCATGCGTTGCAACTGGTCGCGGAGAAGATCGGGTACGGGATCCTCGGCGGCGTGGTCGCGGGTATCGCAGCAGCTGTCGTGGTCGTGTATGCCGGAGGCAGACGATTCGTCGACGAGACCTGGCTTCAGGTCGTGCCGCTCGCCGGCGCGCTCCTCGCGTTCGGGCTCGCGGAGGGGATCGAGGGCTCCGGTTTCATCGCGGCATTCGTCGGCGGCGCCGTGTTCGGCGGACTGCGTAGGCGTCGCGGCGGTGACGTGTCGCACCTCATCGAGCAGACAGGAGCGGTGCTCGCGGCCGTCACGTTCATGGTCTTCGGGGCTGTCCTCCTCGGTCCGGCGCTCGGCGATCTCACGTGGCAGATCGCGCTCTACGCCGTGCTGAGCCTCACCGTGGTGCGCATGCTCCCGGTGGCGATCTCACTGCTCGGCACCGGAGCACGCCGGCCGACAGTCGGGTTCCTGGGCTGGTTCGGCCCCCGGGGGGCGGCGTCCATCGTCTTCGCGCTCCTCGTGCTCGAGGAGGAAGGGCTTCCGCACGAGAACGTGGTCCTCACGACCGCGTTCGTCACGGTCGGCCTGTCGGTGCTCGCCCACGGCGTGACCGCCGCGCCTCTCGCGGAGCGCTATGCCGACTGGCACGACGCACGCGCGGCAGAGACTCCGGTCGAGTCGGGGCAGGAGGAGGAGCTCCGCTGGCGGCTGCAGAGCGAGTGAGGATCGTCTCGGCCGAGGACGCACGCCGGATCGCGGTCCGCGCGCAGCTCCTCGACGGATCCGCGACCAACGTGCTCGACACGGTTCGGCGTCTCGGCTTCCTGCAGATCGACCCGATCTCGACGGTTGCGCCGCCGCAGCACCTCGTGCTGTGGAGCCGGCTGGGGCAGTTCGACGTCGCCGAGCTCGACCGGCTGCTCTGGGAGGAGCGGACGCTGCTCGAGTGGAACGCGTTCATCTGGCCGGCCGAGGATCTGCCGCTGCTACGCGCGCGCATGCGGCGCAGGCGTCCCGGGTCGACCGCATCGGAGCGCATGGGCAACGAGTTCCTGCGGGAGCACGCGAGCCTGAAGCGCTACGTCCTGCGCGAGCTCGAGCGCAACGGCCCGATCCCCTCGCGTGAACTTCGCGACCACTCGCGCGCGAAGCGCGAGGAGAAGCACCCCTGGTGGGGAGCCCGGAACGTGTCGCTCATGCTCCAGATCCTGAACGCACGCGGCGTCGTCGCCGTCGTCGGACGCGCGGGCGGGCACCGGCTGTGGGACCTCGCCGAGCGCTGGTATCCGGAGGTGGAGAAGGTCTCGCTCCGAGACGCGGAGCGTGTCTTCGACGAGAAGCGCTTCCGCGCTCTCGGCGTGCGGCTCGGCAAGCGCGGCTGGGAGGCGCATCCCGAGATCGCCGCCGCCCCCGTGCCCGATCGCGTCACCTTCCTCTCGCCGTTCGACCGGCTCGTGCACGACCGCGACCGGGCCGAGAAGCTGTTCGACTTCTTCTACCGCCTCGAGATGTACGTCCCGAAGGCCAAGCGCGAGTACGGCTACTACGTCCTCCCCGTTCTCGCCGGCGACCGCATCGTCGGCCGCATCGAGCCACGCTTCGACCGGGCGACCGGCGAGCTCGCCGTGCTCGGCACGTGGGGGGACACGTCCCGCGCCGACGAGGCCCTCGCGAGCCTGGCTGCGTGGCTCGGTGCGAAGACGCCCGAGTAGCATCCGCCGCGATGCACTTCGAGACCCGCGCGATCCACGAGGGCCAGGAGCCGGACCCGGCGACTGGCGCGCTGACGACGCCGATCTACCAGACCTCCACGTACGTGCAGGAGGCGGTGGGCGTCCACAAGGGCTACGACTACGCGCGCGTCGCCAACCCGACGCGGACGGCGCTGCAGGAGTGCCTTGCGTCGCTCGAGAACGCGGCGCACGGCCGCGCGTTCTCGTCCGGGCTCGGCGCGGTGACGACGCTCATGCACCTGCTCTCGCCCGGGGACCACGTGGTCGCGGTCAACGACGTCTACGGCGGCATCTACCGCATGTTCACGCAGGTCTACGAGCCGAAGGGGTACCGGTTCACGTTCCTGACGCCCGAGGAGATCTCGACCGGTCTCGCCGACCATCTCGACGAGCAGACGAAGTTCGTGTGGCTCGAGACCCCGACCAACCCGGCGCTCAACATCGTCGACATCACGGCCGCGTCGGCGGCCGCGCATGCCGCCGGTTCGCTCGTCGTCGTCGACAACACCTTCGCCACGCCCTACCTCCAGCAGCCGCTCGAGCTCGGAGCCGACGTCGTGCTCCACTCGACGACGAAGTACCTCGGCGGCCACTCCGACGTCATCGGTGGCTTCGTCGCGACGAACGACGAGGCGATCGCGGACCGGCTCGCGTTCCTGCAGAAGTCGCTCGGCGCCGTACCGGGACCGTTCGACGCCTGGCTCGTGCTGCGAGGCGTCAAGACCCTCGCCGTTCGCATGGATCGCCACTGCGCGAACGCGGTCGCCGTCGCCGCGGCTCTCGAACGCCACCCACGCGTCGAGCGGGTCCTCTACCCCGGCCTGCCCTCGCACCCCGGACACGCGATCGCCGCGAAGCAGATGCGCAACTTCGGCGGGATGGTCTCGTTCCTGCTCGGCGACGAGCAGGAGGCGGTCGAGCTCGTCGCCCGGACGAAGATCTGGAAGCTCGCGGAGAGCCTCGGTGGCGTCGAGAGCCTCATCGAGCACCCCGCGCGCATGACGCACGCCTCGACGGCGGACGCGCCGTTCGCGGTTCCACCGACGCTCATCCGCCTCTCCGTGGGCATCGAGTCGGCCGACGACCTCGTCGACGACCTCGAGACGGCGCTGGCCGGCTAGGGCCATGGCAGCGACCCCGATCGACCTCCACCATCAGGCGCCGGGCATCGTCGCGTGCTACCTGCTCGACACCGACGACGGCCCGGCGCTCTTCGACTGCGGCCCGACGTCGTGCATCCCCGCACTCGAGGCCGGCCTTGCAGAGCGCGGGCTCGCGCTCGGCGACGTGCGCCACCTCCTCCTCTCCCACATCCACCTCGATCACGCCGGTGCGGCAGGCGTGCTCGTCCGTCGGCACCCCGCCCTGCAGGTGCACGTGTCAGAGGTCGGCGCACCGCACCTGATCGATCCGTCGAAGCTCGACGCGAGCGCACGCCGGCTCTACGGCGACGCCTTCGACGAGCTCTGGGGCGAGCTCGCGCCGGTTCCCGCCGAGAACGTCCACGAAGTCGGCGACGCCGTTCTCGGGCTCGAGTGCTTCCCGACGCCGGGTCACGCGTGGCACCACGTCTCCTACCTCGACGCCGAGGGAACGCTCTACGCCGGAGACGCGGTCGGAGTGCGGCTCGAAGGCGCCCAGTTCGTGATGCCGCCCTGCCCTCCGCCGGAGATCGACCTCGACGCGTGGGAGAAGACGATCCGGGAGATCGAACGGCGCGCCCCGGCCCACCTTGCTCTCATCCACTTCGGCGTGGTCGACGACGTCCAGGAGCACATCGCCTCGCTGCGCGCGACGCTCGGCAGATGGGGCGAGCGCGTCGAGGACGGCATGGACGAGCAGGCGTTCATCGCCGCCGCCCGCTACGACGTCTCGAAGACGGACGCGGAGCTCGTCGATCAGTACGAGCGCGCCGGCCCGTACTGGCACCACTTCCGCGGGATCGAGCGCTACTGGCGCAAGAGGAGAGAGGCGGCGGCCTAGCTAGTCCTCGAAGGCGTGCGCCTCGAGATCCGACAGCGACACGAACTCGAGCGCCGATGCATGCGTCGCCTCGAGGACGACGGGCGGTGCGGCCCCCGCGGCAAGGGCCTCCTCCCAGCGGGCGGCGACGACACACCAGCGGTCTCCCGGCACGAGCCCCGGAAACAGCCACTGGGGCTGCGGCGTGACGAGGTCGTTCCCCGCGGAGACCGAGAACTCGAGGAACTCCTCGGTCATCACGGCGCACACCGCGTGGAAGCCCGGATCGCGTCCCTCGGTGCGGCAGTGACCGTCGCGGAAGAACCCCGTCAGGGGATCCATCGAGCACGGTTCGAGCTCGCCGCCGAGAACGTTCACACCGCAAGGCTACGAGACGCTGCGGCATCGTGATCGTCGTGCGCGGTGGCAGACGGTCGGCCCCGTGAACGCCGTCGACGCCTTACGTCGAGCAACGCTCCGGCCGCAGGCGTACGCTTCGATCCCGATGCACGCGGGCACGAGGACGACGCGTGATTGGTTGATCGGAGTCGCGAGTCGGGGTGCTGGCCGTCACGGCGGTGACGGTCGCGATCGAGCTCGCTGGACGGAACCGTCCCGATCCTCAGCCTCGGCGTTCTCTACGTCTTCGCAGTCCTGCTCGTCGCGATCTTCTGGGGTCCGCTGCTCGCCGTGCCGGTGGCGGTCGCGAGCATGCTCGCGTTCAACTTCTTCTTCCTCCCCCCGCTCTACACGTTCACGCTCGCCGACCGCAGCAACTGGCTCGTGCTCGCGGTCTACGTCGTCACCGCGATCGTCGTCGGAGCACTCGCCTCGCGGTACCGGAGCGGCAAGGCCGAGGCGGAGCAGCGTGAGCGCGAGGCGGCGCTTCTCGCGGACATCGCGGCGGACCTGCTGCGCGGTGCGCCGCTCGAACGAGGGCTTCGAGCAGATCGAGGAGCGCGCGGCTGACGTTCTCGGAGTCTCTTCGGTACGGATCGCGCTGGGCGAGCATCCGAAGGCATCGAAGCGCGAGTCGCCGCATCCACTGACCGCCGGCGGGCGCACGATCGGCGTCCTCTTCACACCGGAGGACGAGGAGCCGGTGCTCGCGACGCAGCGCCGCTTCCTTCCGGCAGTCGCCTCGCTGCTCGGCGTCGCGATCGAGCGGGAGACGCTCGAGCGCGAGGCGCTCGAGGCGGACACGCTCCGACGGAGCGACACCGTGAAGACGGCGGTGATCCAGACCGTCTCCCACGATCTGCGAACCCCGCTCGCGACGATCGAGCAGGCACTCGACGGGCTCGAGAGCGGCGAGCTCGACGCTCACGGACGACGACCGCACTGCGCTCCTCGAGACGATCCGCGCTGAGCACGGTCGGCTGAAGCGCCTCGTCGAGAACCTGCTCGACCTCTCACGGATCCAGGCCCAGGCGGCCGAGGCGCATCCCGAGCTCTGGACGATCGAGGAGCTCGTCTCGCAGGCGCTCGACGAGCTTCCGGGCGCGGAGCGCAGTCGTGGTGACGGCGCCAGACGAGCTGCCTCCGGTACGTGTCGACGCCGCCCAGATCCAGCGCGCGCTCGCGAACGTCCTCGAGAACGCGCTGCGTGTGTCGCCGGCGAGCGAGCCGGTGAGCGTGCGGCTGACGGCGACGCGCCAGGACGTGCTCGTCCGCGTCACCGACCGAGGGCCGGGCATTCCGGAGTCCGAGCGAGAGCGGATCTTCGAGCCGTTCCACCGCGTCGCCGGACGCCCCGACCAGCCCGGCGCCGGTCTCGGCCTCGCGATCGCGCGCGGCTTCACGGAGGCGAACGGCGGACGCATGTGGCTCGAGTCCCGCGAGGGACAGGGCGCATCGTTCGTCCTCGCCTTCCCGCTCGTCGAGCTGCCTGCACCGTCACCCGTTCCCGTATGACGCGCATCCTCGTCGTCGACGACGAGCCACAGTTTCTCCGCGCACTCCAGACGAACCTCCGCGGCGCCAGGCTACGAGGTGGTCACCGCGAGCACCGCCGAGGAGGCGCTGAGCTCGGCGGGGCTGCACCCGCCCGAGGCGATCATCCTCGACCTCCTGCTTCCCGACGGACGCGGGACGGACGTGTGCCGCGAGCTCCGGAAGCTGGACCGACGCGCCCGATCATCCTCGTCTCGGCCGTGGGCGACGAGGAGGAGAAGATCGCAGCCCTCGACGCGGGCGCCGACGACTACGTCACGAAGCCGTTCGCGATCGGCGAGCTTCTCGCGCGCCTCCGGGCAGCGCTTCGCCGCGCCGGCTCCGCGACCGAGCCGACGCTGACCGTCGACGAGCTCGTCGTCGACCTGGAGAAGCGCTCGGTGACGATGCGCGGAGAGCCGGTCCACCTGACGCCGCACGAGTTCGAGCTGCTCCGGGTGCTCGCCCAGAACGAAGGCAAGCTGCTGACGCACAAGGCCATCCTTCGCGACGTCTGGGGGCCTGCGTACCAGATGGAGTCGAGCTACCTCCACGTCTTCGTCTCTCAGCTGCGCCGGAAGCTCGAGGCGGACCCGGCTCGGCCGCGATACATCCTCACGGAGCCGGGCGCCGGCTATCGGCTCGTGAACCCGGCCGATCGACCTTAGAGATTCCTTAGACGCCCGCTGCGGAACCCTTAGCCCGCGCAAAGGGCGGCCGGTCCTACGGTCGGGCCATGGACAGCACTCTCCCGGCCGAAGCTCCAGGACAGCCCAGCACTCGGTGCCCGTGCGAGGACTTGCTGCACGCGGTCGAGCGCATCAGGGCGCGCCGGTCGCTGCGCGCGGCGCGCTGGGCCGCGGACACGGAGATCGCCCGCAGGAGGACATGCGCCGCTTCGACTCGCCTGGAGGGTCGAGGAGCTCGTCTCGACGAAGAACCGCCTCGATCTCGCGCACGCACTCCGCTCGGTCGTCCGAGATTCGAGCGTGCGCTATCTCCCGTCCGCCTCACCGATCAACCGAGTCGCCGTGCGCGCGGAGTCGGAAGCGATCCTCGACGTCGCCGCTCGGCTGGCGGACACCGAACGGCCGGTCGCCGCACGGGGCGTCGTGCTCGCCGACCGCCTGATGACCGACGGCTCGGGCCCTCTTTTCGACCGCGAGCGCGTCGACGAGCTCCCCGCCTACCTCGACTCGACGCTCTACGCCCTCGAGCCGGAGCCACGCTGATGGTCGAGCTCCTCGGCATCGTCATCGCAGTTGCCTGCTTCCTCGCAGCCTTCGGGCTGCTCGTCCTGCTGGATCGCGTCTGATGTCGGCAGGCGACGTCTTCGGGCTTGATCGTGGCGCTCCTCGTGTTCGCGTACCTCCTCTACGTGCTCTTCAGGGGCGAGAAGCTGTGACCGGGAACGGCATCGCGCAGATCGCGGTCTACCTCGTCGTCCTGACGCTCCTCGCGTATCCGCTCGCGATCTACATGAACCGCGTCTACGCGGGGACGCTGCGCTTCCCGCGCTGGCTGACCGCCCCCGAGCGGGGCTTCTACCGGCTCGTCGGTACGCGCGCCGACGAGGAGCAGGGCTGGAAGGCATACGGCGTCACGGCGCTCGTCTTCATGTTCGCCTTCGCGATCCTGCTTGTATGCGCTTCTACGGTTGCAGGGCAGCCTCCCGCTGAACCCGGACAACCTCGCCGGTGTGAGCTCGTGGGTCTCGATGAACACGACCGCGAGCTTCGTCACGAACACGAACTGGCAGTACTACGGCGGCGAGTACACGATGTCGTACCTGAGCCAGATGGCCGGGCTCGCGGTGCAGAACTTCGTCTCGGCCGCGCTCGGGATGGCAGTGCTCGTCGCCGTCATCCGCGGATTCGCGCGCCGGTCGGCGAGCACCGTCGGGAACTTCTGGGTCGACCTCTACCGGTCGCTCGTCTACATCCTCCTGCCGCTCGCCGTGATCCTGGCCGTGGTGCTCATCTCGCAGGGCGTCGTCCAGACCTTCGACGGCAAGGCGACCGCGACGACGCTCGAAGGTGCCACGCAGGAGATCGCCCGCGGGCCGGCCGCGAGCGCAGATCGCGATCAAGCAGCTCGGCACGAACGGCGGCGGCTTCTACAACTCGAACTCCGCCGTCCCCTTCGAGAACCCGAACCCCTTCACGAACTTCATCGAGATGATCTCGATCCTCCTCATCCCGGTCGCGCAGGTGTTCATGTTCGGTCGCATGGTCGGGTCGCGGCGCCAGGCGTACCCGGTGTACGCGGCGATGATGGCGATGACCATCATCGGGATCGCCGTCGCGCTCCCGGCGGAGCAGCACGGCTCCCAGGTTCTCCGTGACTCCGGCGTGAACATCACGGCCGGCGACGGCCAGAGCGGCGGGAACATGTCCGACAAGGAGGTCCGCTACGGGATCGCCTCGACCGTCAACTGGGCCGTCGTGACGACGAACGCGTCGAACGGCTCCGTGAACGGCGGCCACGACGCGCTCACGGCGGCCGGCGGCGCCGTCCCGATCGTGAACATGTTCACGGGCGAGGTCATCTGGGGCGGAGTCGGCTCCGGCCTGTACGGGATGTTCTTCTACATCGTCATCGCGGTCTTCATCGCGGGGCTGATGGTCGGACGCACGCCGGAATACCTCGGCAAGAAGATCGAGGCGCGCGAGATCAAGCTCGCCGCCGTCGGCGCGCTCTTCGTCCCGACGATGGTCCTGATCCTCACCGCCATCGCCGTCGTGACGAACAAGGGCCTTGCATCGATGTACAACCCCGGCGCGCACGGCTTCTCGGAGGCGCTCTACGCCTACGACTCGCAGTCGAACAACAACGGCAGCGCGTTCGCCGGCTACGGAGCGACCGAGTTCTCGACGCTCCTCGGCTCGCTCGCGCTCTGGATGGGCCGGTTCGCTCCGCTCATCGCCGCGCTCGCGCTCGGTGGCGCGCTGGCCGCGAAGAAGACGGTCCCGCCGTCGGCGGGCACCTTCCGCACCGACGGCGCGACTTTCGCGGTCCTGCTGGTCGGTGTCGTGATCCTCACCGCCGGCCTGATGATCTTCCCCGCGCTCACGCTCGGGCCTATCGTGGAGGCGCTCTCACCATGATCGCGCGCACCTTCGTGCGCTCCATCGTCGCCGTCGTCGTGCTGACGGTCGTCTTCGGGCTCGTCTACCCGATCGCGTTCACCGGGTTCGCCCAGCTCGCGTTCGCGGACAAGGCGAACGGCAGCCTCGTCGAGCGTGACGGCAGGGTCGTCGGCTCGAAGCTCGCTGCGCAGGCGTTTACAAAGCCCCAGTACTTCCATCCCCGCCCCTCGGCGACCGCGCCGGAGTACAACGCGGCCGCGACGACTTTTGCGAACCTCGGCCCGACGAACCCCGATCTGGCAAAGGCCGTCCGTCAGCGGGCGCTCGCCATCCTGAAGCTCGAGCGACCGTACAACCCCGGGCTCCGGATCGGCGACATCCCCGTCGACGCCGTCACCACGTCCGCTTCGGGCATCGATCCGCACATCTCTCCGGCGAACGCGAAGCTCCAGACCGCACGCGTTGCGAAGGAGCGCGGGCTGACCATGGAGCGCGTGCAGCAGCTCATCGACGACCACACCGACGGCCGCTGGCTCGGCCTCTTCGGCGAGCCCGGCGTGAATGTGCTCGAGCTCAATCTTGCGCTCGACGAGGAGACATCGTGACCAACGCTCGCCTTCTGCTCGCGTTCGCAGGTGAAACCATGTTTCCCCCGCGTGCCCCCTTCTTCTCGAGACCGCGGGGAACCTCCCGGTTCCCCGCACCCCTCCACGGTCATGAGCCAACGGAGGTTGGCCCATGACCAGAACGAGCCAGTCCATCTTCACCCGCGAGATCGTCCTGGCGGCGATCAGAGACTCGTTCCTGAAGCTCGACCCGCGGACGCTCTTCCGCAACCCGGTCATGTTCATCGTCGAGATCGGAAGCGTGATCACGACGTTGATCTTCTTCCGCGACCTGTTCTCGTCGGGAGAGAGCGAGCCCCTCTGGTTCACCGGCGTCGTGACGTTCTGGCTCTGGCTCACGGTGCTGTTCGGGAACTTCGCCGAGGCGATCGCCGAGGGCAGGGGCAAGGCGCAGGCGAACGCGCTTCGCGCCACGCGCACGACAACGACGGCCTACCGTCGCACGGACACCGGCTTGATGGAGGAAGTGCCGGCCCCTGAGCTCCGGCGCGGGGACATCGTGATCGTCGAGGCCGGGCAGGTCATTCCGGCCGACGGCGAAATCATCGAGGGCGTCGGGTCGGTGGACGAGTCCGCGATCACAGGCGAGTCCGCACCGGTCATCCGGGAGGCGGGCGGCGACCGGTCCGCGGTCACCGGCGGCACTCGCCTGCTCTCCGACAGGCTCGTGATCGAGGTCACTCAGGAGCCTGGGCAGTCTTTCCTCGACCGCATGATCGCGCTCGTCGAGGGCGCGGAGCGGCGCAAGACCCCGAACGAGATCGCGCTGAACATCCTCCTCGCCGGGCTCACCATCACCTTCCTCGCGGCCGTGGTGACCCTGCGGCCGTACGCGCTGTACGCCAACACGGCGCTCTCGCAGACGGTCCTCATCGCCCTGCTCGTCGCCCTCATCCCGACGACCATCGGCGCGCTGCTCTCGGCCATCGGGATCGCAGGAATGGACCGGCTCGTGCAGCGCAACGTTCTCGCCATGTCGGGCCGGGCAGTGGAGGCCTCGGGAGACGTGGACGTGCTCCTGCTCGACAAGACCGGGACGATCACTCTCGGCAACCGGCAGGCTTCCGAGTTCCTGCCGGTCAGCGGCGTCGACGAGCTCGACCTCGCGAAGGCCGCGCAGCTGGCGTCACTCGCCGACGAGACGCCCGAGGGACGCTCGATCGTCGTTCTCGCCAAGGAGCGGTTCGGGCTCCGCGAGCAGGAGCTGGGCGATCACCAGTTCATCCCCTTCTCGGCATCGACGCGGATGAGCGGCCTCGATCTCGACGGCCGCAGCCTGCGCAAGGGCGCGGCCGACTCGGTCAAGCGCTTCGTCGAGGAGAACGGCGGACAGGCGCCGAGCGACCTCGACACCATCGTGCACGGCGTCGCGCAGTCGGGCGGCACGCCCCTCGTCGTCGCTCAGGACAACTGGGTGCTCGGCGTCGTGCACCTCAAGGACATCGTCAAGGGCGGCATGAAGGAGCGCTTCGACGAGCTTCGCCGCATGGGCATCCGCACCGTCATGATCACCGGCGACAACCCGGTGACGGCCGCCGTCATCGCCGAGGAGTCGGGGGTCGACGACTTCCTCGCCGAGGCAACTCCCGAGCGCAAGATGGAGCTGATCCGCGAGGAGCAGGCACGCGGTCGCATGGTCGCGATGACCGGTGACGGCACGAACGACGCCCCGGCGCTCGCCCAGTCCGACGTGGGTGTCGCGATGAACACGGGCACGACCGCTGCGAAGGAAGCCGGCAACATGGTCGACCTCGACTCGAACCCGACGAAGCTCATCGAGATCGTCGAGGTCGGCAAGCAGCTCCTCATCACGCGCGGGTCGCTGACGACGTTCTCGATTGCGAACGACGTCGCGAAGTACTTCGCGATCCTGCCGGCGATCTTCGCCTCGACGTACGCCACTACTCCGGGTCAGGACGGGCCGCTCGGCGACCTGAACGTGATGAACCTCGGCAGCCCCTACAGCGCCATCATCTCGGCGATCATCTTCAACGCGCTCATCATCCCCGCGCTCGTCCCCCTCGCCTTGCGGGGCGTCAAGTACCGCGCGATCGGCGCAACCGCGCTGTTGCGGCGCAACCTGCTGATCTACGGCGTCGGCGGGATGATCCTCCCGTTCGTCGGGATCAAGCTCATCGATCTCCTCGTCCACAACGTTTTCGGCGCCTAAGGTCCTGCCATGCGCGGCCGGTACCGCATCCTCCTCGGAATGGCGGCCGGCGTCGGCAAGACGTACCGGATGCTCCAGGAGGGTCGGCAGGCGCAGGCGGACGGGCGTGACGTGGTGATCGGCTACCTGGAGCCACACGAGCGGCCGGACACGGCCGCTCTCGCGGAGGGTCTCGAGGTCGTCCCGCGCCTGAAGCTCGAACACGGGACGCTCGAGCTCGAGGAGATGGACGTCGACGCCGTCATCCGTCGAGCCCCCGAGCTCGCGCTCGTGGACGAGCTCGCGCACACGAACGCTCAGGGAGCGCGAGAACGAGAAGCGCTACCAGGACATCGACGAGATCCTGGACGCGGGTATCGACGTCATCTCGACGGTCAACATTCAGCACCTCGAGAGCCTCAACGATGCTGTCTTCGAGCTCACCGGTGTTCGCGTCCGCGAGACCTTCCCCGACCGCATGCTCGACGAGGCCGACGAGGTCATCCTCGTCGACATCTCGCCGGAGGCGCTCCAGGACCGACTCCGCGCGGGAAAGGTCTACCCGGGCGGGCAGGCCGAGCGGGCGCTGCTGAACTTCTTTCGCCAGGACAACCTCTCCGCACTCCGCGAGCTCGCGCTGCGCGAGGTCGCCGAGGACGTCGAGGCCCGGCGCGGCACGGCCGTCCTCGATCCGCTCAGCAAGCAAGCGGTCGGCGAGCGCGTGCTGGCGCTCGTGGAGCCCCAGCCGCGGTCGCAGCGCGTGTTGCGGCGCGCGTGGAGGTCGGCGCAGCGGCTGGGCGGCGAGATCGACGCGCTCTGGATGCGACGGCCCGGGCAGCAGCTCGATCCCGAGGAGGCAACGCAGCTCGCCGCGCTGCGACGACTCGCGTCGATCCTCGGCGTGCACTTCCTCGAGGAGGAGGGCGACGATCTCGTGGAAGTCGTCCGCAGAGTCGCGGCCGAGCGCGGCTCGACGTACATCTTCATCGGCACCCCCGACGAGCGGCGCTGGGTGGAGATCACGCGCGGCTCGCTTCTCTCGCGCATGGTCCGGGAGCTCCCCGGAATCGATATCCGCGTCGTCGCGCACCGCGCGCTGAGGGACGAGCTGCGCTCATGAGGACCCCCTGGCGGAAGGGCGACCCCGAGCGCCGGCCCGGCCAACCGCGTCTCCTGGTGCCGTTCAGCGATCGCCAGCTCGATCCGACCGTGCTCGACGCCGCGCTCCGCATCGCGCGGGCACAGGACTCGGTGCTCGTGCCCGCCTACCTCATGGTGGTGCCGCTCGAGTTCAGCCTCGACGCCCCCGTTCAGCACGCCGAGCTCGGCCGCGCGATGCCGATTCTCGAGGCGGTCGAGCTCGCCGCACGCCGAGCCGGAGTTCCCGTCGACGCACGGATCGAGCGAGGACGCTCCCCCATCGACGCTCTCAGTCGCCTGTGGGACGTCGAGTCCTTCGATCGTGTTGTCATTCCCGCTCCCGCCCCGGGACGAGCAGGCTTCACGCCGAAGGACCTGACGTGGATGCTCGTCCATGGTCCCGGCGAGGTCATCGTGCTCCGTCCAGCGCCGGGTGAGAACGGCAACGGGGCCGTCGCTACGCCCAGCCCGTGACGAGCCAGCGGCCGCGCCGGAATCGAGTCGTCATGAGGGTCAGCCGCACGAGGATGAGGACGACGAGCGCCGCCCACACGCCGCGGACCCCCCAGTCCGCCTCGAGCGCGACGAGCAGCACCGCGGCGCACGCAAGGAAGGCACCGGCCATGGAGACGGCGAGGAAGCGGCCGTCGCTCGCGCCGATGAGGATTCCGTCGAGGGCGAAGACAGCGCCGTTGAGCGGCTGCATCAGCGCGAACAGCGGCCACAGGAGCGCCGTCTGGTCGAGGACGGACGTGTCCTCTGTGAACGCGTGGGGCAGCACCCCGGCAAGCACGAGCATCACAGCCGCGAACACCGCGCCGAGCGCAACCGAGAGCCAGATCATCCGCTCGCCCGCGCCGTAGGCCTCGTCGCGCCGACCGGCTCCGAGCTCGCGGCCCACGATGATCTGGCCGGCGATCGCCACCGAGTCGAGAACGAGTGCGAGAAAGATCCAGAGCTGGAAGGCGACCTGGTGTGCTGCGATCGCCGCGTCCCCGAAGCGCGTCGCGACGGCGCCGGCGAGCACGAACGAGAGCATGAGCGACGTCGTGCGGATGAAGATCCACTTCCCGAGCGAGAGCAAGCGACGAGTGAGGGCGAGCTCGACTCGGGCCTCGCCTGGATGAAGCGCCCGCAGCACGACCACCACGAACGCAGCGCCCATCCCGAGCTGCGCGATCGCCGTCCCCCAGGCCGAGCCCCGAATCCCCCAGTCGAAGCCGTAGACGAAGACGAGCTCGAGCACGACGTTCACCGCATTCGCGGCGACGACGATGACGAGCGGCGTCTTGAGATCGGAGAGACCGCGCAGGTAGCCCGAGCCGCTGAGCGCGACGAATGCGGCCGGGAGGCCTAGGACCGCGATGCGCATGTACGTGACGGCGTAGTCGGCCGTCAGCCCCTCGCCGCCCATGAGCGAGACGAGCGGCACCGCGGCTGCCGCCACGAGCACGGCAACGGTGACGCCGAGGACGAGGCCGAGCCAGACCGCCTGGGCTCCGAGCCGCCGCGCGGTCTCGGCCTCTCCGGCGCCGGCTGCTCGGGCCACCTGCGCGGTCGTCGCGTACTGCAGGAAGTTGAAGATCGCGAACCAGCCGCCGAGCACGACCGCAGCGATGCCGAGGGCCGCGAGCTGGGAGCGACCGAGGTGACCGACGATGGCCGTGTCGACGAGGAGGTAGAGGGGCTCTGCAGCGAGCGCGCCCAGTGCGGGCAACGCGAGCCTGACGATCTCGCGGTCGTACCGTGAGCGAAGCGTCACTCGGAGGCTGTGATCGTCGCCTCGTACGCGGCGACGTAGTTCGCCACCATCATCTCCGGCGAGAAGTGCGCCTCGACCTCCTTGCGGATGACGACGGGGTCGAGCGAGTCGGCGAGCGCGAACACCTCGGGATCCTCCATGTCGCGGTAGTTGTCGACGATGACGCCCGTCTTCCCGTGCTCGACGATCTCCGGAACGGCGCCGCGCCGGGTCGAGATGACCGGCGTCCCGCAGGCCATCGCCTCGATCATCATCAGCCCGAAGGGCTCCTCCCAGTCGATCGGCGAGATGAGCGCTCGTGCTCCCATGAGGAGCTCGACCTTGTCGGCGTGCCCGACCTCGCCCACGTACTCGATCGAGCCGCCGAGGTGCGGGCGGATGAACTCGTCGAAGTAACGGATCTCGAGCGGCTCCCGGCACTTCGCGGCGATCTTCAGCGGGAGCCCTGTCTCGAGGGCGATCGCGAGCGCGCGATGCGCTCCCTTGTCCGGGCTCATTCGCCCGAGGAACACGAGGTAGTCGCCTCCGGGCTTGCGCCTGAACGGGAACATCGAGAGGTCGAGCGCGTTCGGACAGTTTCCGATCCACGGCAGATCCGGCTTCGGCTTGCGCTGGTTCATCGAGATCGAGATCAGCTTCGCGTTCGGCGCGAGGTCGAGAACCTGCTCGTACAGTCGGCCCGGCTGGCCGTCGAGCGGACCGTGGACGGTGTGGCAGAAGGGGACGTCGATCAAACCCCCGAAGGCGAGCCCGAGCATCCCGGTGTGATCGTGCAGGATGTCGAACTCGTCGGCCTTCCGGAAGGCGTACACGGAGTGCTGCATCTCCCAGTACGTGTGCCCGATCCATTCGCTCGGTGCGGTGTGGAAGACCGACTCGAGCCGGGCGCGGGTCTGCGAGTCACCCGACGCGAAGAGCGTCACGTCATGGCCCGCGTCGACGAGCCCGTCCGCGAGCAGGGCGACGACCCGCTCGGTCCCGCCATACCCCTCCGGCGGCACCGGGAACCACACCGGGCAGATCAGGCCTACGCGCATCTAGACACCCTCCGCAATCGTTACATGGCCGCGCTCGACGGCGATGGACCACGTCCGCCCGTATGCGCGCACGCCCTCGATGCGGAGCCCCTCGAGCCAGCTGGGGAGCTCGTCGGCCACGGTCGACACGAGGCGCTGGCGTTCGCGATCGGGCTCGATCCCGAGGAGGATCCGGACGAGGAGGATCGGCGTGCCGGCGGCCCACGCCTGCGGCCGAGCCGCCGTCGGGTAGGCGATCGGGAAGGGCGTCTCCTCGCGCGCGTAGCCGGCGAAGACCTCGGGCAGCGACCAGTCGAAGTGGCCCGCGGCCTCGATGAGCGCGCGCCCGATGCGGCGTGCCTCGGCCGTGTATCCGTGCCGCGCGAGCCCCCAGGCCGCGAGGGCCGTGTCGTGCGGCCAGACCGTGCCGTTGTGGTAGCTGATCGGGTTGAACGCGGCCGCGTCGCTCGCCATGGTGCGGATGCCCCACCCCGTCCACAGCCCGTCGGAGAGGAGCTGGTCGACGACGCTGCCCACGCGCTCGTCGGCGACGATCCCGCTCCACAGGAGATGGCCCATGTTGGAGCTCCGCGAGTCGACGGCCCGCTTCTTCCCGTCGAGCGCGAGCGCGTAGAAGCCGCCGCGATCTTCGACCCAGAACGCCTCGTTGAACCGCGTCTTGAGCTCCTCCGCCTCCCGCTCGAGCCGCTCGGCGAGCGCCTGCTCACGCCAGACCTCGCGCGCGACCTCGGCGAGCCCACGCTTCGCGTCGTACACGTAACCCTGCACCTCGACCGCCGCGATCGGGGCCTCGGCGAACGAGCCGTCCTGGAAGCGCTGCGAATCGCCGGAGTCCTTCCACGATTGGTTCGCGAGCCCGCTGTCGACCACGCGGCTGTACTCGACGAAGCCGTCGCCGTCGCGGTCGCCGTAGCGGTCGATCCACTCGAGCGCGAGGAGCGCCGGCTCGCGCAACCGCCTTGCGAAGGTCGCGTCGTCCGTCCAGCGCCAGGTCTCGGCGAGGAGAACGAGGTAGAGCGGCGTCGAGTCGATCGAGCCGTAGTAGCGCGGGAACCAGGTCTCGGCGCACCGGCCGCCGCGCACCTCGTGGACGATCTTGCCCGGCTCGGCGTCGACCGACGGGTCCTCCTCGTGGGCCTGCAGCTCAGTCAGTGCGTCGAGCGCGCCGACCGCGATCTCGGGCCCGAGCAGCAGCGTCTGCAGCGAGGTAATCGCGGTGTCGCGGCCGAAGACGGTCATGAACCAGGGCATTCCCGCCGCGAACAGCGGCCGGCGGTACTGGCCGGTCCGCATCCGCAGCGCGGCGAGGTCGCCGATCGAGCGGTCGAACGAGCGGCGCAGGCTCTCCCACCCACCGCGGACACGCGGTACGCGCAGCGTCCACGCCGCAACGACGTCGCCCGCGCTCTCGCGCTCCTCGTCGAGCTCCTCGAACGTCTCGAGCTCCTCGTCGAGCCACGGGTGCACGTCGACCGTGAGGTCCCAGCGCTCGTGCGGCTCGAGCGTCAGCGCGTAGGAGACTGCGTTGCCGTCGAGTCGTCCCGGCTTCGAGAGGAGCAACTGCGTGCCGAGATCGCCGCGCGGATCGACGATCGAGACCTGGCGGCGCGACTCGTCGTACGTCGTCGGCGCCGGAGGAGGCAGCGGCTGAGCGAGCTCCGGATCGCCCAGTGAGAAGTCGTGCAGCTTCACGGAGATGATGTCCGCGAAGTCTGCCTCGGCCTCGAGCGCCACGTCGAGCTCGAGCCGCTCGGGGCTCTCGTTGCGAACCGAGATCCGCTCCTGCATGCCGGTGCCGACGAACCGTTCGCGCGAGATCGAGACCGCGTCCCGCGGCAGCCCGTCGGCGGTTCCGTTGCGGAGGTAGAAGGCCGCCTTGAAGTGCTCGACGCGCCCCGACGAGAGTAGGAGCGGCGACGCTCCGCCCACCCGCAGAGTGAGCCTCGAAAGAAAGCGTGTGTCGTGGGCGAAGAAGCCACTCGTCTGTGCCGCGATGTCGCCGCGGTCGTCGGAGATGCAGAACGTCGATCCCTCGAGGATCGTGAGCACGCGCTAACCCTCGCGACGGACGATTCGCGCGCCGCTCGACTGCTGCAGCGCCTTGATCACGATCTCGTCGACGTTGACGTGGAGCGGTCGGGTGACGGCGAAGAGGACGCAGTCCGCGACGTCGTCGGGGCCGAGGGGATCGACGCCGTCGTACACCGCCGACGCCTGGCCCGCGTCGCCCTTGAAGCGGACGAGCGAGAACTCGGTGCCGGCGACGAGCCCGGCATCGACGGTCGTGATCCGGATCGGCCGGCCGAGCAGGTCCTCGCGAAGCCCGTAGACGAAACCGCGCAGCCCGAACTTCGCCGCGACGTACGAGGCGGCGTTCTGATACGCCTGCCGCCCCGCGACCGAGCCCATGAACAGGATGTGTCCGCCGTCGCGGATGTGCGGCAGGCAGAGGCGCGTGATGCGCAGCACACCGTCCACGTTCGTGTGCAGGACGGTCTCCTCGTCCTCGAGCGTCGACTCGGTGAACGGGTAGCGGCCGAGCGCGAGGCCCGCGTTGTTGAAGAGGATGTCGATGCCCCCGAGCTCGGCGACCGCGCGGGTCACGAAGGCCGCTGAGCTCTCCTCGTCCGTGACGTCGAGTGGGAGCGCGACGTCGGCCTCGATCTGCTCGACGCGCCGTGCGCCGCCGACCACCCGGACTCCCGCCTCGCGCAGCTTGCGCACGGTCGAGGCGCCGATGCCGCTCGACGCGCCGGTGACGACCGCGGTCTTCCCCTCGAGCTCCATGCGCCGGAGCCTAGCGACGGGCTCTCCGCAAGTCGCGACTTGTGACGAGCCACAGCTATCGCGCGCTGCCGCACCGTCACCGATGTGAATAAATGCCACGCGCACTTCGTCGGGCAGGTACGGATTGGCAACCGTTCGATCCGACCAGGTCGCGAAGGCCTACCCGAATGGGACGTGCGCCGTGAACGATCTCGCGCTCGAGATCGGCGACGGTGAGTTCATGGTGCTCGTGGGCCGTCCGGCCGCGGCAAGACGACCGCAATGCGATGGTCGCCGGCTCGAGAGCATCTCGGAGGGCGTGCTCCGCATCGACGAGCGCGTCGTGAATCATGTTCCCGCCCGTTCACGGGACATCGCGATGGTCTTCCAGAGCTACGCCTGTATCCACACCTCTCCGTCTACGACAACATCGCCTTCGGTCTCGGGGTCAAGGAGGTCCCGAAGGACGAGATCGCCCGAAGTGCCCGCAAGGCTCCGGCCTTCTCCTCGCGGTCGAGGGGGGATGGACGCCCCGCTCTCAGCGCCTCGACACCTGTCGAAGTGGCTGCGCGAAGACTGGCGCTAGGGGCATCGCGTCGGCGTTGCGGGGAATCGAAGGTCGACTCGCGTTCACGCGAAACGACAAGTGGCGACGTCGAAGCGGCTACGAGAGACGCGATGCCAGGAGACCGCCCGCTGAGGGGAGGTGAAAATCTCCTTCGGGCTGCCGGTCGGACACTTTGGCGTAGAGGTCGGAAGCCTCAACGGCTACCGAGCGCAGGCGATGCTGCCGTCAGAAGGACTCGTGACGAGCGCGCGAACGGAGGATGACGGCGCCCTCCGCCGGGCCTAGGGTGAGCCGTCCCGCTGTAACCTCGCCCTCGCGCCTACGGACAGTGGCAAGCGCGACCGTCCCGTCGACCCCCTCGATCTCGGCTGGATCCGAGCCGAGGTTTGCCGCCACGACGACATCGTCGCCCCGACGCCACGCCCATGTGCCCGCAGGCGCAGGCAGCTCCTCGTATGCACCCGTTCGGAGCTCGGGCGTCCGCCTGCGGAGCGCGATGAGGTCACGTGTGAAGTGGAGAGTGGAAGCCGTGTCGGAACGCTGGTCCTCGACATTGCGGCTCGTGTCCTCGAGCGGCAGCCACGGACACTCCCAGCCGCCCTGCCGTGTCCACGGCATCGGGGTTCGACAGGGATCCCGCGGCGGGTCGGCGACGTCGCGCACAAACTCGGGTGGCACATGGCCGTCGGGGAGTGCGAGCTCGTCGCCGTAGTAGAGGAAGGGCGTTCCGCGCAGAGTGAGCAACACGAGCAACGCGCAGCGTGCAAGCGCCTCGTCGCCGCCGCACCAACGGCTCGTAAGACGGCCGGCATCATGGTTCGAACCGGTCCAACACGGCCAGGCTCCTTTCGGCGCTGCTGCCTCCGTCGCTCGGACGACCCCGCGCATCTGCTCCGCCTCGAGATCCGCGTGGACGAATGCGAAGTTGAAAGCAAGGTTCAGCTCGTCCGAGCCGGATCCGTAGAACCGAGCCCACGCCGCGACGTCGAGCACGTAGACCTCGCCGACGAGGATGCGCGCAGGCTCGTAGGAATCGCTCAGTGTGCGCCAGTCGCGCAAGATCTCGTGCGTTTCCGGGCGGTTCATCGAGTACAGACGCCGTACGCCCTGCGCGCGAGTATGTGGGTCGTCCTCTTCGGTGGCAGGAGGATCGTCGCGCAGCTCTCGGTCCTTGATCAGCGCATGGCACACGTCGATCCGGAAGCCGGCGACACCTCGGTCGAACCAGAAGCGGAGGATGCGCTCGAACTCGGCGCGGACACTCGGGTTCCACCAGTCGAGGTCTGGCTGCTCGCGAGCGAAGTTGTGCAGGTAGTACCGCCCGCGCTCCGGGTCAAGCGTCCACGCCGAACCGCCACCGAAGATTGCCTGCCAGTTGTTCGGTATCTCGTCTGCCCAGACGTAGTAGTCGGGACGCTCACGGAACCATGGATGGCGGTTCGACGTGTGGTTGGGCACGAGGTCGAGCAGGACGCGGATCCCGCGCGGCGCCGCCTCGGCGACGAGGTGGTCGAGATCGGCGAGCGTGCCGAGATCGGGGTGGACGTCCGTGTAGTTCGCGACGTCGTAGCCCCAGTCGACGTTCGGGGACGGGTTGATCGGGTTGAGCCAGATCCCGTCGATGCCGAGCCATTCGAGGTAGTCGAGCTTGGAGACGATTCCCCGGAGATCTCCGATCCCGTCGCCGTTCGAGTCGGCGAACGACCTGGGGTAGATCTGGTAGAGGACGCCCTGGCGCCACCAGGGCTCGACGTTGACTATGCCTTCGTCCACGCTGGCGCCGTAGGATGTCGCTGCATTCGGACGAGGAGAGCGATGGCCGAGATCACGTTCGCCGGAGTATCGAAGATCTACGACGACGGGACGCAGGCGGTCTTCGACCTCGACCTCGCGATCGAAGACGGTGAGCTGATGGTCATGGTCGGGCCTTCGGGCTGCGGCAAGACGACAGCGCTCCGGATGCTCGCCGGCCTCGAGGAGATCACCGAGGGCACGATCTCGATCGGTGACGAGGTCGTCAACGATCTCACGCCGAAAGAGCGCGATATCGCCATGGTCTTCCAAAGCTACGCGCTCTACCCACACATGACCGTAAGGAACAATCTCGCCTTCGGGCTCCGCTTCCGCAAGATGTCGAAGGCTGACATCGCCGAGCGCGTCGAAAGGGCCGCAGGGATCCTCCAAATCGAGGAGTTCCTGGACCGTAAGCCACGGGCGCTCTCAGGTGGACAGCGTCAGCGCGTCGCGATGGGCCGTGCGATCGTCCGCGAGCCCCAGGCGTTCCTCATGGATGAGCCTCTCTCGAACCTCGACGCGAAGCTCCGGGTGCAGATGCGCGGCGAGATCCACGACCTGCAGCGGCGGCTCGGCGTCACGACCGTATACGTGACGCACGACCAGACCGAGGCGATGACGCTGGGCGACCGCGTGGCCGTGATGCAGCACGGGAGGCTGCAGCAGGTCGCGACCCCGCAGGCGCTCTACGAGCGGCCCGTCAACGAGTTCGTGGCGGGGTTCATCGGGTCGCCCTCGATCAACATGGTCGAGGCGGAGCTCCAGCGTTCGAACGGTGCTCTCGCCGTGACCTTCGGCGGGTACACGCTCGCTGTCGCCGACGAGCTCGCGCGAGCTCACACGAACCTCGGCGACTACGTGGGCCGCCCAATCGTGATCGGCATCCGCCCGGAGGACATCGAGGACGTGAGCGTGGATTCGGGTGCTCCTGCAGACAGGCGGCTCGCGATCACGTGTGACTACACCGAGCCCCTGGGCGCCGAGGTGCTCGTGTACTTCACCGTCGCGGCGACAGGGGTGATCAGCGGCGTCGCGCAAGACGCAGACCCGGCGCTCGAGGACGCCGGCCCTACGGGGAAGAAAGAGGGCACGCGTCTGGTCGCACGCGTCGATCCCAAGACGCGAATCACCGAGGGGAGCACCGCCGAGCTCGCCGTCGACACGAGCCGACTCTATTTCTTCGATCCGGAGACCCGGGCCACGCTGTAGGTCTAGCCCTTGACGGCGCCCGCCGTGAGCCCCGCCACGATGCGCCGCTGCAGAATCAGCGTGAGAGCGATCAGCGGAACGGTCACGATCAATGTGGCCGCCATCACCTCGCCCCACGGGTACTGGAATGTTCCGCCTCTGCCTGTTGTGAAGCTCGTGATAGCGACGGGGACCGTGTGCTTGTCGGGAGTCTCCGTAAACGACAGGGCGAAGAGGAACTCGTTCCACGACGCGATGAAGGCGAGCATGCCGGTGGTGACGAGCGCCGGCGCCACGAGCGGCAGCACGACACGCCAGAAGGTCTGGAATGGGGAGGCGCCGTCGATGTACGCGGCCTCCTCGAGGTCGCGGGGCAGCGCCCGCATGAAGCTCGTGAGGACCCAGACCGTGAGCGGGATCACGAGGATCATGTACGTCAGGATCAGCGCCTTCAGGCTGTTGTAGAAATGGAAGTTGTTGACCATGGTGTAGAGGGCGCCGAGGATCGCGATCTGGGGGAAGATCGTCATCGAGAGCATCAGGTACATCATCAGCGTGCGCCCCCGGAACTTGATTCGCCCGAGCGCGTAACTCGCGAGGGCCCCGAGAGCAAGCGGCGATCAACGTGACCGAGCCGGCGACGATCGCCGAGTTGACGAGCGCCTCCTGGAAGTCCTTGGTCTCGAGCACGTAGCGGAAGTTCTGCAGCGTCGGGTGAGCGGGGAACCACTTGATCGGCGTGATGAAGAGGTCGCTCTCGGGGGTGAACGCCGAGCGGATCACCCAGATAGAAGGGGAAGAGCGCGTACACGAAGATGAGTGCGACGAGGAGGTAGAACGCCGTCCTCTTCACCAGCCTCCAGACAGGGCTTCGGCGTGCGGCTCGGCGCCAGCGTGACGGCCCGCGGCTGGACCTTGGTGGTCTTGGGCTCGGAGACGACGGTCTCGGTCATCTCATTGCTCCTGGACTCGAATGAAGGTCGTGTAGATCACGACGAAGAGGCCGATGATCAGGAAGATCGCGACGCTGATCGCGGCGCCGTAGCCGACGTCGCCTTCCGTCACGATCGTGTTCTGGGCAACGATCGACATCGTCTGCGTGTCGGCTCGGGAGCCGAAGAAGACGTAGAAGATGTCGAAGACGCGCAGCGCGTCGAGCGTGCGGAAGATCAGCGCGACCAGGATCGCGGGCTTGAGGAGAGGGAGCGTTATGCGCCAGAACTGGTGCCACTTGCCTACCCCGTCCACGTCCGCCGCCTCGTACAGGTCGTGCGGGATCACCTGCAGGCCGGCCAGCAGGAGGAGAGCGACGAAGGGCGTCGTCTTCCAGATGTCGACTGCCGAGACCGCCCACAGCGCGGTGGTCGGATCGGCGACCCACGCGACGTTGTGCGAGAGGACATGGAGGCGTACGCCCGCGTCGTTGATCGGGCCGAAGATCTGGTCGTACATCCATTTCCACATCTGGGCGGAGACGACGGTCGGGATCGCCCAGGGCACGAGCATGACGGCGCGCATCACGCCTCGCCCCTTGAAGCTCGAGTTGACGACGAGCGCGATGATGAGACCGAGCACGAACTCGAAGGAGACCGTGATCACCGTGAATTTCACGGTCACCCAGATCGAGTGCCGGAAGGCGTCGTCGTGGATGAGCCTGCCGGTAGTTCGCGAGCCCGACCCACTTCGTCGGCTCGAGGGCCAGGAACTGCTGGTTCGTGAAGCTCTGGTAGACGGTCCGCCCGAGCGGGTAGAAGGCAACGAATGCGACCACGACCAGCGCAGGCGCGAGCATGAGCCACGCGAGCCGCGTCTGCTTGCGCTGGAGGGCAGACGCCCGTCGGCGCCTCACGTCTCGCGTCGGGGCGGTCGCTTCCGTCGCGCTCACGGGAAGGGCCC